>NZ_FNEO01000002.1:0-323089 GCF_900100165.1 Flavobacterium glycines
ACGTTAGCGGTAATTTTCTCGCCACACAGACATGACACAGACAACAAAAAATATATTACAGATTATTTTAGTAACGCTTTTATTAAGCGTTCTAATTTTCGCTTTTACAGAAAGGTCGAATCAACTATGGAAAAAAACGGCTTTAATATTAATGGGTTTAGCATTTATAATACTGGAAATAAGAAGAATTAAAAGAATCAAGTATTTTAATCTCATTGAGAATGATTTAATAATCAATCAGACTTTTTCAGATCAAAAAAGATACGATTTAAAAGCAATTTCAAGTTGGACTGAAAACCATTATAATCTATTAGGAATTAAAACCGGAAACGAAATAATCATAAATATTGAAGGAGAAAAAATCAGATTGTTTGAACGAAATTCAAAGGATTATGAAAAGCTGTCTGATTACTTGAATGATAAGTTATCAACGAAGTACGAAAACTACCGCTAACAGCGGTTTTTGCGCAATTGCTGATTTAACTTTTTACTTCTTCACGAAAAACGTTTATCTTTAACAGAAAATAATCAGCCCGCTGGCATCGAAACTGTCGCAAAGCATCGGAACACGTTATGAGCTATGCTAAAACCGAGCATTAAATGAAGAACTTCAATTTGAGAATTACGTTATTCTATTTTTTTGGAATTTTATTTATCATTTATGGTTTTCAAAGATTCTTTTATTCGTTTCAAATTAAAGAAATTTTATACTTACGTAAAGACATAAATGACGTTGAATGGACAAAAAGAATAAAAATACTTGATGATTTTTTATGGTATAGACTTTATTTGGCTTTTGTGATTGCCTCATTGGGAATTGTATTTGTTGCTTACATGAATTGGAAAAATAAAAATCATTACATAAATACTGTTATTATATTTCTTCTCTTATTGATGACATTTTTTTCTGGAATAATTTTTAATAACACTATAAACCAATACTTTAGTTATTTTGAAAAACTATTTGGTAAAAGTTATGAATACGGCTACTTTGCGTGTGGAATAGTACTAAATTTCGTTGGAAGTTTATTAATACTGAAAAGTATCAGAATTGAGAAAAGCACAGTTCATAACAGCGGTTTCATGCAATGACTGGGTTGCTTCGTTACCTTAACGCTTTTTCTTCACGAAAAAATTCTATCTTTAGCAGAAAATAATCTACACCACTCGCTAGCAACAAACGCAAAGCCCTGGACCGTTATGTGCAACCTTAAATAACGATAAAAACATCAAGTAATGTCTGGACTCAACATACTAAATGAAAAATCTTTAGAAATTGACCCGCAACAATGGTGTTCAGACATTGAGACTTTTATTAGAACAAAATTTATTGAATCCAAAAAGGACGGGATTCTAGTAACCGTTTCAGGCGGACTGGACTCCAGTGTTACTGCCGCTCTTACAACAAGAGCTGTTGGTAAAGACAAGGTAACAGCTCTAATGTTACCAGAACGATTTGGCAACCCTGAAGCCAATTTATACGGTAAACTCATTATCAAACAGCTTGACATAAAATCCAAGAAAATTTACATCAACCCTATCCTACGTAGTTTAAAAATAGCAGATCTACTTTTGACATTTTTAGGTGGCAGGGAATTTTGGAGAAATCGAATTGAAAAAGTCAAGCAAAAAAAAGGAGATGAAGTTTACAAAGGATATTTAAAAATGTTAAGGGGTGAACGAGTAGAAACATTTCAAAAATATACCTCTAAAATAAGTGGCAGACAGCGTGCAAGATTACTTTACGCATACAAATATGCAGAAGACAACAACCTGTTGCTGGTTGGTGCAACTCATAAAACAGAGCGTTCCGTTGGGCTTTTTGTAAAATGTGGAATTGATGACTGTGCGGACATTATGCCTCTTAAAAATATTTATCGAAGTCAAATATTCCAAATTGGGCAACATATCGGCATCCCAACCGAAATTCTGGATAGAACACCCAATCCCGATATGGTTCCTGGTGTTACAGACAAATATGTTGGCTATCTGGAATTGCCTGTACAGCAAGTTGACTTGATTTTACTTGGCTTAGAGAACAAAATGACACCAAAAGAAATTGCAGAACAAGTTACCCTAAGAGAAAAAAAAGTTTTAGAAATACAGGAAATAGTCCGATTGACAGAAACGCAAAGAAATCCTTCGCTTGCACCAATTATGACCGTAAAAACAACTAAGAATGAATAGAAGGGCTACATACAACAGCGGCAACTGTTGCACAACTCCCATTTACTAAAAATCATATCGAAAAAATACAATCCAACTTCTTTTAAAGCGATTTGAAAGAAGTTTCTTTTTGCCCTAGTACCTTTCAACGAATGCCTGCTTATCTTATGAAACAAACCACAGCGTTTATAAGATGCTCATTCTCTATTGCTTTTAAAAAGCAAAGTTATTATCTTTAATTCACCACTTAAACTTTAGAGATAAAAAGTCAATAATATGCAAAAGATCCAATTCAAAATACACATAAACGCCTTTGCCGACAAAGTCTATGAAACCATGCTGGGCATGAGCAATAAAGCTACTTATGAGACATGGACAGCGCTTTTTAACCCCAGTTCTACCTACGAAGGCAACTGGTACAAGGGAAGCAAAATGCTCTTTGTGGGAACAGATGAGCATGGTAACAAAGGCGGCATGGTTTCGGAGATAGCTGACTGCATCCCCAACCGTTTTGTTTCTATTCGTCATTACGGAATTATAAAAGACAATACCGAAATTACCGAAGGTCCGGAAGTAGAAAAATGGGCTAACGGATTTGAAAATTATACCTTCGAAGAAAAGAATGGTACAACTACAGTTATTGTTGATTTAGATGTTACAGAGGATTTTTTGGATTACATGAATCAGACTTTCCCAAAAGCACTCGAAAAACTAAAAGAAATTTGCGAGCAATAAACACAAACAAAAAAGCCTCGAAATCAATGATTTCAAGGCTTCTTGTGATTCCAGAAGGATTCGAACCTTCGACCTACGCATTAGAAGTGCGTTGCTCTATCCAGCTGAGCTATGGAACCATTTGTTTTAAAACTTTATGGTAAAGTTTTGGTCGGGGTGGCAGGATTCGAACCTGCGGCCTCCTGCTCCCAAAGCAGGCGCGATAACCGGGCTACGCTACACCCCGAGTAGCAAAATTTATAAGCGGAGAGACAGGGACTCGAACCCTGGCGACGGTTACCCGTCGACAGATTAGCAATCTGCTCCATTACCACTCTGGCACCTCTCCAAGCTCAGAGAACGTGTCTCGTTTTGCGGTTGCAAATGTAACACAACATCTCATTTCTCACAACTATTTTTGTGCTTTTTTTTAATATTTTTTTTGATTTTTTCAAAAAACACTAACAATCAAAGAGATAGAATCCATCTTTTTTTAAACTTTTTTTTCAAAAACAGAATCAATAATCGAAAATATAAATTTTATACAAAAAAGACTAAATTTGCTACAACTATACAATCAAACCTAATTTAAAAAATGAGCAAAAAAGTAGTTATCGTTGCTGCCGTAAGAACACCAATCGGAAGTTTCATGGGAGGATTAGCCAATGTTTCAGCACCGCAACTGGGCGCTGCAGCCATCAAAGGCGCTTTGGACAAAATCAATTTAGATCCTAATCTGGTAGACGAAGTACTGATGGGTAATGTCATTCAGGCAGGCGTAGGTCAGGCTCCTGCACGTCAGGCGGCTCTTTTTGCTGGTTTGAAAAATACCATTCCCTGCACCACTATCAATAAAGTTTGCGCTTCGGGTATGAAAGCCGTAATGATGGCGGCTCAGGCTATTCAAACTGGTGATGCTGAAATTGTAGTAGCAGGCGGTATGGAAAACATGAGTTTGATTCCGCATTATACCCATTTGAGAAGCGGAACAAAATTTGGTCCCGCTACCCTTACAGATGGTATGCAAAGAGACGGTTTAGTGGATGCTTATGACAATCAGGCTATGGGTGTTTATGCCGACCTTTGTGCCAACCAATACAATATTAGCCGGGAAGAACAGGATAATTTTGCCATTGAATCGTATCGCCGTTCGGCTCAGGCCTGGGATACAGGTAAGTTTGATGCCGAAGTCGTGCCGGTAGCCGTTCCGCAACGTCGTGGTGAACCGATAGTGATTGCTAAAGACGAAGAATATACTAATGTTAAATTAGATAAAATCCCTTCTTTAAACGCTGTTTTCACCAAAGACGGAACCGTTACTGCCGCTAATGCTTCTACAATAAACGATGGAGCCGCAGCCTTAATCCTGATGAGTGAAGAAAAAGCAGCCGAATTACAATTAAAACCATTAGCCTATATAAAAAGCTATGCCGATGCTGCTCAGGAACCAAAATGGTTTACCACAAGTCCTGCAAAGGCCTTACCTAAAGCCTTAGACAAAGCAGGAATAACAATAAATGATGTCGATTTTTTTGAATTCAACGAAGCTTTTTCCGTTGTAGGTTTAGCCAATATCAAAATCCTGGGATTGGACAGTGCCAAAGTAAATGTCAATGGAGGTGCCGTTTCCTTAGGACATCCACTAGGTTGTTCAGGAGCGAGAATCTTAGTGAGTTTGCTGCATATTTTAGAACAAAATAATGCCAAAACAGGAGCCGCAGCCATTTGCAATGGTGGCGGAGGTGCTTCAGCAATTGTTATTGAAAGAATCTAAAAAAATAGAATTAATGTTCGGAATTTGTAATTTAGCCATTATCCCCCTTCGATTTGAACCTAGCGACAAAAGCGAAATTGTTTCCCAAGTTTTATTTGGCGAACATTTCAAAATTTTAGAAAAACGCAATCAATGGTCACGCATTAAATTACAATACGACGACTACGAAGGCTGGGTAGATTCCAAACAATATCAGGTGATTTCAGAAGCCAATTACGACCAATTGTCTAAAGAAACCATTATCCTGAATTCCGATTTAATCGAATACATTACAGCACCTAACAATCTGTTGATTCCTATTCCGCTGGGGGCTTCGCTGTCTTTTTTAAACAACAACGAAATCAATACCCAGAATTACGAATTTGAAGGAACAAAAGTAAACGGTATAAAAGACAAAAAAAACCTTATCAATACCGCTTACATGTACCTGAATGCTCCTTATTTGTGGGGAGGGAAAACACCTTTTGGTATTGACTGCTCCGGTTTTACACAAATGGTTTATAAATTGAATGGATACAAACTTTTAAGAGATGCTTCGCAGCAGGCAACTCAGGGTGAAGCCTTAAGTTTTATTGAAGAAAGCGAACCCGGAGATTTGGCTTTTTTCGATAACGAAGAAGGCAACATCATCCATGTGGGGATTATCATGGAAAACAATTACATTATCCATGCGAGTGGAAAAGTACGCATTGACCGTATTGACCATTTAGGAATTTTTAACGGCGAAATCAACAAACATACTCATAAACTGAGAGTGATTAAGAAGATTGTTTAATTTTAAAACATTCTTTTTAAAACGAGGCTATATTCCCCTCTTGAGAGGGGTTAGGGTGTGAAAAAACCTTTTTTACTTACAATCCCATTTTTCATTAGAAAGTTTGTCTTTTAATGCCGATTTTAAATTGTAATGCCACCATTCGGAATCGAAAGAATTAAAACCATTTTCTATCATAACCTTTTTAAGCAGCGCCCGATTGTCTTTTACTTTTTGAGATAAATCTTCGTAGTTATGACTGGCTTCAGGGCCAAAAAAATCAAAAGGAGTTCCCATTTTTAATTCTTTCCCTCTTTTATTTACAAGTGTAATATCGACCGCTCCTCCTCTATTATGAATCGAACCTTTGGCTGGATCGGCTACATATTCCGGATTAGGAACAATAGCCCACATTCGTTTTTGAATATCCAGCGGACGGTAACAATCATACAATTTAATACGCAACCCTTCTTTCATAAAAGTTTCATTGGCCTTTATCAAAGCCTGAACTGTTTTGTAACGCAAATAACATTCGGCGCAATCGTACACTTTGGCTTTCAGAAAATTATCTTCGGTAGCGTATTTCATATCATAAACAAAATCAGCACTATAGGATTTCAAATTGACAAATGTAGTATCGTCCACTGCCACAGCAACCGGATTAACAGACTTCACCACCACAATTTGCGATTGACAGGACAAAAAAATAATCAATAAACAAAGTAAACTTATATTTTTGAATGTAGTTCTCATTGGCAACTAAATTAGTAACGCGTTTTTTGAAATAAAATGCATTTTCAAATACAACATTTTGCGCTTCTTACAAATGTACAAAAGGAAACCAATAAAGCAGTCTTACTCCTTATTCTTATTGATAATCCACACAAAATTGATTGTTCGAAATTGAAAACAAAAAAAGAATCAGCCTGAAGTAGTTAAAAAAATCTTTTTTATGCGGTTTTACTTTCGGCGATTAAATTTAAAAATGTACTTTTATTTTTTATTACCCAAATGCAATAAATCATTCACCATTAAAACTAAATAAACAACTTAAAAATGATTGTAGATTCTTTAAACAATGCTGCTAAATACTATGGTTTGCACCCTGCTTTCGAAAAAGCTTTTCAATTTTTAAAAGAAAATGACTTAGCCAATCTGGCTGACGGAGTAACCCAATACAGCGATGATTTAAAAATTATCGTAAACTCAGGAAACGGAAATTCAAAAGAACAAAGTTTGGTTCACTTTGAGTGCCACGATAAAAATATTGATATTCAGGTATGTGTAGCCGGTCCGGAAACCTACGCCTGGAAACCCAGAGAAAAATGTGTGAGTCCAAATGGTGATTACAGCGACGAAAAAGATGTTCGTTTCTTTTTTGACAAACCGGATATGTTTTTCGAATTGAATCCGGGACAATTCACCATCCTATTTCCGGAAGATGTACATGCGGCCATGATAAGCAATGGAAAAATTAAAAAAATCGTTATCAAGGTTAAAATCTAAAAAAAAAATAAAATTAATTACAGCAAAACTACTTTTCGGAGTAGTTTTTGTTGTTTTATGAAGCAAATGAGAATCATTTTATTCCGAAAAATAATTATTACATTTGAATCTATTGCCAAAAAATTACAACCAAATGCTTAAAAACAGAGCCGTTTTTATTTTTACATTCTTCTTTTTATTTCAACTCAGCCATGCTCAAAAACCAAAAAAGCCTGATGCTGTTGAAATTTACAATCAAATTCAGAAATTAAATTTCCTCGGGAGTGTGCTTTATATTGCTGCTCATCCTGATGATGAAAACACCCGCTTGATTTCTTATTTTTCGAATGAAAAAAAAGCAAGAACGGCCTATCTTTCCTTGACTCGTGGTGATGGCGGACAAAATTTAATTGGTCCTGAATTAAGAGAATTATTAGGTGTAATACGTACCCAGGAATTAATAGAAGCCCGAAAAATTGACGGCGGAGAACAGTTTTTTAGCCGTGCTAATGATTTTGGTTTTTCTAAAAATCCCAACGAGACATTTGAAATTTGGGACAAAGAAAAAGTACTGGCTGATGTAATCTGGACTATCCGAAAATTTCAACCTGATGTGATTATCAATCGTTTTGACCATCGTTCACCAGGAACTACCCATGGTCACCATACCGCTTCGGCTATTTTGAGTGTAGAAGCATTTGGTTTATCCAATAATCCGGAACGTTTTCCGGAACAATTGCAATGGTACAGTCCCTGGCAAGCCAAACGTGTTTTCTTTAATCCTTCGGTTTGGTTTTATGGCAGTCAGGAAAAATTTGATGCTGCTGATAAGACCAATTTCGTCACTTTAGAAACAGGTGCTTACTATCCGGCATTAGGGCAATCCAATCAGGAAATTGCAGCCTTGAGCAGAAGTGCTCATAAATCACAAGGTTTTGGCAGCACGGGAAGTCGCGGTAAAGACAGCGAATATTTAGAACTGATTAATGGTGAAGAATTAAAAGACAAAACCAATATTTTTGACGGAATAGACACTAGCTGGAATCGTGTAAAAGGAGGAAGAACTATTGGGAGAATAATCAACAATATACAGGAACGATTTGATTTTTCAAATCCTTCTGCTTCAATCCCTGCTTTAATCAAGGCTTACCAAATGATTGAAAGTCTTGATGAAAATCATTGGAAACCAATTAAATTAAACGAAATTAAAAATATCATTGCCAGCTGTGCCGGATTGTATCTCGAAGCCGTGGCCTCAGAAGATCAGGCGACTCCGGGAAGTGCTGTAAAAATCAAAATTGAAGCGATTAACAGAAGTACTATTCCAATGGAATTAAAAAGCATCACCAGTTTTCCTGACAAAAATAATACCGACATCAACAAACCTTTAGATAACAATAATCCACAAAATCTAACAGTTCCTATTCAATTAGCCGAAAACATTGGGTATAGCCAACCTAATTGGTTAAAAGAAAAACCAACTACAGGTATGTATCAGGTTAGTGATCAAAAAAACATTGGAATTGCTGATATCATCAGAGATATTAAACTGGAATTCAACATTGCAATCAACGGTCTGACCATTCCTTTTGAACGTGCAGTAGTCTATAAATTTAATGATAAAGTTAAAGGAGAAATGTACAATTATCTTGATGTGGTTCCCGAAGTAAGTTCGAGAATCATAGACAAAATTTCTTTTTTTAATGACGGAAATACCAAAAAAATGGCAGTATTGGTAAAAGCCGGAAAAGACAACATCAAAGGAGAAATCCGATTGGAACTTAACAATGACTGGAATGTTTTTCCGGATCATATTCCTTTTAGCCTGGACAAAAAAGACAACGAAAAAACAGTTTATTTTGAGGTAACTCCTCCTAAAGAAGCTTCGGAAACTACCGTAAAAAGTGTGGTTACACTTAATGATAAAAAATATGAAAAAGAACAAATTATTATCAATTACGAGCACATCAGTAAACAGCAGGTATTGCTTCCGTCAGAAGCAAAATTTAAAAAACTGGATTTAAAAACTACTAATGAAAGAATTGGCTATATCATGGGTGCAGGAGATAATGTCCCTGAATGTTTGAGCCAAATGGGATACAAGGTAACATTAATCACTCCCGAAGAAATCAATTCGCGTTATTTGAATAATTTTGATGTAATCATCACCGGAATTCGTGCTTACAATACCCTTCCCTTTTTAAAAACGAGACAACATTTATTATTGGAATTCGTTAAAAGAGGAAAAACACTGATTGTACAGTACAACACTCCGGATAAAACGATTCCTGCTAATATTGCTCCCTATCCTTTAAGCCTTTCTAACGACAGAGTTACCGACGAAAACGCCAATGTTGAATTTTTAGCACCAAATCATCCTGTTTTAAATTATCCTAACCCGATTACATCAAAAGATTTCAAAGGCTGGACACAGGAACAAGGCTTGTATTATCCTAATGAATTTGACGCTGCCTTTACGCCTATACTTTCTTCTCACGACAAAGGAGAAAGTGCTAAAAAAGGTGCTCTATTAGTTGCTACCTACGGAAAAGGACAATATATCTATACCGGCTTAAGTTTATTTAGAGAATTACCAGAAGGTGTTTCAGGAGCCTATCGGTTAATTGCCAATATGATTGCATTAAAAACTCCTGAAACTGAGGAAACACAAAAATAAAAAACACTTATAATGGACTCAAAAAAAGAAAAAAAGTGGAAACCGGATTACACCTGGGTACTGGTTGCCAATGTAGCTTATGTCTTGTTTTTTTATCTAATAATGAAATTATACTCTTAAACCATGCAATTATTTGACTGGATTGTACTTATAATTACCTTGCTATTCATAGTAATTTATGGAGCCTGGAAAACGAAAGGAAGTAAAAACGTAGAAGAATTCATTCTGGGAAGTAATGAAACTCCCTGGCATATGGTGGGGCTTTCGGTAATGGCTACTCAGGCCAGTGCGATTACCTTTCTTTCCACTCCCGGTCAGGCTTATCATGACGGAATGGGATTTGTTCAGTTTTATTTTGGATTACCCATAGCTATGATTGTCATTTGTTTGACATTTATTCCTATCTATCATAAATTCAAAGTTTTTACTGCCTATGAATATCTGGAAAAACGTTTTGATTTAAAAACACGTTCCTTAGCAGCTATCCTTTTTTTATTGCAAAGAGGACTTGGAACAGGATTGACCATCTATGCTCCTGCGATTATTTTATCGGCATTATTAGGTTGGAATCTTACGTACATGAATATTGTAATAGGGATTTTGGTAATTATTTATACCGTTTCCGGCGGGACTAAAGCAGTTAATGTGACCCAAAAACAACAGATGTTTGTGATTATGTCGGGTATGTTTATCACCTTTTTTCTAATTCTTCATTTTTTACCTAATGATATGACTTTCAGCAATGCGCTGCATATTGCCGGAGCTAATGGAAAAATGAACATTGTAGATTTTTCTACTGACCCTGAGGAAAAATATACTTTCTGGAGCGGAATTACAGGAGGTTTCTTCCTGGCTCTGGCTTATTTTGGCACCGACCAATCTCAGGTAGGACGTTATTTATCCGGAAAATCGGTTAGGGAAAGCCAAATGGGATTAATCATGAACGGGCTCTTAAAAGTGCCTATGCAGTTCTTTATCTTACTGACTGGCGCGATGGTTTTTGTTTTTTTCCAATTCAACCCGGTACCTTTAAATTTTAATCCCAACAACAAAGCCCTCATTGAAAAATCAAAATTTAAGAACGAATACCATTCTTTAGAAAAAAAACTGGACACCCTTTCTGAAGACAAAAAAGTAATTAATCTTTTGTACATCGACCAATTAAACCAGGATTATGACAATCCTATTTTAAGAAAAGAATTAGTTGCTATTTCAACCAAAGAAAAAGATTTAAGAGACAGAGCTAAAGAAATTATCCATAAAGCCGATAAGGGCAGTGAAACCAATGACAAAGATTATGTTTTCTTTCATTTTATCCTGCATTATTTACCCAAAGGTTTAATTGGTTTATTATTGGCTGTAATTATATCGGCAGCTATGTCTTCTACTGCTTCGGGACTAAATGCTTTAGCTTCCACCACCGCTATTGATATTTACAAACGAAATTTAAAAGAACCGAAAACCGAAACGCATTATCTGAATGCTACTAAATTTTTCACGTTCTTTTGGGGAGTGGTAGCCATTCTTTTTGCCTGTATTGGTACTTTGTTTGAAAACCTAATTCAGTTAGTAAACATTGTTGGTTCTATCTTCTACGGGACAGTATTAGGCATTTTTCTGGTTGGTTTTTATTTTGATTTTGTCAAAGCCAAAGCTATTTTTTACAGTGCTTTTATTAGCCAGTTGACCATCTTTGTCATTTATTATTTTGCCATTTTTATCTATCCGAGTGGCGAAGAAAAACTGGGCTATTTATGGCTTAATTTCATTGGAGCCATGATGACGATTGTGCTTTCTTCTTTATTGCAATTAAGTATTTTTAAAACAACGAAAATTGAAGAATAAATTAAAAACAAAAATCCCATTCGAACCAGATGTGCGAATGGGATTTTTATAAAAAACGAAATATTTTATCTACTCCATTCCTCTATACTGGCTTTGTTCATTTCAATGTATTCTTTGTTTCCGGCAGCTTCCGAAGCCGACATAGACCATTTAGCTGTTTCTATAGCTCCTTTTTTATCTCCCTGTTTTGCCTGAATCAATGATTTTAATCTTAGATAATAAAACGGAACCGATTTAGACAATTCAATCGCCTTGTCAATATAAGATCTTCCTTTTGCAATATCTCCGTTAGACTGGTAATAATATTGAGCTGCTGTATAATATTCTTCAGGTGTTGGTCCTGCAAGGGTTTTATCAATACTTGCAATTGCCAGTTTATTAGTAGGCACTTCAAATTTCAATGAAACATAGGAGTTCTCCCAGGAAATATCTAAAGTTGCCGAATTAGTCGTCAAATTATTAATCGCTAAAGTAAAAGTTTCTACCGGTTTTGTCAAAGCTTCATCATTAACCGTTGCCTTCAAAGCTACTTTTGCCTCATCAAAATCCTTAGGTGTTCCCCAATTGTCAATTGCGGTATAAAAAATAATATCCCAACTCTGAACATTGGGAACGGTAAATAAAGCATATTTCCCTTTTTTCAACGTTTTTCCATTAATCACTACATCATCACTAAAAGAGATCGTCGAATTTTCATTAGCTCCGGTACGCCATAGCTGACCAAAAGGAACCAAATTCCCTAAAACCGATCTTCCTCTTGCCGATGGTCTGGAATACACAATTTCTACATCAGTTAGACCAACTACCTGTTTAACAACAGCATTCGGACTTGTTTCAGGAATTCTTACCTGAGCTGTAACACTAAAATAAGAAACCACAAGAAATAATACAATCAATACTCTTTTCATAATTCTGTAATGTTTTAAAAATCAAATTTACAATATCTGTTTTACGACAGCTGTTAATTATTGCATAATTTAGAATCCATTTCTTTAACTCTGCTATAATCCAGCTCATCAAAGTGATTTACAACATAATCCGCCAATGATAAATCCTGATTCTTAGAATGCTCACTATTATAGCCTATACACAAAATTCCTGCCGCTTTTCCCGCAACAATTCCATTAGTACTATCTTCAATAATAATACAATTTTCCTTAGGAGCAATCGATAAACTCGCAGCATGTTCAAAAATGGCCGGATGTGGTTTTGATTTTGGAAAATCCTCACCACTTACCTTATGGGTAAAATATTGATGCAAATCAAAACGATTAAAAATACGCTCGATAGTTACTTTTGAAGCTGAAGAAGCCAAAATTAACTGCACTCCATTTTGATGTAAATCTTCAATTAAACTGCGAACACCAGCTAATAATTCTAAATCTTTTTTAGTATCAAAAGCATCATTAAAAATGCTTCTTTTTCTCAGAATCAAATCTTCTACATCCTGTTCCAGTTGAAAAATATCTTTTAGTTTTTGGAAAATATTTCGAGTCGAATTTCCTGTAAAAGAAGTATATAATTCTTCGCTTACTTCGATATTTAATTCTTTGAATTGTTTGTAATAAGCATAACGGTGTACAGGTTCAGTATCGACAATTACGCCGTCCATGTCAAAAATTACAGTTTGTATCATTGTTTTGTTTTTAGTTTCTTGTTTTTTGTTGAAAGTTGAAAGTTGACAGTTCTAAAATATAAAGGAATTTGATTTTAATCTCTTTCCTCTTTTCTTATTATTCCTTTTTCAAAAGATCACGAATTACTGTTTCGGCTGCATGTAAACCAAATAAGGCCGGCATATAACTGTTTGTTCCGTAAAAAGATTTTTTAAAGTTAGTTCCGTCTGTCATTTTTACACTGGTTTCATCCGGTTTTTCCATAGAAAAAACAGCTTTTACTCCTTTTTTAACGCCCATTTTACGCAAACGCTTACGAACTACTTTGGCCAAGGGACAAACATCGGTTTTACTAATGTCTTTTACAGTAACTTTTCCGGCCTGCATTTTCCCACCGGCCCCCATATTAGAAATGATTTTCACCTTCTTTTTCTTCGCTCCAACAATCAAATTCAATTTTGGAGTAATACTATCAATACAATCCAAAACATAATCCATATCCTCAGAAACCAATTCGAAAGCACGTTCCGGAGAAAGAAATTCTTTCACTCTGGTTAAATTCAATTCCGGATTGATATCCATCAAACGATCACCTACAATCGTTACTTTTGGTTCCCCAACTGTCGAATGCAAAGCCGGCAATTGTCGGTTTATATTGGTAATATCCACCACATCTCCATCCACAATAATCATATTTCCCACTCCTGCGCGGGCTAAAAATTCGGCTGCAAATGATCCTACACCACCTAATCCTACTACCATTACATTGGCATTCTGTAATTTATTTAATCCTTCTTTTTTGAATAAAAGCTCCGCTCTTTCGGTCCACTCTGCCATAATTTAAAGTGTATTTGTTTATTTGGTAATTTGTTTATTTGTAAAAACAGCATCAAAATTATTGGAAATAATCTGCTGTAATTCTTCCACTGTTATCTTTTTATATTTTGCAGCCAAAGCGTACACTTCTTCAATAGTATAGTCGGAAGTATCGGTTTCCAGAAAAAATCGATTTTCCGGCACACTATTAAAAACCGATTCTAATTCGGGATTTATCAATAAATATCTCCCAAAAGAAAGATAAAATCCATTATTGAGAAGTTCTTTTGCCAACTGCTCTTTTTTAGAAAATCCATGAATAATGACAGGAGTTGTCAGTTTCAAACGTTTTTTCATTTCTTCCAATTCCTGAAAAGCATGAACACAATGTATCACAACAGGTTTTTGAAATTTTTCGGCCAATAGTAATTGTCTTTCTAAAACTTCCAATTGAATCTCAAAAGCAGTCTCACTGCGTTTGTCCAAACCACATTCGCCAATAGCCAGACATTCCGGCAAGCCCGCTTTTTGTTGTAAAATTTCAAAATCACTTAGCAGTCGATTTTCATCGATAAACAATGGATGAATCCCAATGGAATAATGCGGCATTGTCTGGTCAAACTCCTGTGGATATTGATTGACTAATTCCAGAATCTCAGCATCATTAGTAAATTGATGGGTATGTAAATTGAAGTACTGCATTAGTCATGAAATTTTTTAACCCCCGCACGAATTGCCACTTTTAAATCGTTTTCCAAAGGAACTTTAGGACAGGAATAACGGTAACTGTAAGCACAATACGGATTGTACGAAGTATTAAAATCAATTGCAATTGTATTGCCTTTTGGAATCTTTAAATCGATATATTTCCCGCCAATGTAACTTTCTTTACCCGAAGTTGCATCAAAAAAAGGCAAAAACAAATCGTTCTTATATTTTGGATTTACAATGAGTTCCAAACTTTGATACACATTCAATTTGTGCATTTTTCCATCCATTTCAAAATGTACTTCACCGTACTTCTTATATATTGGTGTTCTGTCAGTTGATGTTTTCATCTTGAAAGCTTTTTCTTTTGGCGTACGCACTAACTTGGCAACTACAAAATATTTTTTACTTACAGGATAAAAATCCAAACCTTTGAAATGGCTAAAATCAGCTTCTTCTAATGGACTCGTATCACGATTAGCATATTCTTTATTTAATTCCTGCTGGTATTTTTTAGCTGCAGCCAAATCAAATTTTTCCTGGCTATAGCCAAAAACACTTTGGAACAAAATACTAAACAATAGAATATACCTCATCTTCAAAATTTTATGCAAAAATAGCTTAAAAGTTGCAAAGCCACAACGACTAATCTTCATAAAATTACAGCTTAAAACTATAAAAACTAAAATTTTAGTTAAATAACTATAAAAATAGTTTTGAAACTAAAAAAATAGTTATATACTTGTATTCAAATTAAACAACTATGGAAAAGTTAACCAACAAAGAAGAAGAAATCATGCAAATTTTATGGAAGCTGGAAAAAGCTTTTGTAAAAGAAGTCATGGCCGAAATGGCAGATGAAAAACCGCATTACAACACCCTTTCGACCATTATTAGAAATCTGGAAGAAAAAGGATATGTTTCCTATAATGCTTTCGGGAAAACGCATCAATATTTTCCAATTGTAAAAATGGAAGATTATCGAAAAAAATTCATGAATACTGCCATTGAAAACTATTTTGATAATTCTTATAAAAATATGGTTTCCTTTTTTGCCAAAGAAGAAAAAATATCTGCCGAAGAATTACGAGAAATTTTAGCCATGATTGAGAAAAAAGAATAACTATGGAAAATTTATTCCTTTACTTCATCAAAGCAAGTGGCTTAATTGGATTGTTTTTCCTGGCCTATATGCTATTACTGCGCAAAGAAACATTCTTTACCGCCAACAGATGGTTTTTACTTTCGGGATTATTCACCTCAGCATTACTGCCACTTTACTTTATCACTAAAATAATTTGGGTAGAACCCACAACGGATTCCTTGGATTGGTCTACTATTCCGGTAACGACTATGACTATTAATCCGGAACCCCAAATCGATTGGTACTTAATCGCTACTTACGTTTATCTAATAGGAACAGTAATTTTTCTGCTCAAACTCTTCTTTGATTTTTATAGTTTATCCAAAGTATTTAAAGGTCAAAATAGCAAACAGCAAGGAAATTTTAAACTAATTGATATAAATGTAAACATTGCACCTTTTTCCTTTTTTAAAGCTATTGTTTATAATTCCTCTTTGTATACGTCAATAGAATTAGAAAATATATTGGAACATGAAAAAGTCCACAGCAGTCAGCATCACAGTGTAGATGTATTAGTCGCGCGATTGTTTTGTATTGCTTTTTGGTTCAATCCGTTGATTTGGTTGTATAAAAAAGCAATCATTCAAAACTTGGAGTTTATAGCCGACAGTGAAGCTTCCAAAAACATCGCCGACAAAAAAGCCTATCAATTAACTCTTTTAAAAATAACCACACAAGACAATTGTGTAGCCATTACCAATCATTTCTATCAATCCTTAATCAAAAAAAGAATTATTATGTTGAACAAAAACCAATCCGACAAATGGAATTCTTGGAAGTACATCACCGTATTTCCGGTACTAATTGCCTTTGTGTTTTTATTTCAAATTGAAGTAGTTGCACAGGAGAAAGAAGTTCAAAAACAAAAAAAACAAGATAAAATAAACACAAAAACAGGGAGATTAAAATTAACCATTGACCCAGGTAAAGATGCTGAAAAAGACAAAATATTCAATAGAAAAATTGAATTTAGAGATGAACTTATTGTCGTAAATGGAAAACCAACATTTAGAGACCCAAGAGATCTTTATATAGACCTTATAACATCAATAAAACAATTAAACATAGAACAAGCAATTGCGAAGTATGGAACTTTAGGAAAAAAAGGTGCTTTTGAAATCACAACTGAAAATAATATTTCTCCATTTAGTGAAGAAATTAAATTAATGGGGAGTGATAAAAAAACTGAAAAGACAAATAAAAACAGTAATAAGTCAAAAAACAAAAAGACAGTTAGAATAACAACAAAAAGTAAAGAACCGATTAAATCCTACCTTAAAGAATATTATATTGATGGTAAAAAATCGACTGCTTTTGTATATAGTAAACTAGACATAAACAACATTGACAAAATCGAAACAAATTCTTTTGAAAAGAAAGTAATAATTACAACGAAAACGTCAGACACACCAAAACCAACTATTATTTCTGAACAAAATGACAACAGTAAGACTTCAACAAAAATAAATGACGAGGACAAAAATTCTGCTCCAATAGATTTTATTAAAACTTTTAGAAAAGCCTTAGTCATAATTGATGGAAAAGAGAGTAACCTTAAAAGCTTATTAAAAATTAAAAATAGGAATATCAAAATTATTAACGCTAATATATTTGAAGAATCCACCGATGAAACCAAAAAAATCACCTTAGCTACCTATGGGGAAAAATCCCGAAATGGAGTTCTAGTAGTTGAAACTTCTCCCCTTTAAAAGGAAAATAATAAAAACTACTATTAAAATAAATGATCTAAAAAGACGGTCTCTCTCCAAGACCGTCTTTTTAGTATCTTTAAAAGAAAAAAATGTTCAAAATTTTAGCCAAAATCAATAAACTCGTTTTACCTAGTTTCAGCAAGCAAGGCCTGGATTTGGCTAAAGCCAAGAAATGGCAATTAGTAATATTGGGTACCGTTATTATGTTACTTCGAGAGCACTGGATTAATAGGTTAAAGCAGCAAAAATTTTGTAGCCATTTAATTTCTCACGACCGTTAAGAAAAGTCAGCTCCATCAGGAAATTCAATTGCACAATTTCACCTCCTAATTTTTCTACCAATTCACAAACCGCTTTTGCCGTTCCTCCTGTTGCCAGCACATCGTCGTGAATCAAAACCTTATCTCCTTTTTGAATAGCATCTTTATGAATCTCTAAGATGTCAGTCCCGTATTCTAAATCATAGGAAGCTGAAATGGTTTCATAAGGCAATTTATTAGGTTTTCGTACTGGTACAAAACCGGCATTTAATTCCTGAGCCAGTAAAATTCCAAACAAAAAACCTCGGCTTTCCGCTCCTACGACCTTATTAATTTTATGTCCGTTTAATGATTTTACCAAAATTTCCAGACATTCCTGAGTTGCTTTGGCATCATTTAACAAAGGGGTAATATCTTTAAATAAAATTCCTTCTTTTGGAAAACCCTGAATATCACGGATATAATTTTCTAACTTCATTTTTTTTAGTATTTATTGAAATTTATGCTTGCAAGTTACACATTTATCCCTATATTTGCACCCGCAATCACGCTTTACAAAGCTACTGCAAAAGGCCTCGTGGCGCAACTGAATAGCGCATCTGATTACGGCTCAGAAGGTTACTGGTTTGAATCCAGTCGAGGTCACTTTTTAAAATTAAAGCCCGAAAAACCTATGTTTTTCGGGTTTTTTTGTGTTTATTATGCAACTTTAGCAATTCTGGTAAATTTAAAAACCTCAGTGTTTACTAGGAAAACTGGTTTGAATCCCGTCGGGGTAAAATTCATAAATCATTGTAAAAATATAATTAAAAAAATTAAAAGTAGTAATCCTGTTTTATACTATTTGTTATTTAGGGATAGAACTATTTAATATTGTATCAACTGTTTTAGCACCATAAAAACGGATAATTTCATTTTTCCCCATCTCATTACCGCGTTCAAAAACTCTTTTGATAATGTTTTTTTCTGTTTTTCCCAATCAATTGTATTTATTTTAGTGTCCCAAAAAGTGTGTAAGTTGAAAAGTCAAGACTTCGTTTTTTAATTACATAGTTTATGTTATAGTACCAAAAAATCGAGCTTTATTAATAGAACTCAAATATTTTCAGAATAACTTTTCAACTTACACACTTTTTGAAACACTACTAATAATTTTCTCATTTCACGCATCTAAAACCAAGATGATTAGTAGCTGATCTAACTTCTCCATTCCCTCTAGTCCCAACCATATATCTACTACAATATTCTGAAGTACATAAAAAAGAACCTCCTCTATGTACACGTTTTTTCTCATTTCCTCCTTTAGAATCGTAAGGTGCATCAGGTCCTTTTGGATTTCTCGCTACTCCTCCTTCTTGACTAAGTTCCCTATAATAATCCGAACTATACCAATCATTTACCCATTCCCAAACATTTCCAGCCATATCATACAAGCCGTAAGCATTTGATTTAAATTGAGCTACCGGAGCAATTCCGGCAAAACCATCTTCAGCTGTATCACCTTTATCAACTGGAAAATCACCCTGATAAATATTTGCCTGAAATTTATGATCAACAGTTAATGTATTCCCCCACGAGTATAACTCTCCTGTTTTCCCTCCACGTGCAGCAAACTCCCATTCAGCCTCAGTAGGTAACCTTTTCCCTGCCCATTTTGCATAAGCCAAAGCATCTTCATAAGCAATTTGAACTACTGGATAATTCCCCTTATTCTTTATTGAACTATTAGGTCCTTCAGGATGTCTCCAATCGGCACCTTTTACAAATCTCCACCATTGAAGATAATTATTTAAACTCACCTTAGTAAGTGTTGGAGTAAATACAGCCGATCCTGCAAACAAACTCTCAATTGGAACATTAGGAAATTCTTCTATAGTAGGTTTTATTTCCGCTACAGTCACATAAGCTGTTGCATCAACAAATTTTTGAAACTGATCATTTGTAACCTCCTTTGCATCCATCCAAAATCCATCAACATACACTTGATGAATTGGCGTTGCATCTTGGGTTACTCCTTTAATACTACACAAGCTTTCTGACTCTTTTTTACTTCCCATTGAAAATTCTCCTCCCGGAATCCATACCATGCCCTCAGGTGCATATTTAGGTTTATTATTTTTATTCTCGATTGTAGGTTTATATGTTGGATTACCATCACTATCAACTACTTCATTAGATTTCTCAACAACTGTTTTTTTTGATGCAGCTGAAAAAAGGTATGCAAGACCAATTGTAAAAATGACTACAACAGAAATGCTCCATATTTTTTTATTTTTAATCATCATTATATCTTTTAATTCAATTTTAATTATAACATTTACTAATACTACATAACAAATTTAAAATAGTTATATCTTTTAAAAGTTATAAAAATGATCAATTATAGTCTAATTATTGACAATATAGCCCTTTATTTATCAAATAAATATATTATTGATATACTAATTTAGTGTACAATTGAAGTTAAGAATAAATCTTAATTTTAAAAATCCAACATTGAAATAGCCTTTAAAATATAAGATACTTATAAACAAAACCTTTAAAATGTTTATCACATTTAAAAGGTTCTTACTTTTTCTCAAACTTATGCTTGCATATCCATATTTTTCCACTTGTATAAAATGATTTTACAAGTAATTATCCTTTCTCTGAATTAAAAAGCTAAAACCACACTAAACCAAAAAAATCATCATCATTTTACTTATAGTTAACCAATTTCAAAAGTTTTATGATAGAATTTGAAATAGTGTTTTCTACTTCAAGTCTAACTTCGCTTTATCAAAATATTGAAAATAAACAAACTATAAACGTAAAGATGAAGATTATGAAAAAAACCTTTAGCTTATTTTTAGCTATCTCGGCAATTACTTTTAGCTCGTTTGCCCAACCCAATCAAAATGATGAATCATTTAAATGGTTTAAAAAAGCGACTGAAGTAATTAATTACCAATTAAACCAAGCCACAAAGACATACCTTCCCGGTAAAAACCCGCGTTCAATAAATCCTGATGGAACGGTAAAACTAGCTGGACTGACGGATTGGACTACCGGATTTTTCCCCGGAAGTTTATGGTATGGGTACGAACTTACCGGTAATAAAAAATTAGCTCAGGAAGCTAAAAAATTCACACTTGCACTGGACTCTATCCGAAATATAAAAACCACACATGACCTTGGTTTTATGCTCTTTTGCTCTTATGGTAATGCGTACAGAATTACAAATGACGCCATCTACCTTCCTGCATTGCGTGATGGAGCTGCCAACCTTGCTGCCCGTTTTAATCCTAAAATTGGAGTAATTCGTTCTTGGGATTGGCTACACTATCCGGTAATTATCGATAACATGATGAACTTGGAATACTTATACTGGAGTGCAAATGAATTTAACAAACCCGAATATGTCCATATAGCCAATACTCATGCGTTAACAACGATGAAAAACCACTTTAGAAAAGATTACAGCTCATATCATTTAGTAGATTATAATCCGGAAACAGGTAAAGTATTGCGTAAAATGACCCATCAGGGAGTTACAGATGATTCTGCTTGGGCTCGCGGACAGGCATGGGGATTGTATGGATATACAATGTGTTATGCTAACACTAAAAATCCAAAGTTTTTACAACAAGCTGAGCATATTGCTTCTTTTATAATGAATCATCCCCGAATGCCAAAAGACAAAGTTCCTGTTTGGGATTTTGATGTTCACAATGCAATGGATACCGCTGAACGTGCACCAAGAGATGCTTCGGCTGCCGCCGTTATAGCATCTGCCTTATTGGATTTAAGTACACAGGTAAAAGACGGAAAAAAATATGTTGACTATGCCGAAGACATCTTACAATCATTGTCTTCAGACGCTTATTTGGCTAAGCCTGATGAAAATAGTTATTTCCTGCTCAAACATAGTGTCGGCGCTTTTCTTTACAATTCTGAAATTGATACTCCATTGGATTATGCAGATTATTATTATCTGGAAGCATTAAAACGATATGCTGATATCAAAAAGATTGATTCATCAATAACCATCCGATAACAACTATTTACGATTACCGAATCAAAAATTTACTCCAGAATTACAATTTAAAAGTTATAACCATACTGATTTATATATGGTTAACCAATATTCAAAACAAACCACCATTAGTGATTCTGGATACATTTCAAAATAATAATTGGCTAATCTAAGAAACAGACTTAAAAACCCAATTCTAAAAATTAGCCTTATTTGATTAACCCTAAAACCAAACTATTATGAAAAAAAGTTTACTTGTTTTGATTTGTGTATTTGCTCTGTTAGAAACAAAAGCACAAAACTCTTCCTGGTTGTATGACTTTGGTACTGCCGCTGCAGTTCCTTACACATCCACAACCTACAGTAGCAGTTATTTACCCACACCACTGGAAGGAGGCGGTAATGCTGCTGTAAGAGCTTCATCAACTACTGAAGGACCAATAGAATTAACTTCCTCCAATTGGGCAGGTGGTAACGGAGCCGAGCTAAAAATAACCGGAGGAACAACTGCTTCAGGAGCCAAATTTGGTTTAGCTCCATTTAGCGGTACAACAGTTGCTGCTTTTCAATGTAAAATAAATATCCTAACAGGAAGCAATGGACGGTTTTTGCTGTATTTTGGCAATGGAAGTAATTTTACCTCCGGAAGCAGCATCAGCGTAGCACAAACCTTCGCTTCATTGCGTTTCACTCTCAATGCAACAGCTGTCAATCTGGATTGGCTTTCATCATCTACCAGCCCTAACTATAATACAACAGGACTTTCTCAAACAACAATCAACAAAAATCAGTCCTACACTTTGAAGTTTTATATGAACAACAGTAATACCTCAGCATCATATATTACTGAAAATGGAAGTACTCCAACCACACACAATCTGGCTGCCGGAACTTTTGATATCTGGATTGATAATACGAAAGTACTAATCAATGCTGATCCCGGAACTGGTTTACTACCACAGGGAACTACAATTAATGGAATTATTTTTTTAAATGTGGGTGCAGGTTCATCAGCTCCTGTAATGTATATTGATGATATCAGTTACTCCAATTCTTTAATACCTACACCTCCTGTACCACCTGCAACTGTTACCAATACCCTTGTTAGTGTTGATTACGAAAGTGGAACCGAAAACTCTGGAATTTTAGATTTAAATACTACAAATGCAACTGCTGATGATGCCGAATACATAGTGAGTCCTGGTCGTACCGGAAATTATGCTATAGCACATCGCGTAACCATTGGAGACTCTGGTTATTTTTCCGACAATCATTGGCGAAGTGAAGCTGCTACTGCTCAAATGTTTGATAGTGGCAAATATTATCCCGGAGATGAACGTCGTTTTGAAGCTAGTCTTTTACTGAAAGACTGGGAGCCTTATACACCGGGTATGGCACAAAATGGTGATATTATTTTTCAAGGCAAACAAAGTGGAGGTGAAAACCCTGCCTGGTATCTGAGTGCCAAGCGTAATAGTATTACTTTTCGCATTCCAAATGATAATATCGAGCCAACAATTATAGAGGATTTTCGTCCGTATATCAATCAATGGATTGATTTCAGAGTGGATGCTAAAATGACAACGGATGCCACTGGGTATTACAAGGTTTATTATAGATTACCGGGTCAAACTGAATATACTTTAGCTTATGAAATTAGTAATCATAGAACTTTCAATCAGGATGTTCCTGAAGAAAATCCTTCAGGATATCTGAAATGGGGATTGTACCGCCCAGGTCAGTCTATTACTACCGATCCTCCTAACGTAGCAACACGTATCATTTACCATGATGATATCCGAATTTATGAACTTAATAATAACAGCGCACCAGTACAAGTTTGGGGCAATACTTTAAATGGTACTATTGATTTTAGTTCGCCTGTTATCATAGGAAATATTTCTAATTCCAATATCGTAAATGACGGAAGTACAACTCCTAGTTTCTTTTATGCCACAAAAAGCAGTCTTAACACCGCCGGCGTATTTAGCAACAGAGTTTTATTAAATGGATGGACTAATAAAGTATTGGCCTCAGACCCCGCTACTCCATTTGATCCTGGTCAGTATTTTGAATTTAAATTGCAACCGGCAAGTGGTTACAAAATCGATTTTTCTAATCTTAAATTCACAGCGAGAAAAGGAAACACTGCTGACCCTAGTATGTTTGTAATGCGATCCAGTCTGGACGGTTTTACTAATGATATTACAACTCCTCAAAGCTTTGCCGGAACAACTGCTACGGCACTTACCTACGACCTGTCTTCATTGTCTAACGTTCAAACATCTATCACTTTTCGTCTGTATTGGTATGGTTCCAACAGAACAGGCGGAACTCCTCTGGTAGGTATCGACGATTTTTCATTCAATGGTCGGGTTAAACCTGTTTTTAATATTCCTGAAAAATCGGATATAACTAAAAGCACAGACCCCGGTTATAGCACCTATATTGTAAAAACTAATGAATTTGATGTAATCGCAGTAAACAACTGCAGTAAAACTACTTACAACTATACACTTAGCGGAGCTACTACAGGTAGCGGTAACGGCTCATTGGCTGATCAAATTTTTAACAAAGGAGAAACCCTCGTTAAGTGGGTAGCCACCGATGAATGCAGTAACAGTTCTACTGTTTCTTTTACAATAAAAATTAATGATACAGAAAAGCCTATTTTCACCGCACCTTCTGCAATAATCGTAAACAATGATGAAAATCAATGTAGTGCCAATATAATATTAGTTCAGCCTACTGTTACTGATAACTGTGCCGTGGGTACCATTACTAACGATGCACCAGCCTTATTTCCTATTGGTATTACAACAGTAAACTGGAAAGCAACCGATACAAGTGGTAACACAGCAACAACAACACAAACAGTAACCGTAACTGATACACAGGCTCCGGAAATACACGTCATTGCTGCAATTAACCTTTGTTATGAAGCAAGCGGTAATTACACCATTCCGGCAGCAACATCTACCGATAATTGTACTGCAAACAATGTGACGTATCAAATTAACGGTGCTACTATAAGAAACGGAAATGGCTTAGATGCCAGTGGGAATTTCAATGTAGGCATTTCAACAATAACATGGATTGTTACTGACAATGCAGGCAATAGCAATACAGCTACAACTACCGTTACAATTAACAGCAAATTAACGGCAGACATTGCTGATATTTATGCAGTAAGTCGTGGAGGTCAGGCTAATACAATTTATTTGGGTTATGGTCCTTCTTCGCTAACCTTATCTGCAACACCAGCTAATGGTACAGCACCTTATAGCTATTCGTGGAGTAATGGTGCTACAACCGCAAGTATTGCAGTAAATCCTTCAACTCCGGGAGTACACAGTTATACAGCTACAATTACAGATGCATTAGGTTGTTCTTTTGCTGTAACCAAAGAAATAACTGTAATCGATATTCTTTGTGCAGACGGTAAAGTAAAACTATGCCACAGCAGCAATCCTAACCATGATAAAAGTCTTTGCATCTCAACAATTGGTGTTGCTGATCATTTGGCGCACGGCTGTTACCTGGGAAATTGCTATACGCTGAGCAGTAAAAAAAATATTGAACTTGCAAAAGAAGTAACAAACGAATTTTTTGTAATGGTTAGTCCTAATCCTACAGATACAGAATTTCACATTACTATTAGCAGTAATTCTGCAGAAACTGTTGCTGTAAATGTGTTTGATATTTCAGGAAGAAGAATCAACTTATTAAAAGTAAATCCTAATCAAACCATAAGCTTTGGAAACAATTTAAAATCAGGAATATACCTGACCGAGATAATTCAAGGCAAGAATAAAAAAACAGTTAAGTTAATCAAACAATAATTTGTTTTTTTACTTAACTTAATAGATAAATAGAATCATAAGAGGCTATTATTTTTTGATTAAAAACAACCAATTTATAGTAGCTTCTTATTCATTTTAAAAGAATTTAATTGACAATAATCAATTTAACAACCCGATGATAAATTTAAAAAAAACAATAGCCCTTAGCTTTTCATTTATAGCAATATCTTTTGTCAAAGCTCAGGAATTGCCAATATCTAAGGATAGTTTCGATAATATCAACCTGACTTATCATGGCTTAGAAAAAGTGAACGCACTTTATACAGCAGCTAAATATGATGAAGCTGCCAAAGAACTCCTTACTTATTACCGCAACCGAAAAAACATCAAACATACTGATTTTAATATTGGCGATGAAGCTCGATTTAGAGGAAAAGACATTGGCAAAGCCAATCAGTTAAAAGCAGATAATGCCTTAGAACACCAATTTCAACCTCAAAAAGGTTATGGCTATTATGATTATGGCAAAGACATTAACTGGGAATATTGGCCGGTTAAAGACAACGAAGTGCGCTGGCAATTACACCGAGTAACCTGGTGGCAAGCTATGGGAATGGCTTATCGCTGCAGTGGTGACGAAAAATATGCTAAAGAATGGATTTTTCAATTTAAAGATTGGGCTAAAAAAAATGCTTTAGGTTTATCTCCGGAAAACGATCGTTATGCCTGGCGTCCTTTAGAAGTTTCGGATCGTACACAAAGTTTGCCCGGAACTTTTAATTTATTTATAAACTCCCCTCATTTCACAGCTAATTTTTTATTAGAGTTTTTAAACCTGTTTCACCAACAAGCCAATTATATTACTAAACATTACAGCGCAGAAGGTAATCATTTATTATTTGAAGCCCAAAGAGTTCTAGTAGCAGGTAGCATCTTCCCTGAACTTAAAAATGCCGAAGCTTGGCGCAAAAGCGGTATTGAGATATTAAACCGTGAAATAAAATTACAGGTTTTAAATGATGGAATGCAATGGGAACTTTCGCCAACGTATCATGTAGCCAGTATTGAAATTTTCCTGAAAGCCTATAACTCGGCTAAAATGGCCGGTGTAGCAAAGGAATTTCCGGAAAGCTATGTAAAAACAATCGAAAATATGGCTGTGGCAACGGCAAAAATCTCCTTTCCTGATTATAACAATCCTATGTTTGGAGATTCTTGGCTTACTACTAAAGATGTCCGAATGAAACAATTCCAATCTTGGTCAAAACTATTTCCCGAAAATAATTTGCTACAATACTTTGCCACCGACGGCAAAGCAGGCACTATCGATTTTCTATCATCTGCACTGGAAAATGCTGGATTTTATACCTTCAGAAACGGTTGGAATAACAAATCGACAGTAATGATTGTAAAGGCTGGTCCTGAAGGAAAATTTCATGCACAACCTGACAATGGAACTTTCGAACTTTGGGTAAAAGGACGCAATTTTACACCTGATGCAGGTTGTTATATCTACAGCGGAGACGCTGAAATCACAAAAATGAGAAACTGGTATCGTCAAACCAGAGTACACTCGACCCTTACACTCGACAACCAAAACATGGTAATTACGAAGGCGGAACAAAACAAATGGGAAACGGGTAAAAAGCTGGACATCTTAACCTACACCAACCCTAGTTATACCAATTTGAATCACCAACGCAGTATTCTTTTTATAGATCAAAAGTATTTTTTAATTATTGATAAAGCCATTGGTAAAGCAACCGGGAATGTACAAGTACATTTTCAATTAAAAGAAGATAGTAATCCTGTTTTTAACAAAATAAAAAACAGTGTTTGTACTACTTATACAGACGGAAACAACCTTTTAATTCAATCAGTAAACTCAGATAAAGTTAGCCTTAACAAAGAAGAAGGAAAAGTTTCGTATGCTTATGCAAAAGAAATTCCAAGACCTGCTTTTGCTTTCGAAAAAATTAAAAATGATGACAAAACAGCTTATTTTACAACTATAGTTTATCCATTCGACGGTACTAAAACACCTGAAATTGAAATTAAAGAAAACAAAGGAAATGATTTTGAAAAGGGAAACATCAATCTTTCAGTATTTATTGATGGAAAGAAAACCAATTTAAAAGCAAACCTACTATAATGTAAAAGCTATTAACCAATTAAACCAAAAAATCATGAAGCAAACAGTCTACATTCTAAAAAAATACGTGTCTATTTTTACAGGAATTTTAATCGTATCATGTGATAATGATCAAAAAATTTCTGATAATACATCTGAAAAAAAAAATACTTCCACACCTAGTAATTTAAATTTAACTGTCAATGAAAGTGACACCTTACTCTATGTAAACTATGAATCAGGCACAGTAGATTCAGGTATTACAGGCATAAATCCTACCAATGCCACAGCAAATGATGCCGCTTATATTGTTGGTGTTCCCAGTACCTATCGCATAGCTCATAAAGTAATATTAGGTAATCCTGACTATTACTCTAATGAAGCTTACCGAAGTGAAAGCGATGCTGTTAATGCTCCAAATGCTAAATATCTGCCTGGTGATGAACGTAGATATGAGTTTATGGTATTATTAAAAGACTGGCAAGAATGGGATTCTACAAAACCCGCTTACGGAGATAATATCTTCCAACTTAAAGTTTCCGGTGGAGCATTAGTCCCTGTACGTATCCTTACTAAACGCAATGCCATCGTAACAAGAAACACTTCATATCAGGATAATTTAATTAATGACTTTAGACCATATATTAATCAATGGATTAGCTTTCGTATTGATGTAAAATGGGCTACAACCAATACAGGCTACTTAAAAATTTACACCAAACTTCCCGGCCAAACTAGCTATAATCTTGCTTTAGAAAAAAACAATTATGCCACTTATACTGGCAATCCCGAAATATATCCAGGTCAATACGGATATATAAAATGGGGTTTATATCGCGAAGCAGGATATGATGCTAACGGCAATTTAATTACCAGCGATAATATTCTCACCCGCATTGCATATCATGATAATATCAGGATTATTAAGCTTCCTTTACAATAACTATTGACAAGCTAAAAAAAACAGCAACAATTTTAGACTTAATAATGTTTTTTAAATAAACTGTACGTACTAAAGCTAACAAAAAAAAGTCTTTTTTAAAATACCGCAACTCACAACCCCCAAAATTCATTCGGTTTTATACTCATTTTAAAGCTTTTAAAAACACTTTTAATCAAATTCAATAGTATTTTGGACATATTCAAAACTAAAAAGAACAACTGATTTATAACTTTACAAATGTTAATTAACGGTATCAAATTAAAAATCAATGAATAATTGATTAATCCATTTTAAAAACATTATAACTAAACAAATGCTAAAACCAAACTTTATGAAAAAAACAATTTTGGAGTATTCTTAAATACTACAAATCAAAACTATAATTTTAATTAAATCATTACCAATTCAGAAATAGGTTAACCTCTATTTCACTAAATAACAAAATTATGAAAAGGACTATATTCTTATTTTTGTTGCTTGCCACTTGCAGCCTTGTATTTGCGCAACAAAATATAACCATAAAAGGTGTCGTAAGTGATGGGCAAAATATGCCATTGCCAGGAGCAACTATTTTAGAAAAAGGAACTCAAAACAGTACCGTAACCTCAATAGATGGTTTTTATCAAATTAAAGTGAAACCAAATGCAATATTGGTTTTCTCCTTTATGGGTACCAAAACTATTGAAGAAAAACTTAACGGTCGAACAACTATAAATACCAAATTACAGGATGAAACCAACAGTCTTAATGAGGTTGTAGTGGTGGGTTATGGAACCAAATCCAGAAAAGATCTTACTGGTGCTATTTCTTCTGTAAAAGGAGAAGAACTGGCTAAAGTACCGGTACAAAACGTAGCTCAGGCTTTACAAGGCCGCATTGCCGGTATGCAAGTTAATATGAACGATGGTACACCAGGTGCTGACCCTTCAATCAAAATACGTGGAGGAATGTCAATTACACAAAGTAACGAACCTCTGTATGTTATTGATGGAGTTCCACAAACCGGAGGATTGGGCTTTTTAGACCCAATGGATATTGAATCGATAGATGTATTAAAAGATGCTTCGTCAACCTCTATTTATGGTGCTCAGGGTGGAAACGGTGTAATATTAGTCACTACAAAGAAAATAAAATCAGGAAAAGTAACTATTGATTATGATACTTATGCAGGTATTAAACAAGTGACTTCCGAAATCCCTGTAATGAATCCATATGATTTTGTTCAATTATCCTACGAAAGATCAGTTTCTGACCCTGTAAAACTGGCTGCGTTTACAAATAATTATGGTGCTTTTGATCAGCTAGAGTCACTTTATGCAAACAGAGCTGGTAAAAACTGGCAAAAAGAAGTTTTTGGAAATCCGGTCATGAGTCAATACCATAAATTGAGTATCAATGGTGGTGGAAATGAAACTAAATTCAACATTTTCTATTCTTTAAATGATGATGAAGGTGTCATGAAAGGAAGTGCTTCAAGAAAAAATATTGCTAAAATATCGATAAACCATAACGTAAGTAAAAAGTTTTCGATTAATGGTATTGTAAACTATTCTAACCAAAAAATTACCGGATTAGGCACAAGCGAAGGTGGAAATCCAAGATTGAGCATGTTACAAAATGTATTGCGATACCGCCCTGTAAATGGGCTATTAGGATCAGATGATGAACTTGCAAATTTATCATTGGATCCATTAGACACCGGCCTCGCTTTACAAAGTCCATTAATTTCCATTTCAAGTCAACAAAGAGAATCAGTAAAAAAAGCGATCAATGCAAGTGTACAATTGCAATACAACCTTACTCCTAACTTAGTTTATAGAGGATTAGCGAGTTTAACTGATAATAATACTAAAAGTAAATATTTTAATGACAGTTCTGGTATTCTTGCAATCAGAAGTGGTGGTGCTTTTGGAGGTATTTCGGAACTTCTTACAAGCCGTTTTAATTATAACAATACCATTACCTACAATAATACATTTGGTAAAAATCATAAGTTTGACATTACTGCCGGTCAGGAATATATTTATAATTATTCTGAAGCCCTTTCGGTTAGTGCTTCTGCATTTCCGGTTGTAAATTCAGGTTGGGATAGATTAGATATGGGTACTGTTCCCGGAATACCAACATCACTTACTGAAGATGACAAAATCATGTCATTTTTTGCCAGAACAAATTATTCATTCAATAATAAATATTTGCTATCTGCAAGTGTAAGAGCAGATGGTTCTTCTAAATTTGGAACTAACAATCGTTGGGGGTATTTTCCGGCAGTATCTGCTGCATGGAGAATCATCAATGAGAATTTCATGAAAAATGCAACTGCATTTTCTGATTTTAAATTGCGTTTAAGTTATGGTCAGGCAGGAAATAACAGAATAGCTAACTATGCAGCATTAGGTATTTTTGATACAGGATCATATCCTTTAAACAATCAAACTGTTTCTGCTGCTTTTCAAAAAAATCTTCCTAATCCAAATTTAAAATGGGAATCAACTCAATCCTCTAATATAGGTTTAGATTTAGGATTTTTTAAACAAAGAATAATGCTTACCACTGAATGGTATGATAATCGTTCTAAGGACCTACTTTATAACACTCGTATTCCAGCCAATGCCGGTTTTACAAATCAGTTCCAAAATATAGGTTCTACTTCCAGCCGTGGTTTAGAATTTACATTAAACACAACCAATATTAAAAAGAATGACTTTAGTTGGAATACCGGTTTCAATATAGCATTTAACAAAACCAAAGTACTTAGCCTGAGTGAAGGAGAAACTTCACTATTAACCAATAGTTATGCTCCTCTTGTAAACGACTTTATATTGCAGGTAGGAAAACCTGTAGGTATCATGTACGGCTATGTAAGAGACGGTTTGTATCAGGTAAGTGATTTTGATTACAATACAACAAGTGGAGTTTATACGTTAAAATCAGATGTAGTTAAAGACAATGGTGCAGCAGCACAACCGGGATTCATTAAATTCAAAGATATGAATGGAGACGGTGTAATAAATGATTTAGACCGAACCGCAATAGGAAATGCAAATCCTAAATTCTCTGGAGGTTTAAATAACACCTTTACTTATAAAGGAATCGATTTAAGTATATTTCTGAACTTTACTGTAGGTAATGATATTTTTAATGCTAATGTTTTGAACAACGCAAGTCTTAATACTGAAAATTTAAATTCATTAGCCCGATTTGCTGACCGATGGACAACCATCAATGCAGCGGGACAACGAGTAACTGATCCTACTGAATTAGCAGCTTTAAACACAGGAAAAACAAATCCTGTTTACAACGGAAATACAACTGGTCGTTTGTATAGCGACATTATTGAAGACGGTTCTTTTTTACGTATCAATAACATTAGTATTGGTTATAGCCTACCTAAAAAATGGCTAACCGCAATGAAAATATCCAGAATGAGATTTTATCTGACTGCTTATAATATATATGTATTTACGAAATATTCAGGCTACGATCCCGAAGTAAGTGTAATCAACAATGCCTTAACTCCCGGAGTTGATTTTAGTGCTTATCCAAAAGCAAAATCTTTTATTACAGGTCTAAATATTTCACTCTAATTTAAAATCTAAAAAAATGAAACATAAAATATTTTCCCTAAAAACAACTTTAGCTGTTGGCGTAGTTGCACTGCTGCTACCACTTAGTTCTTGTGATAATCAGATAGAAACTACTCCTTATTCCTATTCCACATCAGCTAATTTTTTCTCTAATTTAGACGAGGCTTATATGGCAACATTAGGCGTATATCAAATTATGTCTCTTCAGGATACTTACGGCTGGAATATTCCTTTAGTTTTTGATGCTGATACTGATATTATCCAAATTAGTGGTGACACCGATGTTGACTGGAGAACAATACCTCATTACAAAGGAATTTCCCAAACTGTAACTTTTTACACTGTATGGAGTCAATTATATACTGGTATAGATCGTGCTAATGTAGTAATTGAAAAAATACCGCAAATGAAGCTTTATACGGAAGGTACCGAAAGCCAAAAAACGCAATTAAACAGAATGCTCGGAGAAGCTAAATTTTTACGTGGTTTTTACTATTCTGAATTAGTCCGTCTTTGGGGTGATGTACCTTTTAAAACCAAAAGTTCACAATCAGGAGATAACTTCAAAGCGGGTTTAGTTGATCGTTATGAAATATATGGGCAAATTATAAAAGATATGACAGAAGCAGCCGCTGTATTGCCTGAAGCCATGCCTACCGATGAACGCATCAACAAATGGGGCGCTAAAGCAATGCTTGCCAGAGTTGCTTTGTTTGCCGGAGGCTATTCATTAAAAGCTGATGGAAACATCACACGCCCTGACAATTACAAGGATTATTACCTAATAGCACAACAGCAAATTAATGATATTATGGCTCAAAATCCATATAAGTTAAATACCTCATACTCCAGAGTTTTTAAAAACCAGTGCCAACATGTTTTAGAACCTACCGAGAATATTTTTCAGGTTGCTTTTTATAACTCAGCAGTAGGTACAATATTGGCTAACACTTCTTGGTCCGGCTATTTCAATGCACCATCTGTTCCTACGGTTAGTAACGGTTTTTATGGAGGTACTGCCGCTAGATGTTTAATAACCAAACCATTCTACACTAGCTTCGCAGCAGGAGATCAACGAAGAGATTTTTCTATAGCAACTTATATTTTTGACGCTCTTGGAAACAAACTCGCCCGTGTAACAACCACACAAGACCAAACTTGGACAACAGCCAAATGGAGTAGAGAATATCAAACCAATGCCCCTCAGGAAAGAATTAGTACCAATATCAACTGGGTAATTATGCGTTATTCTGATTTATTATTAATGCGTGCTGAAGTCGAAAATGAATTAAATAACGGGCCTAATGCTATAGCATATGATGCCATTAATCAAGTAAGAAGAAGAGGTTTTGGTTTAGACGTTCCCGGTAGCAGAATTAGTATCACTTTAGGAAATCAGGGTACAGGATATACATCAGCAGCTACTGTTGTAATCAATATTACAGGAGGTGGCGGTACTGATGCAGCTGCTGCTGCAGTAACAGTATCTAGCGGACGCATTACAGCAATTACATTACTGCGTTCTGGTGATGGATATACTTCTGCTCCAACAGTAACAATTACTAGTACCGATGGAAAAGGTTCCGGAGCCACTGCAACAGCAACACTTTTGACAAAACCAACAGCTACACAAGTTAATCTTTCCGGTTTAGATAAAGTTAATTTCCTAAAAGCAATACAACAGGAAAGAGCCTGGGAACTTTCGGGCGAAGGAATGCGCAGAGCCGATTTAATTCGCTGGGGAATTTTAGCTGAGAAGATAACTGAAACAAAAACAGCGGTTCAGGCAGTCAGAACCACTTATCCTTATCCGGCATTTGACAACTTTAAAAAATTCAAACACGAATTATATCCTTTTCCAACAAATGAAACGGATGTCAACAAAGGTATAACAAGACAAAATCCTAATTATTAATCCCCTATCAACTGCAATGATGAAGAAAACAATTCTATTATTCATTTTAATGTTAATAAGCAACTTATCTTTTGGGCAAAACAAACCCAAAAATATGAAAGCACAAAGAGATTCTATTTTTACAGTAATGAAACTGAGTGATGAAAATAAATTAAAAATGCACGAATTAATTGCTAAAAATGGTAATGGTCAAAAAGCAATTAAAGAAGACCCAACGCTTTCTGAGGAACAGAAAAAAGAAAAACTGCAAGCTTGGAAAAAAGATATTACGGCAGAAGAAAGAAAAATACTCACCACTGAGCAATTTGAAATATGGAGGGATTTTGGAAAATCCTCAAAACAAAAATAATAACCAATAATCCAATGCAGAGCCTCAAAAGCTCTGCATTTCTTTTTTAAATAAATACCACTCTTGAACATTTTGTCATTTAACACCAACTTATAATTAATTAAGAAATGTCCCCATATAATATAAAATCATAAGTAATTACAACTATAATTACACATAAAACACAGGCTTTAACTAAATTTAATAGCATTTTGAACAAAATCAAAACCTCTTTCAGATGCAGATAGCTAAATTCGTAATATCATTTACAAGTTATTCAATAAAATTAGCATAGATTATGAAAATCAAAAAACACCTATTGCTTCTATGTCTGTTAGGCTTAAATATGCCTTGGGTTAGTGTTGCCCAAACAAACAGTCGTCCCAATATTCTCATCATTATGACCGACCAACAAACAGCCGATGCGATGAGTATAGCCGGAAATAAAAATTTACATACCCCGGCAATGGATAAACTGGCTCAAAACGGAGTTCGTTTTACTAAAGCTTATTGCGCTCAACCTTTATGCAGTCCGTCCCGTGCGGCAATAATGAGTGGAAAAATGCCTTTTGAAAATGGTTTTATAGGGAATGCCCCTGTAAAAGATGGACAATGGCCTGAAGATTTATTAATGATGGGTAAAATTTTTCAAAACGGAGACTATAAAACAGGCTATGTAGGCAAATGGCATTTACCTGTACCAACCACTAAAAAAAGCCAACATGGTTTTGAATACATTGAGAACACAGACTTTTTAGATTATAATGATGCGGCAACACCTTCTTTTTGTGCTCGTTTTATCAAAGAAAATAAGAACAATCCTTTTTTACTCGTGGCTTCTTTTTTGAACCCACATGATATTTGTGAATGGGCAAGAGATGAAGATTTAAAAATGGATGTTTTAGAAGATGCTCCTCCGGCAGATCAGTGTCCGCCATTACCGGCAAACTGGCAAATACCTGCTCACGAACCCAAAATTGTTCGTGATCAACAAAAAATAGTCGGTTTACGCACCTACCCTTCTGTCAATTATACACCCGAAAAATGGCGTCAATACCGATGGGCTTACAACCGATTAGTCGAAAAAGTTGATAATTATATCGAAATGGTATTAGCATCGTTAAAAAAATATGGTGTCGAAAAAAATACCATTATCATTTTCACCGCCGATCATGGCGATGGCAATGCAGGACACAGTTGGAACCAAAAACAAATTTTATATGAAGAAGCGGCTAAAATCCCTTTTATCATCTCCAAAATGGATGGTTCGATAACTCCCCGAACGGATGATATGTTAGTTTGCAACGGTATCGATATTATCCCAACAATATGTGGTTTCACCGGAGTACCCAAACCAACTTACTTAAAAGGAATAGACTTAAGCAAAAAAATAACCAATCCCGAACTACAACTACGCGATACACTAGTTATTGAAACTGATTTTGCCGATAATGAAGATTTATTAGGCATTAGTGGCCGAGCTGTGATTACTAAAGATTTTAAATATATTGTTTACAACAAAGGAGAAATTAAAGAACAATTATTTGATTTAACCAACGATCCCGGAGAAATCAACAATTTAGCGGTAAATAAATCATACAAAAAACAGCTTGTTGCCATGCGAAACTATTTAAAGCAATGGTGCAAAAAAAACGGAGACACATTTGATTCAGGATTATAAATCCGATTAAAAAAATAAAGATATGATACCTAAAAAAATAGCTGTAGTAGCATTATTGATACTTGCAATCCATGTTTTCTGTCAAGAAAAGTCCGCAAACATTAAACTAACAGCAGAAAAATTACATTCCAGAGTTCGCGAATGGCCTTATCCTGTCAATGGAATAACGGTACCAACCAATGCACCTGCCCTACTGTGGCCTGGAACTAACGGCAAAGAAATGGTTAAGCCAATGGAAAGTGGCAGTGATGTGCCTGAAGATCCAAATATTGGTAATGTGCGTTACAAAGTAATGCTTGCCAGTGATAAAAATTTCAACAACGATTTACTTAGCAGTTCAGAGCAACGTTGGGCGGTTTATCCACTACATCAGGCTTTAAGACCGGGAAAATGGTACTGGAAATACGGTTATGCTTTAAAAGGCAGCAATCAATGGACCTGGTCTGCTGTTTATGATTTTGTGGTGGATGCCAAATATGCTAATGAAAAAGTATCTCCTCCAATTAGTGAAGTATTGAAAAGAAATGAAGGCTCCCACCCTCTTTTATGGGGTATGAACCGCATTGGGGAAGATTTTTATCGCAATAATCTGGACAATCCAGAAGCTAAAAAATTCATTGTATTTGCCGAAAAACTAATGTTGGCTCCGCTTCCTACTGAAAAACCACAAAGGGTCATAGATACTACCGGAAAAACACCATTGGAGAAAAAAATTATTATCGAAAGAATGTATCACGGTTTTGGTGATGCCGTGGGAAATCCGGTTCGTAATTTGTGTATTGCTTATCAGCTGACAAAAGACAAACGTTTTATTCTGGATGCCAAACGCAGAGCATTAAATATTGCCAATATGAATCCTGATGGTGTGGCTACAAGGGATGATTTTACCAGTGGTGCTGTGTTAGAAGCCCTGGGTTGGTTCTACGATGCCGGATATGATTTCTTAACGCCACAGGAAAAAGAACAGTTCAAAAATAGTATTACAATTAGAGCTAAAAGAGTTTATAATCATTTGCCTAATCGTTTTGAATTACATGTAAGTGACAATCACGTTTGGCAAATTACCTTGCGTAACCTGGCTATTGCAACGGTGGCAGTAATCAATGATGTTCCGGAAGCCAAAGAATGGCTTACCTACATGTATGAAGTCTGGTCGGCACGTTTTCCTGTTTTAGGTACAACCGATGGAGGCTGGCATGAAGGCAATGGTTATTTCAGGGTCAATTTTAAGTCGATTATTTATTTATCACAAATGTTTGGTGACTTTAGTGGAGTCGATTATTTTAAATTACCATGGATGCAAAACCTGCCTTATTACATGTTGTACACCCATCCTAACGGTGCTGCTACTACCGCTATAGGCGATATGTGGGAAAACGTTCCCTACATTGTAAAAGGTGAAGCCTGGTTTGCAGATGCGCTAACTTACCGAATGAATAATCCTTATTTAAATGACTATGTTAATGGAATAAAAAGATATCACCCTGATTATTTTCATGGTACAGATGATTTCCTTTTCTTTCGATTATTGAATTATAAACCTAACAGAGAACTTCCTATTTCCTCGCCTACTCAATTGCCTAAAACCAGAAAATTTGCTGATGTAGGTGTGGTAGCCATGCACGAAAATTTAGCAAAAGCTAATAAAAGTATAAGCAGTTATCTGTTCAGTAGTCCGTTTGGATCTTCAGGACACGGTCATGCTTCGCAAAATGCTTTTACGATTAATTTTAAAGGCAAAGTACTTTTTGGCGGAACGGGTTATTACAGTAATTTTAGTGATAAACACAACCTTTTATATTACCGTACTTCTAAGGCTTACAATACCATTTTAGCTGATAGTCTAAACCAAAAAATTGGCGAAGAAGGTTATGGTTGGATTCCAAGAGCTATTTCAGGACAACGTATTCAATATGCTTTGGGCGATGCCAGCAATGCTTATGGCGAAATAAAAAGTGATTTCTGGTTGGATCGATTCAAACAAATTAAGCTAGTTCCAAGTAAAGAAAACGGTTACGGCGAATCGGGTGTTACTTTATACCGCAGACACCTATTGCAGCTGGATGGTGGTTATATTATTCTTTATGATGAATTAGAAGCCAATAAGCCTGTAAAATGGACCACACAATTTCACTGTCCGTATTATACCATCGAAGGAACAAACGCTGCAAACGCCAACCAACAAAATTTTACGGTAAAAACTGATTTGGGGAATGTGACAGCAAGTGTTTTTGCGAATACTTCTTTGAAAATGAATATTCACAACAAATTTTTTGAACCAGCAGTTAATTGGAATAAAGTGACCAATGACGAAGGTCAGATTAAAGATTTTAAAGATCAATGGCATGCAGGCATTACTTCGGAAGCCAAACAAAAATTCCGATATTTAACCATTATCCAAGTTAAAGATGGAAAAACCGAAGTGATTAAAACGCTCTCAAATAAAAGAGGGTTAACTCATGTACAAGTTGGCGATTGGGATATTCAGGCACAATTAGATGGTGAAAAAACGGCTGCATTACAGGTTATTGGTAAAGAGGCAAAATCCCTGTTTAACTATGGTGATTTAGCCGTATTTTTTCAAGGGAAAGTTTACAAATCCAGTATTACAGGAAGTTCTCTATTATTAGAAATGGAAGGAAGTAAATTGAACAAACAAGAAGCCGTAGATGAATTACCAGATGTTGCCAAATATGACCGAAAATTAAAATAGGCCTATTCTTTTAAATTATAATAACATTACTTTTTTGCCCCAAATTGCCTAACTTGTTGTTCTCTTTTAACGAGAAAAATAAATATTATTTAAAAGAAAATAAGCGTAGAAAAACAACTATAATCCACACTGTCATGAGAAAAAAGATTGCTTGTATCGCACTGCTTTGCATTGCTCTTTTAGCCACTAAGAGTCATGCTCAAATGCAGGATCGCTATTTTCGTAACATTTCGGTCGATAAAGGCTTGTCGCAAAGTACTGTTTTTGCCATTAGACAAGACGCTCTGGGTTTTATCTGGATTGGTACACAGGATGGTTTAAACCGTTATGACAGTAAGGGATTTAAAGTATATCGTCCGATAAAAAACGTTAAAAACAGCTTACAATCTTACTATATTCGAAGCTTATTTACGGATCACAAAGGACAATTATGGATTGGAGGGAATAAAGGAATCAGTGTTTATAACTATGACACCGACAGTTTTACAAACTATCAGCTGCCTCGTAGTCTGGGCGAATGGTATATTTCTTCAATTACAGAAGACAATGCCCATCAAATTTGGGCTACTTCCATTGCTGGTGATGTTTTTATGCTTTCGCCAAAAGCAGATCATTTTATCCCGGTAAAATTCAATGCTTCATCCCATGAGATTAAAAAAATTGCTTACATCGGACTTTGGCAAAAACAAATAATTTTGGGTACAGATGTTGGTCTTTTTAAATTAAAACCCGACAGTTCTCAATTGACAAAAATTAATATTGGTGTTAAAAAAACCTATATCAATGATGTCTATATCGAAAATCAAAAAATATGGGTGGCAACCGAAGGTAACGGACTTATTAATTACAATACAAAAAATAATAAGCTTACTGTATTACTGCATAAAACAACCGCAAACAGTATTGCTGATAACAACATCCGATGTGTAGGTAAAGATACTGAAGGAAATCTTTGGATTGGCACATTTAAAGGCCTTTCCATTTTTAATCCTAAAGAAAACTCGTTTACTAACTATTACCATCAAATAGCGCAACCTTATACCATCAGTCAAAATTCAGTGCGTTGCTTTTTTAAAGACAAACAAAACGGAATTTGGTTAGGCACTTATTATGGAGGTATTAATTATTACCATAAAAATGATATTAAGTTCAATTTATTGAGCCAAAACTCCGGTAAACCTTCGTTAAATGACGAAGTTATTGGTGTAATAAAACAAGATGCAAAAGGTAATTTTTGGATAGGAAGTAATGACAAAGGGCTGAACTATTGGAACAAAAACGCCAATACCATAAGCTATTATTCGAATAGCGAAAATAATCCAAACAGTTTAAGTTCTAACAACATCAAAGCCATTGAATTTGATAACAATGCTAATATCCTGATTGGAACTCATAACGGAGGACTTAATTTACTAAATCCTAACAATGGCGTAGTAAAGCGGTTTCTTCATGATGACAATAATCCAAGTTCCATAGCCGGAAATTTGGTTTACAGTATATTAAAGGATTCCAAAGGTCGTATTTGGGTGGGCACACGATCCGGTTTGGATCAATTTCATCCGGAAACCAAATCTTTTACTCACGTTCATTTAGACAAGGCTGGAAAACGTCCGTCATCGGATGATATTACCTATCTTTTCGAGGATAGCAAACATCGTATCTGGATTGGAACAACTAACGGTGTAACCTTATTTTATCCTGATAATATTTTGTTTGGAGACATTGGACACGGAAAACGAAGCGATGATATTGTAAATTGTATTACCGAAGATCAAAAACATCGCATTTGGATTGGAACCCGAGAAGGACTACGCCTGTATGATGAAGCCCAGGAAACATTTATTAGTTTTAAAGAAACCATCGATTTTGTCAAAGAAACAATTTACGGTATTATCCCTGACGAGGATGGAAACCTATGGATTTCAACCAACAGAGGCTTGATAAAATTCAATCCTGACAAAGGCTCGGTTCAAACATTTGACGAAAGCGACGGTTTGCAAAACAATCAATTTAACGAATACTCATTTTATAAGGCTAAAGATGGAATGCTGCTTTTTGGAGGAATTAAAGGGCTCTCCTATTTCTATCCGTCTATGATAAAACAGCAGGCACTTCCGTTAAAATTAAATTTTACAGCACTCGAAGCATTAAACAAAACCGTTGCTGTTAATGACGAAACCAACATTCTGGAACAGCATATTGACCAGACAGAAAGCATCGAAATTGGACCTGAATACAAACAGTTTAGTATCTTTTTTAATACCTTCAATTACATATCCTCTAATCGTACCCACTATTATTACAAACTGGACGGAATTGACAAAGATTGGCAACTTACAGATGAACTAAAGATTAGTTACAGCAATTTACCAGTTGGAAAATACAATTTGCAAATTAAAGCAATGGGACCAAATGGTGAAATGAGTCCCATTAGAAATTTAGAAATTAAAATCCTGCCCCCTTGGTACAAAACTGGCTGGTTCATTCTGCTGTTACTGATAGTAATTGGTACGGCAACCTATATTGGTTTCAGAATGATTACGGAACGAATTAAAGCCTTACAACAGCTAAAACAAGAACGTATCGATAAAGAAAGAGTACGCGATATCAATCAGGTAAAAATGGATTTCTTTACCAATGTTTCACACGAACTTCGAACTCCATTAACACTGATATTAGCACCTTTAGAAGAATTATTAAAACTGCCTTTTACTGATAAAGCAACCAAAAAGAAACATGAGCTGATGTTTCTTAATGCTAAAAGACTGTATAACCTGGTGGATCAGTTATTTGAATTTAGAAAAACCGAAATGGGAACACAACAGCTCAAAGTGAGTAAAAATGATATTGTGCGTTTTGTTCAGGAAGTTTACGAATCTTTCAAACCTCTTTCAGAGAAAAAACAAATCCATTTTACAAACCATTCTTCAGAAACAGCGCTTTCGTTTTATTTTGATAAGGATGCTATGGAAAAAATACTATTCAACCTGCTTTCCAATGCCTTTAAATATACCGAAGCAGGACATAATATCAGCATTGAATTATTAAAAAAAGAAGATGAAATAGTTATAAAAGTTAGCGATACGGGTGTTGGAATCAGCGAAGAAGATTTAGCCAAAGTTTTTGATCGTTTTTATCAGGTAAGCAATAAAGAAATGAATTTAGGTTCAGGTGTCGGACTGGCTTTTACCAAGCGTTTGGTCGAATTGCATCATGGAACTATTACTGCCGAAAGTACTAAAGAAGAAGGCAGTACTTTTACGGTGACCCTTCCTATTTCAGACGAAATTTATAAAAATGATTTGCATCTTGAAAATAGCATTCAGGAAGTTGCTATAATAACTGAAAAAGAGAACAATGATGAAAATTATTTGCAATTAGAAGAAAATGATGCCATAATCAATGAGATAACCCAGGAAGTTCAGGCCATCAAACTACTCATTGTGGATGACAACAAAGAAATTTTAGCCTATTTACAGGATTATTTTTCTAAAATGTATGAAGTAACGGTGGCCTATGATGGTCAAATGGCTTTGGATTTATTAGAAGTACAGCCTTTTGATATTATTATTAGCGATGTAATGATGCCTGAACTCGACGGTTTGCATTTTTGCAAACGGGTAAAACAAAACATCAATACTTCCCACATTCCTTTTATGCTGTTAACTGCCAAAACAGAAACAAGCCAACAAATAAAAGGATTGGAAATGGGAGCTGACGATTATATTACCAAGCCTTTTTCTACACAATTGTTAGCGCTTAAAATTTCAAATCTGTTGCGCTCCCGTAAACGCCTGAAAGAATACTATTCTGCATCACAAGAACTAATACCCGAAAATATTGCTTTTAATACTCTTGATGAAGAATTTTTAAAAGAGGCTATTAACATTGTTGAAGAACATTTGGCTGATTCTGAATTTACAGTAGATGTTTTCAGTAAAAAAATCGGAATGAGTCGTTCCAATCTTTATTTGAAATTAAAAGCCATTACCGGCGAATCAGCAATGGATTTTATAAAAAGAATCCGATTCAAAAAAGCCGTTGAACTGATGCAAAGCAAACGCTACACGATTGCACAAATTACGTATATGTGTGGATTTAATTCGCCTTCTTATTTTTCAACGGCATTTAAACAACATTACGGTTGTATGCCTAGCGAATATTTAGATAAAACCGACAACGCTAAAGAAGAATCTTAATTTTAAAAGACTAAAAAAACAACTCACTCATGAAATTTATGAAATTATTTTCGGGAATTGCTTTTATATTGCCTTTGGCCCTTTTAGCACAAACAAAAGCGATTGTAAGCATCCAAAACCATTCAGCTTTAAATTACAAAGACGCTGTGGTAGCCATAAAATGGGACGCCGTTTTACTACAATATCCCCAAATTGACACTGCTAATTTTGTAGTTCTTAATTCGGTTACTAAAAAGCAAATTCCCTATCAATTAGAACACAAAGGACACTCCGCTATTCAAAATGTATTGGTACAAACGGATGTCAAAGCCAAATCGTCACTTACTCTTTTGATACAAAAAGGAAAACCGGAAATTTTTACTGCCAAAACTTATGCCCGCTATGTACCGGAACGTAAAGATGATTTTGCCTGGGAAAACGACCAAATAGCTTTTCGCGCCTACGGTAAAGCACTGGAAAAAGAAAAAGACAATGCTTATGGTTTTGATGTTTGGGTAAAACGCACTAACCGAATGATTCTTAACGAACGCTATAAAAGGGCTGATTATCATACTGACCATGGCGATGGTTTAGACTATTACCATGTAGGCTTTACATTAGGCGCCGGTAATATGGCTCCATTTGTAAATGACACCATCCGTTATTCAGGAAATTATCAGCAATGGAAAATTCTGGATAACGGTCCTTTACGCACTACATTTCAATTGATTTATGATAGTTGGAATGCCGGAGGAATAAAAATAAGTGCTACAAAAACCATTTCTATCGATGCTGGTTCACAATTAAACCGCATCGAAAACACCTATACTTTTAACAGTGATAACACCTTGCCGGTTGTAGTGGGAATCATTCGAAGATCCGAAGCCGGATACATTTCACTGAACGAACAACAAGGAATTATGGGATATTGGGAACCTACCATGAATGAAAATGGTACAACCGGAGTAGGTTCAATAATGACAACTCCTATTACAAAAATGTGGGTCAATAACGAACAATTATTAGCTAAAACTACCGTTAAAAACAACGAAACTTTTATTTACTACACAGGAGCCGCCTGGGATAAAGCAGGAAAAATTACCGATGCTAAAAAATGGTTAGACTACCTGAATGATTTTAATCAAAAACTAAAAAATCCTTTAGTTGTGAGTATCAAATAACTCTTATCCCATTTCATCAAAAGGCGATTAAATCAAAAGATTTAGTCGCCTTTTTCAATTTAATTTGACTGCTATTTGTTTGAAACATAAAAGTGTTTTTAAACTATTAAGTTCATGAAGAAAATTAAGATTTACAGTATTCCTAAACCTCTTAATTTTCTTCATGGTTTTCAAAAAAAGAATCTTCACAACATTTCCACTGAACCTTTAATTATAATCAGCAAAAAAATAGCCAACTAGAACCTACTCAGAAACCTGTTATTCATGGATTTATAGCTATAAAACAAGCTGTTTACACAAATTCGAAAGTTAATTGGTAAATATTGAAATACCTTTTTTGATTTCAAATATAACTTCGCAATATCAAAACTGATAAAAACCAAAATAAATACTAATTAAAACAATAAAAACAATGTCGATTAACTTATTTGATTTATCTGGAAAAACAGCACTAATTACAGGAGGAGTTCATGGTTTAGGAATGGCTATGGCAAAAGGATTGGGACATGCTGGAGCAAAAATTGTAGTAAACGATCTTTCGCAGGAAGCAATTGACAAAGCTATTGCCGAATACCAGTCGGTAGGAATTGAAGCTTATGGATACGTTTTTAATGTTACCGATGAAAAAGCGGTAATTGAAGCCATAAACAAAATTGAAACGGAAGTTGCTCCAATTGATATTCTAATAAACAATGCCGGAATTATCAAAAGAACTCCAATTATTGAAATGGAAGTCGAAGATTTTACGGCAGTAATAAATGTAGATTTAATTAGTCCGTTTATTGTTTCTAAAAATGTAGTCAAAGGTATGATTGCACGTGGTGGTGGAAAAATTATCAATATCTGCTCTATGATGAGTGAACTAGGAAGAGATTCTGTAAGTGCTTATGCTGCTGCAAAAGGTGGATTGAAAATGCTGACTAAAAACATGGCTACCGAATGGGCTAAATTTAACATCCAGACTAACGGAATTGGTCCGGGTTATTTTGCAACAAGTCAAACAGCTCCAATTAGAGTAAACGGACATCCATTTAACGAATTTATCATCAGCAGAACACCGGCAAATCGTTGGGGAGATCCGGAAGATTTACAAGGAGCAGCCATTTTCTTATCTTCAAAAGCGAGTGATTTTGTAAACGGACACATTCTTTATGTTGACGGAGGAATATTAGCTACCATTGGAAAACCATCTAATGAATAATACTACTAAAACCTTTCACTAAAAAACGATGTCAAAAATGAAATCTACAATACATTCAAATCAAAGGAGCGCAGTAATCCCTATGATTATTTTAACCAGTTTATTTTTTATACTGGGATTTATAACCTGGTTAAATGGTCCACTAATTCCTTTCTTTGAATTGGCTTGTGAATTATCAGCCTCACAGGCTTATTTTGTGACTTTTGCATTTTATATTGCCTATTTTGTCATGGCTATTCCCTCTTCAAAAGTAATTGAGAATATCGGTTATAAAAACGGAATTTCATTTGGCTTACTCACTATTGCTTTTGGAGCATTTTTATTTTATCCGGCTGCCGAAAGTCGCACTTTCTATTTATTTCTAATAGCGTTATTTATTATGGGAACCGGTTTGGCAATTTTACAAACAGCCGCTAATCCTTATGTTGTGGTTATTGGACCACGAGAAAGTGCTGCAGCAAGAATCAGCGTATTAGGAATTGCTAACAAATTAGCTGGTTTTGTTGCTCCTTTAGTTCTAACAGCTTTAGTTTTGTCAAATATGCAGGATTACACTGCCGAAAAAATTGCAGCTCTTGATAGCGAAGCTAAATCAGCAGCATTGGACACTCTAGCACTGCAATTACAAACTCCTTACATGTATATGGGAGCCGTAATACTTATTCTGGCACTATTAGTACGTTTTTCTCCATTACCGGAAATCGATTTGGACAAAGATGGAAATGTAGCCCATATGAGTATTTTTAAACAAATCCAAAATGCGTTCCAATTCCCTCAATTAGTTTTAGGTGTCATTACTTTAATGTTATACTTATCCGCCGAAGTTTTGGCAGGAGATTCCATTGGAGGTTTCGGTAAACAACTAGGTGTTTATGGTGAAGACGGTAACTTTTATTTAAAACTGACTTCATTTACCATGACCGCAATGGTAGTAGGATATATTCTAGGAATTACGCTTATTCCAAAATACATTTCTCAGGTTCAGGCATTAAAAGCCTCGGGAATTTTTGGGTTGATTTTAGTCCTTTTAATAGTAACTGTTTCCCCTGCTATACATATTCAATTACCCGGAATTCCGGCATTGCCACTAGTAATTATTTTAGTGGCGCTTATGGGACTTTCTAATGCCTTATGTTGGCCTGCTATTTGGCCAATGGCTCTTCAGGACTTGGGCGGATATACTAAAGTAGGAAGTGCCATATTAATTATGGGAATCATTGGCGGAGCCATTTTCCCTTTAATTTACGGGGCCTTAGTCGAAAATATAAATGCCGCTAATCTGGCAAATAATATGAGTAAAACAGTCAAAAGTGGCAATCAAATTGCCTATTTGATTTTGTTACCTACCTACCTTATGATCATCTTTTATGCCTTTAAAGGACATCAATACAGAAGCTGGTCAAGAAAATAATTGAAATTAAGATTATAAAATAAAAATAAAGAATAATGAAAAGTACAATAGACAAAGCGACAGGATTTGAGAAACGATTTGAAAATATCAATACGGTAGTTTTCGAAAATTCAGCTGAAGCTTCTAAAGCTGTTGCTCAGGAAATTGCAACACTTATCAAATCAAAACAAGCCAACAACGAATCCTGTGTATTAGGTCTTGCAACAGGTTCTTCTCCAAAAGGATTGTATGCTGAATTAGTTCGTTTGCATAAAGAAGAAGGATTGAGTTTTAAAAATGTCATCACCTTCAATTTGGATGAATATTATCCAATGGAGCCTAATTCAGTAAATAGCTATGTGCGATTTATGAAAGAATTACTCATAGATAAAGTAGATATTTTACCTGAAAATTATCATATTCCTGACGGAACTTTATCCAAAGAGCAAATTGCGGATTACTGCGCGGATTATGAAGCTAAAATTGAAGCTTTGGGCGGAATCGATTTGCAAATACTTGGAATTGGAGGAAATGGGCATATCGGGTTTAATGAATCCGGTTCTTTACAAAACTCTAAAACCAGATTAGTTGCGCTGGATCATATTACCAGAGTAGCTGCAAGTGGTGATTTTTCAGGATTGAGCAATACGCCAAGAACAGCGATTACCTTAGGAGTTAAAAAAATCATGGAAGCCAAACAAGTTATTCTGATGGCTTGGGGTGAAGGAAAATCAAACATTATCCAAAAATCAGTTGAAGGCGAAGTGACCAATCATATTCCAGCTTCCTTTTTGCAAGAGCATAACAATGCAGTTTTTGTTTTAGACAAAGAAGCTTCTTCTAAACTAACCCGAATTAACAAACCATGGTTAGTTGAAAAAATTGTTTGGACGGATAAATTAATCCGAAAAGCCGTTTTAGGCTTAGCATTAGATTTGAAAAAACCAATTTTAATGCTTACCGATGCCGATTATATTGAAAACGGAATGAGTGATTTATTAGCCGATTCAGGTCCTGCTTATGACATCAATATTAAAATTTTTAATAAACTGCAAAACACCATCACAGGTTGGCCGGGCGGAAAACCAAATGCAGATGATGAAAACCGACCTGAAAGAGCCGAACCGGCTAGAAAAAGAGTCTTACTTTTTAGTCCGCATCCCGATGATGATATCATTAGTATGGGAGGTACTTTTATGCGTTTGCAGGAACAAGGTCATGAAGTACACGTAGCCTATCAAACTTCGGGGAACATTGCTGTTGCTGATGATGAAGCCCTTAGATTTGCAAATTTTGTGATTGATTACAATGAAAAATTTGGAATAAAAAGTGTAGAAGCTGAAGATATTTATAAAAAAGCCTCTGTCTTTTTAAAGAACAAAAAAGCCAGCGAAATTGATATTCCGGAAGTTCGTTACATCAAAGGATTGATTCGAAAAGGAGAAGCGCGTGCAACAAGTCATTTTGTTGGATTGCCAGACAGTCAAATTCATTTTATGGAGCTTCCTTTCTATGAAACAGGAACTATTGAGAAGAAACCTATTGGAAAAGAAGATATCCAAATTACGATGGATTTGATTGAAAAAGTACAACCACATCAAATCTATGCTGCTGGTGATTTAGCCGATCCACACGGAACACACAAAGTATGTCTGGATGCCATTTTTGAAGCGGTAAAAAATCTCAAGTCAAAAGATTTCATGAAAGATTGTTGGGTTTGGTTATACCGAGGAGCCTGGCAGGAATGGGGAATTGACGAAATTGAAATGGCCGTACCAATGAGTCCGGATCAGGTTTTAACCAAAAGACACGGAATATTCAAACACCAATCTCAAAAAGACGGAGTTGTTTTTCAGGGAACTGATTCCAGAGAATTTTGGCAAAGAGCAGAAGACAGAAATGCAGAAACGGCACAATTATACAATCAATTAGGTTTAGCTCATTATGCTGCTATGGAAGCATTTGTGAGGTGGGAATATTAGATTTTTTTAATTTGTTGTAGTGAAAAATCAGGCTTTATAGCCTGATTTTTTTTTATTCATAAACATTAAAAACTGTATTTACAATAATTTAATTTATTGAAATAGCAGTATATATAACTCGTTTCAATCTTTTAAATAAAACATTAAAATTATAATGTCATTATTTGTAAAAATTTTTATCTGAAATTTATAAGTAAATTAATATGTTCGATAGTCGAACACCTTAAGCCTAATTTAAAGAGTTATTTTTCAATTTAAAAAGATAGATTTTTTAAACAATCATTAAAAAGAAAACTTATTATTGCTTTTGAAAAACAATTTCAACAAACCAATCATTCTCAACAATCCCAATAAGACAAAGGCTTCACAAACTATCCCTTAAGTTATCCAAGAACATTAATATAGGTGTAAGGTGTTAGATTGTAATCCCCTCGACTCCACAAAAAATTATAAGCATTTCTTTTTTTATTAAACCGAAGTACAAACAACTTATGGATAAATAAAATTTATTGAGAATCTTCAACAAATTATGACGCGGATATTCTAAAAATATTTTTTTAACTTTAAATTTAATATTAATCGAATTTCTCGTTGACACATAAAATTTACAGACTTTTATTTTAAAATTATATACCCAAAAGTTCCATTTTAACATTTTACCTTAACTGAACATTAAACCAATATTTTAAATATTATCTTACAATTTAATTCTAAAAACAGGCTAATTTCTTCAAATCCTGCATAAAATGGTTTGAAAATTGTATCGTAGGGGTCACAAACTAAAAATGCCAAACTTTACAGTTTGGCATTTTTTTTTATGTTTTTTACTAAAATCAACAAGTTATAGTAGGATAAAATATGGTTTGAATTTTATTAGAGTTACCTTGACTGGATTCAAATCAGTAATGTATTTAATGTTAGAACTATATTTTTTATTTATCCAACCTTTCTGAAAATCATTTTTACGCATATTGTTATACTACTCAGAAATCTTAAAAAATACTATCATGGCTCAAAAACTGAGATTATTGTGAAGATTTCAGAGCCTCTTTCTCCACCGATACAATTACTAAAAATCTGTAAAACTTATGTTTTACAACTTTTTTTATTGTTTGCTACACAACAAGACAGAATAATTATTTCAATATTTTATGTCCGTCTTTATTCATTATCATTTTTTATATTCCACTCTATCACATCCTCAACTATTGGTTTCTCGAAGTCAACCCATTTCTCATAGCCTTTGTCATTCAAATGAAGGCCGTCTTTGGTCAATTCCTTTGGCAGTTCGCCGTTTGCATCTGCAAATTGAGCATATAAATCAATAACTTTATAATAACCTTTAGCTTCATTTTTTTTAATGATTGTATTCACCGAAAGAATATCTTCTTTCAAGAATTCTCTTCGGCTAGGCAAAAGTGTCCGCACATAAATCTTTGTCGTCGGCGATTTGTGATGAATTTTTTTGGCAATTTTCAAGATGTTTTTGGCTACATATTCGGGTGACGGAACAATTTTGTCATATTTTAAAGCACGATTGTCTTCATTGTGATGGAGATTAAAGAGGTCATTAATTCCAATGAGGATAAATACCGCTTTGGGTTTGAAATAAATAATTTCATCCAAACGTTGCAATACGCCATCGGTACCATCTCCGGCAATTCCCCCGTTACGGATATTGTTTATCCCAAATCTGGCACTCCAATCTTTTCCTCCTTCCGTGATGCTATTGCCTATAAAGACAATTTCTCCAAACTCCAAAGGCTCTTTTTTAAACTCTTGAATTCGTTTTGGGTAATATTTTTGGGTCCAATCGTTATGATAGCGGCTTACTACTTTTTGGGTTGGGTATAATGCTGCTAATTTATTTGTCTCAACTGGAGCTGATTGTCCAAAAGTATTAATGCTTATAATTAAAAATAAAATTAGGCCTATTTTTTTCATAGTGTTCTGTTTGTGCTATTTCAACGGAATGTGGTTAATTGGAACGATTAGGTGTTATGTCTCGTCTTTCAAGAATGTCCAAAGATACAGTGAATACAAATCAAAAAGAGTTGCCAACTATGATTATTTTATGATACAATTGTTGTTTTTGCCTTTTTCATTTATTCCTAAATCACTCATATAAATATAGAAATCAAAAGTTAAAAAAACGTGCAAATTTTGAGTTAGAACAAGAATATAAAGACCAAAAAACGACCTTTTCAACAAAGTAATTCGGACTTTTGAACAAAACGCACTGGGGATAAGCATTCTATCTTTGTCTCAATAAAAATTTAAATCAAATTTAAAAAATGGGACAAAACAATTACAACGGAGCCTTGCAAAAACCGATAGGTTCTGGCTTCAACGCAACATCAACAACTACAGATGTAATCAAGGGAATTGACCTTGCAGAAAAAATCGCCATCGTAACGGGCGGTGACGGAGGACTTGGTTTGGAAATCACCAAAACATTGACTTCGGCTGGAGCAAGGGTTATTGTTCCTGCTAGAGATGTCGAAAAAACGAAACAAAATCTGGAAGGCATCAACAATGTAGAAGTATCCGCATTAAACCTGACTGATCCTGCTTCTATTAATGCTTTTGCAGAGAAATTTTTGGCTTCAGGCAGACCATTGCATTTGCTTATCAATAATGCTGGTGTAATGTGGACTCCTTTGTATCGTGACGAACGTGGCAATGAGGGACAATTTTCAACCAATCATTTGGGGCATTTTCAACTAACAGCCAAACTTTGGGAAGCATTGAAAAAAGCAAATGGCGCAAGAGTAATTACGGTTTCTTCTTCAGGACACCATTATTCGCCGGTACTTTTTGACGATGTAAACTACAACACAAGGGAGTACGATAAATTTGAAGCCTATGGACAATCCAAAACTGCCAATGTACTTTTTGCGGTAGAATTGGATAAACGAGCACTGCAATTTGGCGTTCGGGCTTATGCCTTGCACCCTGGGTTGATTTTGGAAACCAATCTGGGCAGACATTTAGCGTTTGAAGATTTTGTTACCTTGGGTATTTTAAATGCTGACGGTACACCAAATCCTCTAGCCGAAGAAGCAATGAAAAAAATACAAAAAACCAAGGAACAAGGAGCTGCCACAACAGTTTGGGCTGCAACGAGTCCAAAGCTTGAAAACATTGGAGGCGTGTATTTGGAAGATGTAGAAATTGCCCAATACGATGCAGAAAATTACGACAGTATTGCTGCTGCCTATAGAAACCCAGGCGGATTTGGAGGTGTGGCTCCCTTTGCATTAGACGCAGAAGCTGCCCAAAAACTTTGGACTTTGACCGAAGAATTGACCAACACAAAATTTGATATTTAATTAATTGAAAAAAATAAGGTTCACATCGTTGAGCCTTATTTTTTTACCTTTGTATTATGGCAACAAAACGAATCAATAAAAACGCTGAAATTGTTTTCAGCTGTAGCGGATCTACTCGTAACAATACCGAAATGATTGCGGAGGAACATTGCGTTGTTCGGGTGTTGTCGGGCGAATTAAAAGTGATTCAGTCAAGTAAAACCTATATTTTTGGGTTGGGCGAAACGCTTCTTTTTCCAAGAAATCAACTATCTACGTTAATAAAGTCCGATAAAGACGGCTTGCCTTACAGAGCCATTGTGGTAAAACTGACACAGGACGTTTTAAGGGCATTTTACGAACAAAAAAAATTGCAAACCACTCTGGTTTCTAAAACCGATTACATCATTCTTTTGTCCCAAAGTCCTTTACTCGATAGTTTTTTTGCTTCGATCTTGCCGTATTTCGACCTAAATTACAAATTACCGCAAGAACTCTCTGAATTGAAAATTCAGGAAGCGATTACCATTTTACGCTCCATAAACCAAGACATCGACAACATTTTTTCTGACTTTTCAGAACCTCATAAAATCAACTTGGTCGAATTTATGGAACGTAATTATATGTTCAATATGCCATTAGAAAAATTTGGATACCTGACCGGGCGAAGTTTGACCACTTTTAAACGTGATTTCAAAAAGGCTTACAACACCACACCACAAAAGTGGATTACCCAAAAGCGACTGGAACTAGCCCGTTTTCAAATAACTGAAAAAAAGAGAAAACCCATTGATATTTTTTATGAAGTGGGTTTTGAAAACTTATCCCATTTCTCTTTTGCTTTTAAAAAACAATTTGGGAAGAGTCCTACGGAGTTTGTAAATAAAACTGACAATGCTAGCTTTTAATACTACAATATAATGAAAAACTGTACTTTAATTAATTTTAGTTCAAGCATAAGATATTTGTTTCTTTAAAAAGAGATCAGGTACACTATATAAGAAACTCTTGAAAGAAATCTATATTTCCTGAAAAACTCAAAAAACGATTAAAAATTCACCTCTAAAAAAACAGTAAAACAAGAGATTTTGCTTCTGGATTTAATTTTTTACAAAAAATGAACAATGTTCAAAAATAAAACATATCTTTGTCAAATAATTCTAGAGGTATGAGTGTCGCAAATAGAAAAGCAAAAGAAAAAGAAGCATTAAAAGCATTGATTTTAAAAGGTGCCAAAAGACTTTTTATAGAAAAGGGTATTGAGCAAACGACAATTAGAAATATTGCTGACGAAATTGACTATAGTGTAGGTACCGTATATGTTTATTTTAAAGACAAGAATGCCATTTTACACGACCTGCATTCTATTGGTTTTCAAGAATTAGGAGGATATTTTGAGGAATTGTTCAGCATAGAAGATCCAATGGAACGATTACGAAAAATGGGATTTACCTACATAAAATTTGCCTTGGAAAATCAAGAAATGTATGATTTGATGTTTAATCTTAAAGCTCCGATGGAATTTTTGGAAAGTTCGGAAGAGGGAGGTTGGAATGAAGGGCTTGTGACTTTCAACTCCGTAAAAACAACAGTTCAGCAGTGCATAGAAAAAGGACATTTTAAAGGCCACAATATGGAACCGCTTTCGTTTATGGTTTGGAGTTTGGTTCACGGTATGTGCTGTCTCGAAATTCGTCAGCGAACCAAAGGCCTAAAATTCACAAATCCTGATACGATCCTACTGGATGGTTATAATGAGTATTTAAAAATAATAGATCGACTATAAATTTTTTTGTTCAAAAAAATGAACAATGTTCAATTAAAAAACAATGTATATTATGATTAAAAAGGCAATAATTCTAACAGCAGTGCTACTCGGATATCAAGGATATTCGCAAAGTAAGCTAGACGGCTACATAGAAACCGGACTAAAAAACAATGAAGTAATAAAGCAACATAATTTTGATATTAACAAAAGTATGTATGCTTTGAAAGAGGCACGTTCGCTATTTTACCCTACCGTTTCCTTAAACGGAAGTTATACCGTGGCAGAAGGCGGAAGAACCATCGATATTCCGATTGGCGACTTGATGAATCCTGTGTACAGCACTTTAAATCAAATGACAAATTCGAATGCTTTTCCGGCTTTAGAAAATCAGTCTGTTTTAATTAACCCCGATAATTTCTATGATGCAAAAATTCATACGACAATGCCCTTACTTAATTTTGAAATTATCTATAACGAAAGGATTAAAAACCAACAGACTTCATTACAAAAGATAGAATTGGAAATCTATAAAAGGGAGTTGGTTAAGGAAATAAAAATTGCCTATTACAAATATCTTCAGTCCATTGAAGGGATTAAAATTTACCAAGATGCCTTGGCATTGGTCAAAGAAAACCAAAGAGTAAACCAATCTTTATTTAAAAATGACAAAATCAACCGTACCGCAGTTTTGCGAAGTGATAACGAGGTAATACGGATTCAGGCGAATCTCGAAACGGCAAAGCAAGTCAGTAATAACGCCAAATCGTACTTCAATTTTTTGCTCAACGAAAAATTGGATTCCAACATTGAAACAGATAACAATGATACTTTACCCATTGACGCCATTACAGATAATACGCAAAACAGGGAAGAATTGCTAAAACTGACTCAGGTAAAGGAATTAAATGAAACTGTCGATAAACTTACTCAAGCCCATTGGTTTCCTACACTGAGCGGATTTGCCGATTTCGGTTTTCAGGATTTTGATTTTGAAGTGAACAAAGATTCACGATATTATTTTGCAGGCTTGGGTTTGCAATGGAATATTTTTTCGGGCAACAAAAACAAATACAAACTCAAACAGGTCGAAGAGGATTCTAAAAAAATAAGTTCCCAAACAGACAATGTAAGACAGCAATTACTGCTTCAGTTTCAGGTTTCGCAGAATAATCTGAAATCGGCATTGGAACAATTCTACGCCAATAAAAACCAAAAAGAATCCTCCAAAAAATACAATGACGACATCACCAAATTGTACAAAGAAGGACAGGCGATTTATATAGAACTTCTCGATGCACAGAATCAATGGGTAAACGCCCAACTCAATACCAATATTGCCCTCTATAATTCGTGGATTGCTTATGCCGAATTAGAAAGAGCCAATGCCACTTTTACTTTAAAAAACTAAAAATTAAACAATTATGAAGAAATTAATAATTATCCTATTCGTACTACCTCTTTTTTATGCTTGTAAAGAAGAAACAAAAGAACAGAAACCTTTTGAAAATGCCGATGTTATTTCGATTAAAACAGCAACGGCTCAATCATTGGCACTTGCAAGCAACATCAACGCATCGGGGTTAGTGACTACAGAAAACCAAGCCAATTATGGCTTTAAAATTGGAGGAGTTGTCAGTAAAATTTATGTAGAAGAAGGACAGTTTTTCAAAAAAGGACAACTTCTTGCCACTTTGGATGAAACCGAAATCGGTTCGGGCTTGAATCAATCGGATTTGAATGTCAAGAAATACGAACGTGATTATACTCGTGCCTTAAATCTTTACAAAGACAGTGTTTATACTTTGGAACAGCTTCAAAACACCAAAACAGGTTTGGACATTGCCCGAAAACAAAAAGATGCTGTTGCTTTTAATGCGCGTTATGCCAAAATTTATGCCACAGCCGATGGTTTTGTAACCGCAAAAATTGCTAATGAAGGTGAAGTGGTCGGTGCCGGATCTCCAATTTTGGCCATAAACGAAACTAGTAAAAACAACAATTATCTTTTAAAAGTGGGTTTAACCGACCAAGAATGGGCGGCTGTTGAATTGGGGCAAAAAGCAACTGTCACTCTTGATGGATTTCCTGACGAACAATTTGACGCTACTATTTTTAGAAAATCACAAGCGGCAGATGCTGCATTGGGTTCGTTTCAGGTGGAGTTGAAATTGGATATGAAAAACAGCAAACCGGCCGTGGGTATGTTTGGAAAAGCAGAAATCAAGGCCGAGAAAGCCGAAGACCGCATCATCATTCCGTACAACTCACTTCTTGAAGCCGACGGAAACAAGGCCTTTGTTTTTGTCGTGGCAAACAACAAGGTAAAACGTCAGCCTGTTACGATTGCCAAATTTGAAAACAATAAGGTTTTTATCAAAGACGGTCTTCAAAAAACGGATGAAATTGTGATTTCCAACAGTGCTTATCTCAACGAACAATCCACTATCAAAATCATTAAATAATAACGCTATGCAAATAACAAATTTTTCCGTTAAGAATTTTCAGTTCACACTGATTCTGTCGCTGTTAGTCGCTGTGGTTGGGGTGCTTACCTTATTCACAATGCCACGAGCAGAAGATCCTTCGACGCATCCGCCACAATATTTGATCACCGTTATTTATCCCGGAACGAGTCCGAAAGATATGGAGGAACAAGTCGTAAAACCTATCGAAAACAAGATTTACGGATTGGAAAATATCGAAAAAATACTCACCACTGTAGAAGATGGCGTAGCCGCTTTTCAGGTAAAATTCAAATACGGAGTGGATGTTGACAATAAATATCAGGAAATCTCTACCGAAATGAATGCTCTTAAAAACAGTGAATTGCCCAAAGATATTTATCAGATTAAAACAGAAAAAAATTCTTCTTCGGATGTAAAAATTCTTCAGGTTGCTTTGGTTTCTGAAAATGCTTCTGACAAAAAACTACGCGATGAAGCTGATGAACTAAAGGCAAAGATTGAAAAAATAACCAATCTCAAGGACGTAAAATACAGCGGAATTCCGGAACAGGAGATCCGCGTGGATTTGAATTTGGAAAAATTGGCACAACTAAAAATTCCATTAAATGTAGTAATGGGAAGTTTGCAAAGTGAAGCGGCCGATATTCCCGGCGGAAGTATCGATTTGGACACTAAAGTATTCAATGTAAAAACGAGCGGAAAATTCAAAAATGCCGATGATGTTGCCAATACTGTCGTTTACAATGCCAACGGAAAAATCATCTATATGAAAGACGTAGCCGAAGTGAGCTACAAATCGGAAGTGGTAAACCACATTGCAAGAATCAACGGACACCGATGCGTTTTGGTCACCGCCGGAATGAAGGACAACGTAAACATAAGCGATGTGCAAAAGCAATATTTACCAATTGTGGAGGAATTCTCCAAAGACTTACCTGCTAACATCAAACTAGTCAAGAATTTTGACCAAGCCGATATGGTGTCAAAACGTTTGGGACATTTAGGCTTTGACTTTGCATTGGCCATTCTTTTGGTTGTCATTACGTTGGTGCCATTAGGCGGAAGAGCCTCACTTATTGTTATGATTTCCATACCTTTATCATTGGCGTTGGGATTAATTGCAATGAATGCTTTAGGGTATTCCTTAAACCAATTGAGTATTGTTGGCTTGGTTGTCGCTTTAGGATTACTGGTAGATGACAGTATTGTGGTAGTCGAAAACATTGAGCGTTGGCTACGAGAAGGGCATTCCAAAATGGATGCTGTTTTAAAAGGAACTAAACAAATAGGAATCGCTGTTGTAGGTACTACCACTACTTTGGTAATTGCTTTTTTGCCATTGGCTTTTCTTCCGGATATGGCAGGCGAATTCATCCGAAGTCTGCCTATGGCGGTTATCACGAGTGTTTTGGCTTCTATGATTGTCGCGTTGACCTTGGTTCCGTTTTTGGGAAGCCGATTTTTAAAAACGCACGAGCACGGTGAAGGGAATATTTTTCTTCAGTATTTGCAAAAGTTTCTTACTAGAGCTTACAGGGATATTATGCCAAAAGCATTGAAATTCCCAAAAACTACGATTGCCATTTCAGTATTTTTAAGTGTAATTGCTTTTGGATTGTTTTCGGTAACCGGATTCAAATTGTTTCCAACTTCTGAAAAACCTATGTTTCTTATCAACATAAAAATGCCACTTCAGGCGAATATTACCGAAAGTGACCGAGTGACAAAGTTGGTGGAAGCAGAATTGAAAAACCATAAAGAAATAGCGTATTTCACTTCAAATGTGGGACACGGAAACCCGCAGATTTATTACAACGTTCATCCACAGGACAGAAAATCTGATTTTGCTCAAATTTTTGTTCAGTTAGATGAGGAAGCAAAACCTTCCGAAAAAACTATTTTGATACAAAAATTGCGTAACAAGTTCAAAACAATGCCTTATGCCAAAGTGGAGGTAAAGGATTTTGAACAAGGACCACCATTGGAAGCTAATATCGTCGTGCGATTATTTGGCGAAGACCAAGCGGTTTTACGCAAACTATCTTCTCAAGTAGAAACTATTTTACGAAATCAAGAAGGCACAGTTTATATCAACAACGAGTTGAATACGTATAAAACCGATGTTAAAGTAAAAATCGATAAAGAAAAAGCAAGAACATTGGGCGTACTAACAAGCGAGGTAGATAAAGTGATCCGACTTGCGGTGGCAGGACTAACCGTTGGCGATTACATTGATGACCGTGGCGATGCAAGAAACGTGACCATTACACTCCCAAGAGACAAGTTTTCCAAATTGGGCGCATTAAAAAGTTTGTACGTAAATAACATTCAAGGAACCCCGATTGCGTTGAATCAAATTGCGAGCATCACTTTTGAAACCGCACCCACAGCCATCAACCACTTTAACAAATCACCCTTTTCAAAAGTCAGTGCGATGACAAAAGATGGTTATTTAGCGAATGACCTGTTGGTAGATATTGTTCCTAAATTGGATAAACTAAAAATGCCTAAAGGCTATTATTACAAACTTTCGGGAGAAAAAGAATCCGAAGGCGATGCGTTGGGAGGCAATTTTCTTTCGGTAATCATATTGAGCGCCTTTTTATTCATTGCCGTTTTATTGCTGCAATTTAAAACGTTTAAGGGAATTATCATCGTACTGTCTATCATTCCATTAGGCGTTCTTGGTGGTGTGTTGTTTTTATTGGCGACAGGAAATCCAATGTCATTGGTATCGATTATCGGTTTCATTGGACTGTCCGGAATTCAGGTGAAAAACTCCCTTCTTTTGGTTGACTTCACCAATCAATTGCGACAAGAAGGAAAATCCATTGACGAAGCCATTGCCATTGCCGGTGAAACCCGTTTTCTCCCTGTAGTGCTGACATCCATTACGGCAATCTGCGGTTTGATTCCGCTAGCGGTGAATCCCAATCCTCAAATATCTCCGTTGGCGATTGTATTAATTGGTGGGTTGATAAGCTCTACCATCCTGGCAAGAATCGTTACTCCGGTAATGTATAAATTGATTCCGCCAAGCATAGAAAATAATTAACAACAATTTAAATTGATAAAATGAAAAAAACAATTTTAATAACAGGAGCATCATCAGGTTTTGGATTGATGTTAGCAAACAAGTTGCACACAGAAGGACACAATGTAATTGGTACTAGTAGAAATGCAGAAAAACTACAAGCCACAGTTTCCTTTAAAGTTTTGACTTTGGATATTACGAATGAGAATTCCATAAAAGAATTTACCAAGCAACTTTTTGAAACTATAGATCAATTAGATATTTTGGTTAATAATGCAGGTTATATGCTCACTGGATTAGCAGAGGAAACTTCAACAGAGGCAGGAAAACTTCAATTTGAAACTAACTTTTGGGGAACGGTAAATGTAACAAAAGCCATATTGCCTTATTTCAGAAAACAAAAGTTTGGTCAGATTATTACAGTTAGCTCAATGATGGGACTTATATCGTTACCTATGCACCCAATTTATGCTGCATCCAAACACGCCTTGGAAGGCTTCTTTAAATCATTACGATTTGAGGTAAGTCAATTTAATATCAAGGTTAGTATGGTACAACCTATGTGGGCAAAAACAAATATTGGCACGAATATGATTTCTATTGATGGAAATATAACAGACTACAGGAACTATAAACTGCAGGTGAATAAGTATATCAAAAATGGTTTGGCAGATGGAGACGATCCATCAATAATAGTGAGCAAAATTATCAAAGTGATAAACGCCAAAAATCCAAGGTTCCGAAACATTGTAGGGAAAATGGCTGGAATGGTTTTATTTCTTAATAATTATGCCTATTCTATGTTTGAAGGTGCAATACATAAAAGTGTAAAAACTGCAAAATAAAATAACTAAATTTAATCTGCCCTTTAAATTCATTTGCGCTCCTTTAAAAAACAAATGACTGAAACGAAAAAAATATCAAGGAGAGAATTAATTAAACAAGGAGGACTTATTTTATCAGCTTTAGCTTTACCTTTTCCATTAACAACATTTTTAAAATTTAACGAAATGACAGATAACAAAAATTTTGACGTAATCATAGTTGGCGGAAGCTATGCAGGACTTTCGGCAGCAATGTCTTTGGGACGAGCATTAAGAAATGTTCTGGTAATTGACAGCGGTTTGCCTTGTAACCGACAAACCCCTCATTCGCATAACTTCATTACGCAAGACGGAGAAAAACCAGGCGTTATTGCGGAAAAGGCAAAAAAACAAGTGTTGCAATACGACACCGTAAAATTCTTAACTGACCTTGCCGTTAATGGAAAGAAAACCGATAAAGGGTTTGAGATTTCAACCCAATCAGGGCAACTATTTTCAGCTAAAAAACTCGTTTTTGCAACAGGCTTAAAAGACATAATGCTAAACATTGATGGATTTTCTGAATGTTGGGGAATTTCAGTACTTCATTGTCCCTATTGCCACGGATATGAAGTGAAAAATCAAAAAACAGGGATTTTTGCAAATGGATACGGTGCATTTCATCTGGCTCGACTCATTCGTAACTGGACAAAGGATTTAACGATATTTACCAATGGAAAATCGGAATTGACCGCAGAACAAACCGATGAAATCAAACGACACAATATTTCAATAGTTGAAAAGGAAATCACCTCATTAAAACACAAAGACGGAGTTGTTGAAGAAATAATATTTGCAGACAATTCAACTTTTGAATTAAAAGCTATCTATTCAAGACCTCCTTTTGAACAACACTGCAAAATCCCCGAATTATTGGGTTGTGAATTGACCGAACAAGGACTTGTTAAAATAGATGCGTTACAGAAAACAACAGTGGATAATATATTTGCTTGCGGAGACAATACCAATCCTCTACGTTCTGTACCATATGCTGTATCAGCAGGGAGTATTGCAGGAGTAGCAATAAATAACGCAATGACAGAAGAAGAATTTTTGGAAAAATAATAGAAAATAAATGGAAAACAAAAGGCTTCAGTTACTTCAGAGTTTTATTGGAAAACCAATTTCAAAAAGTCCGTCCCATTCACCAAATGGTTGAATGGGACGGTTATTTTTACCTCCCAAAATCATCCTGTAATCTAACAATATCCTCTTCATCAGATGGGTTTTCAGAATCAGTATGTTGCCAAATTTCAGCAACTATTCCCCATGAATCCAATCCTATTAAACGATGACGTTCTCCTTTATCCATTTGGATAAAATCCTCAGGTGTAAGTTGTTGAATTTCTCCTTCTTCGTCTGTTGGACTTGTTTTTACACCCACAATTCCTGCTACAATTTTCCAAATTTCTGCTCTTCGGAAATGATATTGCCAGGACAAACGCTTATTCGGTGCAACTACCAAAATTTTAGGACTTAACTTATTAGTAATTTTAATTATATCCATCTCAAGATGCGGAAAATATTTAGCTGCAAAAACAGCTGCCTGATCTTCGTCAATTACGAAAAAACCACCCCAGGGTCTTGTTTCATCTTTCTTGACAACAGTAAAATTTTCTTTTTTTAATTCTGCTTCAATTTGTTCAAAAATGACTTTTTTATCAATCAGATTAGAAGTATTCAAATTCATTTCTATTATTTTAAAATATTATTTTTTGTCGTAATTCAATTAATTACTCATTAGCAGGTTTACCAATAGTAGCCAAAATCCCTCCGTCTACATAAATCACCTGACCATTCACAAAATTACTGGCATCGGAAGCCAGGAAAACAGCTGTTCCGGCTAAATCTTCCGGATCTCCCCATCGTCCTGCCGGAGTTCTGCTAATAATAAAATCATTAAACGGATGACCATCCACACGAATTGGAGCTGTTTGTGAAGTAGCGAAATAACCTGGTCCTATAGCATTTACCTGAATATTGTGTTTTGCCCATTCGGTCGCTAAATTTCGAGTAAGCATTTTCAATCCTCCTTTGGCAGAAGCATAAGCACTTACATTATCACGACCTAATTCACTCATCATTGAACAGATATTGATAATTTTTCCTGATTGGCGTGCAATCATTCCTTTGGCTACCAACTTAGACATGATAAAAGGTCCCACTAAATCCACATCTATCACTTTACGAAAATCAGCTACCTGCATATCAATCGCTAAAACGCGCATAATAATTCCGGCATTGTTAACCAAAATATCAATTTTACCATGATTAGCTTCTATAGCAGCTACTTGTTTTTCAGCTTCCACTTCATCAGTTACATCAAAAACATAACCGGTAGCCTTAAAACCTGATTTTTTATATTGCTCAATCGCCACATCCAAAGGCTCCTGAACATTATTAGTAATAATTAATTCAGCACCGGCTTTGGCCAATCCTTCAGCCATTGCCATCCCTAATCCGTGAATCCCTCCTGTTATTAACGCTGTCTTACCTTCAAGGTTAAATAAATTCATTTTGTTTTACTTTAAAATTATTTTGGTTACTATTTAATTGACTTTCTGTCGAAAGACTTTCTGATAATTCTTCCAGAGTTCTTCCTTTGGTTTCAGGCATTTTAAAGAAAACCCAAAACAATTGCCAAACCATCATCAAGCAAAAAATACTGAAGACGGTTGTAGCTCCAATTTCTTTGAATAAAAACGGAATAAACGACGGAATCAAGGCCGCTAATACCCAATGAACTGAAGTACCAAAAGAAGTTCCGGCTGCTCTGAGTTTGTTAGGGAATAATTCGGAAATAAATACCCAAATTACAGAACCCTGGCCTACTGCATGAGAAGCGATAAATAAAAAGAAAAACACCGGGACAGTCATACCTTTCCATTCAAAATAAAAAGCCAATGTTACTAATCCTAAAGAAACAACATAGCCTACCGAACCTAAATACATTAATGTTTTTCTACCATACTTATCAATCAAGGAAATTCCAATTAGGGTAAAAATCAAATTAACAATTCCAATCCCAATACTACTGAAAAAGGAAGCTGATTTTTCCAAACCGGCCAATTCAAAAATACGTGGCGCATAATACAGGAAAGCATTAATACCTGAAAATTGATTAAATAAGGCTATAAAGAAAGCCAGTAGCAATGGCTTTCTGTATTTTTTCATAAAAATAGATTCATCCAATACTTCATTTTGATTTTCATTCTCCATAGCAGCCATTTCCTCAGCTACTTCTTCATCTGTATTTACCAAACGTAATATCTCAATTGCTTTTTCCTTATCTTTCGTATATTCATAAATCCAACGTGGGCTTTCCGGAATTCCAAAAACCAATAAAGTATAGATTAAAGCGGGAGCCGATTGTACTCCTAACATCCAACGCCAGGAATTCTCCCCTATATCCTGCAATAAATAATTAGAAAGAAAAGCAATTAAGATTCCAAATACGATATTAAACTGATACAAAGCCACCAGTTTACCTCTGTCTTTTGCAGGAGCAATCTCTGAAACGTAAGTTGGTGCGGCAATTGTTGAAGCTCCAATACCTAATCCTCCTAAAAATCGGAAAATAGAAAAAACTATAGAATCATTTGTTAAAGCAGTTCCAACAGCCGAAAGGAAAAATAAAACACCTATTAATACCAATGTTTTCTTTCTGCCCAAACTATTAGTGGGAATAGCTCCAAAAATAGCCCCAATTACGGTACCCCAAAGTGCCGAAGACATCACTACTAATCCATGATACAAATCAGAAGAGCCCCATAATTGCTGTAACTGTTTATCTGCTCCCGAAATCACCACAGTATCAAAACCGAATAAAAATCCGGCCAAAGCTACTACAATAGACCAGTATACTATTTTTTTATTTTTCATTATAATTTTATTTTTTTGATTGGTTATAATTTATTTTTTTAGTCAAAGCTATATGTCAATAATGGAGCATTACCAGCTTTCATTTTTTTATACCTTAATAAGGCTTCTACATAATAATAATCGGCATATATAATTGAATAATCAATTTCAGAACCAGCCGGTTTATGTCCTGTAGAATGTAACAATAATGCAGTATTTTTATCTCTGCTTTGATAATGTTCTGACAACTCTTTGAGCATCGCTTCTGCTTTATCAAAATATTCTTTGGCTAAAACAGCATCCTGAGTATAGGTTGATAATTCTAAGAGTGCTGAAGCTACTACCGCAGCTGCCGAGGCATCCCGAGGAGCCTTAGGAATTGTTGGATCATCAAAATCCCAATAAGGAATCAAATCTTTTGGCAAACGGTCTAAATATACGCGGGTTACTTTATGAGCGAAATCAAGAAATTTAGGATCTTTAGTTTCCCTGTAAACCATCGTATAACCATAAATTGCCCAGGACTGCCCACGAGCCCACATACTACTGTCGCTATAGCCCTGATGGGTAACCGCTTTTATTTTCTTACCCGTCTCCTTATCATACACTACTGCGTGATATGAAGTATAGTCTGGTCGGAAATGATTGTTCATCGTAACTGTAGCATGACTAACAGCCATATCGTATAACTTTTTACTTCCTCCATTTTTAGAAGCCCAAAACAACAATTCCAAATTAATCATGTTGTCCATAATCGTATTATGCTGTGGCCATTCCATATTAGGCACTTCTCTTGGCCAGGACAAAATGGTTCCTACTTTGGGATTAAAAAGTGTTGCCAATGTATCGGCTGTTTTTAAAATTACCTTTTTATACTCCGGATTTTTAGTTAAACGATACCCATTACCATAGCTAGTAAAAACCTGAAAACCTAAATCGTGATCCAGAGCCGGAGTAACCGAAAGTGGTGCTAAATAATTGGTAAATTTATCAGCCGCTGTTTCCCATTTTTGATCTCCTGTAGATTCATATAAATACCAAAGTTCACCAGGCCAAAAACCACTGGTCCAATCTTTGTAATCTACAAATTTCCATTGTTTACTATCAGGGGCAATATTCCTGGGAATCGTTCCATCATTGGGTATTAATTTTAAAGCATCTGAAGATTGTTTTACACAATAAGTTAATTGTGCATCTACATCAAATCCTTTATCTGATTTGTTATTTGTAATAGTACTTCCACAACTCACCAGCATTAAAGTTGCAAAAAGGGAGCCTACAATTTGTTTTTTTAAATTCATAATATATACCGCTAAATCTTTATTATTTTGTCAAATTCCAATAGATGATATACCTTTCTCCATGTATATTATAAATTGGACTCAAAATATTCTCTGTTCCTTTTATTTTAAATTCAAGGCCCATCTCTTTATCCTTCAAAATATTATTTTCAAGTTTTTTTGCCGAAAACGGCAGCTTATTCGAAAGACTATTTGGAACCTTATAATCGTAAGTGTAATAATCATTATACAACTTTGGATTGCTATAAGGTGCGGGTTCAGCCATAGCCTCCGTTCCCATTTTTCCTGCCAATACTACAGGTCCGTAAGTTATTGCCGCTATATTAGGATTATCAACTGTTGGCACTACTTTTATCTGCATCCCAAACGAAACTTCAATTGTATCTCCATCCATCCATTTACGCTCTAACACAATATAAGTTCCTGGTTTGGTTTTAACCATCTGTTTTTTTCCGTTTACTTTCACTTCGGCACTAATTGCCCATGACGGATATCGAATATGAATTGGCATGCTCACTGGATTAGGAGTACTAAGGGTCAGTTTGGTACTTCCTACATTTGGAAAACTAGTTTCCTGTTTTACGGTGATTCCTTTTTCTTTCCAATTCAATTCGGACGGAATAAAAAGATTTACATAAAGCCCTTTATCATGGTAATAAATAAACTCCCCATATTTTGCCTGATTTTCAAAACCACTTCCCACACAACACCAAAATGAATTTTCAGGCGTACTGTAAACCTTGTGTGCACCGGGTTTCATCGGTAGAAAATAAGCTACCATACCTGTTTTTGGATCCTGCTGCCCCAAAATGTGATTGTAAAGTGCTTTTTCATAATAATCAACATATTTTATTTGCGGATTATAGCCGTACAAATGACGGGTTAGTTTTAACATATTGTACACATTACAAGACTCACCTGTATAACCACTCAAATGCTCTGAAAGATGATCCGGTTCAAAAAATTTCTCCTTATCACTATTACTACCCGTAACAAATGTGTGATGATCGACAACAGTATTCCAGAAAAACTCAGGGATTTCACGATTTTTTGTCCCTCCTTCTAATTCATAATCACGAGAGAGTCCTATTAACTTAGGAATATAAGTATTAGCATGTTTTTTATTGAGATTATCAACCTTATCCATTAACGGATTCAACGCCTCTTCGTGATAAAAAAATTCGGCAAGAAATTTATATTTGCTTTCTCCTGTAATTTCATATAAAGCATAAAAAGAATCATTCATTCCCCCAAACTCATTTCTAAGCATTCTTTTACGCTCTTCATTAGTCAAAGGCTTTAACTTTTCGTAAGCCCAATCAGCCATTCCCTTAGCAATTTCTAATGCCGACGTACTGTCACAATACAGATATTGGTCGATTAAACCTGAAAAAAGTTTGTGTTGGGTGTACCAAGGTGCCCAAACACTTTTTCCTGCAATGGCGCGGTCTATTAAATTTTGTGGAAATGCACTCAGATAGCCTTTTTGATTCAATATTTTTTGAACCTCAACCAAGCCCGTAACCAAACTATCCGCTTTAACTTTGTACATTTTCTCTCCCGTAGCAGCATATAATAAAGCTAAACCTGAAAGGATATGCCCCGTACTGTGACCTCTTAAATCACAATCCAGCGATTCCCAACCACCTAATTTATTCATCGTAAAATAACCACCTTCCTGACTACTAAATGCCCCTGCATTAGTTCTAAAACTATGCAATAATCTATTAGCATCGATATCCATAATCCACTTACTTTCACGCACCATATTATCCTTAAACGGGCTGTCCAATAACTTCACATCATGAAGATCAAATCCTAAAACTTTTACATTTTTGGTATCATCCAATTTCAATTTCCCCGGATGCTGTCCCGGATAATGAGATTGCCCATACATACTAATTGACATGCCTGCTACTAAGATTAAATACTTAATCATTCAATTCTCTTTTTATATTAAAATCCATTCTCTTTTATGTAAAAAACTCTTCTTCACAAAAGTTCTTTCACAATATCTTTACTCTTTTTGATCAGAAAAAAACATCCCTGCTAAGAATATCCAATGTTAGCCAGAAAAATAATTTTAAGCGATAAATTATAATTCAATTACTATAAATTATAGTTCTTATACTCTATAAAATCCAGCAAATACAGCCATTTATCCATTCACCCCACACCATCATAAAAAAAGCAGCTAAACTTTACTGCTTAACTGCTTCTCTTTTTTTATACGCTGGAGCGAACTATTTCCTAATCCAAAAACATCGTTCAACAGGCTCTGCAGATTGCATTTGACCTACCATTCCATATTGCCAGGCTACTACTGTTACTTTGATTGGGAAATGGGTTCGAGGTGGAATTTTAGTAAAATGCAGTACATTACCTTCTACATAAACCGGCCCCTCTTTTACATAATAATTTACTTTTGTCCCCGCACTTGATTTTGCATTTAATGCTATTTTTTTTATTCCAATTTTAACATCATCTATCGGTGCAAAATCAATCTGTTGTGGTGTACCATCTTGATTTTTAATTGGAAATCGCAAATGCAACTGCTGTATGGCACTTTTATAAATGGCATCCCCTTCATTGTGTGCCAAAAGCCAAATATCATTACTTCGTTTACTATTATTAAAGCCGAGTTTATCAAATCTAATTTGGAATGTAGAATCATTAACTTTCTTTACGGGACCACAAATACGGTCAATTAAAAGTGGTGTTTTTGCAAAATCAAAAACCGATTTTAACCTTAAACTATCTGCAAAAAAAGTTTTTAAAGTAAAAGAAATACCATCTTGTAAAGGCTTAAACTTTAAAGCATAATTGGCATGGGTTTTATCTGGCTGAACTGTTTCTCCGTCTTGCATTAAACCAATGTATTGCATTTTCTTGCCTCTGGATTGCGCATAAAAATGTTCCGTATTTTTTGCCATTTTTTTATCAAATACCCAAGAAGCGGTTTTTCGGTCGCCTTTAAAAGTGGTAAATGAAGCAGTTTTCGATTGCGGAATAGAATCCTGTCTCCATTTGTCCATCAACCAGCCAGATGCCGGTTTTACTGTTTTCAGCTTTACGAAATCATTTGAAGCCAACTTATTTGGCAATCTCCTTTTAGCTGCTTCGCGAATATAATTCGCAACATACTTGACCATAGCATCTGAATAATCAAAATGACCATGTCCTGCATCAGCAAATAGCGTAATAATACTTTGAGGATGTTTTGCAATATATTTATATGCTGGTTGAATACGTGCGTCCCACCATTCGTATTCTCCCATTATAAACAAAGAAGGGATTCCGTCTATGTTTCGATCCCCCCAATTTGGATTCGGTTTTCCGTTTCCTGTCAGATTTGTTTGCGGGGCATCGCCATGAATTGAAACTAAGGTTAAGGTACGTTCCGGATTAAAAGCAGCAAAATTCCAGGGAAAACTGGCCATAGCAGAATGTCCTATAGGGACAATTGGAGCATAAGCTAATTCCTGATAGCCTGAAACATTAGCCAATTCCTGAAACATTTCTGAGATAATCTTATCCTCTCCTTTTGTCGTATCATACATCCAGCTCACCACTGGTGTGACCCAAACTTCGGCAAAACCCAATTCAGTCATTACTTTTCTAAAATAGGCATGCTCCAGCATCCCTTCTTCAATCATATTGTGCTGACCAAAGATGATTCCTTTTACTTGTTTACAATTTTCGGGAATCCACAAATACGCTTGTGGATGCTGTTTGGTTTCGTCAGAAATCATTCCTTTTACCGGAGCACTCCATTGCCATACCTGACTATATCCGCTGAAGCTTAAAAGACTTAAAAGCAACAATATGTAATTTATTTTTTTCATCTTCATAACGATTTATTTTTTCACTTCAGAAAAAATTAGCGCCACACCTCCACTAGCTTTCAACTCATAAACTAATTCACTGCCTCCTTTTATGAATTGTTCTTTAACGGCAACTTTAGTACGCGTTTGAATGTTATCATCATCCTGAAATGATTTCACCACATATTTCTTTCCTTTTTCGAGGAATGTTGTTGGAACGGTTATTTTACGAGCCTGATTATTTGTAATAGCACCAACAAACCAATCAGAACCGGTTTTACGGGCTACTGTAATGTATTCTCCCACCTGTCCATCAAGTACTTTTGTTTCGTCCCAAACCGTTTTTACCTTATCGAAAAACTCAATTTCAGATTCACCCTGATAAGCTGAAGGTTGGTCATACCAATACATAAACTGTATCGGGCTATAATAAACCACCGATAAAGCCAACTGGTGAGCATGTGTATTTTTTATATCTTTTCTATAATAACAAATGGTATAATCGGCTGGTCCGGCCAAAAAACGGGTAAAAGGTAAAATCGTATTATGATTCGCGTCAGGCATTTCTTCATTGCCACGAATTCCTTCCTGAGTCATCAAATTAGGATAAGTACGGCTGAATCCTGTTGGACGGTACTCATCATGGATATCCACCATAAAACCATATTCTGCACATTTTTTAACTGCTTCGTGCAACCATGTCGTCCAACGTTGATTTCCTACTTGTACAAAACCAAATTTAATTCCTTTGATGCCCCATTTCTTATATAAAGGCAAAATAGAATCTAATTGCTGAATCAATGCCCGTTGATTAACATAAACCCAAAGTCCAATTCCCTTGGTAGCAGCATAAGCCGACAATTCAGGTATATTTAGGTCTTTAGTTTCAGAAACTGTAGTCGCAGTGGAACTCATTTTCATCTCAGGACCGTACCAGCCCGCATCGAGATGAACATATTGTAAATTGCGTTCGGCAGCAAAATCAATACATTTTTTAGCGTCAGCCTGTGTCATTTTTGCCACTCGAATTACTTTCCCTGGTTTAATCCACGACACGTCCCTTAATTGATTTTCAGGATTTAGATTCAGAATAATATCTTTATTCACAACTAAATCTGTCGATTTCTCAGCAGCCATAATCACTCGCCAAGGAGTGCTATACGCAGGAATAACATCCACACTGCTATAAATTGTTGCCTGAAGCGTATTGGGTTTAGTCGCATTAAGACTGAATTTCATACGGGCATAATCCGTCATTTGAGCCTCGGCTATCGCTACGGTTAAACCATTAGCCAATTTCATTGTAAGAGGACGCTCACTCTGCCCTTTCCAGTCTTTTAAAGGAAGTAATGAAAATGGTCCTTGTGCCCACGGTTCGTAATAAGCCAAAGTTCCTTCGGGCATAGTAAACTGTGTTTGTTCTCCAACAATATGCAGAAATAAACCATTCGTTGGTTCCGGAAAATGATAACGAACCGCTACTCCTTCATCGTAAGCGCGTACAACAACGTTCATAAAATAACTTTTGTTCTTGTCGTAACCATCGCCTTGCTTTTCTTTAGGAAGTTCCCCTTTACGAAACGATACTGTCATTTCGTTATAGTTATTACGAATAACAGCATTTTCACCGTAAACAGGTTTCCATGTTTCATTTACGGCATTGCGTTGAACTCCTGTAAAATTTAAATTCTCACCCCAGACTTTACAGGTATCATTAGGGATTCCAAGTGCTGACTCGAAAGTTTGATTTTCAATCAAAACACCCAGTTCAGACTCCTTTACAACCATTTTTCCTTTGAAAGAAAGCGTATAATACATTTGTTTCTCTCCCGCATTATTGTGCTTTTGATAAAAAGCAAATTCGTAAGCCCCGTTTGGCGATTTTAATTTTTGAACGGTTTCTTGTAAGATGGCTTGCGCTTTTATTGTTAATGTAAAACAAAGCAACACACACAAAACATACATTCTATTCATTTTTATATTAATTTTAAATTATATACTATTCTATTATACCTTGAATCAATTTTACAGATCTGATAACTAGATACTAACTCTCATTATTATTAACTTCAGAATTGAAAAAACTATTTAAACCTGCTTTATCAAATAAAATTCTCCCTAACTTAATATCTGACCACCCTTTTTTAAGTTTATAAGTAAATGTGGGTACATCATCAATCAAATCACAATCTAAATAATAAGTGACAACTTTATCACTTAATACGTTTTTCAATTCCTGAATATGTGTAGATATAAAAAACAAGGAACTACCATAATTACTAACACCATTAATAGTTGTTTTACATATTTCTAGTGCGTCTTCAACATTTGTTCCACTAAAAAGTTCATCCAAAACTGCAAAACAGTTTATTCCTTTTGAAGCTCTTTCAACAATATTCTTAAGATTTATTACTTCCAGCATAAAATGACTATAACCATTAAGAATATCATCCCTCCTATTAATACCAATGGAAAAATTAGCAAAAATTGGTATTTCTCCTTTACTGGCAGGAATTCCAAAACCAAGATTTCCCAAATACAAGCATAAACTAATCGATTTTAATATCGTTGATTTTCCAGACATATTTGGTCCATTCAATACAATAACATTAGTAGCTGTATGCAAAGAATTTTTAACTGGATTTTTTATTAATGGATGATAAAAATCAACAAGATTAATTTCGGTTTGTGTAAAAATTGGAAAAGTAAACTTGTTTACTAAAATAGCTCTGTTTATTGACAAATATGCTTCAAATAAAAATAGATCCTCCCAAAATACTTCAATTCTGTTATCCAATATTAAGTATGAAATTTTTTCTTTAATTTCATTAATATGACTCTTGCGAAGCTTCTTTTCTCTAAGTAAATATTCGTATTTACGTAAATCAAAATATGATAAAAAAGACATAATCCTATTAATTTCAGAACGATAGCATTCAGGAAAAACATCTAACTTCAGTCTTGAAAAATAATTTAATTCCAGTCTATGAAAAAATAATATTAATTGATAAATTTTATTATTAAATAAAATTTCTCCTTTATTTGAAGTAAAGAAATGATACTTAGTATTTTTTAAATCTTCTGCTTTTAATTCATTAAGAAAAAAATGTACTTCATTTAGATAAAGAACCGTATAAGAATAATTATCTAGAACTTTAATATTAGAAGCAAAACCTCGAAAAATTTTTTGTCTTTCAATAATCCGTTTCTCATCCAATAAAGGTGTTTCTAATAATTCAAGAATTTTCTTTCTTGCAAAAAGATTAAGTGAATAATCAAAAATAGGTAAGATCTCTTTTTTAATATTTAAATCTTGGACATTATTCATCTTAAATTACTTCTATTTAATTATTTTATCAATAAGAAAATTGAACTCAAATGTTGAGCAAAGCTTCATATCTTACTTTTATTTTGTTATTCTAAACCAGTCGAAATCGGCATAGCCACCTATTCTAACATTCGGTTGACTTATGGCAAAAACTCCAATTTTGGCAGAAATCCATAAATCTTTTTCGGCGATTGCTTCTTGTCCAATTTCAAAAAAATCGATTCCGTTTTCACTGTAACTAAAACGACAAGCTGCATTAGGAGCTGTGATTTTCATACGCAATTGCACTTCATTTGAATTTAAAGGTTTTTCTTCAATTAGTTTTTCCAATGTCCCTTCATTAGCATTTACACAACTAATTTGCTGCACCCAATATTTCCCATCATGATAGGCAATTGCAGCATAAGCATACGATTTCCCCATTAACAACAAGCCTGCTTTTTTTCCAGACGTTTCCCATTCGGTAGTTAACTTCACTTTGGTTGTTGCCGTAAAATCCGGAGCCGGTAATTTTTGCAATAATAGATTGGGTACATTCCAAAGATTGGGTTCCTCCTTCTGGTTTATAGTAAAAAGTCTCAGATAATCTGTTCCCGGAATTTGAGCGCTCCATTTAACAGACGAATTGGCATACCATTGCCATTGCAACCCAGCTTTTCCATTCTCAAATTCATCGCTTTCAAAAGGATGTATTACCGATAAGCCATTACCAACAATAGGTTTTACATTAGAAAGTACGGGCTCTCCAACTCCGTTCCCATCATAATCCTTCCCTATCATTGGCCAGGCTTCTTTCCATTCTATTGGTTGCAGGTGCAATACACGTCCGTAAACTCCCTGATCCTGAAAATGAATAAACCAGGAAGCATCATCAGGTGTTGTCACCCAAGCGCCCTGATGGGGACCATTTATTGCAGTACTTCCCTGTTCTAAAACAATTTTATCTTCATAAGGTCCGTAAATATTTTTAGAACGCATCACTACCTGCCAGCCATTTTCAACTCCTCCTGCCGGAGCAAAAATGTAATAATAGCCGTCTTTTTTATACAATTTAGGTCCTTCCATAGTATGATGCTTATCGTGTGCATCAAAAACATTTTGTCCTTCATCCAGAACCATCGTTCCTTCGACATTCATTTTATTAATAGCCAACATACTATTTATCCCGGCACGACTTCCTGCCCAGGCATGAATCAAATACGTATTTTCACCATCCCAAAGCGGACAAGGATCAATGATTCCTTTTCCTGACATTACCAATATTGGCTTTGACCATTTGCCATAAATATCTTTGGTCTTAATCATATATACCCCAAAATCCGGATCGCCCCAATAGATATAAAATTCTCCTTTATGGAAACGTATGGCCGGTGCCCAAACCCCTTTACTGTGTTGTGGAATATTAAAAACGGCTTCAGGAATTTGTTGTTCCAAAGCATAGTTGACAATCTGCCAATTCACCAAATCCTTAGAATGCAAAATGGGCAAACCCGGAATACAGTTAAAACTACTTGCTGTCATATAATAATCATCCTTTACACGAATCACATCGGGATCAGAATAATCGGCATACAAAATTGGATTGGTGTAAGTACCATCACCCCTATCAGATTGCCAAACTTCCGAAATATAATTGCCTCCTTTTAGCTGTAATTCAGTTTTTTTTACCGATGTACAGGCACCAAAAGACAAGCCTAACACTAATATATATGTATATTTATTTTTAAAAATCATTCTCTTAATTTCTTACGAATTCCTCCCTTATTTTATTACCTTAACTTCTAAAGGATTAGCTATAATTTTTGCTTGTTTATCAAGCATTTCATCCCAGTCCATAACATCTCTAATCTGTTTACTTCCTGTCCAGGCAAAACCAGCATAATAAGTTATTTTATCCTCCGGATTAGTAAGAATTAACAAATTACTTTGATCGGCTGTTTTGGAATCATGAACAAAAGCAGTATCAATTAATTTTGGACTTAAGACAATGCCTTCACCAACAAATGCACTATCAATTGGCTCCCAATGACGAAACCATCCCTTAGGTTTGTTGATATTCACTTCTCCTTTTTTATCATGAAGCGTAATCCCTACTGTATAATTTGGAATTTCTTTATCAGCTTGATAGCTTACTTCAAATTTTGAAAAATTAGAATTCAGGTCCAATGAAATTCTTTTGGTTTCATACACTCCATAACTACTCCAGGGAGCATAAGTCAATTCAAAAACAGTTCTCAAAGGTCCAGTAGCAATAGTTTTGTAACTCACATAATTTTTAGATACCTGTAAACTATCTTTTTCCCACAGCCCTGTACCACCTGTACCACGACTGGCACCTACATGATAAGGATCATAACCTTCTCCATGCTCAATATGGTAATATCCCGGATTGGCTACATTTTTTTGATACCAACTGTCAATTATGGAATAGTCCACTTTTTTCAACCATAAGTCGATACCACTGGAAAGTGTTCCACCCTCTTTACCTTCTTCAACTAATTGTTGTGCTACAGGACCATAAGCTCTGAATGCCACCTTATTATTTTCCCAGGCGTAATCATCAATACGTTCCGGCACAAAACGGGAATAAGTCCTAATTTTACTTTCAGGCTCTTTTACTATATCAGTGACTATTACATATTTTGCTACGCTATTTGCTTTAATTTCTGCTTCAAAAAGCAATTCATCTCCCTTTCCATCATTGTTATAATCAATCCATTGGGTTCTTAGGTATTCATTAGCTCCCAGAAATTTAACCCGAATGTTTTTCTCGGAAATATTTTTTAATAAACCTGATAGTTTTCCAATTGGAATACTAACAATTTCCTTACGGTTGAAATCCAGATTATTTTTAACTTCAACATTTATTGCCTTTAATTTGTTTTTTACTGAACAACCGGATGCGTATCCAAGTACAAAAAGGCTACCTAGTATAACACTTAATTGGGAACGTATTTTCATGATCTCGTTTTATTTAATTTTAAAAGTAACTCCCTCCACATGCTCTCCTACAAAGAATCGGGCCATGTCTGAAGTTTTATACCATTTGGGTTTGCCCTGCATTTCATCATGTATCAAAAACCCATTTATCTTAAGGTTTTCAAATGTCACATCCTTTATTTTTCTTTGTTCATTATAACCAGCTATTATAGATAAGTTGGCATTTTTACCATTATAATCGATGTTACGAAACACCACATTTTCAATACCTAAACCTGGCGCAGTACAATATTTGGTATTATAAAACACTCTTAAATTAAGCAATTGCCCTTCTCTAAAATCTTCTACTCTTATGTTTTCAAATAGGACATTTTTAGCCAAATTATTATCCCCTACATTAATACTCAGACAGCCCTGATAATCGACCTGCATTTCTTTCTGATCCAAAATATCAATATTAGTATATTTCAAATTTTCTAGAACATCGGGATCTTTACTGTTCCCATGTGTTCCTATCAGAATAGGATGACCAACATCAGCCCAAAGTGTCGAATTTTGCATTGTTATGTTGTTACAGCTTCCTGTAAAACCTCCACGAGTTCCGTAAACAGTAGTACAATCATCAGATGAACGAATGAACACTCCATCAAATAACACATTATTAGCAGCCATCACATTCATCCCGTCACCCCAACCATAAAAACTGATAGTCTTTACATTTTTAATTGATACTCCGTCTGAGCCTCCGGTAAAACACTGTGAAGCAAACAGATCTTCTACTTCTACATTTTTTGAATTAGCAATCCGTATTCCACTTCTTATTTCCTGATAAACAATTCCTCTTCCCTTAATCTTTACATTTTCGACACTATCCAATCTAATTTGCCCTTTAAGTACGGCTCCACCAGCCAAATAAACCGTTTTATTAGAAGGCACCTGTAATTTTTGATTCGGAATTTCATGAATACCAGAACCAAAATAGATGACATTTGGATCTTTAGGATTCGGTACATCTTTCTCAATTGGATTAGCAAAAAGATGCAGATTATGAAAAATATCATCATTGATTTCTACCGATAGATTTGCCGGCTTTATCAAGTTAAAGTATAGCGTATTCTTCTTAATTCGGGTACTAATACCTTTCGACAAAGGTCTTACCCTAGCTGAATTGATATTTCCTTTATTTGAAGTCACAGCTACTTCAACCGTTCCTGAAAAATCAAAAGATGCCATCGAAGCATTTTGCACCGAATGGCCTGTACCAATGACCTGATCTACTTTTATAATATACTCAAACAACTCTTTCCACTCTCCGCCCGGTTTTCTAACCTTTACTGAAAAGTCATTATTATGCATCGTATTTATAATATCCTGAGTGGCATTATAAACCACCAAACTATCTTTGCTAACTGCAAAAACATTAAAAACCAAAAGACAAAATACTATTGAAATATATCCTTTCTTAAATATCATTTTTTATTATTTTTTAAAAATTCAAAGACTAATTGATTAAAAGCCTCCGGGTTTTCCACATTACTCACATGACCTGCATTAGGTACAATTACTTGTTTGGCAGCAGGCACACATTCTAACAACTTATTGCGATTATTTTTATCTGCTTCACCAGTTAAAACCATCACCGGAACTGTTATTTTTTGTCCTTTTAACAAATGAATCACATCATTACCTAATACTAACCGAGGCTCAGCATGCAATGGTTGCCATTGATCCCATTTGTAAATCATATCCCAAACGGGTCTTCTTATTGCTTCTAAATTAGTACCGCCTTTATGCATCAAACCATTTAACCATTCCCATTTTTGATTCATGATTCCTGCTTTTTTGATTTTTTCGATTTCTGCTCTTCGAATAGCTAATTGCTCTTTTGTCCAAGGTTCCGATGGTCCAGAAACCGGAAAAATATCACCACTAGCCATTGTAGCTGACAAAAGTCGGTCTTGATGCAAAGCCAAAAAATCCGTTGCTATAAAACCTCCCATTGAAAGTCCCACTAAATGAACCTTTTTGATTTTTAGATAATCCATTATTTTCAAAAGGTCTTCGGCATGTAAAAAAGATTCTCCTTCTTTTGGCATATCCGAATAACCATACCCCCTACAATCGTATCGAATGACTCTGTACTTTTTGGCAAATTCAAAAAATTGCGGATCCCATTCGCTATGATCAAAAGAATGCCCGTGGATAAAAATTAGTGGCTCTCCTTTTCCTAATTCTTCATAATACAATTTAGCATTTCCCACCTCAACAAAAGCTGTTTTTACCTCTTTGGGTAAGGCAGCATTTTTATATACATCCCGAACCATAATGGGCAAAACGGGACTATTATAAAAGGATGAAAATCCATCTTTATTTGCTTTTGCTACATTGACATGTGTCAGGAAAAAACCATAGGTATTCGTCGTTTTGTCAATCCAGGGATAAGCACCTGCCCAACTGGGACTACTAATTAAAACTACATTGCCTTTAGCATCCAACTCTTCTCTCCATTCTCCTAAGCCATAAATCCCATTATGCTTTTCAGCCCGTACTCTTTCCACATATTCGTGATTGGCAACTTTTGCATCTCTTATTTGATCAGACTGCATCTCTGCAACAGATGCCGCACTTAAAATTGGTTTACCTTTATAAATTCCATCATGACTGATCATCTCTAAAAAGTGAGCATAATCGTGTAGCGTACTTTTTGCTCCTCCTCCCAGCATAGGACTATGACCTCCACTATCATCCACAGGTACAAAATGAGTATTCTTCATTTCTAATGGAATAGCAATATTCTCCTGAAAAATAGTTTCAAAATCTTTACCAGTAGCCAATTCAGCCATTCTGCCTGCCACCTGCATTGCCAATCCCCCATAATGAAAAGTACTTCCCGGCTCGGCTTCAGCTGGTAAATTCACTATGTGCTTTACTGATTCTTCCAATGTTTGGTAATTATCAGTAACCGAATCTTTGGGTTGGTAATCCGGAAAACCGGAAGTATGTGAAAAAAGCTGTCTCAAAGTAGCTTCTCCTTTAACATCTTTAAATTCAGGCAACCATTTGTTCACCTTATCATCCCAGGAAAGATTGGTCTTTTCGACCACCGAAGCTATTGTTGCTGCAGCCAGCCATTTTCCGGCAGAGGCAATAAATACCTGAGTCTCTTTATTATAATTTCCGAAATATTTTTCGTAAATAATTTTGTCTTTTTGAGAAACTATAATTGATGCACCTGAATAATAAGAACTGTCCACCCAAGTTTGAATTTTCTTTTCAATAGGAGAAAAATTATAATCTCTGTGTTTTATATACAATTGGGTTTGTCCAAATAAATTACTACTTGCTGTTAGCAAAATAATAAAAATTGCAACATCATAAACTTTAACAAAAATTTGATCCAACGCTTTCATCATTTCATATCAATTATAACCCTTTGATACAACAATGCAGGCAGTTTAAAACTAAGCGTTTTTTCTTTTTTGTTATAAATCCCGTTATACTTTGTTCCGGCTGCATCCGTTAAAATTCCGCTGTTGATTTTTCCTTCTACAACAACTGAAAGCGTTAAAGCGGCATCCGAACTGAAATACAGCAGTCCGTTTTCGCTTTTTAATACAGCTGAAGCTACTTCATTCCCCAAATCAAGCGTATAATTCCCATTGGAAATGTTTTTTCCATTACCCAGAAAAAGAGTAAAATCATTCGCTTTTTTACTGATTATCCCATAAGTTCCCATAACTGAAAATGAATTAAAATTCATTTTTTCATTGGTACTCGTATTCGAAAAAATAAAATCTTCTTTTCCCGATTTATTAGTTACATGGATACCAACAAACTCATTTTTCCCAAAGTAATCCACCGACTGAATATTCGTTTCATTATTCAAAGCCGGTTCGTAAACAGCTACAAAAGGGCGATTCCAGGCTTCACCGTTTTGTCTCACTACCAATGTAGGTATTGGATTGTTATTGATATCATCAGATAATAATCCATGACTCAAAGCAGTTGATTTTGGCGATAACACTGAAAAAACTTCTCTGTCTGACTGTCCTTGAAACCAAAGGTTCATGTTTACTGTTTTGTCCTGAAGTTTTAAATTGAATCTTCCTTTAAAATCCTGAGCTGTCTCTATGGATTTTTTGTCCCACATATAATCATAAGCCATTAAATCGCCATCGCCAAAAGCTAATTTAGAAGTTGATTTTAAATCTAATGAAGTTCCATTTGTTGCCGTCAGTTCCAAATTTTGTCCGAGATTATGAAAAAAATATTCATTCTTTATGTTATTACCCTCTTTCTGAGTGGAACGAAAAATATCAATATAATACCCCTCTCCAATAGTATCCTTAACAATCCCCATGACCCTGCGTTGATTACTGTACGTTTCAGGCTCTAAAAAAGACACATCCGAAAAAGTGATTCCGGAAAAAACACCTTCTTTGACCCCACTTTTAGGATAAGCCGCATTCAAACTGAAAGCATGGTTGCTTTTCATTTCCGGATACTTGGATTTCCCATTTACAATTACGGTATTATGAGCAGGAAACTGAGTGTAATATTCAGCATATTCAATCGAAAAATAGCTGGAACCATGACCCATTTCAGGAGCCAGGGGCAAACCTTTTCCATACAATTCCATAGCTATTCCGTTAGAATGCATATGATTTCCTAAGGAACCGATTTGACTAATCATTAATGCCGAATCTCCTTCTCCCTGACGTTGCACCAGCCAACTTGCATGCGGCACATGAAACAAAGGTGTTGTAAAATCAATGAGTGGAGCTGCTTTTATATTAGTATCAAATTGTAGTGGTTTTTCAGCAAAAAGGTCCTGTATACTTTTCCCAATAAATTTTCCTTCTCTTGCTTCATCACTATAAATCGTTTGATACATTTTGGTAAAATACTCCTCATCGTCTTTTTTACCATATTTTTTAGCATTTTCAATCAGGTATAGCATAGGTTCTTTGCGCAGTTTGTTATAATGACCGTCACCAAAAGAAACCATATATTTATTTGGATACAGGTATTGCGCACTTGACTTTACAGCCTGTTTTAATATTGGCATTTCTTTTAACAAATCAATATTAAAATTACGATCATAAAACTCGGCAAACGAAATAAAATCGCTTAATACATTCATAGAATAACCCGGGCTTTCGTTCCAAACTCCCGTTTTTTTATCATAACCATAATCCATCAATTTATTCATAGACCATTGTCTGGTTGAGGTTTGATTCATAATCTGATCCAGGTAATATTGGGCTCCTTTACCGTTTTTATACGCAGAATTATTTTCTAAAATCAAAGCGATATGTGAAATATGAGCTGCTTCAAGCAGATTCCAATTATTAAAACTCACCCCATTTTTAATTTGTAAGTCTGCCCATTTTTGTAGGGTTGCATCATAAATTGTTAAACTTTCCGGATTTTTATCACGAATGAAATCATGTAAAAAATCATAACATTGCGTTATTTCATTTAAAATATGATCCTGAATGACTTCAAACTGAATGTAACTAACCAAAGTTTGATGATGTCCATGACTTAGATCAATAGGTTCATTCAAATAGTAAACCCCTTTTAAATAAGTATCCAGAACACTGTATGCTAAATTTGCATATTCTTCCTTTCCGGTGTACCAATACAGAAATGCAGCATCTCTGGCAATACTTAAAATTTGCCTGTTAATAGCATTTGTAATACCACTTGTAGCAGCTATAGGTCCCCATTCCCACACATTAGTAGTACTATTTTGAAGATATAAACCTCTCGGATCATCCATGTAGGGCTTAATATCTTCTAATTTTGGGGTTTTATAGCTGGATGGTGTTCCACGTCCACCAATAAACTTTACAGTAGGAACCGGTGCTTCTCCATCAGCATGATCGTATTTCCCTCCATTGATGTAAACCTGTGTTGATTTGGTTTTCCAATACATCTGCAATCGGGAGACTAACCAGGTTTTATCTGTTTTGTAATGCTTAAGATATGGTACAACATTATTTTGAGTTTTTGCAATAATAGCTGCAGCCCAATCTTCTTTTTGTACCAGTTCTTTTACTTGTTCCAATGACATGTCTTTTCCAAAAACACGTGGATGTTGTGTCCCAATGTTTTGAGGAACTGGTAAGTTTTGAGATTTCACATTACTTATTGAAAATAGTAGAAAAAGGAGTACCAGAATTTTATTTTGCATGTCAATCATTATTTTATTTAAGTAAGTTACAGAATATTTGATTACTAGTTGCCAAAGCAAATTTTGGCAACTATACTACTGTAATCAAACTAACACAAACTAACCAAAATTTGTATTGTATTCATCTCCATCTTAGAAACATTTTTAACCGTTTAAAAAACACAGAATCATTTATTTAACTTTTAAATTTATTGTCTTGCTTAAATTGTAATTAAGCAGTTGCTGACTAAGCAAACCAGCAACTGCCATAAATATTAGAAACACACTAATTACAAGTTAACCAAAACTTGTTTTTTTTTATATAATTCATCAGTATAACTATCTTTCCTAGACCGATTATATTTTTTCAACTTTTATATAAATTCTGATTTCGTTATTCAATAATCAGAGTAAATCGGCATTGTGATTATTTAATTCTCAAACCAGCTTTAATCTTTTTCAATATTACTAAGAATCCCTATTTTTAAAGATAAATTATAATTCATTTACTATAAATTATAACCCATAAACAATGGAAAACCCTCCATATTATTAACTTTTACCATTTAACACTTATAATCAATAGTATTTAAAAGTATAAAAGATTTAATTTATTTTATAAATAAGAAAGCCGACTATTCTATTAGAAATAGCCAGCTTTTAATATTTATTTTTTGTACAATAAAAAATTGATTTTATTACTTTTTAATATATTCCTGACCAATTATATGAAGGAGACACAATAGTCTGTGTAGTATTATTAAAAAATAAACTACCATATCCAACTTGATCTGTAATAGTTGAAGTTGTTCCTTCAATACTATTATTATTAATAACCTGTAATGTATAAGGCATATTCATGCCTCGATAATTATGATAATAATTATAAGCCATATACCAAATAGGACGAAATAAACCACGATTATTTGATGAAATTGAAGTAACAGGGTAGGTAACTCCCCAAATAGAAGTATCAGGTGTCCATGATGTCCATGTTACTGAATTCCCAAGATTATATTTAGCCGTATATTCTATAGCCTTACCAATTACCCCACTACGGGAATCATAAAGACTCGTGCTTCCTTGGTTATACGATATTTGAGCCGCTTCAAGAAAACTTGCTAAACCCAACTGTACATAATATTGGTCTCTTGCAGCCTCAAGTGGTTGTCCTGAATTTAAAAAAGCAGTTTGAATTGTACCTACATCAGCACCATCAGCAGCCGTCTTTTTAAAATAATTTTCGCCAAGGTTATACATTGTTAAATTTTGTGAAAAAACGCCAAAAGCCATAAGGAATTTCCCCTGACTTGAACCCCATGAAGGCCATCCATCTCGCACAAATGGTACAGCTAAACCATATTGTGTAGCATAGTTTGTCATACAATTGTACATGATATTAAACATGCTGATTGCATTTTGTTTTTTTGCGGGAGTAAAATTAGTATAGTTGTAAATCATATCGGCTCCATATACCATAAAATGCATTCCATAACCAACACAGAGTTGCCAATCATTGTCTGGATATTGAATTGAAGTTAAAGTTGAGCTCCATGAATCAAGTAATTCAATTGCCTTATCAGCATACCTACTTGTTCCTGTCATATTCCACATTACTCCATTTACAAAAACTGCCATAGCATCATTCTCGTAATCGTTCTTATATAAATTCCTTCCTACTTGTGTATGTGCATGAGAAGTATAAGTTGGAGACAAAAACGCACTATATTTAGTTTGAAAATTTGTAAACGAAGTACTATAAGGCTCAACACCGGCAATAGCCTGATTATAGGCATACTGCATCTGAGTTTGGGTTAAAACTGTACCTGGATGAACAAATGTATTTGAAGTTTTAAAAGTAGAACCATTACTTTGTATAATTTGTTCATTTATTTTTTCATTTGCTTCTGTTTTTGCTTCTAAATTTTCTTCTTTAGAACAATTGGAAAATCCTACAAGTATAATACTTGTAAATAATAAAATTTTTTTCATCATGGTTAAAATTTTTAATTAATAAATTTTTAATTCGTAACCTTTCCTCTCTATTTATGCTAATATTTTTTTTATATAAATTACCAACAATAAACGATCGAAACGCCTCTGTTCTTTATATTCTCTATTTAATACTAATTTCCAAATGAATTCAACAAATCATTATCATTAAAAATTAATTCCGAATAAATAACAAAAGCCAACTACATTTTATTAAGTAGCCGGCTTTAATTCAATTAATAGTTTTATTCTTTGATAATATTTTTTACGGTAATATCATTCCCGTTTATAACATACAACAAGTAGGCACCTGAAGGCAATCCTTCCAATGAAATCGTTTGCAGCGTATTTGTTAATGATTGAGAACGTAACTTAACACCCAAAATGTTGTACACTTCAAGTGTCGCGCCACTGTAAACTTCATTCACTTTTACATTCAATATTGAAGTCACAGGATTAGGATAAACTACTACATCTTCAGTTGTATTTCCATCAGTAATTAAAATTTTACTAACCACTTTATTTGTAGTAACACAAGAACCCAGTTTGTCTCCATGATTCAAATGTGCCTGAACCGAGCTTGAGTTCACACAAATTGCTTGGTTATTATGGCAAACCATCACTTTATCACCTGAATTACCACATTGTACATTAAGTGTTTTAATGACAATAGAAGCTGTTGTCTGACATCCTTTATTATCAGTTATCACTACAGTATAGGTTCCTGCAGCAGACACCGAAATGGCTTGTGTAGTTTTGGCTGTACTCCAAACATAGGTGTAAGGTGCCGTTCCTCCCACAGGATTCGCTGTGATGCTAAGAGATGAAGGGCCATATCCAATGTAAATAGTATTTTTTTCATCTACAGCTGCATTAAGAGCGTAAACATCTGGAATGTTTACGGTTAACTGAACTGCATTGGTATCATCGCAATCTGTATTATTTGCTACACCACAGGCTAAAGCAACACCAGCTCCAAATCCGTCACCATCATTATCTGCATACAAAAGCTTACTGTCATCACAATCAGCGTTATTGGTAGCATATCCTTCAGGAGCTACAGAAGTACAAAAGAAAACTTCAGTTGTTGAACCAAATCCATCGTGATCTGCATCAACATAATATTTAACAGGCTCATGAACTGTCACATCATTATCATTGCAATCTGTATTATTGGTAGCATAGCCTTGTGGAGCGACTGAAGAACACAACATAGCCGTTGTAGTCGATCCGAATCCGTCCTCATCGGCATCTACATAATATAGAATAGGTTCGTGTACGGTAGCATCGCTATCATTACAATCGGTGTTGTTAGTAGCATAGCCTTCAGGAGCTACAGATGAACATAACATAGCTGTTGTAGTCGATCCGAATCCATCCTCATCGGCATCTACATAATACAATTTAGGTTCATGAATTGTAGCATCAGTATCATTACAATCGGTATTATTAGCAGCATAACCTTCAGGAGCTACTGACGAACACAACATTGCAGTTGAAGTTGAACCAAATCCGTCTTTATCAGCATCTACATAATACAATTTAGGTTCATGAATTGTAGCATCGCTATCATTGCAATCTGTATTATTAGTAGCATATCCTTCAGGAGCGACTGACGAACACAACATCGCCGTTGTAGTCGATCCGAAACCGTCCTCATCGGCATCTACATAATATAAAATTGATTCATGAACTGTAACATCGTTATCATTACAATCAGTATTATTAGTAGCATAACCTTCAGGAGCATCGTTCACAGTAAGCAAAGCAGTTGTAGCCGATCCAAATCCATCTTTATCTGCATCTACATAAAATAGCTTATTCACAGTTAGTGGTTGTGTAACAGAAGTTGCAGCATTGTAGATTTCATCTCCTGACTGAGAAGCTGTGATAATGGTTGTTCCTGCACCAACAATGTGAACTTTACCATCAACAATTGTAGCAACTTCCGGATTAGAACTTGTATAATTTACTGTCAATCCTGAACTCGCAATAGCTCCGGCTGTAAAATCAGCATCCTCTATTGTTTTTGCAGATAGGTTACTGAACATAATACTCTGATCATTTTTAACCACCACAAGATTTCGTTTCACCACATCGGCAGCATAATAGTTAGCATCCCCAACTTGAGCAGCTGAAATTTCAGAAGTTCCTGCTCCAACAATATGTATTTTTCCATTTACAATAGTTGCAACATTTTCATTGGAACTTGACAAACTTACTGTTAGTCCTGAACTGGATGTAGCCGAACCAAAATCTGCCATTCCCATTTTCATAACGTCTATAGTTGCGAAAGTTATTGTCTGATAAGCCGGGGCAACCAAAGCCTGCAACTCGGCTACCGTTTTAACCGTCTTTACCCAATCTACCTGATAATTAGCCTCGCCTGATGTAATATCAGCTATTTTAAATTGAAAAGTTGTTAAACTCGTTGGAACAGTTAAAACACCTCCTGTACCAAAACCAGTTTTAGAAAGATCAAAATAATAAATGTCATTACCCACTTTACCAGTCCATTTATTACTGCCATTTCCAAAAGATCCCAGATTAGAATCTAGAGTGATATTGGCAACTATTGGTTTTTTCAACTTAATGGCTACAATAGGATAATTGGCTGGATATAATGTTGCTCCTGCTGTTCTTTTGACATCACCACGATAAGAACCGTTGGTTTGCTTGGCAAGACCTACCCGTAAATGACCATTATCCGCAGCAACAGTAGCTCCATTTGTAGTTGTACTCCAACCATCTGTAGTTGTCGAAAAATTATCATTAATTAAACCCGTTGCCGGATCAAAGGCAGTTAGCTCTGCCACTGTTTTAACCGTTTTAACCCAATCTACCGTATAACTTGTTTCACCAGAAGCAATATCGGCTACTTTGAACTGAAAAGTTGAAAGTGTTGTAGCAGCAGTAGTTGACAACATAGTAGGCGTTGCACCAAAACCTGTTTTAGTAAGATCATAATAATAAATCTCCTCTCCTACTTTTCCTGTCCATTTGTTAGCAGCATTACCATAGCTCCCTAAGTTTGTGTCAAAAGTAAAATTACAACTAACAGGCTTCTTCATTTTAATGGCAAGAATTGGATAATTTCCCGGATGAACCGTAGTAATGTTATTCTGCATGTCTCCTCTTCCTTTTCCATTCGATTGAATCACTGTAGTAATTTTTAATTGCCCGTCTTCTGCTGTAGCTACAGATCCGGTAGTTACAGCTTTCCATGTCTGAGTTGAAGTTGTAAAATTATCATCAATTAATCCCTGATTTACGAATGTATAATCACTTGCCGGATTCAAATAAAATAACAAAGAACCATACCCCGGATTGTCCGCTCCAAAAGGCGCACCTTCAGCCCCCATTCTTCCTAATACAGCCATCGTTTGAGGCATTGCCAAACCTTTGCGGTAAACATAATGATTGTACGCAATTTCGAACACGGCCCTTAAATCACCTCTTCCATTGGGAGAAATAGCAGTTGGTGTATAATCCTGATAATTTTTCTCGCAATAATCATAACTGGTTTGATAAGGAACATCCATACCCAAATTGTATTGAGAAGTATATTCATAACCTCTCATAATAGCATTATTATTAGCGGAGTACAAATCAACCCCTTGTTTCAAGGCCATTTCTGCCAATTCAGCAAGGGAACCTATCGCCAACATTACATGCGGTTGATCCCGGTTACTTTCCTGCAATTGACCTGCATCAGTAAGTACATAATTTTTAATGCTTCCATTACCTTCTCCGTAATAATAGTAGTTTATAGTTTTGTTGAACATGGCTGTATCTTCGGTAAAAATGGCTATTCCCATTAAGGCTTTCATACAAATAATATCCCAGTTACCATGAGCACAAGGTTTGAAATTTCCAATTATTGGATAAAAAACCGACTTCAGCATATTTTGGCACTGCAACACTTTGGCTGCCGCCCATGAAGGGTAAGCAGAACGCATGATTTCAGCTGCATTTACGAACATAAATCCATATAGGCCATTTAGCTCCGCATCAGCACCAACTATAGATTTAGTAGTAGCCGAATAGGCATCCAATATCTGAATAGCTTTTAAAGCGTGTGCCTCATTACCATTAATTTTATACATTAATGCATTGTAATAAGCCGCCAGAAAATCGCTTTCTACATTATTTTTGACCGTTCCTCCGGCTACCCCGTCAATAGTAAGAGAAGCATCTCTTGTAAGAGCACTGTAAGGTCCTTTCATAGTATAAGTGGCAGAGGCTTTACCCGAAGCTACTAAAGCCTGATAACTCTGGTACGGACGACCTGCCTGTTGAGCTACTAAATCCTTAATCCTGTTAAGGTCGGTTGTATTATGAAGCAAACCAGGATGTACAAAAGTACCACTGAATTCAAATTGTGGATTAGTAGTTCCTGAAGGATTTAAGTAAGCGCGCAGCGCGTCTACAGAAGCAAAACTTTTTACCCAGTCCACCTGATAATTCGTTTTATTCGAGGCAAGTTCTTCAGAAGTTAATACAATATCAGCGATTTTTAATTGAAACGAAGTCAATGTAGTAGGCTGGGTTGTTGAAAGTGTAGTAGTCCCCAGCTTACCGGTTGAAAGATCCCAATAATACACGTTTGCTGTCTCTGTCACAATTTTAGTCCCATTATTATTTGTGCCGTTATAAGAACCCAGGTTCGTGTCAAAAAAATAATTACAACGTGGGGGCTTGTTCATTTTAAAAGCGATAATCGGATAATTACCAGCATGAATAGTTATCCCTCCATTCTTTTTAAAATCGGCCCGATATGTTCCGGTTGATGATGGTGCCGGAAAGTTTACGTTATATTTTCCATTTAAAATTTGACCTGTTGACCCTGCGGTTGCAGCAACCCAGTTAAAAGTAGCTCCTGTAGAAAAATCATCATTTATAAGACCTGTTTGTGCTTCAGCTTTTATAATAGAAAAAAGTAATAGTACAATGGCCAAGATGGCAGTGTTGAACAAATTATATAATTTTTTAGATACTGTTCCAGATGTAGCAACTAACCCAAAAGATTGGGGTAAAGTAAAGTTTTTGTCAATATTTATCAGTTTAAAATTTCCCATTGGTTGGTTTTTAGATATAAATTCATAGTTTTTTGGTGGTTTTAGTTTTTTATTCAACTTATTATCATTAAGTTGTATTTATTTTCATCATCTCATTTTGACATTAAATCAATATGAATGACATACCAATTAAGTTTAATTTTTATTCATCATAGGCGTTTTGATTTTTGATTATAGCATAGCGTTATCTTCATTTATTTACAATCAAAAATACCTACATGAATTCTTCTTGAATACTAATTATCAACCATTATATATAAACTATCATCCATTTTTCAATTTATTTTATAAAAAACACAGATAAATTTTACAACGTATTAACACAACATAAACTATTGAATTAAAATTATTTACAACAGAACAAAGACACCCCATAATTCTAGCAATTCTAAATAACAAAGCCAAGATTACGCTTAAGAAAACGTAGTCTTGGCATTAAAAAATTAGTACTGGTTTAGGATAATGGTACTTTTACCTTATTTAAAATTTATATTTTGAGCAAAACGTTTTATCACATAATTATTTGTTTTATCCTCCTGAATCAACTCACCATTAATTTTAAAATTATTAATTTCAACATCCTGTATTAGTCTATCTTTTGAAAAACCTTCCAGTAAAGACGGATTTACGGGACGTCCATTATAACTAATGTTTGACAACACTAAATTTTGGATCCCCTTACCAGGAGCATTACTGTATTTTTCATTAAAATAAACTCTGAAATTAAATAATTGCCCTTCCTGAATATCATCAATTCGGATGTTTTCATAACGTATATTTTTCACCAGATTATTATCGCTGGCACTAATGGCTAAACATCCCTGATAATTTCGATCGTCTTCGTCATGTTCCAGAATATCGATATCTGAGAACGTTATATTTTCAATTAGATTTCCCTTACCTTCAGCATCTCCGTGAAGCCCTATATTAGTAGGGTGTGCTATATCTGCCCATAATACTGAATTATGAATAAGATAATTTTTAGCATCGCCATAAAAATCCCAACGATGTCCATAAATAGCGATACAATCATCTGAATTTCGCATAAAAACATCATCAATTTCCACATTAGAACAGGACATCAAATCAATGCCATCGCTCCAGCCTTTACTGCTAAACGATTTGATATTTCGAATAGTTAAATCGTTACTTTGCCCTCCATAAACGGTGTAATGGGAAGGATTAATAAAAGTGAGTCCATCAATAATTACATTTTTCGAATTCCGAATTTCCACCCCTCTTTCGGGCTGCATAATAATACCTCTTCCTCTAATAGTGACATCTTTTGCATCAGATATTAAAAACTTTGCTTTTACAATGGCTCCGCCGTCAATATAAACTGTTTTTCCGGAAGGTATGTGATAAACATTCCCAGGCTGATCATTGGGTTGGTGAACTCCCGGACCAAAATAAATCACGTTGGGATCTTTTGGATTCGGCTTATTTTTTTCAAGGGCATTGGCAAAAAGATGTAAATTATGCAGTCTGTCGCCATCAATTTCTATCGATAATTTGGATGGTTTGTCTAATGAAAAAGTTATCGTATTTCCCTTTACTATGTGCTGAATCCCCAAAATTGCAGGACGAATATTTACCTTATTAACTAAGCCATTATTCTTCTTAATCATGACTTCCACTTTACCGGAAAAATCAAAATAAGCCATCGAGGCAATTGACTTAGTATCCAAATCCACTTCTACATTGTATTCAAACAAATCTTTCCATTCTCCTTTTGGAGTTCGTACAAGCACGGTAAAATCGTCATTATGTGCCGAATATTTATATCCTCCCGGTGCCTCATAAGTAATTAATTCCTGAGCTGATAATTGAAAAATCATCAGCAACCCAAGGATTGTAAAAAAAGTTTTATTCATATTTAGTACTATTCTATTTTTCATAGTGGTTATAAAATGTATTAAAAATCAAATGATTAGATTTAAAAAACCCATTAGATTTGAAATTCTAATGGGTTTCAAAATTTGATTCTTTTAGATTCATTTAAAAACTACTCTACGCTATACAATAAAGTTCCAAATCCTAAATCATCATATCCTCCACTATTAACATCATATTCTCCACTTCCTCCTTCCGGATATACAATATCTCTAGCCATTTTTATGTAACGAGCTTTAATCCCTTTTTTTACAGTGTAATGATTGTAAATTCTTTCCCAAACAGGTCTCAAACTTCCTCTTGCAGCATCATCTGCAGCAGTTGTGTGAGTAATATTATCGCAATTAGTATAAGTTGTAAAGGGTACTGATAATCTAGCTGCATTAAATTTAGCTTCATACTCAGCTGCTTTTAAAATCATATTATCATTATAGCCATACACATCTAACCCTTGATTATTAGCCATTTGAGCAATAGAACCTAGCAAACCAATTACCATTAAAGCATGTCCCTGATCTCTTCCTGCTTCCTGAATTTGCCCTAAATCAATATCATCATTGGCTGTTTTAGGATGTATATAATTAATTGCTTTAATTAATTGTCCATTTCCGACACCTTTCATTAAATAATTAATAACATAAGTATATTTAGCAACATCATCATTTAAAACAGCAATAGACATTATAGAAGCTAAATTACACAAATCCCAATTCGCCCAATAGTGAGAACTACAGGTATTGTAATGTGTTTGTAAAAAATTATAATTAACTGGATAAAATACATCCAACATCCATTTTTTAAACTTTGCTAAATCGGTAGCATTCCAACCTGAATAATCACGCATAATCTCAGCCGCATTAGCAAATTGATAACCGTAAATACCAGCTCCCAATGCTTTATTAGAATCTCCGCTAATAGATGTACAGGTAGCTGCCCAAGCATTCAAAATTTGGATTGATTTATTAGCATAAGCAACATCACCTGTAATTTTCCATCGAATAGCCGTTAAATAGGCCGCGTGAGCATCATTAAAAGCAGTACTATAATTATCTGGCAAAGGTTCCTCTAGCGAACCTCCTCCTCTGATAAGAGTTACTACAGGTCCTTTCATCGTATAAGTGGCCGAAGCATGACTATTGGAAATCATTTTATTATAACCTGAAATCCATGGATCTACCAAATTCTGAACATTTGTTTTCATTCGGTCAAAATCGGTCTGAGAATGCAATAATCCGGGATGAGCAAAGACCATATTTGATGGTACTGTGATATCTTCAGTAGTAGTAGTTCCAGTATCTACTTTGCTTTCTGGCAATCCATAATCATAACTACAAGCAATAAAAGATAAAGAACCTATTATTGCGATTGCTATTTTAGCTTTTATATTTTTTTTCATTTTTATACTTTTTTATTTACTAATAATAGACCAAGAATTAAGGTTATTCTTGGTCTATAAATTACTTTTTTTACAAACCAAGGAATGTTTTAAGTTCAGCAGTGCTTTTAAATGTACGTATCCAATCTACCTCATAACCTGTTTCAGTCCCCACTATATCGGCTATCTTAAACTGTCTTGTTGCTAATTCGGTTTCTGTTAAATAATCAGCTGATAAATCGTAGTAAATAACATTTTGAGCGACAAAGTCGGTTTTATATTTATTATTACCCGCATTAATTCCACCTGAAACAGATGGATCAAGGATAATATTACCTGTACCAGGCTTAACTGCCCCTGTTCCGGTAAAAGCAATTTTCATTGCCAAAATAGGATAGGTTGGAGATTGAACCCATTTCGTTTTAGCTGTTCCTGATGGATATGGAAAAATACCATTAATTATGTTATATAAATCTGCGCGACGTTTACTGGCAGTTGTACCTAATTGTGTTGGATCAAAAGTAACTTTCATTTTACCATCTTCAATTTTGTAAGTACCATTTTGAGCTGGTAACCATTGAACATCTGTTGGATCATCAAATTCAAAAATATACTTCCCTTTTGGTGGTGCGATTACTTTAAGTTCAGGTCCAGTGATAATTTGATTTTCTAACCAAACCCTTACTTTTCCGGTAACCGCTCCTTTAGGAACTAACACCCCTATTTGAGTATTTGAAACAGAAATAACTTTACCAAATTTAGCATCATATTTGGTTATTCCGTCGGTAAAAGTAACTTGTACCTTTGATAAATCAGTACCAAAACCTTGCCCATTAATTGTCACTAAATCTCCAACATTAGCAGAATTAGGAGAAAGATTTGAAATAGTAGCTCCGGTCATATAAGTAAAATCTTCCGTTATTACTTTGTTAGTCCAAACTTTTACAGTTATAGGTCCTGTTCCTGCATCCTGAGGCACCCTAACTGTAACTGAAGTATCCGTATAACTTAATATCTCATCCGCAAGAATACCATTAAAATAAATTTTTGCAGCTTTAACATATTGACCAAAATTAGTCCCTGTTAAAGTAACAATATTTCCTGAAGTTCCCTCAGAAGGTGAAACTGAGGAAACCGTAACAGCAGGATAGGTAACCAGGGATTCTCCCGTGAAATCTTTTTCCTGATCACTACATGAAGCCATTAGTACTATACTAAATAATACTGTTAGGGCTTTTATTTTGTTTTTTATAATCTGATTCATAGTAGTATAATTTAAAAAAATTACTAATTAATACTGTGGATTTTGCAATAGTTTCGTATTCAACTGCATTTGAGTTAATGGTATTGGAAACAAATAATGCTTACGCTGAAAATTTCTATTCCCTACTGGATCTAAAAGCAAAGCTCTCAGACTACCTTTACCCGTAGCTACTGACAATTCTCCATATGGATACAATGCTGGTTTATAAACAGCAGTATTACCTTCATAATCAGTACCCTGAATAACAGACCCTAAAATTGGATTGTTCAAGGCTTGTTCTGCAATACCCCAACGTTTTAAATCGTCATAACGCGTATTTTCACCAAATAATTCTACTGCTCTTTCTCTTCTTATTTCGTCTAACATATTCAAATTATTTGCTGTAACAAAGGCATTTGTCAGTGCTGGAAGCCCCGCTCTACCTCTAATCAAATTAATTGACTGGTTTAATTCCAGATCGGTGATAGCTCCATTCAATTCATATAAAGCTTCTGCATAGATAAGATAAACTTCAGCTAAACGAATTTGAGGATAATCTGGAGATTCTGTATTTGCGGCACGATAAGTTCCATATTTATAGGATCTAAATTTTCTGTTAGCATAACCAGAACCACTGTCTCCTCCTGGTCCAAATAATTTAATAGCTCCTGAAACCGGCACAGCATCAGTATTAATATCAACAAAATAAGAGGTTAATCTATAATCACGGTTTTGATATTCATCTCCTACTTTTACATATCCTTTGAACAAAGGGGATTTATCAACAGGCAAACCGTCAGTGCAAAGAAACATATCCATAAATTTTCTGGAAGGAGCTAATCTTGAAGCTACAGTATGGCTTAAATTAATCCCCCCTTGTAATAGACCATAATCGTATTTGCTAGATAAAATAAATTCTTTATTAGTTGATTTATCCAAACCAGCCGGATTAGAGCCTGCATCTTCTAAATTGAACAAATAACACATACTCATATTATTCAATACTGAATTATAATTCCATAATTCATAACCTCCATTCCCCATTACATCTTTTGCTAATGCAATAGCCTCTTGTAAGTAAGCAGTAGTATTTGACGCTACTTCGACAGTACCTGCACCAGTAGTCACACCATCACCATCAGTAGTAGTGCCTACATATTTTTCCCATGTAGCCTCATATAAAAGCACTCTGGCTTTAAAAGCTTCAGCTGCCCATTTGCTCAAATGTCCTTTATCGGCTGCTGCAATATTTTGCTCCAATGGTAAATCAGGAATTGCTTCTGATAAATCTTTTAGGATTTGCTTCATTACTTCATATCGACTACTGCGTTTTCCATATAAGCTCTCATCGTTTATATCAACTACTGTTGTTACAATTGGCACACCACCGAATCTTTTTAATAAAAAGAAATGATGCCAGGCTCTAAAGAATTTTGCTGCAGCAACATATTGTGCAATAGCTGATTTATCACCAGAATAATTCTCAGCTGCCTTTAACAAAATGTTATTTGCACGGATGTATTTGTAAGGATTTGTCCAGTATATATCTGAATTGGTTGCAACTGTATTTCCTCTACCTTCTTCCTGAGCTAACGAAGTTAGATCAGTACCGAAATCCATAAAATTATAAATACTACTACCGTTAATAGCTTTCCAACTAACCATTTTATTATAAAAATCATTAGATGCCGCTTTAAAATCTGCCGGAGTTTTAAAATAAGCTGCTTCTGTTTGTACATCAAGAGGATCTAAATCTAAATAATCACTCTGACAACTGGAAAATAACAATACTGAAGACAGAACTAAGGTTGTTACTATATTTTTCATATTATACTTTTTAATAATTAAAAGGATATATTTAATCCCAGAGAATAGGTTCTTGTAAATGGATAGATAACATTAGAACTATCTCCAAATTCAGGATCATATCCATCTTTTACTTTTGAAAACTCAAATAAATCATTTCCAGAGAAATACACTCTGAATTTATCTAACTGAAAGTTTCCGATTTTAAAATCATTCATGGTATAACCCACGATTAAAGATTTTAATCTAACATAACGGTTGTTTTGTAACATAAAATCATTGTCTTTCCAGTTCCAAGCTGCTCTGGTCGTATTGGCTGTCATTCTTGGGTAAACTGCATCTGTATTTGTCTCAGTCCAGGTTTTACCTATGTAAGCCGTAGTTTGACTACCATATAAAGTATTGAAAGGATAAGATAAGAAACCTGTTCTAAGAATGTTTTGTTCTAAAAGCCCCTGAAAGAAAGTAGAAACATCAAACTTACCGTAATTTGCACTTAGGTTAATACCGTAAACATAGTGGGCAGCAGTATCCCCCATAAATTTCACATCCTTCACATCAATAATACCATCACTATTTAAATCGACTCTTTGTGTGTCTCCTGGACGTAATACATTAACTCCTGAAGGCAATGAACCGTTACCATTAGTATTTGCATAATAGGTATCTACAGCAGCCTGATTTGGAAACAAATTGGTTGTTTGGTATAAGAAAACCGCATTTAAAGGATATCCTACAACACCATTCGTATTTATACCATTTGAAATAGCAGTAGCATTTTCTTTCTTAAGCAAAATATTTCTACTATCTCCCATATTAGCCGAAACGGTATATTTTAATTTACCCAGTTCACCTCTATAACCCAACGAAGCTTCCCAACCTTTGGTTGCTAATTCACCTGCATTGGTTTTTGGAGCAGTACCACCTAGTACATCTGGGAAAATAATATTAGTCAACATTCCAACATTCTTTTTGGTGTAACCATCAAACGATCCAAATAATTTTTTATTAAAGAAGCTGAAATCAACCCCATAAGTTTTCATTACAACTCTTTCCCAAGAAATATCATTTGAAGTAATACCATTTACATAACTGGCTGTTTGTAAAGCCGGAGTAGTACCGAAAACCGAACTGGTATTAGTTATATTAGAAACATAACTATAATTTGAAATACCGGATTGTGAACCCATTTCAGCATAAGAATATCTTAATTTTAAATAGCTTAATGGTTTAAAATCTTTCAGAAAGCTTTCTTCTGTAACAACCCAACCCGCTTGTACACCTCCGAAATTATTCCATTTATTTCCCGGACCAAATTGTGAAGAACCATCACGTCTTCCACTCACTTCTAACAAATATTTATTTTTATAACCATAGTTAAATCTGGCTAAATAAGAATACAATCCTTTATGTCCTCTACCTCCTGTAGCTTCCACTTTGTTTTCAATAGACCCCATATTGATATCATAAACACCGTTATCAACAAAGCCTAATCTGTATCCATACAATCTAGTATCTTCAGTTTTTTCAGCTGTCATACCTAAAAGTGCTGAAAAATTATGATCTCCTACTTCTTTTTCATAATTTAAGAAACCACCATAATTTTGATAGGTAATTTGTTTGTTCTCCTGTCTGATTGAAGAAACGGAATTAACCGATTCAGGCGCCAACTCACCATACCAACTATACTGAGGAACTGTAATAATATAATTAAGATTATTAAAAAAATCTTTATTATAAGCTACTTTAGTTTGGAAAGTTAAACCTTTTGACAACGTAAAAGTAGCTGCCATATTCATCATAATCTGATCTCTGGTCGTTTTGTCTCTACCACCGTCAACCGTTGCTGCTACTGCATTTCTATTACCAGCAATGTTAAAGTTGGCATACCATTGCCCATAGGGATTTCTTGACGGGAAGAATGGCGGATCTTGCGATACCGAACCATCCAGACCAGAAGATGGTGAAGAAAGGTCATATTTTAAATACGATACATTTGTTTCTAACTTCAACCACTTATTAACATTAAAATCATAATTTAATCTAACGTTGTATTGTTTTTTTCCATCATAGGCTGTTTTCAATGCCCCTACATCCTCTGAATACCCATAAGACACACGATAATTCGAATTATCAGTACCTCCTGAAATACTACCATTATGATAGGTAGAAACCGATCTACCAAACATTTGATCATATCTAGGAGAATTGGAAATGTATATATCACCCCAATATAGTGTTGGGTAGATACCGGCATAACCCGTTTGCATTAATTGTAAATTTTCTTTAGACTGCCATCCCCAATAATTAGCCTGAGTACCATCCTGTTCTGCAGCATCTAACCAAACTGTCGCATATTGCTGCATCGTTGGTGCCTGAGGTCTGATTCCTAAAGTATTTATTCTGGTAGTTGTAGCCATTTCAATTCTCATTTTACCTGACTTCCCTTTTTTGGTTGTAACCATAATTACCCCATTAGAAGCACGTGAACCGTATAATGCAGCAGAAGCATCTTTTAAAACTGTTATGGATTGGATATCATCCGGGTTCATATTGTAGAAAGCTTCATTATTAATAGCAGGATTTCCATCGATTACAATTAACGGTGAGCCACCATTAATAGAACTAGCTCCTCGAATTTGCAAATTAATACCCTCACGACCTGGTCTTGATGAATTACGGGTCACAGTTAAACCTGGAGTCTGACCTTGTAAAGCCAAAGCCGGGTTGGTAACTGCTCTATCTTGAAAAGCCTTAGCTGATACAGTTTCGATAGAACCCGTTGCTGTCATCTTCTTTTGAGTACCATAAGCCACTACAACTACTTCTTTCAAATCTGAACTAGCAGAGACTAAAGTGACATTAATTTCTTTTAGATCACCCACTTTTATTTCCTGAGTTTTATATCCTAATGCACTAAAAACAAGTACTGAATTATTAGAAGGCACTCTGATTGCATAAGCTCCATCAAAATCAGTACTTACTCCACCCACTGCAACACCTTTTATAGTAACATTAACACCTGGAATTCCCATATTATCCTCAGCAGCAACCACTTTTCCTTTAATTATAATTTGTTGTTGGGATGCGTTTAAAGCATATTTTTCAACAAAATTTAAAGCACCGCTATTTGTTGCATACGTTTGGGAAGAAACACAAACCAGAAAAGACAAAACCAAAGATGGTTTCAGCCTGTTCCATAATTCGGTTTTATTCAAAACATTTATCTTCATAATGAATTGTTTTTTTCGTTATTAATTGATTTAGTTATTAGTTTTTTTATTAGAATTCACGTTTAAAATTAGTGAATCGAAATTGGTAATGAAATTTAGTTCTTTTTACATTTAATTATTTTTTGAAGGTTCATAATTTTAATACTCATAATTTTTAATCATTAATTTTATCATAATGATGATAATAGCATTACAATATTATAGATTAAAAAAAAAGCAGTCTATAACCTATGATTCAAACAGTATAACTTATCGACCATTTTCTAATTTTCTCTTATTTCACAGTACTTCCAAGCTTTCAAACCCAATTAGTTTTGAAGAGAATAATTTTAAAAATATTTTTTATTCGAAGGATTTTTCAGTAAAAACATCTTAAATAAATATTAAAAAAAGGCTCCGTTTTTAAGTTGAAACGGAGCCTTTTTAGCAAAATATTATGTTAAAAAATCTATTCTTCAGTAGTCTCCTCTAAGTCTTTTTGATCCTGAATATACTGTGTAGGGGTTACTTTAAAAACTTCTTTAAAGGTTTTTGTAAAATAAGCTGTAGAATTAAATCCACAATTCAAGGCTACTTCTTTTATCGAAAATTGATTGGTCAACAACATTTCGGAAGCATATTTTAAGCGAATAGTTCGGATAAAATTACTTGGATTTTGTCCTGTCAAAGAATTAATCTTTCTGTAAAACTGCGAACGTCCCATTCCTAAATTTCCAATTAAATCATCCAAAGTAAAATCGATATTACTAACATTATCTACCACTACTTTTGTAGCTTTATCTAAAAATCGTTCATCTAAAGAATTGATGGTGATTTCAGAAGAAGCCACAATACCCCCAATAGCAGCAAAACGTTCTCTTGATCTTTTTCTGGCTTCCAACAAATTATCAATTCGGGTTTTAAGTACCGCCATATTAAATGGTTTTGACAGATAAGCATCGGCTCCGGTTTGATAACCTCGAATCATGTCTTCATCCAGATTCCTGGCCGTTAACAACAAAATAGGAATATGACTGATTTCAAAATCATTTTTAAGCTGTTGACAGAGTTCAAAACCGTCCATTTTTGGCATCATGACATCACTAATAACCATATTTGGCTGATACTTTCTGATTTTTTCCAATCCTTCTACTCCGTTTGTTGCTTCTTTGACTTGATAATACTCTTTCAATTCGCTTTTAAGATGATTACGAAGCACTTTATTATCTTCTACTATTAGTAATAACGGTTTAACTTCTTTATCACTTTCGGAAGTTACCGTTTCCGGTTTCAGCTTTTCATCAGAAATTGCAATTTCATACTCTGCCGATTGGATGGCATTCATTTCCACACCTTGAGAAGTCCAGGCATTTGATGTTTTTTGTTTCACCACTGCTTTCAAATCAACAGGAAGAATAATCGAAAAAGTAGTTCCTTTTTTATACTGGCTTTCTACTGTTATTTGTCCTTTGTGCAATTCTACCAGACTCTTAGTATAATTCAACCCAATACCTGTTCCTGTTTTGCTGGAATCAGCATGAAAAAAACGTTGAAACACTTCCTTCAATTGTTTCTTTTTAAAACCAATACCTGTATCAGAAATTTGGATTTGAATCCCTTTCACCTGAGTAGTCGGACTAAAAAACAGTTTTTTATATTTTTTTTCAGACAACTGCACTTCAGATAAAGAAAGGGTAATTATTCCACCATTATCGGTAAACTTAATCGCATTGGACAACAAATTAGCCAACATTTTCTCTATTTTATCGGGATCGAATTGTCCGTAATATTCTTTTAAAGCAGATTTGAATACAAAACGGATTTGCTTCTTTTTAGCTAAATCTTCAAAAAGAGAAAAAGTATCTCTGGCAAAAGCGACAATATCCATATTAGAAAGTTCCAAACGGGACTTACCCATATCCATCTTTCTTAAATCCAAAAGCTGATCCACCAAATAAAGCAATCGCTTACTACTCTTTTGAATAATCAGAGCTGATTTTTTGACTTCTTCGGTATCGTTAAAATGAGATAAAATCTTTTCTACCGGATTTAAAATTAAAGTAAGTGGCGTTCTGAATTCGTGAGAAACATTGATAAAGAAACGCAATTTCATTTGATCCAATTCATGTTCTTTTTCTTCGTTTATCTTGTTAGTATAATAATCCAATCCAAACCACAATAAAGCAGCAAAAAGAATAACATACAAAGTATAAGCCCACCATGTTCTCCAAAAAGGAGGAAGAACCTTAACTAAAATAGTGGTTTTTTCGGCATTTTTCCATTGTCCGTCAATGGAGGCCATTACTTCAAATGTGTAACTTCCCGGAGCCAAATTAGCATAATTAGCCACTCTGTTATTATCCACATTAACATAATCATTATCCAAACCGCTCATCTTATAAGCATACTTAACCCTTTCCGGATTTTGATAATTCAAAGCAACAAAACTGAAAGAAATATAACCTTCATTGTATTTCAACTCTATTTCTTTAAGATTTGAAACTGCTTCATCAAAGAGTACCCGCCCATTTATAGTATCACCCGCATTAACTCTTTTATTAAAGATTTTAAGATCAGTAATAATAGGTTTCACTTTATCTGAATTCAACGAAATATCATTAGGGTAAAAAATATTAAATCCGTTAAGTCCTCCCACAATGATTCTGCCATCAAAGGTTTTAGCTATCGATTTACTCTGAAACTCCAATCCTTGCAACCCATCATGAACATTAAAGTTCTTAATGTTTTGGGTTCTGGGATTCAACAAAGACAATCCACTTTTAGTACTAATCCATATACTCTTATTATTGTCTTCCTGTAACCCAACAACTAAATTATTTGGAAGTCCGTTTTTAGAAGAATAAGAATGCTTTAGTTTTAAATTAATATCTAGTTCATACAATCCCATATCACTACCTACCCAGATATTTCCTTTATAATCTTCGGTAATATGATTAATACGGTTTCCTTGTATGTTTTTTATTTTTATTTCCTCAAAATTGATGCTTTTAGGAATTCTGCTTGTCAAATTATTAAGTTTCACATAACAAAGTCCCAATGAAGTTCCAACCCACAATCTGTTTTTAGAATCAACAAAAAGCGAGAAAACAAAATTACTTAGTAAACTTTTAGGCTTATTCAGAACATTCTTATACTGGTAAAATTTCTCAGTTTCGGCATCAAACAAATTCAAGCCCGAAGTTGATGTTCCCAACCACAGGCGTTTTTGATTATCTTTTGCGGCACACCAAACTGTATTTTGTCCTATTGAAAAAGGATTTCCAGGATTATTTTCATATCGTTTTACCTGACCTGATTCAGTGTTAAATCTATTAAGTCCTCCATCCCAGGTACATACCCACAAATCATTACTATCACCTTCTAACAAATACAAAATCTTGTTAGAACTTAAAGAATTTGGATTTCCGGCAATGCTTTTAAAATGAGTAAAACTTCCATTTTTATCATTAAACAAATCCAATCCACCACCATCAGTTCCAATCCAAATCCTTTGTTTACTGTCTTCTATCACCGATTGTGCAATTCTGGTACTCAAACCGTTATTACTATTGGCTTTATAAAAATGATGCCCAAAAGATGATTTAAACAAGGCCAATTTATTGATTCCTTTATTATAACTGGCAATCCAATAAATTCCTTCTTTATCTTCCAAAACCTTTGAAGGCTGATTATTAGGCAATGAAAAAGGATCATCCGGATTTTGCATCAAATGTTGAATCAAACCTTTATTTTTATCTAACAAATAAAGACCGCTTCCATCAGTAGACACCCAAACCGTACCTTTTTTATCCTGATACAAATGAAATACAGGAATATTTTGACTAACAGGAGCAATTTTTTTGAAGGTATTTTTATTAATATCAAACAAATACAGATGAGACAAATTATTCCCAATCCAAAAATGTCCGTCCTTATCTAATAAAATTTGTTTAGGTAAATGATCTAAGTATTGATTGGGTTCAAAAACAATATTAACCCTATCGAAAGTATTCGTTTTAAAATTATACCTATGTAAATTACTACCTTCGGTGCCTATCCAGGTATTTCCTTTTTTATCCTGAATAATATTAGTTACATTATTATTATCAATTGACTTTTTATCCTTGGGATTATTTGTATAACGGGTAAATTTGAGATTACTAAAAGAAGGCGTATTTGCAGAATCCAGATCAATTTTCAATAATCCGTTTTTTGTCCCTACCCAAAGTAAATTATTTTTTTTATCAAATAAAAGACTATTTATTTCTTCCTTTAAACCTAAACTTTCAATCTTATTCTTATAAAGATTGATTCGGTAAAACTTTTGCGATTTTTTATCAAAAACATTCAATCCATTACTGGTACCCACCCATAAATAACCTTTACTATCTTCTTTGATTGCATTAATACGATTATTACTAATAGAATGTATATCATTTATTACCGGACGGTAAATCTCAAATTCGTAACCATCATATTTATCCAAACCATCAATAGTACCAAACCACAAAAAACCATCACTATCCTGAAATATCTCAACACTAGTACTACTTGAAAGTCCTTTGTTAGTATCAAAATTTTCAAATTTAAGATTAGAATATTGGGCAAAACTTAAATGACTGATAAAAATTAACAACCAAATGATGATTGATTTTTTCATTAATCCTGAGGTATTTTTAGATTATAAAATAAATAATTGTGGAGAGCTCCAAATTTATAAATTAAATCTAAACAGTATAAACAAAACCTCTTTTTATTCATTATAAAAATGTTTTAAAATTTGTCTTACATATTTCATTTAGAAATATGCTAATTTCTTCAAATCCTGCATAAAATGGTTTGAAAATTGTATCGTCGAGGTCACAAACTAAAAAAGCCAAACTTTACAGTTTGGCTTTTTTTTAAGACATAAAAAAAAATTGAGTACTAACAAGAAGATTTTCTTTTAAATAGTTAGGGTTTAGTCACTTTAATATCATAAAAAGAAACTGTACTATTATCCGAGAAGATTCCCCAATTGGTATTCGAAACTTTATAAACCCTATTGGAAAGAGCAACTTCATTATTAATATATACCACAAGCATAGAATTTTCTATCACAATCTGAATATCATATAAAGTATTTGGGCTAAAAGTATACGGTACGTCATTGTACGCAACTGTATTAGTAGTTAATTGAGAACGCACTGTTTTGTCCAGACTAAATCTATTTTGCGAAGGAACAAACCTTAAACTATAAAAATTTTCATAACCGTCACATGCTCCAATCATAAAACCAAAATCTTTATTGCAATTGCTAAACGATACACTTGTGCTTATTTTATAATTAGCTAAGTTAATCGGTTCATAAATGATGTTAGTTACATCAAAATCAGCACTACTACTCAATTGATAGGACAAACCTCCTGAAAGCGGTGTTACATTACCCCATTGACTATTTTGAACCGGAGTATAATTTGTAGTTTCCATCTTGTTTTTTAAGGTATGCGGTATCGCTACAGCCAAATCTCCGTTACTTTTTTGATACAATTTATGTACAGCTAAATTTCCACCCCAACTCCATGAACCCGCATCAGTATTACCGGTTAAAATATTTGTCCAGGCAAAAATATATCTGTCAATACCATTTGTTGCCGTCTTTCCGGCATAAAACCCTTTCCCATCAAATCGGTCAGCACCCGATGGCATACTCCATGGTCCGTTTATAGAGCTGCTTTTTCTATAATATAAATTTTTGCTGTCTATATCTGAAAAAATAAGATAATAAGTACTTCCCATTTTAAATATTTCAGGAGTTTCCATCATAAAGAAATTTTGGGTTCCCCCATCGTATAGTACCCCTTGATAGCTCCAATTAAGCAAATTAATTGATGTATATTTAACAATTACACCTTTCCATATTCCACTAACATTCTTTCTTGCCGACACAAGCATAATATATTGTGATGAAGTAGTATCCCATAAAACATAAGGATCTCTAAAATTATCGTTTTCATCAAAACCCTGCCCAACAGGAGGATAAATGGTAGTAAAAGAAGTATTATAAGTGAAATTAGTATTTAGTTTTGTTGAAGTTGCCAACATAATTCCTTCTTTTTTAGTAACACAAGAAGAGGGATAATTTGGATTATGCCCGGTATAAAAAGCGTAATATTTGCTTCCGCTCTTAATTATATTTCCAGTACCCAGAGCAAAATTTTGAGAACATCCATCGGTATTACAACTCAAAATTTCACCCGATGAAAGTTCTGAATAAGAATAAAAATCAGTAGTCTTAAATCCATACCAAGGATGTCTTTTATTAATTGCATCATTCCAAATATCTTTTAAATAATAAACATAAAAAGAACTGGTTGCAGTATCATAATAAGGCATAACATCACCTATACGACTGCCGTCGGATACCATTCTGTAAATACTGTAATCTGTTTGTTCCGCCTGAGCGTCACAGGAAAGTAAGGAAGCTGTTGCTGTTAATAAAGCTGTTTCAACATCCTTTGAAGAGTCTTTTAAAGATTCGGAACTACATCCATTTAACACTGTAGTCATAACAACTAAAGTGATAACTTTTGAGAATAAATAAGTAATTTTCATATAATTAATTGGTTTTGGTTACTGGTTAGATAATTAAAATGAAATTGAAAAACGACAAATAACTATTTATTTCATAACAAATATGAAACTCATTGTCATAGAGTAAAAAGGAATAGACTTCTAACCCAGAATAGTAAATTAAACGAACAAAGTGTACTATACTTTTTGGGGAAGTTTTTTATTAGAATAAAGAGCAGTTATTTTTTTCAGAATAAATTTCTGAAGGAATACTCTATTGTTTAAAGCTGCTTTTAAACAACTCATGAAGGACGGAAAATATAAAAGATAAGAGCCCGTAAACACGGGCTCTTGAATAACAAATTATACTTTTATATTTGACATTAATTTTTCTATTGCTGAAAATGAAATAGCCGGATTAGCCCCCGGAGCAGCTGCTACTAAAGCTCCAACAGCACAAGAGAAATCAATAGCCATTTGAGGCAAGCTGTCTGTTAATAAAGAAGCAATTAATGTTGCCAAAAAAGAATCTCCTGCACCTACTGTATCTGAAACTTCAACAGGATAACCTCCATTTTCATAAAGTTCCCCTTCCCACAACAATAAAGCACCGTGTTTGCCTCTGGTAACACACATGGCATTGGTATTAGTTTTCTCGGCTATAAAATGAATATTTTCTTCTAAACCTTTAAAAGGAGAATTCATTGCCATAGCTATTTCTAACAATTCTTCATCATTAAATTTGATAAAATTAGCCGAATACATTAACTCTTCAAGTAGATCATAAGTATAATGCGGTTTTCTTAAATTCACATCAAATACTTTATATAACTGCATTTGCAATAATTCATTCAGGGCTTGTCTGGAAACCTGATCTCTACAAATTAAACTTCCATAAATTAACACATCAGCTTGGGAAACTAAATTTCTGGCTAAATCAGTTAAAACAATTTTATCCCAGGCCGATGGATAAGCAATCTCATAGCTTGCGGAACCACGCTCATTTAATGTCACATTTACCAATCCGGTTGGGAATTCTTCCGATTTAATAATTGCATCAGTATCAAGACCCAGATTTTTAATTTGATTTATAATTAAGTCGCCATCCTTATCACTTCCAACACAACTAATCATAGCTACATCACAATCTAAAGTTTTCAAGCGTAAAGCAACATTCAAAGGAGCTCCTCCTATCTTTTTCTCATTTCCAAAAACATCCCAAAGTACTTCGCCAAAAGCTACAACCTTTAATTTCTTTTCATCATTCATTTTAATCTTTTTTATAATTTTTTATTCAGGTTGCATGACCTGAAGTTGTGAAACAGTACAATTTTGTCCTTCAGCTAAAATTCCCCAATTATACTTTTCTCTTCCATAAATTCGATTAGTTAAGGCTACTTTTCCGTTGATATACAGTACAACTACACTTCCTTCTGTAATTATTTCAACATTATATTTCGTATTAGTTTGCAAATCAAAAGGTATTCTCGTTGTTTCTTGAGATGCAGAATTGTATCCGATAATTGCATCATGAACAACGTCTAAAACCGTTTTATAATAACTTCCCGTACTATTAGTATGAAAAACAAATCCTGAAATTCCACTTGAACTTGTTAATGTTACTTCGGCACTTATTTTAGCTCTTTTACCAATAGGATTAAAAGTCACCATTGCTTTATTGGTTGACCCTGATAAAACATAGGTACCATTATTACTACTTACTCCTTCTGATGATGCATTGACTGCTATATTAGCATTCTTAACAAATAAGTTTTGTACAGTATTTGGCGCTTGCGTTCCTAATGTTCCATCCGAATTTTGAACCAATTGATGAATAACCATATTCCCTGCCCAATCTTTATTTCCTAAATCAGTTTCAGGTGTTTTTCTGGCATTCCAACCAAAGACATATCTTTTATTTCCATCGGAAGCCGTTTTTCCTGCATAAAAATATTCACCATCAATTCGGTCATTTTGCGGAGTTATCCAAGGGCCATTAAGTGTTGTTGCCATTCTGTAATGCGTTCCTTTGCTTCCACTCCAGTTTTCTGAAAAAAACAAATACCAATAATTACCCATTTTAAAAACATCAGCACATTCCATCATCAAATAATTTTCTTGTGAAGTTGTTGTGTAAATTGGAGCCTGAACAGTCCAATTCCCTGAAGCAGGATTAGTACTTGTATAATGTAATAATACCGCTTTTCTTCCCGGTTCTGTTTGAGTACTTACTAACATTGAATACTTATTCAATTCTTCATTATAAAACACATGTGGATCTCTAAAATCATAATTATAATATCCTGCAGGTGCAGTTATTTTAAATGAAGGCACTTTAGTCCAATTTTTTAAATCTGTACTTGTAGCACACAAAACACTTTCTCTTGGATTAGATTCTAAAAAGGCTGCAATTCCATTATGACCTGTATAATAAAAATAATATACATTTTCTACTTTAACAACCGAACCTGTTCCTATTCCAAAATCGGCTTCATTAGTTGTTCCATAAGGAATCATTTGTCCATTATAGGTAAAATGTGCCAAATCATTAGTTTGGTATTCATGAATATCATGAAATCCTTTTCCGGCAGGCTTGTTTTGGGCATCATGCAGGAAATAAATATGGAATTTTCCATTATCAAAAAAAGGCATAATATCTCCGGTATATCCGGCACTGTAATAAGGATCCTTTCCCCCCATCCATTGGGATGGAGGAATTGGATAAATACTGGTTATTGAGGATTCGCCTCCTGAAATGGAACCACCAATGTAAGTATCTTCATTTTGACTGCATGAGAGCAGCGAAAAGAATATTGATGAGCCCAAAATTATGTTTTTAATTTTCATCTGTTTTTATTTTAGTTATTTAATGCTAAATAATGGATACTGTTTTGAGTTAATAATTTTATGTTAGTTATAAACTCATTTGCCTGACTTGGAGTACCATTACTTTCTTCGTTATACCAATCATAAGCACCCATTGAGATCACTACTACATTTTTATTAGCATTATTATTTGGCCATTCTGCAATTGTTACACGACCGTTTAAATTATCATCCCAACCTTCACTGGCTAAATTTGTACCACCTGTTTGATCTCTCCATCCTGCACCATTAACATATCCTCCCCATTCCGGTAAAAACCACCAGGCAGTATGATTTAATCTGTAGGTGCCACTTTGAAGTAAATAGGCTTTTCCTGTTTCATAAGTAGTAAGACCATTAAAAATAGGATGTGATTCATGACCTCTAAATGACATTCCCCATGAATTTCCGTCAACCCAACCTGCAGGTAAGAAATCTCCAAAAACATTATTTGGTCCTTTACCTGATGGTACAATACCCAAGGCGTCAACATATTGTGAAGCAAATGAAGTTAATAATAAATTACCTCCATTAGATCGGAATGTTTGTAAGGCTTGTGTAACTGCCGGTTTATAAGCAACTGTAGGCAAATTTGTAGCTGAGTCAAAATGCCACCAAATCACATCAATACCTGCTAATGAAGTGCCATTTACAATATCATCAAAAGAAATATATCGGGCTCCGCCAAAAGTATCAAAAAGCCAATTGGCTGCTGTTATTTCGTCCATATTAGTCAAAGCGGCTCTTGTTGAAGCTGTTCCTAAAAATGCGACTACCAAACCTTGTACCGGTACACCTACATGAGCTGTATAATTAACGCTTTTGCCTTTAGCAGTAATAACAAAGTTAACCGGATTAGAAAAATCAATTGTTGCTCCTGAAGTTGGAGAAATACTAACCCCTGTAGTCGTTTCAATAACAGGTTTTAAATTAGTTAAATTAGTTCCTTCCGGTAAAGTAAGTGTAATTGTTTTAGCTACATCATTGATAACCGCCGCTAGATTGTTAATTGTAAAAGTTTTAATTGGGCTTAATATGGTAGTTTTTATTGTGTAATCTTTAAAAAGATTACCATTTACAACTCTAAATTTGATGGTATTTCTAAAATCCATCGCCTCTGAAAAATCAATATTGGCAGTTGCACCTTCTTCTAAAACCACTTCCGGGATTACAGAAGTTACATCTGAACCATAAGGCATTACCAAATTAATTTCTCCTGTATTCTGACTTATCGTTGCTTCAACGCCATTAACTGTTAAAGAAGCAACATTTGAAGGATTATCAATATCTAATCCGTTATCGACAAAATTATCTTCGCAAGAAGTTAGACTTAACAGCATTATTAAAAATACTGTCAAGAGATATCCAATTTTATTTAGTGTTATTTTCATCTTTTCTGAATATTTAAATTAATAACCTGGGTTTTGTTTGTATAAACCTTGACTAAAGTTAATCTGAGCTAATGGGATAGGACAATATTCTTCTTTTTCAGCATCAAAATGCGCATCGTTATAATAACTTCGTTTTGATTTTTCGCCATCATAAAAAGTATTCATCACATCCTTAGTAACTCCCCAGCGTACTAAATCAAAAAAGCGGCTTCCTTCCATAGCAAATTCCAATCTTCTTTCAAATCGCAATGCTTTTCTGGCATAAGCCTGAGTCCAATTACAGTTTACACCATCTACATAAGGGTTTATTTTGAAATTAGTAACATAAGTTAATCTGCCGGTACTTTGAGCTGCTCTGTTACGAACCTCATTAATTAAAGGAAGAGCGTCAGCTTGCTGTCCTAATTCTATCAATGCTTCAGCTCGGAACAAAAGAACATCTGCATATCTAATTTGAATTCTGTTTTTTGAATTTCCGTAAAAAGGATCAATATTTACCACACAACTACAACTAGGAGCCACATTTTCTTTTAGCGAGGCATAATAACCATAAGTACCCGGATTACGAACCCATGCTTCAACATATAAATATTCAGGATCGTATTTATATGGCAGTCCCGGCATAGCTACTGTATGGTATAATCTTGGATCTACTGTATTTGCACCTATATTTTTATAATCAAAATCTTGATTATTGAATGTATCAAATTCAGGTAAACCATTAGCTCCTGTTTTAAAAGCATTTACTAAATTCTGACTTGGTTTATGGAAATCACAACAACCTAATCCCTGAGGTGTGGAAAGCACATCAGAAAAGTTTAATCTTCCGTATAAAGTACCGTCATTATCCGAAAATTGGATTGCAAAAAGAGATTCCGGTCCGTTTTCATACGATCCCGGTAAAAAGTTATTAGCAAAATCGCCTTCCAGGCTTGCTTTTCCGATTACTTTGTCGGTAGCATCTAAAACCTGTTGCAAATGTTGTGTATTAATTCCGGTAACATTGTATTTTTCATCCTGTGTATAAGCCTGATACAATCTGGTTTTGGCCAAATAAGCATAAGCTGCTTTTTTGGTAGCTCTACCTACTTGAGATTGTGTTTCCGGTAATACGGCTGCAGCTGCTTCAAAATCTTCAGCAATCTTTTCCCAAAGCGCCTCATTAGAAAGGGTATTATTCGCTATTAGTTTATAATCTTCAACCGGAATATCTTCAGTAATATAAGGAACATTTCTGAACATTATTTTCAACATGAAATAGAAATGACCACGAAGAAAACGCATTTCGGCAATTCTTTTTTTCTTCAAAGGATAATCACTTTCGTTGATTAATTCTAAAGCTTTCAGGGCTTTGTTTACTCTGGAAACACCTACATAACTGATGTACCAAAAGGAATCTAACTCGCCAAAATCCGGACGAATGTTATTAGACACTTCAAAAAAGTGAAAATCCTGTATGTCATTGGTCCCACTACCACCTTTGTAAGCATCATCGGAACGTACATTTCCGAAAGGCCATAAACTGTAAGGAGAATCATAATGATCATTTCCTAATTGCGCGTAAGCTGCGTTCATAAAACCTTCAATTGATTGAGGAGTTACCACATCATCTTCAGATAAAACTCCTCTGGGATTATTATCCAAAAAATCGGTACAGGACGAGCTAATAAATAATGCTATAAAACTCGCTATATATACTATTTTTTTCATTTTGCTATTTTTTTAATTAGATTATAAAGTGAGATTAAGTCCTACAGTAAAAGTGGTTGGTTGTGGATAACCAAATCCGGCATTTTCCGGATCAACTCCCGTGAATGATTTTGCATCCAGAATGAATAAATTTTGTCCACTCACATAAAATCTAAAGCTGTTCATTTTCATTTTTTTCAAAAAATCTTTAGAAAGACTATATCCTAGTTGCAGTACACGTAGTTTTAAATAACTTCCGTTTTCAACATAATAGGTAGAAAATCTTGATTCGGCATTTTTGTCAATTGTAGTCAATGCCGGAATAGTAGAATTAGGATTATCTAATGACCAGGCGTTTAATAAACGCGTTCCTTTGTTAGACCCCACATCATCCACACTCCAAAAATCAGTTTGATATTTTGTTCGGTTTATTACATCTACATTTCCGGTTCCTTCCCAAAATGTTGTCAAATCAAAGTTTTTATAACCTAAACCAAGATTAAATCCGTATTGGAATCCGGGATTAGGGTTCCCAATCCAGGTTCTGTCTTTATCTGTTATAGCTCCATCACCATTTAAATCAACATATCTTATACGTCCTAAGCCTTTTCCTTCCTGAACCGGAGCATTATCAACTTCATCCTGTGATTTAAACAAACCATTGGTAACATATCCATACATGGAATTAATTGGTCTTCCTAAAATATTGTCATTCAAACCATTTCCTCCATAGTTGTTTTTTACCTCATCAGGTAGTTTTGTGATTTTATTTCTATTGGCAGATAAATTTGCCGAAACATCATATTTTAAACCAAATGAAGTTTCGTCGTGATAAGCTAAAGAGAATTCCCATCCTTTGTTTTCCATAGCGGCACCATTTACCCAACGATTTCCTCCTTCTCCAATAACTCCTAAATAAGGAGGTAATACTAAAATATCTTTCGTTTGTTTATTGTAATAATCAATAGATCCACTTAGTTTTTGATTGAAAAAACCAAAATCCAAACCAATATTCGTTTGCGTAGTGGTTTCCCATTTTAAGTCGTCGTTTCCGGATTGCGTTGCAATAAATCCGGATGGAAGTAGTCCATTTCCATTTCCTGCAATATCGTAAGCCGTTCCAAAAGAAGTCGCCCAGGTAGGGCTTCCGCCGGCATAACTGGCTAAATAAAGAGAGTAAACGGCTGTGTTACTAATTTCCTGATTTCCGGTTTGTCCCCATCCGGCACGTAATTTTAAATCAGAAATAAAAGCTGCTTTGTCTTTTATAAAGGCTTCATTACTGATTCTCCATCCGGCTGAAACTGCCGGAAATGTCCCAAACTGATTGTTTTTTCCAAATCGGGAAGAACCATCTCGTCTTATTGTACCTGATAACAAAAAGCGATTGTCAAATTCGTAATCGATTTTTCCAAAATAAGAAAGTAAAGAATAGCTTGTTGATGAACCGCTGGTAAAAGATTCCCCTGTTCCCGCATCAGGATACATATAGTCAGGAGTTTCGATTAAAAAGTCATTTTTTCTTAAAGTATTGGTATCAAAAACATCTTTGTACATTTCTGTACCCGCTAATAGATTTAATTTGTGTTTCCCAAATTCTACATTATACAAGGCAGTATTGGTCCAGGTCCATTTGTCACTAACTGACTGATCAATCGTAACCGAATTTTGGTCATTTTGTAAATAACCCGAAACATAACTGCGTTGCAAATTTCTTTTTTTGTAAAAACCGTAATCAACTCCAAAACTGGTTTTGACATGTAGATTTTTAATAATTTCCAAATCTGCATAAGCATTTCCGAATAAACGTAAGTAATCGTATTTGTTGTCTTTGTTGTATTCTAATAAACGAACCGGATTTTGTCTGTCGTTCATTCCTCCTACCGGCCCTCCCCAACCTTTACCGTCCACAGTTCGTACCGGAATTAAAGGCAAAGCACGTAAAGCCGGATCAAGAACTCCCGGATCACTTACCTCATTGGTACGGTTCAAAGTAAAGTTCTCACCAATAACCAGTTTTCCGTCAAAATATTTATAAGAACTGTTCATTCTGGCAGAAATTCTTTCAAAATCGGTTGTTTTTACAACTCCCTGATTGTTGTAATAACCTAAAGAAAATAAATAACTTCCTTTATCCGAAGCATTTGAAGCAGCCAAATCATAAGATTGTGCAATACCTGTTCTGGAAATTTTATCATACCAGTTGGTATTCGCTGATTTTAAAGTTTGATTGACATCTAAATATTCAGGAACCAGAATTTTATTTAATTGCGGCTTGTTGTTCGCCACTTCCCAGTCAAACTGATAACTTAAATTGTTACTGTTTGGGTTCAAACCATCGTTAATATTAGCCTGCCATAAAGCTTTTCCGTATTGTTCTACGTTTAAAACGCTCAATCTTCTGCTGTAAGATGATAATGCCGTATAATGACTAAAATCAATTTTCATATTACCTGCTTTTCCTTTTTTAGTGGTAATAATAATCACCCCGTTTGAAGCACGCGAACCATAAATACTGGCTGAAGAAGCATCTTTTAAAACCTGAATCGACTCAATATCATTAGGATTTAATTCATGCATTCCTGATTTTGTAGGCATCCCATCAATTACTAATAAAGGAGAAGTATTATTAAGTGTTCCTACCCCTCTAATCACAATATTAGTATTTGAACCACTTGGAGAACCATCTGAAGTAACTTTTACCCCAGCTAATCGTCCTTGTAATCCTTTTAATGGATTAGGTTCCGGTTGTTTGGATAATTCTTTCATATCCACTACACTCACCGCTCCGGTAATATCTGTTTTCTTTTGTTTAGAATATCCGGTAACTACAATTTCGGTTAATTGATTACTCTCAGACAGTAAGCTTATTTTAAAGTTTTTTTGTCCTTTTATTAAAACAGACTGAGAAGTATATCCCACATAAGAAACGATTAAAGTTCCATTAGAAGCGACATCTGCAAATGCAAAATTTCCATCAATATCAGTACTGACACTTTTATTTGTACCTGAAATTAATACCGTTGCACCCGGTAATGGCAATCCGTCTTCAGATGAAATTACAGTCCCTTTGATTCCTGTTTCCTGTGCCTGAAGAATAGACATCGAAAACAGAAAACATAAAAAATAAATAAATTTACATTTCATTGGTTAGTTGTTTTTAGTTAATATTTAGTTGGTTAATTTTTAGTTTTTTTACATTGAGTTCTCCTTTGGACACCAGATCCAATTGAGTAAAAGGACTGCTATTAAAAAAGATTTCAGTCATGACCTTTTCACCATTATTAAAGAAAATTTCGATAGATGTTTTGTCCAGAATAATTTTGAATGTTCCTTCCAAAAAAGTTTGATCTAAATTTGCTTTGGTTATTGGCATAGAAAACTTGTCTGAAAAATTGTTTTTTCCCGATTTTGAACGGTCAACAAACAAATAATTCTCTGCATTATTGATTCCAAAGGACAAAGTTTCTCCTTCTTTGTTAGACAAAACAAAAGTGTAGGTTTCGGCTTCTAAATCTTTTAAATTCAAATTGACAACTGCTTTTGTCAGGTCAATTTTATTAGCTTCTGAGAGTGTTATTTTTTCTCTGGCTGTTATTTTTTTCTTTGTAAACGACTTGGCAGTATAATTTTCTAATTCACTAACCGGAGCGCTTATCAAACTATAATTATTCTCTTTTTTAACTAATTTCAATTCACGGGCAATAGTCGTACTTCCTCTCCATTGATTAGTAGGAACTTCTTGTGCGTAATCCCAGTTTGACATCCATCCGATGATGACTCTTTTGTTATCAGGGACATTATCAAAAGATACACTGGCATAATTATCCCTTCCCATATCCAGCCAGGCCACTTTTTCTTTCTGTAGTTGTTTTGTAAAAAGTGTATCCATTTTAAATGTCTTACCATCAAAATCGCCTACAAAATATTGTGCTGCCGAACCACCATTCGGACCACCCGGATTGATGTTAACAATAAGAACCCATTTTTCTTCATTAGTCCCTTCTACTTTTATTGGGAAAAGATCAGGACATTCCCAAACACCTCCATGTCCGCCAACATCTTTACCAAATTCGGAGAGAAATACCCAGTCTTTAAGATTTTTAGAGGCATAAAAATGCTGTCTGTCCTGTGCCGCTACCCCCATTACCCATTGTTTTCTTTTAGCATCCCAGAATACTTTCGGATCTCTGAAATCTTTTATTCCCGGATTTTTTAATACAGGATTATTACTGTATTTAGTCCAGGTTTTACCGTTGTCCAATGAATAAGCTATAGCCTGAGACTGAGCATCAATTTCACCTGCTTTCTCCTTTTTCATATCATGGTAAGTAAAAATTGCTACCACCGGTATATTCTTACCATCCCCAAATCCCGATGTATTATCCTTATCCACAACAGCGCTTCCGGAAAATATCGCGCCTTTCTCATCATAGGCAATTGCAGGAGTAAGTTCCTGCCATTTTATAAGATCTTTACTTATTGCATGCCCCCAATGCATCTTACTAAAATCGGGCACACTTTGAAATGGTGTATGCTGGAAAAACAAATGATAAGTACTATTGAGATAAAACATTCCGTTTGGATCATTCATCCATCCTTTTTTAGGTGTAAAATGAGAATTAGGGCGATACATTTGTTCTTCAGCAGAAATTGTTACAACTGGTGACTTTTGCATCATAATCGAAGAATTTTTACAACTTGCCAACGCAAGAAACAGGATACTACAAGATATCGGCAATAGATGTTTTTTTGATTTCATTTTTATCAATATTTTTATTAGTCAAATTTTCACTCAATGTTTCTAAAGAAATTCCTTTGGTTTCCGGCATTAAAAACATTACAAACAACAATTGTAAAACCATCATTAAAGTAAAAATCAAAAACACTACTGATGGACCAATTTCTGAAAACAACATTGGTATTAAAGAAGGAATTATTGCGGCTAAAACCCAGTGAACAGAACTTCCAAATGCCTGTCCTGCTGCACGAATATGATTTGGAAAAATCTCTGAAATAAAAACCCAGATAACTGCTCCCTGACCAATAGCATGAGAAGCTATAAACAAGAAAAGAAAAACCGGTACCGATAAACCACCCCAATTAAAATAGAAAGATGCAGAAACCAATCCTAACGAAATAATATAGCCCAGAGAACCAATATACATCAATACTTTTCTTCCTAATTTGTCAATTAAAGAAACACCTACTAAAGTAAAAATGAGATTAGTAATACCTATTCCTATGCTACTCAATAGTGCGGTATTTTGTCCCAAACCTGCTTCTTCAAAAATTCTGGGAGCATAATATAAAAAAGCATTAATACCGGAGAACTGATTAAAAAAGGCCATTAAAAAAGCCAGCATTAACGGAAAACGATATTTTTTCATGAAAATATTTTCATGCTTTGTTACCCCGTTTTCTCTTGAATCATCTATCAAATCTTCAATACTTGCTAAAGGATCAATTTCAAATAAAACTTTACCAGCTTCGGTATCACGATTTCTGGACAATAGCCATCTTGGACTTTCCGGAATTGTTATAATAAAAAGTATATAAATCAATGATGGTATAGCCTGTACACCGATCATCCATCGCCAGGCATTTTCTCCAATATCTTTTAAAAAATAATTGGATATAAAAGCAATCAAAATCCCTAAAACAATATTGAATTGGTACAAAGCAACCAATCGCCCACGCTTATCAGCCGGAGCAATTTCTGAAACATAAGCCGGAGCAGCAATTGTAGAAGCTCCTACTCCTAAACCTCCAATAAATCTAAATGCGGCAAATACATAAGGATCATTTGCGAAAGCGGCTCCAATGGCTGAAACAAAATATAAAATACCTATCCAAAACAGTGTTTTTTTACGGCCTAACTTATTAGTGGGAATAGCTCCAAAAATAGCTCCTATAACAGTGCCCCAAAGTGCCATTGCCATAACAATCAAACCATGAAATGCATCCGAAGAATGCCAAAGAAGCTGTAATTGTTTATCAGCTCCAGAAATAACAACGGTATCAAAACCGAATAAAAAACCTGCCAGGGCAGCAGTAACAGACCAAAGTAATATCTTATTCATTGTACATGTATTAAAAACGCATTGCTAAGATATTCGCAAAAAAAGCAACTTATTTTTGATGATGTTACAATTAAATTCGAAGATTAACTCTTGTTTGACTGTTTCACTCCTAAGCCTTTGTTTTCAAAGGATTAATATTTTTTAATTATAATTATGTAACCCTGATAGTTTCGATTATTTTACTTTACGTATGAAAATGTTACCTAAAATAAACTCGTTTTTCAAATTACTTACAGGGAAGATTTGAATTCTTTTGGTGAAATTCCAAATTTATTCTTAAAAGCCGTAGAAAAATAGTTTGGTGAAGAAAATCCAAGTGAATAAGCAATCTCCGAAATATTCATTTTATTAGACTTTAAAAGTTCGGCTGCTTTCTCTAATTTGACATTATTTATATGATCACTTATATTAATTCCTATAATTGCTTTTACTTTTCGATATAATTGTACTCTGGATACACTTAGTTTATCCGCTAAATCTTCAACAGAAAATTTAGGGTCTTCAATATTCATTTTAATGATATTATTCATTTTTGTAATGAACAATTGCTCCTGATTTCCAAACCTGGATTCAGGTTCTACCCGATAAATGTTATTGGTATAATAATATCGGAGTTTTTCTCTATTGAAAAGCAAACTGGATATAGATTGTTTTAAAATCGAAAGACTAAAAGGTTTTGTCAGGTATTGATCTACACCACTCTGTAAACCTTTTAACATTGATTCTTTATTACTTTGAGCGGTTAATATAATTATAGGAATATGTGAGGTACGTAAATCCTTTTTTAATACTTTGCTAATTTCATAGCCATCTTTATCTACTAAATTAATATCACAAATAATTATATCGGGAACAATTTCCAGTGCTTTTTCAATAGCATCACTACCATCTGAAGTATACATCATGTATTCATTGGATAATTTAGCCTGCAAAAAGAAAACTAAATCATTATTATCTTCAATAAGTAAAACAGAATGTTTTTCTGAATCTGTTACTAAATTGAAGTCTTTAAAATCGGATTCAAGTTCTAAACTATCAGTAATTATATTTTGAGCTATGTTTTTATTTTCTACATTTTCAACAATTTCAGATGCATCTAAATGATCATTTCCTTTCATTAAAGTAATAACAAATTCAGTACCCTGTTTTGATTTTAAATCTATGGTACCATGATGTAACAAAACAAATTCTTTCGATAAATGCAATCCTATTCCTGAGCTGTTTTTATTATTATTCGAAGCTCTAAAAAAGGGTTTAAACACATTAGATAATTCTTTATCCGGTATTCCAATTCCTGAATCTTTAAAACTAATGTTAACTGTATTATCTTGATTTTCGGCTATAGAAATATTTATTTTACCATTATCAGGTGTAAATTTAAAGGCATTTGAAAGCAAATTGAAATAAACTTTATCCATCAAACTTCTATCAATAAACAACTCCAAATTTTTATTTTTACAACTAAGTTGAAAATCAATATTTCGACGTATTGCTTCTCCTTTGAAATTACTCATTACATCATTAGTAAAATCATAGATTTTAATTTTTGATGCTCTTAAAGTAAATTTTTGCTCTTCAACTTTTCTAAAATCCAGTAATTGATTGATTAATCGCAATAATCGGTTAGAATTTTTATAAATCAGTTTCACTTCTTCAATGAGTTTTGTTTCTTTAATCTTATCATTTTCAATTAAAGATTCTGTTGAACTCATAATTAAAGTTAGTGGTGTTTTAAACTCATGCGAAAGACCTGTGAAAAAATTGAGTCTTACTTCATTAATTCGTTTTATTTCCTCTGCAAATTTTTCAATTTCATTTCTTTGACTAATAATCTTAGCGTTTGTTATTTCAAGTTCTTTCTTTTTTCTACTTATTATTATTCGGGAATAAATGCTATGTACCGCAAATAAAAATATAATGAGACTCAAAATAATTAAAGCTTTTAAAAGATTGCTTTGACTACTATATTTTTCTAATTGTTCCTTAATAAAGTGCTGTTGATTTTCTATATCTGATTGTTGCAACGATATTTTATCAAATTGGCTACTCATTATTTCTGCATTAAGAGTATCAATTAATGTCGTATTAAGTTTATTGAGCTTAGGAACTATTTCTTTATTTTTTATTTTTAATGCTAATTTTATTGCTTCAGCTCCACCTGTTGGATACAGTATTGTACCAGCCAAAACACCTTCTTTGACAAGTTCTAAACCTCCATTAGGACCATTTAGCCCATCAACGCCTATGAACTTAATTTTATTATTGGGTTTTTTCTTTTTAGAAATTCCCCAAGCATTGTAAGCGATAAAATCATTAAATGCAAATACATAATCAATGTTAGGCAAACTATCTAAAATCTTAACAAACTTACTTTGGGGAGAATTAAAATCATCTGCGTCTACGCTTATTTTATGTATACCTGGGAACTTATCTAAAATCTGTTTGAATCCTTTACTCCTTTCTAAACCTGGCGTAGTTATCGATTCTCCTCTAATTTCTACAACAGTAGCATGTCCTTTAGATAATGAAACGATCTGTTTTCCAGCAATCTTGCCTACTTCAACATTGTCGGCTCCTAAAAAGGCCGAATAATTTAATGTATTTACTTTTCTATCTACAATAATAAGTGGGATTCCTTTTCTATTTGCTTTTTCAATTACCGGAATAATTGAGTCTGATTCATAAGGTGCAACTATAATTACATCCATATTTTGCTCAATCATTTTTTCGATATCCTGAATCTGTTGTTTTACTTTTCGATCGGCATTATAAATAGTTAACTTAACATTTGGATGAAGTGAAGCCTCAACTTCCATAGCATGATCCATTGATTTTCTCCATAAATCATTATTAATAATTTGTGAAAAACCAATGGATATAGTTTCTTCATTTTCTTTTGACGAATTGCATGAGTTTAACAAATACAAAAAAAATAATATTGCTACAATAGTATATATTCTTGACATAGTTTTGATGATTTTTTTTAAAAGAATATTAGATAATTAATTTAGATGCATATCTAAACAGAAAGATTTAATCCTCCTGAATTCAAATTACTTAATATGAAACTAATAATACTATTTTAAGTAATTGAATCTTGAAGTAACTGTTATTTTGAATTAAAATAACTATTTAGAAACTCTGGTGATAATGACAAATGTATAAAAAAATACAAATTTTTAATATGTATGTACTTTTAATATCATGACAAAATAATTTTTTCCTCATCAACTTAACATGACGCGATTATTTATATAGATATCCTTAAAAAAAACTACTCTTTTAAATCATAAAGAAACTTATTTAAAAACTATATAGTAAGAACTAAAAACACAAAATGCCAAACCGTAAAGTTTGGCATTTTGGGTTTTTTCAAATATTTAGATTATTTTAAAAATTATTACCAAAAAACAGAATAAAGGGCTACTAATACTCCACAAATAATCATTGTACCCACTGCAAAACCTCTGCTTACATTAAACATTTTACTATCAATTTCTAAACCTTTAGCTTTGCTGCCATTTTTTTCATCGATTAAACTAATCATAATCATCAGTAATACACAAATCACAAATACAAATCCCATTCTGTCCAAAAATGGAATTTCATAAACCATCGATTTGTCTTCCTGTTCTACTAATGTTGCAAATCCAGTGCTGCTTAGAAACTCCAGATTCATAATATTAGGCAGGAATTTAAAAATTACCGACAATACAAATCCTCCTATCGTTGCAAATAAAGCGGCATTAGAACTTGTTTTTTTCCAAAAGAAACCTAAAATAAACATGGCAAAAATCCCCGGACTCACAAAACCGGTATATTCCTGAATAAACTCAAAACCTCCTTTTTTATCTATCCCTAACATTGGCGCAATAAGCACAGCAATAAGCATTGAAACTAAAACCGTTATTTTACCTATCTGAACTAATTTCTTTTCAGTAGCATTTACATTTAACTTGTTTTTATAGATATCTAATGTAAAAATGGTTGAAATACTATTTACTTTACCAGCTAATGAAGCCACTACTGCTGCAGTTAAGGCAGCAAAAGACAATCCTTTTAATCCTACAGGCAACAAATTTAATAACACAGGATAAGATCTGTCCGGATTCATAACACCATCAGGACCTAACATTTCTGTTTGTAAACCTCCTTTAGCATAAATAACATATGCTGCTATACCCGGCAATACCACGATAACAGGCATTAATAATTTTAAAAATGCAGCAAATAAAATCCCGCTTCTGGCAGTTTTTAAATCTGCTCCTAAAGCTCTCTGAGTGATGTACTGATTACAACCCCAATAATTTAGATTTACAATCCACATTCCTCCTAATAAAACTGTCAATCCCGGTAAACTTGGGAAATTAGGATTGTCTTTTTTGAAAATCATATGAAAATGATCACCGGATTGATTCATCATATAATTGAAACCTTGAACGATACCATTTTGTCCATTTAATTCGGCTACTTTATCTAAGGCCAAATAAGTAGTTACTAATCCTCCAAAAATCAGGAATACTACCTGAACTACATCGGTATATCCTATTACTTTCATTCCTCCTAATGCAATAACGATGGCAAAAAAAGCCAGACCGTACATACAAAGCGTTAAGTCAATCCCCGAAATACCATTAATTGCCAATGCACCTAAATAAAGAATAGAGGTTAAATTCACAATAACATACAGCAACAGCCAAAATACAGCCATAATCATTGCCACATTTTCATTGTATCTTTCGCTCAAAAACTGGGGCATTGTATAAATTTTATTCTTTAAATAGACCGGAATAAAAAATACGGCTACTATAATTAAGGTCAATGCCGCCATCCATTCGTAAGTAGCAATAGCTAACCCCATTTTAAAACCGTTACCTGACATAGCAATAAATTGCTCTGATGAAATATTAGAAGCGATTAATGACGTACCGATAGCCCACCAGGTTAAAGAACCCTCTGCTAAAAAATAATCGTGAGATGCCGAAATTGATTGTGTTTTTTTTCGAATATAAACCGAATAACCGTATCCTGCTACAATAAAAAAGTAAACAAGAAACACCATGTAATCGGCTAATTGAAGTGAATTCATAAAATTATTGAGTTAAATTGTTTATGGTTTATAAATTTTGAATATAAAAAAGGCATCAGGATTACTATCCTCCTGATACCTTTTTAGGAATTTTGATTCTGACCGTTATTACTATCAAATATATTAGGGTTTCATGCAGCCAGATATTTTTTCGGATGCATCATTCTTACTAATAAAATCCTATAATTCCAGTCTGAATTGATTGTAAATATTTTAAGAGTTTTTATTATTAATTAAAAAGAACAGTATGAGCTTTTGCTACTCTTTCCTTTGAGTTCACTTTTTTAGCAGTAGTATACTCCACGCCGGCATATATCTTTACATTCCCGGTATAGTTCATTGAAAAATCAACATTCTCCTGAGTTGTTGTTAGTACCCCATTTGCAAACGTATTAGCAGTTCCTTTTCCTGAAAAATTCACCTTGTATTGCTTGCCATTTTCGGTTACTGTAAAAACACCTTCAGTAGGTTTTATACTTATACCATTCGCAACACGCAAACCTTTATCCGTTGAAGTGATATTAAGCCCCAACAACGATTCGCCCCAAGGCGTATAGGTAAAAGCCGTTGCTGATGAGTAATCACCAAGCATATAATCCCCTTTTGCAAGTTTCTTATCTACAGAAGAAAACAATTCAAAATAAACCACTGCTGCATCGGTATTTGTACCTGAAAGCGTCTCGGAACGGGCAGAAAAATCAACATTGTAAGCATTTCCTCTTTTGCCGTAATTTTCCAAATACGCTTGTGACAATACGATGGTTTTATCGCCTATGGTTAATGCGCCTCCGTTTGTAGTGCTTTGTGAATCGACTGAATCACTTGAACAAGAAAAGAAAGAGCAAATTAAAACCAGCGAAAATAATTTTACTATAGTATTCATAATAATTCGATTTTTTAAAATCCTTATTTATAAAGCAAAGGAGGCAAAGACAAAAAGCTTCGCCTCCTTACATTATACTTATTTAATGATAAATTTAGTAGACATTCCCGTTGTAGCACTTTGGATTAAATAATAACCTGAAGGCAAATCACCAACTGAAATCTCAGTTTCATACTGTGATGTATTTATTTGTTTTAAAACAGCTCCTGTCATTGAAACAATACTTACATTATCTTTTTCAACTGAAGATTTTAGTGTCACACTATTTTTTGTAACTGTTGGGAAAGCATAAAATTCCTGCAATTTTTTCCAACGTGCATAAACCGACACATTAGTTGTCTGAGTTGCATCAAAACCAGTGATTTCAAACATATGCTCGGCATCAGTAAACCAACCCATGAAACGATATCCTCTACATTGTGGATCTAACAACTTGTAAGTTGTTCCGATTTCAATTGTTTTCAAATTAGAATTAATTGCCAATTTAGGCATATTTAAGTATGATACCGTATAAGTTGTAGGCGCCGCATTGATTGGTCTATTATTACCGCCATCACCCCAAAAAGCATACAAGGTTTGTGTTCCTGTAGCAGTTGCTGCAATCGATTTTATTACTCCAGGTACTGTTGGCGAATTTGACCAACCAAAGAAGATATAGCCATCTAATACCGGAGTTGGCAATAATGTTACACCACCTTGTCTGTATTCTACCGGTACAAGACCTGTTATAGGCTGCCCATCAATTGAATTTAAATAGGTAATTGGAGAAAATGTAGCCGTTGTTTTTAACCATCTTGGATCTCCAATAGCTCCAGCTGTTGAAGAAGCCGTTGCAAGAGGTGAATTTTTAGAAAAACTAAAATCTCCTAAAGCTGGATTTGGAAACACCAATGCAGTAAGTCCTAATCCACTAACTGTTTTCACATTAGTTTCTGATTTAGTAAGAGTCCCTTTTACTAGAACAGAGGTAACCCCATCCACTAAATTATTATCCAAAGTAGCTGTTCCTGCCCCACTAGCATGGTTTGAATAGAACATATAAGTTGCTTTTGGACTATCCAACTTTTGTTGCATCACATTATTCTTGAAATTATAGACAGAAGCCGAAGCATAAGGATTATTCACATACACTAAAGCATTCGTATCCATACTACCTACATTGTAAATGGTATTACTTTCTACCTGAACATTGATTGCTTGAGCTGTATTGGTACTGTTTTGCAATACAATGAAGTTCAATGCTTTATCAAAATTGTAAATCGTTGAATTTTTCACTGTGATTGCTTTTACCAAATGTGCATCCGGTTGGATAAAATTATACCCATTTACAGCCAATCCGTCAATAATACAATTGTCAATAGTTACAGCATCAATTACATTTTCGCTATTCCCTTCGGTTACTAACAAACTTTGCTTAATTCCTTTGATTGTAGCATTTTTGATTTCAAAAGAAGAAAGACTGGCACCGTTCTTAAACTGTAAGAAATTCGAATTGGCATTAGTCAAATCGATCGCTACCCCATCAAAACTAAATCCAGCTTTTGTTATAGTTGCATTGTCTGTATAGAATGTAGTTGCTAAAATTGGCTTAGCACTTCCATCTGGTACAAAACGATATTTATTATTTGTAATAACCAATGGCGTTGTCGAAGTATAAGTCCCTGCTGCCATAATAAATTTACTACCATCTTCAGCTTTATTGTATTTCTCAACAAAGTCAGTTGGATTAACATAAACATCTAAACTACCGTTTTGATTATCTGTTATAGTTTTTACAATTCCGTTTAAATACACTTCTAAATTAGTATATTTTCCATCAAGGGTTGTTAAATTACCATCTACAGCACTGTTTGGATTTAAACCTTTTTCGGTTTCCCAGCTATCAGGCATCCCATCCCCATCAGTATCCACAGGTGCAGGTGCCGTAGGTAAAACCGGCCATCCGCCCGCTGCTGATGGTGTATCGATATAACCATTAGTACTACCGTTACCACCATTCATAATAGTTGCATTTCCATTACGGGTATCATTTACAGCTCTTTGATCAACCTCATCTCTATATAAGCTTGCTCCAACATAATTTAAAACTAATTCATAGGCCTTAGTTGCACTATGAGTCGTTACCTCACCTGGTGCATGAGGAGTATCAGTACGCATAGCTGCTTTATCAGCATCACTAACTGGTAATTGACTACCGTGAAACTGATTATACACTCCATAAGTCCAGTTATCCTGAGTAGCCCTTTGTGAACCTACTACATAATTACCATCAACATAAAATTTACCCCAAATACCATACAAAGGAGATGTAGGATCTAAACTTCTACCGGTAGACAAAATACGTTCAGTAGTTGAACTGGAAGTACCTGGTCCCGGTTTCCAATAATTATTTACCAAATTCACATTCATTGCATCACCACCATAACAGCTATTCAATCCCCAGTTGTAAATAACATTATTACGCACATCTAATAAACCTTCCAGCGGCACTGTTCTTCCGGCATATTCTCCTAACCTAGGATTACGGCTATCGTGGTGTGCTAATAAATTATGATGGAAGGACGCTTTTAAACCTCCCCAAATTCCACCATATCCATGAGCTCCCTTAAAGTGAACTGAATTACGCAAACTTTCAGAAATCACACACCATTGCATCGTGAAATTTTTATTTTCATAAAATGATGCCGCTTCATCAGTAGACCAGCTCACCGAACAGTGATCAATCATAATATTCTCTTGGAAACGACCACCAAAGGCATCATTTTCTACAGCGTGAGTATCTCCCATTCTAAAGCGCATGTAGCGCACAATGATATTATTACCACGAATTTTAACATTGTAATCCTGCAAACAGATACCTCCACCAGGTGCTTGTTGTCCTGCAATAGTAGTATTGTCGTAAATACTCAATTCACTTAGTAATTTAATATTTCCGGAAACTTTGAATAAAATAATTTTTGGACCACTTGTATTAATCGCTGCACGTAAAGAACCAGCACCAGAGTCATTCAAATTAGTTACATAAATCACTTTACCGCCACGACCTCCGGTTACATATTTCCCATAACCTTCTGCTCCCGGGAAAGCAGGAATTGTTCCAACAACACCACCTGTGTAAGCTGACGTAATTTCAATTTTTCCATCACCAGCGAAGTATTCCGGATTAGTTGTTTTGTCAAAAGAACCCGAAGTATAATCCACTCCATTAAGTGTCAACTTTTGAACATTCAAGATCGTATTTAATACTGCTTTACCATTAATTATATTTAATTTTAAATTAGCTCCAGCAGCTCTTTCATTACTAAAAATCACATAATTCCCTTTGTCAATATTAATAGTTCCCGAACCAAAAGCATTAACTGATGATCCTTCAATTACACTAATATAATCAAGAGCTGGATTAGAAGTATTCTTTTTAGTTAAATCCCAAGTACCATTAAATTCAGAGTTATCTCCTTTTAAAAATAATACACCTGTATTTGGAATTGTACCTTGTCCCGTATTCAAACATATCACATTACCATTTCCGGAAACAGGCCCCATCAAAGTCATTGTTGTTTGATCAGGAGCACTAGACATCATTTCGAATTTCACATTTCCTGAAGTCACAATAGGAGCTTCTAAAGACATTCCCGTAGTACCACTGTAATAATAAACGCGAGTACCTTCTTTAAAAATTAATTTACCCGTTGCCTTATGAGACCCTCTTAGACGTAAAGTTCCTGAACCAGAGAAAGTAATATCCCCTAAGAAAATAGTAGGAGTCGTTTCAATTTCTTTAGTCACAGATACCTGTTTCCCTGCTTCCGGGAAAACAGCTGGATTAAAATTGGTAGCTACATCCCAGCTTTTACTTGTTGTAGCTGTATATACATAATCAAAATTTGTTGGAGGAGTAACAGGATCTGCCTGATTGTTACCACCTACTCCCCAAAAAGCATAAAAAGTTTGCGCACCTTTAGTAGTAGTTGCAATTTCTTTGATTGTATTTGGTACAGTCGCAGAAGTTGACCATCCATAGAAAGTATATCCTTGCATAGCCGGGGTTGGTAGTGTTACCGCTACACCTTCTGTATAAGATACAGGAGATAAATTAGCGATTGCTACATTTCCAACTGAATTCATATACGTAATAGTTGATGTCACTGGGCCACCAACAGTAACTTTAGATAAAGCACTTAAACCACCATATGCATTGGCTGCCTGAACCGTATATTCATGAGAACCTGTAAGTGTTTCAGTATCTGTATAAGTAGCATCTGTTGTAATAGCTAAGAATTTTCCATCTCTACAAACCACATAACAAATTGCATATTGATTAGCATTCCAAGTCAGTGTGTTATTTTGTCCGATTACCAAATTTACAGGAGCAGCAATTTGTTCTACTATTTCAAGCGGATTCCATTTATCAGTACCACTTAACACATTTTCAATCGTGTAAACATCGGCTTGCTCTTTTGTCAAAACGGGATTATAATTTCCTGTTGTTGGAACTCCATTTACAGTAAATACATTGGTTCTGTTATCGGTATTTACCTTTACTCCACTTCCATTAACACTATTGTATTCGGCAAAAATAGCAGGAACTGTACCCATACTTGCCCAACCAGCTGTATTTGGTTCTACTAACATCTTTGTATTTAAATACACAGCTCTTGGTGAATTTTGCCAAGGACGCCCTAAATAATAACTGGTTGCTGCCGAAATAGTACAATTATTAAAAATATAACCATATTTTGTATTTGCATCGTGATTTGGAGCTACCAGATAACCTGCAGCTACCGAAACCAAATTACATTGCTCATACCAATGTGTTCCTCCTCCACAAATAAAATCAACATCTCCTTCAATGGTCGAATTATAATAGAACGTTCTGTTACCACCTGTAACTTCTGTATCCTGCTTACTTCTTAATCGTACACCATTATAAACATTACGGTCACCCGCTGGATTTATTGCAGGACGTTGCCCTGATGTAGTAATACCATCTTTGTGTTCGATGGTTACATTTTCCATGTATAAATCGTTAGCCTCAATTGCCAAAACTGCATTTTTAATTCCCCATCCCGGATTCCCCTGAAGAATAACCTTATCTTTTGACTGTGCAATTAAGGAAACATTATTTTTACCAGAAGGCAGTGTTAATAACACGCTTTGCGGATTGGTTCCGTCACCACCTAAGTTATAAGTCCCATTAGTAATAAAAACCAGATATCTGGTTGCGGAATTACTCGGAGCTTTAGTAAAAGCTTCTGCTATAGTTTTTACATATTTTCCTGAAGCTACCTGATCATCAGTTGCATTAGCATCTACAATTAAATCAAAGTTACGCTTAGCAGGGATTGGTTTCTGCATCGTTGTAAAAGATAGATTTACAGCTGCTGCATTGTTAGCTGATAAATCCTTAACAAATCCCGCAGGTAAACTAAAAGTATATTGTTTGTTATATTCTAATCCGAAATAACTAAACTTTACCGTTTTGTTTACAAACTCAGCGGTCAGATTTTTTCCATTTAAAGTTGCTTGTCCAGTACCTAACTGAACTGATTCGTCATAATTTAATATAATTGTTCCACTGGCACTAGCTGTTGTAGCACCTTCAACAGGAATACTCGATTGTAATACCGGAGCAGTAGTATCCACTACTAAAACCTCATCGGCTTTTACTATAATGTTAGAAATAACTGTAGCTGTTACATCTACTGCACTACCATGAGTTGGTCCATTAACATTAGGAAACCATCTCAAATAAATTTTTTCTTTTCCTTCAGCTTCAGCTGGAAGTACACCCCCTATAGAAGTAATAGAATTGGTATTGATAGTTGTCAAACTGGAAACATTGACAAAATTTGTACCATCCAATGAATATTGAAAAGTCCATTGATCTGCACCATAATAATAACCTATTAAACCAGAAGACACATTAATATTTTTATAGCCTACTGTAGATAATGTAGTCATAAAATAAAAAAACTGTCCACGGTCAGAATTCCAAACTGAAAAACCATTTTTTCCACCTCTGTTTTGTAATCTCACATTAGCTGCTAAAGTGTTATCAGAAACATGGTAACCAAAAAGTTGTGGTCTGTTTTCCACCTTAGAATACAATTCAGCAACCCTTGGATGTGCGTATTGATCATCTTTAAATGTCCAACCCGCAATAAAAGGCACATTAGCATAATTAGCCGTAACTGTTGAATTGTTATTCATGGTTACTACTTTACTCGTAGTAGTGGATCCATCATCCCAATTACTGAATTTTATCACATCATTTTCTACCGCTGTAATTGTTACATCTGTTCCTTTTTCATAGACAGCAAAAGCGCCGTCTTTTCCTGCAGGGCTAATGGTATAATCTCCTAAGCCATAAGCTCCTGCTTTATTTACAGTTAATGTAAAAGTCTCTAAAGTTTCATATTCGGCCACTAAAGTAGTGTTTGCCGTCATAGTAAATGTATATGGATTAGCTGTCGAAATTGTAGTCCCGTTAGCATCTTTCCATCTTGTAAATTTATAACCAAAGTTTTTGTTAGCTGTTAATGTTACTGCTGTACCCTGATTAATTTGAGTTCCCCCAGGGTTTGCTGTAATTGAACCTCCCGCAGTTGGACTCACTGATGTTGTAAGAGTATAAAGTACTGCATTAGGGTCACTTGTTACTTTTTCAAAATAATCTACATTAAATAAATACCCCGTACTAGTAGGGTGTTTAAACACAAGATACAAATCATGAGTACCTGTCGTAGAAGTGATACTGGTCGAAAAAATTTTATAATCACTAAAAGAGGTACTTCCGGATACGGTAGCCGTTCCTATTAAAGTTCCATCTACGGCATCCAATCTAAATTCGATTGTACCACCAGTAGCACCTGCCGCTTTTACATCAAAACGGCTATCGTATTGATTAAAAACATGCCCGGTAAACTTAATCCAGGTGTTATTTTTAATATAACCCACATTTCCGGTTCCGGAAAGCGTTGCATTAGTTTCTGCCCTTGCTCCCGAAGCCTGATTAAAAGTCTCGGCTTCAATACGCTGAACAGTCTGCGAAAATCCCATTACTGAAAACAGTATCAGTAATAGGGAGATAAAGTATTTTCTTTTCATTTTTTGGTTTAGTTTAGTTAAATAGTTTTTATTTCCTCCTTAATTAAAAATTTGAATGATTTCAAACTGATACTAAAGGTTCATTAACTTAGTTTAAGAGTTTTTTTTAGTTCATATATTTAAGTTTTTAAGAGTTAGTAATTTTTTTTATTATAAAAACCTTCTAAAGCAATCCAACAGGACTGTTTTACTGGATTATTTTCACCTGGTTTTTAACGGATTCTTCTAATTTTACTTTATCAAAAACAATTTTATTAGCAGTTGATTGCAACGAAATGGCTTTTGTTTCAGCTCCTCCTACCCAGAATAATTGGTTTTCTCCGCTGGCTTTAAAACTTTCAATTTTTACATTTTGACTATTAGAAATACTAGCTGCAATTCCCGGTTTGTCTAATCTTAAATCGATATTTTCAAAATCAATTTTATTGGTATAATTCATTTGGATACCAATATCTGAGCGAATAATCATATTTTTAAATTGCAGATTTTCAACAGGCATTTCCGGAATTCCCATAATTTTCAAAGCTTGTTTGGCTCCGTTGACATAAATGTTTTTGAAGTACATATTTCTAAATGCCGGAGTAGTTTCTGAAACTGGCATTTTTTCAACAGTCACTTCGCCTGTTTGCGGGTCTTCGTCAATGGCTTTTCCAAAATAGTACAGATTGAAATTGATAGCATCGGTTGGGATATTGTTCATTCGGATGTCTTCCATCCAAATATTTTCAACCACGCCTCCTCTGCCTCTGACGGACTTAAAGCGCAAGCCACAATCAGTACCGTTAAACGTTAGATTTTTAACAAAGAGGTTTTTAACTCCTCCTGACATTTCACTGCCAATTACAAAACCACCATGGGCATGATAGACTACACAATCCTTAATGACAAATAACTCAGATGGTTTTCCTCGTTCCCTGCCTTCTTTATCTTTTCCTGATTTGATGCAAATGGCATCGTCACCAACATCGAATCGACAATTAGTTACTGTTCCTACTCGACAGGATTCTATATCCAGTCCGTCACCATTTTGCGAATACCAGGGATTACGGATCGTTAGATTGCTTAAAGTCAAATTTTCACACATCAGCGGATTGACATTCCAGGCCGGGGAATTTTGAAAAGTTACACCATCCAACAACAGCTTTTTGCAATTAACAAGACTTACCATTACGGGACGCAATGATTGTTTATACGGTTGCATATTTTCAACAGTAGGCATTTTAGGCAATTTATTTTTTTCTTCATTGCCGATATATGCACCTTCTGATGGATACCAAATTTTACCGTCCTTAGACAAAACACCTCCAGATTTGATCAATTCTTCCCATTGGCCTGCGGTCATTTTACCAATTTTAACCGGACGCCAGGCAGAACCATTTCCATCAAAAATACCCTGACCGGTAATGGCTATATTCTCTAAATCAATTCCCATGATAGGAGATTCACAACGAAGCACCTTATTTCCCTCAAAATAAGATTCTATTAGTTGGTACTGATTTAAATCACTGGTAAATGAAATGAATGCACCGTTTTGGGTATGCAGATTCACATTGCTTTTCATTTTTATAGGACCGGTAGTCCATAAACCGGCAGGAATAACAACTACTCCACCACCGGACTCCGAGCATTTTTGGATGGCGTTATTAATCGCTTTGGTGCAAAGTTCTTCGGTGTTTGGAATTGCCCCAAAATCAACAATATTCAAAGTATCCGCTTTGAACCTTGGAATCTGTACCTCAGGCATTTCAAAAGGAAGCTTCGTGGCTACAATTGACAGAGTACTTTTGGGCTTAGCTGTATTTTGTGCAAACATCTTATTGCTACCGGAAATAGCCGAAAACAGTACTGTACCAATAAGAATTGTTGTTTTAATTTTTTTCATATATAAAAGTTATTTTCCAGCAGTCAAATTGGTTTTTGCTTTGTTATTTATTGCTTTTTGCTCACGCAAATTTGTTGACAATGCTGTTTTCTTAACTTCATTATCACTTTCTACCCTAAACCAATCATAATCAGCATAACTGCTATCGTTAATAGCTTTAGTTCCCGTGGCAAACAGCCCTATTTTTGCTCCTACCCAACGCCCTGCACGTGGCGTAAATGTTTTTCCAAATGCTTTGAAAGTCTTACCATCAGTACTGTAATAAAAAGTGACTTTTCCATCAAATGGTTCTGTATTTTGCAGCATTTCAACCTGAGTACGGAAATAAATATTTTTTTGGTCAATAGCAACAGAAGCTATTTCGGTTTCCAAATCTTTAGAAGTACGGGCATCTTTCAATAAACGCTGCACCAATTTCAATTTACCGGCTGCATCCTGTTCAATAGCGATATAGGCGTAATCTTCACCAAAAACAATCAACCCTGTACCGCATTCTTTTGCATCGGGATTGTTTTCAAATGTTAATTTGGCTGTAGCTGTAAAATTATCCCCGGGAAACTTTTGCAATAACAAGTTGGGCATATTCCACATCGTTTTCATATTCTCCTGACGCGGAATACAATTCAAACGCATGAATCCCAAATTAGCCGACAGCCATCCCCATTGTTCACTTGGATTTTGATTAGCCTGCCATTGCCATTGCAAACCGTATCGATGTCCGTTGAATTCATCAGAAGATACTAAAGGCGTAGCCGGATAATTTTTGCCAACATTGGGTTTTGTCCATTCAGCAACCGGCTCGCCGATACCGTCTTTATTTTTATCGGTTCCCATAATAGGCCACCCCCCTTTCCAAGTAACGGGTTGTAGATTAACAATACGGCCAAATGCCCATCGATCCTGAAAATGGATGAACCATCCATCCCCATTTGGCGTTTCAATATAGCCCCCTTGATGTGGCCCGTTCATAGAGGTATCGCCCTGATGTAAAACTATTTTAGACTCATAAGGCCCCCATACATTTTTAGAACGCATCGCTAATTGCCACCCCGGTTTTACACCTCCCGCAGGAGCCATAACCCAATAGTAACCATCACGCTTGTACATTTTAGAACCTTCAACAGTAGTATGACCATTATGTCCATCAAAAACCATCGCCGGATTACCAATTAGTTTAGTACCATCTGGCGCAAGTTCTGACAACATCAAAACGGTTTTCACATTGGCGCGACTGCCTGCAAAAGCGTAAGACAAATAAGCCTTACCGTCTTGATCCCAAAACGGACAGGTATCAATATAGCCCTTACCACCTTTGACTAATACCGGTTCATCCCAAATACCCGCAGGATTTTTAGTTTTTACCATATAAATTCCAAAATCAGGATCGCCCCAATAGATATAATATTCACCATTATGGTATCTAATTGATGGAGCCCAAACCCCATCACCATGTCGTACAGCACGATAATGTTCTACCGGAACCTGATTTTGTAATGCGTATCCAATTAATTCCCAATTGACCAAATCTTTAGAATGAAGAATAGGCAACCCGGGAGAGCTATTAAAACTGGAAGCAGTCATGTAATAACCATCCTCGCCTGCACATACATCCGGATCAGAATAATCAACATGCAGAATAGGATTTTTGTACTTCCCATTTCCTAAATCGGCATTCCATCCCTGAGCATTTGCCCCTAGCGTACAAACTGTCAAACCTAATAACAGTAGTAAGTGTCTTAATCTCATTTTAAAAGTTTTTTAATCAAATAGGCTTAAAGGAGTATCCATTACGGATACTCCTTTTTAAACCTATTCTATTTAGAAATTGTTAATCGTTCATTTTAAGGCAGCCATCTGGTATCTCCTACTCTGTTTGTAACAATTGGAGAATTCGCATCCTTAATCATTAAATTTCCTTGGGTTGGATTTACAAATAAATCCTGCGCACTAATTCCCAATTCTGTTCCCTGAATAGCTGAAGCACCCAATAAATAATCGGTTGTAGTATAATTATTTCCGTACGTGGTAGTTGTATTTGCTGCAATAGCCTGAATGACCTTACCGCAGGCAGAAGCCAACAATACATTCTTAAAAATCAAAGTTGAACCTACGGCTGCCGGAATATTAATTAACGACCTGTTATAAGCATAATCATAAATGGTAATATTTTGGTATTCCAGATGAATTGGGTAGGCCGAAGTACCGTAATCAAATAAGTTTTTGAAATTTCGATTTTTATCAGTGGTTCCATAATAATCTCTCATGAAAGTACAATTAGAGAAAACGGCACTTTTAATATTATCAGCTCCGGCTGAACCACAAACAAAAGTACCATAAGGTCCGCTATGTCCTCCTACCTGATCTAAAGTTGTATAGCTCATCTCAAAACTACCAATTTCTTTGTATTTACCACTTCCCTGATGTCTCCAGAAACCTCGTTTAAAATAATTGAATACACAATTGTAAATAGAGATTTCACCTACGGTCCATGAATTTCCACTATTGAAGAAATAACTGGCATCGATGGTTTGATAAAAACGAATATTTTCAAAAGAAATACTAGAAATCACTGATCCTTGTGCAATATTCCATGCTCCATTAAGTTCAATTTGTGGTTTTTCTCCTTGAGTCCCTCCTGTTAATTTAAATCCTTTAAGAATTTCAAAAGGAGTCACCTTAAACAATGAACCTGCTTCTAAAAAATATTCCGTTCCTTCCGGGATAGCAGGATCTGAATTATTTTTACGCAAAAGAGCATCTAAATCCATATCCGCAGTTACAATAATTGTTTCAGCCGAAGGACCAGCTGTACGGAAACTTACCTGGTTATAAGGTTTATCGTAACGTCTTGGCTTATTATTATCAAAAACATTCAAATTGTATAGCGTATTTTTTTCTAAACCTGTCAACGTAGCCTCACCAGTCAATTTTTCTTCTGCGGTCAAATATCGTCCTATTGCCGGTATATCTTTATTTATAGCCGGTTCTACAGAAATACTATCCACAGGATTCTGAGCATCAATTTTCCAACTTACTTTTACTGAATTCTCAGTAATATTAATTTTTTCAACTTTGTTTAAAATTTCTGCAAAAGGCGGACGTGGTTCTGTTAAAGCACTGGTATAAGCCCATTGTGAATTATGCGCCGCATCGGCATGATTAGCTCTGACACGGATATAAAATTGGGTTTTATACGGAATATCATCCATAAAAACCTGAGTATCTGTAACTGTATAGGATTTATACAAACTTTTATAATAATTATCTGTGTGTAATTCTACCGTATAAGATTCGGCATCGTTTATTTTATACCAAACCAAAGCAATGGAATTACTTTTCACCAAAGGAGCTGCTAACACAAATTTTGGTGAAAATAAATCGTCCTGATTATTGTAGATTAAATTATCTGCCTGACAGGATTTTAACATTACCCCCATTAGCAATAAGCTAATGAAGGATAAAATTTTAGTTGCTATTTTTGAACTTTTCATAATCTATAGGATTTAATAGTTAAAACCATAATAATTCTTAATGGCACCACGATGGTCCGTAATCACTTTGGATGGATAAGGACATAAATAACGAAGTGGCTCATTAGGAGATATACTCGAAGCATTATTGAAGTTTATGAAACCTCTAAAACTCCATTTAATATCATTTCGTGGTTCATAGGATGCGGTTTCATTATTGAGTGCATACCAGCTTGTAGCAAATACCAACTCGGTATAACCTGCCGGACGGGCTTGTAAGATTGGGTCAATTCCCTGAATATCTAAAATTGTTCGGGATGCATTATTAGGATCCGGAATATTTTTCCAGTAAACACTTCCCGGAACCTGATCAATACCTGGCACATAAGCACCATTGGCTACACGTCCCCAATTCAATAATTTGTAATATTGATTATAAATTACTTCACCAAATTTATTCCAACGAGCCAAGTCAAATTTACGTTTGCTTTCCCCTCCAAATTCCCATGCGCGCTCATCCATAATAGCTTTGAAAAAAGCTTCTTTGGTAGTTTTAGAACTCACATAATTTTCTACTTTTTCAGACCAATTAGTTTGTGCAAAAGCCCTGCGTCTAACACGTTTTAAACATTCCTGAGCATCATTGCGAGGCCCAAAACGTTCATTTACTGCTTCGGCATACATCAACAATACATCTGCAAAACGCATCCATGGATAATTCACACCGGTTCCTTTGCTACTGGTACTTCCCAATGGATCGTCCATATAGAGTTTAGACCATTTTGCCACAGCTACGCGTGCCAAATCCAAACGAATTACCTGGTTTAAATTTTCATTATAAGAAAAAGGCGCACAAGTCATATCACGTCTTAAATCGGTTTTATCAAATGAAAACAAATAGGTTCCGCACAAACTAAGATTTCCTGAAGCACCTCCGTAAGAATGATTCCCTTCAGTAATAGGAATACCAATACTATAACCATATTCTCCCGTAGAATTTTTCAAAAGCGGTAATGAAAACAGCACATCATCATCAACAGGTGTTACCCAGTTGTTCTGCTTTATCCAAAAATCACGATAACCCAATTTTAAATCATGATGTTGTTCCTGGATAACTTTGCCTAAATAAGTAATCGCAGTGTCATAATATAGTTCATAATTGTCTCCTCTTACCATTTGACCAATACTTGCCGGATTATCTGTATCCGGACGTAAACTCCATCCACCACGAGTTAGGGCAAGTAATCCTATTAATCCCTGGTTGAAACTTCTTGAAGCTCTTTCTACACCATAATCTAATTGATTAGCATATTGCATTAACGGCTCCACCGATTTCAAATCATCAATCAAAAATTCAAGAATATCATTTCTGTCTGTTACCCCTACAGCAAAATTTTCATCTCCGGTAGAAGATTTAGTTCTAAATACTACATCACCCCAAATACGAATCATGTCCAAATACACCATGGCACGAATAGTTTTTACTTCTCCATAAAGTTGAGTGACTGCTGAAGGTGTGTCTTTACTTGCCGATTTATACAAGTCTGATTGTTCTATTCCTTCAATCACATCATTAGACAGGTTGATAATCTTGTACATCGCATTCCAGGTAGAATTCAATGTTGTCCAATAAGGTTTTGGTTCATAACAAGCCAAATCCGAACCGTTCACATTGACTGTGTTTGTGGTCACCCCTGACATTTCCACATCAGTATTCATATTAAAAACAAAAGCAAGACGATTAGAATAAGCATCATCAGTAAGCATTAGTGTATAAACTCCTGCAACTGCCGATTGGATATCTTTCTCTGTTTTAAAAACTTCCGCCGTAGTAAAACCAGTATCTGGTTGCACATCTAAATAATTTTCGCAAGCTGTAAAGAACATTGCAAAACTTAACAGAAGACTGTATAATATCTTTTTGTTCATCTTTTTATAATTTAATTTCATTAAAATGATAACTGTGCTCCAAAAGTGTAATTTCTGGTTCTTGGATAGGCGTTATAATCGATATTAGGCGTTAAACCGGTTTCTAAATTAACTTCCGGATCATAACCTGAATAATTAGTCCAAACGAATAAATTAGAACCTGTTGTATAAAAACGAGCTCTGCTGATTCCAATTTTCTTAGTCCATTTTTGAGGAAGAGTATAGCCAATTGTAAGCGTATTTAATCGTAAAAATGTCCCTTTCTCAATTGCATAAGACATAGCGATAGGACGACCAATTGAAGTAGGATTCCACATGGTTGCATTCTCATTAAATTTAGCCAAAACTTCAGGTTGGTAACGGATTTCATTTCCCATATCGTCATAGTTTCTCCAACGCTTATCTAAACCTACTTCCATTCCTAAATTGTTTTGGTTATTTTGATACCAGGAAGTCATCATAATTTTATTGGCGTTGTACACATCAAAACCAACTATAAAATTGAAAAAGGTTGAAAAGTCAAAATTTTTCCAAGTAGCGTTCAAACCAAAACCTCCTGAATATTTTGGATTGGTGTTACCAATAACTTTTCGGTCTTTATCACCTATTACGAAAGTATTCGGATCTGTTAAATCAATAGGAGTCAATTTTTTGAACTTAGCATTCCCCGGACGAGGGTCTCCCGAAAGATTTTTCGAATTCACAATTCCTTCTTTCAATTTCCAGCTTTTGGTAAGTGGATCAAATGATTCAAAATCATCCATAGTATAGAATCCATCATTCACAAAACCATAGATTAAACCTTTTTGTCCACCTACATAAGCGCGATAATCATCATCATTCAACAATTGTGTTCCTGCCCATCCTGAACTTAAAATCCATTCTTCTTCTCCACTGGCCAGTTTATCAATTTTGTTTTTGTTAAATCCAATATTGAAATTCAAATCCAATTGAAAATCTTTTTTCTGAATTACATTAGCATTGACAGCAAACTCCAATCCTTTGTTAGATGTTTGACCAACGTTTTTCATGATTTTTGTAAATCCTGAAGCACCTGGAATATCAGAAGGAACTAATAAATCTTTAACTGTATTTTTATACAACTCTAAATTTCCACTAATACGTCCTTTAAAGAATCCAAAATCAAAACCTAAGTTTCTGGTATAAGTAGTTTCCCATTTTACATCCGGATTATTTAAGAAATTAGTGTTATAAAAATTATAATAATAATGATTCTCTTCTCCCCAACCTACAGAACGATCACGTGAAACACCATAATATTTAGCATACAAATCACCATTAATTCTATCGTTACCGGAAACTCCGTAACTCAAACGAACTTTCAAATTTGAAATCACCTTACTGTCTTTCAAAAAGTCTTCATTAGAAACTCTCCAGGCCAAAGCTGCTGCCGGGAATACACCCCAACGATTTCCGGGACCGAACTTTGTCGAACCATCTGTACGAGCTGTAAAAGAGGCTAAGTATTTATCATTATAACCGTAATTTACACGACCAAAAAATGACGATATACGGTTTGGAGATCCTGCTGAAGAACCATTTTCAAATGGTGTTCCTAATGCTAAATTATTTAAAGCTTTAGCTCCTGAGATGTCTTCCGGGAAATAACGAGTACGATAATACTTGCCATAGCTTTCCTGATTTTTCATCTCCTGCCCTAACATCATTTGAAAATCATGAACCTCTTTCCATTTAAAACTATAATTCAATACATTATTTAATTGCCATCTTGGGCTTTGAGCCATCGACCAGTAGGTAACAGGAAGATTATTATTAGCATTTGCAGTACCAGTATCTGTTCCCCAAAAACGACCGTCTTCACTGTATTTGTATTCATATCCGAACATACTACGAAGACTTAAGCCATTGATAATATTCCATGTTAAAGCTCCTGTAGTATTGAATGTACGGGTATTACGCTTACGATAATTTTTTTGAGCCTCTTGTATAGGATTGAAACGTACTGTTGGCTGATAATCTTCCGGATCAAAATAGGTATCATCTTCCGGTAAAGTCATGTATTCTTCTAAACCTAAAGTTGGTGCCTGACGTAGCGCATTTAATAAACTAACACTTTCTGTACCTGAACCATCAATAGTTTGATTGATTAAACGAGTTTGAAATTCAAATGAAAATTTATCAGATAGTTTAGTAGTCATCATGAAGTTTAAGTTGGTTTGTCTTAAAGCACTTCCAATTAATACTCCCGGCTGATCCTGATTAACCAGCGCAAATTTGTACTTAGTACTTTCATTCCCCCCACTTAAGCTTAGATCAGTATATTTAGCAACCGGATTGGTTCCAAAAATTTCATCCTGCCAATCGATTCCTTTATTTCCCTGATAAATATATAATTCGTTTGCACGACCGTAACGATTAAAGAAAGCCGTTGGATTTGAATTACGCTGACGCTCATATTCGTACTGCATCATTACAAATTCATAAGGATCCATAACATCCAAACGATTTGCCAAAGTTTTCATTTGCATATAGCTGTTCAGATTCACTGAAATTCTTCCTGCTTTTGGTTTCTTAGTGGTTACTAAAACTACTCCGTTAGCTCCACGGGCACCATAAATAGCAGTAGATGCGGCATCCTTTAAAACCTCAACCGATTCGATGTCTGTTGGAGGAATATCATTTAAATTGGCTACCTCAAAACCATCCACTAAAATTAAAGGGGAATTATCCTGAGTAACAGAACCACCACCACGAATACGAATCATGATTTCGGCACCAGGAGAACCGTCGGAAGATGTTACCTGAACCCCCGGCAATTTCCCTACTAAAGCTTCTGCCACAGAGGCAGTAGGTACTTTTGCCAATTCAGAACCTTTTATACTCGAAATAGCTCCGGTAAGGTTTCCGCGTTTTTGGGTACCATATCCAATTACTACCACTTCATTTAATTCGCTGGTAGATTCTTTCATTTGAATATCAATTCCTGAAGTACGTCCTTTCAAAGGTAACGTAACATCATTCATCCCAATAAATTTAACTAATAAAACAGCAGTTTTAGGATCGTTCACTTTTATGGAAAATTTTCCATCGATATCAGTAGTAGTATTAGTATTTTGATTCAATACAATAACTGTGGCCGATGGTATAGAGCCTGTTTTATCTCTTACCACACCAGTTACAGTTACCTTTTCCTGAGCATAGCTGTTAAAGGCTAAAAGCAAAACAGCTAAAATGCTCACGATATGTTTTTTTATCGTCATAACTACAATATTTATTTAAATTTGTTTTTAAGTCTGTTTGTTATTGTTTCTGATTGATTTTTTTTGCTGTATAAGCTTCACCATTAACAGTCGCCACATAATTTTGTATCACCGGCGTATCAGGATCATTCAAATTGAGGTTAATCTGAGTCACTCCGTTAGCTAAAATTGGAAAAGAACCTGAAATTTCTTTTGTACTAACCACCTCCATATTATCCTTCAAAAACTGAATCCGAATACTTACTTTATTAGCGGCTTCATCTGTTTGAAACAGAATAAAATCATCGGTATAATTGATTCCTCCTGTGGTTGTTTTTTTAGTCCTTGAAACCTCCATATCCTGCTGAACAAAAGTTTCGTCAGCCACTTTATATCCGTTGCGTTTTACTTTAACAATAGTTTTAATATAAGTATAAGCCGGATCAGCTGTTTTATCCATTGCTTTTAATCGTAAGATTCCTGATCTGGTCAAAATGTTCATTGTAAGCGTATCTTTAAATGGCGACACATAAGGCATTGCTGCTGAAATTTTGACCGGCTGATCAGCATTAACTGCCTGAGGAATAATCAAATCATTCAAATTTACCGGAGATGGGACCATTTGTTCCGGGATATCGGTAGCAATAAACTTATATGCGCCATTATCAAGAGCAAAACGATAATGAGAACTGTAGTTTGCAAAAAATTCACCATCATTTTTATAAATAAAAATTGGTTTTGTAGAGATTCCTGTATTCAAACTCCAGGGCTCACCATTTAACTGAATTTGAAAATCTTTAACAACCGCGGTATCGTATTTCACCTCATCATTACTACAAGCATTTATTAACATAAGTAGTGCTCCATATCCCAGAATCCTATTTAGTATCTTTTTCATCATAATACAATTTTAAAATTGAAATTGGTTAAAGAAGACAACAGCGGCTACATAAACATTAGCCACAGGTATCAATAGATTAGTGACTGTTGCAGTTGCGAATTTTAAATTGAGATTTCGCTTTCCTCCACATTCTAATGAAGGAATCAATTGCCTCAGTTCATTACTTTGACAGCAATACACTATAAACATCCCTGGCAGGATGAAAGTGCCCATTTGTTTCATAAGCTTAATTTTTTAGTTAGTTAAATAGTTTTATAATCCCAGGAGATTATTTTGGTTCGGATGTAAAACTAGATATCGTAAATTGCAAACCGGTAGATAAATTACTTTTCAAATAGGGTGAAATTGCTAATAAAACAAATAAGGCTTTCCAGTAACTTAAAGAGGTAGAAAAATTAATAAACAACAGGGGGTATTTGTCTAAACCGACAGAAAAACACATTGATTTTTAACTTCAAAACAAATTTAAAAACACTAAAAACCAAACACTTAACACTTTAAAACCATCCTCCTTGTCGGACACGACTTTAAAATATCAGAAACTTACTAATGTCCTTTTATAATTCTCTAAAAAACGTCTTATTAGAATATTTAACAAATGAAAAATGGATGAAAAAGAGTATCAAAAAAGCAATATTAGTTTTTGAAAAATAAAAAGGTCAATAAACAAGACGAACAATAATTTCTTCTTGCTTATTGACCAAATAAGGTATTTCTATTTGAATATTTATCTAACGATACAAACGACGGTATTCGGCAGGAGTGTAATTGAATTTTGCTTTAAAACATTTTCCAAAATATTTCAGATCACTAAAACCTACCTCAAAGCAAATTTCCTTTATAAGCATATCTTCATTTTTAAGCATCTCGGCAGCCTCATTCAATCGTATATCACGAATGAAAACTACAGGTGATACTCCGGTCAAATCCTTTAATTTATTAAAAAAACTGGCACGCGACATGTACATTAGTTTTCCTAATTCTTCCACCGAAAAGTCGGTTTTAGACACATTGTCCTTGACTAATTTAATGACCTGAAACATAAATTTATGATCCTGATTTGAAATTTGTAAAGGTTCTTCGACCGAAATCTCAGCTATATTTCCACTGGAATAAAGGAGTTGCAGTCGTTTGCGCTGTTCCAAAACATTTTTTACACGGGCTCTTAAATAACTCACATTAAAAGGCTTAACCATGTACTCATCGGCGCCATATTCCATTCCTTCTAATTTATTTTCTATTGCAGTTTTAGCACTTAGCAAAATGACCGGAATGTGGCTTGTTGCAATGTTTTTCCGGATTAACTTAAGCATTTCAATACCATCCATTTGTGGCATCATAATATCGCTAATAATAAAATCAGGACACAATCTGGCGGTTTTTAAATGACCTTCAATACCGTTCTCAGCAACATGAATGGTATAATCCTCTTCTAAAACCGATACTATAAAATTCCTTAATTCAGGATCATCCTCCACGACTAAACCCAGCTGTTTTCCTTTGCTGTCCGTTTCCGTTTTTTGTATAACAGCTTCATTTTCATTTTCTGTATCAACTGTTACATCTTCATCGGATTCCTCAAATACAATATCCACATCTTCATTAAAATGATGAAAACCTTTTAAGAAACAAAGCTGGAAACTACTCCCTTTACCCGCCACACTATCTACCAGTATAGTTGCCCCATGTTTATCGGCTAAATCCTTCACTATCGAAAGTCCGATTCCCGTACTCGGATTATTTGGGTTTTCGTTATAATTAGTAAAACGTACGAACAATCGCTTTTGAATTACCGGATTAATTCCCGGACCATTATCGCTCACTTTTACCAAAACTTGTCTTTCTGTTTCCTCTACAACTACTTCCACTGTATCACCTTTATGGCAATACTTAAAAGCATTTGAAATTAAATTAACCAAAATTTTATCCATACTATCGGCATCGGCCCAAACAATAGGAGTTGCAGCATTTACTTTTAGCTCCAAACGTATCTTGCTCTGTAAACTTATTTCTCTGAAGTTTTCACATACTTTAGCAGCAAATTCACCTAAATTAATAGCTCTAACTTCTAATTTTCTATTTTGAATTTTCCTTAAATCTAAAATCTGATTGACCAAATTCAACAAACGATTACTGTTTCTCTCAATTCCCTGAAGTTGCATTTTTACTGATTCCGGTATATTGTTATCCGATAACATTTTCTCAACCGGAGCGGTAATCATGGTAAGCGGCGTTCGAATTTCATGTGAAATATCAGTAAAAAACTTCATCTTTAATTCAGATACCTGTTTCTCAATCTGAACATCGTTTCGCAATTTCAGGATAGTAGAAAAAGTACGTCTGATAAAACTAAAAAGAGCGATTGCTAACAAAATATAGCAGATTATTGCCAAATTAGTCCACCAAATTGAAGGCAGAATTGTGATTTTAATTTTTCGCTCATTATTCACCCATAAATTATGATCGTTAGTAGATGCTATCAATAGGGTATAGTTTCCCCTACTCAAATTAGTATAATTAATAGACTGCCCTCCTTTGATATAATTCCACTGATTATCGACCCCTTCTAATTTATAACGATATAAGATATTTTCATTTTTCACATAATCCAATGCCGAAAATTGAACCCTGAAAAAATTCTGGTCGTGTTCCAGCCTGACTTCCTGTAATAAATCAGGATTAGCAGGCGTTTCAGGATTTATTTCATGCAACTCCTTATTATTGACGGTGAAATTACTAATTGCCAAATAAGGTCTGAATCTATAAGGTTGAATATTCTCAGGTTTAAAAACCACGGCTCCACTGGAATAACCCGATACAATTTCTCCATTGGGAAGACGGCATTTAGTAGCTTCGGAGAATATTTCGTTGCCAATAAGGGATTTTATTTCAGGAAAAGTTTCCGAAGAATTATTCTTTGGATCAAATCGCACAATCTGATTGCTTCCCATAAGCCATATTTTCCCCAATCGGTCCTCCTGCATCGACACAACACCATCAATAGGAAATCCAATGGTTTCTTCACCAAAAGATTGCACTTTCAACTTCCCTTGTTGATTCAAATCGGCCAACAGCATCCCTTTTCCATTAGTGGCTAATGCTAACTTATTTTCTGAAGTTACCAGCATATCCAGGATATCATTTCCTGAAACTTGTGGGTATTCCTGAAATTGTAATGTCTTTAGGGATTTATTTTTTCCTGAAAAAGAAAACAGCTTATAAGAAGAAATAAAAAACAGCTGATGATTTTTACTTTCAACAATAGAGCGAACTCTGTCGGCCGATTTTATCGGGTAATTTTTCAATTCATTTCGATAATTAATAAAATAAATTTTAGAATTGGACTCCCTGATTAAATTGACACCTCCGCCCCAGGTAGCCAAATAAATCTGCCCTGAACCAGCCTGAAAAATTCTATAAATATCATCCGAACTAATACTGTAACGATTAGCCTCATTGTACTTATAATGAATTACTTTATAATTGAATGCTTTTGCTGTTGGTAGCAAACAATACAATCCGTTACCTCTGGTACCTACCCAAATTCTGCCTTTATTATCCTGCAACATGTGGTAAATATCAGCTCCCCAGCCAGGACCTCCCGGAGACAAAGTTCCATCGGCTCCCAAAACGCCTATCTTTATTTTTTTAGAATCAAATAATGTAATTTTATCCGTACGACTAGCCACCCAAAGATTGCCTTTTCTGTCTGACATTAAACCTCTGACATTATTTTTTTTACTGCCTTGAGGCAAATTCAATTTTAAAGTTGAAAAACGCTTATTGTCAAAAATCATTAAATCCAGTCCTTGCCGATAAGAACAAAACCATAAATTCCCCAGTCTGTCAAATGTGGCTGCGTGCATAACATCTGAAACTAGCTCTGCTGACTCTTTCATAGCATGCGATATCGACAACAACTTATCTCTTTTTTTATCCCAATAAGCCAATGCTCCCCCATTGGGCTGAACCCAAATACTTCCATCAGGAGCCTTAATCAAAAATGTTTTTCTTGGTACATTTACTGCCGCAGGATCACTGGAATCAACTTGCAAATATTTTAATTTTCTGCTAATTAAATCAAATCGATAGACTCCTGGTCCTGTTGTGGTTTCAAACCAAAAATATCTCGAATGCGTCAATCCCAAATACTTAATATTAGCATCCGGAAAACCTACTGTGAACTTACTGTTATATAAATCCAGTTTAGCCGTTTTTATATCATAATAACCAATTCCATGAGTCTTGGTTATGATAATCACCTTACCTCCAGACACATATTTCATTTTGTCAATATCAGCGTTTATTCCTAATTGAACATCGAAAAAAGTACTGGACTGTTTAGAATAACGGGTTAGCCTACCAGCAGTTCCTGCAAACCATAACTCGTCTTTAGTTTCCATAACCGAATTATAGGAATACGATTTCCCCGAAGGTCTCGTCATATTAAAAAAGAAATATTCAGGAACCTCAGCTGTCTTTTTTAACCTGCAAATACCTTTGCTTGTTAAAAACCAGGTAGTCCCCATGCCATCTTCATATACTTCCTGAATTCCTCCTCCCTTCAATTTAGCCCGGTCAAAATAAATAGGTTTGATTTCCTTATTCGTTTCAAAAGCAACTGCTTCGTTTTTATTATCCGAAAACAACCAAACTCTGCCCGAAGACATCAGCCTATATTGCTTGAATGAATTATTGGAATATTTTTTAGAATAAGCTTCTAAAGGAGAATGATAATTTAGATTCTTAATGTCAAAATAATAAATTTCGTCCTGCTCTGATTTGATCCAAATGCGTCCGTTTTTATCAAATTTAAAACTTGAAACCCTATTGGATAACAGATTTAATTTTCCTCTTTGTTGTACTTCAAAATTTTGAAAAGTATTACCATCATACCTAATTAAGCCAATATAAGTCCCTAACCAAATAAATCCTTTTTCATCTTGTTGAATATCTAAAATACGCGACTGACTTAACTTGGCATCAGCAGTAAAACGTTTCAAAACCCCAAATGGCTGAGCCAAAGAGAATCCTGAAATCAGACAGAAAAGGGCAACAATACTATTTCTTTTTAAAATCTTCATAGTTACAAAAGTATCAAAATTCCGGTCCGAACCTAAAACGACTACTCTTCCTAGCTAAACACCCCTTCTTAAATAGCAATTTGTCTACCATTTAGGTATTCTCCAAAATTTAAAAAAACAGCTTCTAGCTTTACGACATCCCTCAAATAGCGATTTACCCCAACAGAATAAAACACAATCATCTAATTTTGTTTTACTTGTGTTTAAGTAAGCAAAAACATTTCTATATTAGAAAAACAATTATTGAAAATTAAAGAACCTAAATATTAATCTCTAAAAAAAATGATATGAAATCGCCATTAACAAAAGATATACAAAGGCGACACCATATTACGACCACTAAAAAAACAAATTGTACATCTATGAAAAAAATAAACTCTTTAGTGTTTATTATTAGTCTCACAACAATAACCACATTTGCACAGCAGGACTTCAAGTTTACCAATACTGCCCTGCCCATAGAAGAACGGGTAAATGATTTAGTATCCAGAATGACTGTTGATGAAAAAATCAATCAATTAATGGATTCCTCACCTGCTATAGAACGCCTTGGTGTACCCGAATACAACTGGTGGAACGAATCTTTACACGGGGTTGCCCGTGCCGGATATGCCACTGTTTTTCCGCAATCTATTTCGATAGCCTCTTCCTGGGATCGACAATTAATTTTTGACGTAGCCAATGCCATTTCCGATGAAGCCCGAGCCAAACATCACGAATATTTGAGACGAGGACAACACGGCATGTACCAGGGATTGACATTTTGGTCGCCTAATGTCAATATTTTCCGTGATCCGCGTTGGGGTCGTGGTCATGAAACCTATGGTGAAGATCCTTTTCTTACCTCACAATTAGGACTTAATTACGTGAATGGCCTTCAGGGAACGGATAAAAAATACCTGAAAGTTATTGCTACCGCTAAACATTATGCAGTACATTCAGGTCCGGAACCATCACGCCATCAATTTAATGCCCAAACCAGTGACAGGGATCTTTACGAAACCTATCTTCCTGCTTTCCGAACTTTGGTCAAAGAAGGTCATGTTTACTCGGTAATGGGAGCCTATAACCGTTTCAGAGGAGAATCTGCCAGTGCCAGTCCTTTTTTATTTGATATTCTTAGAAACAAATGGGGATTTAATGGTTATATCGTATCCGATTGTGGAGCGGTAACCGATATTTGGAAATGGCACAAAATTACTCCTGATGCAGCAACAGCCTCAGCTTTAGCTGTAAAAACAGGACTTGATTTAGAATGCGGTAGCAGTTATAAATCATTAAAGGAAGCCCTTGACCGCAAATTGCTGACAGAAGCCGACATTGATATTACCTTAAAACGTTTGTTTACAGCCCGTTTTAAACTGGGAATGTTTGACCCTGAAGAAATTGTTCCTTATGCGCAGATTCCTTTTTCAGTAAATAACAACGATGCTCATAACTATCTGGCCAGGGTAGCTTCGCAAAAAAGTATTGTTCTTTTAAAAAACCAGAATCAGACACTTCCGCTTTCAAAAAACATCAAAACGGTTGCTGTAATTGGGCCAAATGCCAATGATGTGCAATCCTTATGGGGAAATTACAGTGGTATACCAAGCAACCCAATAACTGTATTAAAAGGAATCCAAAACAAATTAGAGCCCAATACAAAAGTCTTGTATGCCAAAGGTACCGATCTTGCTAAAGGAGTCCCTGAAATGAATGTTATTCCGTCCGTTTATTTTCAAAATGAAAACGGCACTCAGGGTTTAACAGCGGAATATTTTAACAATAGCAAATGGGAAGGAAAACCTTTATTTACAAGAACAGACGATAATATTGATTTTCATTGGGACATTGACACTCCTGATTCCCGTTTAAAAATGGGAAATTACAGCGTGCGATGGTCTGGTTATCTTGTTGCTCCAAAAACAGGAACTTACTCCATTTCGGAATGGTCAAAACCCTTTATGACTGTTGAAATTGAAGGTGGAAAAAGTACCGGCGGAAAAAACAATCATAGCCCGCGAATTCGTTCACAAAAAATACAATTAGAAGCTGGAAAAAAATACAGAATAGAGGTAAAATACCAAAACTTCTATGGCGATGCAATAGCCCAACTTTTATGGGCCGAACCACAAGAAAATGTATTACAGCAGGCTGTTCAGGTGGCTAATCAGGCGGATGCTGTAGTTCTTGTATTGGGATTAAATGAGCGCCTGGAAGGCGAAGAAATGAAAGTAGAAGCTGATGGTTTTGATGGCGGAGACCGCACCAGTCTTGATTTGCCGTCCAATCAGGAAGAATTAATGAAGGCTATGGTAGCAACAGGAAAACCCGTAGCTTTAGTTTTAATCAATGGTAGTGCGCTTTCTATCAATTGGGCTAATGACAATGTCCCTGCTATTTTAACTGCCGGATATCCAGGACAACAAGGTGGTAATGCCATTGCCGATGTACTTTTTGGCGACTACAATCCTGCAGGCCGACTACCGGTTACCTATTACAAATCTGTCGACCAACTTCCTTCATTTGAAAATTATGACATGAAAGGGAGAACTTATCGTTATTTCGATAAAAAACCTTTATATCCTTTTGGATTTGGTTTGAGTTATACCCAATTCAAATACAGTAATTTGCAAATTCCTGCCAATATAAATGCTGAAAAAGATTTTGAGGTATCAGTTGATGTAACTAATATAGGCGACCATGATGGAGATGAAGTAGTTGAATTGTATCTAAAAGACGAAAAGGCATCCACACCACGACCTATTGTTCAATTAGAAGGTTTTGAGCGCATTCATCTTAAAAAAGGTGAAACTAAAACGGTTCATTTTACAATTACACCAAGACAACTTTCTTTAATTGATAAAAAAAGACAACGTATTATAGAACCGGGATGGTTTACTATTTCAATTGGAGGAAAACTACCCGATAATTCTCATGATAATCAAAATGCACGATTTAAAATTAATAGCAAATCTTTATTACTTGAAAAATAGGTATTCCTTTTTGTTTTTCCTCTGCTTATTCCTAATAAAAATGCTTTGAACACTATTATTGTAATAGACAAAATGCCAAACTTTACAGTTTGGCATTTTGTATTCTGTATATTTTCTAAATTAAAAATGCATTAATCAGAATCTTAATATTTGATTTTTCTATTAACATTCAGTTGTTCTCCCAATCCTAAAATACTTTCTATTTATAACCACTTAGCTGAATAATTTTTAGCAAAGTAGCCAATTTAATTACCAAAAAACAGTATATAATGCTACTAATACACTACAGATAATAAATGACCCAATTATAAATTCTGAAGAAACTTTAAACATTGTTGTATCTACTTCTATCTTGTGTTTTTCATGTTCAAGAACTGGCTCTGGTCTTAAAAGACTGACTCCAATCATAATTGCTACTATCATAACAAAAGTGATACTCATTCTGTCCAGGAAAGGAAAATCGGGAAAAGCGCCGTTTGTCCATACTGGTAAAAACTTTAACACCGTAGCAATAGGCACCGTTAACAAAGCACCTGCAAGTCCCGCATTAGCAGTGGTTTTCTTCCAGAACATTCCTAACATAAAAATCGCCAATACACCTGGTGAAAAGAAACCTACGTATTCCTGAATGAACTGATAAGCCTGATCTAAAGATTTTAACGAAGGAGCAACAATTGCACCAATAAACATAGCCACTACGACAGCCAATCTTCCTACACGCACCAATTTTTTTTCAGATGTCGTTTTATCGAAATATTTTCTGTAAATATCCAAAGAAAAAATCGTCGAAATACTATTGGCTTTACCCGCTAAAGAAGCCACAATTGCAGCCGTTAAAGCAGCCAAAGCAATTCCTTTTAAACCTGCTGGTAATAAATTCATCAAGGTAGGATAAGCGCGATCCGGTTTTAAAACTCCTGCGGCATCCAGCATTTCGTGCTGAAACATACCATTTTGATGCATCACATACATGGCAATACCCGGTAAAACGGCAATAACCGGAACTAATAATTTTAAAAAGGCAGCAAACAAAATTCCTTTTCGTGCTGTTTTTAAATCGGCTCCCAAAGCTCTTTGAACGATATACTGATTGCATCCCCAATAAGCCAGATTATTAATTAGCATCCCTCCTACAATTACCGACATCCCTGGTAACTCTGTATAATGTGGGTTTGATTTATCAAATATCATTTGTAAATGTCCCGGTGCTTTATCAGCTATGATTGACAATCCTTTAAAAATATCTTTCCCAAATCCGAACTGTTCTGAAAGTAAGGTTAATGCTAAATAAGTAGTTACCAAACCACCCAATATCAATACAATTACCTGAAACATATCGGTATATCCAATTACTTTCATTCCTCCCAAAGTAACGATAACCGAAAACAAACTTAATCCTATAACACAAAATTCAAAACTAACCGGTGCTATCGAAGAAATGGCTAAAGCTCCTAAATAAATAATCGAAGTAAGATTTACAAAAATATAAATCAAGAGCCAGATCACCGCCATAATTGCGCTTACGGTATCATTATATCGTTTTGCCAAAAATTGTGGCATGGTAAAAATCTTGTTCTTAAGATATACCGGAAGAATAAACATAGCCACTATAATCAATGTCGCTGCCGACATCCATTCGTAAGAAGAAATTGCTAATCCAAGTGCAAAACCTGAACCACTCATTCCAATAAAATGCTCCGCTGAAATATTAGAAGCAATTAGTGAAGCACCAATGGCCCACCAGGTAAGTGATCCTTCTGCTAAAAAATAATCATTTGAACTTGTAACTGCATTTTTCTTACTTCGGTAAATATACATTCCATAAGAAGTGACAATAACAAAATAAATAAGAAAAACAATGTAATCTGCGGTTTGTAATGCATTCATAATTTTGAGTTGGTTTGGTTTATTATAGCCAATAGCAAGACTATCTACACAAAAATAGAATCTAAACGAAAACCAAATATGGATTATTTATGCTAATGCATGGATTGTTTTTACAGAAATAGCTAATAATCAATTTAATTAGCCTGAAAATCTGCTTCGCCTGAATATTTATTATAACACGGTCTTACTTTTAACCCTAAATAAAAAATGCCTCCCGAATTGAGAAGCATTTTTTTATTTACAATAACTCTTTATGATAATATTATTCTTTGAGTGAAACCATATCAATTACAAAACGGTATTTGACATCGCCTTTTTCCAAACGCTCAAAGGCATTGTTTACATCTTGAACTTGAATCAATTCGATATCAGCGGTAATGTTATGTTCAGCACAGAAGTCAAGCATTTCTTGGGTCTCGACAATCCCTCCGATATTGGAACCAGCAAAACTTTTTCGACCCATTACCACATTGAAAGCACCAATTTCTAATTGTTCCGGTGGCAAACCAACTAAAACAAGGGCACCGTCGTGCTTCAAGAGATTCAGATACGAATTAATATCGTGTTTAGCAGAAACGGTGTCAATAATAAAATTTAGTTTCCCCGTATATTGGCTCATTTGGTCTGGGTCAGTAGATAAGACGGCATTATGCGCACCAAGACGTTTGGCATCTTCTACTTTGGATTGCGAAGTGGTAAATACTGTTACTTCAGCCCCCATGGCTTTTGCTATTTTGATGGCCAAATGACCTAATCCACCAATTCCCAAAACACCCACTTTTTTCCCCGGTCCGGCATTCCAATGTCTTAAAGGCGAATATACCGTAATTCCCGCACATAATAAAGGTGCTGCTGCAGCCAAATCTAAATTTTCAGGAACATGTAACACGTACTTGTCTTCGCAAACATAAGTTTCGGCAAAACCACCATAAGTGACTCCACCCAAATATTTGTCAGGAGAATTAAAAGAAAAAGTTGGGAATTGGTCACAAAATTGCTCCAAACCTTCGTGGCAGCTCTCACATTCCTGACAAGAATCGACAATACAACCCACTGCGGATAAATCCCCAACTTTAAATTTTTTAACATGGCTACCCACTCTGGTAACTCTTCCCACAATTTCGTGTCCGGGAACAATTGGGTAAGCTGTCATTCCGAAATCATTCTTGATTTGATGTAAGTCGGAGTGGCAAATTCCACAATACAGGATTTCCATCTCAACATCGTGAGCCTGCAGTTCCCTGCGATTGATATTTATTGTTTCTAAAGGCTGGTCGGAAGCCTTAGCTCCAAAGGCTTTTACTGTTGTTGTTTCCATAATATTTTTTACTTTATTTTTTTAATGGTAAGACTTCATTCAAACAAGTAATTGCATTCAATGTTCGTGGATACCCCACATATGGAATGAGTTGTGTCATCAAATTAATAATGGTTTGTCTGTCGTTGCCAACATTGGCATTGCCTTGAATGTGTCCTTTAATTTGACTTTCGGTTCCCCCCATAGCAATTAGAAATGAAAGCGTAACCATTTCCCTTGTTTTAACATCCAAACCATTTCTGGTAATATAATCCCCAAAACAATTGGCAGACAAATACTGTTGAATATGTAATAAATCTTTGGGAGCGTTTTTGTACATATCCTCCACTCTATTACCTATAATTTCCTTTTGTTTTGCCAAACCTTTTTCCATTCTGGTTTCAGCGGTGGTGGTAGATTGACTTTCTAAAGGCAAGGAAATATTTCTTTCAATAAAAATCTCATTGGTGGCGTTTATAAAATCAATCACTTTAGAAATTCCCACATAAGGTACTGCCTGATATAGCACTTCTTTGATTGCTGTTGGCGAAATCCCAACATTCAAGGCTGCATTAACAAACATCTTGTATTCAATTAAAGCCTGACTACCAATAGTGGAAGCCATAATAAGCAACACACGGGTTTTGGTTTCCATTGCATCGTGATTAATGACCTCATCAAAAGCAAAATTATCAAACACTTCTATCAATTCCGGATCGGTTTCCTTGACTTTTGAAACATAATTAGGCCATAATTCTTCGTGATTCATTATTGCAGCGGGTGTTAAATTATTCTCTACTTCATACACTGGAACTTTAAAACCATCATATTCTACATCGCTTACAACTTCTAACCATTCCGTTTTATCCTTGTCAAATTCCGGAATAAGGGCAATGTGTCGCATCAAACTGTTGTGTGAAGCTCCATGCCAATGTTCAACATTTTTTGGAATTTTAATCACATCTCCTTTTTGTATCAATTGAATTGGCTTGCCTTTTTCCTGATAATAGCCAATACCTTCAATCACAAATAAAATTTGCCCTGATTTATGAGTGTGCCAATTGGTTCTGGATTTGGGTTCGAAAGTTACAGTTCCCATATTGATGTTATAACCTTCTTCGGGTTTCACATTCATATTTACCCACACCGTTCCTTTAAAATATGCTGCGGCTGCTGCAATTCCCTTTTCTGTAAATGATGTCATACTGTTTGATTTTATCTTTTGCTGTGCAACTATTAACTGATTAAATAGTACCGTAAGAAGTATGGCTGTAAAATAGTTGATAATTTTCATTTTGTGTTTAGCCTATTATTTCTTTAGCAAAGATCTGATGAATTCACAAATGCAAAGTATACAGATTACGGTGTTACTTACCATTTTTACGGATTGAGAATTTGTTCTTTATTTATTAAACAAAAAAAGCTGAAGTAATTACTCCAGCTTCCTTAAACAAAAATGATTTCATTTACAATCCAAAAACGTTTTCTAAATGCTTCGGAAAGTTTTCAAGATCTTTTGCAATATCCTGATTTTTAAAAATATCGAAACAATTATAGTCCGCTACAATTTCAACACCGCAAAAACGATAATTACTGGTTATCGGAAGAAAAAGATCAGCTGTGCTTTTTCCTTGCATCAATTGTTGTGCAGGATTATCAAAAGCTTCTGCTGGTGCATTCCAAGTGGCTGAAATCATAAACTTTTTACCTTGTAAATGTCCGCCTGTTCCATATTGTTTGGTTGCATCTTCTCTAGTTCTTCCGTCATCCGAAAGAAACTTTTTGCTAAACAAACCGCTATTAAAAACTTCGTCCACGTATTTTTTATAAATCCAGGGTGCTCCAAACCAGTTTACAGGAGTTTGTAACATTACAATATCTGCTTCGAGGTGTTTATCGACTTCTTCGTCCGGATTGTATCCTTCTTCAATTTTTGTTTCTAAAATTTCAAAATCTTTTGCTTCAAAAAAATCTTTTGCTTTTTGAATAAAGGAATTGTTCAGTGTTCCTTCTGTCCAATTTGGATAAGTTAAATGGGTATTGATAAGCAATACTTTTTTTGTTTTTTTCATTGTTTGCTGTTCTTAAATGATAAAACAAAAGTAGCACCTTGCAAAACGACCAAAAGAAACAGACTACCAGAAAAAAAGAAACAAATTACGGACAATCCAAAAACGACCTCTTTCGAAGGCGCTGCTGTCATTGATTTTAAAGTTTAGCAGTAAATTGTGAGCGATATTCTTTGGGACTTAATCCAACTTGTTTCTTGAAGAATTTTGAAAAATAGTTGGGATATTCAAACCCCAATTCATAAGCTACTTCTGTGGCATTCATTTGGGTGTTTTGTTCCAATAATTCTTTTGCCTTTTTAATCACAAAATCGTGTATATTTTCAAGAGCCGATTTTTGAGTAAAATGTTTTACAATGTCACCCAAATAATTGGCTGTTAATCCTAATTTATCAGCAAAATATTGAACATTTGGAAGTTGTTTTACAGGCTGATTGTAGTAGTCTTTTAAACTTTGCTGAAAACCAGTTATAATCGGATTGTATTCTTTTGGATTGGTAGAAAATTGTCTGTTATAAAAAGCCTCCACCAATGAAATCAATACGTTTACATAAGAAAGCAAAACAGCAAAATATTTTTTATCGCTTTCATAATATTTCACCATCAATTGAAAAACAGCACTTATTTCCTGTACTTCTTCTTCGGTTAAATGCAAAGCTTCGTGTAGCCCGTAGTCCAGATAAGTTTTGAATAGAAAGCGATTTTCTTCTATTATTTTTTTAGAAAGTTGCAAATACATACCTGTGTAAGTGGGTTCTACGTCCCAACCGGATGTTGCTGCTAAATTAGGGCTATTAAAAAAAACAGCTGTAATGGGTGCTGAATTTGGCACACTATTATTTTTAACATTGATTTTAATAGAAATTCTATAGAAATCAACCATTACTGGATCTGACTTCAAAAGCATATTAGGAGGATCATAATAGCCCACATCAATATCATTGTCCAAAGGTTCAGACAAACCAATGTATGCATTATAAGATTTGAAGTCATTGAATGTTTTCATTTAGTAAAGATATCAATTTTACTTTTCCTCTAAATTATTGAATCGATGATTGCTCTATACATTTTTTGAATATTTATTTCCCAACTCTTTGTTGCAAATGAGCTGGGTAACGGTCTCCTTGAATGTTGATTTTGGCAAAAGCAGCATCAATTTCCTGAATGTCAGCGGCAGATAAAACAATTGAAGCACCTCCAATATTTTCGGTCAATCGATGTGATTTTGTAGTTCCCGGAATAGGAACAATCCAAGGTTTTTGTGCCAATAACCATCCCAAGGCAATTTGTGCCGGAGTAGCATTTTTTTCTGAAGCAATTGCAGCTAATAAGTCAAGCAATTTTTGATTGGCTTTTCTATTTTCTTCGCTAAAACGCGGCACAATATTTCGAAAATCGGAAGCATCAAATTGGGTGTTTTCATTAATGGCACCCGTCAAAAATCCTTTCCCCAAAGGGCTGAAAGGCACAAAACCTATTCCGAGTTCTTCCAATGTGGGTAAAATTTCCAATTCGGGTTCTCTCCACCAAATGGAATATTCACTTTGTAAAGCGGTTACTGGCTGTACTGCATGCGCTTTTCGAATGGATTCAACACCCGCTTCCGAAAGTCCAAAGTGTTTTACCTTTCCTTCCTGAATCAAGTCTTTAATCGTTCCTGCAACATCCTCCATTGGAACGTTGGGATCGACTCTGTGTTGGTAAAATAAATCAATCACATCCGTTTTTAATCGTCTTAAAGACTCTTCGGCTACAGCTCTAATTCGTTCCGGTCGGCTATCTAGTCCTTTAGTGGCATCACCATCCTTAAAACCAAATTTGGTGGCAATAACGACTTCTTTTCTAAAAGGAAGCAATGCTTCGCCTACTAATTCTTCATTGGCAATGCCGTAAGCTTCTGCCGTATCAAAAAAAGTGATTCCTTGTTCATAAGCTTCTCTGATTAATTGTATCGCTTTTTGTTTGTCTGTAGCAGGACCGTAACCAAAACTTAATCCCATACACCCCATTCCCAGAGCGGAAACTTCCAATCCACTGTTTCCTAATATTCTTGTTTTCATGATTTAATTTTTTAAAATGTAGTTGCAACCGATTTCAGGATAATCCATTTCCCGTTGCGTTTTTCAAGTTGCATTGTCTGTTGCAAACGCCAGTTATTTCTTGTCCCCCAAATTCGGGCATCGAGAAGATTCTGACCAACAAATATGGCTTTGTCTCCATCAATTTTTACTGTAATTTTTACTTCTTTATATGAATAATATTTCATTCGCTCACTTTCGATCTCGGAGAACCATTCCTCTTTTGGCTGCACATATCCAGTAATATGAGTAAGTGTGAAATTGGCATCTAAAATCTTGTTCATTGCTGCCGTGTTCTTGTCAATCATCAACTGTGTCAGTTGGCGAGTTACATCCAATACTTGCGATTTATCATCCTCTATACTATCCATTTTCATAGTAGTAATAATTGATTATATTTCATTTTTCTTATTTCTGAATCTGATGAGTATCTCGAACACTGCTGAATGTTAAAGCTAATAATTTCCATTCTTTAGCTTGTTTTTGATACGTTTCTGTTACAGTAAATTCAGTCACTACTTCACTTCCTCGAACTATAGCCTCTAGTGTAATTCGGTTCCATAAAATGGCTGTTTTTCCAAAAAGTTCTACTGCTACATCATGCACTTTAACATTCTTGTACCAAATTCTTCCTGTTTTTATAATATCGAGTTCCTCGTCTTTTTTCCAAGTACCACTCATGTGAACAAATTTTGATTTGTCATCAAAGAGAAGCTTCAGTTTGTCTACATTTTTATCAGCCATCCATTGCCATTTATCTTTAGATAGTTGAATAACTTCCTGCTCAGTAGCTGTGTAACTCTTAGCCGCCGTATTTGTTTTATTTTCTTGAGCAAAGGAATATTGGAAACTTGCTACAGCTATGAGACTCATGATTAATGTTTTCATTTGGAATAATTTAAAGTTAAATTGTGATTGTAATTTTTAATTTTACTACTTCTTAATTGGTGCTTCTACTCCTGAAAAAGCCAATACTCCGGCAGGCAATCGTTCCCCTACAATTTGAATGGCATCTAATTGTTTATTGAATTCCAATAATTCAGCAGCAGTAAATTTCACATCAGCTGCTCCAATATTTTCCAGCATGTGAGCCATTTGTGTTGTTCCGGGAATAGGCACAATCCACGGTTTTTGCGACAGTAACCAAGCTAGTGAAATTTGAGCAGGAGTAGCTTGCTTTTGTGCACTCCAGTTTTTTAACAAATCAACCAATGCCAAATTTTTAGGTAAATTCTCTGGTGAAAACCGGGACTCAACAGCTCGAATATCACCTTGAGCGAAACGTGTATTAGCATCAATGGCTCCGGTTAGAAAACCTACACCAAGCGGACTCCACGGAACGAAACCAATCCCAAGCTCTTCACAGAGTGGAATAATCTCTTTTTCAGGACCACGCCATAGCAACGAATATTCGTTTTGAATAGCTGTAACAGGATGAATAGCATGTGCTCTTCTTACGGTTTGTACACCCGGTTCTGAAAGTCCGTAATGCATCACTTTTCCTTCCTGAATTAAATCTTTTATAGTGCCAACCACATCTTCAATTGGAACATTTGGATCCACACGATGTTGGTATAACAAATCAATTCGGTCGGTGCGAAGACGTTTCAACATTCCATCCACTACTTTTTTAATATGTTCTGGTTGGCTGTTTAATCCCGGTAATCGCTTTCCTGTTTCCTGGTCGATATTCCAGCCGAACTTTGTTGCAACAACTACTTTATCACGAAAAGGAGCAATACCTTCTCCCAGAATTCGTTCCACCTCATGAGGTCCGTAAGCCTCGGCTGCGTCGAAAAAAGTAACACCTTTATCAAAAGCAGTTCGGATGATATTGAACATTTCTGGTCGCGAAGGAATCGTAGTTTGATAGGTACGGCTCATATTCTGAACACCAATACCCACACTGGAAACTTCAAGATTATTACCTAGTTTACGTCTACCGGAAAGGGGTTTCAAAGCATTATTTTTTTCGAAAAGACTGGATTCTGAATTTATAGATTGAGCGACAGAAGAGAAAGGCAATATTGCACTTCCAGCCATTGCTAAACCTGCTGTTTTTAATAGATTTCTACGGTTCATAATTATATTTTTAGATAAATGTTTCGGTTAATAGGAACTCTTTAATTATAAATCCAGTTTTCTTTCGCTCAGCCATTTAACCATTTCCGGATTTCTGTGGTCAAAAAACAAACTTTGATTAGTGTCCAATGCGGCTATGGCTTGCAAATCATCTGCTGACAGTTCAAAATCAAAAATGTTAAAATTCTCGATCATCCTTTCTTTGCGAACTGATTTTGGAATGGCAACCACGCCTCTTTGAGTTAACCAACGAAGAATAACCTGCGCTACTGACTTATTATACTTGCCACCAATGGCAGCTAGAACTTCATTTTGAAAAATATTATTTTTCCCTTCGGCAAACGGGCCCCAAGATTGAATTTGTACATTATTTGTATCAAGGAAAGATTGTGTTTCAATTTGTTGACAAAAAGGATGAGTTTCAATTTGGTTTATTGCAGGCGTGAAACCACTATTTACTATCAAATCCATTACTCTGTCTGGTTGAAAATTAGCAACGCCAATGGCTTTTACCTTACCTTGATGATACAATTCCTGCATTGCCCGCCAAGAACCAAACACATCTCCATAAGGTTGATGAATTAGGTATAAATCCAGGTAATCCAACTGTAACTTTTTTAATGATTTTTCAAATGCTTTCAGTGTATTTTCGTAACCCGCATCTTGAACCCAAAGTTTGGTCGTAATAAAAAGTTCCTCTCTGGCCACACTACTTTTTTTAAGGGCCTTGCCAACTGCTTCCTCATTCATATATGAAGCCGCTGTATCGATTAATCGGTAACCGATTTCAATAGCATCTATAACCGATTTTTCGCATTCAACTGCATCTGGAATTTGGAAAACACCAAAACCTAAAAGAGGAATTTCAATTCCGTTGTTTAATTTTATACTTTCCATTTTATATCTTTTTTATTTTTCTGATGAACCTAATAATCCTTCATTCAATGTTGTTACTTGGAAGGTAATTGTTGCCTATCCATTCTCAATTTCTTTAGAATGGGACAAAGTTCTTCCAATAATCGTTGTTGATTAGTATACCTATTACGGATGTTAGTACCATTTTTACTGATTTAGGTAAGCGATATAACTTACTAACAATCTGAGTAGTATATTTGTATTATAAATTTAATGAATACCAAGATGGATACTATTATAAAACTCGAAAAAATTGATCAGTACAATAAACTGAAAGGTATTGAAACACTGCATCCTTTAATCAGTGTTTTTGATAATACAGATACCGAAAACCTGCCTAATAATAGCCGTATCCACTTTGGTTTATATGCTATATTCTTAAAAGCCGGACACTGTGGAGAGTTAAGATATGGCCGCAACAATTATGATTATGATGAGGGAACTTTGGTTTTTGTTGCACCAGGGCAAGTTATAGAAGTTAACAATACCGATAATTACAAACCTACAGGATTGGCACTTCTTTTTCATCCAGATTTAATAAAAGGAACAACACTCGGAAAAAACATGAGTCAGTACTCCTTCTTTTCGTATGATTCGCACGAGGCGCTGCATTTGTCTTTAAAAGAACAACAAATTATAAAAGATTTATTTGGCAAATTAGAATATGAACTAGGACAGTCTATTGACAAACACAGTAAAAGTATCATAACCAATAATATTGAGTTGTTGTTGAATTACTGCGTCCGATTTTATGACAGACAGTTTGTAACCCGTGAGAACATCAATACTGATATTTTATCCAAATTTGAAAACTTATTAAATGATTATTTCGTTTCTGAAAAAGCACAAAATTCAGGACTTCCTTCTGTAGGCTACTTTGCAGATTGTTTGCATCTTTCTCCGAATTATTTTGGTGATTTAATCAAAAAAGAAACCGGAAAAACAGCTCAGGAACACATTCAATTGAAATTAATCGATTTGGCCAAAGAACGCATTTTTGACACTGAAAAATCGGTTAGTCAAATAGCCTTTGAACTAGGTTTTAAATATCCGCAACATTTTAATCGAATGTTTAAAAAGAATACCGGCTATACTCCTAATGAATACAGAAGTTTAAACTAGTTTTTTTATGAAAATAATTGCTACAAATTTGTAAAAAAAAGAATGCCGTCTCTATTGAAACGGCTTCTTTATAAAATTATATTTGTGAAATTTTTATTTAGAATAAGCTACAGCAACTTGTTTACTTGTACCTAAGCCTTCTATTCCTAATTCGATAACATCACCTGCTTTTACATAAATAGGATTTGGTTTAATTCCTAAACCAACTCCCGGAGGCGTTCCTGTACTGATAACATCACCTGGTAGCAAAGTCATAAACTGACTTAAATAATGTACTAAAAATGGAATTTTAAACACTAAGTTAGAAGTGTTACTGTTTTGGAATTTTTTACCATTAACAGACAACCACATTGGAAGATTGTTTACATCGGCAATTTCATCCTGAGTTGCTAAGTAGGGTCCAAGTGGCGCAAAAGTATCACAACCTTTACCTTTAGCCCATTGTCCTCCCATTTCAATTTGGAAAGCTCTTTCACTATAATCATTTAACAAGCAATAACCCGCTACATAATCTAAAGCTTCAGCTTCTTCAACATAACTTGCTTTTTTACCAATAACAAAAGCCAATTCTACTTCCCAGTCTGTTTTTTCACTTCCTTTTGGGATAATTACATTATCATTTGGCCCACACAAAGAAGTAGTCGATTTGAAGAAAATAATTGGTTCTGTTGGGATTGGTGCATTTGTTTCATGACAGTGATCCACATAATTCAAACCAATGCAAATAATTTTTGAAGGTCTGGCAACAGCTGAACCCAAACGAACATCAGCAGCAACTTCCGGAAAAGAAGTTCCGCTTTCGATAGCCGCTTTTAATTTTTCTAAGCCATTATTTTCAAAAAAAGATTCGTTATAATCAGTTACAATCGAAGAAACATCATATCTTTTTTCTCCCACTAAAATTCCTGGTTTTTCGCTGCCTTCTGCTCCAAAACGTATTAATTTCATTTCTTTATATTTTAATTTTTATTTTTTACTTCTAAAATTCTGAACTGCTAAGGTACTGAGCTTTTTGCAAAAAACCTTAGCGCCTTTTTAGTTATTCAATTTAATAAATCCTCCGTCAATAGGATAATCCGAACCTGTAATAAATCCAGCTTCCTCACTAGCTAAAAACAAAGCAAGTGTTGCAATTTCTTCCGGTTTACCCATTCTTCCTATAGGTTGTGATTTTGATAATTTATCGAATATTTCAGCCTCATTTCCAGGATAATTTTTAGCAATAAATCCATCCACAAATGGTGTATGAACACGTGCAGGAGAAATTGAATTACAACGGATATTCTCGTTGATATAATCTCTGGCAACTGACAATGTCATAGACATCACAGCACCTTTCGCCGTAGAATACGCAAAACGATCCGAAATCCCTACCCATGAAGCAATAGAAGCCATATTTACAATCGATCCACCTCCCGATTTACGGAATTGAGGAATTGAAGCGAACAAACAGTTGTAAACTCCTTTTACATTTACGTCCATAATTCGGTCAAAATCAGCTTCAGGAGTCGTATCCACTTTACCTACGTGAGCAATCCCGGCATTGTTAACCAAAATATGGATATTACCAATTTTTTCAAAAGTAGCTACCACCTCATCATGTTTAGCCACATTACAAGCATGAGCAAAAACTTTCCCTCCTTCGGCAGTAATTTCATCAACGGTAGATTGTGCACTTTCGGCTGTTAATTCTATAATATGAACCTCAGCTCCTTGCTTTGCAAATAACACAGAAATAGCTTTTCCAATTCCGCTTCCACCACCTGTTATGATTGCTTTTTTATCTTTTAATGAGAACATTTTAACGTAGTATTAAATTATTATAAATGATATTTTATTTTAAAAAGGACAAATTTATAAATAAATGCTTCGTTTTCAATTGATAAAATAGCACTAATTTGTTGTATTTTTTCAAATAAGAATTCAATTCCCTCACAACATCTAATCCAGTACCTTTTTATTTATCAATTGATTACGACATTTTTACATAGCAAAATATAAAAAAATAAAGGTACTGTGCCATAACCCTAAATAATAATTCGATTTTATCCTTATCTAATTATTATTTATCTTTGAAGCCTGATGAAACTAGAGAGAACTAAAATATCGTCTTACCTAAATAGCGCCATTTCTGTGCATGCCAGAGAGGAATCTTTCTTTCAGGCACCCTTTCATTCCCATCCCGAATTGGAACTGGTCTACGTAAAAGAAAGTTTTGGCAAAAGAATTATAGGCAATTCTGTTGATAATTTTGAATCTGGCGACATGGTTTTTCTGGGTTCCGATATTCCCCATGTTTGGTTAAACGATGAGATTTATTATCACAACATCAATAAGCTTAAAGCTAAAGCCATTGTAGTTTATTTTAACAAAGATATTTTCGGTCCTGCTTTTTACGAATTAAAAGAAGCTCAAAAAATCAACAGTCTTTTTGAAAAAGCAAAAAAAGGACTTTCCATTAAAGGAAAAACAAACAAACTCATCGCTGAAAAATTAGAACAACTCGTTATCAAACAGGATTTTGAAGTTATTATCGGACTTTTTGAAATTTTATCTGTTTTATCAGCTACCACTACTGATTTAGATTTCATAAACAGCGAAACCTATTCACCTACTAATGATTCTATTAAAAAAGACCGTCTTTCGGACGTTTACCAATACATCAAGGACAATTACAAAAAAGAAATTTCACTGGATGAAGTGGCTCAAATTGCCAATCTGACACCTACTTCTTTTTGCAGAATGTTCAAATCAAGAACCAAAAAGAATTTTATTGAGTACCTGAACGAAATACGCATTTCAAATGCCTGCAAACACCTTATAGAAACCGATATGAGTGTTTCGGAAATAGCTTATGAATGTGGATACAAAACCGTTTCTAATTTCAATAAACTATTCAAAAAAAACACGGGAAATACTCCTAAGGAATACAAAAACAAAATAGCCCGTTAATTAAAAGTATAAACGGCATTGAAACCTCCATAATAATTCACAGGATTTCCTGAGTAATAATAACGGGCCGGAGCAGTTCCAAAACCAACAGCATTAGGCAATACACTCGCAGCATATTTCTCATTCAATACATTTTGAACTCCTGCATTCATTTCCATTTTTAACTTTTTAAGAATATAAAAAACATAGCCGGCTTTTGCATCAAGAAGTTGGTATCCTTTTGTTTCCTTCAAATTGGCATCATCAAGATATCTTTTGCCTGTGTATCGATAAGAAGCAGTAAAACTCAAACCCATTGACGTCACTAAATCCAATCCGGCATTCAATTGCACATTAGGCACAGCCGGCAGTAATTTTCCTGAAAAATCAACGTCTCTGTCTACAAAATCTTTAAATTTAAAACGAGTAATTGTTCCCGAAAAATAAGGATTCAACTGAAGATTTGCATTAGCATCAATTTTATAATTTACTAAGAATTCCATTCCCTGATGCGAACTTTCACCTGCATTAATTCCCACATATTGATCTTCGGCAACCCTGCGTGCCACTAATAAATTCTTGATTTGCGTAGCATAAAAAATCAATTCCGTATAAAGTTTCCTTTCTAAAAAATTCCCTTTAAAACCTACTTCATAATTCACCCCTATTTCAGGTTTTAAATCGGTATTAATTTGTCCTTCGGCTGTTAATGTTTCGGCAACTACAGGAATAGAAAATCCTTTACTCAACGATGCGTAAATATTTTTACCATCGGCTATTTTATAAGACAAACCCAATCGAGGCGACCAAATGCTTTCAAAGCTGTAATTTTGCTTTGTTCCTGTTTGCGAAAAAATATCTGCCTGATCGTAATGAGTCGTATTGAATGCAATTCCGGATTCCAAATTGAGCTTTGTTGAAAGCTTGGTTTCCATTTGAAAAAAAGCATTCCAATAACGTCTGTTTTGTTTCATTTGAGCAAATCTATCACCTTGTAAACTTCCTTTTCCTGAATTGGATTGGTACAAATTTCTAAATAATGAGAATCCATAATTCTCTGTTATAAATTCAGTCCCAACACTGACAACATTAGGTAAAGTGAATAAAGAAGCCGAATAATTTACTTTGGAACGAAAACCTACTGATCTGGTTTTATCTTCCAATATATCAAAAGGCCGTGTTTCGTAAGCGTTTTTCAAATTAGTAAAAAGACTGCTATCCATAAACCAATTTTCAGAAAACTGATGTTCAAATCCCAAACCGGCTAACAATTTATCATAAGATTCATAGCCTTTAGCAGCGAGCCAAGTGGCAGCCGCTGATTTTGGATTGTTATTAAAAGCGTTCTCGCTTATCGAACTCGGAATAAATGCTTTTAATCGGGTGGCAATCCCAAAAAACGAAAGCGAACTTTTATTGGAAAACTGCTGTTTGCCAAACAAATTCAGGGTTTTTCGATTATAATTACTATTAGCTCTGTAACCTTGCTGTTCCAAATTACTATAATTAGCGAAAACAGTTGATTTTGAATCGTTATAACCCGTTGACAGAACTTGTTTCATCAACCCAAAACTTCCAAAAGTACTTCCTGATTTTGCAAAAGTAGTCGCCGCATTTAATTGCTTTGCCTTCAAACTGATGACACCTCCCAAACCGGCACCAAAACTGGTTGAATTAGGTCCTTTTATAATTTCGATTCCGCCCAAAGCTTCCAAATCGATATCTTCTAAAACAGTTTCTCCTTCAGCATCCGAAAGCGGAATTCCTTCAAAATAAGCCTTAATCCTACTGGTTCCGTATTGCGTTCTCGCTCCGATACCACGAATAGTAATTCGATTGGTATTCAGAGCGCCTTGCTGCATAAAAACACCCGGAATTTTGTTTAAAACAGGAGTCAGGATTACGCCGTCAGCCTGATTGATTTCTTTTTCGGTTATAATTGAAACGGCCGCAGCTGAATTTTGAATTGTATTACGAATAGGGGAACTTGTTAAAACTAATTCCGACAAAGAAACAGTGTCTTTTTTAACTTGCCCAAAAACGGAAACACCAAACAATAAAATCAATACAGAAATTGAGCAAGCGGACTTTTTTATATGAAACATTAACTTATCTTTTTATTACCAATCCAGTTTAATTAAAGCTACAGCTTGCCTTTTTAATTGCAATACAACATTTGCTTTTCCTGATTTTACGGCTATTTTTTTATTCGAAATTGACTCTAATTTTCCTGACTTTTCTAAAGTGGCAATTTGTTCTGAAGTTGGATTTTGAGGCGAACCCATTTTTTTCCAAACTTCATACGAATTACTATGATCCTGATCGATAATAAAAATTTTCAAATTGGCGTTTTTGACAGGAATATTGCTAAAAGTTACATCAACAGCTTCGGCAGCTCCCTGCTCATCTTTATCATGGTAATTCCAAACCATCACAGCCGTAGATTTTTTATCTGCACTGGCTAATACCCCAATATCGGATTGATTTTCACGAATGCTCTTTTCAAGCACCGTTTCTAAAGGATACATTCGGTTACTTACCGCTTCAATTCTATTCCCCTTCATCATTCCAAACATTCTAAACACATTCAAAACCGGTTTATCTACTCCGTTTGTTGCTAAATCCCTGAAACCATAAAACCAGGGTTGATTTTCAAATTCGAATGACCAGGAAACAGCTCCTAAAAAGTTAGCTTTGGTTTTATCCGCTAATAAATATTTACGAGCAAAGGAAGCAGCGGTATAACTGGAATACATGGTTCCGTTTCGGTACGCATTTTCAGGATTAGTTGCCATGCCACAAGCGGCACAACCCTCAGGATCTGATTCTCCAATGATAACAGGCAAATTCTTCGTCTCGGGATAAGAAGTCGCAATATTAAAACCTGCCTGAATATCCCTCAACTGTGGCGCCATATCCATGATAACTGTGCCATCCAATAATCTCGGGCGACCTTTAGCATGAAAAAGAATCGCTTCTAACGGACTACCTGTTTTTCCCGTGGCATAATTAGTTCCCGAAATACAATGTTTAATAAAATTATTAGTCCAACTCATAGCGCCTTTTCCTGAAGTCCCCGCAATATTCAAACCACCTATTTTAGCTGTTGGCAATGCTCTTTTCAATCCATCAGCTGCATAATCATATAGTTTAAAAAATTCTTCCTGTGTACCTTTCCAATAATGTCCGTTAGCTTCATTCCAAACTTCCCAATACCAACTCTCTACTTCTTTTTTACCATAACGCTCAACGGAATGTTTTACCCATTCGTAAACGAGATTACGCCATTTATCATAATCCTTTGGCGGATAAGCCCAACCCGTAATAATATCAGTATAAGGATCACCGGGTTTCCAGTAATGCCTGTACGGACTCGGATGCGTTGATAAAGCTTCGGGCATAAAACCTATTTGTGCCAAAGGCTTCATTCCTCTTTTTACATAAGTGTCGAAAATACTATCCACAATTTTCCAATTATACACCGGATTTCCATTAGCATCTTCGGTATAAGCATTAGTAGAACCCCATTTTAAAGCGGCAACACCATCCCCACTCACTAACAAACTATGCGTACGCACATAAACCGGAACAGGACTCAAAGCTGCTATTTCTGAAAGTAGCTTTTTACCATCTTTCATATAGGTATAATTAGGCTCATCATAGCCAAACCAAGCCCAAACGGGTTTCATTGGAGCGATTTCTTTTTTTAAATCAACTGTTATTAAAGCTTTTTTTTCCTGCTGTGCCTGAAGAGATACACACGAAAGAGAAAACACTGCCACTAAGAAGTAATTGGATAATTTCAGCATAGTTAAATTGGTTTTGGTAGAATAGAAAACTAAAATAGTACTTTTTAATTGAACTCTTAAAACATTTGAATATTAATCCATTACAAAATCAATTTCTTTAGATAAAAAACAAAAAAAACTCCGGATTACTCCGGAGTTCTATATTTCGAAAACAGAAAATTCTATTTTATCATTTCAATTTTTTGTACTTCTTCTTCGTTGATACTGTCAAAGAAACCTTGTTCGTTCATCCAGTCGTCACTGAAAACCTTACTCATATAACGAGAACCGTGATCCGGGAAAATAGCGATTACATTACTGTTTGCATCAAACTCTCCTTCTTCGGCATATTGTTTTATAGCTTGCAAAACTGCTCCTGAAGTATAACCTACAAACATTCCTTCTTTTCTGGTAATCTCTCTTGCGGAATGTGCACTTTCTTCATCTGTAACCTTCATAAATTTATCGATAACATCAAAATCAGTGGCCGATGGGATTAAATTTTTACCCAAACCTTCAATACGGTAAGGATAAATTTCGTCTGTATCAAACTCTCTTGTTTCGTGGTATTTTTTCAATACTGATCCAAAAGCGTCTACTCCCAGAACTTTAATATTAGGATTTTGCTCTTTTAAAAATTTAGCTGTTCCTGAGATTGTTCCTCCTGTTCCGCTACAGGCAACTAAGTGAGTAATTTTACCATTGGTTTGTTTCCAAATTTCCGGTCCGGTAGTATTGTAGTGGGCATCAATATTCAACTGGTTAAAGTACTGATTGATATAAACGGAACCTTTTGTTTCTTCGTGTAATCTCTTAGCGACACTGTAATAAGAACGCTCATCATCAGCCGAAACGTGTGCCGGACAAACATAAACCTTAGCCCCTAAACTGCGAAGCATGTCTATTTTATCTCTTGATGATTTTGAGCTTACCGCTAATATGCAATTATATCCTTTTATAATACTTACCATAGCCAGACTAAAACCGGTATTCCCGGATGTAGTTTCAATAATGGTGTCTCCAGGAGATAATATACCTTTTTTTTCTGCTTCTTCGATAATGTACAAAGCGATTCTATCTTTTGAGGAATGTCCCGGATTAAAAGCTTCTACCTTAGCATAGAAATTACCTTCTAAATGTTCGGTCACTTTGTTTATCTTGATAAGAGGGGTATTCCCTATCAATTCTAAAACATTATTATAAGCATTTATTTCTTCTTTCATAAAAAAATAGTTAATCAAGATTAAGTTTTATTTAACCTGGATACGCAGCAAATTTAACAAAAAAAAACTAATTAGATTTTAATTTTTTCCAAATCTAGTAAAAAACTGAATTCTTTCGCTAATTCTTTTAACGCTTCAAACCTCCCGGAAGCACCTCCGTGGCCTGCTTCCATGTTAGTATCTAAAAACAAAACATTGTCATCTGTTTTATACACTCTCAATTTTGCCACCCATTTAGCTGGTTCCCAATACTGTACCTGTGAATCATGTAATCCGGTAGAAACATACATATTAGGGTAATACTGTTTTTTAACATTATCATAAGGAGAATACGATCTCATGTATTGATAGTATTTTTTAACATTTGGATTTCCCCATTCGTCATACTCACCCGTTGTTAAAGGTATAGTATCATCCAGCATCGTAGTCATTACATCCACAAAAGGAACCTGAGCAATGACTCCGTTATACAATTCAGCTGCTTCATTGATAATCACCCCCATAAGCAATCCTCCTGCCGAACCACCTTCGGCATACAAATGTGCTGGGGAAGTATATTTTTGTTCGATTAGGTGTTTAGAACAATCAATAAAATCAGTGAACGTATTTTTTTTATGAAGCAATTTTCCGTCTTCATACCAATGTCTTCCTAAATCTTCTCCACCACGAATGTGTGCAATGGCATAAATAAATCCTCTGTCTAACAACGACAAACGCGTTGACGAAAAATAAGCATCCATAGAATGACCATAAGAGCCATAAGCATAAAGTAATAACGGATTTTTCCCGTCTTTATTGAGCTCTTTTCTGTAAACCATCGAAATAGGAATCTTCGTTCCGTCCTGAGCTGTTGCCCAAACACGTTCTTCGGTATAATTATTCTTATCGAATTTGCCTCCTAAAACCTCCTGCTCTTTCTTGATTTCTTTTTCTTTTGTACGCATATTGAAATCAATCACCGACGAAGGTGTTGCCATCGATTGATAGCAGTAACGCAGAATTTCGGTTTCAAAATCAACATTGGTAGACGTATAAGCCGTGTAAGTTTCGCTGCCAAAAGGCAAATAATATTCTTCTTTTCCGTCCCAAGTCATGATTCGAATTTTATTCAAACCTCCTTCACGCTCTTCAACAACCAAATAATTGGCAAAAATTTCAATATCTTCCAGTAAAACATCTTCGCGATGCCCAATAATTTCAACCCAATTTTCGACTGATGTCGTATCTTCATGGGTTTTCATCAGTTTGAAATTTTCGGCATCGTCCTTATTAGTCAAAATATAAAAACTGTCTTTATAGTGGTTGATGCTGTACTCTACGCCCCTTTTTCGCTTTTGAAAAATCTTGAATTTCCCATCCGGATTATCGGCATTTAAAATACGATATTCCGTTGTTAAAGTGCTCCCTGACTCAATGGCCAAATATTTTCTGGATTTCGATTTGGAAATATCAACATTAAAAGTATCGTCTTTTTCAAAATAAACCAGCACATCCTCTTCCTGTTTTGTTCCTAGTTTATGCTTGAAAATTTTATCCGAACGCAAGGTTTGTTCGTCCTGTTTCGAATAAAAAATCGTTTTATTATCATTAGCCCAAACTGCCGAACCCGTAACTTTTTCAATTTTATCTTCCAGAATTTCACCGGTTTCTAAATTTTTAACCTGAATGGTATAAATCCTTCTGCCAATAACGTCTGTACTAAATATTGCCAGCTTATTATCGGGACTGATACTCATTCCACCTAGCTTGAAATAAGCCTGCCCTTCGGCCAATACATTACAGTCAAAAAGAATTTCTTCTTTTGCCGTAAGACTTCCTTTTTTTCGGGAATAAATAGGATAATTTTTGGCAGTTTCAAATCTGGTGATGTAGTAATAACCGTTGTATAAATAAGGAACTGACTCATCATCTTCTTTAATTCTGGCTTTCATTTCCTCATACAATTCCGTTTGGAAATCCTGCGTATGAGCCGTCATCTGTTGGTAATACTCATTTTCTTTGTTGAGATAATCTATAACCTCCGGATTTTCGCGATCTTTTAACCAAAAATAATTATCGATTCGTACATCACCAAACTTTTCAAATTCGGTAGCTATAATTTTAGCAACAGGCGGTTGTAATTTTTCTATCATCTGGTAAATCTTCACATTTATGTAAAGCTCGCACAAAAATAGTCGAAACAAGCTCTTGTTCAAAAACGTTTTTCATCAATTTTAACATTGTAATAAATGTAAAAACAGTAATTTCGTGAACTATTAATTTAAAAAGAACAAATGGATTTAATGGGAATGATGGGGAAACTAAAAGAAACCCAAAATAAAATTGAAGCAACTAAAAAACGTTTGGACACTGTTCTTGTTGACGAACAAAGCACTGATGGTTTATTAAAAGTAACTATTACTGCCAACAGAAAAATAAAATCCATCACTATTGCCGATGAATTATTAGAAGACAAAGAACAACTGGAAGATTACATGATTTTAGTGCTTAACAAAGCTATTGAAAAAGCTACTAAAGTAAACGAAGCAGAACTGGATGCTGTGGCTAAAATGGATATGCCTATGATTCCGGGAATGGATAATCTGTTTAAATAATTATGAATTGTAAATTATGAATTATGAGTTTCTATCTTGTAAAAACTCATAATTCATAACTCATAATTTTACATTTTAGACAAAGTTTCAACCACATAAGTGTGCATCACTTCACGATAATCTAAATGGGTAACGATACGTAATTTTCGATCTCCAATAGTACTAATCGAGATGTTTTTCTGTTTGAGTTTTTCAATCAAAACGTCTTCACTGTATCCTGGTATCAAAGAAAAAATCAAGATATTCGTTTCAACCGGTTCAATAGCTTCAACCCATTCTTTTTTCTTCAGCACATTGGCTAATTCTTTCGCACGTCGATGATCTTCAGTCAATAATTTAATATTATTTTCCAAAGCATAAATGGCTCCCGCAGCCAAATAACCTGATTGACGCATAGCACCACCCAATACTTTTCTTATTCTCAAAGCACGCTGAATTGTCTTTTTATCACCCAATAAAACTGAACCTACAGGCGCTCCTAATCCTTTTGAAAAACAAACCGAAATAGTATCAAAAATTTTTCCGAAATCTTTTGGGTTTTGTCTTTTGGCTACCAAAGCATTCCAAATACGGGCACCATCCAAATGTAATTTCAAACCATTTTGATCACAAACAGCTTTAATTTTTTCCAATTCCTCCATTTCATAGCAAGCTCCTCCTCCTATATTGGTCGTGTTTTCTAAACATACTAGAGTAGTTAACGGACTGTGGAAAAAATTAGGTCTATTGATAGCCGCTGCCACTTGTTCAGCAGTAAGCATTCCCCTGTTTCCATCAATTAAACAGCAGGAAACGCCACTATTAAAAGAAACCCCTCCGGCTTCGTAATGGAAAATATGTGCATTTTTATCAGCAATTAATTGGTCTCCGGGTTGCGTATGCAGTTTTATAGCTGTTTGATTTGCCATAGTTCCCGATGGAAAAAACAAACCTGCTTCCATCCCAAAAATGGCAGCCACTCTTTCTTCCAGTTCAATAACCGTGGGATCTTCCTTGTAAACATCGTCACCCACATCAGCATTGAACATATATTGTAACATTTCGTAGGACGGCTTTGTTACCGTATCACTAACTAAATTTATTTGCATTTTTATATTTTTTATCCAGACCCAAATAACGGTAGTCCAACTTATTTTTTACTATTTTTGCGCAACAAAATTACATAATTTATGACAACTACCGAACAAATTAAAGGTATTGTGGAACGCCTTGGTGCGTTGAGGAGGTATCTTTGACGTTGATGCCAAACTTATCGAAATTTCTAACGAAGAAGAGAAAACCTTTGCTCCCGACTTTTGGAACAACGCCAAGGAAGCGGAACTTATTGTAAAAAATCTTCGAAACAAAAAAAAGTGGATTGAAGACTACGACAAGGCTGTTGCTTTGAATGATGAACTACAATTAGCTTACGAATTTTACAAAGAAGGAGAACTCACAGCCGAGGAATTAGACGAACAATACCAACTAACCGAACATCATATTGAGGGTATCGAATTTAAAAACATGCTTTCGGATGAAGGAGACACTCTAAGCGCTGTTTTGCAAATTACTGCCGGTGCTGGTGGAACCGAAAGTTGCGACTGGGCTTCGATGCTGATGCGTATGTACATGATGTGGGGCGAAAAATACGGTTTCAAAATAAAAGAACTGAATTATCAGGAAGGTGATGTTGCGGGAATCAAAACCGTAACTTTAGAATTTGAAGGCGATTATTCTTTTGGTTACCTCAAAGGCGAAAATGGCGTTCATCGTTTGGTACGTATTTCTCCGTTTGACAGTAATGCCAAACGACATACTTCATTTGCTTCCGTTTATGTATATCCGTTAGTGGATGACAGTATCGAAATTGACATTAATCCTGCCGATATCGAGATTACCACTTCGCGCTCCAGCGGTGCCGGAGGACAGAACGTTAATAAGGTGGAAACCAAAGTACAGCTGTATCACAAACCTACAGGAATCCAGATTCAGTGTTCCGAAACCCGCTCGCAGCAGGACAACAGACAACGTGCCATGCAAATGCTTCGTTCGCAATTGTACGAAATCGAACTGAAAAAGAAACAGGCACAGCGTGCCGATATTGAAGCCGGAAAAATGAAAATAGAATGGGGTTCGCAAATCCGAAATTACGTGATGCAACCTTATAAATTAGTCAAAGACGTGCGTACCGGTTATGAAACCAGTAACGTTGACGGCGTAATGAACGGCGAAATCGACGAATTCCTGAAAGCCTATCTAATGATGATGGGACAAAAGGAAGAGGAATAGTCTGAGATTGCAGATTTCAGAATGCAGAATTTAGATTTTTAATCGCTGTATTCTGAAATCTAAAGTCTATAATCTAAAATTAGAACAATGACCGAGTATTTCTTTGACCAACATTACCACAATATCCGCTACGGTCAAGAAACCCTCAACCTTAAAGAATTTGAATCTTGTACGTTTACCAATTGTAATTTTTCCGATTGCAATTTGATAGGTGTTACTTTTATCGATTGTCAATTTAACCACTGCGTTTTTAATACCGCTAAAATTAACCACACAGCATTTCGAACGACATATTTTAATAATTGCCAAATTAAAGAAGTCAATTTTGCCATGAGTGACAAACTCATTTTTGAAATACATTTTGACCATTGCTCCTTAGATTTTTCGAAGTTTTACGCCTTAAAACTCAAAGGCATCACTTTCAATAATTCCAGTCTGATAGCCGTAGATTTCATGGCTGCCGATTTAACAGGAGCACAATTCTACAACTGCGATTTATACCGTGCCGAATTTGAAAAAGCCATCGCCAATAAAGTTGATTTCAGCACCAGCCGCAACTACACCATAGACCCCACAAAAACCAAACTTAAAAAAGCACAATTCGCCCTCGAAGGCGTAAAAGGATTGCTTTATAAACATGAAATAATAGTTAAGTAATCTTTACAAAAGCCTCTATATTTTGTAAGAAAAATTATTTTACAAAACAATAAAGTAAGAATATTTTTAATATATTTGAGATGAAATCAAAAACTATAAACAAAATCTATTTTATTTCATGCCAGCATTAATTAGTAAGTACCGAATATTTTTAGCATCCCCCTCAGATTTAACAGAAGAAAGATTTGCACTTGATGAGGTTGTTTCAGAACTAAACTTAACTTATGGAAATCCAAACAATATAGTTATTGAATTATTGAAATGGGAAAAAAACTCAGCACCAGGAGCTAGCAGTATTGAAGTTCAATCTTTGATTAACAATGACATCCCTGAATATGATTTATTCATTGGACTACTTTGGTTAAGATTTGGAACACCAACAAAAAATTTTGGCTCAGGTACTGAAGAAGAGTTTGAAATTGCTTATTCAAAATTTTTAAATGAGCAAAATTCAGTTCAAATCTTATTTTATTTTAAAAATGCTCTCCCTAATTCTATAAATGACATTGACCCTGAGCAATTATCTAAAGTTAAAAAATTTAAAAAGTCTTTAGGAGAAAAAAGCATCCTTTTTTGGGACTTTGAACATAAAGAAGATTTATGCAGATTTTTAAGAACACATATTCCTACAAGAATTGAAAATTTACGTAAAACATCTAATTTAAAAACAATTAATCTTAAAGAAAAACCAAATATTAGCTCAATTATTATTGAAACGGAAGATGAATATGGAATTTTAGATTATCAAGAATTCATAGAAGAATCCTTGGAAAACTCCAACCAATCTTTATCAAAAATTAATGATGCAACCGAAGTTATTGGAAAAGAAATAAACAAAAAAGCCGAAGAAATCAATAGACTAGTTGCCAATAATCATAATCAACCAATTGGTGCTAAAGTTCAACGTAACATTTTCGTAAGGACTGCTAATATTGTTAATGATTATGCAAATAGAATTGAACCAGAAATTCCTATTTATATGTCAAATTTTGAGCGTGGAATAGATGCATTATCTAAACTCATTAACATATATAAATCTGATTTCGAAGACAAAAACAAGGAATTAAATGAAATAAAACTTCAACTAAAATCTCTTATAAACAACTTACCAGGTGCCATCGAAAACACAAAAGGATTCCTAGAAGCTTTAGAATCATGGCCGAGAATGTCAAAAGAGCTCAATAATTCACGTAAAAATGCAGCTGAAAAATTACGAGAATTAATTAGTAAAATAGAAACGAGTCACACAATAGCTGTTGAAGTTTACAAAAGCATTTAAAACAAAGTATAAACAAGAAAACATAAAACCAACAAAGTTGTGTTTTAAATAGCATTATTAAGTTTTCTGGAAAAATATTTAGCTAGGGCAAACGCCCTGTTTGTGCTACCCATAGATAGTTTCAAAATAACTTAAACCTTCTAACCATGAAAAAACTACTTATCCCTCTTGTATTCATTGTAATTGCTTGCTCTGCTAAGAAAAAAATAACCGCCAACGAAGATAAAGGTGTTGGAGACACACGAACTAAAGCAGTAGAACTTCTGGATAACAACACTTACTTACTAACCGAACAAAGTGATGATAAAACCTATGGCTTCGACAAATCGAATCCTATAAAAGTAGGTGGTGTAAAAACCAATGAAGGACCTGTCAACGAAAGAAGATTTCTAAATGCGTTATTTGGACCTGGAAATAAAAAAATGACTTATTTCAGAGCCGGAAGTTGCTGTCCTTTTAAAAGTCCGAATGGTTTTATCAACAACGTGGGAATGCTTGACAGATACCGAGTAACTGAAATTGGAAGTAAAGACACATTAGACATTTATATCAACATGTATGATACCGGCGATTTGAAAATCCCTGTTGGTTTGAAAGCAAAAGTGAAAAAATAATTTTCTTTATATCGAAAGAAAAAATCAACTCTCAAACATTATCAATCAATAATATTCAAAATGAAAAAAATTTTAATACTAACCATCCTTCTTATTTTTTCAAAATCATTTTCACAAAGTAAAAACTTCATCGATCAAGCCTATTTAGAAACTGAAGTAGAAGTTGACACATTGATTGTTCCAGACAAAATTTATTTGACTATAACATTGAACGAATCAGACACAAAAAATAAAAAATCGACAGAAGAACTTGAAAATTCAATGCATAAAGTATTAAAATCTTTAAATATTGATACTGAAAAAGATTTAAGCTTAGTTGACTTTAGCAGTGACCTAAAAAAATATTTATTCAGTAGTCAAAACATACTTAAAACAAAAATGTATTCCTTACTCCTTAGGGATGCTGTTACAGCCGGAAAAGTATTGGCTGAATTAGAAAAATCAGATATTTCAAATGTCTCAATTGAAAAAACAGAATATTCAAAAGCGGAACAACTTCTCCCTGAATTAAAAGCTAAAGCAATAATAAAAGCTAAAGAATCTGCTGAAAAAATGGTTAAACCTTTAAATCAAAAAATTGGAAAAGCAATTTACATTTCAGATTTAACTTTTTCAATTTCAAATCAACTTCAAGGAAAAGTAGCAGGTATACAAATTAGAGGAGCATCCAGTATTTATGGCGCTAGAGAAAGCGAACCTATTTTGATAGAATTTAATAAAATAAAATTTTCTTCAAAAGTAAGTGTTAAATTTATTCTAGATTGAAATAACAATTTATATCATTAAAACATGAAAACATTTTTAATTTTATCCTTGACGCTTTTATCATGCTTGTTTATAAATGCTCAGGAAATTACCGGACAATGGAATGGCGTTCTCAAAGTTCAGGGAATGCAGTTAAGACTCGTTTTTCATGTTACAAAAACAACTGACGGTTTTACGGCCACTATGGACAGTCCGGATCAAAAAGCTAATGGAATTCCTGTAACGAAAACTACTTTTGAAAACCCGAAGATAAAATTTGAAATTGCAGCTATTAATATGGAATACAATGGCGAATTAAAAAAGCAGGAAATCATTGGTGTTTTTACACAAAACGGTCAGCAATTTCCTTTAAACTTATCCCGAAATACAATAGAAAAAACAGCTTTAAAAAGACCTCAGGAACCTGCAAAACCCTTTCCTTATTACGAAGAGGAAGTGACTTTCTTAAATCCGAAAGCCAACATTTCTTTGGCTGGAACTTTAACATTACCTAAAAAAGAAGGTATTTATCCTGCTGTTATTTTGATTTCAGGAAGTGGTCCTCAAAACCGAAACGAAGAACTAATGGGACACAAACCTTTTTTAATTATTTCTGATTATTTAACGCGCAACGGAATTGCTGTTTTAAGATATGACGACAGAGGTTTTGGAAACTCAAAAGGTGATTTTAAATCGGCTACAACAGCTGATTTTGCAACTGATGTTGAAAGTGTTCTAGCCTATTTAAAAACCAGAAAAGAAATCAATCCAAAACAAATTGGCTTAATTGGTCACAGTGAAGGCGGCATCATTGCTCCGATAGTGGCTTCAAAATCCAAGGATGTCAATTTTATTATTCTGCTCGCCGGAACCGGAATTCCGGGAAATGAATTATTGCTGTTACAACAGGAAAAAATGGCAAAAGTTTCCGGTATGCCAGATGATGAAATACAAAAAGCATCAGCCTACAACAAAAAACTTTTTAATTTGATGTTGCATTCGACCGACATCGAAAAATTGAAATCGGATTTAAGAACTGAATTAACCGAAATAATAGACAATGATACTGCTGCCAAAATCCCTAACGGTATGACCAAAGAAAAATATATCGATGGACAACTAAACCAACTTACTTCTCTCTGGATGCTTTATTTTACAAAATTCAATCCCGCCACCGCATTGGAAAAAGTCAAATGTCCTGTATTAGCTCTTAATGGTGAAAAAGATGTACAGGTTCCTCCCAAAGAAAATTTGACTGCCATAAAAAATGCCTTAACCAAAGCCGGAAATAAAAAAGTCACAACGATAGAATTTCCCAAGCTAAATCATTTATTTCAGGAATGTAAAACAGGCTCACCTGAAGAATACGCAACTATCGAACAAACATTTGCTCCTGTTGTTTTAGACGAAATGCTACAATGGATAAAACTACAAATACATTAAGCTGTATGCGCTAGCTATTGACTATCTTATAACCAAAATTGACTACTTTTAGAAATCTGTCAATTTTCACATTATATACTAAAAATTGCAGACAATACTATTAACTCAAAATAACTATTAAAAATATTTTTATGCCTATCCTCTTAATCCTTTTACCTTCACTTTTTCAAATGATCTTCGGCCGTAAAGCAGTCGGAGAGGATATCAAACTGGGTTTTGGTGCCATCTGTTTAATTAGTTTTTTGAGTCAAATTGCGGTTTCGTTTATTGCTTTTTTCATAATGGCAAAAAAACTTCAAAATGACCATTTCGTTTGTGGCCTTCCATTACTTGGAATTGTTATGTGTTCGTTATTTTTTACATTATGTTTATTTATAATAATGATTATTCAGTATTTTATTAAAAGATCTTACGAAAGAAAATGAATTAAATCCAATCAATTTCTGTAAATCTGTGTAATCTGCGGTTAAAAAAAACGCAATTTTTCTTCCCTTAATTTTGGATTAAATTAACAACTGTACGACTTAAGAACTCAACATTTTTAAGTACTTTTGTGGCACTTTTAAAAAATGTAATCCTCTACTAATGGATAAAAAAATATACTCTTTTTTATTTTCTACCCGCTTAATGGCTTTTCTTTTTCTGGCTTTTGCAATAGCGATGGCAACAGGAACTTTCATCGAAAGTAAATACAATACAGATACCGCCCGAATTTGGGTCTACAACACCTGGTGGTTTGAAGGAATTATGGCTGTTTTTATGCTTAACTTCTTCGGGAATATCAAACGTTATCAGTTATTAAAAAAAGAAAAATGGGCTACTCTTCTACTCCATTTGGCGTTTATTTTAATTCTTTTAGGAGCTTTTATTACCCGCTACATCAGTTTTGAAGGTGTGATGCCTATTGATGAAGGCGCAACCGAAAGTCAGTTTTTTTCAGATAAAACATTCCTGACTGTTTTTGTAGATGGAGAATACAAAGGCGAAATGAAACGTCGCGTTTTTGAAAAACCGGTACTGCTTTCGCCTGTAACCAATAATGATTTTGCAGTTTCGGGAGAATTTGATAAAATACCTTTCGAAGTGAAATACAAAAACTTCATTATGGGGGCAAAGGAATACATCAAACCCGATGCTAACGGAACTTTGTACATGAAACTGGTCGAAGCCGGTTCGGGAGGTCGTGAGGAGCATTTCCTGAAAGAAGGCGAAGTTCAAAACATTCACAATGTGCTTTTTTCTTTAAACAAACATACCGATGGCGCCATTAACATCACTTTTGATGGTAAAAATTATACGATCGAAACCCCATTTGAAGGAAACTTTATGCGTATGGCAGATAAGTTGCAAGGCGCTGTCAGCAAAGACAAAGTACAACCATTGATGATGCGTTCTTTGTACAGCATTGGCGATATCCGAATTGTTTTCCCTGATCCGGCTACCAAAGGAGTTATTGATTACGAATCCAAAAACGACTTCAAAGCTAAGGAACACGAGGATGCTCTTGTTGTAACTGTTAATGCCGAAGGACAGCAAAAAGAAGTGACACTTTTAGGCTCAAAAGGAAAAGTGGGTGAACCAAAAACAGTGAAAATTGGCAATATCGAATACTCATTATTCTACGGAAGTAAAGCCTATATTTTGCCTTTCAAAATAAAATTAAACGATTTTATTGCTCAAAAATATCCTGGTACAGAGAAAAGTTATTCGTCTTTTGAAAGTCAGGTAACGGTTCTGGATTCTGCCCAAAAACCATTTGACGCCCGAATTTACATGAATCACGTTTTAGACCACAAAGGCTATCGTTTTTTCCAATCTTCTTTTAAACCGGATGAAAAAGGAACGGTTTTATCCGTAAATCACGATTTCTGGGGAACTTACATTACTTATACCGGATATTTTATTTTATTCTTTTCATTAATGGCGATTATGTTTACAAAACATTCCCGTTTTGCCGATTTGAAACGCAAATTGGAAGTAGTTAAAGAGAAAAAAGAAAAATTAATTACGATTCTGATTCTGTTCTTAAGTTTTAACGGTTTTGCGCAAATGCGCAATCATAATCACGACCATGAGCATGATCATGCAAACGAATCAAAATCTAAAACTCATCAAAGAGTAGCGCCCACAGAAAAGGAATTAGATTCTTTAATTAATAAATTCAAAGTATCCGAAAAACACGCGGCTCAGTTTGGAAGACTGATTATTCAGGATGCCGGAGGAAGAATGAAACCTATCAATACTTTTTCTTCTGAATTGCTGCGAAAAGTAAGTCATGCTAACGAATACAAAGGCTTAAATTCAGACCAGGTTTTCTTATCCATGTCTCAATATGGTCAGCTTTGGATCGAAGTTCCTTTGATTTACATCAAAAGCGGAAATGACAGTATCCGAAAAATTATTGGTATTGATGCTAAAGCCAAATACGCACCTTTCATTGCTTTTTTTGACGGAGAAGGGAATTACAAATTAGGTCCTTACTTAGATGCTGCTTATCAGGCTGCTAATCCGAATCAGTTTGAAAAAGATTTCGTAGAAACCGATAAGAAAGTAAATTTAATGGAATCAGCATTGAGCGGAACTATTTTGAAAATTTTCCCTATTCCAAATGACCCTAACAACAAATGGATTTCGCTAAACGAAGTTCAGAAATCAGGTTTAAAAGGCATGGATTCTACCTATACGGCCAGCGTTTTACCATTGTATTTTGGTTCTTTAAATAATGCTGCTATTAACGGAGAGTATAAAAATGCTGATGATTTATTAGAAAGTATTCACGGTTTCCAAAAGAAATTTGGAGCTAAAGTATTGCCTTCAGAAAGAAAAGTAGATTTAGAGATTTTATATAACAAATACGACGTATTCCAAAAATTACCTTATTGGTATTTGACAGCAGCAATTCTGATGCTTTTATTTACCATTATCAAAATATTTAAAGAAACAAAAACAGTAAATTATTTGGTTAACGGAATGCACATCATCATCGGATTGTTATTTGCATTGCATACCGCAGGATTAATTGCCCGTTGGTACATTTCAGGTCACGCACCTTGGAGTAATGCTTATGAGTCTATTGTTTATGTTTCCTGGGCTACGATGTTCTTTGGTTTGGCTTTCGACATTAAATCCAAATTGACTGTTGCATCTTCCGCTTTCGTAACAGCGATGATTTTAATGGCAGCTTACATGAACTGGATTGATCCGGAAATTGCCAACCTTCAGCCTGTATTAAATTCTTATTGGTTAATGATTCACGTAGCGGTTATTGTAGCGAGTTACGGACCATTTGCACTGGGAATGATTTTAGGTTTTGTTTCCTTGTTGTTAATCTTTTTTACCAACGATAAGAACAGAGCCAAAATGGATTTAAACATTAGTGAAATCACGTACATCAACGAAATGGCTTTGACCATTGGATTGATTATGCTGACTATTGGAAACTTCCTTGGCGGACAATGGGCTAATGAAAGCTGGGGACGTTATTGGGGTTGGGATCCTAAAGAAACCTGGGCATTAATCAGTATTATGATTTATGCTTTTGTAATTCACGCTCGTTTTGTACCTCATTTAAGAGGAAAATGGGTTTTCAACTTAATGAGTATGTTTGCTTTCGTTTCTATTTTGTTTACCTATTACGGAGTAAACTTCCACTTAGTAGGATTGCACTCTTACGCCAGCGGAGAAGCACATTCACTAAACTGGATTTACTATACTCTGGGATCGATTGCTTTAATTGGAGCATTAACTTATCCAAAATATAGAAAATACTACAAGAAATAATAAGGTTTAAAACACATACCTATAAAAAAATCCGTTCACTTTGAACATGCCCCAAAAAGTTAGACACTATTTGGGGCATTTTTTATGGAAAGAAAAGTTAAGTATGATTATGCATTTAAGTTAGAATGCGTAGAAATAATTTTAACAGCAAACATTTCTAAACTTTGCTGTTATAGTAGATTCGGCTACTTCATTTATTTTTTCAATTTTGAAGTTCCTTCCTCTAGCCATTTGTGAAAAGTAGCTACATCAGGCGTGTAACCTACAGGCTCTATAAGATTATTTTCTTCATGATCCATTAATACATAAAATGGCTGAGAATTGGCTTTGTATTTTAAAGTCTGTAATTCGCTCCATTTCTGACCAATATATTTCAACTTCTTACCCGGTTGTAATTTGGATTCTGTAATTTCATTTGCTTCTAATGGACGTTTGTCATCAACATATAACGAAATCAATACCACATCGTTTTTAAGAATTTTCAGAATTTCCGGTTTCGGCCAAACATTTTGCTCCATTTTTCTACAATTCACGCAGGCCCAACCTGTAAAATCAAGCATAACAGGCTTTCCTGTTTTTTTGGCATAAGCCAAACCTTTATCATAATCATTAAAAGCAATGATGTCGTGAGGTGCTAATAAATGAGCTCCTTCCGGTAATTCGGTTTCAGCAGTACTGCCTCCACCCGCTTTTGTATAACCTACTCCATAAGGTGATTCACTATATTCCTGTGGAGGTGGAAAAGCACTAATTAAGTTCAAAGGCGCTCCCCACAGTCCAGGAATCATATAAATCGTGAAGGATAAAACGATTAAACCTAACCCTAATCGCCCTACAGAAATATGCGTTAAAGGAGAATCGTGAGGCAATTGTATTTTTCCAAAAAGATAAAAGGCTAAAGTTCCAAATATTGCAATCCAAATTGCCAGAAATACTTCTCTCTCCAATAAATGCATTTGCAATACCAAATCAGCCTGAGATAAAAATTTAAAAGCCAATGCTAATTCTAAAAATCCTAACACCACTTTCACGGTATTTAGCCATCCTCCTGATTTTGGTAAAGAATTCAGCCAACCCGGGAAAGCCGCAAAAAAAGCAAATGGTAAGGCAATAGCGATTGAAAATCCTAACATTCCGATAATTGGTGCTAAACCTCCTTTAGAAGCTGCTTCTACTAATAAAGTTCCAACAATTGGTCCTGTACAGGAAAAAGAAACAATTGCCAAGGCTAATGCCATAAAAAAGATACCTGCCATACCTCCTCTGTCTGCCTGCGAATCGACTGTATTAGCCCAGGAATTGGGCAACACAATTTCAAAAGCACCCAAAAAGGATATTGCAAATACCACTAACAAAATAAAGAAAATGATATTAAACCAAACATTCGTAGCCAAAGCATTTAAAGCATCTGCCCCAAAAATAGCCGTTACAGCCGTTCCTAGAAGCACATAAATCAATATGATGGAAATTCCATAAACAATTGCATTTCTAATACCAACCGCTTTGTTTTTACTTTGTTTAGTAAAAAAACTCACTGTCATAGGGATCATAGGAAACACACATGGCGTTAACAATGCGGCGAAACCGGATAAAAAGGCAATAAAAAAAATAGACCAAATTCCTTGTTTTGAATCGGCATCTTTAGTTTTTATATCTTTAACTTCTGCAACTTTTTCAGCACCACCGGCAACTTTTTCTTTAACCGTAGTTGCTGCTGTAATATCAAAAGATAATTCAACTTCTTTTGCCGGTAAACCTTTCACAGCATTAGCTGCGACATATTCAACATAAGTTTGGATGGATGTTACTTTACCCGAAACTTCTATTCTTTGTTTAAAAACGGCTTCATTCTCAAAAGACGTCAATGCTAATTTAAAGAATGCATCTTCGTTTTTTTTCCCTCCTTCTTCTAAAGTATTTCCTATAATTTTAAAATTTCCGGCACTGTCATCATAGGTAAAAGTGGTAGCTGTAGGTCCTCCCTCAGGAACATCCTGCGAATAAATATGCCAACCGGAATCAATGGTAGCTTTTGATACCAAATCATATTCCGTAGCCGAAATCTTTTCTACCGATGTAGTCCATTTAACCGGATCAGGATTTTGAGTATGTCCCGCAGTTACTAAAAATAATCCTGCTAATACATAAAGGAACTTTTTCATTGATGTTTGCTATTTTATAGTGAATTCCAAATCTTGTTCGGTAGGTGGTAAACATCTACTGTTGTCACACACCATAAATTCAACTGTTCCTTTAATTTTTAATGGAGCTTTTCCTTTTAATTTGATTCGTTGTTTGAAATTAGCTTTGTTTTCAAAATACTTAATTTGCATTTCAAAAATCGGATCATGAACTGTATGTCCTTTTTCTTCTACAGTATTTCCTTTTTTAAGATATTTTGAGTTACCTGTAAAAACAAACTTTGTTGGTTGCGGTCCGTTTTCCGGTATATTTTGCGAATACAAATGCCAGCCCGGTTTAATGGTTGCTGTAGCCACTAATTCATATTCAGTAGCCGAAATTTTAGTAACTGATGTAGACCATTTTACAGGTTTTAACACCTGAGCTTGCCCAATAAAGGCAATCATAAGAGCAAAAAATAATAGTATTTTTTTCATTTGTTATAATTAAGATTGTTTGTTTTTAATTTAATTCTTTTTAGGATATCCAATTTTGCTAGAATCTATCCATTAATAATGCCATTTACAGTTTTTGACCATTCTTTTTTTCTATAGTAATTCATTTGACCATTTTGACAACTGAAACCAATAAAAAAACAGTTAAAAGTTAAATCATCTATTAAAAATGGTACTTCAAAAAGCAATATTCGATTGACAGAAACCAGACAAATAGTATCATTGCTCAAAAATAAGCTTTTTTAAAATATTTTACCACAGAGCACAAAACCTAAAAGATCTTTCATTTTTCACTTAAATTCAAGATCACACACCTAATAATTGCTATTTTAGTACTTAAACAAAATAGTGCAACTTTCAGATACTAAAGGAGATGTAATAATTTCAAAATAAATCATTTGAAACGATTAAATTACCAAAATTAGCTAAGATAATTTTCCCAAAAAAAACCTAAATTTTTTAAAGTTAGTTTCCTGATATCAATCCAATCCGCTACTTAATATTTTTTTGTTAATTTTACCCTTATGATTAAAGTAAGTATTATTGGTTCGGGAAATGTTGCACAACACCTCATCACTACATTTCAAAATCTTGAAAAATCGATAAACAAAATCGAATTGGTTCAGGCATTTGCCAGAAAAAAAGAAAGTCTCAGCCATTTACTCCCTCAGGAAAAAATCACGGATGATTTGAATACTTTAGCAGAGGCCGATTTGTATATTATTTCGATTTCTGATGATGCCATTGCCACCGTTTCTGATGCACTTCCGTTTAAAAACCGTTTGGTCGTTCATACTTCGGGAAGCACACCATTTACTATTTTAAACGATAATAATCGTAAAGGTGTTTTTTATCCTTTACAAACTTTTACGAAAGGAAAACCTGTTGATTTCAAAACAATTCCTCTTTGTTTAGAAGCCGAAAATCCAAGTGATTATCAAATACTCGATAAAGTTGCTAAAGCCATTTCGGACAAGGTTTATGCCATCAACTCCGAACAACGAAAAGCTTTGCATGTAGCAGCAGTTTTTGTAAATAATTTTACCAATCACCTCTATTCCATTGGAAACGATATTTGCCTGGAGAATCAAATCCCTTTTGATATTTTAAAACCTTTAATGGAAGAAACACTTCAAAAATTGCAAAGCCTTTCACCTAAAGAAGCACAAACAGGCCCTGCAATTCGTCAGGATCAAAAAACAATTGCAGCGCACGAAGCCTTTTTAAAAAATGAAAATCAATTAAAAATATATAAAACCCTAACACAATCTATACAAGAGAATGGCAAAAAGTTATAAAGAAATAATGAATGACATCACAACCTTTATTTTTGATGTCGATGGAGTACTTACTGATGGTTCTGTATTTGTAAACAATGAAGGTGAAATGCTCAGAACCATGAATATCCGCGACGGTTATGCTTTGAAAGCTGCTGTAGAAAACGGATACAATGTTTGCATTATTTCAGGAGGAAGTAATGAAGGTGTTCGGGTGCGTTTGCGCAATTTAGGAATTACAGAAATCCATTTAGGAACACCGGATAAGGTGGAAACTTTTGACGAATACATTGAAAAACACCAAATCAAACAGGAGAATATTTTATACATGGGCGACGATATTCCGGATTATCATGTGATGAAATTAGTAGCATTACCAAGCTGTCCTCAGGATGCCTGTCCGGAAATCAAAGGAATTTCAAAATACATTTCGCATAAAAACGGAGGTCAGGGTGCCGTACGTGACGTTATCGAACAGGTGATGAAAGTTCAGGGGAAATGGATGAGAAGTTTTGACGGAAAACACGATTAGATAGTTGATTTCAGAATTTAGATTTTAGAATTTAGATTGTAAAATAAAAGTTGATTTTTCAACTAACAACCAACAACGGACAACTCATAACCCATAACTCATAACTCAAGAATGAACTTCCTGAATCTCATCCGCTACCAAAACCTATTAATGCTTGCTTTCATGCAGCTTATTTTCAGGTATGGTTTTTTAAAATTACAAAAAAACGATTTGGCACTGGCTGACTGGCAATACGCTCTATTGGTTTTAAGTACTGTTTTAATAGCTGCTGCCGGTTATGTTATTAATGATATTTTTGATCAGGCTACCGATTTAGAAAACAAACCCGACAGAGTCATTGTTGGTAAAACTATTTCTGAAGCTACAGCTTATAATAGCTATGCTTTTTTAAATGTTAGCGGAGTTGCGATTGGCTTTTATTTAGCAAATGTGATTATGAGACCTAATTTTGCGGCAATTTTTGTTTTCACAGCAGCAACCTTATATATCTATGCCACAAGTTTAAAACAAATGATGCTTATTGGTAATATTGTTGTGGCTTTATTATTAGCAGTAAGCGTACTTATTATAGGGGTTTTTGATATTTTCCCGGCAACCAATTCTGGAAACCAGGAAATAATGGGAAGTTTATTTTCAATACTTTTGGACTACGCCATTTTTGCTTTCATGATTAATTTGCTTCGCGAAATAGTGAAAGATTTAGAAGACTTAAAAGGAGATTACAAAGTAGGCATGCGTACCTTAGCTGTAATTTTAGGAGTTCAAAAAACAACAAAACTTCTTTTTGTATTGAGTTTTTCCCCTATCCTGGCACTTTTATTTTATACCAATAATTATCTCATTCCTAATCATTTAATTGTAGCAGCCATTTACAGTTTACTTTTTGTTTTAGGTCCTCTAATTTATTTTAGTATCAAAATTTGGAGTGCCACTTCAAAAACTGACTTTTCTATTTTGAGCAAAGTTCTCAAATGGATTCTATTTTTCGGAATTTTATCCATTCTAATTATCTCTTTAAATATAAAACACAATGCTTCGTAATAAACTTAAAAAATACCAAATCATTTTAGCTTCAGGTTCGCCACGAAGACAACAATTTTTCAAAGATTTGGATTTGGATTTCGAAATTCGCTTAAAAGAAATTGAAGAAGTTTTTCCTCCTGAATTGAAAAGAGAAGCGATTACCAATTATTTAGCCGAACTAAAAGCCGCAGCTTTTGAAGGTGAACTAAAAGACAACGAAATATTAGTCACAAGTGATACTTTGGTTTGGCATAATGAAAAAGCATTAGGAAAACCAAAAGACAAGCAAGAGGCATTTAAAATATTAAAATCATTATCGAATGCTACTCATGAGGTAATTACATCGGTTTGTTTTAAAACCAACACAAAAACAGATGTTCTATTTGAAATTACCAAAGTTACTTTTAATGAATTAAGTGATGATGCAATTGAATATTACATCGAAAATTACAAACCTTTTGATAAAGCGGGAGCTTATGGCATTCAGGAATGGATTGGTTTTATTGGCGTAGCTAAAATTGATGGCTCTTATGCAAATGTAATTGGACTTCCCGTAGATAAAGTATATCAATATTTGAGTAACTTAGCTTAAAATGAAACATATGAATTTCTTTAATCATTTTACAACCGAAACAATTGCAAGTGGCATAGTAATATTAGTACTTATTATTTTACGAATTATATCCACAAAATTAGTACGCAAATTTGCCAAAAGCACTCATATAATTGAAAACAGAACCAATTTAGTTATCAAATACATTCACCTGTTGATCAATATTCTGGCGGCTATTGCTTTCATTTTTATTTGGGGAGTAAGTTCTAAAGAAATTATTTCAGGTATTACTTCAGTTGCAACAGTAATAGGTGTAGCCGGTGTTGTTATGATTGCCCAATGGTCTATTTTAAGTAACATTACCTCAGGAGTCATTTTGTTTTTCTCCTTTCCTTTTAAAATAGGCGATATAATACAAATTCAGGATAAAGATTTCCCTATTATTGGTGAAATTGAAGACATTGGCGCTTTTCACGTAACGATAAAAAACAAAGAAGGCGAAACGGTTATTTACCCAAACAATCTTTTTTTTCAAAAAGGAGTTTCAATACTTCCAAATATGCATGAAGACAAAGAATTTACCGATTAATATCTCCTTACAACTCAACAAAAAAAGGATTACCACTGATTAATACACACAAAATCAGTATATTTATAAAAGAACTGGATTTTTAATTTAATTTTTTTAATTATGAAAAAACTAAGCTTTTATTTAATCGCCTTAATTCTATCATTAAGTGTGCTCCCTGTGAATACTTATGCAATAGAAAAACACCCGACAGAAACTCCAAAAGAAATTCCTGTCGAAATCCAAAAAATGCTTAACAGACTCAATGAAATTAAAGAAATGGACAAATCTAATTTGTCTTCTTCAGAAAAAAAAGAACTACGAACAGAGGTTAAAACCATTAAAAAAAATTTAAAAAAATCAGGACAAGGGATTTATTTATCAGTGGGAACGATAATTATCATCCTTCTTTTATTAATCCTACTACTTTAATATTCAACAATATAAAACCATAAAAAACAGCTCATTTCGACAGAATGAGCTGTTTTTTTTTAATGCTAATTAAATCTTAAACCTCTATTTTGGCACAGTAATTGGCTTAAGATTAGTAAAGTTAAATGTCTAACATAAAAAATAGAAATCATGAAAACTTTAAAATTTATTATCGCAGCCTTAGTCTTTTTTACAACGACCACTTACACACATGCTCAAGTATCCGTAAACGTTAATATAGGAACACCTCCGGCCTGGGGACCTGTAGGTTATGCAAATATTGATTATTATTACCTGCCTGACATTGAATGCTATTATGATATTCGTCTTTCTCAATTTATTTACTTTGGAAACGGAAGATGGATACATTCAAGATACTTACCTGTACGATACCGTAATTATGATTTGTACCACGGTTATAAAGTAGTTTTAAACGATTATCATGGCAGAACACCTTATGTATATTTTAAAAATCACAAAGCAAAATATTACAAAGGATATAAAGGAAGACCTCAACAAACAATAGGCTACAGAAATTACGATAAACACGATAACGGACGAGGCAATAAACATGATAACAGACATTGGGACAATCACAATTCCAATCATGGTCACAAAAAACATTAATTTTTTAAACATCTAAATAATAAAGAAACGCTAATAGCGTTTCTTTTTTTTAGGGTTATTAAAAAAGTTAAAATAAAGTTAACAAAATTAAGACTGGCACACTAATTGGAATAATTATCTCAAAAAACTTTTATCAAATATTAAATTCAAAAATTATGAAAACTATAAAATTAATCCTTGCCGGAATAGTATTATTTTTAGGTAGTAACTCCCAGGCTCAGGTATCTGTAAATGTAAATATTGGAACTCCTCCCGCATGGGGACCTGTAGGATATAGTAATGTTGAATTTTATTATATTCCGGACATCGAATGTTATTATGATATTCGTTTTTCACAATTCATTTACTTCAACAACGGAAGATGGATTCGTTCAAAACACCTCCCTAACCCTTACAGAAACTATGATTTATATCATGGACACAAAGTTGTTTTAACCGATTACCATGGAAGAACACCTTATGTATATTTTAAAAATCACAAAGCAAAATATTACAAAGGCTATAAAGGAAAACCTCAAAAATCAATAGAAAAAAGACAAGATTACTATAACGGTAATAAAAACAACAAATTCGAAAACAAACATAACCATGGTAATAATGGCCTTGGAAACGGAAATAAAAAACATTAATTTTTTTCTCTGAAAAACAAAAAGAAACGCTTTAAGCGTTTCTTTTTTTACCTATTAAAAGTTAAAATAAAGTTAATTATTTTTTTTTGGCACACTAATTGAAATACGACTAATACAGTTAAAAAATAAACTTAACAAAACCCCCAAAGCAACTTTAAAATATAGAAATCATGAAAACCTTAAAATTAATCGCAACAGGAATTATTTTATTTGCAGCTGCCAGCACTTCTCAGGCACAAGTTTCAATTAATGTAAATATAGGCACACCTGCAGTAGTAGTCAGACCGGCCTGGATACCTCAAAATCATGTAAACGTAGATTTTTATTACATACCTGAAATAGAATCTTATTATGATGTAAGTGCCGGATTGTATGTTTATTTAGACAACGGAAACTGGTGTCGTACAAGATACGTTCCGGTACGATACAGAAACTATGATTTGAATCATGCACGCCGAATAGAATTAAGAGGTTACCATGGAAGCAGACCTTATACTTATTTCAACTGTCATAATGATAACTATTACAGAAACAATCGCAATTACAATAATAGATATGTAGAAGGTCGTTATTATGACAACCGTCGTTATGATAATCGTTACGACAACCGTTACGCCGACAATTACAGAGGAAATCACGACAGAGGAAATCATTACGGACACAGAAACCGTTAACAAACTGAAATTCAAACGAAAAAAGCCATCTCTAAAACAGCTGAGATGGCTTTTTCTTTTTTTACAAACTATATTAAAAAAAGCTTTTACAATTCTTTTCTTCCCAAATAAAATTTAAAATAGTACCAAACTATTCTTATTTCCGCCCGGAACTATTAAAATGTTAGGTTTATCAGTTTAGAATCACTTTATTTGAGCCAATTATATTAACTAACGCACCAAATCAAACCATGAAATCCTATTCAATTGAAGAAATAAACAATGTCTTAAAAGGTATTATTTGCGGTACAACTTTGCAAAACATTACTGCAGCTGAACAACTTGAAGTCGCTTCCCAATCTGAAATTTCATTTATTGGAAACAAAAAATACGAAAAACTCTGGGCCACTTCAAAAGCCAGTGTTGCTGTTGTAAACGAAGACATATCGATTGAACCAGGAGAAAACAGAGCTTTTATAAAAGTTAAAAATGCCGACTTAGCTATGTCGCAAATTTTGGAACTTTTTGCACTTCCGATGCCTGAATTCCATGTTGATATTCACCCTAAAGCTGTAGTTGATAAAACAGCAGTCATTGGTACCGGAACTAAAATTGGAGCCGGAAGTTATATTGGTCCCAATGTAAAAATTGGAGAAAACAGCACTATTTATCCAAACGTAACTATACTTGACGAATCAACCATTGGAAAAAATACGGTAATTTGGTCTGGTACAGTCGTCAGAGAGCGTTGCCACATAGGCAATAATTGCATCATCCACCCTAACGCAACTATTGGAGCGGATGGTTTTGGATTTCGCCCTTGCCCGGAAAAAGGTTTAGTAAAAATTCCCCAAATTGGAAATGTGATTATTGGCAACAATGTCGAAATAGGAGCTAATAGCTGTATTGACAGAGGTAAATTCAGTTCAACCATTTTAGGTGATGGTTGCAAAATTGACAATCTGGTTCAAATAGGACACAATAGCAAACTGGGGCAATTTTGTATTATGGCAGGAAATAGTGGTCTTGCAGGATCTGTAACCTTAGGTAATGGCGTAATCATTGGCGGAAGCGCTTCTATTAAAGACCATACTTCCATAGGTGATGGTGCGGTAATTGGGGCTGGTTCTGGGGTTACCTGTGATATTCCTGCCGGAAAAACCATGTTAGGCTATCCCGCTTTAGAAGCTCGGGACGCCTTAAAACAATGGGCAATCCTAAAAAGACTTGTTAACGATTCTAAAAAATAACATTACTTTTTTTTATTTTTTTTCCGCAAGTACGCAAATTATTTTTTTGTGTTCTTGCGGTTCTTTTTTTATCCCAAAGCTAATTTGAAGAACAAAACTTAAATAATACTGTTCTTTAAAGCTATATAAACAAAAGCAAAAAAAAACAGCTAATACCAATCTCAGCATTTTTACTGCAAATAAAACCGATTCTCACAAATTAATAAAACTTATATTGACTTAGCTTTTGACAATAAATCAAACCATAAAGCTTAAATAACTTATATACTTAAAAAAAACTTCAGGTTGGTTTTGTATTTTAGCCTTAAATTTTGGAAAACACAATTACAACATGGATTTGAACTTCAACAAAAACGAAGACCACAATAAACTTTTACTTTCAGATTTAAGACAAAAATTCGCCAAAATAAAATTAGGAGGAGGCGAAAAACGCATTCAAAAATTGCACGCCGAAGGAAAAATGACTGCTCGTGAACGCATTGATTATTTACTCGATGCCAATGCCGAAAGTATTGAAATTGGTGCTTTTGTTGGAGATGGCATGTATAAAGAACATGGCGGTTGTCCATCAGGCGGTGTTGTGGTAAAAATAGGACACATCAAAGGCAAACAATGCATTGTAGTTGCTAATGACGCTACGGTAAAAGCTGGTGCCTGGTTTCCTATTACAGCTAAAAAAAACCTACGCGCACAGGAAATAGCGATGGAAAATAAAATTCCAATAATTTATTTGGTAGATAGTGCCGGTGTTTATTTGCCTATGCAGGACGAAATTTTCCCTGACAAAGAACATTTTGGTCGTATTTTCAGAAACAATGCCATTATGAGCAGCATGGGAATTACGCAAATTTCAGCTATAATGGGGAGTTGTGTGGCCGGAGGAGCTTATTTACCTATTATGAGTGACGAAGCCATTATTGTTGATAAAACAGCCAGTATCTTTTTGGCCGGAAGTTATTTGGTAAAAGCTGCTATAGGTGAAAATATTGACAATGAAACACTGGGAGGAGCCACAACACATTGTGAAATTTCAGGTGTAACCGATTATAAAGCGAAAGATGACAAAGATGCTTTAGATAAAATAAAAAATATCGTTGACAAAATAGGCGATTATGATAAAGCCGGCTTTAGTCGAATTAAAGCTCAAAAACCAACCCTGAACGAAAAAGAAATATACGGTATCCTACCAAAAGCCCGAACCGAACAATACGACATGATGGAAATCATTCTTCGTTTAGTTGATAATTCAGAATTTGAAGCGTATAAAGAAGGTTACGGACAAACCATCATCACCGGTTATGCCCGAATTGACGGATGGGCAGTAGGTATTGTAGCTAATCAACGTAAAGTAATCAAAACCAAGAAAGGAGAAATGCAATTTGGCGGTGTGATTTATTCCGATAGTGCCGACAAAGCCACCCGTTTTATAGCCAATTGCAATCAGAAAAAAATCCCTCTGGTTTTTCTTCAGGATGTAACCGGATTCATGGTAGGTTCCAAATCCGAACAAGGCGGAATTATAAAAGACGGAGCTAAAATGGTCAATGCAGTAAGTAATTCGGTTGTACCTAAATTTACTGTGGTAGTAGGAAATTCTTATGGTGCCGGAAACTATGCTATGTGTGGAAAAGCCTATGATCCAAGATTAATTATAGCCTGGCCAAGTGCCGAACTGGCGGTGATGGGTGGAACTCAGGCAGCTAAAGTATTGGCACAAATAGAAGCCTCATCTTTGAAAGCCAAAGGCGAAGAAGTTAACGAAGCCAAAGAAGCTGAATTATTTGCTAAAATTAAAGCACGTTATGACGAACAAACTTCACCCTATTATGCTGCTTCACGTCTTTGGACTGATGCTGTCATCGATCCTCTGGAAACCCGAAACTGGATTTCTATAGGAATTGAAGCTGCCAACCACGCTCCTATTGAAAAAGCATTTAATCTGGGTGTTATTCAGGTATAAATTTGGAAAAACACAAAAAATTAAACTAAGTGAATAAAAAAACAAAGCACTTAATAAATTCAATTCTATTCGGAACAACTTCAATCATATATTTCTTTTTAGCATATATTGGATTTAGCAAACAAAACATCGACCTTTCTAAATACCGACAATATGAAAATATAATAATTGATAAAGGAATTGATATTCATTACAGCAGCAAAGGACATGAATCTGATGTGTTTTATATCTCATTAAAAGGACTTGATGAAGATTTGGGAATTTATAGAATGTCAAAAAACTACACTGATTTATTAGAACAATTAAATATTGGCGACAAAGTAACAGTATACTACAGACCTTCAAAAAACAAAGAAAACATCAATATTGATCTAATACAAGTTGAGAAAAACAATAAAATAATAATTGATAAAAACGAATACGAAAAAAAAGAAAGCTCTTTAATTTACATTGGAATTGTAGCAGGTTTAGGCACTTTATTAATGGCTTATAGGTATTACAAATTTGGGAGTATATTTTAAATTTAAGTTGCTGGTTAATTAGTTACATTCAGAAATAAACTAACCTTTGAAAATAAACAATAAAAAAATGACCGATTATGATATTCTCCATCGGTCATTTTTATTTATTCTTAAATAAGAACAAATTAATTACTCATCTTTACTTTTTTTTCTTTTTTCACGTTCCTGAGCATCAACAACAGCTACAGCGGTCATGTTTACAATTTCATTGACACTTGCGCCTAATTGAAGAATATGAACGGACTCACTTAACCCCATCATAATAGGTCCAATAGATTCCGACTTATTCAATTCCTTCATTAGTTTATAAGTGATATTGGCTGATTCCAGATTTGGAAAAACAAGTGTATTTACTTTTTTACCTGCTAATTTTGAAAACGGAAAAGTCTTTTCTAATAATTCGGTATTCAAAGCAAAATCGGTTTGAATATCTCCATCAACAACTAATTCAGGATTATTTTCATGCAAAATACTTACCGCTTTTCGCACTTTTGCAGAATTAGCATGGGTTGATGAACCAAAATTAGAATAGGAAAGCATCGCAATAACAGAATCGAAACCAAAAGTAGTAGCTACATTGGCCGTCATTTGGGCAATATCAGCTAATTCCTCTGATGTTGGGTCTATATTGATTGCGGTATCAGCTAAAAACATTGGCCCTCTTTCAGTTGCCAAAATATTAACTGTAGCCGCTTTTTTCACATTAGGAGCTTTCCCAATCACTTCAAAAATAGGCTTCACCACCGTTGGATAAGCTCTGGTATAACCCGAAATCATTCCATCGGCATCTCCTTCCAAAACCATCATCGCTCCATAATAGTTACGCTCTCTCATTTTTGATTGCGAACTGTATAATGTGGCTCCGCTTCTTTTTCTTTTATTCCAATATTTCGCTGCGTATTGCTCTCTTTTTTCCTTAGATGAAGCATCTTTAGAATCAATAATCAAAACATCGGCATTAAAATCCAACTCTTTTTTAAGTTCCAAAATAGTTTCTTTATTACCCAATAAAATAGGCTGGGCAATTCCTTCTTCATAAACAATTTGGGCTGCTTTTAAAACATCAAATTGATCTGCTTCGGCAAAGACAATCTTTTTAGGATTCGTTTTTGCTCTGCTGTGAAGCATTCGAACCACTTTATTATCATTACCGGAACGCAGTAATAATTCTTCTTTATAATTGTCCCAATCTTCAATAGCAATTCGGGCAACCCCGCTATCCATTGCTGCTTTGGCAACAGCTGGTGGAATCGAATAAATCAATCTTGGGTCAAAAGGTTTTGGGATAATATAATCACGACCAAAAGCCAAACGCGTTTCACCATAAGCAATATTTACCTGCTCAGGAACGGATTCTTTTGCCAATTCAGCCAAAGCCGTAACGGCAGCCATTTTCATTTCTTCATTAATCTTTGTTGCTCTGACATCCAATGCTCCTCTGAAAATATATGGGAATCCCAATACATTATTCACCTGGTTAGGATGATCTGAACGTCCTGTAGCCATGATGATATCCTTTCTTGTCTGCACCGCTAAATCATAAGCAATCTCAGGATCGGGATTTGCCATTGCAAAAACAATCGGGTCTTTTGCCATCGTAAGCAACATTTCCGGATTAACAACATCGGCAATAGATAAACCAATGAAAACATCGGCATCAACCATCGCTTCTTCCAGAGTATCAATCTTTCTGTCGGAAGCAAATTCTAGTTTCTCAGCAGATAAATTTTCTCTGTCCGTTCTGATTACACCTTTACTGTCGAGCATCACAATGTTTTCGGCTTTGGCTCCAAAAGCCTTATACAATTTCGTACAGGAAACAGCCGCAGCTCCCGCTCCGCTTACTACAATGCGTACTTCTTCTATTTTTTTATTGATCAGTTCCAAGGCGTTCAACAAGGCAGCAGCCGAAATAATTGCAGTTCCGTGTTGGTCGTCATGCATTACCGGAATATCCAATTCTTCTTTCAATCTTGTTTCGATTTCAAATGCCTCCGGCGCTTTGATATCTTCCAAATTAATTCCGCCAAAAGTAGGCGCCATAATTTTTACCGTCTCAATGAATTTATCCACATCTTTAGTATCCAATTCGATATCGATACTGTCAATGTCAGCAAAAATCTTAAACAATAACGACTTCCCTTCCATTACCGGTTTAGAAGCTTCGGGGCCTATATCTCCCAATCCTAAAACCGCAGTTCCGTTTGAGATTACGGCAACCAAATTTCCTTTAGCAGTATATTTATAGACATCATTAACATCTTTTGCAATTTCTAAACAAGGCTCGGCAACTCCCGGAGAATACGCCAGTCCTAAATCACGTTGTGTAGCATAAGGTTTGGTAGGTACTATTTTTATTTTCCCGGGCTGTGGTTCAGCATGGTATAATAAAGCGTCTTTTTTCAATTTTTCTTTGCTCATAAACTCAATTATAAAATTTAATAAATCGTAATTCTAATTTGTTCTTTTGGTAGTGAAGTGATTATTAATCTGTATAAAAATAACTATTTTAAAAACGCCTCCAACATTAAAAAAATAGTTTATCTAAAATATTACAATAATACCGTTTCTAGTGTTGGTCCTGAAGCAACCAAACGTTTTCCTTCCTCGGTATCTGTATAGCGTTCAAAATTTTCAATATAACGAGAAGCTAAATCTCTCGCTTTTACTTCCCACTCATTTACATCAGCATAGGTATCTCTTGGATCCAGGATTCCTTCACTCACATCGGTCAAGGAATTTGGTACCGTTAAATTTAAAAAAGGAATTTTTGTAGTGGCTGCCTCTTCAATTTCACCGTTAATGATGGCATCAATAATAGCTCGGGTATTTTTAAGTGAAATTCTTTTTCCCGTTCCATTCCAACCTGTATTTACCAAATAGGCTTTGGCTCCATGCTCTTTCATTTTACTGATAAGCGTTTGAGAATATTTGGTAGGATGCAAAGTCAAAAATGCTTCTCCAAAAGCGGGCGAAAACGACGGAACCGGTTCTGTAATTCCTCTTTCTGTCCCCGCTAATTTTGAAGTGTAACCGCATAAAAAATGGTATTGCGCCTGATCTTCGTCTAAAATTGAAACCGGAGGTAAAACTCCAAAAGCATCAGCCGACAGATAAATAATTTTATTGGCGTGTCCCGCTTTTGAAGGCAAAACGATTTTATTGATTTGGTAAATTGGATAAGAAACTCTTGAATTTTCTGTTATCGAGTGATCGTAATAATCGACTTCGCCATATTCATTAACAATCACATTTTCTAATAAGGCATCCCTTTTAATGGCTCTCCAAATATCAGGTTCGTTTTGTTCGCTTAAATCAATCACTTTAGCGTAACATCCGCCTTCATAATTGAACACTCCATTTTCATCCCAACCGTGTTCATCGTCACCAATCAAATATCTTTTTGGATCAGCCGAAAGCGTAGTTTTTCCCGTTCCCGAAAGACCAAAGAATAGTGCCACATCGCCTTTTTCACCTACATTAGCCGAACAATGCATCGATGCCAAACCTTTTAAGGGCAGATAATAATTCATCATCGCAAACATGCCTTTTTTCATTTCGCCACCATACCAGGTTCCTCCAATAATCTGAATCTTTTCGGTTAGATTGAACAACACAAAATTCTCGGAGTTTAAGCCCTGAGCTTCCCAGTTAGGATTCGTCACTTTAGAAGCATTCATCACCATAAAATCAGGTTCTCCAAAATTTTCCAGCTCATATACCGAAGGTCTGATAAACATATTGGTCACAAAATGAGCCTGCCAGGCTACCTCCATCACAAAGCGAACTTTAAGACGTGTATCGGCATTGGCACCACAAAAAGCATCCACGACATATATTTTTTTAGAAGTCGAAAGTTGGTTCAAAACCAATCCTTTCAAATCATCCCAAACTTCTTTAGTGGTTGGAAAATTAACTTTATCATCCCAATAAATAGTGTCTTTCGTAACTTCATCCAGCACGATATAACGATCTTTAGGAGAACGCCCTGTAAAAACTCCCGTCTTTACCGCCACAGCTCCCGTATCCGTTATCGCACCTTTTTCATATCCTTTACTGTCGTGTGAAATTTCGGCCTGGTATAACTCGTCATAAGATGGGTTATAGCATACTTCATAATCACCCGTAATTCCTAAATTGTGTAAATCCTGAATAACTTTACTGTTTTTCATAGTATTCATTTTTAAAAACAATTATTTTATTGATTATAAACATATTAAAAACAATTATAAAACTATAAGCTTAAGTATTTTATGCGATAAAATGAAGCAAAAAAAATCCTGTCTGCCATAGGCAGAAATCGAAAACCATATTTGATAAATTACTTTAACGGATTAATAATCTACTTTACATTTACATTTTCGATAATCACTGCATACCCCATTCCTACTCCAATACACATGGTACAAAGAGCGTATCTTTTATTTTGTTTTTGAAGTTCGATGGTAGCGGTTTGCAAAATTCGGGTTCCGGACATCCCCAGTGGATGCCCTAAAGCAATGGCTCCTCCATTTGGGTTGATTCTGGGATCATTATCTGCTAGACCTAAAGCTCTGGTACAAGCCAGCGATTGCGCCGCAAAAGCTTCATTTAATTCTATAATATCGATATCTGCCAATGTCAATCCTGCTTTTTCAAGTGCTTTTTGAGTTGCTCCCACAGGACCAATTCCCATAATTCTGGGTTCCACTCCCACTATTGCCGAAGCTACGATTCTGGCTTTTGGTGTTAAATTGTATTTCTTAATTGCCTTTTCAGAAGCCAAAAGCATCGCCGCCGAACCATCGTTCAAGCCCGAAGCATTTCCTGCGGTAACCGTTCCGTTTTCTTTTTTAAAAACAGCTCTGAGCGCAGCTAATTTTTCTAAAGTGGTATTTCCTTTTACAAATTCGTCTTTATCGAATACTGTAACAGTTCCTTTTTTATCTGTAAATTCTATAGGAACAATTTCTTCAGCCAATCGCCAGTTTTGTTGGGCTGCAAAAGCTTTTTGTTGGGAATTGTATGCAAATAAATCCTGATCTTCACGACTTATATTGTACATTTCAACCAAATTTTCGGCGGTAACTCCCATTGCATCGGTTCCATACATTGCCTGCATTTTCGGATTTACGAAACGCCATCCAAAACTGGAATCAAACATTTGGGCGTCATTCCCAAAAGGCTTTGACGTTTTTGAAATTACCCAGGGACTGCGGGTCATGTGTTCCATTCCACCGGCAATCATAATTTCGGCATCGCCCACCTGAATACTTCTCGAAGCATCAATAACGGCCGACATTCCCGAAGCACAAAGACGGTTGACCGTTTGAGCAGGAACCGTAAAAGGCAATCCAGCCAATAACGACGCCATTCTTGCTACATTTCTATTATCTTCCCCAGCCTGATTATGATTCCCCAGAATTACCTCATCAATCATTTCAACAGGGATATTGGGATTTCTTTTTACCAATTCTTTAATGGTCAAAGCCGCCAAATCATCAGCTCTCAAAGTGGATAAACTTCCTCCAAAACTCCCTATTGGCGTTCGGATTGCATCTATAATATAGGAATGGTTCATGTCTTTATAATTTATTTTAAATCTGAGTAACTATCAAAAAACTCAGAGGGAGTGTATTTTGTGTGAATGAAGTAACTTCATCACTATTCAAATGAATACTATACAAAGGTAAATTTTAGTCCCGTATCAGGATATTCAAAAAAGAGGCTTTACTATTCAAAATAACGCATCCTCAATTTATTTTAAGTCAAAAAATCGTTTGAAACCAAGTTGCAGTTAATCTAAATCAACACTGAACTGTGCCGTTGTTTTTAATTTTATTTCTTCTAATGAACTTCCCGGCATAATTTCGATTAAAGTTAACTGACCTTCGTTAAACGAAAAAACAGCCAAATCAGTAATAACCAAATCTACCACAGCTGAAGCCGTAAGCGGTAAAATACATTTTGGGACAATTTTAGAAGAACCGTCGGGGTTGGTATGTGTCATGGTTATGATTAAACGCTTTGCTCCTTTAGCCAAATCCATGGCTCCACCTACACCTAAAAGCGGTTTTCCCGGAACAGCCCAGTTAGCTAAATTCCCAAATTCATCCACTTCCAATCCGCCCATAATAGCAGTATCAACATGACCTCCGCGAATCATCGCAAAAGAATCAGAGCTGTCAAAATAACTGCTTCCTTTAAGAGCGGTCACGGGAATTTTTCCCGCATTCACCGGGTAATCCATTGCTCCGCCTCCATCACTTGGCACCGGACCTACGCCTAACATTCCGTTTTCGGTATGCAGGATAATTCCATGTTCGTCAGTAATTAAATCAGCTACCAAAGTTGGAATTCCGATTCCCAAGTTTACGACATCCCCTTTTTTCAACTCTGCCAAAGCACGCTTCGCCATATTCATACGGCTTTCGTCCACTTTTTTAGAAGTCGAAACCGAAGCCGAACTCCCTAAATCTTCCAATGTAATTTTGGCTTCCACCAAATAATCCACAAAACAACCCGGAGTATGAACAAATTCAGGAGCAATTTCGCCCACAGCAACAATCTCTTCCACTTCGGCAATCACCAAATCGGCAGCAGTTGCCATCGCTTTATTGAAATTATTTTCGGTCATTCGGTATTGCAAATTCCCCGCTGTATCGGCTCTCCAGGCACGAATAAAAGCTACATTCCCGCGAATCCCTTTAACAAAAACCTGTTCTTCACCATCAATAATTTTGGTTTCCCTGCCATCAGCAATCAAAGTTCCTGCGGATGTAGGCGTATAAAAACCGCCTATTCCGGCACCTCCGGCTCTAATGGCTTCGGCAAGAGTTCCCTGTGGTAACAATTCATAATCAACTTCGCCCATTTGTGCCGCTTTTACCGCATCAGGATTGGATGTAAAAAACGAACCAATCATTTTTTTCAACTGACCATTTCGTAACAATCTTCCTCCGCCAATTCCGGCTTCACCTGTATTGTTTCCGATAAAAGTGAGTTCTTTTGTTCCAATTTCTGCCAAAGCATGCATCAGATGAACCGGATTTCCGGTCATTCCAAAACCTCCCTGAAGCAAAATATCTCCATCCTTAACCATGCTGGCTGCTGTATGTAAATCTATTATAGGCACTTGTTTCATTTTTTTTTATTCTAAATATTATTATAAATACCCATTAGGTATAATTAGTTTTTACGAATTTTCTTTTTTGCTTGATCAAAAAAGAAACAAAAAAATCAAGTCTGCACTTCCTCGTCGGTCAAATTAGTTTTCGAATACTAAAAGAAAAGAACTCGCTGCGCTCAAACAGCTTTTCTTTTTACGTATTCTTCAAACATTTGACACTCGACTGCGGAAGCTAAGGACAATTATCAAACTCAACGATTACATTTATTTTTCTATTCAAAAGCTTCAAATGGCATTCCCACATAATTTTCGGCAACGGTTTTCTGATAGGCTTCGGACATTCTCAAATAATCAAATTTTGATTTTTGAAGCCTGCTTTCAAAAGTTCCTTCTTCTGATTGTTTGTGGCACAAATAGGTCATGAAGTTTGAAAAATCCAGTGAACGCCAAACTCTCGCTAAACATTTTTGGGTATAATTATTCAAATTATCTTCATTCCCTGTTTGGTAAAATGAGATTAATGCTTTCGCCAAATTATTAATATCGGCAATAGCCTGATTCAATCCTTTAGCACCTGTAGGCGGTACAATATGAGCTGAATCTCCAGCTAAAAACAGGCGGCCAAACTGCATATTATCAATCATAAAACTGCGCATTGGCGTAATGCTTTTTTCGAAAATATCACCACGATTTAATGCAATTCCCAAACGTTTTTCCAGTTGATCCCAAATCTTCTCATCCGACCAATTTTCTACAGCATCATTATTATCAACCTGTAAATACAAACGGGAAACTACCGGAGAACGCAAACTGGCCAATGCAAAACCCTCTTTGTGATAGGCGTAAATCAGTTCATCATAAGTTGGAGCCGCATGAGCCAAAATACCCAGCCAACTAAAAGGATATTCAATTTTGTATTCTTTATAGGAATCCTTTGGTAGAGTTTTACGAGCAATACCGTGAAAACCATCACAACCACCTACAAAATCACAGCTGATGCTTTTCTTTTCGCCATTTTGTGTAAAATGAATAATCGGTTTTTTGGTTTCTACTCCCTCAATTTCAGTCGCATCAGCTTCAAACAAAACAGGAATTCCACGTTCTTCACAAGATTGAATTAAATCCTTTACCACTTCCTGTTGAGCGTAAATAGTTACCTGTCTTTTGGTATGTTTTTCAAAATCGATATGCTGGCTCACCCCATTAAAATTAATGTAGCATCCATGATGCACCAATCCTTCTTTATGCAATCTTTCGGAAACACCTAAACTATCAAAAACTTCTACTGTATTGTGTTCCAAAAGTCCTGCGCGAACACGATTTTCAACATAATCACGAGAGCGATTTTCAATAATTATTGACTTTATTCCTTGTTTTTCAAGCATCAATGCCAATGTAAGTCCCGATGGACCCGCACCTATAATTCCTACCTGAGTCTCTAAATTTTTCATCTCTCTAACTAATTTTTAAATCTTTAAATACTTCTTCCGCTGTATGAATAGCATCATTAGCAGCCGGCAATCCGCAATACAAGCCCGATTGCATGATTACTTCCTTAATTTCATTTTTTGTAACGCCATTGTTAAAAGCCGCTCTGATATGCATTTGTAATTCTGCTTTTCGATTCAAAGCAATCAACATCGCAATGGTAATCAGGCTTCGATTGTGTTTGGACAATCCTGGTCTGGTCCAGATTTCACCCCAGGCATAATTCGAAATGAAATTTTGAAATTCACCATTAAATTCGTTGATATTATTAGTGGCTCTGTCAACATGCGCATCCCCTAAAACGGTTCTTCTGACGTGCATTCCTTTGTCGAAAGTCGTTTCTCCAACAATAAACTGAATCAAAAGCAAAGCAAATTGCTCCGGTAATTCCGTAGCCGATAAATGTCGGGCAGGAAGAATACTCAGCGTCGCATCAGGAATTTGTTTTACTAAAAACTCTGCGTGTTCAATATTAGTCACTGTATCTTCATCACCCGTAATCACAAGGATTTTAGAAGTAATTTTATGTAAATCCGCTCTAAAATCGGCATCTCTAACGGCGGCACAGCAATTAGCATATCCCAAAACATCAGTATTTAAAAACATTGCCTTAGTTTCGGAAACACGTTTTGGATTCTTGGCATGAAAGCCTTTTGTAAACCATCGTTCCATAGTGGCAGCAACAATGGCTTCTAATCCTGATTTATTGATAATTTCAATGCGGGAATTCCAGGCTTCAGCGTCACCAATTTTTGCCGCTGTATTGGCTATTATTATTTTCGAAAATCGATCCGGATGATGAATCCCTAACCACTGTCCAATCAAACCTCCCATCGAAAGTCCGCAGAAATAAGCTTTTTCAATTTTCAATTCATCCAATAAATCAATCACATCCTGCCCTAACAATGCAATGGTGTAAGGTTCTGTGGTAATTTCGCTTCCTCCATGACCGCGGCTATCGTATTGCAAAACCTGAAAATAAGGCAGCAAAAAAGGAATAAGTTCATCCCACATACTGTTATCAGCACCTAAAGAATTAGAAAAAACTAAAACCGGACTGTTGGGAGTTCCTGATATTTTATAATTTGTCTTCATTATTTTTATAAAACAGCTGATTATTTAAAACGAACAATTTCGTATTCTTTTAAAACCTGATTTACCAATTCTAAACTCAAACCAATGGAATTTTTAGTGTCGAGTAAATTATCTAAATCATCGACTTCAATGTTCATTTCCAGAACAACTTCCTTTAAATGTTTCTTTTCCTGAATGGCAATCTTACAGGCTTTTTCAATTAATTCATGAGCTGAGGCTTTGCCTATTTTTCGGGCTAAAGCCAAACTTAAATTTTCAGCATAAATCAAGCCGTTGGTCAATTCTAAATTTTCCAGCATTCGGTTTTCGTCTACTTCCAATCCTTCAATTAAACTGATACTTTTTTCAATAGAACCTGCAGTTAATTGCATGATTTCAACCAAAACTTCCCATTCAGAATGCCATAATCCTACCGAACGTTCGTGCTCTTGTGGCATTGCCGAAAGTATTGTCGCAGCCAAATGAGGCAATCTATTGGTATTGGCTAAAATAGCGGCGCAACTTACCGGATTGCGTTTGTGTGGCATAGTACTCGAACCACCTTTTCCTTCGGCAGCTCCTTCAAAAACTTCTGCAACCTCTGTTTGCATTAGCAGCGAAACATCTTTGGCAATTTTACCAATACTACCGCCCAATATGCTCAGAACACTTGCAAATTCAGCTAAATTATCACGGTTGGAATGCCAGCTAAACGAAGGTTTCAACCCCAATAATTCAGCAAATTCATTTTGTATTTCAGTCGCAATAGCAACATTTCCATTTCCAACAGCTCCTCCTAACTGTACTACTAAAACTCTTTTTTGAACAGCAAGTAATCGTTGTTTACTTCTTGTAATAGCTGATAACCAACCCGCCGTTTTACAAGCAAAAGTGGTAGGCTTAGCGTGCTGTAAAAGCGTACGCCCAATCATAATTGTTTCTTGATGTTGTTGAGTTAAAGCAATTAATTGTTTCTCTAAAACATCTATTTTAGTATTTGCCCAGGCAATGAATTCCTGAATTTGCAATACCAAAGCCGTATCTACAATATCCTGACTGGTAGCTCCCATATGAACATATTTTGCTGCTTCTGCATCTTTCCTAGCAACAATTTTTGTCAATTGTTTTACCAACGGAATGGCAGCATTTCCGCCTAACGGAATAGCATTTTTAAGCTGTTCTATATCAATTTCAGTTACATTACAATTAGTTGAAATAACATCAGCTATCTCTTTAGCAAACAAATCTTTATTTGCCTGAGCCCGGGCTAATGCTGCTTCTACACGCAACATTTTACTGATGGATTCCGAATCGGAAAACATCGCATTTACTTCTTTCGAATAAAACAATTGGGTATATAAACTCATGTTTTTTTTAGTTTTTAAGTTTCTGAGAGGCTGAGTTTCTAAGATTTTTTTTTTAGTTTTAACTCTTTAGCCACTTAGTAGCTTAGAATCTTAGTAACTCAAATAATTATTTATACTTCGAAGAACACCGTTTCGTTTTCGCCCTGCATGTAAATATTAAACTCGTAAACGGATCCTTTTTTTTGTGCAATGATGGTATTTCTTCTTTCTTCGGGAACAGCATTTAAAACTGCATCCTGTTGATTCAAAATTTCTTCATCCGAAAAATAAATGCGGGTGTACGAATGAATTAATTGTCCGCGCATGAAAACAATTAAACTCACATAAGGAGCCTGACCTTCAACCGATTTTGGTTTTATAGTTTGAAAAACAAAATGATTTTCAGTTTCCGTACCTGTACCAAATCGACCAAAGAATTTATTTTCTCCGTCATTTTGCCACAACTCAATCATAGCATCCGGAATCGAATTATTTTCTCCGTCAAAAACTTTCCCTTTAATCGTAATTATTTCTTTTCCCTGGGGTATATTTTCCAAAACATTTGTTGCCAAATTTTCAAAATCATAGCCATATTGTTTCGATGTAAGACCGTAAGCAAAATAAGGACCTACAGTTTGTGACGGTGTTTGTAACATTTTAGTACTCATAATTTCTTATCTGTTTTCAAATGGTGTTGCCTGATTTCCTCTCAATACAATATCAAAACGATAGCCTAAAGCAAAATTAGGTTCGGTGATATCTAAATCAAATTTGGATATCAACAGCTCTCGGCCTTTAGCTTTCACCGCTTTATAAATAGGGTCATATTCTAACAAAGGATCTCCGGGAAAATACATTTGAGTCACTAATCGGCTTACAATTTGGTTTCCAAATAATGAAAAGTGAATGTGATTTGGTCGCCAGGCATTGTGATGATTTCCCCAAGGGTACGCACCTGGCTTTATAGTGTAAAATTTATAATTTCCCTGAGCATCCGTCATACAACGTCCTGTTCCTAAAAAATTAGGATCTAAAGGAGCATCATGCTGATCTACTTTATGCACATAACGACCAGCAGCATTAGCTTGCCATATTTCTAAAATGGTATTGGGAATGGGTTCGCCTTTCTCGTTTCTAACCGTTCCATGAACCACAATACGCTCTCCTAAAGGTTCTCCATTTTTTATCGAATTCTTAGTTAAATCATGATCTAAAGCGCCCAAATTAAAATCTTGAAATAATGGTGCTGTTCGCTCTGTTAGTGATTTCTTTAAAAGAATCATCGGCTTGCTTGGAGCACGCAAAATAGTAGAAGTATATTCAGCATATAATTTCGGAGGATGCACTTCAATATCTAATGGAGTTTCAATAATATCACTCATAAGCTTGCTTTTATAATTAATCAAAATCTTCTATTACAAAAGTATCGGAGCAAATTGTTTTAATCTTGGATTAAAAACACGCATTCTTGCACAAAACAAACATTTTTATTTTTTAATTATAAAAAAACGAGTATTATTGTTGAATCAAAAAATAAAATGAAAAAAAATCTCCTAAACTACAAAGGACTGTATGGTGACAATGCCCAGCATGAGTTGAGCGATTTTGTACACCATGAATTATTGGCTACCAGAAGTAAATTATACAATTGGGAAATCAACGAACATTTACATACCGATTTATTTCAAATTTTCATCATCTCATCCGGCGAAGGAATACTGATTCAGGACAATAATAAAATAATACTGAAGGCTCCCTGCTTCCTGTTAATCCCTTCAAATACTTTCCATGGATTTGAATTCCAATCAGATATAACCGGAGAAGTGCTTACCATTTCAGAACAATTCATGGAAACCATTTTTACAAACAGCCCTCTGATACTCTTAGAATTAAACAAGGCCAAACAGTACAGTTTTAATCTGGAAAACCAAGACGCCTTAAATGACTTACTGTACTTAAAAAACAAAATCGTAAAAGAAATTACAGAAAACAACACCTATAAACAGCTCTGTTTGCAATCCTTATTTCAATTGTTTTTTGTTGGATTACATAATCTGAATACTTTTGAAAATGAAAAAGAAACCGCTAACAACAGAACACTTACTTATTTTCATAATTTTCAAAAACTGATTAAAAAAACATTACCCGAATCTAAACTCATTAAAGAGTATGCCAATGATTTAAGAATCACTCCGGTGCATCTCAATAGAATTTGCCAATCTTTAGTACAAAAATCGGCTTTACAGGTAGTGCATGATTATGCTATTACCGAGGCCAAGAAATACCTGGTTTATACCTCTTATTCCATTTCTGAAATCTCCTATTTATTAAATTTTAAAGATCCAGCCTACTTTTCGAGATTATTCAAAAAGCAAACCGGTTTTTCTCCTAATCAGTTCAGAAGCAGTACTATTCGAAATGTTTAAAGACCAATAATTACTAGCAGGTATTAACTATAAAAAAACATGCCTAATTTTTAGATGAAACTAAAACTAGGCATGTTCTTTTAGCTATAAACAATAAGTGTAAAGAAAAATTATTATAATGTGTTAAGATTTATTTATAAAAATAAAACTGAGTTTATTTTTTCAACTTTTGAAAATAAACAATGAAGTAATTTAATTATACCTAACATCATAAATCATAAAATATTTTTATAACAGGTTAAAATTGTTTATTACTATAATTAATTTGCATCATAGACTATAATAGCTGGATCATATCCTATTCTGTGTGCATTCACAAGTAGTTTATCTCCTGCTTCGAGTTGTATTAAATTGTTCGTATAAACTTTCCATGGACTGGACACCTTAATAGATTGTCCATTCTTTATTTCACCAACAGTAGTAAAAATACACCATGAATTAACGATACGTTCAATAGGATTATCGTTTTCTCCTTTTTTCAATATTTTATAACCAATTGAAGCCCCATCAGTTGCACAACTAATATTAAAACCACTTTTGGTTTTAACTACCTTAGGAATTGCCGTATGTGGACGTTCATCAGCACCACTCCACATCTGCTTAATCATATCCAATTCTTGCATTTTACCCAAATCAGGATATTTTTTATCCCAATCCTGTAAAGATTCCCTAAATTCATTAATCATACCTTGGAGATCTCTATCGTTAATTAAATTATTAAGTTGATACGGGTCATCAGAAATCCTATAAAATTCCTCTACAGGCTTTTTATTAAACCAACTCATGGGTATTGGGTCAAGTTTTCCTTGATCTCTTAATTCTAACATTTCGTTCAAAGTTGCTATTTTTTTCCTAAACTCAATATCTTGATAATATGTACGATCAGGGAAATAATTATAAATGTATTGATAATCTGCATTTCTTACCGATCTAACCCTATCATATTTACCATCCATCCTATCACGAGTTGCAAAGACATATTTTCGAGGTGTTCTACTTTTATACTTTCCGAGAAAACATTGTCCCTGCAAATAACTAGGTGGTTCAATTGAAGCCAGCGAAAGAACAGTTGGGGCAAAATCAATTTCACTAATAAGCTCATTATTTACGGTTCCTGCTCTATCCCCTTTTGGAAATTTTACAAGCATAGGAATATGAGTACCTCTTTCGGTAATTTCTCTCTTATACCAAGGCATAGCCCCACCATGATCGCTGTAAAAAAAGATATAACTGCTATCATAAACACCATCTTCTTTTAAACGTTTAATTAATTCCCCAATCTGCTTGTCTACAATTTCAACATTAGTTAGTAATCTAGCTAAATCCTTATGAACCGTTGGCGTATTTTGAAATATAGTTGGAACTATAACATTGTCTGGAAAAACTGTAAGTGGTTTACCTTCTCTCATAAACAACTGACTTTCATGTGTAATTCCAAAATTAAATATAGAGAAAAAAGGCTGACCTTCTTTCCGGTTTTGATAAGTAGCTGCCGCACTGCTCTCATCCCATGCAGTTACTGGGGGAACAAATTGATAATCTTCTTTTTCATTATTTGCACAATAGTATCCGTTCATTCTTAAATATTCTGTAAAACATTTCACATTCGGTGGGATTACAGCTGAATAAATCGGCAGCAGTCCTTCAATTTTTGATGGTATATTTTTGTGCCATGTTAATATACTATGATTCTGAGTACCAATGGATGTAGGATACATTCCTGTAATAATCGCAGAACGACTTACTGAACAAACTCCTGCTACAGTATGAACATTCATGTACTTTACACTTTCGGCTCTCAACGCATCTAAATTTGGAGTTTGAACCAATTTATTACCATAGAATCCGAGAAACTCAGGAGACAAATCCTCGATTGTAATCCATATAATATTGGGTTGGTTTTTCTTTTCATTTTGTCCTTTGAGTGTTGAATTGCATCCCGAAAAAATCAGAATAAATGATAACATCAAGTATTGATTTAATTTAATAAATTTTCTAATTTTATTTGTCATAATTTTTATTTTGAACATTATTATTTTTTTTAAAAACTGAAATTATTTTTTAGAATTGACTTTCTTGTATTTTGTTTTCATTACCTACAAAAGGTTTTTCATTAATAAGCAGTTGTTGATCCTTTAAAGGATTTAAACTTAATTCTTTCTTTCTCATTATTAAATATTTTCTTCAGTATCCATAAAGATTAAGATAACTATAAGACATCCTTTTATTTTCATTACCCCATATTTACTCGAAATCACTTTAAAATTTTATAATAAACTACCTCGAGGCAGAACCCCAGAGATATTAGTTAAATAATAACCGTAGATTCACAGATTTTTCTGAACTCTTTTTTTAATCTCCGAATCTGTCGTAAAAAAATCGAAACAGAGCCTCGAGGAATTAAACCTAAAAGAGATTAAAAAAACTATTTAACACATCGAAAACCAATATGGTTTGCCGATGACCTTATTTCTCCATGACCTCGAGAACCCACTAAATATCTTGAGCAATATTCATCTGTACATAAAAATGATCCTCCCCTGTGAACTTTTGTCAATGCGTTAGGTTCAGCAGAATAATTACTGGATTCCGGTCCTTGTGGATTTCTGGTAACTTTACCAGATTTTGCTAAAACCTGATAATAATCCTCACTATACCAATCATTTATTAATTCCCATACATTACCTGCCATATCATACAATCCATAGCCATTAGGCTCATACTGAGCCACAGGAGCCAATCCTACAAAACCGTCTTCTCCAGTATCCCCTTTGTCTACCGGAAATTCTCCCTGATAAATATTGGTCTGAAATTTTCCATTTGGTTTGAAAACATTTCCCCAAGCATACGAAGCCCCTGTCTTCCCACCTCTGGCAGCAAACTCCCATTCTGCTTCTGTAGGCAATCGTTTATCTGCCCATTTAGCATAAGCAACCGCATCTTCATAGACAATCTGTACAACAGGATAATTATCCTTTCCAATTATATTACTATCAGGACCTGTGGGATGTCTCCAATCAGCTCCCCCTACATATTGCCACCATGCCAAATAATTATTTAAATCCACTTTATTAGAAGTCGGTGTAAAAACGGCTGATCCAGCAATTAATTTATCTAAGGAAACTCCCGGTAACTCTTCTGGGAGTGGTTTTCTTTCAGCAACTGTTACATAGCCTGTAGCTTTTACAAACTTGGCAAACGCTTTATTACTTACCTCGGTTTTATCCATCCAAAAACCATCCACATAAACCCTGTGAATGGGTCTGGCATCATTAGTTATTCCTTTGATACTACATAAACTCTCACTATCAAAGTTACTTCCCATTGAAAATTCTCCTCCCGGAATCCATACCATACCCATAGGCGCTTGTTTGGGTTTATTATTTTTATTCTCAATTGTAGGTTTATATGTTGGATTAACATCACTATCAATAACTTTATTCGATCCCTCAACAACTCTTTCTTTTGATGCAACTGAAAAAAGATACGCAAGACCAATTGCAAAAATGACCACTACAGAAATGCTCCATATTTTTTTGTTTTTAATCATCATTATATTTTTTTAATTTACAATTAACAAATTTAAAATAAACTACCTCGGGGAAGCCCTCTAGAGGTATTAGCTAAATAATAACCGTAGATTCAGAGATTTTTTGAACTCTTTTTTTTAATCTGTGAATCTGTGGCAAAAAAATCGAAGCAGAGCTTCGAGGAATTAAACCTAAAAGAGATTAAAAGACCTATTATCTTTTAGATTAAATTAATAGCCAGTCATACCTTCTCCAAATTTAAAAAACTCATATCCTTTAGCCTCTAAATATCCAGGAACATCTGGTTTTTGATTCTGCGCTGCTTCATCGGTAACAGGGGTGGAAAACGGCATTTTCCCTGTTGGTTTAAATTTCCCAGTAACAATATCCAAAACTGCTTCGGGCGTTGTTCCAAAAGTGGCCATTACGGCTTTTATGTTTCCTGAATCACCTTTATAAATTTCATCAATTGCCCATGGGTTTGTATAATTTACAACCAAAATAGTAGGCTTAGAAGCAATCTGATTTACATACTTTACATCTATGCCATTATTCGCTAAATTCACATGCAGAGGAGAGCCATCAGAAGCAAACATCGATTTTCCTTTTGGTATCAGCCAAAGCAATACCACATCAGCTTTATCCGGGGTACTTACAAATTCTACATCCCAAGTGTTTTTAGCTGTTTTAAAAACAGTAGAAGGCGTATTACCTTTATTTGGCGAATAAACCTCAAAATAAACTTTTACTTTAGGTTTAACCGGAAGGATATTTTCCTCATTTCTTAGCAACACAATAGACTTTCTCATCGCAAGATCTGCTGTTTCTTTAAACGTGGCATTACCTATAATTTGGGTTGCCGCTTCAACGTTGACATAGGGATTTTCGAATAAACCCAAATCCAATTTCTCCAGTAATAATTTATAAACCGACTCATCCATTAAAGCGGTTAATTCAGGATACTTTTTTAGAGTTTCTATTAGTTTACCAGGATCTGCTGTACCTGAAAAAAGATTCACACCTGCTTCTAAGGCTTTTTTATACCTTTCTACAATAGTCAATTTTTCAACTCCCCAAGGCATCATTTCAATAGGTCCTGTATCTGAATTAATAATTCCTTTAAACCCTAATCGTTTACGCAAAACTTCTTGCAAGATTCTTTTATTATAAGCATAAGACACCTCTTCATATTCGGTATTTACAGGATAGGAATAATAAGGCATAATGGATGATGTACCTGCTGCAATGGCGGCTTTGAATGGCATGAGATTATTTTCAAACATTCCTCCTTGAAAAACCTCTCTTTTACCCCATTCAAAATGAGGATCTTGCCCGCCTTCAGTTGCTCCTCCTCCCGGAAAATGCTTTGTTGTTAATGCTATCGAATTGGGATTTACTTTCTTTCCCTGAAACCCGAAAATCACCTCGCTAATCATATCGGCTGCTAATTTTGAATCCTCTCCAAAAGTACCTTCTACCCGTTGCCAACGAGGTTCAGTAGCCAAATCAGCCATATACATATAGCCTTTTCTAATTCCGGCGGCAAGCCATTCCTGCCTGCAAATATTAGCAAACTTTCTCACTAACGGCATGTCTCTCATGGCTGCCAGCCCTAGCTCTCCTGGAAATGTCGTAAAAGGCGTTTCGGAAACATTTAGACCTATGGCTACATCTGTGGAAATATGATTGCGCGTATTAGAAGCTATTAAACCCGGAATTCCCAGACCATCACTTTCGCATAAAGCCTGTAAATTATTTGCCCATTCCGCTAAAATTTTCGGACTAGGATTTGCTCTTAGAATAAAATGTCTTTTGTGAAACTCCTTTACATCTTTAGTCGTTCCAGCCGCTGACATAATTGGGTAGTCTAAATCTTTTCGGGTAAACATATTGGTCGTACTGACCAAATCCTTTTCGTTGAAACCACTAGTTATAGGTTCCGAATTCTCCGGTTTACCAAAAGACCAGTCATTTTCTAAACGCGTCGTACTGATAAGCATAAAACCTGCCTTTTGTTCTAAACTCATTTTAGAAACCAAATCCTTAGCTCTTACTTCATGAGACAAACGCCAATCTTCATAAATATCTAATGTATTGTTTTTGTTAAGATCCTTAAACTGATACCCATCTGTTTCGATAAGTTTTACAGAACGATAACCCAATTCAGCTTGACTATTTTTTCCTCCTTTGTTTTTAGTTGCAACACATGAAGACAGGCTAACTACCGTAGTTAACCCTAACAAAATCATTTTATATAAACTTATGCTGTTTTTCATTTTCTGTCTATAATTACCTTAATCCTCTATTAACTCAACAATATATGGAATTCACTTTCTAAAATCACATAGTATTACTTGGTAAAAATAGACCAAGCAATAAATACTCGTTAATCAAAAACATTCTCTTACTATTCAAAATCAAGAATAAGCATTTTTAAATAAATCCATTGAAGGCTAATTCCAACCAAGCTTTAAAAATAAATTGATTTTTAAAGAATAAAAAACAAACAGCTAATTGTATTAATTCCCTCTCATCAAGTTACAATATTGAATACTACAAGCATACAAACCATGTTTTAAACACTTAAAATGATTGATTTTGATTAATTCTGTCGTTTTAATGATTGTTTTTGTATTTCTTTTTTTGTGAATTTTGTAAAAATAAAATTGATTAATTACCAAATACGTAAAAAATCAAACAATTAATTAGTATATAAATTCATTTTAACCTTATTCTACAAACATGATTTTAGAAATAGCAACTTTTGACATCAAAGAGCAATCACAAACTGCTTTTACAGCTGCTTTTCAAGAGGCAAAATTAGTGGTTTCAAAGTCTAAAGGATTTCTTGGACTGGAATGCCAGCATTGTATCGAAACACCAACAAAATTTGTGGTTTTAATACATTGGGAAACACTTGAAGATCACACTATCGGGTTTAGAGAATCTGATTTATTTGTTCAATGGCGAGCGCTACTATCTCCTCATTTTCAAAATCCTCCTGTTGCTGAACACTTTGAAATTATCACTAAAATATAAATTACATAGCACTAAAAAAAGACATAATGAAAAGAATAATTAAAGAAGGAATTGCTCTATTTGAAGCAGAAACTAACGATAAAAAGGTAAGAGAAATTGTTGAAAACCTTATCGAACAGGTAAAAACAGAGGGCGATAAAGCCTTATTTGAATTGTCTGAAAAATTCGATAAATGGTCACCGGAAAGCTTTCGTCTTTCGGCCAATGCTATTGAAGAAATTATCAACAGCGTTCCTGCACAAGTAATTGAAGACATCAAATTTGCGCAAGCACAAGTTAGAAACTTTGCTCAACATCAAAAAGATTCGATGCGTGATATTGAGGTAGAAACACTACCCGGTGTTTTCTTGGGACATAAAAACGTTCCCGTAAACAGCGTAGGTTGTTACATTCCCGGAGGTCGTTATCCAATGGTAGCCTCGGCACACATGAGTGTTTTAACTGCAAAAGTAGCAGGCGTAAAACGCGTAGTTGCCTGTACACCTCCTATTAACGGAAAAATCCCTGCTGCAACTATCGCTGCAATGGCTATGGCTGGTGCCGATGAAATTTACATTCTTGGCGGAGTTCAGGCTATTGCTGCTATGGCACTTGGAACGGAATCAATTGAAAGCGTAGACATGATTGTAGGCCCTGGAAATTCTTATGTGGCTGAAGCCAAAAGACAATTGTTCGGGAAAATAGGAATCGATTTATTGGCTGGACCAACAGAAACTTTGGTAATTGCCGATGAAACTTCTGATGCAGAAATTTGTGCGGTAGATTTATTGGGACAAGCAGAACACGGCCCAACATCTCCTTCCATTTTATTGACTAATTCAGAAAAATTAGCCTACGAAACCATCGCAGAAATAGAAAGACAACTTAAAGTATTACCTACAGCCGATGTAGCCAGTATTGCCTGGAAAGATTATGGTCAAATTATTTTAGTGGATACAATTGACGAAATGGTAGCCGAAGCGGATCGAATTGCAAGCGAACATGTTCAGGTAATGACTGCCGATCCAAGATACTTCCTTAAAAACATGACCAATTACGGTGCTTTGTTCTTAGGGAAATACACTAATGTAGCTTATGGTGATAAAGTTATCGGAACTAATCATACCTTGCCTACTAAACACGGTGCTAAATATACAGGCGGTTTATGGGTTGGTAAATTTTTAAAAACCTGTTCGTATCAGGAAATCAGAACACCTGAAGCCAGTGCAATGATTGGAGAATACTGCTCCCGTTTGTGCGAAATTGAAAATTTCTACGGACACAAAGAACAAGCTGATATTCGTGTTAGAAGATACGGTTCTAAAGAAGTTGAAGTAAAATAATTTTTTTACCTGTTGGATATAATTAATTTTTGAGGATAATTTTTCGTCAGTTCGAGTGATCCCGCTTTTGGGCGGGATTGTATCGAGAACAAGAAAAATTTCATTAAAAACGATTCTCGATACATTTTTTGTTCCGTTTCACTGCACAAAAAACACTCGAATAGACGTTTTTAATAATTACATCCAACGTTTTTTTCCTCACATTAAAAAAATAAAACGATGCGTAAAACGGTAGTAATAACAGGAGGATCTGGCGAAATCGGTTCGGCAATCAGTCGGAAATTTGCAGAAAACGGATACGACGTAATCATATCTTACAATTCGAATTCAAAAAGAGCTACTGATTTCATAGCCACTTTGCCCGAAGGAAATCACGCTGTTTTTCATGCTCCAACAACGGATTCCGAAAAACTAAAAGCCTTTAGTGAATTTGTTAAAGACCAATACGGAAAGCTGGATGTTTTAGTAAACAATGCCGGAATTACAACTCCCGTTGCTCACGACAATCTCGACGAATTGAGCGATGAATGGATTGACAAAATCATGCAAACCAACTTTAGAGGTTCTTTTGCCATGGTGAGAGCATTTAGAGATTTATTGGAAAAATCTACCGAAGACACGGCACTCATAGTCAATATTTCCTCCATTGCCGGAATTTTCGGCATCGGCAGTAATGTAGCTTATTGTGCCTCAAAAGCGGCTTTGGATTCCATGACCCGTTCATTGGCAAGGGTTTTAGCTCCAAAAATAAGAGTCGTATCTGTATCACCCGGTTTTGTCGAAGGCGAATACACTGTCAATATAGATCCTGCTTTTTTAAAAAGCCAAAAAGACAGCACCCCACTGGGACGATTTGCCCTGGGAGAAGATGTTGCCAATGCCGTTTTATCAACTGCTACTCTGTTAAAATTCTCAACAGGAACAATTATAACAGTGGATGGAGGAAGACTTTTGAAATAAAAAACAAAAAGGAACACAGATGACACAGATTAGACAAATAAAAACAGATTTTTTGTATTTTTTTTCAATATCAATCTGTGATAATCTGCTAAAATCCGTTTTATCTGTGTACTAATTTTATACAATAGTAATTAAATATAAAAAACACAAATCATGAAAATAATTGATCTTTCAGTAACCATATCAGAAGAGATAAAAGAACCGCTACCAACTACAATTGTATACGAAGACCATAAGGAAGGTGCTAAAAAAATGGGAGGAAAACTCTTTGAAGGATTGACCGATGTTTTTATCGAAGACAATGGCCCAGCCGGAGAATTACTTACCGTTACCAGTCATTGCGGGACTCACGTAGATGCTCCTTATCATTATTTCCCTACCTGCGAAGGAAAACCTTCCCGCACGATTGACCAGATGCCTTTAGATTGGTTTTTCCATGACGGTGTGGTCTTGGATTTCACCGACAAACCGGATGGCTATATGTTTGAACCGGAAGATTTGATTGAAAAATTAGCCGCAATCAATTACACCTTGAAACCTTTTGATATTGTTCTTATCCGCTGTGATGCTGACAAACGCATTCACAATGACGATTTTGTACGCATCCATGTGGGCGCTTCCGCAAAAGCAACTCATTGGCTAATAGATCAGGGCATCAAAGTAATGGGAACTGATGGCTGGGGATGGGATATACCGTTACACATTCAGGCAGAAGATTATAGAAACAATCCACGTCAGGGAATCATTTGGCAGGCACATTATGTAGGGATTGAAAAAGAATATTGCCAAATTGAAAAATTAGCAAATCTGGAAGCCTTACCTCCTTTTGGATTTAAAGTAGCTTGTTTTCCTGCAAAAATTAAAGGAGCAAGTGCCGGTTGGACAAGAGCGGTGGCTATAATTGAATAAATTAAAACCATATATTTTTTAAACCATTAAGAAATTAAGCAGCATTTAGATTACTAATAACTTAACCCATTGGGTGTAATTATCAAAAACGTCAGTTCGAGTGTTTTTTGCGTAATAAAATGAAGCAAAAAATGTATCGAGAACCGTTTTTGATGATAAATTTTCTTGTTCTCGATACGATCCCGCCCAAAAGCGGGATCACTCGAACTGACGAAAATTTACAATCAAAACACAATTTCACCAAACGAGTTAACTTAATAAAAATCAACCACTTAATGACTAGTTGAATTAAAATACATTTCTTTGAAAATGTGCCGGGAATCTATATTTAAACATTATGGTTTCTGGTACATTTTTTTTCTACCTCACTTTTCGTTTTGCACGTGCAACAGATAAATTTTGTAAATTTATAATAGTATAGTAATAAAAGTAAAATTTCAAAATGTCTAATAAAGAATACATCCCAACCTTGATTCCATCCGAAATGGATCGTTTTCATGCAGATAGTACCAACTGGACGCCAAATATTTCCAATCCTATTAATCCGGAATACCATATCAACAAATTAGATATTATTGCACAAAAATCTTCTTTTCAGGTATTGCCCCATCGCAAAACTGTACATGATTTTATTTTTTTAAAAAAAGGAAATTCCAAAAGAAGTAAGGGGTTGAATAAATATGAATTTGGTCCTTCATCCATTTTTTTATTACCTGCTTACCAAATCACGCAACACGAAATGATTAGTGACGATGCTGAAGGTTTTTATTGCCATTTTGACGAAAAACTTTTCGAATTTTTGCCTAAAAACTATCTAAGTGAGCAATTTTCGTTTTTTCAATTCCAGTCCAGTCCGGTAATCCAACTATCGGAAGAAACGGTAAACAACATAGAGTTTATTTTGAATAGATTGTTAGAAATTTACAAAACTGGAAATCCCGAAAACAAAAACCTTATTGCTTATCATTTATTAGTGATTTTTGAAGAATTAAAAAAAGAACTTCCATTCCAGGAAAAGAAAACCAAAAACTCTTTTTTTGACATCACAGAGCGTTACAAAAACAAATTAAGTCAACACATTTACAAATACCAAAATATTTCAGATTACGCTAACTTACTGAACATTACACCCAATTATCTCAACAAATGCGTAAAAACATGTACCAATAAAACCGCACAGGATTTACTTAAGGAAATGATTATTCTGGAAGCCAAAACATTATTAAAATATTCCGATTTACACATTTCAGAAATTGCCATCAAACTCTGTGATCAAAATCCAAGCAACTTTGCGCGTTTTTTCAAAAAACAAACGGGACTCACACCAATGGAATACCTCCAAAAGTATTGATTTTGAATACTTATTCCCTTTTTTTGATTCACAAAAATCCACAAATAACACCAAATTTGTATACTACTACTTTTATGAGTAGTTCTCTTTTTGAAGCAAAAATCAAATATTAAAAATTTGTATATGAAAAAAATCACAGGAATTGTTTCCTTATTTTCTTTGATGTTAGCTTGTAACGGAAGTTATGCGCAAGGCACCAACAACTTGTTATGGAACGATTTTAAAAATCCACCTAATTCGGCTAAACCAAGAGTTTGGTGGCATTGGATGAATGGCAATATTTCCAAAGAGGGTATCACTAAAGATTTGGCATGGATGAACCGCATCGGAATTGGTGGTTTTATGAACTTTGATGCAGCCATGATGACTCCGCAAATTGTATCCAAAAGATTGTCCTATATGGATCCGGAATGGAAAGACGCATTCAAACTTACTACTAAATTAGCCGATTCATTGCGTTTGGAAATGGCTATTGCCGGTTCTCCGGGCTGGAGCGAAAGTGGTGGTCCCTGGGTTTCTGCCAAAGATGGTATGAAAAAATTAGTTTGGAACAAAGTCATTGTAAAAGGTGGACAAAAATTCTCAGGAGCTTTACCTAGTGCTATAAAAACCACAGGAAACTTTCAAAATATCCCGTTTTTTGATGCACTATCTGATGGCTCTCATTCAGCAACTCCTCCGGAATATTATCAGGATATTGCGGTTATGGCTTATAAATTACCCAAAACAGATAAAACATTAACCGAACTAAAAGCTAAAATCACTTCCAGTGGCGGTAATTTTAATGTCACACAACTGACCGATGGAAATCTTGCTGCTACTAATCTTTTACCGGCAACTACTAATGGAGAAAATGCCTGGATTCAATTTTCTTTTGACAAACCACAAACCATCAAAGCCGTAACGGTTGTAGGCGGTGGCGATAAAGGTCCTTTTGGAATGTTTGGAGAAAAGGCGGACACACGCAGTATTGAATCCAGTGATGATGGCGTACATTTCAAGCAAATTTCATTTATTCCTGCAGGAGCGGTTTTACAACAAACCATCACCATTCCTGCCACTACGGCTAAATATTTCAGAGTTACTTTCAAAAATCCGCCACCTCCGTTTAGCCTTGCTGCTATGATGGGACAAGACACAGGCGCACCAAAAGCTTCTCCGGGAACAGAAATTGCCGAAATAGTATTACACACCGAAACCCGAATTGATCGATTTGAAGAAAAAGCAGCCTTTGCTCCTTCGGGCAATATTAATTTAAAAGGAACACCAAATACAACCGAAGGAATTGCACTAACAGATGTAATTGATTTGACGGATAAAATAAACAAAGACGGAATTTTAAATTGGTCAGTACCAAAAGGCAATTGGACTATTGTACGCTTTGGATATTCTTTAATTGGGGTTACTAACCATCCTGCATCACCCGAAGCAACAGGATTAGAAGTCGATAAATTAGACCCTGTAGCAGTAAGAGCTTATTTTGAAAACTATCTGGATCAATACAAAAGTGCCACTGCCGGATTAATGGGCAACAAAGGTGGTTTACAATATGTAGTAACCGATAGCTGGGAAGCCGGAGCACAAAACTGGACTGCTAATTTACCGACTGAATTTGCTAAAAGACGAGGTTACAGTTTACTGCCATGGATGCCCGTATTAACCGGACATATTATAAAAAGTTCTGAAGACAGCGAACAATTTTTATGGGATTTCCGTAAAACCATAAGCGAATTAACAGCTGAAAATCATTATGACAACTTAACTAAAATTCTTGACGAACACGGTATGAAACGTTACTCAGAATCGCATGAAAACGGTCGTACAATAATTGGTGACGGTATGGAGGTAAAACGCACAGCTGCCGTTCCTATGTCGGCGATGTGGACTCCGGGAGGATTGTCCGGTGGCTATGTTTTACACGAAGCGGACATTCGTGAATCGGCTTCAGTTGCTCATATTTACGGACAAAATTTAGTAGCTGCCGAATCATTGACCGCTATGGGAAATTCATTCGCTTATTCGCCGGAAATCCTGAAACCTACAGCCGATATGGAATTAGCGAGTGGTTTGAACCGTTTTGTAATTCACACTTCGGTACACCAGCCTTCGGATGACAAATTCCCGGGATTAGGACTAGGACCTTTCGGACAATGGTTTACCCGTCATGAAACCTGGGCTGAACAGGCTAAATCCTGGACTGATTATCTGGCAAGAAGTTCGTATTTGTTACAACAGGGAAAATTTGTAGCCGATGTAATTTATTATTACGGAGAAGACAACAACATCACTTCTCTTTTTATGAAAAAATTGCCGGAAGTTCCTGAAGGTTACAATTATGATTTTGTCAATGCCGATGCTTTAATCAATGTGCTTTCTGTTTCGAATGGGCAAATTGTAACTCCAAGCGGAATGCAGTATAAAATTTTAGCTTTAGACAAAAACAGTCAGCAAATGACTTTAAAAGTGGCTAAAAAAATAAAAGAATTGGTTGAAGCGGGCGCTACTGTAGTTGGTCCAAAACCAATTGACACTCCAAGTTTAGGCGATGATAAAGCTGAATTCAATTCGATTATAAATGAATTGTGGGGAACTGAAAACACGGTTAAAACTATTGGAAAAGGAAAAGTGTACACCGGACAAAGTATTCAGGAAGTATTGAACAAATCGAATATCACTCCAGATTTTGAATACACAAAACCACAGCCTGATACTAAATTACTCTACGTTCACCGCTCATTACCGGAACAGGAAATTTATTGGGTTAACAATAGAAACAACAGAGTTGAAAATCTGGAAGCAAATTTTAGAGTTACCGGAAAATCAGTTCAAATTTGGCATCCGGAAACCGGAAAAACAGAAGATGCTTCTTATTCGTTTGCCAATGGAACTACAAAAGTTGCCCTGCATTTAGAACCAAATGACGCCGTATTTGTAATCTTTGGCGAGGATACAACCCAAAACACTAAAACAATTGCTGCTCCAACAGAAACCAAGATTGCAACAATTGACGGAAATTGGAATTTGAGTTTTCAAAAAGAACGCGGCGCACCAGATGCTATTACCATTGATAAATTAGCTTCTTGGACTGAAAATACTAACGAAGGTGTTAAATATTTTTCAGGAACAGCAACTTATACTAAAACCATCGAAGCTCCTAAAAACTGGTTCAAAAAAGGAACTCAGTTATGGATTGATTTAGGAGAAGTAAAAAACCTGGCCGAAGTAATTTTGAACGGAAAATCACTGGGAGTGGTTTGGAAAAAACCATTTAGAGTGAACGTTAGCGAAGTTTTAAAACCGGGTAAAAACACCTTAGAAATCAAAGTAACTAATCTTTGGGTTAACCGACTTATTGGTGATGAACAAGCCAATGCTAAAAAAATAACCTATACCACCATGCCTTTTTACAAAGCCACTTCTCCTCTACTGCCTTCCGGTTTATTAAGTGAAGTAACTATTTTATCCCTAAAATAGCCCACATAAAAATAGTTTTTAGTTTTTGTTTAAAAAAGGGTGAATCCAAATTTCAGGATTCACCTTTTTTTGTGCTATTTCGGTGTTATTTTTTAACAAAAAAAGACCTAACTTTAATATAGATTATATCTATTTAGCCAAATCTCACCTACTACAAAGAAAATTTCGTTTAGAAGAGAATTTATTTTGAATAGCTTATCAAAACACGGTTAAAGCGAAAAACATTTCATAAATACAGCAACTCATAACTTTTAATATTTTTCTAAGCAGAAGGAAAAACATAAAGAAAAAAACTAAACATAATCATTTAAAATACAGTAATATATATTCAAAAAAAGGACAAACTAATCTAAGTAAATCATTTTGACAGAATTCGTTTTTGAGTGTACTTTCTAATCAATATTAAAATAAAATACAAAACTCAGGATGCGATTAAAAAAACGATTGATTTTTCTGCTTTTTTAAGAAAAAGTATTGATTTTGAATAGTTGTGGCCTTTTTTTGATTCACTAAAGCTGTTTTTAATTCCCAACTTTGTCTTGTAATAATTACGATATACCTATTTAATCAAACCAAAAAAAACTAATCTAATTAAAAAAAGTGCAATTTTATGAAAACATCACAATTCATTAGGATCCTAATCCTGACTATCAGCACCAGTTTCTTTAGCTTAAGCATTTATGCTCAGGAAGGAAAAATCCAAGGAAAAGTATCCGATTCAGGTGGAATAGGATTAGCAGGAACTTCCGTAATTATTGAAGGAACAAATAAAGCTCAGAATACTGATTTTGATGGAAACTTTACTTTAACTGGAATAAAAAACGGAACCTACCAAATTATAGTTTCGTTCATGGGTTTTAAAACACAAAAAGTTAGTGTAAAAGTACCACAATCAGCACCATTAAACATTAAATTAATTGACGATCAGGCAGTACTGGATGAAGTAGTAGTAACCGGAGTTTTTGACAAACGTACTAAAATGCAATCCTCTGTAGCTATTTCTACAATGAATGCAAAACAAATTGAAAGAACTGCTGCTACCAGTGCGGGTGATTTATTAAAAAACGTACCGGGTGTTTATGTAAACCAAGCCAGAGGTGAAGTAATGAATACCGTATATTCAAGAGGAATTTCGGCTGGATCCGTTGAAAATGCTAATGGATATTATTACGTTTCCATGCAGGAAGATGGTTTACCGGTTACTAACCTGAATTTAAATGTGGATTATTACCTGAGAGCCGATGCAGGAACAGCAAGAGTAGAAGCCGTAAGAGGAGGAACTGCCTCTATTTTAGGAGCTAATGCTCCGGGAGGTATCTTTAATTATGTATCTAAAGAAGGAGGAAAAACTTTTGGTGGAGAAATCAGAACCAAATTTGGATTAGAAGGAAACCTAAAAAACCCTTATTACAGAACCGATCTTAACTTAGGTGGAGCTATGAACCAATCAGAATCATTAACTTATAATGTAAGTGGTTTTTACAGAGAATCTGACGGAGCAAGAGCTTTGGGGTACCCAATGAATAATGGTGGGCAAATCAGAGCCAATATTATGAACAAATACAAAACAGGAAGCGTAAAAATATCTGCTAAAGTATTAGATGATAAAAATGCTACTGCCGAATTTACACCAACAGTTGGATGGAATGATCCAAAAATTCCTGCCGGTTTTTCAGCTACTGATTCCTACTATCTTCCTAAATTAACAATGCAAATCCCTATCAATGATACGGATACAAGAACATTTAATTCTGAAGACAAATCGCATTCAAGACAAAAATCAGTAAGTATTAACTGGAATCAGGATCTTGGTGCAGGATTTAAATTAAAAAATGATTTCCGTTTACAAAAAATGAAATATGATAGCAATTCACCTGCTGTTGTTACTCCATTTGCCACAGATAATTTATTATTTTATGCTATCGGACACACCTTAGGAAAATTTGGTACTTATACTTTTACGGATCGTGTAAATGGTCAGGTTTTAGGAACAGTTACCCAATCTCCTAATATCATCAACGGAAACTTTGCAGGATTTAATTTTACTCCGGGTCCAAATAATAATTTCCCTGGCAGCAATGTACAAGCCAACTCTTTATTCTTTTTGCCTCTTTTCTACACTGAACGTAAAACGAATGAGTTCATGGATAATTTCAGCATCAGCAAAAAAGTGAAAAACATGAATTTCATTTTGGGTGGTTTTTATGCAAATTCTCAGATGAGCAGAATTGGAGGATCTCAGGATTTTGGTTTTGCTGTAGGAACTATGGAAAACAAACCTCATTTAGTAGATATTACTTTAGCTGGATTTGATGGAAAAACCTATCAAGTAACTGATCCTAACGGAGTACAGCTTCCGGGAAGTGCAGGAGCAAGCTCTGCATCATTCAGACAAATACAATCTGCTGCCTACTTTGGACACGAATGGAATATTTCTGATAAATTAATTTTTGATTGGGGTATTCGTTATGAATCATTACGTGCTTATGGTTATAATTCACAACCTGTAGCCAATGCTGAATCAGCAGGTCTTGACAACAATCCATTGACTATATATGACAATTTTGGAGGAACAGCAGGCCCACGTTTAAATGTAGACAAAACAGTGAATACCGTTTCATTTTCAGGGGGGGTAAACTATAAACTGGCTGATGACCAAGCTGTGTATGTTCGTTATTCTAATGGAAAAAAATCTCCAGATATTAATTTTTATTTAGCTCAAACATCTCAATTTCTGATTGACAACTCTAAACCAAATGCTCAAAAAATAGAACAATTTGAAGTAGGATATAAAATAAGTACTCCTAAACTTAAAGTATTTGCAACTCCTTTTTACAGCACATTGAGTAATGTGTCTACAACACAAACGTTCTTAAATACCGACGGAACCTATTACAACCCTGGTAACCAATTCAATGCATATAGAACTTATGGTCTTGAACTAGAAACCAACTATTCTTTTACTGATCAATTGGCTTTAAAAGTGGGGGCTACAATACAAAATTCTAAAGCAACAACTTATAAAACATGGATTGCGAATGCCAGCGGACCTAGTGATGACGTACTACAGGATTTATCAGGAAACGAAACGGATAATAATGCTAAATTAATCTTTAACATTAGTCCAAGCTATAATATAAACAAATTCTACAGTTCTTTAAACCTTAGTTATATGGGGGCCAGACAGGCTAATGTGCAAAACGCATTCAAGTTACCTGCATTCACAACAGTAGACTTAGCGATGGGCTATGATTTCAGCAAAAAATTCGGACTTCAGGCCAACGTAAATAATATTTTGAATACTTATGGAGTAATGGGGTGGTCCGGTACAGGAGGTTTCCCTGCTGCCTTAGACCGTCAATCAGTTACAAAAGAGTTTGTAGCAGCTAATCCTAATGCAGCTTATTCTACTCAGGGAAGTATGCCTAGAGCATTTTTCTTAACTGCATCTTATAAATTCTAATTAAATAATTTAATCCCCCTTTTTTTGAAGGGGGATTTATTCTTTTCTAATTATGAAAAACAAATTCTTCACTTACGAAAACGGAATGGTAAGCCTAATGGCTTTAGTATTTGGTTGTCTTTTTTTCGATCGTTTAGCACTTAATTTCCTGATGCCTTATATAGCAAAAGACCTGTTATTGAATGACACCCAAATAGGATTACTAGCTGGGTCTCTTTCATTAGCCTGGGCTTTTTCAAGTTATTTTACAGTGGCATGGGCAGAAGTCAAAAACCGAAAAAAACTGGTATTTCTGGTGGCCGTAATCACTTTTTCGCTGTGTTCTTTCGGTTCCGGAATTGCTCTTTCCTTTGCAACCTTATTTTTAGCCCGATTCATCATGGGATTTTCCGAAGGAGCTGTTATTCCGCTGGCGCAAAATTTTGTAGAAAGAGAATCCTCTCCAAATCGTTTGGGACTGAATGCCGGAATTCTGCAAGGTGTGGGTTCGGCGCTTTTCGGATCTATCCTTGCCCCTGTTATTTTAATAGCTATTGCTGAAAACATCGGATGGAGAAAAGCTTTTTTTGTGGCTGGAATTCCTGGGATTATTTTAGCATTACTATCCTGGCGTTATATCAAAAAATCAACGGCTGAGAGCACTGAAAAAAAAGCCGATACTACTGTAAATTTCACCGAACTTTTGCAATACAACAACATCAAATGGGGAATTCCTTTGGCCTGTTGCGCCTTTGGATGGTGGTTTGCCACGCTTCCTTTTATTTCTAAATATTTTATCGAGGCACAAAACATGAGTCCCGATGAAATGGGAAAAACAATGGGAATTTTAGGTCTATCCGGTTTAATCGGTTCGATAATTGTTCCGGGGCTTTCGGATAAATTTGGGCGCAAACCCATACTGTTTATTTTTATGGCTTTAGGAACTTTATATCCTTTCGCAGTCTTCTTTTTAAAAGACACTATCATTCAGCTACCTTTAATGTTTATCAGCTATTTTGCTGTGGGCTGTGTGGCAATGGCAGCGGCTGTTCTTCCTTCAGAAGCGGCACCAGTTCATTTAAAGGCCAAAGCCATGGGACTGGTAATGGGAATTGGAGAAATTGTAGGTGGTGTTATTATTCCGGCAATAGCAGGTATACTGTCTGATAAAACAGATCCATCTGCCTTTTTATGGGTTGCTGCTGTAATGGCTGCATTAGGTTTGTTTTTTGTTTCTAAATTACTGGAAAGCAACAAAATCGTTAGCAAAAACAAAGCCTTCGTTGAAGTCGAAGCGGCTCTATAACTTTTTCAAATTATAAAAAAAATAATCAAAAAATAAACCAAATGACTAGACGTATCTCCATTCTTTTGATTGCAATAGTAAGCATTATGGGCTGTAAAGAAAAAACAACAGCTCAAGAACAAAAACCTTTTTTATGGGGAGTAGCCTCTGCTGCCTATCAGGTGGAAGGTGCTTACCAAGCTGATGGAAAAGGCGAATCGAAATGGGATTTTTTGACTAATAAAGTTGGGGTTACTCAATTTATAATTGGACAAAAACAAACAGGAAACGTAGCTATCAACATGTACGATAGAACACAATATCTGAAAGATATCCAATTGATGAAAGAATTAGGGGTTAACTCCTATCGTTTTTCATTAGACTGGAGCCGTATCATTCCTGATGGCATTGGTGCTGTGAACGAAAAAGCATTAGCCCACTATGACGTTCTGATTGATGATTTAAAAGCGGCCGGAATAGAACCTGTAGTTACCCTTTATCATTTTGATTATCCTTTTGCTCTGGTACAAAAAGGAGGTTGGGGAAATCCGGAAATGATCAATTGGTATAAAAATTATGCTCAGATTGTTTTCAAACGTTATGGTAAAAAAGTAAAACATTTTATCACGTTCAACGAACCTTATATCGAATTCTTTGTTGCGGAATTCCTTATGAACATGGAACAAAGTAAGGAACCGGCTGTTACCCGCTTTGCCAGAGGAATGATGAAAGCACACAGAGAACTTGTGGCCAGTGCCGAGGTAATCAAAATGTACCACAAAATGAATTTGGGCGGTAAAATAGGTATGACGTTCAATTTTTCTCCTTGTTCCCCACTCGATCCTAACAATCCTAAAGATGTACAGGCGTCGGCATTACAGGAAAAATTATTAAATACGGTTTTCCTTGATGGCTATTTCAAAGGTACTTATCCAAAAGAAGTGGTCGATCTTTTCACCAAATATGATCCGGCATTCCAGCCAGCAGCTGACGACATGAAAATTCTGGCTGCCAACAAACCCGACTTTTTAGGAATTAATTTTTATGCCCCTGCCCTGGTAAAATACGATCCTTCTGAACCGTTTGAAATGAAATGGATGGATATCAATACAGACAAAATTAAATCCCATAACGGACCTGTAAGACCGGAAGAACTGTATAAATTCCTTGTAAAAATTAAAAAAGAATACAACAATCCTGAAATTATGATTACCGAAAACGGAGCCGGTTTTGAAGGAGAAGACATCAAAGCAACTCCAATCGTTAAAGACCCTCTAAGAGCGGATTATATCAAACGCCATGTTGAAGCAGTAGATAAGGCTAAAAAAGAAGGCGTTAAAATGATTGGTTATTTCCCTTGGAGTGGTTGGGATAATTTCGAATGGGTTTTTGGCTACACTAAACGCTTCGGATTAATCTATGTTGATTTTGAAACTCAGGAACGCATCCCAAAGCAAAGCTTTTATGAATATCAAAAAATAATTAAACAGCATAAAAAGCAGTAATTATTTACCTAAATACAAACCCTAATTTTTGAAGTATCAATTGGATATTATTCGCTTTTAAATAATATCCAATACACTTAGGCTACCTATAAGTGTTTAAAATCCAGGAATCTTAAAAATAGGCTCAATGGACTTAGACTTCTTAAATAGGTTAGATTTTCACATCATTAAACTTAGCTTATCTAATATCATTCTCATGAAAAAATGTCTCCTTTTTATATGCTTACCTTTCTTTAGTCTGAGTGTTGCTGCTCAAACTAAAGAACCGCTACAATTAAACAAAACGAACATAAAGCAAGTCGTAAAAGCTTTGACTCTTGATGAAAAAGTAAAATTAGTTGTGGGCATGGGTATGCATATTCCGGGAGCTTCGGCAGGTTTATTACCGCCTAATGATCCTGAAGACGACAAAATAACACCAAAAGTTCCGGGGACATCAGGCAGAACGCACGCCATAGACCGTTTAGGAATTCCCAGTCTTACCTTATCAGACGGACCTGCCGGAATTCATTTTATGGATTTAACAGCTGCAAAACCAAAATACGCCACAGCCATTCCAATAGGTACTTTATTAGCCAGCACCTGGGACACTATCATGACAAAAAAAGCGGGCGAAATATTAGGTCGTGAGGCTAAAGATTATGGAATTGATATTGTATTGACTCCTGCTTTTAACATTCAGAGAAATCCTTTGGGAGGTAGAAATTTTGAGTACTATTCTGAAGATCCTTTTCTTTCCGGAACTATTGCTGCTGCGGTTACTAATGGAATTCAAAAATACGGTATTGGCGTTTCGGTAAAACATTTTGCTGCCAATAATACCGAAACCAACAGAATGAAACTGAACACAATTGTAAGTGAACGTGCTTTAAGAGAAATATACCTAAAAGGCTTTGAAATAGCTGTCAAAAAATCAAATCCATGGACATTGATGACTTCATACAATCTGATAAATGGAACTTATACATCCGAAAGCAAAAACTTGCTAACCGATATTTTGCGTAAAGAATGGGGTTTTAAAGGTCTGGTAATGAGTGATTGGTTTGCTGGTCAAAATGCAGCAACTTCACTAAAAGCCGGTAATGATTTACAAATGCCGGGAAGACCGGATCAGGTACAAACTATTATTAATGCGGTAAAAAATGGCTCGCTTGCTATGAGTGATTTAGACGAAAGTGTGGAACGCTTTTTAAATCTTGTTGTAAAAACAGGTACTTTCAACAATGTTCCTTATTCTAATAAGCCTGACTTAAAAGGGAATGCTGCTGTTTCCAGAACAGTCGCTTCCGAAGGAATGGTTTTATTAAAAAATGATCATGCTTTACCATTATCAAAATCAAGTACTGTAGCCTTATTTGGTAACGCATCTTATGACATCATTGCGGGAGGAACCGGCAGTGGCGATGTGGTAAAAAAATATACTGTTTCTCTTGACGAAGGTTTAGTAAATTCCGGATTCAAACTGCAACAAAACAACAAATCAGCTTATGAAAATTATATAAAATCAGAAAAAGCAAAGAAACCGGCTCCATCCTTTATGGACGTTTTTAATCCTTTTGTGATTAAAGAAATGGAAGTTAAAAATGAGATAATTACAGCATCGGCAGCTAATTCAGACGTGGCAATTATCACTATTGGCAGAATCTCCGGCGAATCGAAAGACCGTAAAGTAGCCGATGATTTTAATTTAACGGATGCTGAAAAACAAACGCTTAAAACACTTTCTGAATCTTTCCATGCTAAAAACAAAAAAGTTATTGTAGTGATTAATGCCGGCGGTGTTATTGAAACGGCAAGTTGGAATCAATGGGCTGATGCCATTTTAATGGCCTGGCAACCGGGTATGGAAGGCGGAAATGCCATAGCCGATATCCTATCAGGAAAAGTAAATCCGTCAGGAAAATTAACGACCAGCTTTCCAGTTTCATATATAGATGTTCCCTCTTCTAAAAATTTTCCAGGAAAACAATTGCCGCTTAAGGAAGGCGAAATACTGGATCCTGTAATGCCTACTTATCCTGCTGAAATAACTTATGATGATGACATTTATGTGGGTTATCGTCATTTTAATACCAATAATATCAAAACTGCTTATGAATTTGGATTTGGTTTAAGCTATACCCAATTTGAATACAGCGACATTAAACTGAGCTCTTCTGAATTTAAAGATAAAATTACGGCTACCATTACCATCAAAAACACTGGAAAAACTGCTGGTAAAGAAGTTGTTCAATTATACTTAAACGCTCCATCAGTAAAATTGAAAAAGCCTTCAGAAGAACTGAAAGGATTTGCAAAAACTAAATTATTGCAAGCCGGAGAATCGCAAACAATTAGTTTCACACTGACTCCTGGGGAACTGGCATCTTATGATTCAAATATTTCATCCTGGATTGCCGAAGCAGGAAACTATACTATTCAAATTGGAGCTTCTTCATTGAACATTAAAAAAACAAAACAATTCCATCTTGCAAAAGATTTGGTCGTTAAATAAATGATTTTCGAACATCTAAAACATTTTTAAAATGAAAAATAAAATCATATTCCTACTCTTATTTAGTGCTTTTGCAGCAAATGCACAAAAAGTAATTCCGCTTTATCAGGGCAAAGCAGCCGGTTCAGAAAACTGGAACTGGAACGAAAAAGAAATGTTTTCAGAAACGTTTCAAACTCAGGTAGTGTACAATGTTTCGCAACCTACACTTACGGTGTATGCACCGGACAAAGCCTTGGCAAACGGAACCGCTGTGATTGTTTGTCCTGGAGGTGGTTTTCATACCCTATCAATCAACAGCGAAGGAATTGAGGTAGCGAAATGGTTAAATTCTAAAGGAATAACTGCCTTTGTATTAAAATACCGATTAGTAAAAAGTGAAACTGATGATCCGGTAAAAGAGCTTTTTCCATTATTCAATAACAGAAAAAAATTAGATTCCATTAATGCTCCCGTTGTGACTCTAGCAATTGCCGATGGCTTAGCAGCAATACAATACGCCAGAGATCATGCTACTGAATATAATATTGAGAAAAATAAAATTGGAATTATAGGATTTTCAGCCGGGGGCACTGTAGCTGCCGGTACCGTTTATAATTCGAAAGGAAATAATCGTCCCGATTTTGCAGCCCCAATTTATGCCTACACCGGAGCCTTAAAAAATACGGTGGTTCCTGCGGATGCCCCACCACTATTTATTGCAGCCGCTTCAGACGATCAATTGGGTTTAGCACCCAATAGTGTAAAAACCTATAGCGATTGGTTAGCCGCTGGAAAATCAGCCGAATTGCATATCTATTCTAAAGGAGGTCATGGTTTTGGAATGCGTAAACTGAATTTACCTGTTGAAAGCTGGATTGAACGCTTTGGAGATTGGCTAAAATTACAAGACTTACTGTAACTGATAAACTTCAAAAAATGAAACTTTCTAAAACTAAAAAATTACTGCTACTACTGCTTTTCATACAGCAAACAGGCTTTAGTCAGGTACATTTTCAAAATCCTGTTTTACCAGGATTTTATCCTGATCCCAGCATCTGCAGGGTCAATAATGACTATTACATGGTTAACAGTAGTTTTGGTTATTTTCCGGGAGTCCCCCTATTTCACAGTAAAAACCTGGTTAACTGGGAGCAAATTGGTTACGTTTTAGACAGAGAAGAACAATTACCATTGGCAAAAGCACAGGTTACTTTAGGGATTTTTGCACCTACAATTCGGTATCATAATGGTTTGTTTTATATGATAACAACCAATATTACTGACAAAGGAAACTTTTATGTTACAGCCAAAAATCCTGCCGGCCCCTGGTCCAATCCCATTTGGATTGAAACACCCGGAATTGATCCTAGTTTATTTTTTGATGAAGATGGAAAAGTTTATGTTACCTCAGCACAAAATTGGGGCGCTGTAAAAAACCGAATTGTAATGTCTGAAATTGATATTGCAACAGGCAAACTACTTACGGAACCTGTAACAATCTGGAAAGGAACCGGCGGAAAATTTCCAGAAGGACCGCATTTATATAAAAAAGATGGTTTTTATTATCTAATCATTGCCGAAGGCGGAACGGAATACGGACATAAAGTAACCATCGCCAGAAGTAAAAACATTTGGGGGGATTATGAATCGAATCCTGCCAATCCAATTCTTACTCACGCCAATGCCAACGAAGAAAACAATCCAATCCAAGGTACCGGTCATGCCGATTTAGTACAAACAACTGATGGAAGCTGGTTCTTAGTAGCATTAGGATTCAGACCATTAGACAGTCATCAGATTTTAGGTCGTGAAACTTTCTTAGCACCGGTAATTTGGAATACTAACGAATGGCCCATTGTAAATAAAAATGGAAGTCTTTCTTTAGAAATGAATGTAGAAAAACTCCCTGAAGAAGTCAAAATTAAAAACTACAATCAAACGGATGATTTCTCCCAAAACAAACTTGATTTTGAATGGAATTACATCAACAATCCGATAACTCAAAACTATTCGCTCAGCGAACGCAAAGGTTATTTAAGATTGTACGGAAGCGAAAAAACATTGAATGAAAATCCGGGATTAAGCTTTATAGGCAGAAGACAACAACATTTTAATTTCATAGTTGCAACCACTCTTGATTTTAATCCGTCAACGGAAAATGAAGAAGCCGGAATTACCCTATACAAAGATGCTCAACATCATTACCAACTTTATATTCGAAAAAAAGGAAAAGAAAGAGAATTAGTTTTAGCCTACAGCATCGGTAAAATTCATGCCATTGAAAAGACTATTCTTTTAAAAAATGGAACTGTACAATTGAAGATTACCGGAACGCCTGAATCATATGAGTTTGCCTATTCACAGGGAAATGATACTGTAATCTTGCTTGGAAATGTAGATACAAAATACCTCAGCACGGAAACCGCCGGTGGTTTTACCGGAGTTTACATTGGCTTATATGCCAGCGGAAATAAAAGCCAATCAAAGTCTGCTGCTGATTTTAATGATTTTAGTTATACCACAAAAGAATAATCATTTACGAAGATTATGAAATTTATTCAACAACTGTAATAAATAAAAAAATGGAAAAACGTACCAATAAATACCAATTAAGACTGGAGTTACTAAAAACTTCAAAAGTTGATGATACCATCTACTCACCTATCGAACTGGAATTCGATAATCACGATAATATTTTTACGATTATCGAAAGAATGAAAAAAAGAAATCTTTTCCACACCGAAAACCAAGCTATTGAATTTGCCATAGGTTTAAAAATGTTCAGCGAAGTAATGCTGAAAAACAGAGAAAATGAACTTTTTTCTGAGTTAAGACCGGCTTTCAGTGAATTTATGAAAAAGCTTAAATCGACTCCAACAAAAGACGAAGACAAAAAAGATTAAAAATAAATCAAAATGAATTTACCCATCAGAAGAGTTGTAACCGGTCATAATCACGAAGGCACTGCGGTATTTACTTCGGACGAAGTATTTGAACCCCAAATTATCCCAACCGGCGATGCTGCTATGGCTACAATATGGACCACAGCTACCGTTCCTGCCGATTGTAATGATGAAACGGATGGTGCCAAAAGAGATGCCGGAACAACACTAAAAGGTGGCTCGGTAATTCGTATTGTAGATATGTTGCCGGGCGCTTCTTCCCCGCTTCACCGAACGGACAGTATTGATTATGGAATTGTGATTAGCGGCGAAATCGAATTGGAATTAGAAAATGAAATTTCGAAGAAAATGGGTGCCGGAGCAATTATAGTGCAACGCGGAACCCTTCATAAATGGAGAAATCCAAGCGAAACTGAAGTTTGCAGAATTGTTTTTGTACTCATTGAAGCAAAAGCATACGAGATTAACGGAATTCCGCTTCCTGAATATATGCAGCATTAGAATCTGTCGCTTTATTTAGAGGAACACTCTAAAGCAGGTGGATTTATAACGAGTCAAAACACCACCATTGGTGGAGGAACGACCATTAGCGATGGAAATTGAATAAGATAAAAAAGAAACACAATGAAACGATTTGAAAATAAAGTTTGCTTAGTAACCGGTGCTTCATCAGGAATTGGAAGGGCTACCGCTATATCATTTGCTAAAGAAGGAGCTAATGTCGTGGTTTCGGATGTAAATGAAGCGGCAGGAGAATTAGTTGTTAACGAAATCAAAGCATTAGGAAAAGAAGCTTTTTTTGTAAAATGTGATATTTCGCAAAGAGCCGAAGTTGAAAATATGATACAAAAAACCGTAAAGACATTTGGGCGTTTGGACTGTGCCGTAAACTCAGCGGGTATCGCAGGAACTTTATCCTTACCTACACATGAATATCCGGAAGATGCCTGGTTGCAGCAAATCAACATCAACCTAACCGGTACCTGGTATTGCGTGAAATACCAATTAATAGAAATGTTAAAACAAGGCGGCGGAAATATTGTATGCGTATCCTCGGCGGCAGGTTTAGTGGGACAACCGGACAATGTTCCTTATTGCGCTTCAAAACACGGAGTAATCGGAATTGTAAAAAGTGCCGCAATAGAAAACGCAACCAAAAATATTCGCATCAACGCTATTTGCCCTACCGCTATAGAAACGCCAATGATAATGGAAGGCAGAAGAAAACTAGCTCATAATCCCGAAGCCTTAGAAGCGGCAATCAATCTGCAAAGAATGAAGCGTATGGGACAACCGCTGGAAGTAGCCGATGTGGCTTTGTGGATGTGTTCGGATCAGTCAACTTTCATTACAGGTCACGCTATGGCGGTAGACGGAGGCGCTTTTGCATAGAAAAAGAATACAAAAAGACATTAAAAACAACCCGAAACAGCTAAGAAGATTGATTTTGAATAGTATCGGAATGTAATTGACTAACTCTCAGAGCCAATTCTCAATAATTTTGTTTACACAAAAAATAAAAAAACATCTAAATTAAAATACAAATGGCAAAAAATCCACATTATTTTTCACAAATGGCACACGTTGAGGTGCTAACTACAGATTTAGAAAAATCAGTACACTTTTTTGGAGACATTGTAGGCATGGATATTACCGGTAAAGAAGGTAATTCAGTATACTTAAGAGCTTGGGGTGATTATTTTCACCATACATTAAAATTAACACAAAGCGAAACTTCAGGTTTAGGACATATTGGCTGGAGAGCTGACAGCCCGGAAGCTTTAGAAGAAGCGGTAGCTTACTTAGAAAGTATTAGCGCAGGACTTGGCTGGGACAATGGCGATTTAGGTCATGGAAAAGCTTACCGTTTCAAATCTCCTGAAGGACATATTCACGAAATTTTCTGGGACGTAGTCTGGTTAAGAGAAGAAGGCGAAAGAGGAAGTGTTTATGCTGACAGATATGCCAGCAACCGTTTACAGGGAGCTAATCCGCGTCGTTTTGACCACGTAACTTATATGGTTTCTAAAGGAAAATATGCTGAGGAAAAAGCGTTTTGGAAAGCTTTAGGTTTAAGAAACCCTGACGAAATCAGAATTACAGATGATATGCCTCCTATTGGTGGTTTGTTTACCACAGCCAATCTTTCTCATGATATTGCCATATTCACAGACCCAAATATTGAACCAAATCAGGCAGTACTAAACCATATTTGCTGGAATGTAGACAGTCGAGAAGAGGTTTTATTAGCCTTAGATTATTTTATCGAAAAGGGATACAAAAGCGTTATGGGAGCACCTACCAGACATAAAGCTGACGAAGGTTTCTTTATCTACATCATTGATCCGGGAAGTGGCATTTTATTCGAATACTATGCCTGCGCCCGATTAGTTTTTGCACCCGATCATTTAGATGTTCATTACCTAAAAGACAATCCTAATGATGCCTGGGGAACTGCTAATCCATTTGCTGAAATGGCTAAAGGAAAAAAATTAGGATTAACAGACGGTGTGGTAAAACCAATGGATATCTAATTTATTAGAGCAAAAAACAATTATTAAAATTTAAAAAGCACAAATTATGTGGCACTATTTTCCGGGACAATACATGCCTTCTTATCAGGTAAATCGTGCGCTTACACAAGCGCATTATGGAGGAGGCGAATTTGCAGAAATATTAGAAGTAGCTAGTAAAATAGACCCTAATAACAGAGAATCTTACAACGAAGCCTGGCTGGAAATGGGGAATCCTGTTTATGAACTTGCCGAAGATTTTGAAAAAAATGGTAACTTTATTTCGGCGAGAAGAACTTATTTAAGAGCTTTTAATTACTTGCGTTCGGCTGAGTTTTTTATGAACCTTAATCATCCGAAAAAAATACCTACTTATTTAAAAGCAAGAGAAGCTTTCCTGAAAGCTATTAAATATTTTGATGAAAAAGTATTGCAGGTTGAAGTTCCTTTTGAAGGTTCCTTTCTACCGGGTTATTTGTTTAAACCGGCAGGAGTGAAAAATCCTCCGATGATGATTATGTTTGGTGGTTTGGATAGTTTGGCCGAAGAGCTTTATTTTGGTATTGGTCAGCATTTAAACGAGCGTGGCATTGCACTTTTGGCAATGGACGGACCGGGTCAGGGAGCTGCTTTGCGCTTGAATAATATCCATACCCGTCATGACTATAATGTGGCAGGAACAGCGGTTTTAGACTGGAGTATTGAAAATTTAAAAAACGAAATAGCCGTTGATCGTATTGGTATCGGAGCCGTTTCTATGGGAGGTTATATGGCTGCCCGCTGTGCCGCTTTCGAACCGCGTTTTAAAGTATGCATGGTGTATGGTGCGGTTTGGTCTTATTATGATGTTTGGGCAGGACGTCCTGACAATCATCCATTGGCAGAAATTGTTCAGCATATTGTGGGAGCGCCGGACATGAACGAAACCCGTAAAAGACTGGAAGGTTTTACACTTGAAAATGGTGTTGCCGAAAAAATTTCAATGCCTACTTACATTCTTCATGGTGAAGATGATAAACAAAATTTTGTTGAACATGCTTATAACCTTGAAAAACATTTAACTTGCGAGCACAAGTTAGAAGTCATTCCGGTGGGAGAAAGCGGTTCGCAACATTGTCAAATCGATGATTTCACCAAGACTTTCAACATGTACGATTGGATCGCTAAAAGGCTGTAAACTGACTAATTTTAACTATTATAACCGACCAAAATATGAAGTCCATAAATAAAGTATTAATTGTTGGTGGTGGCATTGGTGGCCAGTCGGCTGGTATTGCCCTTAGACAAATTGGAATTGATGTTGAGATTGTTGAACTTCAACCCAAATTTGATGTGTATGGCGTGGGGATTATCCAGCAGGCAAATGCATTAAGAGCACTTGATGTCTTAGGATGTGCTGACGAAGCGATGAGAAGAGGTTCGCCTTACCCGATGGTTAAAATGTGTACTCCTACAGGTCATCAAATAGCCGAAGCGGGAACACCACCTATTGGACGATTTCCAAGTCATAACGGAATTTCAAGAAGGGTTTTGCATGAGGTTTTACTCGAAAGAAGTAAAGAAGTGGGAGTTGTATACCGCATGGGACTTACTGTTGATACCATTACCAATAAACAAGATGGCGTTGATGTAGTTTTCTCTGATGGTTCAACCGGAAGTTATGATATTTTAATTGGTGGAGACGGTATCAACTCCAAAGTTCGCAACTTAATCTTTGGAGAATCAAAACCGAATTATGTTGGATTATCTAACTGGCGGTATGCTTTTAGAAGACCTAAGGATTTAGATACAGGATATATTTATTTTGGAAAACAGAGTAAATTAGGAATCATTCCGATGACTGAAAACAGCTGTTACATCTTTGTAGTTTCTGCTGAAGGAGCTGATAATCCTTTTATAACCCAAGATCAGATGATTCCGAAGCTACAATCCTATATGGCCGAATATCCTATCCCAATGATTCAGGAATTAATCGATCAGGTAGTTGATGCCAAACTGGTCAACTACCGACCATTAGAAACATTGAATCTTCCGGCACCTTGGCATAAAGGCAATGTTATCATAATTGGTGATGCAGCACATGCAACTATTCCGCAATTAGGTTCAGGTGCAGCCTTGGCTATTGAAGACGCTGTGGTATTAGCCGAAGAAATGAAACAACAGGACGGTGCCGATGCTATTTTCTCAAGATTTATGCAACGCCGATACGACCGTTGTAAAATGGTTGTCGAAAGTTCTGAAAAACTGGGAGAATGGGAATTATTAGCATTCGAAGGAAAACCATTGCCGGAAGGCGCTAATATTGGTGCTACAATGGGAAAAACCTGCATGGCACTTACACAACCAATTTAAAAACAAGATGAAATTAATAACTTTTCAAAATAAAACAGGCGAAAGCCGTATTGGTTGGTTACAGGACAATGCGGTTGTAGATATGAATCTTGCCGATTCCAGACTACCTGTTGACATGCTTACATTCATAGACAATCACGAAGCTAATTTCGAAATCATAAAAGAATTAGAATTTACTGAACCTCATTATTCCCTTGATGAAATAAAATTATTGGCTCCATTGCCAAATCCACGTAGTTTTAGGGATTACATCGGATTTGAACAGCACATGCTCAATGCTTCAAAATCTTTTGGACATATCGTTGGAGCAGCATGGTATGAAATACCTATTTTCTATTTTACTAACCATCATGGTATTTATGGCCCTGAAGATGAAATTAAGCGTCCTAAAGGAGAAGAGAAATTAGATATTGAACTCGAAATGGCAGTTATTATTGGCAAAAAAGGAAAAGATATAAAGGCCGAAGATGCCGATGAATATATTTTTGGTTATACCGTTTTTAATGATTGGACGGCACGTGCTATACAAAAACATGAAATGACTGTGCCACTGGGACCACACAAAGGAAAAGATTTTGCAAATGCTATTGGACCATGTATTGTTACCAAAGATGAATTTGAGAAATATCGTTGTACTATCTCAAGAGAATCGCATCCGGAGCATTTGGCTATGCCTAAAACTAATGGCGCCCGATTTGATTTAAAAATGACTGCAAAAATTAATGATGAAGTCATCTGCGAAGGAAATTACAAAACCGTTCACTGGACGTTTCCTCAAATGATGGAACGTGCTTCCGAAAACAATGTTACACTAATGCCCGGAGACATTTTAGGTTCTGGAACTGTAGGCTGGGGAAGTTTGATCGAAAATAACTTTAGCGTTCACCGCCCTTTAGAACCGGGGGACATAGTAGAACTAGAAATTGAAGGAATCGGTATCCTTAAAAATACCGTTATTTAGTTAAGTTGGTTTACTAACGAAACCCCTTTTGCTTATTTTTAGTAAAAGGGGTTTCTTTTACTAAAAAAACAGGAAAATGTTACTTCTTGTTTTTCAATTAATTTTTACAAAAAAAATGTTACCAATACTTTTCATTCGTATTGATAACATTTTCCAAACTAATACTATTTTAAAAGAATTTTTTAAATATACTGATTGATTATATTTTCAAAAAGTTCTTGTTTACCACTTTGTAATTGTAGTTCTCCGTTTTCCTGAGCGATTTTGTATAAATCTTCTAAACCTAATTTTCCGTTTTCGAAATCTTTACCTTTTCCTGAATCGAATGAGCTGTATCTTTGAGTTCTTAATTTATCATAAGGAGAAGAAGCAATGATTTTATCAGCTGTTAGTAAAGCTCTTGCAAAAGTATCAGCACCACCAATGTGAGCTAAGAAAACATCTTCCATATCTGTTGAGTTTCTTCTGATTTTTGCATCAAAATTAACTCCTCCACCCTGTAGTCCTCCTGCTTTTAAGAAAACCAGCATCGCTTCAGTAATCTCCTGAATGTTGTTTGGAAATTGATCTGTATCCCAACCATTTTGATAATCACCACGATTCGCATCTAAACTTCCTAACATTCCTGCATTAGCAGCCACTTCAATTTCGTGTTGGAAAGTATGTTGTGCTAATGTAGCGTGGTTTACTTCGATATTGATTTTGAAATCTTTCTCTAAACCATATTTATGCAAGAATCCGATAGCCGTAGCCGAATCAAAATCGTATTGATGTTTCATCGGCTCCATTGGTTTTGGCTCAATGAAAAAGTTTCCTTTGAATCCCTGAGCACGAGCATAATCTCTGGCTTTCACTAAAAATTGTCCCATGTGGTCTAATTCACGTCCCATATCGGTATTCAACAAAGACATATAACCTTCGCGACCTCCCCAGAATACATAATTTTCACCTCCTAAGGCAATTGTAGCATCCAAAGCTAATTTTACCTGTCCTCCGGCTCTTGCTACTACATTAAAATCAGGATTAGTAGCTGCTCCGTTCATATAACGTGGATTAGAAAAACAGTTAGCTGTACCCCAAAGTAACTTTGTTCCTGAAGCTGCTTGTTTTTCCTTTAAATACTCCGTAATAGTAGCTAATCTTTTTTCAGATTCAGCGAAAGTTGCTCCTTCTTGTACCAAGTCATAATCATGGAAACAATAGTAATCAAATCCCATTTTAGTAATAAATTCAAAAGCTGCATCAGCTTTGTCTTTAGCTGCCTGAATTGGGTCATTAGCTAAATCCCAAGCAAAATTTTGTGTTCCCGGTCCGAATGGATCTGAACCCTGCCCACAGAAAGTATGCCAGTAAGCAATTGAAAATTTAAACCAGTCTTTCATGGTTCTTCCCGCTACTACTTGCTCCGGGTTGTAATATTTAAACGCTAAAGGATTATCCGATTCTTTTCCTTCAAACTTAATTTCACCAATACCTTTAAAGTATTCTTTGTTTCCTATTAAAGCCATTTTTTAATTTTATTTTATTTGTTGATAATTAGTTCTAATTCTTTTTTCCACTTTTGATATGCTACTAAATAAGGTGTTTTATTTTGCAAAGGCATAAATGTCATTACATGATCATTTTTTATAATATTATCGCCAAAACTTTCATAATCACCGTTAATTAATCCTACTGCTCTTGCCGCTCCTACTGCACCTGTAGTATTGTAAATTTCTATTTCGTGACCAATTAATGTGGCTACGGTATTCGAAAAAATTTCCGAGCGGAATAGATTGTCATTTCCTGCTCTGATAACATTAATTTCCGCATTATCAGCTTTCATAATTTCCATTCCGTAAACAAAAGCAAAGGCAATTCCTTCTAAGGTAGCGCGGTACAAATGACCATGACTGTGTTTGTTTAAATTCAGATTTAAGAAATGACTGTCGATGTTTTTATTGTTCAGCATACGTTCAGCTCCATTTCCAAAAGGAATTACAATTACACCATCTGAACCTACTGCAACTTCTTCCGCTTTAATATTCATGTTTTCGTAAGAATCCCAGCCGCAATGGTTACGTAACCATCGGTATTGAATTCCTGCACCATTAATGCACAATAATTTTCCCACAGTAGGTTTATCATTGGAATAATTCACATGAACAAAACTGTTGATTCTGGATGTTTCTTTTGATTTTAATTTATCGGTAACAGCATAAATCACTCCTGATGTTCCACCTGTTGCTGCTACTTCTCCTGGTTTTAAAATATTAAGAGACAAGGCATTGTTAGGTTGGTCACCCGCACGGTAAACTACCGGAATTCCAACAGGCAACCCTGATTCTTTGGCTCCTTTATCGTTTAAGAAACATTGGTTTGTGAAATTTTCAACAATTGGAGGAGTTAAAGCCTCATCAATCCCATAATATCGTAACAACCAATTGGCTACTGCATTTTCTTTATAATCCCAAAGCATACCTTCGGACAAACCATTTTTAGTTGTATTGATTTCGCCAGTAAGTTTAAAGGCGATGAAATCACCCGGAAGCATGTATTTGTAAATTTGACTGTAAATTTCAGGTTCATTCTCTTTTACCCAGGTTAATTTAGAAGCAGTAAAATTTCCCGGAGAATTTAATAAATGCGAAGCACATTGCTCTTCACCTAAATCTTCAAAAGCTTTGTCACCAATTTCTACTGCACGACTATCGCACCAAATAATAGAATTACGCAATGATTTTCCTTCCTTATCAACAACCACTAATCCGTGCATTTGATAAGAAATCCCCACTCCGGATATTTTCGAAGCTTCAATATTGGCTTCTTTTATAGCTCTTTTAGTTGCAATACAACAATATTCCCACCACATTTCCGGATCCTGTTCAGCCCAGTCTTTATGATAGGCTATAATTTCCATCTCATTTGCAGGCTCATGAAGATTAATTATTTTTTTTCCTGTTGCTGCTTCAACTATAGCAACTTTTACTGAAGAACTCCCTATATCGTATCCAATGTAATACATAATTTATACTAATTCTCTTGTGGTTATTTTTTTATTGGTTGATTTACTCAAACACTTTTTTGCGAAAACAAAAAACCATACTGTTCTGTTCCGGTATGCAAACTTAGTTTATTTTTTTATTTAAAAAAAGAACTCATTCTTTTTATTTAAAAAATAATACTAAAAATACATTAGTTACACTAAAAACCTACTATTCAAAAAGATAATAATACAACTTAAGTAATAAATTATAATATACAGGCTTATAAAACCAATATTAAAAAGAAGTTGACAATCAGAAACTCTATTATCAAACTTCCTTCAAAATTGCATAAACCAATTCTTTTGTAGGTTTTTGATTCTGAAGTTTTTCTCGAACTATTTCGAAACTAACTTTAAAGTTACATCCTGATTTATAATCGCTGCAACCATAAGCAGTATTTCCTTTTAAAATGGTTCCTTTTTGACATTTCGGACAGGCCAATTCATCAGCAATTGCTTTGGGTGCTGTTTTCTTAGTTGCTAATACGAGTTTGAAATTTTCATCAAAACGGAGCAAACCTTCCACCATACCGGTATCGGTTTTAAAGTCTTTTAAATTAACGGTAGATCCTTTTTGAAGCAATCGTAAATATTGATTCTCCGATATTTTTTTATCTGCAAAAGTAAAAGGCAATACAAAATCGCAACCTACTTTGTAATCACCACAACCATAAGCTGATTTACCCTTAATAAGTGTCGCTTTTTTACATTTAGGGCAGGATTCCGCTACAATTCCCGCTGCTTTCTTTTTCTCTGTTTTTACAACTTCTTTCTTTACACTTTCGGCGTGCGAAATATTAGCATGAATCCTTTCACTTCGTACTTCATACACCAAAGCATCTACCATGCGTTTCATATTGTTTATAAACGCAGTAGCTGTAAAAGTTCCTTTTTCAATATCTTTCAGTTGTTTTTCCCAAACTCCTGTCAATTCAGCCGATTTTAATAAATCGTTTTGAATAATATCAATCAACTGAATTCCTGTAGGTGTAGGCAATACCTGTTTTTTATTTCGAACGATATACTGACGTTTAAAAAGCGTTTCAATAATATTCGCTCTTGTAGACGGACGACCAATACCATTTTCTTTCATCAATTCGCGCAAATCTTCGTCGTCAACCTGTTTTCCAGCAGTTTCCATAGCACGCAGCAAAGTTGCCTCTGTAAACTGATTGGGTGGCTTGGTTTCTTTTTGAAGAAAGGAAGGTTCATGTGGTCCTTTTTCGCCCACAACAAAACTCGGTAATAAATCAGCTTCTTTTTCCTTTGCATTCGGATCTTCAAAAACAACGCGGAATCCTTTTTTCAGGATTTCTTTTCCGGTAGTTTTAAAAGTAACATCTGCTGCTTTCCCAATTACTGTGGTGTTGGCAACCAAACAATCATCATAAAAAACGGCAATAAACCGTTTTACAATAATATCATACACCTGCTGCTGATTGTACGGCAGATTGTTTTGAACACCCGTTGGAATAATTGCATGGTGATCGGTTACTTTTTTATCATTGAAAACCTTAGGCGATTTTTTGATTTTCTTCCCCAAAAGTGGTTCTGTCAACACCGAATAATTGGTCAGTTTTTGAAGAATTCCGGGTACTTTCGGATAAATGTCACTCGGCAAAAAAGTCGTATCTACTCTGGGATAAGTCACTACTTTTTGTTCGTATAAAGTCTGGACAATTTTCAGTGTTTCATCAGCTGAGAATCCAAACTTGGTATTACAATACACCTGTAAACCTGTTAAATCAAACAACTTTGGAGCATATTCATTACCATTCTTTTTTTCGACAGTAACAATTTCGAAATCACTTTCTTTAACTTTATTAGCTAAAATCTCTCCATCCTCTTTTTTAAGAAAACGTCCTTCTTCATAACTAAAGAGTGTTTCTCTGTATAAAGTTTGTAATTCCCAATAAGGTTGCGGCACGAAATTTTCGATTTCTTTAAAACGATCTACAACCATTGCCAATGTTGGGGTTTGCACCCGACCAATAGACAACACCTGCTTATAACCACCGTGTTTTACTGTGTACAAACGCGTAGCATTCATTCCCAATAACCAGTCGCCAATGGCTCTGGAAAAACCGGCATAGAATAAATTATCGTAATTGGTGGATGGTTTTAAGTTTTCAAAACCTTCTTTAATCGCTTCTGTAGTCAATGAAGAAATCCACAGCCGTTTTACCTCACCTTTATAATTGGCTTCATTCATTACCCATCGCTGGATGAGTTCTCCCTCCTGCCCAGCATCCCCGCAATTGATAACCAATTCGGCTTTGTCAAACAGACTTTTTACAATTTTAAATTGCTTTTGGATTCCGGAATTCTCAACGACTTTAGTTTCAAATTTTTCGGGAAGCATCGGAAGATTATTCAAATCCCAACTTTTCCAATAAGGTCTGTAATCATTAGGTTCTTTCAAGGTGCATAAATGACCAAAAGTATAGGTTACTGCATAACCATTCCCTTCATAATAGCCATCATGCTTCGTATTGGCACCCAAAACGGCTGCAATTTCACGCGCTACACTTGGTTTTTCGGCAATACAAACCTTCATTTTTCTCCTTCTAATTTGAGAGCGCAAATTAGGAATTTAGAAATTGGTACTAAAAATAAATTATAAGTAGTTATGAACTAAATAGGTCTTCTAAATATCTTTTATAGAAAAAACTTAATCAACTATTTAAAGTTTACAACATCTGTTTTTATTGTTAATTTCATTCAGAAAACTCACTATTTTCACATGTTGGAAAATGTAAAATCGGGAAATTGCAGGAATTAGCAATGAAACAAAGTTCATTAGCTTTTTTGTGCAAATTCAAAGCTTCAGCTATTTTCTCTTTTCCTTTGACAATTACTTTTGGATATAAACGAATTTCTGTAAAACGACCGGAACCATTATGAGAAACTTCTAAATCAGCTTCAGCATTATCCTTATACGAAATCACTTCGATTCCGTTTTGGGCACAAACATATAAATACGACATCATGTGGCAGGAAACCACACTACTTAACAGTAAATCTTCCGGATTGTGTAAAACTGGATCACCTTTGAAAACTTTGGCAGCCGAAACATTAAGTATTTTTTTTCCCTCGATAGCAATTTGATGGCTTTTTTGATATCTTTTTGATGTCAAATTCCAATCTAATTTTGCTTTGAATAAGTGTTTAAATGCCATAGCTAATCTTTAAAAATCAAATATAACCAAATAATAACAGTTGGTAGCCAATGTTTATTTACTGAAAAAAATAAGATTTTGTAAACAATGAAAGCGTAGTCCCTTCGTTATATTTGCAATAGCTACAAATTATTACTTCAAATTATCAAAAAAAAACTAAAATGAAAAAATATATAAGTCTCGGAATTGTATCCCTACTTTTATTTTCTTGCAGCGCTGCTAAAAAAAATGCTTCAGCAGCAAATCAACTTCAGGAAAAATATTGGAAATTAATTGAAATCAGAGGTCAAAAAGTCACATCTGAAAATTATTTTAAAGAACCTCATCTTGTCTTAAAAGCTAAAGAAAATAGAATTATTGGTAATAGTGGCTGTAACTCTTTTTCAGGTACATATGAATTACAGGATAAGACAAATCGAATTGCCATTTATCAATTAGCAGTAACCAGAATGGCCTGTATCAAACCAACTGTTGAAGAAGCTTTTTTAAAAGTTTTGGAAACGGCTGATAATTATACCGTAAAAAATGACACCTTACAATTGAATAAAGCCCGAATGGCTCCGATGGCTAAATTTGTTGCTGTATATCTAAAATAACACACTATGCTAAACTGGAACGACCTTATAAAATTTGCCACTCATGGCAATCCAACTCCTCCGAAAAGAGTAGAAAAAACAGCGAAAGAATGGGAATTAGAATTGACTCCTGAGGAATTCTACGTAACCCGCCAACATGGAACTGAAAGAGCCCATAGTTCTGAAATGTGTAATTTATTCGAAGCCGGGAAATATGCCTGTAAATGTTGCAAAACACCACTTTTTGATGCTACAACCAAATTTCAAAGTGGAACGGGTTGGCCTTCCTTTACGCAGCCGATAGTCATCGAAAATGTAGCTTATAATAAAGATACCAGCTATGGAATGATTCGCATTGAATGTGTTTGTAACATCTGCGATGCACACTTGGGACATGTATTTCCTGATGGTCCTGAACCAAGTGGTTTGCGTTACTGCATCAATGCTGTTTCTTTGGAAAAAATAAAAGACTAAAGTTTTAGCATTAAGAAATTTAGAAAAATTAAGGGTTAAAAATTTGGACCATTAAAAGTAAAGCCGACAGTTTTTAAAAAACTTGTCGGCTTATTTTTTTTAAAGCAAGTTTAAAATAAAACTTAAATTACTTTAATTTCTTAATGGTTTCAATAAAAAATTAGTCCATTAAAAAAACCGTTAATCCTCTTGCACCATGCGCTCCAAGAACTAATGATTGTTCGATATCGGCAGTCTTTGAAGGTCCTGCGATGAATGTTCCAAAACCATAATCTATAGCTCCAATTCGTTCATAAGCCTGTTGCATTGTAGGTACGATGTCTTTTTTATTGACAATAATCGCTAAATATTGCGGAATAAAAGGTGAAACTCTTTGTCCTAAAATAGCATCCGTTACCCAAAGTCCTGAATTTTCAGCCACACCTAAATGTGCTTTTATAACAGCTAATTCTACATTTTGTAAACTATGCGGATCATCATTTGTCCAATCCGTTTCAGCAATATCAGCTAATTCCGTAATGGTGGTAATCATTCTTTTTTCAGTTGGATAATGTGTCGCAATATAGTTTTTCACTTCGTCTAAACTACTCACTTCTTCACAAAAGCCACCAATACCTTTTAAAACCGTTTTGTAGGTTTCAATAACGTCAAATTTTTCTAATCCCAAAACACTCAGATCAGGCAATTCATTGACTGAAGAAGGTTGATTGCTTTTTATCTTATTTAAAATACTGTCTCTGCTGCTCATTATTTTTTGTCTTTAGATTCTTTTTGCTTTTTAGCATACCATTCTCTAAATGATTCTTGTGGAGGCGTTGGCATTTCTCTTTGATTGTACCAAGCATTCATGCTATTATTTACCATAAAAGGCATATTCTTAATAACAAACCTTCCCGCTTTACCAGCAATTTTAAAAACCGTTGGATTTGCTAAAACAGCCGACATTCCTTTCATAGCAACAGTTTTAGAAGTAGGTGTATAACCTTCTTTTACTAAAACCTGACGCCATTTGTACAACTGATCGTGAATATCAATTTTTACCGGACAAACATTGGTACAAGAACCACAAAGCGTACTTGCAAAAGGCAAATCGGCATTCTTTTTCATGTCTAAATTTGGTGCCAAAATAGAACCAATAGGACCTGCCACTGCATTGTGATAACTGTGTCCTCCACTTCTTCTGTAAACCGGACAAGTATTCATACAAGCTCCACAACGGATACATTTTAGTGAATTTCTAAATTCTTCACGTCCTAATTGGGTACTTCTGCCATTGTCCACAATAACAATGTGCATTTCCTGACCTTCTCTTGGTTTTTTAAAGTGACTTGAAAAAGTAGTAATAGGCTGCCCTGTAGCACTTCTGGCTAAAAGTCTCAGGAAAACACCTAAATGTTTACGCTGAGGAACTAATTTTTCAAATCCCATACAGGCAATATGAACATCTGCAAGATGCGCACCCATATCGGCATTTCCTTCATTGGTACAAACTACAAATTCACCTGTTTCGGCTACAGCAAAATTCACTCCTGTTAAAGCTACTTTTCTGGTTAAGAACGTATCTCTTAATTCTTTTCGGGCTGCTTCGGTTAAATATTGTGGATTATTATTCCCTTTTTCTGTTCCAAGGTGCTCATGAAAAGTATCACTTACATCTTCCTTTTTAAGGTGAATAGCAGGCAATACAATATGACTTGGCGGTTCTTTTCTTAATTGAACAATAAATTCCCCTAAATCAGAATCAATTACTTCAACTCCATTATCTGCTAAATATTCATTCAAATGACATTCTTCTGTAAGCATTGATTTGGATTTTACCATTTGAGTAACCCCATGCTTAGCAATAATAGAATGTACTATTTTATTGTGTTCGTCTCCATCAGCAGCCCAGTGAACGATGATTCCGTTTTCTTTTGCTTTTTCCTCAAATTCCTGCAAATAATGATGCATATTTGAAAGCACATTGTTTTTTATATTTGATGCAGTCTCACGAAGCGTTTCCCATTCAGGAATAGCGTGCGCTGATTTATCTCTTTTTGAACGAACAAACCAAAGCGTTTCATCATGCCAGTTGACACGTTCTACATCTTTGTTAAAAGTAGCTGCCGCTGTACTGTGATCTATTGTGTTTTTCATATTGAGTTTAATATTTCTGCAATGTGAATTACTTTAATATTGCTTTTTTGTCTTTTTAAAATTCCTTCCAAGTGCATTAAGCATGACATATCTCCACCAGTAATATAATCCACCTGATGTGCTGCGTGGTCTTTGATACGGTCTTGTCCCATTTTTACAGAAACAGCTTCTTCGGTAACACAAAAAGTACCACCAAAACCACAACATTCATCTTTTCTGCTTAAAGAAACTAATTCTAAACCTTTTATCTTCGTCAGTAATTGTTCCGGTTTAGAAAAAGGTGCCGCATTTAACTCACTCATTTGAGAAAGCTTTAATCCGCGCTGGCCGTGACAACTTTGGTGCATTCCTACCTTATAAGGAAAATTTCCTTCGATAGATTCTACTTTTAATACATCGGTTAGAAATTCTGTCAGTTCGTACACATTATTTCTAATATGCGTAGCAGCAGCTTCATTCTCCTTAGAATGAAGGTGATCCTTCACATGCAGGGTACAACTTCCGGAAGGACAAACGATATAATCAAATTCAGAAAAGTTAGCCACAAAATTAGCATCACATCCTCCGGTTAAATGAGCATATCCGCTATTTGCCATTGGTTGTCCGCAGCAGGTTTGATCCATTGGAAAACTTACTTCACATCCTAATTTTTGTAATAATTCTAAGCTTGCAATACCTATTTGCGGATAAAACTGATCCACGTAACAAGGTATAAAAAGTCCAACTTTCATATGCAAATATTTATTTTTTTTAAAGGTCATATATAATTTGCATAAGATTTAATTGGTTCTGATGACTAATTAAAACTTATGCAATTACATAAGATTATTTTTAATTGTTTAACACTTTATGTAAAATTGCCTATCAATATTCTTTAGTTGAATGATGATAGGCAAAGTTAAATATTAATGCTTGTAAAATTTCAAATCTATTAAATCATTTTGAATTGGCTTCGTATTCCAATTTTTATGAATGGCTAAGGCTGCTCCTAACGAACTGGCCTGCGCCATGGATGCGGCGTACACTTCCATTGTAGGGTAAGCTTCCGCTAACAAATTCATGTAAATCGAATTTTTACTAAAACCTCCGTCAACAAAAACTTTCTTAACCGGACTATTGTGAATCACTAAATTGGTCGAAACAATTTGTTGGGCTATTAAATCCAACATCAACTGATGGTAAGCTTCATCGTAATTTTCAAAATCTGAAAGTACTCTCTCATTGAAAGGACAATCTTTTAGAATTGCACTATCTCCCTTAGTATACTGTTTGAATTTAGTTCTCAGTTTAGTAATAATGTCTTTATCATAAAGAACGTGTTTGTAAGAATCGATTGGCGCATCAAAATGTTTTGCCAATTTTACTGACTGAATTTCATGCTCATTTCCTGCAAACAAACGGGAAGCCTTAACCGGTTTTCCTTTATAATGCAAGAAACACAGGCAGTCATTTTGCAATTCATCAAAAGTCAACTTTTTGCTATTGAATGGATTCATGGTAATCACCCAGGTTCCTGTTGACAACAATACAAACGGATCTTCAAAATTGATAATGTAAGGAATCAAAGCCGAAGAACTGTCGTGTAATCCAATTCCAACTGCGATATCACCTTCAACGGTAATAGTATCTTCAGAATCGTGAATTGGAGGCAATTTTTCAGTTATTCCTTCCTTTTTAATCCATTTATGGTATTTCATTCTATTGAAATTCCAAAGATTTGTATGACAGCCAATGCTGGTAATATCAGTAAATCCTTCTTTGGTCAAAAGAAAACTCATGTATTGCGGCAAATGCAAACAGTGTTTTACTTTGTCGAAAACCTCCGGTTTTTCGTTTTTCAAACGGTAAATTTGCATTCCTGAATTCAGACTTCCTAAAACCGGAGAAGCAGTTTTCACTGCGAAAACTTCTTCTCCTTTATATTTAGAATAAAACTCATTTTTAAGATTTTCAGGATATGGTTTCAAATAATTGTACAATGGCGTCAAAGGATTTCCTTCTTTGTCAACATACACAAAACTGGCACCATAAGTACTAAAATTAACTGCTTTTAAATTGTATTGTTTTTGAGATTTCATCTCTTCCCAACAACCCAAAAACCATTCTTTTAGCGCTACAATATCTTCGCATGGAAAACCGTCTTCATCAACTGTTTCAGGAAGGTTTACTGAATTTTCCCAAACTATTTGATAGCTTTCATTAAATAAGAACGCTTTTTTATTTGTTTTTCCAATGTCGAAAATGGCTACTGCATTCATTAATTATGTGTTATGAGTTAAGCGTTATGAGTTAGGGGTTATAGAATAAGGGTAATGAATTCTTAATCTTGGGTTATGAAGTATATTATTTGCCTGAATAGTTCAATCGCTATAGGCTAAAATCTTTTTTACTTCAAACAGTCAACTTTATAACTCATAACCCATAACTCACAACTTATAATTAAAATTACAATCCTGTTGCTACAGTTTTCAATCCTCTTGCTCCAATTAAAGCATCACGTACTCCTAACTCACGGTATAAAGCAACCGGATTAAGAGCTGCACCAGCGCGTAAACGAGCCTCAGCTACTAATGCACGAACATCCGTACGGAAAGCATTTTGTAAAATTTCCTGAGCTTTAACTACGTCATTTTCATTTTGAGCAATTTCTAATGCTTTTCTGTCAACAGAAAGTGCCTGAGCATAAGCAATCATGATAGCCTCAACAGATTGTAATAAATCTTCCATTGGATCTTTTACGTTGTGAGAAGCATCAATCATCCAACCTAAATCAGTAGCGTGGTTCATTCCTCTTGCATCCATTCCTTCAACTAATTCATTGAAGATTAAGAATAATTGGTATGGTTTTAATGCACCTGCAGTTAAATCGTCATCTCCGTATTTAGAGTCGTTGAAGTGGAAACCTCCTAATTTATCTTCCATCAATAATAAAGAAACAATTTGCTCAATATTAGCATTTGGAAGGTGGTGACCTAAATCAACTAAAGTTTTAGCTTGTTCACCTAATTTTTTCACGTAAGAATACGATTGTCCCCAATCGGCAACTGTAGTTGAGTAAAAATTAGGCTCAGCACATTTGTACTCTAAGAATAATTTCCAGTTAGAAGGCAATGCTTCGTAAATTTCCTGTAAACTTTCTAAAGTGTTTTCGTAAGCTTTACGGAAGTTCAATTGTCCAGGGAAGCAAGATCCATCAGCTAACCATACAGTTAACGACTCAGAACCTAACTCAACACCTTGTTGGATTACGTCGATATTATGTTGAACCGCTTGTTTACGGATTGATTTGTTTACATTTTGTAATGAACCAAATTTATAAGAATAAGCACTATCAGCCTGATCCTGGAAAGTATTAGAGTTTACAGCGTCAAATTTCAAACCATGTTGAGCAGCTAAAGCTTTGATAGCATTACGGTCAGTTGGGATATCCCAAGGAATGTGTAATGAAATAGCTCCAGAAGCATTGTTCAAAGCGTGTAACAAACCTACATCTTCGATTTTTTCTTCTAAAGAACGAGGCTCACCACCACCCGGAAAACGTCCAAAACGAGTTCCTCCAGTTCCTAAAGCCCAAGACGGAATTGCGATTTGAAAATCGATTAATTTTTTAATGATGCTTTCAGTTTCTGCAATTTCAGAAGCTGTGAAAACTAATTTATTTTTATGAGCTGTATAAAGACCGTCATTATGAGCAGCTACTTTGTTAGAATCTAATATCATGATAATTATAATTTTTTAAGGTAAATAGAAAACTTCTTTGAGTGAAACACTCACCGGGGAATTATCCGGATTGGCATCCATAATATCGCCCATATATTTCCACCATTTTTGCATAACAGGATGCTGAGGCAGTGTGTCTAAACGACTTGGATCTTCAATTTTTAAAACACCAAAAAGGGCATGCGTATCTTCGTCAAAAAAAATAGAGTAATCTTCTACTCCTACGCTTTTTAACAAATCGGCTAATTCCGGCCATAATTCATCATGTCTTTTTTGATATTCCTGAACCTGACCTTCATGCAACTGCATTTTAAATGCTACTTTTTTCATATGCGGAAATTATTGTGGTAGACTCAAACAATTTTTGAAACCCTAAATTGTTATGAATAATTGTTTTAAAATAGAAGGAAAAAAAAATTAAAAATGCAGTAATCAGATTAAGAAAAATCTAACGCCCGAAACAAATCGGACGTTAGATAAATCAATCTAAAAACTAACATCTAAAACTATCTATAAAAGCCCATAGATACTCCACCGTCAACATTTAATGCATTTCCTGTTGATTTGCTTAACAAACCTCCAACAAAAGCGTAACATGCGTTAGCGATATCGTCCGGTAATATAATTTCATTTAATAAAGTACGCTTAGCGTAGTAAGCTGGTAATTCAGCAACTGTAATTCCGTAAGCTTTAGCACGTCCTTCAGCCCATCCGCCTGACCAAATGTTTGAATCAGAGATTACAGCATCCGGGTTAACTGTGTTCACACGGATTTTATCAGCTCCTAATTCAGCAGCCATCAAACGAGTCAAGTGAGCCTGAGCCGCTTTAGCAGATCCGTAACCAGGGTTGTTTGGTCCTGCAACAACTGCATTTTTAGATACGATGTTTACGATATCTCCACCAAATCCTTGTTTACGCATTACTTCGATTCCTGCTTTAGAAACAATAAATTGTCCTTTAACCAAGATATCGTATAATCTGTCCCACTCTTCTAATGAGTGCTCAGCGATTGATTTAGAAATACTGATACCTGCATTGTTAACTACGATATCAACTCCTCCAAATGCTAAACAAGCAGCATCTAAAGCTAAAGCTGTACTAGCATCATCAGTTACGTTTAATAAAGTACTAGAAACTGCATCTTTACCAAAAGATTTGATAAAATCAGCTGTTGCTCCTTGTAAACGCTCTTCATTGATATCATTGATTACGATACAAGCACCTTCTTCAGCAAATTTCTTAGCGATAGCCTTACCAATTCCTCCTGCAGAACCTGTAATCAAAGCGATTCTTCCAGATAAAGCTTTTGGTTTTGGCATACGTTGTAATTTAGCTTCTTCTAACAACCAGTACTCGATATCAAAAGCTTCCTGATGTGGCAATGAAGTATATTCAGAAACAGCTTCAGCACCTTTCATTACGTTTACAGCATTTGTATAATATTCAGATGCCAAACGAGCCATTGTTTTATCTTTTGCAAAAGTAAACATACCTACTCCTGGATATAAAATTACAACCGGGTTAGGATCACGCATTGCTGGTGAATTTGATTTTTTACAAGTATTATAGTAGTCAGTGTACATTTGACGGTAAGCTTCAAAAGCCGGAGTCAATTTAGCTTTGATAGCGTCAACGTCTGATAAATCTTCGTTTGGAGCTAATTCAATTACTAAAGGACTGATTTTAGTTCTCAAAAAGTGATCCGGACAAGAAGTTCCAAGAGGAGCTAATTTCTCTAAATCATTTGAGTTGATGAATTCTAAAACTCTTGCGTCATCCGTATAGTGACCAATCATTTTACGCTCAGAAGAACAGAAACCTCTCAAGATTGGAGCTAATTTAGCAGCTTGCAACTGACGCGCTTCAACCGGAAGACTTTCGATTTTTTGACCTCCAAATACCGGACGCGTTTTTCCGTAGTTAGACTCTAAATACTCAGCACATTTTTCAATTACTTCAAGAGTGTTGATATAACTTTCGTATGAAGTATCTCCCCAAGTAAACAAACCGTGAGATCCTAACATTACTCCTTTTAATTTTTTACCTTTTGCAGCAGCTTCTTCAAGGCAAGCACGCATTTGCAAACCTAAATCGAAGCCCGGACGTTGCCATCCAACCCATCCAATCTCTCCGTTGAATAATTCTTCAGTGATTTTTTTACCGTCTTTTGCAGCAGCAATAGCAATAGCTGCATCAGGGTGTAAGTGATCGATGTGAGCGAATGGTAAGAAACCGTGTAATGGCGTATCGATAGAAGGCGCTTTAGAAGCTAAATCAAAGATACAGTGGTTGAATAATTCTACCATTTCATCTTCAAATTCGATTCCTCTGTAAACGTTTTCTAAATTGCGTAATCTTTCTAAGTAAAGAGCAGCACAACCTGATTTTGTTAATGTTCCAATATCACCACCAGAACCTTTAATCCACATTACCTCAGTAGCAGCTCCAGTTAATGGATCTTTATCGGTAATTTTTACAGATGTGTTTCCTCCTCCATAGTTCGTTAATCTCAAATCTGCTCCTAATAAATTAGAGCGATAAATAAATAGTGCTACTTCATCTCCTGCTAATTCAGCAGCCTTAGCATCATCCCAAAGGTAACTTACGTGTTTAAAAGTCATTGCGTTTGTATTTGACATTGTTATATAAATTTAAAATTGTTGTTCTATTCCTTATAGTGAGTTTCCAAAACCAACCAAAACAATTGATAAAAACATTAAAGCAATTCCGAAGAAGAAAACCTTATAAGTCTTATCAGAAACTCCTTTCCATTCTTTTAAATAAAATCCCCAGAAATTAGCTGTCAAAATAATTGTTGACATGTGTAAAATCCAAGAACTTGCACCATTTCCTAATTTACTTTCTCCCATTCCGTAGAAGAAAAATTGTAAAAACCACATTGTTCCGGCAATACCTGAAAACAAAACATTTCTGGCAATTGGCGTATTTTTATTGGTATAATCTCCAAAAGTTTTATTTTTAAAATTAAGGTACATACACCATATAAAATTGGTTGTAAGACCTCCCCAAAGTAGTACTACATAAGTAACATTATTTTGAAACAAGAATTCACCCTGACCCGGATTTAATGCTTGCCAAGCCTCATTAGCTGTATCAGCCATTGGTTTTCCTGCTTCAATTCCGAAATTAAAGAACGAACTTAAAATCCCTGAAATAATTGCGATAATAAGACCTTTCACTAAATTAAAATCTTTATCCTTGTCTTCATGACCTACTGCAAAGTCTTTTTCTTTAAGCATCCCGGCTTTTCCTAGTAATACAATTCCTAAAATACAAACCAATACTCCTAACAAAACCAATTGTCCTCCTGAACTATTAACCATTTCCCCAAAAGAAACTTTCCCTTCAGTAGGATTAAAATTATAATAGATTGGTGGTACTAATGCCCCAAATGCTGAACAAAAACCTAACGTAATAGAGTTCCCTAAAGACATTCCTAAATAACGAACACCTAAACCATAAGTCAATCCTCCAATACCCCAAATCAATCCCATTGAATAAGTAACCGTTTTAATTGATGGCGCAGCTGCACTAATGATTTCAGTAAAATTTGGAATCGTTAAATAAGCTGCCAATGGCGGTACTATCAACCAAGAGAAAAATCCCCCTATAATCCAGTAGCTTTCCCAAGCCCAACCTTTTACCTTTTTAAAAGGCATATAAAAACTTCCGGAAGAAAAACCTCCAATTGAGTGAAAAAGAATACCAAGAATTGATTCCATAAATAAATTTGAGTTAAAGGTTAATTAATAGAGGTGTAAAATAAAAAAAAAGGAAAATTAAAACTGTCCTGTACAGTCCTTGTATTAACATTATTTATACTTTTTTTACACATTTATGACAGATTTAATACTAATTGTTAAAATTAAATATGAAAAATACTGCATATTTTAATACAAAACAGCAGAGCAATGAGAAAAATTTTAAAAGTAAATTACAATGATCCCCTGAGAATCAATTTAAAGGGGTTTTCGATATGTTCTTTGGAATTATTTAATACCAAATTAGCGGCTGTGATGCCCATTGTTTTAAAATCGGTAGAAATTGTGGTGAGTCCGCTCATGATATAATTCTTAAGAGGCGTTTCATTATAAGAAATCAAACCTACCTGTTTTCCAAGTGTTAGATTTAAACTTATAATTTTATCTAAGATTTTAACCAAATCCTCTTCCATCAAATTAATATAGACTTCGCCTTCGCTTACCTGCTCTTCATCAAGATTATGAACTATTTTAAAGTTAAAGGCATAGTTGTAGCAAAAATTCTCAAAGCCTTTTACGATTTCTTTAGAGAAATAACTATTGACCGGAAAAATTAGTTTTAAAGTATGGTATTTGCTTAACGGCTCCAAAGCCTCAGTCAAGGCATTGTAAATATCCTGTTCAAAATTTTCATAAACCGCAGCATAATCCCCTGTGATGTCTTTTATTTTTTTACCAACTAAAACGAGTTTCTCTTTTGGAAGCTCTTCAATCAGCAATCGGTAGGCATCTGATTTTTCAATAAAATGGGGAATGATTACATAATGGGTATAATCTGTTTTTTGTTGTTTCAGCAATTTTTTAAACAAAGCATAATCGTTATTGTAAATATAAAAATCAATCGCTGCTTTATCTCCCAAAGTTTCAACAAAGGCATCATAAATGAGTTTTTTGTGCGCACTCAACTTATTGAACATTAAAAATATTTTAATATCCTGCGAAACATCAGTATTGGCAATGAAATACCCCTTGCCATGAAAGGCTTCTAAAATCCCCATTTTTCTAAGGGTATTATAGCCTTTTTCGATAGTAACTCTCGAAATTTCGTATTGAAAACTAAGTTCATTGATAGAAGGCATAGCATCGCCTTTTTTCAACACACCCTGTTTAATTGCATTCAATATGGCATTAACCAATTGTTGGTACTTCGGCGTTGCTGAAAATTCGTCAATAGTAAGACTATCTATCTTAGAAGTTTTTTTCATTAATTTTATAACTGAAATTAAAAAACAGACTCCAAATATAGTAATTTAAAAAAAACTCTAATCCATAAATTGAGTGACTAAATCAGTACTTCCTTTTTAACCATTCTTCCGGAACCGGAATAATACAGATATTCATGCTCTTGTTATCTTCGCTCAGCATAGCTGACTGGATTTCGATTTTAGTTCCGTCAGGACTCATAGTAGGATGCGGATGGTCTGAAGCTGTGACTTTATGACCAGTAGAAAGCAATAGCATCTCATGGGTATGGCGATCGATTAAATAAACACTTCGTGAAAAATCATCCCCTACTGCCCATCGGCCATCCGGTGAACCGCTTACATGCCATAAGCCACTTCCTTTTTCGGTTTGTCCTTCTATTCTCATTTCCCTTGTACGCAAATTCACGATAGCCAGTCCCGTAGGTTTTTCTCTGGTTCCCGAAACTCCCCAGGCAGCTTCCTGACCGGGATTAGCTCCGCCAACAGCTGTGCCTGTAGTATCAGAACCCTGAATTTTTCGGTGTCCCATAATTGCCATAGCCACTTCATCTTTACTAATTACCGCTTCGTGGGTTACCCATTCGTATTCCGATTCAGGATATAACGGACGAAGACCGGTTCCGTCACTCATAACTGTCCAGGTGCGTTGCGGAGATTTCCCTCCCGTTTCCCAGCAAAAAACAATTTCGCCCGGCATCCACGGATTGGTTTGTATATGTCCTATCTGAAAAGGAACCGATACCACATATTTAATTTCACCTGTATGTACATTCATCGCAGCAATTCCGGATGGACCTGCTCCCATATTTCTGGGACCGTAATTTTTTTCCAATTTTGTATCAGCAGGCAAATGCCTTGCAGCCTCTTCTTTTCCTACTCTAAAATAAGCCCAGTTTTCATCACCATCTAAAGCCAAATCACCACCGGCTCCCATTTTAGGGTCAGTTGATCCGCAAACCCGCTGGTAGTAGGCTGCTTTTTTCAATTTTCCATTCTTACTATCAGCAAATAATTTCGCTAAATCTACTTCAACAATCTGCATCGATATTGGCATGGTTTTCAAATTTTTATCATTTTGCTTTGCAATACTATCGAGCGGTTTTCGCATAAAAAAAAGTTTCATGCTATTGCGTGCCACATTTAGCATTCCTACATAACCACCCTGTGTCACCTGAACCATTTCTCCGGTTTTTTCATGTACAGCCATGGCTTCGCCCTTTGCCCTATTGGAACGAAAAATAAGCCACTCCCCATCAGATGTCCACTGATTGTGCGTTTGATAAATTTTAGAATCCCCCATTTCCGTACTGGTCAAAAATGTTAACATTGTACCGGTAACAGGATCCTTTACCACTTTCCGTTCAGAAGGAAATCGTTTGCCAATTTGTGCATTTGCATCAGCTATTAAAAATAAAAGACTACTTAAAACGCTAATAATAGTATGCTGTTTCATAATATGGGATTATTAATAACTTTTGTTTTTTACTTGCTTTACTTTCCTGTCTTTTAATGGTGCGCTATCTTTTACAGACAAATCACTTACATTATGCATTATTAAAGATGCGGCATTAGTCCCTTTTGCTGTAGTTACATTTCGCAGCTTTATTCCTTTTACATCGTTTACCATCATAGCAGGACGGGTTTCATCCCCCAACAGATAAAGATTAATATTATTTAATTCTATATTTTTAGCATGGCGAATAAAGAATCCATAGGCAGGAATTATTCCGAATTTCTGTGGTTCAGGATATCCTTTTTCGAATTCAGGAACTTCTTGTTGAATACTTTCTTTGGATACAGAATCAAGTGGGCGATACCAAATACTGATATTACTCAAACGCACATCTTCAATATCATGACCGGGAATACCACTAATTAAAGTCGTAAAACGTGAATCGGCATTATACACATTAATATTACTGATGTTGATTCGTCTCAAAGCGCCTATTGGTGTGCCTTCAGGTGCGCGCATCCGACCTCCAAGACGTAAAAAAATGGGCGAATTGATTATATCCCGCATAGTAATATTACTGATAGTCACATCTTCCAATATGCCACCATCAACGGTTTCTAATGCTAAACCGCGGCAATATTCAAAGATACAATTACTAATAGCAATATTTTTAAAACCACCATTCGATTCTGTACCCAATTTAATACGCCCTGTTGGTCCTTCTTTATCAGGCACCAAATTGGCTTCATTGCGCAGATAAGTTCCATTATAAAAAGTTCCACGATCAAAACCGCTTACACTACAATTGGTAATCGTTACATTTTCTGTTGATCGGGCAAAACCCAATGCAAAGGAACTTTTTAGGCAAATACCATCGTCCCAAGGAGAATTAACGCTACAGTTAGAAATACGAACGTTTTTACAACAATCTATATCCATACCATCTCGATTGGTATCTATCTTCAGATTATCAATAGTTAAATTATCAACTCCCGTGGCCAGTATCCCAAAATGACCGCCATACAATATTGTAAAATCTTTCAGTGTCACGTTACGGCAAAGCTTCAAAGCGATGGCTTTATTTCCAATTGGCGCTTTAAAAGGTGCATTCCTGGACAATCCTTTTCCATGAATTATTCCCGGACCGAGAATCGAAATATCTTCCAAATTCTCACCCCATATTAAACTGTTGTGCCAATGACTGTGTCCAAAATCCTGAAAAGTGTCGTTAGCAGCCGTTTCTGGAGCATCATAACCCACGTCACCGGATGGTGTTGCGGCCAAAATAACCGCTCCCTGATCTAAATAAAGTGAAATATGACTTTGCAGCCGAATTGAAAAACTAAGATAGGTCCCCGCAGGAAAATAAACAGTACCACCACCTGCTTTTGCCGCTGCAGCTATAGTATTATTAATAGCCTCTGAATCTAATGTAACATTATCACCTTTTGCGCCAAAAGCTTTAACATTAAAAACAGTTTCCTGTGCTGCATGAATACTACTTAAACTTAAGAATAAAAAACACAAACAAAGATGGTACTTAGACAAAAATGTTTTAATAAAGCCAATGCTTTTTTTCATACTATTAACAAAATTTATTGATAATTCTATGCAATTTACAAATTCAATATAAATAGTCATCCTGTGGCATCCTGTTTAAAAAACTATTGACATAAAAAAACCGGTAAACTCTTTTGTTTACCGGTTTTAAGATTAACTAAATGAAATAAATTACTTAACAGGATTAATTCCTTTGTGAGTAGGAACAACTTGTTTAATTGTTCCGTCAGCATTGAATTCCAGTTTATCGATACAAACTTCGCGATGGAAACCGGCTGCATCGCCCATACTTATTCCGGTAGGGTAAGAAAAACGATGGTAAACAAGATACCATTCATCTTTTTTAGGCACTTTCACAACCGAATTATGTCCTGTTGCATAGATTTCTTCTGCTTTATTTCCCTGAATAACAATGTTATCTTTTGGCATTTCCAGTGGTCCAACAGGCGATTTAGAAATGGCATATCTCACTTTGTAATTCGGACTTCTGGTATCGTCTTCACTCCAGAAAAAATAGTACAAACCGTTTCTGTAAATCACATAAGTCCCTTCACGGAAACTCTCATTTACTTTGATGATTTTAGTAGTTCCCGGTTTTAAAGAAACCATATCCGGATTTAACTCAGCAACTCCCATATACATATTTCCCCAATACAAATAACTTTTACCCGTTTTTGGATCGGTAAAAACGTCCGGATCAATTTCCTGACCGTCTTTTATGCCTTCCGGTCTGCCGGCTACAATTGGTTTTCCACTGTCTTTAAAAGGACCTGTAGGATTATCCGCAACCGCAACACCTACTTTTTGTGCTCCCGTATAATAATAGAAATATTGGTATTTTCCTTTTATTTTTTTCTCTACAATACAAGGCGCCCAGGCGTTTCTTCCTGCCCAAGGGACATCTTTCTTAAGGTCTAAAATAGTTCCTTCGGCTTTCCAATCAACTAAATTATCAGACGAAAAAGCTTTGAAATAATAACCGCCCCAACCATCAAATCCGTCGCTTGTTGGGTAGATATAATATTTGCCTGTTTTCTCAGCGTACAAAACTTCAGGATCAGCATGATAACCTTCTAAAACCGGATTGTTATTGATTTGAAGATAAGCTGCCGGCTTTCCCCATTTAGCAATTAATCGTTTTAATTCAGCACGGGTAATTGGCAAAATTGTTCCGTGACGCGGATGAAAATCCATTGAAATTTCGCTGTCAATCACCGTGAAATTCTCTAAATCTTTCGTTTTCGTAAACTGATATTTACCTTTCATGTACATATCATACATCAGAATATATTCGTCAGAATGATTTAGTTTGAAGACACTGGAACCTTCAACACCTTCTTTAGTCTGTTGCAAATAATTATTATTTTCTGTCCAGTTTCCGGATGTTAAATCAGTGGTTGTTGCCACTTTAATCCCCGGTGTATTGGTTTCGGTTTTATAAAAAAGATGGTAAACGCCGTCTTTTTCGATAATATCTCCGTCAATACAGGCATTTCCTGATTTAGGAACAAACAATAATTTTGGCGCACTTTCTAAAGCCGTAAAATCTTTATTAGCGTAAGCATAATATATTTTATCCGGACCACCAGCGTGTTGCATACTGAAATAAATCATGTACTTCCCAGCTTTAGCATCATAAATAGTTTGAGGAGCCCAAACACGTTTTAAGTTTTCGTTTCCAGAAAAAGTAGTTTGGATATTCACCACACTGCTTTTCCAGTTTACCAAATCGGTGCTTTTTAATAACACCATCGCACGATTGCTATCCCAACCTTTAGAAGAAGTCATATCGGTTAAAACCATGTAAAATGTTTTACCATCGGCTCCACGTAAAATATGCGGATCACGAACACCTCCTGTTTCACTGATAATTTTACTATCTATTACGGATTTGTTATCATTCAAATGATAATAATGATAACCATCTGCACTAATAGCGAAACGCACGGCTTCTTCTTCAACAGAATTCCCAGTGAAATACACAAACAGATAGGCGGTTAAATCTTTTTCGGCAAGTACAGGCGGAACCCCGCTTTTATTTTGAGCTTGCAAAAATTGAAACAGCATTAAAAATAATGCTAGACTAAAACATACTTTTTTCACTATTTTTTACTTTTTAATTTATACAAAACCGAAGCATGTGCATTTAAGGTTACTGTAACTTCGTCTTTAACCGCTCCTAATTTTTCGCCTGTCCACATATTTGTAACCTCAGCATTTTTGATACCCAAATCAGCTAAACGTACTGCTACTTTTTCAGAAAATTTATCTGAAATATTGAACAATGCTAAGTAGATACTTCCGTCTTTTGGATTTTTAGAAGTAACAGCTACTTTTCCGTCTTTTTGAAAAAGTTGCTTTACATTAGTTCCTTCACGGTGCATTTTTAAAACTTCAGCATTCGTCAATAACGATAAGGTAAAAGGATCGTTACTTGGCATATCTCCACCAAAAAACAACGGTGATTTGAAGATGTTAAAGAAAGTCATTAAAGTATATTGCTCATCTTTTGTTAAACGAGACATACGGTCTTTGCCGCGTTCTCCTCTTAACGAAATTCTTCCTAACGGAATCATATCACAATCAGGCCATGTTCCCGGAGCAATATGCGGATACCATTTTTGAGCAACGTCCATTAAATGGGTAATGTGTGGCCAGGTATCCCAAACATCGTCCACCATACGCCACATATTAGCGTGTGAACCTACGTGAGCAGCAGCCGAAATTGGTGTTTCGCCAGGTGAAGTACTCAAAACTATTTTACGACCACATTTATCAATAGCTTTTCTAATCAGGTTGATTTCTCCTTCGTGATATGGTCTTGATAAATCGTCAATTTTGATAAAATCTACTCCCCATTGTGCGTATAATTCGAACAAAGAATCATAATATTCCTGAGCTCCCGGTTTATCAGCAAGAATAGTATAATTGTCTTTCAACCATTCGCATTGTAATTCAGTTGTATAAATTTGGTCGGCTGTAATTCCGTTTGCTCCTTTGATAGGGAGTTTTTCTTCCACGGCTTTTTTAGGAATACCGCGCATAATATGGATTCCAAATTTCAATCCTTTACTATGAATATAATCCGCTAATGGTTTGAATCCCTGTCCGTCTTTTGCAGAAGGAAAACGGTTCAATGCCGGTAAATATCTCCCGTATTTATCCATTACATAACGTGGATCTTTTTGATTATAGCCTCCCGCTTTATCATTTTCCACAAACCATCTGATATCTACTACGATGTACTCCCAACCTGATTTTTTTAAATTTTTGACCATATAATCAGCATTGGCTTTCACTTCATGTTCTTCAACTGTTGAGCCGTAACAATCCCAGCTATTCCATCCCATTGGCGGGGTTTGGGCCCATTGTTTGAATTCATCCTTCTTGAACGCTGTTTTTTGAGCATTGGAAGCAACCGATACCAAAACAACACCAAGTGTCAGAGCAATTTTATTCTTTAATTTCATTTTTTGGTTTTTATATGTGTTAATATTACACTTCAAAGATAACGAAGTTTTTTTATTATAAAAATTAACCTGTCTACTAAAAAAGTAAACAGGCTAATTCTCTAAAAAACAATATTTTATTTCTTTCTTTTATACTAAGAAAATAACTTATTTTACATTGATAGTAACCTCAACAGCTTTTAACCAAGGGCTTGAAAATTGAACTTTAATTGGTTCATTTTTGCCATTTGACTGAATATAAGCTAAAATATGTCCGTTAAAAGCACGTTGCGCATTATCAGTATAATCAGTCATATCCGAATTATTTCCGGCTTCCAATCCTAATAAAGTTGCAGCACCACTAACGATTGTACAAGTAATTTCGTTATCAGAAACCATTACCGGAACGCCATTCTCATCCACTAACTGTAACATGATTTCGGCTACTCCTTTGTCTTTATTGATCACTTTATCAGCAGTTTTTACAACAATAGCCTGAGGTTGTTTTGAAGAAGTAATCGCATAACGGCTTACTTCTTTGTTATTCTTATCCAATCCTACTGCTTCCAGTTTTCCGGATTGAAACGGAATATCCCATGAAATAATTCCCACTTCAGAATCATAGTTTTTCACTTCACCCACCACTTTTCCGTCTAGTTCCAAACGCGCTTTAGCAGCATTAGTATAACAAACTACTTTTACTTTTTGACCTTCGTTGTAATTCCATAATGGCCATGCATCCATTGAAAGGTCTTTTTTGTTTGGATTATTTGAAAGATAAGTTCCAATATAAATCATTGGTTTCTCTGACCAAAGTGACTGACGGAAATAACCTCTAGGTTTAATCTGTCCTGCAAAATCAACTAATCCTGAATAGAATCCTCTTGACGGCCATCTTCCTGATTCTCCTAAATAATCAATTCCTGTCCACAAGAATTGTCCAAAAATATGCTCGTTATTTTTTACCGCTAACCAGGCATCATAATCATGACGGTTTTCACTACCAAAGATTACTCTTTTTGGATATTTTTTATGATCAGACTGGTATTTGCTTTCAGTATAATTGTATCCTGTAATATCCAAAGCTCCCGGATATTCGGTTTCATTAGACATAGCCACTCCGGCTAAACCTGCCGTTGTAGGACGGGATTTATCGTATTTTTTTACAGCTGCAACCAAACGTTTTGCAATTGCACCTAAACGCATTGCATCCGGAGCATCTTTTTTATAACCTCCATAAGCAGCTTGAGAGAATCCTGTATCACCACCACCAGCCAATACCGGGTGCGAATACGGATCATTAGGATAATCTACTTCGTTACCAATACTCCAGGCAAAAACAGAAAGATGATTTCGGTCACGACGCACAAAATCTTCCAAATCTTTCTCTGCCCAATCAGCAAAAATATCAAAAGAACCTTCAAATCCTGGTGTCCCCTGATTCCATCCTTCTAACCATTTGCGTTTTGGAAATTCCCATTCGTCATAAGCTTCGTTTAAAACTAACAATCCTAATTGGTCACACAATTCATAAAAATCAGGTGCCTGAGGATTATGACTGGTACGCACAGCGTTTACTCCAATTTCTTTTAAAGTTTTCAATCTTCCTTCTAAAACTTCGCGAGGAACTGCCGAACCTAAAACTCCCGCATCATGGTGCAAACAAACTCCTTTTATTTTCATCCATTTGCCATTTAAAGCAAATCCTTTATTTGCATCGAATGTAAAATTGCGGAAACCTGTTTGAGTTGTAGAATGATCGATAACTTTACCGTCTTTTAAAACAGTCGTTTTCAATTGGTACAAATTAGGATTTTCTAAATCCCATAACTTAGGATTATTCACTTTTATTTTCGCAGCAATTTTCCCTGACTGATTAGCAGCAATTGCTACAGTATTAGAACTTTTGGCTACTGTTTTTCCATCATTTGCAATTAACTCGTTAACAACAGTCAAATTTGATTTTTCTGCTGAACCATTTTCAACATCTACTTCAACGTTCAACGTTCCTGTGTTTTTATTCACTTCAGGATAAGCATACACACCCCATTGTGCAATATGCACCGGATTAGCATAGACTACCCAAACATTTCTATAAATTCCTGAACCGGTGTACCAACGGGAATCGGCACTCTTACTATGATCTACTCGAACTGCTATTGTATTTTTTTCTCCGTATTTAATATAAGGAGTGGCGTCATAAGCAAAAGAAATGTATCCGTTAGGACGTTTTCCTAAAGAATGTCCGTTAACGAAAACTTCACTTCGGTTATACACACCTTCAAAATACAGGAATACTTTTTCTCCTTTTTTGGCAGATGGAACATCCATTGTTTTTCTGTACCAGGCAATTCCTCCCGGTAAAAATCCTGTAGCACTGGCAAGAGTAGGACTCAACTGTCCTTTAATACTCCAGTCATGAGGAACAGCAACAGTTTGCCACTTGCTGTCATTAAAAGAATTATCCTGAAAGTCTTTATTGTCCTGCAGAATAAATTTCCATTGTTCATTAATTTTTTGAGAATCTCCAAATCCTATTTGACTAAATGCAGATGTGCAAGAGCAAACCAGAAATGACAGAAAGATTTTTTTTGTTGTTAACATAAATTATATTTTTTAATAAATAAGAGAGTCCTATACCATTCTGAATTTCTATAAAGACAGCTTAAAAAAGCAAAGAAATGATTAAAGCTTAATAATCATGAGGGGTAAATTGGTAAAATAAGTACTATAAAATTACCCAAAATTATCTTTTTTCAATTTTATAGTACCAAATCTTATTTATAAACACCTACATAAGTGACTACTGCTCTGGCCGGAATTTCAAAATTAGTAGCTGTTACATCAGTTCCTTTTTTCAAACTTTTCAATTCAGAAGTTACATACGGAGTCAATGTATTGTTCACCAATGTACCTCCTGCAAGATTTAAATTGTATGTTCTTGCCGAACTACTGAAATTAACCGCAACGATAACCAGTTTTTTATTTACTTCGTCTTTGTAAGCGGTAACCATAACATCAGTAGTAGCCGTTGCATTATCTAAATTAGGAATTTGAACCCTTTGCATTCCCTGTTTTACAAAGAAAGAAAAATTTCCAAAAGCCCAAAGAATTTTCGAATCCCTAACATAACCATCGTATTTACAATAATTAGCATCTCCGGCACCTTTTGTAATTCCGTCATCAACGTGAACCAATCCGTCTTTGTAATCTCCACGACTTACAGCAGTCCACCATTGCCATGAAGTTACACCACCAATTGAAATATCGGTACTGATAATACGAGCAACCCAAAGTGCTGTTTGCATTCCTAAATCCCTTCCCGGACCGGCACCTCCCGGTAATTCGGCTGTACCAGGACTCTCAAGAATAGAATATTCCGAAGCCCAAACACTCAAGCCCGGAACAGTATTAGCTCTGGCAGCAACAGCTTGTCTTGACGAAATTAATGTGCTTATTGGCCATGCCTGCCAGTAACTGTGTCCTGAAATTGTCTTTTTAACATTCGTTAATCCGGCAATATTTTTAGTCGAATTAACACCAAAGAAATAATCAATTTGATTCGAACGATTTTCTTTTCCGCTTACTGTTTTATACAAAGGTTCGAAAGCACCTGCTTCTCCAACAACAATTTGTGAACTCAATCCCTTTGCCTGTAATTTTGGAGCCAAAGTATTTACAAAACTGTAAATATTAGCATTTGAAGCCGGAGAACCTTCCTGTCCAGAACCATCCCATTCGTATTGCGGTTCGTTAAACGGACTTACATAATCAATTGTTAAGTTATGAACTGATTTTAATTTATCAATAGCATTCACCCAGAAATCAGCCAATTCAGGCATTTTTCCATCTTTTAAATTATAAAAAGTACTGATGCTGGCATGTGCTTTTCCGTTTTGAGTTAAATAAACAGGTGCACTATTTGTAAAAGCCAATAACTTATCTACTCCACGCTGTTTAGCGGCTTTCATAAACCAAACCTGACCTGCCTGCTTGTTCATGTCGTAAATTACTCCATCAGTAGTAAAACACTCCGTACGTCTCCATTCATCAGTTATATCACTTGCATCACCTTGCTCAGTACTTCCAGCACCAAGATTAAAACGCCATAATGACAAACCGATTCCTTTAGGGTTTCCATCGGCATCTACTTCTCTGCTGAATAACAAATCGGCAATAGCATTTTTCTTTTCTGAAGGCCAGTTTTTACCAATATTATTACACTGCCAGGCATCAGATGCTCCAAAACTCTCCATCGTTTGCAGATTCGCATCCAAATTGATTTTTAATTCTCTTGTCGTTTCAACAACTGGTTCTGAATTTTCATTGTTGTCCGACGAACAGCTAATGAATGCTGTACTCATTGAAAATAAGCCTGCAAACAGCAGGCTTACTTTGTATTTTTTTATCAAATTCATATTAATAATTTGGATTTTGTTTAATTATTCCTCCACTCAAATCGATTTCCAATTGTGGTATCGGCCAAACTAAATGCTTCGTAGGATCAAAATTGATTCCTTTATCCTGAGCTTCTTTAGTATTGGTAGTTTCGTAAGGATCAGTCGAACTCAGATTGTATTTTACAAAAGTTCCGTTAGCTCCCATCAAAGATTCGATAACCGGTTTTCCTGTACTTGGATCTTTTTCTCTTCGAATATCAAACAAACGCAATCCTTCAAAAGCCAATTCTAAACGACGCTCTTTGTAAATTTTTCTCAAAAGATTTGGACCTGCCATTCCTACTACCGGATCAAGACTTACGCGGGCTCTCACCACATTGATATCTCTCATAGCGCCATCGGCATCATTTAAATGGTAATTTGCTTCGGCTCTTGTAAGATACATTTCGGCCAAACGAATCAATGGCACATTCAATGGTAAGTGTCCGTCTTTTTTATCTAAAGCTCTACGGGTAGCAATTGGAATATAATATTTACGACAAATACGTCCTGATTTATTATCGTTCAAACTGAATTTGTGTGTTGGATTCAACACTTCATCGCCATAAGCCGCTTCTCCCCATTTAGTGATAGTACTTCTGCGACGAATTACATCACCTTCAGAAATATAAGCGTTTTCCAAATCACTTGTAGGCATACACCATCCCCAACCATCGAGTACATCCGCTGCATCATTACTTGGGAAATATTTTTTATCTTCCCCTCTGGCGCCTGACAAAGTAGGTAATGCACATCCTAAACTCTTATCCTGAACACTTGAAGACTGCGCCTCAAGAATAGACTCCACTCCATTATGATTGTTAACATCCCAAATATTTAAGAAGTTTGGTTCTAATGAAAAAGGTCCTTCGGTAATTACTTTGTTAGCATACAATTTCGCTTCAGCCCATTTTTCCTGGAACAAAGAAACACGAGCCAATAAAGCATAAGCTGCCCATTTATTGATTCTTCCGTTTCTGTAAACTTCAATCGTCTCTAATTTTTCAGCTGATGCTTTAAGATCAGCTTCAATTTGAGCATATACTTCTGTAGCGGTACTACGTGCTAATTTCAAATCGCTGGTCCCAAGAACTGAAGTATACAATGGCACACCTCCGTAATTGTTTACTAATTCATAGTAGCAATAAGCTCGTACAAATAAAGATTCACCAACGTATTGATTTCTTTGAGACTCGCTAATTGGAGCTAAAGCCATTCTTGCCAAACCTATATTACAAGACTGAATGGTATAGAAATGCGCAGTGTACATGCTGTTCATATCTCCCATATTATCAGGAGTAATAAAATATTGTGAACTAGGTCGGTGAGCTCCGCTGTCCTGACCGGTATTCCCCATCCAGGCATCATCGGTAGCCATTTCGTTAGTTACTCTTGGTGCAATTAAAGTCCACCAATCATTTGGCAATAACAATCTATGCGTTAACTCATTTACATAATTCTCACACTCCTGTGCTGTTTGGAAATAATTTTCTAAGGTTTGAGTTCCTCTTGCATCTTTTTCAATAAAGTCGCTACAGGAAACTGCAACGGCAGCAAAAGTTAATATTGATACTAGTATTTTTTTCATATTCGTTTATTATTAAAATGCTACATTAAGCCCCATCAAAATGGTTGGTTGAACCGGATAATTCCATCCTCCGAAACCAGAACCCAAAACACCTCCGCCTACTTCAGGATCTACACCTGAATATTTAGTCCATGTCCATAAATTTTGACCTGATAATGAAATTCTCAATTTGTCAAATCCAAATTTGTTATAAAGAGAATAACCTAACTGAAGGTTTTTCATGCGCACAAAAGAACCATCTTCTACATATAAAGAAGAGAATTTTGTGAAGTTCTCGTTGTTGTCATCTTTAGAAAGTCTAGGAATATAATTAGAAGTTCCTTCACCATGCCAAGCCATTTGGTCTAATCCGCTTACTTTGTTTGTTAAACTTGCTCCGTTGTATAAGTCAGAGATATTTTGGTTTACCAAATCATTTCCAATGCTTGAATAGAAGTTAGCCACCAAATCAAAGTTTTTGTAAGCAAAATTCAAATTCAAACCAACATTATAATCAGCCCAAGGAGAACCAATTTTTGTACGGTCTTTATCGTCTAATTTTCCATCACCGTTTACATCCTTGAAACGAACATCACCTACCTGAGCATAAGGCTGCATTTTAGTTCCGTGCTCATCAGTATGAGAATTTAATTCTGTTTGATTTTGGAACAAACCATCAGCTACATATCCGTAGAAATATCCCGGCTCTTCACCCTGAACAGTTAAAGTTCTGTTACTTGAACCGTAAAGCTTTTCTCCATCAGTAGATAAAGAAACCATTTTAACATTCACAGTTGTAAAAGTCAAATCGGCACCATAAGAGAAATCACCTTTTTTATCTTTGTATGACAAAAGCAAATCGATTCCGTTAGAACGCATCGAACCAACGTTAGTCCAAATTGTTGCATAAGAAGGGAAACCACTATAAGTAGGGAACTGTTTTACAAACAACATGTCTTTTGTTGTTTTTTGGTAATATTCTAAAGTCCCTGAAATTTTGTTTTTCCAAAGTCCAAAATCAAGTCCAAAGTTGATATCTTCTACAATTTCCCAACGAATGTCTTTGTTAGCCATAGTGGAAGGATAAGAAGTATCGACAACATTACCATCAATAACATAATATCCTTGTCCAATATTAGACTGATAAACTGAAGATGGTAAATTTTGATTACCTACTCTACCCCAACCTGCTCTGAAAGTTAAATTGTTAACTAGCGAACTGGCATTCGCCATGAAATCTTCATTCGAAATTCTCCATGAAGCCGATGCAGCCGGGAAATTAGCCCATTTATTTTCAGCCATAAATTTAGAAGAACCATCACGTCTAAACGAAGCTGTTAAATAATATTTACTATCGAAATTATAAGACAAACGTGAAATATAAGACATCAAAGAACTTGACCAAGATGTTCCGCTACTATTACGGTTTTTAGTTGCTGCACTCACTTCTCTCATCGATTCTGAATTATTAGGTACACCTTCTCCGTAGCCCCAAACATCTGATGAATCATAATTCTCCATAGTCACACCGCCCATCAAACTTACATTGTGCTTCTCGGCAAATTTTCTGGAATATGTTGCTGTAGATTGCCATGTCCAATCCACATTAGTAGTTGCTTTTCTTTCTACACTATTGATTTCGGCTTTTTCGTGAGCCGCATCAATTACGAAATCCGGACTGAATTTATTCCAAACTTTGTTTCCAAATTCAACAGATCCCTGAGTTCTAATAATCAAACCTTTAATAGGCTCATATTGCAAATAAGCATTCGAATTCAAATTATACAAATCAGTATAATCATCATATCTTTTCACAGCTGCTATAGGATTCCAAACATAAGAAGGAGAACGTGCATAAATACTGTATTCATTTTCGGTTCCGTTTAATTGGTCAGCCGGTTTATAGATTGGTGTAATCGGGTCAATCTTAACAAAATCGGCCCAGTTGCTTGGAGAACCCCAGGTTTCATAACGAGGATTCAAAGTTACACCTGCCGAAAATTTATCGGTGAATTTAAAATCGTTGGCAATTCTGGCTGTAACTCTTTTCCATCCGCCAATATCATAAAATGAATCAGAGTTGTAATAGTTTAAACTAATAGCATAAGTATTTTTCTCAGAACCACCACTAACACCAATAGAAGCATTAGTTACCGAAGAAGTTCTATCGATTCCTGCTCCCCACCAATCGGTAGTTTTTCCTCTGTATTGTTCAGGATTAGGTAAATACTCTGAATAACCTGAATTTGTATAAGCCGTATTTAAGATAGTTGCATAATTTTCTGCATTAGCCATATCATAAGGCTTATTCATAATTTGGTAACCGGTACTCATGTCAACCGTGAATTTAGTTTTCCCGGCTTTTCCTTTTTTGGTAGTAATCAAAATAACCCCATTAGATGCACGAGAACCATAAATAGCACTTGCCGAAGCATCTTTAAGTACATCCATCGATTCGATTTCGTTATTACTAAGGAAATTGATACTCGTTCCCATCGGGATTCCGTCAACTACATAAAGAGGATCAGTACTTAAGTTTACTGTAGAAATTCCACGGATAAGAACTCTTGGTTGTGCTCCGGGACCACCGGCTCCGGTAATTTGAACCCCTGCCACTTTTCCTTGCAATGATTCGGTAACATTACCTACTGTCATTGTTTGAAGTTCTTTTCCTTTTACAGAAGCAATCGAACTGGTAACATCTTTCTTTTTCACCGTAGCGTAACCTACCACTACAACCTCGTCCAGAGTTTGATTGTTATCACTCAAAACTACATCAACAACAGTTCTTTGGTCAACTTTAATTGTTTGGGTTACAAAACCCATAAAAGAAAATTCAAGTTGGGCTTCTTTATTAGGAACTACAATAACATATTTCCCATCAAAATCAGTTGAAACCGAAGTTTGTGTTCCTTTTACAAAAACGTTTACTCCGGGAATAGGCACCGCTGATTTATCCTTAACAGTTCCTTTAACTGTTATTTGTGCAAAGGTTGCCGCACTACATAAAACAGCAATTAACAACCCTATAAATTTATATTTCATATCAAGATAATTTTTAATTAATGTTATAATCTATAACAAACTATTTTTTAGTGATAAAAGCTCTTTCTAACTCAGTATCCAAAATCACTTTATAAACTCCTGCAGCAGCTGAATATGCGCCATTTCCATTTTCTCCTGGTGACATGGTAGCAATTCCATTTTTAATCAATCTCCATTGTGGATTCCACCACTGACCTGTGAAAGTAATTTTCACACTTGATCCTGTAAGCGTAACCTCTCCAACTAATTGATATGGATTATCCGGATTATTGACTAAATGTAATCCTGTTTGAACCCAGGCATTCCAGGTATCCCAGTTGGAGTCTTTAACACCTTCACCACAAACACTAACAAAAGGTTTTCTCAATGCTTCAGTATCATTCCATACACCATTTGCTACATCTGCCCAAACTTTAGATGTTGGTGTGTATTTAGTGACAGTGTATGCCAATGTGCTTGGATTAACTTTTATTTTATAATAGCCTTTAGTAGGCAAAACAATAGGAGATGCTGTAACATTATCAACTAAATTTCCTGAACCATTTAATCCGAAACAATGTGGGGCAAAATCAGCTTCCTGACCTAAGAAATAAATTTCTTTATTATTACTATCTGCATAATATTTGAATTCAAAATCCTGTCCCGTTTTTTCGTGGAAATACATTGGCACTCCTGCAGCATCGGTAGTAAGATTAGTTCCTTTAGGCTGGTCACATAAATAAATTGCAGGATACTCATTGGTTGCAACCACATTAATATTTAAAGTTCCTGTATTTGGAATCTTAAACTTATCTCTTGCGGTAATGCTTAAAACATAAGATGCAGCCGTTACAGGTAATGTATAGGTTTTATTGAATGTATACGATTGAGGAGCTCCTGTTAACTGAACTGTTTCGTCAATTCCCAAAGCAGCACATTTTACCTGAACATAATCAATTCCTGAATCGTCGTTTACAACAAAATTTACCGGTAATTGATTGCTTGAAGACAATAAAACCACAGCTCCCTCTTTTGGTGTAATCATGTTAATAGCCGGAGTACTGAATTCACCATCTAAACGTAAATTAATATTTTGATCAACAGAATTCCCTGAAACATCCGTTATAGTTAATTTGATTACAAAAGCTTCTGAAACACCTCTGTCAGCAGGAACTTCAAAAAAGTAACTTAAATTGTAAGATGTCAATAAAGGATCGGTAGCAAAATTGATTACTTTATCTAAATCTAATTCCGGAATTTGAATTCTTACATTCTTTAAACCTAAATCATCTGCCAAAGTGGCTTTAATCTCAAACTTTCTGTTTGGGGCTCCATATATTTCAGTGGTTGAAACGGCAACCGTTGGATTATCCGAAGAAGGAAAATCGGCTTCATCATTTTGACATCCTGTAAAAAGAATGGTAAAAAATGTAAGCAAAAATAAAAACGAGAGTTTTTTCATATAGCTTTAGTTTTTTTAAGTTGGTTTTAAACAACTTCGTTTGGTTTTAATGGTAATTTGTATTCTTTGTTTTTAACTTAATCCTGCAAATTCTCATTGCGTCTTTATACTTTTCACAAGCTTAATTTTAATTTGTTGGGTTAATAAATTGTATGTAGTAGTTTGATTTTTTTATGATAATTTAACCTAGCAGAAACATTAAATTCTAAATAGAAAACTATCAAAAAAGCAAAGGAATGACTAAAAACAGCCTATTTAAGGGGGGTAAATTGAAAAAAAACGAGGTCTAATTCGAAAACAATAAGGACAGATTCGTCAAAAAACAGTAATTAACAAAAAAATACTACTTTATTTATTTTATACTAAAATTAGAGCTGATATTTCTTGAAATCAATAAAAAATCCTAACCACATTATTAATGCGATTAGGATTACAATACTAATTCTCAATTTTAATTAAGAATAACTATTTAATGATATTCAAATCTTTGTTAAATGAATCCTTGTATTTCTTAACATACAAAGAAGGAGTCATACCAAATAATTTCACAAACTGTTGTCTGAAATATTTTTGATCTTCAAAACCTACTTCGGCACTCGCCTGAGATATATTGACGTTTTCGGTAAGTAATATCATAGCAGCTCTTCTCAAACGAATTGAGCGGATAAAAGCATTCAGAGTCTCTCCTGAAATAATCTTGATTTTTGTGTACAAAGTACGATGACTCATTCCCATTTCGAGAGCGAAATTTTTAATTGAAAAATCCCTATTCCCCATATTGACTTCGATAATATCAATACATTTCTTTAAAAAATCCTGATACTCGGCCGGTACTTTTTGGACATTTTCTTTCAAAGTAATACTGTCTAAGAAATACTTTCTGAGATTTCCTCTATTCTTTAATAAAGTATCCACTCGGGCCACGAGCAAATCATCATCAAATGGTTTGGTAATATAATCATCGGCACCATCGGTTATCCCCTGCAAATGGGTTTCCGGATTATTTGTAGCCGTTAATAAAACAACCGGTATGTGCGATAATTCGTCACTTTCTTTTATTCTTTTACATAACTCCAGGCCATCCATCACTTCCATTGCAATATCCGAAATTACAATATCAGGCATGTATTTTTTAGTCAATTGTAAACCTTCGTGACCGTTTACAGCGCTATAAACCAAATGATTTCCGGAAAACAACTGAATCAAATAATTTCTAATCTCAACATTATCATCAATTATCAACACCGATTTTTTATCGGTAAGCATCTTTTTGTTGAGCTCTTCATTGAATTCAGCAGAACCGGCATCATCATTTTTATCTAAATCATCAAATAAAAGTTCTTCTACTAATTCGCTCATTTTAGGAACATTTGAACTAATTGGCAAATCGTCAAAATGCTCCTGACCTTTTAAAAATGCCAATGTAAAGCAGCTTCCTTTACCCAATTCACTTTCGCAGGCAACTTTTCCTTTGTGTTTGTCTACAAAATACTTCACGATATACAATCCAATTCCAAAACCTGTACTTACAGCAACTTTAGAATCTAATTGCTTGAATTTTTCAAAAATAGCTTCAATATTTTGCTGAGCAATACCTGTTCCTGTATCAGAAATGGCTACCGACACTTCTTTTTCAGTTTGGGTTAGTTTAACGGCAATACTTCCTCCATCGGCAGTATATTTAAACGCATTGGAAACCAAATTGAACAATGAAATTTCAATCTTTTCATAATCTCCAATAATTTGAAGAGTCTCATCAGGAATTTCAATCGTATAATTTATGGCTTTATCCCGGGCTTGCGTCACAAAACATTGGTACACTTCCTGACACAAATCGTTCATATTAATTTCTGACAATCGCAATACATCAGCATCGTTTTCGGCCTTACGGAAAAGCAACAATTGATCTACCAGACTTAACAATCGCCTTGCATTTCTATAAGCAATTTGCAAATCGCCTTTAGATGCATCATTTTGAGCATCTTCTTTTTTAATTACTTTTTTCAAAGGATTAATAATAAGTGCAAGCGGTGTACGGAATTCATGAGAAATATAAGTAAACATCGACGATTGCTTTTCGGCAATTTCTTTCTCTTTCTCTCTTTCCAGTTCTGCTATTTGGACTTTATACTTTAATCCTTCTTTGTATTTACTGTATTTGATATAATTGTAAATAATGCTTCCGCCAATAATCAAATACAAAAGATAAGCCCACCAGCTTCTGTACCATGGCGGCAAAACTACTATTCGAATCAAAGTCTCTGCCTTGCTTAATTCATCCTGAAAATTAGACGTTTTTACTTTGAAAAGATAAGTTCCCTCTGAGAGATGCGGATAATTGGCTTTTCTGTTTTGCCCAGCATTGCTCCATTGATCATCCCAGCCTTCGAGAAAATAAGCGTAATTAATTTTATCGGCACCCGAATAATCCAAAGCTACAAACTCAATAGAAAGTGTAGTCTGATCATAAGGTAATCTAATTTCCTGGATTTGATTGTTTTTAGTCCACTCCGAAATCAACTCGGGTTTAGTTGCGATGGGTTCGTTATTTACATTTAAATCCGAAAGAAGAATCTTTGTATTCGAAATTTCATCCTTTATTAATTCAGGATAAAACAAATTAAAACCATTGATTCCTCCAAAGAAAAACTCTCCGGTCGCTAATTTTAAACCGGCATTAAAACTAAACTGATTACTTTGTAATCCGTCATTTTTAGAAAAATTCCTGAAGGTTTTAGTCTTGGTATTCAACCTGCTCAAACCATTGTAGGTACTCATCCATAAATTACCATTTTTATCTTCCAATATTCTCAAAATAGTATTAGATGCCAAACCATCGGCAGTAGTAAACCTCTTGAAAGTGTTGGTTTTTCGATTAAACAATAGCAATCCTCCTTCCTGGGTTGCTACCCAAAGTTGCTTATTCCTGTCTTCGTGTACAGCACGTACAGGATAACCAATATTGATTTTTCCGTGTTTTCTTCGGGCATTATCTATCCATACAATCGAAGTATAATTACCACCCCAAAGTTTACCATCTCTGGTTTCCGTTAAGCATTGTAAATTATTGATATTCTTATCATAAAGCTGAAAGGAGTTTTTAGCACGATTAAAAAAGTACAAACAACCCTCATTAGTAGCACTTGCCCAAAGATTCTTTTTGGAATCCTCATAAACAAACCAAATATTTTTCTCTACCTGCTTTGTAAACGGATTATAACAGGAATAACGGCTTATGGAATTGGTTTTAGGATTGATTCGGTTAACACCTCCTGCCCAGGTTGAGAGCCAAATCTCATTATTACTGTCGCGAATAATATTGGTAATAAAGTTACTCGAAATAGCGTTTACCGAATTTAAACTGGTATTATAAACGGTATAAGTATTGTTTTTTCGATTCCAATAACGCAATCCTGCCCCATCGGTTCCTATCCACAAATTGTGTTTTTCATCCTCACAACTGGATAAAATAAAATTCTGAGCCAGATTGTTATCTTTAACATTGTATTTGATGTTTTTAAAATACTTGGGAGTAGCACTAATCATACTGATTCCGCCACGCAGCGTACCAAACCAAATGTTTCCAAAGAAATCTTCATAAACGCTCCAAATCGAACTACTTTTTACAATTGGCTGCGAATTAACGCTGCTATAAGGAATTACATTTTTATTAATTTTATCTAATTTATAAATCCCCGATCCATCAGTCGCAATCCAAAATTGGTTTTTCTTATCTCTAAGGATATTGGAAACAATACATTTATTAGAAAAATAGTTTTTTGAGATTGAAAAAGTGGTCGTATTAAAAAGAAAAAGTCCTTCATCGGTACCCAGCCAAAGATTGCCATCCTTATCCCTTTCCATGCATTTTACCTCCATAGACAATGGAGCTATCAATGTCATTTTTTTCGAAAGGTAATTGTAATTACATAGTCCTAAATTCCTAACATAGACCCAACAAGCTGTTCCCTTTGCATTGTTTTGAATCGTTACGGCATCATAACTAAATGCTTTCTTTAATTTAGCAATGGGAATCGTTTTACCCACAAACGTACCTTTTTCAAATACAATCAATCCTGAATTTTGTGTAGCCAATACAACCAATTCCTTCGAAACTGCTTTTATTTGATGCACTACATTTTTTAAAACTACAGCAGCAGCATTCTCCTGTTCTTTATATTTAACCGGATAAAACAGTGCTTTAGACTTATCATAAATGCTGGCTCCTTTATTTCCCCCAACCCAAATATTTCTTTTGGAATCGCCTTCTAAAGAATAAACCGTATTAGTTGATAAGGAATTTTCGTTATTAATTTCATTTCGAAAAACCTTAAATGTATAGCCATCATAGCGGTTCAAACCATCGTAAGTTCCAAACCACATAAATCCGTCCACATCCTGATAAATGGTAGTAACCGAATTATTAGACAAACCATCTGAAATATCGAGAAATTTCACCGAATAATCCTGAGCAATACCTATAAAAGGGAAGAAAAACAGCGCTAATAACAGAACTAAATATCTTAAAAGCAAAGATTTAAACATGAAATTACCTGATTATAATTGAACAGCACAAGATATAATAAAATTAGTTAATCTCATAAACTCATCGCCTTTTTCAAATAGAAATTATGATTTAAAAATGATTTTTAATGCATAAAAAAAATGTGAAATCAAATTGCTTCGATTTCACATTTTTTATTTAGAATCTTATCTATTTCTTACCAGAACTTCACATATAAAGCAGCGATAATTAATAATGTAATAATGATTAATACTGTAGTTTGAGGTTTAACCTTGAACATTTCAGTATCCAATTCAAATGCTTTAGGGTTAACTTTTGGTCCTGCAAAACTCACTCCAATCATCAAAATCATAGTGAATAAGAATGATAATCCCATACAAATGTGGAATGGAATTTCATATAAACCTTTACCATTTGGATAAGCCGTGTACAAGAAAGTTTCGTTTCCAAACATTCCCGGTGCATACTCATTGAATAAAACCGATAAGAAGAAACCAGCTAATACTCCCACGATAGCAGCCGTTCCTGTAGTTCTTTTCCAGAACATACCTAAGAAGAACATCGCAAATACCCCTGGACTAATGAATCCTGTATATTTTTGGATATAAGTAAATCCTCCTACTCCACCAATTCCTAGTAAATCATTCCAAGTAAATAATACCGCAAGTACCATTGAAGCAAAAACAGCATAGCGACCAATGTTTACCTGAGCTCTGTCAGAAGCTCCTTTTTGAATGTATTTTTTATGAACGTCTAAAGTATAGATTGTAGAAATACTGTTTACTTTACCCGCTAATGAAGCTACAATCGCAGCAGTCAAAGCCGCAACCGATAATCCTTTTAATCCTGTAGGCAAGAATGTCAACATAGCTGAGTAAGCTCCGTCTTTTCCTCCTACTAATTGTGGTAAATGTCCTCCTTGATATAAAACATAAGCTGCAATACCAGGTAACATTACAATTACAGGCATTAATAATTTTAATAAACCAGCAAATAAAATACCTGTACGAGCCGTTGTTAAATCAGCTCCTAAGGCTCTTTGAGTAATGTATTGGTTACATCCCCAATAGTTTAAGTTGATAATCCAGATACCTGCTAAATACGACAATATTCCAGGGAAAGTAAGGTATTTATCAATTTCTAACTGTGTAGAAGTAGCTGTTGGTCTAGGAATAATCATTTTGAAATGCTCCGGAGCTTCCTGCATTAAGACATTGAATCCAGCAATAGCATCTTTACCAACTCCAAAATATTCTCCTACTGTTGTTAAAGCGATATAAGAAGTTACTAAACCTCCAATAATCAATACTGCTACCTGAATAACGTCAGTATAAGCAACCACCTTCATACCTCCAAGAGAGATAATCAACGCAAAAATAGCCAATCCTAACATAATAACGTGAAGGTATTCTCCTCCCGCTAATCCGTTAATAGCAACAGCTCCTAAGTATAAAATAGAAGTTAAGTTTACAAATACATACAAAAACAACCAGAAAACAGCCATAATCAAAGCCGTAGTCTCATTATAACGTGTTGTCAGGAATTGAGGCATGGTGTAAATCTTGTTTTTCAAATAAACAGGAATAAACCAAATCGCAATGATAATTAAGGCGATAGCAGCAACCCATTCGTAAGCAGCTACAGCTATTCCTAAAAAGAATCCTTCCCCACTCATCCCGATAAACTGCTCAGCTGAAATGTTAGAAGCAATTAACGAAGCTCCAATAGCCCACCAGGTTAATGTTCCTTCGGCTAAGAAATACGCCTTAGCATCGTGTTCGTTTTTTTCGCGCTTGCGATAGATGATATATCCGTAAATGGATACTATCAAAAAGTAGACAATAAAGACTGCATAATCTGCAAATTCGAGACTTGAGCTCATAAAAAAATGGTTTTTAATTGATTAATATTAGTTGTTTAGATTTAAATTACAATTAATAATGTTTAAATTCTCATTTCTAAAAATCGTATATTTCTTTTACGAATAATTAAGAATCAGGAAGATAAAACTTTCGAATTCTGCTAAAATTTTAGTTATAAAATTCTACTTCAATTTTATTCTAAGATATTTTTTGCGAAAAACGAAATCCAAAAGTAAAATAAAAATACTTATTTCCATCATTTTTTTAAGTGTTCAAATAACATTTAACTTTTTCAAAAAACATAAATACCTTAAAAACAATTAAATAACAAAATAATAGAGCGTATTTTTTTTGGAAAAATAACAAAAATAGATCAAAAATCTTTTTCAAACCAGCTTGCAGGCTTTTCAATAAAGCATTTGAATTTCTTTAATATCATATTCAGCAAAAGTATCATCCTCTAAAAGAACAACTAATTTTCCTTTTTGAGTTACCCCCTGTATAATTCCCATAAAAGCTTTTTCCGTTTCTGTTTTAAAAGGCATCGGAATTCCTTTTTTAAACAATAGTTTAAAGTATTCGTTCCATAAATATTCAGGATTGGAAGCAACAAGTCCCAAATTAACTTTTAATCGCTCCACAATTAAGACAACTAATTCGTCTTTATCGAAAGTGGAATTGACTACAACTGCCATAGAAGAAGCTTTGGGTAAATTTTCAAAATCTGTTTGATTCACATTCAAACCGATACCAATGACAGAAGAAATAGTACCGTCACTTTTGAAACTATTTTCAATAAGAATGCCAGCAATTTTGAAATTAGCTGACATAATGTCGTTAGGCCATTTGATACTCAAATTGGGAATATTAAAAGTTTTCAGCACCTGAATGAGTGTTAAAGTAGTGGCTATATTAAAATTGTAAATCGCCTCCACACCCACTAACAAATCCTTAACAAAAACACTCATTATTAGATTCTTAGATTTTTCAGAATTCCAAACAGCTCCCATCTGACCCCGTCCTTTCGTTTGATTTTCGGCAGTAACTACAGTAAAATTTTCAAGCTCCTCAGTTGCCGATAATCCCTTTAGAAAATCATTTGTAGAATCTATGGCATCGAGTTTGATTAGTTTCATTAGCAATTATTTTTGTAACATTATTTAATATTATGTTAAGGTTCAAAAATAATCACAAAAAATGGTAACTTTACACACTTATTATAAAAATAATTCATGGCAAAAAAAACTGTAAATAATGATGCGTTACTTGCAAACATTATCAAAGGAATAGAAGAAGTAAAAGGAAATGACATAGATATTCTCGATCTCAGAGAAATAGACACTGCTGTTTGCGACTATTTTGTTATCTGCAACGGAAATTCAAATACTCAGGTTAACGCAATTGTTAACTCCATTCAAAAAATTGTTTCTAAAGAAATTAAAGATAAACCCTGGCATGTTGAAGGTACAGACAATGCCGAATGGGTACTTATGGACTACGTAAACATAGTGGTTCACGTTTTTCAAAAACAAATTAGAGAATATTACAACATTGAAAGTTTGTGGGGAGATGCGAAAATCACTACAATTGCAAACAAATACTAAATGTATAAGATAAAAAATAATGGCAAAAGACAATAATCCCAATCCTAATAAATTTAGAATTAGCCCTTGGTTAGTTTATACAACCATATTACTTATTTTTTTATTTATAAGTTTTGTAACTGGTAGTTCCAGCCTACAAGAACCTGCTCAATTAACTTCTTCAAAATTCAATATCTATTTAGAAAAAGGACAAATTGAAAAAGTTATTGTTTACAACAAAACAGAAGCAGAAGTTTTTTTAAAACCAGAAGCTTTAAAAGACAAAGAACACCAAAGAGTTGCCAAAGACATTTTTGACCGTCCTAACAAAGGGCCTCAATACACTTTTGAAATTGGTAACGATCAGATTTTTCAAACTAAATTAGAAAAAGCTGTTACCGAAGGAAAACTTAAAGATTTTAATTTTGTAGCCAAAAGTAATTGGTCTGATATCGTAATTAGCTTACTTCCGGTAATCATCATCATTGGTGTATGGATTTTTATCATGCGCAAAATGTCAGGTGGTGGCGCTGGTGGTGGCGGACAAATTTTCAGTATTGGAAAATCAAAAGCAAAACTTTTTGACGAAAAAACCGATGTTAAAACCACTTTTAAGGATGTTGCCGGACTTGAAGGAGCTAAAGAAGAAATTCAGGAAATTGTAGAATTCCTGAAAAATCCTGAAAAATACACTAATCTTGGAGGTAAAATCCCTAAAGGAGCACTACTTGTAGGACCTCCGGGAACAGGTAAAACACTTTTAGCAAAAGCCGTAGCCGGTGAAGCTCAGGTTCCGTTTTTCTCTTTATCAGGTTCTGATTTCGTAGAAATGTTTGTAGGAGTTGGTGCTTCAAGAGTTCGTGATTTATTCAAACAAGCTAAAGAAAAATCTCCTTCTATCATTTTTATTGACGAAATTGATGCAGTAGGTCGTGCCAGAGGAAAAAATAACATTTCAGGAGGAAACGACGAAAGAGAAAATACTTTGAACCAATTATTAACCGAAATGGATGGTTTTGGTTCTAATTCTAACGTAATTGTATTAGCTGCTACCAATAGAGCTGATGTTCTTGATAAAGCATTAATGCGTGCCGGACGTTTTGACAGACAAATCTTCGTTGATTTACCGGATGTTCGCGAACGTGCCGAAATCTTCAAAGTTCACCTTGCTCCTTTGAAAAAAGTAGAAGGCTTAGATTTAGACTTTTTAGCCAAACAAACTCCGGGATTCTCGGGTGCCGATATCGCTAACGTATGTAATGAAGCGGCTTTGATAGCTGCCCGAAATAATAAAACCGCTGTTGACAAACAGGATTTCCTGGATGCTGTTGACCGTATTGTAGGCGGATTAGAAAAGAAAAACAAAATCATCACTCCTGAGGAGAAAAAAGCAATTGCCATTCATGAAGCTGGTCACGCAACTGTGAGCTGGATGCTTGAACACGCTGCACCACTTATTAAAGTAACCATTGTTCCTCGCGGACAAAGTTTAGGAGCTGCCTGGTACTTACCGGAAGAGCGTCAAATTGTTCGTACTGACCAAATGCTCGATGAAATGTGCGCTACTATGGGAGGTCGTGCTGCCGAAAAAGTAACTTTCAATAAAATTTCTACAGGAGCACTTAGTGATTTAGAAAAAGTAACCCGCCAGGCAAGAGCAATGGTTACAGTTTATGGTTTAAATGAAAAAATTGGAAACGTAACTTATTACGATTCTACAGGACAAAGTGAATACAGTTTCTCTAAACCATATTCTGATGAAACGGCTCAGATTATTGACAAAGAAATCTCTTTATTAATTGAAAGTCAATACCAAAGAGCCATTCAAATACTAGAAGAAAACAAAGACAAATTACATGAACTTGCTGATATTCTTATCGAAAAAGAAGTAATTTTCAAAGACGATTTAGAAGCAATTTTTGGAAAAAGAAACTTTGACAAAAATCTGGAAGAAATAGTCTCTAAATAAGACACTTAATATAAATAATTTAAAATCTTAATTCAAAACCTCGTTTTGAATTAAGATTTTTTTATCTTTGGACGGTTACAAATAATATATCAAGTACCTTACAAAAAAATATGAGTCTTTTTAGAAAACTTTTTGGTTCAAGTATTTCGCCATCAGATGAGGAAAAAGAAAGTCAGAATAACAACTTCTTTCCTGATAACAACATTTCTGTTGACGAACGATTTATCTACAATTTCAAAAAAAATGGAGGTAAATTTTTATACTGTGAAAACAATCAGGAAGTAAAAGATCAATTTGAAAATATCTTAGAAGAAAACGATTGGTTTGAAACCGAAGTACTTTGTTACGACCCTAAACTTTTTTATCTTTTAGACGAAAACAAACTTCCTTACAACAAGCCTTCAAATCCTAAATTCTTACTATCCAGTTGTGAAAATTTAATTGCTGAAGAAGGCTCCATCCTTTTTTCATCAAAGCAAATCAAACAACACAAACCAAACGAATTACCCACTAACATCGTAGTTTTGGCCACAACCAGTCAAATTCTTGCTATGAAGAGTGACGGACTAAGCGCCATTAAAAAGAAATACGAAAGAGATTACCCTACTAATATTACCGCTATTAAATATTTTGAAAAAGCGAAAGAAGAAGACTTTACTCAATACGGCAGTTCTGCTAAAAATCTTTATTTGTTGCTTTTAGAAGATCTTTAAAATGAATGAAACCTTAAAAAGATCAATATCAGGTGCTATTTACATTATATTATTATTAGCTTCTATATTATTCTCTACCGAAAGTTTTTTTATTCTTTTCGGCATTTTTTTACTCATTGCTATTTATGAATTTTGCAATCTAACGCAAGTTAATAAAACACTTCCGTTAATTGCAGCCACGTTGCTATATACTACAATTACACTAATTAGTCATTACAACAAATTTACAACTACTGCAATCAATGAATATTTAGGAACTAATATTGAAATCACTGTAAACATCCAGCAACTTAATATTATTTTATTGGCAACTACTTTAGTAGTATCAGTAAAGTGTATTCTTTTTCTTTTTTATGATAGCGTTCAAACAATAAGTACTTCATCTAAATACTTATATCTTTTTGGCTACGTAACCTTACCATTTATTTTTATAACTAAAATTTCATTTGGTATAAAAGATTACAATCCAAAAATCATCATTGGGCTGTTTCTTTTAATTTGGACAAACGATACTTTTGCCTATATCGTTGGAAAATCCATTGGTAAACACAAACTACTCGAGCGCATTTCTCCTAAAAAAACAATTGAGGGATTTTTCGGCGGCATTCTTTTTGCCATTTTTGCAGGTTACTTAATATCTAAATATTACATTAAACCAAAAAGTGAATTTAGCCAACAATCCATCTTAATTTGGACTTCAATCGCAGCTATTGTTGGGATTTTTGGAACCATTGGCGATTTAATCGAATCTAAATTCAAACGTATTGCCGGTGTAAAAGACAGCGGAAACATCATGCCGGGTCACGGAGGTGTACTAGATAGACTGGATAGTGTTATATTTGTAGCACCAATTATATTTTTATTTTATCAAATTTTAAATTATGTTTCATAAAGAAGGAATCCCATCAATTTTTTTAGGATCAGTTTTTACCGTTGCAGTACTATTACTTGCAGATAAATTTATTGATATCAATTGGCTTAGAATGCTGGTTCAGATATTCGCTTTTCTGGTTTTAATTATCATTTTACAATTCTTTAGAAACCCAAAAAGATCAGTAATTATAAATGAAAACCAAATTCTGGCTCCCGTTGATGGAAAAGTAGTGGTTATCGAAGAAGTTTACGAAGGAGAATACTTTAAAGACAAACGTTTACAGGTTTCTATTTTTATGTCGCCTATTAATGTACACGTTACCAGATATGCAATGAGCGGAATTATTAAATTCAGCAAATACCATCCTGGTAAATTCTTAGTAGCCTGGCATCCAAAAGCAAGTGAAGAAAACGAAAGAACTACCGTTGTCATTGAAAACAATACTTTTGGAGCTATTTTATACCGCCAGATTGCAGGAGCATTAGCGCGCCGTATCGTAAACTATGCCGAAGAAGGCATGCAGGTTATTCAGGGTACCGATGCCGGCTTTATTAAATTTGGTTCAAGAGTAGATTTATTTTTACCTTTAGGTACTCCTGTTGAAGTAGTTCTTAACCAAAAAGCAATTGGAGGAAAAACTATTATTGCAAAAAAATAATGACTGAAAAAGATTTAGATACTCGATTTAACGAAGCGGTTGAAAAAGCCTCTAAAATGACTCAAGCATCTTTACCTCAAGATGTTCAGCTAAGACTCTATGCTTTTTACAAGCAAGCAACTATTGGCACTATGGAAATCAGACAAACATCTAATTTTCATTTAAGAGACGCTTTCAAAACGAATGCCTGGATGCAAATCAGCCATCTTTCAGCTGATGAAGCCAAAGAAAACTATATTGAAATCATTAATTCTCTTTGAAAAACACCCCATACATGAAAAAGATTTTCTTTACTTTAACAAGCCTACTTTTTTTAAGTTTTTTGATTTCATGTAATAATAAAAAACTGACTGAAGTAGTTGAAGTTCCTCTTCCTACAGCTCAAGAAAAAGTAACCCTTGGTTTCCCTGATGATGTAAAAGCAAACCCGGGTTCGTTTTTATTAGACAAACTACCCTATTCGTATGACGCTTTAGCTCCAAGTATTTCACCATTAACACTGGAAGTGCATTATTCAAAGCATTATTTAACATATACGAACAACCTAAATGCAGCTATAGAAGGTACGGAATACGAAAATATGTCTATAGAAAATATCTTAGCTAAACTGGATGTTAACGACACCGAATTAAGAAATAACGCAGGAGGATTTTACAATCATTCCCTATATTGGAAGTCGATGGGACCTAAAGGCGGAGGAACTCCTAAAGACACCATTGCTGTAGCAATCGACAGAGATTTTGGTTCTTTTAATGAGTTCAAAACTGCTTTTATACAGGAAGCAAGTTTGCAATTTGGCTCGGCTTGGGTTTGGTTAATCGTTGACAAAGCAGGAAAACTTAAAATCACCAGTTCTCAAAACCAGGACAATCCTTTAATGAGAAATGCAGCTGTTCCGGGAACTCCTATACTTGCCTTAGATCTTTGGGAACACGCCTATTATCTAGGTTATCAATACCGCAGAAAAACGTACATCGATTCCTTTTTTAATGTAATTAACTGGGATAATGTAAATGAAAATTACAAAAATTCATTTATCAAGAAATACTGATTTGTCTTTCGTAACAAATTAAAAAAATGCCGACACTTACAGCTAATGTACTAGTCGGCTTTTTTATTAGTCACAAATGCTGCTTAGATCTTAAATCTGTCTTTCCAAAATCATAAATAAATAGTAATATTTATTGGGTTTGTTTCCTTTTTCATAAATTTGACAAAAATATACACCCTTGAATAAATCACTATTTTTCATCTGTTTTAGTTTGTTTTTAATTACTTCAATAAAAGTAAACGCACAAACACCTAAAAAAATAATTGTTGAACATTCTGATTTCGCCGATGTTAACCAAGTCGAAATGCCGGATGCTTTCTTACTAACCGGAAACGTAGTAGTAAACCATGACGGAGCGGTGTTAAGTTGTAACAAAGCCTATTATTTTCAAAAAGAAAATTATATCAAAGCCTTTGGAAATGTCCAACTTGTTCAAGGAGACACGCTTTATTTAAACAGCAAATATGCCGAATACAATGGAAATGTAAAAAAGGCTTTTGCTACAGGAGATGTAGTTATGACTTCACCTGATGCTACACTAAAAACAGATACCATTAATTTTGATCGTAATACCCAAGAGGTCTTTTATAACACAAAAGGTGTTATAACCAACAAAGAAAATACACTTGAAAGCAATTCAGGTAAATACTTTGTTGCTGAAAAGAAATTTCAATTTTTAACCGCTGTAACCATAACAAACCCTAAGTATGTTATTAAATCCAACCACTTGGATTATTACAGTAATTCCGGACACTCCTACCTATTAGGGCCTTCAACAATTACAAGCAAAAACAATCACATCTATACTGAAAAAGGTTTTTATGACACCAAAAAAAATCTGGCGCATTTCCTTCGAAAATCGTACATTAAATATGATGACCGTCTGATAGAAGGAGACAGTTTGTACTATGACAGAAATAAAGAATTTGCTTCAGCAACACGAAATGTAAAAATTACTGACTCCATCAATAAAGGAATTGTAAAAGGACATTATGCCGAAATTTTCCAAAAGAAAGATTCAATGTTTGTAACCAAAAGAGCCGTTGCTATCAATTTTGTAGAAAATGACTCGGTTTACATTCATGGAAAAAAACTGATGGTAACCGGAAAAGAGGGAGACAGAATTATCAGAGCCTTCAACAATGTCCGTTTCTACAAAACCGATATGAGCGGAAAATGCGACTCGATACATTCCAGCACTAAAACAGCCCTCACAAAACTAATTGGCAATCCAATACTATGGAATGGCGAAAGCCAAATCACGGGTGATATAATGCATCTCATTGGCGATAAAAAAACGCAAAAACTAGACTCACTAAAGGTGCTCAGTAATACCTTTATCATTTCCAAAGACACCTTAGGTACAGGTTACAATCAAATAAAAGGAGCTAATCTTTTAGGTAAATTTAAAGACGGAAAACTCCATGATGTTGACATTATAAAAAATGCCGAAGTAATTTATTATATGCGCAACGACGACAAAGAACTTATTGGTATCAATAAAAATGTAAGCAGTAAAATCAGCATTCTTTTTGATAAAAATACCATTGAAACCATTACTTTTTTTCAACAAGTTGACGGAGACATTTATCCTGAAGAAGAACTCAATGAATACGACAGGAAATTCAGAGGATTCAAATGGCGGGCAGATGAAAGAATAAAATCTAAAGACGATATCTTTCCTGAAGAAGAAAATCAATACAATGAGAAAATGATTGAGGCAACCAAAAAGGACGAAGCCAAACCGAATGTCCCTATGAAAATCCGAAAAGAAACCTTGAATTACGATAAGAAGAAGAAAAAGAAGTAAGTAATCAGATTACAGAAAGCAATTAGCCGAAGGCAGATTTCAGATTAATAAAATGCTGTAAACTTTGCGATAAAAAAACAAAAAAACGTGAATAACGACTTCATAAAATACCAGGCACAAACATCTCCTTACCCACTGGGAATGGAAGTTTCACATGCCATAGGCTCTTATATCTACGACACCAATAATAAAAAATACCTGGACTTTGTTGCCGGAGTTTCGGCCTGCACTTTAGGTCACCAACCTCCAAGAGTTAATCAGGCAATAAAAGATCAATTGGACAAATATTCGCACGTTATGGTTTACGGCGAATATTCACAAAGTCCGGCAGTGGAATATTGCAAATTGATGGCTTCACTCCTGCCTGAACCTTTAAACAAAACTTATTTAGTCAACTCAGGAACGGAAGCCATTGAAGGTTCTTTAAAACTAGCTCGCAGAGTTACCGGAAGAAGCCAATGGATATCCTGTTATAATGCCTATCATGGAAACACTATGGGTTCGATGAGCGTAATGGGATTTGAAGAACGCAAACAAGCTTTTCGCCCGCTGATTCCCGACGTTGATTTTATCACCTTTAACAACGAAGCCGATTTAGAAAAAATAACTACTAAAACAGCAGGCGTTTTACTAGAAACAATTCAGGGTGGTGCCGGATTTATTGAGCCTCAAAATGATTACCTGAAAAAAGTACGCGAACGCTGTACCGAAGTGGGTGCTATGTTAATTCTGGACGAAATTCAGCCTGGTTTTGGGAGAACCGGAAAATTATTTGGTTTCCAAAACTATGATATTGTCCCTGATATTGTTGCCATGGGGAAAGGTATGGGAGGCGGAATGCCTGTAGGTGCTTTCACCGCATCCTCGGCAATGATGGACTTATTAACCGAAAACCCCAAATTAGGTCATATTACAACCTTTGGCGGACATCCTGTCATTGCGGCAGCCTGCCTGGCTACTTTGAAAGAAATAACTGAAACCGATCTAATGCAGGAAGCTTTGGAAAAAGAAAAACTTTTCAGATCACTTTTGGTACACCCTTTGATACAGGAAGTTAGAGGAAAAGGATTGATGCTGGCTGCTATGACTGCAACTGCTGAAATCACGAATGAAGTTATTTTAAAATGTCAGGACAAAGGATTGATATTATTCTGGTTACTCTTTGAAGGATGCGCTATCAGAATTACACCTCCTTTAACCATTTCTAACGAAGAAATACGTGAAGGATGTAACATAATGCTAACAGTGATGGATGAAATTCAGAAGTCAGGCAGCAGAATTTAGATTCCAGAATCAATTTGATATTGACATTGCAATTTGATATTGCTATTGAGATTCTTTGTTAATTAAATTGTTCACAATAATTCATTTTTTTCTTCTATAATAAACCGAATGATGCCTAACTTTAAACTAGGCCAAATTCTAAAAACAGAAAGTATGCAACTCAGCGACGAAGAAGAAGATTATAACTTATCTCTATCCAAATTTGAGTCTATGTTAAAAACTAACAAAGTACTCTTTTTTGACTCTGAAGAATTTGAAGAAATTATACTTCATTATCTCGATACAGGTAAGGCTGCATTAGCGAAAAAAGCGCTAAAACTGGCATTGGACCAACACCCTAAGTCTACCGGCTTAAAACTCGTTCAGGTTGAAATGCTGGTTTATGATGATAAATTGGATATAGCCGAGAAATTACTCAATGAACTGTATGCCATAGAACCGCATAATGAAGAAATTTATATTCAAAAGGCTAACATTTACTCTAAAAGAGACCAACATGAAAAAGCCGTTGAATTACTAAAAATTGCTTTACAATACACCGATGATTATGCCGATGTGTATAATTTAATTGGAATGGAATACTTGTTCATGGATAATTTAGAAGCAGCCAAAGAAAGCTTTATAAAATGTCTGGAAGAAGATCCTGAAGATCAATCCGCCTTATACAATGTAGTTTATTGCTATGAATTTCTGGATCAAAATAACGAAGCAATAACTTTTTTAGACGAGTATATAGAGAAAAACCCATACAGTGAAATTGCATGGCATCAAAAAGGACGTTTGCATTATGGTTTGAAAGATTATGAAAATGCCATTCGTGCCTTTGAATACGCTACACTTATTGACGATGAATTCCTGGGTGCTTTTATGGAAAAAGCCAAGGCATTAGAACGCTTAGGGAAATATGACGAAGCTATTGAAAATTACAATAGAACCATCGAATTAGAAGATGCTACCTCTTATGCCCTGCTTCGAATAGGTAAATGTTATGAAAAATTAGGTAACAAAGTTTTAGCACTTAAATTCTATAACGAAACTGTTCATGAAGATCCCTTATTAGACAAGGGCTGGATTGCTATTACCGACTTCTATTTACGTGAACAAAACTTTCAAAAAGCCTTGTTTTTTGTAAACAAAGCTTTAGCTATTGACAATCAAAATCGATTGTACTGGAAAAGATATGCTTCTATCAACAAACAAATGAACTTCTTTGAAGAAGCTGAATTTGGTTATCGAAAAGCAGTCGAATTTGGGGATACTGAATTAGACACCTGGTTATTCTGGGTGGACATCCTTCAATTTTTAGGTGAATTTGAAAGTGCAATACACACCTTATTACAAGCCGGAGATTATTACCCTGAAGAAAATGAAATCGAATACCGTTTGACTGGGCTTTATTTTATGATTCACGACGATAGAAAAGCTAAAATTCATTTAAGCAATGCCCTCCGATTGAATTTTGACAACTATATCCTGATTGAAGACCTATTTCCTGTAGTTTGGGAGAAAAAAATGGTGCAGAATTATATTGAAAAACACAACAAACAATAATGACCAAAAATTCAAAAAAGCGCTTCGGACTACTGGGGCGCAATATCAGTTATTCCTTTTCAAAAGGACATTTTACAACAAAATTCGAAAAAGAAAAACTTCAGAACTACACCTATGAAAATTTTGATATTCAGGAAATCAGCGCATTTCCTGAAATCATCAAAAATACCGACCATTTGAGTGGTTTAAATGTTACTATTCCCTATAAAGAAGATGTAATACCCTATTTAGACAAGCTTTCTAAAAAGGCTAAAAAAATTGGTGCTGTAAACACCATCAAATTCACCAAAAAAGGCAAATTAAAAGGCTACAACACCGATTACTTTGGTTTTTTAAAATCCTTAGAACCTTTGTTAAAACCGCATCATAAAAAAGCGCTGATTCTAGGAACCGGAGGCGCTTCAAAAGGAGTCGCTTTTGCATTGGAAGAATTAGGCATCGAATACCTTTTTGTTTCCAGAAAAGCTTCCGAAAAAGCCATTGATTACAGCCAAATCAATACCGAAACGTTCAAAGAATACCAAATCATTATCAATTCAACACCAATAGGCACCAGCCCAAATATAGAAGCCTGTCCTGAGATTCCTTATGAATTATTTACCGATAAGCACATTGCTTACGACTTAATCTACAATCCGGCTGAAACCCAATTTTTAAAAAATGCCAAAGCACGTGGCGCTCAAATAAAAAACGGTTTAGACATGCTTATTTTTCAAGCCGAAAAAGCCTGGGAAATTTGGAACAAATAAATTACTTTTTAAAAGTTACCCATAACTACACTTCGGGTATAATTGTAAATTTTACATTAAAAATTACAGTTATACCCGATTTGGCATTATTTATGAGTCAAAGCATTAAAAAATCATTTTTTACAATAACTTATGAATTTTAAAAAATTCCTGTTCCTGTTAAGCACTTTTGCTTTATTTACTTCCAATACTTTTGCCGAAGTAACACTCCCCAAAATTTTGGGTCATAATATGGTTTTGCAACAAAAGAAAAAAGTTGCAATTTGGGGAACAGCAGCACCAAACGAAAAAATAGCTGTTGCTTTTGCCGGACAAATAAAAACTACAATTGCCGACAATAAAGGAAACTGGTCCCTAAAACTAAATCCGATGCAGGCATCATTCACGCCACGCGAAATGACCATCAAAGGGACAAACACAATTGTATTAAAAAACATATTGGTTGGCGAAGTTTGGCTTTGCTCAGGTCAATCCAATATGGAATATGCCTTGCGAAAATACAGTGATTATAAAAACCTGCCTGAAGGAAGCCGCCCACCGGAAGACGACTTAAACACTGCCAGTAATGCTAATATCCGCATTTTTCTGGACCGTAGAAAATATATGGATCCCAGTCCGGAACATCTGGGTTGGGACACCGCTATCGGGCGTCCTTTGGTAGATTTTTCGGCTGTGGCTTATTATTTTGCCAAAGATTTGTACAGCAAATTACATGTCCCTGTCGGAATGATTTCTGCAGCCGTTCCCGGTAGCCGCATTGAACCCTGGATTCAGGCTTCTAAACTGGAAACAGAACCGAAACTAAAAAACGGCAAAATCCTAGATAAATTAAAAGCTGATGATGGCGATACAGGTAAATTTTACAACACTATGATACAGCCACTCATCCCTTACACCCTGCAAGGTATATTATGGTATCAGGGAGAATCCCATTGTTTTTTAGGCGAAAACATCCGTTATGCCTATAAATTCAAAACCCTAATCGAGAGTTGGCGTAAGGACTGGCAAGACAAAAAAATGCCCTTCTATTTTGTGCAAATTGCACCTTACAATTATTCGGTGACAAAAGACCGACCGTTAAGCACTGAAAATCTTCCTGAATTTTGGGAAGCACAGGCTTTGCTCCTACATCTTAAAAATACCGCCTTAGTTAGCATTACCGATTTAGTAGACAATATCACCGACTTGCACCCCAGAAACAAATGGGAAATTGGTCGTCGATTAAGTTTGCTGGCAGCCAACAAGACTTATGGACAGCAAAATATAGTTTACTCCGGACCTGTTTACCAAAAAATGAAAATTGTAAACAATAGCATCGAAATTACTTTTTCAAACACAGGAAGCGGATTAAGCAGTCGTGATGGCAAACCTCTTAGCTGGTTTAGTATAGCCGGAGCCGATGGCAAATATGTTCCGGCAATAGCCGAAATAAAAAACAATAAAATAGTTGTTTCCGCTCCTCAGGTCCAACATCCCTATTCGGTACGTTTTGGCTGGAACGAAGCAGCCCAATCTAATTTTATCAACAAAGAAGGACTTCCTGCTGTACCTTTTAGAACTGATAATCCCTGGGAAAAACTTTTTTAATAAAATCAATACTCTCAAAACTAAAAATCCCATTTTGACATCCGTTCTAAATGGGATTTTTTTATGTAAAAATGAAGCAAAATAAACGATTCATCACCGCATAATTTCTAAATTGACAATTCTTCAATCTAACTAAAAATCAACTATATTTACTATCCATCAAATAGTGAATTATGAGAAAAATATTTTTTAGTACACTACTTTTATTCCTTTGTTTGTTTTCCAAAGCACAGGAAAAAATCCCTTATCATTCCCTCGACCCCAAAAACCCTATTCAATTTACAGGAAAAGCAATTATCTATAAAGGGAAAACAATTCCGCTAAGTCCAAAAGCTTTTTTTATTGATGCCCAATTGAGCGATGCCCAAGTCGCAAAATATCCATACGTTTATAATACGATAAACGAAGCAAGCAAGCACCTTACAAATGGTATAGAAAGCGCTCCTATGACCTTATATATTGCTCCCAATGTCTATTGGATCGACAATCCCGATGATCCTGAAATTAGAAAACCCGAAGGCAATGCAACTGTTCCTTATGGATTAATCATCAAATGCGAATGGTTGCGATTTTATGGTCTCAGCGACAATCCCGAAAATGTAGTACTGGCTGCTAATCGGGGACAAACCATCGGCGCTGTTGGGAATTTTACCCTTTTTAAATTCACAGGACAAGGCACCAGTTCTGAGAATATCACTTTTGGAAATTATTGCAATGTAGACCTCAACTATGCTTTAAAACCAACACTCAACAGAACAAAGCGTGCTTCGGCAATTGTTCAGGCACAGCTCATTCATTGCGATGGCGATAAAATTGTGGCTCGCAACACAAGATTTATCAGCCGTCTTAATCTTTGTCCGTTTGTGGGTGGCAAGCGTGTTCTTTTTGACCGTTGCCATTTTGAATCAACTGACGATGCCTTATGCGGAACAGCAGTCTATCTCAATTGTAGTTTGGATTTTTATAGTTCCAAACCTTTTTATTCGACTCAAGGCACAGGAGCCGTTTTCTTAAATTGTGACATTAAATCTTTTACTAATGGCAATCAGTTTTTCACCAAAGCCAACGGACAATTAGCAGTTGTTGACACCCGATTTACAGCCAATAATATCAGCTATTTAGGATGGAATGACAATCTCCCAAAAGAAACCCGAAATTACCAATACCAGGTCAGCATCAACAAAGAAGCTGTTTTGATCGAAAAAAATAATCCGGCTGCTACCGTGGACATGAGCAATTTGAACGTTCTAAACGCCTATCGCTTTAATTACAATGGAAAAACCATTTACAACACCTACAATCTCTTAGCCGGTAATGACGATTGGGATCCAATGCAAATTAAAAGCATCGTACTACTTGCCGAAAAAGAACAACAACAAAAATTCAGCTTTCTCCCTACCCAACTATTAATTAGTCCTTCCAAAATTTCGATAGAAACTAACAAAGGCAAAGCCATCTTAAAAGCTACAGTCAATCGTTTTGGTAATTATGAATTAAAAGGCGAAAAAATAACATGGTCTGTAGACGACAAAAACAAAGCAATCCTAAGCCTAAATCCGAATGAAGACGGAAGCGAATGCGAAATAACCCCTAACAATACCAACGACGAAATTAGCACCGTAATTATCACGGCAAAAACAGCTTCAGGTCTGGAAGCCGCTTCAGTTATTTATGTGGCTCCGCCAAAACTAGCAAGTCCTAAATTTGTTCAGGAACCACAACTTTCGAAAATCGATAACGGAATCCTAAAATTGCAATACCAAATTGAAAATTCTTTTAAAGACCAAAGCCAAATCAGTTGGTATCGCTGTACCGACAACAAAGGAAACCATCCAATTGAAATTGCTGTGTCAAGAAATACTATTCCCTTGGTTGAATACCCGCTAACTATTGCCGATGCGGGCTATTACATAATGGCTTCGGTTGCACCAAAAAATATTCGCAGTGATGCCAGAAAAGCTTTTACAGTAATAACTCCAAAACCAATTACAACAAAAGACATCACGGCTGACAAAAATATTCTTCTGACTAATTTTAAAAATAGTTCAACAAAAAATCAACTGGAAATTATTCCGGGTTTCTGGACTTTTAAGCCATTCGAAACAGAAGATAAAAACAATACAATTCTAAAAGATGCCTGGTATTATGGTGAAGGCATTGATGGTGCAGCCAATAAGGTCGGTCTTTTACAAACGGGACGTAGTGCTACGCTGCTTTATACGCCAATTGAAGGCAACTATACCAATATGAAATTCAACCTTAGCGTTACTCCTTTTAAAACTGCAGGACAAGGTTTTAGTGTTGCCCATATGTATATAGATATACTTATAAAATACAATACCAAAACTGGCAGTGGCTATGCCTTGCGCCTCATTAGAACTACAAAACACCATGATGCTGTAGACTGCATTTTATTAGAATACAAAAGCGGTATTCCGACTGAAATAAGTGCGCCCATAACAACTAATGCTTTTAAAGGAACATGTTCCATCAATATTGAAGTAATCGCAAATCAACTAATCGCAAAAATAACTAATGCTGATTCCAACATGAATGCGAAAATCTCAGACAATGTATTTCCCGAAGCTAATTTAAAAGCAACTATCAATCCTAATAATTGGGGCGGTTTAGGAATACTTTACAACGGCGGTTCGCCAACAATGATAAATGCAATAAAGGCAGAATGGAAGTAAAACTTCGCCAAAATTAAAAGCACAAAAAAAGCCTCTTCTTTCGAAGAGGCTTTTACTTTTGGGTGGATGATGGGGTTCGAACCCACGACCCTCGGCACCACAAACCGATGCTCTAACCAGCTGAGCTACAACCACCATTTGTTTGCTTGTTTGCGGTGGCAAAGATACAACAGAATTCCAGTTCTCCAAACATTTTTTTTAAAAAAATTAAAAAAAATTACAGCAAATTATCTAAACTACTGACAGCCAAACACCTTTCAACTGTAAATCCTTCGGCATAATCTAAGCCAACTAACCTTCCCAAGTCTCTGGAACGGTAATTTAAGCTCTCAAAAAAGTTTTTTGAGGTAATTGGCGATTCAGGTTCGTCAGAATTAGGGTCGTAAAATTGTGATCGATAAGCTAAAATAGCCTCTATTTTCTTTTCGGTAAATCCTGTAATATCCACTACAAAATCCGGTTCGATATTCTTCCATTGGATGTAATGATACACCACCTTAGGTCGCCAAGCAATTTGTTGCTCCCCTTCCAACTCAGTTTCAATTTTCATTAAACCTGATAAAAAACAAGCATCCGAAACCAATTTACTTCCTTTACCATGATCAATATGACGGTCGTCTATAGCATTGCACAAAACGATATCAGGACGGTACTTACGAATCATTTTTATAACTTCGAGTTGGTGCTTTTCGTCATTTACAAAAAAACCATCTTTCATATTCAGATTCTCTCTTATTGAGATTCCTAAAATTTGTGCCGCAGCACTGGCCTCCTGATCTCTGATTTCAGCCGAACCACGAGTTCCTAATTCACCTCTGGTCAAATCGACAATACCTACTTTTTTCCCTAAGGAAACTTCTTTTAAAATAGTCCCTGCACAACCTAATTCTACATCATCGGGATGCGCTCCAAACGCTAATATATCTAGTTTCATAATTTAATTTTCTAACAACTTATTTTGTAGTTTTTTTGAAACGCAGATTAAAGAAATACTAGAAATTAAAAAATAATTTAATATCAAAATCTTCTGAATTCATTCAAAATCTATGATTATTTCTCAAATTTCTCTAATCTGTGTTCCTTTTTTAGACATCCATTTAGAACCTTAGACTTCAAAGCACATTTTTCATCGTCATGGATTTATTGACACTTTCATCCCATTCTTTCTCCGGAACACTTTCTTTAGTAATCCCACATCCCATATATAAATGCGCCTTCTTATCCTTTATTTGCATACAGCGTAAATTAACATACAAATCGGATTTTTGTTTTTTCTCTGCAAAATCCTTTTTGTTTAATTCACCTAAAAAGCCTGTGTAATATTCCCTGTCATAGCTTTCATTTTCTAAAATAAAATCTTTAGCCGCTTGTTTTGGCAAACCGCAAACTGCCGGAGTTGGATGTAAAACTGAAACTACCTGATTTAATTTGGATTCTTTATTAATCACCCCTTCAATATCAGTTTTAATATGCAGTACATTTCCCGCCTGAACAGTGTATGGACTGGAAATGGCCACTTCAGAAGTCAAACCTTTCAAATTTTCTAATATAAAATCAGTAACATATTGTTGTTCTTCAACTTCTTTTTGTTCCCAGATCACATCGGTTTTCCCTTCAAAATTTTGTGTTCCGGCCAATGCCATGGTACAAAACTTTTTCCGACTGGCTTTTAGCAATCGCTCCGGTGTAGCCCCCATCCACAAACCAATTTTTGGATGGTACCAACAATAACAAAAAACACCAGGAAAACGCTGTATTAATCTTGTAAAAACGGTAACCAAATCAAAATCAGGTACGTCTAAAATTTCTTTTCGGGACAAAACAACCTTTTTCAATTCTCCTTTTTGAATGGAATCTATAGCTTTCTGAATTAAATTTTCAAAATGCATTTTTCCCTGTTGATTTTCTTCAGTTATCAACCCAATAGTATGATTCTCTTCGAAAGAATCAATTTCTGATTCCCAAATAACCGATTGATTTTTTGGAATCAATATCATCTGATTACCATTAAAAGGTGCAAAAACAAAACCCGTTTCATCTAAAGTTTCGGCAAAATACAAATGATCATTTTTTTGAAAAAAACCTCTCACCTCAGTTTTATAAGGCTTACTATAAATAACAAAAGGCAAATTTTGAGCTTCCTGTTGTTTCACTTTTATAAAAAAATCAATCATACACAGTTATGTTATATTAAGGTTTATTTATCCAAATAAAATTTAGTCTTTTTTCTTTCTTTTAGGCAAAACCATATTGGTCAATTTGCAAAGCGAAATCAGATTATCTCTTTCATCAACAATACGAATCTCCCAAAGATGAATACTAGCTCCCTGATGAATTATTTTTGCTGTTGCAGTAACGACGCCTTCTCTTTTGGATTTTAAATGATTGGCTGAAATTTCTATTCCACGAACCTCACTAACTTCAGGATTAATAAATATAAAAGAAGCTGCACTACCCACACTTTCGGCTAATGCTACTGTAGCACCACCATGCAACAACCCCATCGGTTGATGGACTCTGGGATTAACAGGCATTTTAGCTACCAGAAAACCTTCGCCTGCATCAATATACTCTATATTCAAGGTTTCCATCAAAGTATTTTTCGAAATACGATTACAGTATTCCAGTATTTTTTCCTTATCAAATGTCATAATTCTATTTTAATCGATTGTAAAAATAAAGAAAAGAAAAGATACAATCTGCTAAAATAAGCTGCTTATTCTACTAAACTTTTAAAAATACAATCCCAACCAATAAGATTTTTTCTATTTTTACAAAAAAACAAAAACAATGCGTCCTTTTTCGCTACTTTTTATCTTTACATTTTTAATAACTATCTGTTCCTGTCGTTCCGATTTCTCTACTGTTCCCAGTTCCGGAAAATTGGCTTTTTCAAGAGACACTGTTTTTCTGGATACTGTTTTTTCTACTATCAGTTCGAGTACTTACTTATTAAAAGTTTACAATCACAGCAAAAACGACATCAACATCCCAACAATTCAGTTTAGCAAAGGTTTAAATTCTAAATACCGCATGACTGTTGACGGCATGCAAGGCGAAAACAATAAAATTTTCAATAATGTGGTTCTTCTGGCCAAAGACAGCCTGTACGTTTTTATAGAAACCACTCCCAACATTGCCGATGCAAATCCCGATGATTTTTTATACGAAGACACTATCGAATTTGACAGCGGCAATAATTTACAAAAAGTAACCTTACTTACCCTTGTTAAAGACGCTATATTTCTTTATCCCAAACGCTTAAACAATAATAAAACTGAAACAGTCACTTTTGACAACACCGAATTAAATGGCTTTTATTTGGACGAAAATGATCCTGTCAACGGTAACGAACTGCATTTTACCAATCAAAAATCGTATGTCATTTATGGCTATGCCACCGTTCCCGAAGGGAAAAAAGTAATTTTTGATGCCGGAAGCCGGGTTTATTTCCATGCTAATTCAGGCTTAATTATACCACAATCAGCCAGTTTAGAATGCAATGGAAGTATTTCAACTACCAGCAAACAAGAAAACGAGGTCATTTTTGAAGGCGATCGTCAGGAAGCCGATTATGCCAATATCCCCGGACAATGGGCAACAATCTGGCTACGTGATGGAAGTACAAACCACAACATAAACCATCTAACGATAAAAAACGCTACTATCGGACTTAAAATTGACGGTCACGATCAAAGCACTTGTACTATAAAAAACAGTCAGATTTACAACAGCTCTAATTATGGGATTCTGGCTCAAAATGCAAAAATAGCAGGCGAAAATATCGTTATAAATTCAGCCGGAAAAGCGGCTTTAGCCTGTACATACGGAGGAAATTATCTATTCACTCACTGTACTTTTAATAACTATTGGAACGGAGTCTCACAAACGACTTTAAGTATCAGCAATTACAAAACAGCTGCCAATCCTGAAATCATGGCTTTAACTCAGGCTACTTTTAACAACTGTATTATTTACGGTGCTTATTCGAATGAACTTAATTTAGACAAGAATGCATCAGCACTTTTTGAATACCAATTCAATAATTGTTTATTAAAAGACGAAACAAACAGCAGCAATCCTTTGTATAATTTTGATGATAACACCCATTATAAAAACATCATTACCAACCAAAACCCTCATTTTTTGGACATTGCAAAAAACAAACTCAATATTAACAATACTTCTGCCGCTTTCGCAAAAGGAAATCCGGCTTATTTAATTCCGCTGGACATTAATGGAAAAACCAGAACACTTCCACCAGATTTAGGTGCTTACCAAAGTATGCCTTTTCCTGAATAAAATTTAATGTCCGGTTCTGAAATTACGATACAAGAATCCTAACAAATCAACAACAAGCGATATTCCCCTTCATTTTCCTTTGGAGCTCTATGAATACAAGGCAAGACTTTTTGCTCAGGATGATCAACCGCTAGTCGCCATAAATTTCCTAAACCTAAATTAATGGGTTCAGAATCGACTTTAGCCTGATAATGCAAATCAAAATAATTTTCTTTTAAAAAATCTTCGAATTCTTCCTCAGGACCATCGTGCAACTCCTGTAACTTGTTTCTAACTTCAGGAATTAGAATTTTCTGAACTGCCTGATCATTCGGAATAATATCACTCGCTGCCCCATAATAGGTACATAAAAAAGTATCTGTAGCAACAGGAGAACGATCTACATGATAGGAATACACATCGGTTGAAATAAAATCAAATTCATCATCACGTTCATAACATTTCAATAAATTCAAGGATGGCGAAGCGCCAAAATTAGTCAACAATTGCAAATCATTCAGAATAATTTCTCTGGCCAAATTCCCTTTTTCAGACAATTGGAGCGCCAATAAATCATCTGAAGAAACCTCTGTTATGTTCTCTTTTAACTGTAATTGATTCACAATTTCTTTAAAATCACCCTCTAAATTTCGAAACCAGCACAAAGCATTAGTCATACCTTCAAATTCAGTATTAACAAGTGCTAAAAAAGAGCTAACCTCCCCTATTTGATTACTGTTTGAAAACATAACAACGTAATTTTAAAATCTTTGAAAATCATTTTTAATGACTACAAAATTACTGATTTGTATAAGTTTTAAGAATTTTTCAAAAACAAAAAAAACGTAAAAAACAGCCTCCTTATTACCGCTTTAAAAAGTCATTTTTACACTTGTTCGTACTGTTTTTTTAACCTAAATTTGCAGCGTTAATTGAACAACTTATACATTTACGATGATTCATTTCTTTGAAAACCAAAGCAACGCAATTTTTGCCGTACAAACTCAAGGCGAAATTTCGGCTCAAGATATTTCTAAACTGAACTGGCTTTTTGCCAATGCAAATAAAATAGAGAAATCCGTATTGACGGATTTTTTTGTTGGTCCTCGTGCAACGATGATTACACCCTGGAGTACCAATGCGGTGGAAATCACGCAAAACATGGGAATTGAAGGAATCATTCGTATCGAAGAATTCTACAAAGCATCTGAAGATTTCACTGATTTCGACCCAATGCTTTCTCAAAAATACACCGAATTAAATCAGGATATTTTTACCATCAATATTCAACCGGAACCAATTTTGGAAATTGACGATATTGACGGATACAACAAACAGGAAGGTTTAGCTTTAAGCTCGGAAGAAGTAGAATACTTAGATAATTTGGCTACCAAATTAGGAAGAAAACTAACGGATTCTGAAATATTTGCTTTCTCTCAGGCCAATTCAGAGCACTGCCGTCACAAGATTTTCAACGGAACTTTCGTAATTGACGGAGAAGAAAAAGAAACTTCTCTTTTCAAATTAATCAAAAAAACATCTCAGGAAAACCCTAACGATATCGTTTCGGCTTACAAAGATAACGTAGCCTTTTTAAAAGGACCTAAAGTAACACAGTTTGCACCAAAAAGCGCTGACAAAGCCGATTTCTACGAAACTAAAGAATTTGATTCTGTAATATCATTAAAAGCAGAAACACATAACTTCCCTACTACTGTGGAGCCTTTCAATGGAGCTGCTACAGGTTCAGGAGGTGAAATTCGTGACCGTTTAGCAGGAGGTCAAGGTTCTCTTCCATTAGCGGGAACTGCGGTTTATATGACTTCTTACTCTCGTTTAGAGGAAGAAAGACCTTGGGAAAAAGCTGTTGAAGAAAGAAAATGGCTTTACCAAACGCCAATGGATATCTTAATCAAGGCTTCAAACGGAGCTTCAGATTTTGGAAATAAATTTGGTCAACCGCTCATCACAGGTTCGGTATTGACTTTCGAACATGAAGAAGATGCCCGCAAAATTGGTTACGACAAAGTAATCATGCAGGCAGGTGGAATTGGTTACGGAAAATTAGATCAGGCTATCAAACACAAACCACAGGAAGGAGATAAAATTGTCATTCTTGGTGGAGAAAACTACCGTATTGGTATGGGGGGTGCTGCAGTTTCTTCGGCAGATACCGGAGCTTTTGGTTCAGGAATTGAATTAAATGCTATTCAACGTTCTAACCCTGAAATGCAAAAACGTGCCGCTAATGCCATTCGTGGATTAGTAGAAAGCGATAACAACCCAATTGTTTCTATTCACGATCACGGTGCGGGTGGACACCTGAACTGTCTTTCGGAATTAGTAGAAGAAACAGGAGGTTTGATCGACTTAGACAAATTACCTGTGGGTGATCCTACTCTTTCGGCTAAAGAAATTATTGGTAACGAATCTCAGGAAAGAATGGGATTAGTTATTGGTCAAAAAGATATTGATACTTTACAAAGAATCGCTGAAAGAGAGCGCGCTCCTATGTATCAGGTGGGTGATGTAACTAATGATCATCGTTTTACTTTCGAATCAAAAACTACTGGTGAAAAACCAATGGATTATGCTTTGGAAGATTTCTTTGGAAGTTCACCAAAAACGGTTATTACCGACACTACTGTTGATTACAAATATTCAGAATTAGAATACGACAAAAAAAACATAGCTACTTATTTAGAAAACGTGCTTCAACTGGAAGCTGTAGCCTGTAAAGACTGGCTGACAAATAAAGTGGACCGTTGTGTAAGCGGAAGAGTAGCTAAACAACAATGTGCCGGACCATTACAATTGCCGTTAAACAATGTTGGGGTTATGGCTTTAGATTACAATGGAAAAGAAGGTATTGCTACCTCTATAGGTCATTCGCCGGTAGCGGCTTTAGTAGATGCTGCGGCTGCCAGCCGTACCGCTATTGCTGAATCATTGTCAAATATCATCTGGGCTCCGATTAAAGACGGAATCAAAGGAATTTCATTATCGGCTAACTGGATGTGGGCTTGTAAAAACGAAGGTGAAGATGCCCGTTTGTATGAAGCTGTTCAGGCTTGTTCTGATTTTGCAATCGATTTAGGAATCAACATTCCAACCGGAAAAGATTCACTTTCGATGAAACAAAAATATCCAAATGATGAAGTAATTGCACCGGGAACGGTAATTATCTCAGCTGCCGGAAACTGTACTAACATTACTAAAGTTGTGGAACCTGTTTTACAAAAAAATGCAGGCTCGATTTACTACATCAATCTTTCTCAGGATAGTTTTAAACTGGGAGGTTCTTCTTTTGCTCAGATTTTGAACAAAATCGGAAACGAAGTTCCAACTATCAAAGATGCCGGATTCTTCAAAAAAGCATTCAATACCATTCAGGAATTAATCAATGAACGTCAAATTGTTGCTGGTCACGATATCGGAAGTGGTGGTTTAATCACAACTTTATTAGAAATGTGTTTTGCTGATGTAAACTTAGGAGCTAAAATTGACTTCTCTGTTTTTGAAGAGAAAGACATTATCAAATACCTTTTTGCCGAAAATATCGGAATTGTGTTCCAGGCTAAAGAAGATGCTGTTTTAGAAAGCAAATTAAACGCTAACGGAATTTCATTCTACAAACTGGGAACAGTAACTAACGAAGCTACATTAAACTTTGGTCCTTGCCAGTTAGACATCGCTAAATACAGAGACGTTTGGTTTAAAACTTCTTATTTATTAGACCAAAAACAATCTAAAAACGGAACTGCTAAAGAGCGTTTTGACAACTATAAAAACCAGCCTTTACAGTTTAAATTCCCTGCTCATTTTACAGGTAAGAAAACTGAAATCCCTGCTGGTCCAAGACCTAAAGCAGCTATCATCCGTGAAAAAGGATCTAACTCGGAGCGTGAAGTAGCTAATGCAATGTACATGGCCGGTTTTGATGTAAAAGACATCCACATGACCGATTTGATTTCGGGACGTGAAAATCTGGAAGACATTCAATTCATCGGAGCTGTTGGAGGATTCTCTAATTCTGATGTTTTAGGTTCTGCTAAAGGTTGGGCCGGAGCCTTCTTATACAACGAAAAAGCAAAAACGGCTTTAGAAAACTTCTTCAAACGTGAAGATACTTTATCTGTTGGAATCTGTAATGGTTGCCAGTTGTTTATGGAATTAGAATTAATTAATCCGGAACACGAAGTACACGGAAAAATGCTTCACAACAATTCTCATAAACACGAAAGCGGATTTACTTCGGTAACTATTCAGGAAAACAATTCTGTAATGTTGTCTTCATTAGCAGGTTCGACTTTAGGGGTTTGGGTTTCTCACGGAGAAGGAAAATTCAATTTACCTTATACTGAAGATCAATACCAAATTGTTGGTAAATACGGTTACGACAGCTATCCGGCTAATCCAAACGGATCGGCTTATAATACGGCTATGCTATGTGACAAAACAGGACGTCACTTAGTTATGATGCCGCATATTGAGCGTTCTTATTTCCCATGGAACTGGGCTCATTATCCGGATAACGGACAAAAAGACGAGGTTTCTCCATGGCACGAAGCATTTGTTAATGCAAGAAAATGGATTGAAAACAACTAATAATTCAGTTTTAAAATATAGAAAGCGTTCTCGAAAGGGAACGCTTTTTTTTGTGAGATAAATCTTTTTTATAAAATAATAAATCTTACATTTAGAAAATTAAAAATCTAATTTACCAACATGAAAAAACCACTCTTAATTTTAAGTTTCGCATTACTTTCCTTTACAACAAATGCTCAAAATCCAACTAAAACAGAAAAAATAAAACAATTACTTGAATTAAGTGGTTCAGGAAAAATGGGGATTCAGGTGATGGACCAAATGATGAGCAGTTTTAAAAGTTCTTACAGCGTAGTCAAACAGGAATTTTGGGAAGAATTTAAAAAAGAAATTAACCCGGATGATATTGAAAATATGATTTTACCAATTTATGATAAATATTACACCGAAGCTGATATTGATCAACTGACAGCTTTTTATAAATCACCAATTGGTAAAAAAATGATTCAGACAATGCCTTTGGTGATGCGGGAATCCATGGTTGCCGGACAAAACTGGGGAAAAGAAATTGCGACAAAAGTTTTAGCCAGGCTAAAAGAAAAAGGTTATTTGGAAAAGCAAAAGGAGCTAAAATAAATGTAACCCAGAAGGAAATGACTAAAAATTTGACGCTAATTCCATCCGAAAAAATGCAGGAGGTACTTTATAAGCTCTTCCTGAAATATAAATTTACCGATGCTAAAGCTAAATTAATGGCCGAAGTCTTTGCTGATAATTCTTTATCAGGTGTGAATTCTCATGGAATCAATCGTGTTTCTCCTTTTATTAAATATGTTGAAGAAGGTTTAGTAAAAAAAGATGCTGAAGCCGTGAAAGTAGAATCTTTTGGCAGTATCGAACGATGGGATGGCAACTTTGGTCCGGGTATCATTAATGCCCGAATTTGTACCAACCGGGCAATTGAATTAGCTAAATCACACGGAATGGGATTAGTTGCTTTACGCAATACTAATCATTGGATGAGAGGTGGCTCTTATGGTTGGCAGACTGCTGAGGCTGGTTGCATTTCAATTCTTTTTACCAATACAAAACCCAATATGCCACCTTGGGGAGCCAAAGAAAGCCGCTTAGGTAATAATCCATTTATTATATCAATCCCCAGAGCGGGAGGTCATATCGTATTAGACATGGCTATCTCTCAATTTTCTTTTGGGAAGATTAACGAGTATAAATTAAGAGGAGAACAACTTCCTTACCCTGGTGGTTGGGATGAAAACGACGAATTATCCAAAGATCCTGAAAAAATTCTGTCTAAAGAAAGAGGATTACCTATTGGATACTGGAAAGGTTCTGCCCTATCGATAGTTTTGGATATGCTGGCAACAATATTGTCTGCAGGAAATTCTACCTCTAAAATAGGCCTGAATGAACATGAAACCGGAATTTCTCAAATATTCCTTTGCATTTATCCTGAAATATTTCACGACCAGAATTTACAGGAAAAACTTCTGAATGAAATTATCGATTACACTCACAATGCAGAACCCATTGATTCTGAAAATAAAATTTATTATCCGGGAGAGCGGGCTTTACAAAACAAAGCCAAAAATCTGAAAGATGGAATTCCTGTAAGTAAGGAAATTTGGCAAAATGTAATAGAATTATTAGGCTAAAACTCGGACTTAATATTGTGTATAGAATTACAATTATTATCTTATATTCGTCACTCAAAAAAGTCTAATAAAATAAATAAAAATATGCCTACACCAGTTTCTGAATGTTTGTATTGCCAAGAAAACGAAACATTACATAACTTAATGATTAAAATCACCGACTTAAAAGTATCACAACTCTTCTTGTTTAAAGAGCAATCATACACTGGTCGTTTAAATGTTGTCTATAAAGATCACGGAGTTGAATTTCATGAATTAAGCGATGAACAACGCAATGCTTTCATGGACGATGTCGCTACAACTGCCAAAGCCATAGCTAAAGTGTTCAATCCGGATAAAATTAATTATGGTGCTTTTTCAGACAAGTTGTCTCATTTACACTTTCATATTGTTCCAAAATACAAAGATGGCTATGGTTTTGGGAGTGTTTTTGAAATGAACCCGGAAAAAGTAATGCTTTCAGATGCTGAATACGAAGCCGTAATTGAAAAAGTAAAAGCGGCGCTATAAAATCCTGCAACAGATTTACAAAACAGAATCCTCTTTTTAATTCAATTTAAAAAGAGGATTTTTTATTGATAGAAGACAAATTATCACAGATTTTAAAATATAATCCACGCTGCTTTTAGTATACTAAATTGAAACTTATATGGTCTTTAAATCATAAATAAAACATAGTGCAAAGCAAAAAACTTACATGACTTATATGTTTAAAAAATTTATTAAACGTAAAAATCTGTAACCACAAACAAACTCATTTCTGTATCTGTACTTGTTTTTTTGAAAACAATAGTTTTACAATATAAACATCAAAGTATGGAAACGATTCTAAAACAACAGCAAAACCTTAGCTTCAGAGCGGTTACTATCACTGATCTCAATGCCATAATTAGTCTTTACCAACAACAAAACACTTCTTTTACAGAGTCAAATTTGCAATTCAACCATCAGTTTGGGCTACCGCTTTATGTGGCCGAATGGGATAATGAAATTGTGGGCTATTCTTATGTTGCTGCAACTAATTCAGATGATTATTGCTTAAAAACAACTATTAATACTACTTTTTCAAATTATCCTATCAATGAACATTTAATACTGGAATCGGAGTTATTTTTTGAATCAGAATGGCAAAATGATTCTCTTAAAAAACTAAAAATGGCTATTGACCAATTGGTAAATTGGCTAAACAATTCAAAATCATAAAGCTTTATGGATACAGTTTAAAAATTAGTACATTTATAGGACACAAACAATTCCCTCATAAAATGCCCAGAGAAATTTTATATTTGAAAATTGCAAAAATAATCGAAGAGCAAATCGCATCCGGAACTTTACAAACAGGCGATAAAGTCCCTTCTATCCGTATGGTACAAAAAATCCACAACGTGAGTATCAATACGGTTAAACAGGCATTTTTAGAACTGGAAAGCAAATCTTTAATTGCATCTAAACCTAAATCAGGCTATTATGTCAGTCAGGCATTTAACACTAAATTAGGGCTTCCATCAATAAACAAGTTCAATTTATCCGATAAAGAAAAGACTCCTGAAGATTTAATTTCCAAGGTGTTCAATACTTTGAGCAACAAAGATTTCACACAATTTTCACTGGGAGTTGTGGATAAAAGCATGCTTCCCATTGCAAAACTGAACAAAGGAATAATAAAAGTATTACGAAATTTAGAAGACAGCGGAACAGCTTACGAACCGGCTCAGGGAAATATCAATTTGCGAAGAAATATAGCTAAATGGTCTTTTACCTGGGATGGCCATTTAAACGAGGACGATATTGTAACCACTTCCGGAACCTTGAATGCGCTCTTTTATTCTTTAATAACAGTGACTAATCCCGGAGATACGGTAGCTATTGAAAGTCCTGTGTATTTTGGTATTTTACAAATGATAAAATCATTAGGTTTACATATTATTGAACTTCCTACACATCCTGTTACAGGTGTCGCTATCGAAGATTTAAAAAAAGTACTGCCTAAAATAAAAGCCTGCTGTTTTGTGACTAATTTCAACAACCCGCTGGGCAGTTGCATACCGGAAGAAAACAAAAAAGAAATAGTTCGATTACTTACGCTACATAATATTCCTTTAATTGAAGATGATTTGTATGGTGATATTTTCTTTGGTACCAGCCGACCAAAACCCTGTAAAGCTTTTGACGAAGCTGGCATTGTCATGTGGTGCGGTTCGGTATCTAAAACCCTGGCGCCGGGTTATCGCGTGGGCTGGGTAGCTCCGGGGAAATTCAAAGATAAATTAATCCGACACAAACTATTGCATACCATGTCCAGTCCACCATTGTTTCAGGAAGTCATTGCTGATTTCATGGAGCATGGCCGATACGATCATCATTTAAGGTCGTTACGAAACACATTATATGCAAACTATTTACACTTTCAGCGTACTATAGAAAACTATTTTCCCGAAAACACCAAAATTTCAAAACCTCAAGGTGGCTTTGTACTTTGGTTAGAACTCGATCCGCGGATAGACACTGCCATTTTATACGATACCGCAGTACAACATAAAATAGGTTTTGCACCGGGAAGGATGTTTACCCAACACAATCAGTACAACAATTGTATGCGGTTAAATTTTGCCGTAAAATGGGATGAAAAAGTCGAAAACAGTCTAAAAAGATTAGGCACATTAATCAAACAACAATTAAAAAAATGAAAATATATCAAATCGATGCTTTTAGCAAAACCGTTTTCTCAGGAAATCCGGCTGCTGTTTGTCCGCTGGAAGAATGGTTAAGTGATACTATTATGCAAAAAATAGCTGCCGAAAACAATCTTGCCGAAACTGCCTTTTATGTCAAAAATGGTGATAACTACGAAATCAGATGGTTTACACCCAAGCTTGAAGTAGATCTTTGCGGACATGCCACACTAGCAGCTGCTTTTGTGTTGTTTCATTTCGAAAATTACAATACTAATCGCATCACTTTTTTCTCTCCCAGAAGCGGTGAATTAACCGTTACAAAAGAAGCCGATTTGTTATCCTTAAATTTCCCGGTCGATGTATTGGAACCTATCCCGTTAACTCCTCAAATGACAGATGGATTGAATGTAAAACCAATTCAGGCTTTTAAAGGAAAAACTGACTATATGCTTCTTTTTAATACTGAAGATGAAATCCTGAATTTAAATCCCGATTTTGAAAAACTTTCAAAACTGCAAGCCCGAGGTATCATTGTAACTGCCAAAGGGAACAACTCCGATTTTGTTTCCCGATTTTTTGCCCCGCAATCGGGAATTAATGAAGATCCGGTAACAGGTTCAGCTCATACTACACTCATCCCCTATTGGGCAAACGAATTGAATAAAACAAAATTATCGGCTATTCAGCTTTCGGAACGAAGAGGTTATTTAGATTGCGAACTGTTAGAAAACAGAGTTCGTATTAGCGGATATGCTAAGTGTTATTTAATTGGAACAATTTTCACACAATAAGAAAAGCCACTTTAAAAATTTAAAGTGGCTTTCTACAAAAAATTTATCAAACCCTAAAATGACAAATCCTATTCTTTTTTATATTAATCTAAATCTATTAATGCGTGTTCCATAAAAATCGCTGGTTCTCTCTCATTTTGCCAATAATCAGCAAGAATACTCAACACCACATCTTTCAAACCTGTAAAAGAACTCTCTAATTGATTTTCTTCATCTTTTATTACTTCAATAAGCAATTCATTGACTTTCTTAATTTTTTCTGAATTTGTCATCTTGATGCGGTTTTTAACAATTAATTCTTCCGTTTTATTTACATTGGTAAAAGTATATGAATTCCAATTTGATGACAATACCCACTTTTAGTGATTTTTTTAAACACTTTTAACAAAAATCTAAGATTTGTCTTATTTACACTTAAAAACCAGCCATTATTTCCTTAATATGCTTTAATCGTTTTGCCCAAATACTATACAAAACAGCTATTTGGAACACAAACACAAAACAAATTGAAAGCAAAAAAAAGTACTTAATTCCTTTGAAATCAATATTATATGTAAAAAAGAATAATAGACCTCCAACAAATCCAATTCTCGAGAGAATACTAAAGAAAGCGTATTTTTTCAATCTATTATAAAGTCGTTCTAAAGCCTTTTTAATATCGGTTCCGTCCGTCAAATACTTATTGTAAAAATAACCATACAAACTATGTAAAACAGGAAGTATAAGAGAGAACACTAAAACAACATTCACCCAAAATGGTTTTAAATATCCATCGAACATAGAATAATACACCAATAAAAATATCAGCCAAGATGAAACTTCAATTACAATTTGCTTACGAATTGATTTTAGAACGGGATGTTTGTTTTCCTGCAACAGCAACAATAGAGATTCATCGGTTTTCAAAATGGGCTGTACAGTATTCCAATCGGATTTTAAATCGTCTATTTCCATGATTTATTTCATTAAGGTTTTAATTTTAGCTTTAATTCGATTGAGTTTTACACCAACATAATTCTCATTGATACCCATGATTTCAGCAATTTGCTGATAAGACAATTCTTCAAAATACAGGCTGATCAAAGCTTTTTCGCTATCGTCAAGCAGTTTCAAAACAGCAAACAGTCGTTCCTGCCTTAACAGAAGTTCATCATTTGGATGTTCTTCGGCAAAATCAGGCAATTGATTCGAATAATTTATTGGCGCCGTTTTTTTTCGAAAAGAAGCAATAGCTGTATTTAAGGCAATACGGTAAATCCAGGTACTCAACTTTGATTCTCCTTTAAATTTGGGATAGGATTTCCAGAGTTGAAAAACGATTTCCTGAAATAAATCTTCCCGATCTTCAAGACCATCACGGTACAATCGACACAGTTTATGAATCATCGCATTGTACTGGGAAAGTTTGGCTAAAAAATCTTTTTCGATAGATTCCATTTACAATTATTTAATTTTCGAATACAAACTAAGATAAACTAATTTTATTTATTTTCAATATTTAATTCTTTCTTTATCAAACGAATATCTTTCATAATTTGCTCGTTTTGAAGCTTCAGACTATCAATTTTTTCCTGTAATTTTTCATCCCTGATTTTTGATCTCCCTTCCGGCGAAGATTCTTTTCCACAACTCACTACTACAAAGAGTAGCATAATAAGTATTGTTTTCATAACGATTGGTTTTTGACCTATTAGTTGTTCGAATTTTAAAAAACTTACATCTTTTACAAAAAAAATATTTTAACAATAAGTATTAGAGACTAAAACAAAAATATAACTGATTAATTTAAAACACTTTAAAACAGTTTCAGCGTTTTTTTTGTAAATTTATTTAGCTCCTCAAGCACTCAAAAAAAAAAAAAAAAACGGAATAATCTAATTTATAAACAAATTCAAAGATGGAACCAGAACTACAACAAATCCGTGAGCAACAAAAAGACTCCTGGAACAAGTTTTCCCCAGGCTGGAAAAAATGGGATGACTTAATTATGGATTTTTTAAAACCCATAGGCGATAAAATGATAGCACTTATCAATCCTAAAGAAAATGAAAGTGTGCTCGATGTAGCATCAGGAACCGGAGAACCCGGCATTAGTATTGCTGCAAAAATTGGAAACGGCAAAATAATATTTACCGATTTATCAAGCGGAATGCTCGAAATAGCTGAAGAAAACGCCCACAAAGCAGGAATTCCAAATTTTGATACGCAGGCTTGTGATGTTTCCGAACTTCCTTTTGAGGATAACAGTTTTGATATTGTGAGTTGCCGACTCGGTTTTATGTTTTTTCCTGATATCCAAATGGCCGCTAAGGAATTAGTAAGAGTTCTCAAACCCGGAGGACGACTCACCACATCAGTATGGTGCGGTCCTGAAAAAAACTTTTGGGTAACCGCAATTGGTGGTACCATAAACAAAAACATGGGACTTACACCGCCACCTGAAGGGGCACCGGGAATGTTCAGATGTGCAAAACCCGGTTTTTTGGCCGATATTTTCAAGGAAGCCGGACTTAAAAACGTTTCAGAATCCGAAGTACCAGGAACAGTAAATTGCGGAACTGCCGAAACCTATTGGGACATGATGACCGAAATTGCCGCTCCATTTGTAGCTGCACTGAGTAATGCCGATGATGCCATGAGAGCAAAAATAAAACAGGAAGTTTATGAATTAGTAAATGAAAAATTTCCTGATGGAAATGTTGCAATACCTTCAAGTGCATTCGTTATTTATGGTGAAAAATAGTTATTTACGAAAACGAGATGTCCTTGCATCCACAGTCGAGCGTCAAAAATTTGAAGAATGTGTAAAAAGAAAAGCTGTTTGAGGACGAAGGACGAGTTCTTTTCTTTTAGCATTCGAAAATAAATTTGACCGACGAGGATGCGAAGACTTGAAATCGAAGATTCACGGAATCCAATTAAAATAAAATCTTGGAGTAATTTTTTGTTTCTTTTTTGATCAAGCAAAAAAGAAAATTAAAATTCTTAAAAACAAAGTCCAAAAAACAGGATCACTAGAACTGACGAAAATTTCTCATCAAAAAAAATTCAAAAAAAAATTGCACAACCAATTAATTGCATTATATTTGCAACTGATTGGTTTCGTTTTTTTTATTCAAAATGAGAAGAGATATTTTTCAGGCAATTGCCGACCCTACCCGACGCGCTATTATAGGCCTTATTGCTGTTCAGGCAATGACACCTAATGCCATTGCAGAACATTTTAACACGAGCAGACAGGCCATTTCTAAACATTTGCGCATACTTTCGGAATGCGAGCTGCTGCAACAAGAACAAAAAGGCAGAGAAATTTATTATCAGTTAGAATTAAACAAAATGAAAGAAATTGACCAATGGCTGGCACAATTCAAAGCCATTTGGGAAAACCGTTTTAACGAATTAGATAGTATATTAGCAACCCTCAAAAATAAAACAGATGAAAACGAATCTACAGTTTGACTTTATTGTCAATAAAGAAAACAACACCGTAAACGTAACAAGAGAATTTGCAGCTAAGCTTCCTTTAGTTTGGGATGCCTGGACTAAACCTGAAATATTAGATTTATGGTGGGCGCCAAAACCTTATAAAACCCAAACAAAATCAATGGATTTTAGAGAAGGCGGCTTTTGGTTTTACGGTATGGTCGCTCCTGACGGATTGATCCACTGGTGTAGAAATGATTATCAAAAAATAAATCCCTTAAAAGCTTTCTCAGGACTAGATGCTTTTTGTGACGAAAATGGTGCAATCAATACCGATTTTCCACGCACGGTTTGGAACAACACTTTTACCGAAAACGGAGAAACCACAACCGTAACTATCGTTGCCCAATACGAAAATTTAGCCGACTTAGAACAAATCATCGCTATGGGATTTCAGGAAGGATTCACTATGGCATTGGGTAATTTGGATGAGTATTTAAACGAAGTAACTAAATGAATCCATTGAAACATATAGGTACAATAGCAATCATTTTCTTTTTGAGCCAAATCGGTTTTAGTCAGATTAATTTAAAAATTGAATCTGATAAAACTTATTTTACCGAAGGAAAAGACAGTATTTTAACTTACCAAGCCTCGGAAAAATCAATCAACGGAAAGTTCGTCCGTTCTAATTATATCCATCCATTATACACTCTGGATGGTGCCGTTTTAACCGAAGATTTCCCTGCTGATCATTTGCATCATCGGGGAATATTCTGGTCCTGGCATCAATTGTATATTGGCAATAAACGAATTGGTGACGGCTGGGAAATCCAAAATTTTAAATGGGAAGTTGGTTCTGTAAAAGAGATAAAACAAAAAGACCATAGCAAAGCCATTCAAACCACCGTACTTTGGAAGTCGCCTTTATGGACAGACAAAAACGGCGTAGAAAAAGCTTTTGTGAAAGAAACAACAACCATTACAGTTTATCCAAAACAATCGCATTATCGTTGCATTGATATTGAAATTGCATTATTAGCACTCGAACCCAATATGAAAATTGGCGGCTCAGAAGACGAGAAAGGTTATGGCGGTTTTTCTCCCCGAATTAAATTGAGTGATGATGTTGAATTCACCAGTCCAAGCGGAAAAATAACACCTACGAATCTGCCTATTCCTGCCAGCGAGTGGATGGATTTTTCCGGTTCTTTAGTTAAAAATGGCGTAGCAACAGGAATGACGATACTTTGTAACCCTAAAAATTCCGGTTTTCCAAACCCTTGGATTTTAAGAGCTAAAAAAAGCATGCAGAATGCTGTTTTCCCTTACCCAGGAGCAAAAGCAGTTCCGCTATCGAATAAAAAATCAACGGTTTTACGCTATCGATTAGTTATTCACGATGGGAATGCGAATGCAATTCCAATTGCTGAAATTTATAAATCATATATAAAGAATTAAATCGCTGTAGTTTACACAATAAAGAAGTAGAACTATTAAACACAAATTGCACAAATTTTCACGAATTAATCTGTGAAAATTTGTGCAATTTGTGTTCATAAAGAACCTAAATATCAGTTCGAAACCACCTTATACGTTGGATCTTCGATAATATTCACTTCAATAATTCCCTCGGCATTTTGCAACAGCTGACGACAGTCTTCACTTAAATGGCGTAAATAAACTTTTTTACCAGCCTTGGCATAGCGCTCGGTAATTTTATTGACCGCATCAATAGCACTCATATCGGCAATTTTACTTTCTTTAAAATCAATCACTATTTCATCAGGATCGTTCAATACGTCGAATTTTTCAGCGAAAGTAGCAGTAGAACCAAAAAACAAAGGACCGTATATTTCGTAATGCTTCACACCTTTCTCATCAATATATTTTTTAGCACGAATACGTTTGGCACTTTCCCAGGCAAAAACCAAAGCCGAAATTATTACTCCAATCAATACAGCTAAAGCCAGATTATGCAACACAATCGTAATAATTGCTACGGTAACGCCAACAAAAATATCTTGTTTAGGCATTTTATTAATTATTCTAAAACTCATCCATTCAAAAGTCCCGATGGAAACCATAAACATCACTCCTGTTAAAGCCGCCATGGGCAATTTTTCAATAACCGGAGCGCCAAATAGCACAATACAAAGAATCGTCAACGCAGCAACAATCCCTGATAAACGTGCTCTGGAACCTGCTGATAAGTTTACCAATGTTTGCGCAATCATCGGGCAACCACCCATCCCAAAGAAAAAACCATTCAAAATATTGGCACTTCCCTGAGCCACACATTCCCTGTTACTATTTCCCTTAGTTGCTGTGATTTCATCCACTAAATTTAACGTCAGCAAACCTTCCGTTAATCCAACACAAGCCATAATCAAACCGTAAGGAAGAATCAATTGTAAAGTTTCTAAATTCAATGGAATATTCGGAATATGAAAAGGCGGAAATCCACCACTTACCGAAGCAATGTCAGCAACAGTTTTCGTTTGGATTCCAAAACCCAAAACCAAAGCAAAAACGACCATAATAGCCACCAAAGAAGCAGGAACCGCTTTAGAAATTTTTGGAAATCCTAAAACAATCCCAATGGTCAAAGTCACCAAAGCCAGCATCACATACAACGGATTCCCTGATAGCCAAACACTTTCGCCATTAATCACCGTTTTAAACTGTTCTAATTGCGACATGAATATCACCACCGCCAAACCATTCACAAAACCATACATCACCGGTTGCGGTACCAGGCGAATGAATTTACCCAATTTGAACAAACCAATTACAATTTGGATGACTCCCGCCAAAGCCACTACTGCAAAAACATAATCCAATCCGTATGATTTCATCAACGCAATCAACACAATTACCGTAGCTCCTGCCCCACCCGAAATCAAACCCGGACGTCCGCCAAAAACAGCCGTTACCAAGCCCATTATAAAAGCAGCATACAAGCCTACCAATGGTGGAAATCCAGCCAAAATAGCAAAGGACAGTGACTCCGGAATCATAGTCATAGCGACCGTTAATCCCGCTAATATTTCGGTTTTGTAATTTACTTTTTGCGAAAAATCAAATAAGCTAAAATACTGTTTCATTCTTTTGTGTAAGGATTTATTAAAAGATTAGTATGCTCTTTCTTAAAAACTGCAAATGTAAATCTTTTTAAACGTTGTCGAAACGAAATCAGGATTAGCTGCAATTTGAGGTTAAAACTATTTTTAAAAAACAAAAAACTGTATATTTGCAAACTCAAAACACAAGCAGTAGTATATGTGATTAAAAATTTCTTTCAGACCAATTAAAGATTCTAAAACTCAAAAAGTTTTAGCTACTTCATTCATCTTTAAAGAAAGAAATTATGCTTATTTTACAAAACATCAGTTATACACATCCTAACAAGGATTTGTTGTTCAGCAACATCAATCTATCCGTAAATCACCACAGTAAAATTGCTTTAATTGGCAATAATGGTGTTGGAAAATCGACTTTATTAAAAATAATCGCCAAGGAAATTCAATCCTGTGAAGGGCAATTAAAAACAGAATCAGAACCTTATTATGTCCCGCAGATATTTGGTCAGTACAATAATCTCAGCATTGCTGAAGCATTGAGTATCGCCAGAAAATTAAAGGCTTTGCAGGAAATTTTAAACGGAAATACTTCCGAAGAAAACTTCCTTTTATTAAACGACGACTGGACTATTGAAGAACGTTGTGCTGAAGCTTTACAATATTGGCAATTGGATCATTTTGATTTAAACCTAAAATTAGAAAATTTAAGCGGTGGACAAAAAACAAAAGTTTTCCTCGCCGGAATTTCCATTCATCAGCCAGAATTGATTTTATTGGACGAACCGAGCAATCATTTGGATAGTGAAAGCCGATTGTTATTGTATGATTTTATTCAATCTACAAAAAGTACTTTAATTGTTGTCAGTCACGACCGAAAGTTACTCAATCATCTGGATACAGTTTGCGAATTGAATCCAAACGGCATCCAAATCTATGGCGGTAATTATGATTTTTATGTTGAGCAAAAACAAATAGCCAATTCAGCTTTACATCACGATATTCACAGTAAAGAAAAAGCTTTACGAAAAGCAAAGGAGAAAGAACGGGAAACACTGGAAAGACAACAAAAGTTAGACGCTCGCGGAAAAGGAAAACAGGAAAAAGCCGGAGTTTCCAGAATCATGATGAACACACTGCGTAACAATGCCGAAAATAGTACGTCAAAACTAAAAAATACTCACGCTGAAAAAATAGATTCCATCGCTCAGGATTTACAGCAATTACGCAAAACCGTTTTCAATTTTGATCAAATGAAATTTGGTTTGGACAATTCTAACTTGCACAAAGGAAAAGTGTTGTTTACAGCAACAGAAATCAATTTCAGTTATACCACAAAAAATCTTTGGAACGAAAATCTGGATTTTCAAATTACAAGTGGCGAACGCATTGCTTTGAAAGGCACAAATGGTTCAGGAAAAACGACATTAATCAAACTTATTTTAGGCAATGTGCAATCACGAACTGGAACAATTTACCGGGCTGAAAATAAATCGATTTATATTGATCAGGATTATTCGTTGATAAATAACAATCTAAAAGTTTACAAACAAGCCCAGACTTTTAACAATTCAGGATTACCGGAACATGATATCAAAATGAGGTTGAATCGCTTTTTGTTTTCAAATAAAAGTTGGGATAAAGTCTGCAATAGTTTGAGCGGAGGCGAAAAAATGCGTCTGATGCTTTGTTGTTTAACCATTAACAATCAATCCCCAGACATCATTATACTGGACGAACCAACAAATAATCTAGATATTCAAAACATTGAAATTCTAACGAATGCAATCAACGAATATCAGGGTACATTAATCGTAATTTCACATGATGAATATTTTCTGGAACAGATTAATACTCAAAGAACCATACAACTCTAATGAATTGTTTACCGCAAATTATTTTTTTTCAATCTCTTTATATTTTACAACATCTTATATGTTCTTGTCAACAATTACCAGCAAACACATAACACTAAAACTTATATGACTTATATGGTTCAAAAAATAATATCATTAGATACTTTTCCTTACATTTAAAATAAAAATTCACTAATGGAAACTACCGATTTTTTCAAAGACGCATTCGAATACACCTATCATTTCAATCAAAAACTAATTCAATTATTCGAAAATGAAAAAGAAGCCATTCCTGAAAAATCAATTCAGTTACTCAACCATTTAATCAATGCACAACAAATTTGGAATGAGCGAATTCTGGGCGAGAAACCCAGCATTGCTGTTTGGGAAATCCGATCTTTGCAAACCCTAAAACACAGTAATCAACACAATTACAACCAAAGCCTAAGCATTTTAAAAACCATTGATTTAAGCCGAAAAATAGAGTATAAAAACTCAACCGGAAGCTCATTTTCTAATTCGGTTCAGGAAATCCTTTTTCATATTATCAATCATGCTACTTATCACAGAGCGCAAATTGCGACTGATTTAAAGACAAATGGCATAAACCCAATCAATACCGATTATATTTTTTATAAAAGGAAATAGAAGAGGTTATTTTTTTATATGTTCTTATAAAATGCTAACTGAAGAAAATTCATTTTAAACATAAAATTCTGATTAATAATATTTTATATATTTGATAATTATCAAAAGTTCATATACAGTTGAATTAATCTATCCCAAAAAAGATATACAAACTCATAAAAGGAAAAAACTGAGGGTATAAAAGTTAAAAACTACCAAATCATCACACCACCAACAAATATTGCCTCAAAATAAAGACATAACCGATAAGCTATGAAATATAAAACACATACCATCCTGACCATTCTGATTGGCTTATTTTGTGTAGTGACAAATCTATATTGGTTTTTCAACCAAGACATTCAACCGAAAATTTTTATGCGCATAAACATTTGGACTGCTTTCCTACTCTTCTTAGTTATACAGTTACCAACCATTCAACAACAATTAAAAAATGAAAAATAAGAAATCATTTTCGTCAAAACTTTTTAGTAGTTGGAAAAGACTTGGTCCCGGACTTGTAACAGGTGCAAGTGACGATGATCCATCCGGAATTGCTACTTATTCTCAAGCCGGTGCTGCATTTGGACTCTCAACATTATGGACTGCAATAATTGCTTTTCCACTCATGGCGTCTATTCAACAGATGTGTGCAAGAATTGGGTTAGTAACATCCCATGGATTAACGGGAACACTTAAACAACATTATCCAAGACCTATTTTATATCTAACGTTATTGTTTAGCTTCCCTGCCATTGTAATGAATATTGGTGCCGACATTGCTGGTATGGGAGCTGTTGGGAATCTTCTATTTCCATCAATTGATGCTAATTATTTCAGTGTTGTTTTTACAATTATCCTTTTGATTCTAATTGTCTACTTACCCTATCAAAAAATTGCTTCAGTCCTAAAATATCTATGCATTGTTATGCTGGTTTATTTTATTGTTCCGTTTTTGTATAAACAGGATTTTGGAGAAATTATTAAAGCAACTTTTATTCCTACAATAAAATTTGACAAGGACTTCATCGCCATTCTGGTAGGAATTCTTGGCACTACCATCTCACCCTATCTGTTTTTTTGGCAAGTATCTGTAGAAGTTGAAGAAATGAGGCATAAACGCAGGCATTTGATTGTAGACAAAAAGTTAATCCATGACATGGACCAGGATGTAGATTTTGGGATGACCGTTTCGGGTTTTGTTATGTATTTTATTATTCTTACTACAGGCACCGTTTTGTTTAAAGGCGGTATTCATCAAATTGACACTGTCGAGCAGGCTGCCTTGGCATTAAAACCATTAGCCGGAAATTTGTCATATCTCCTTTTTGCCATAGGTGTCATTGGAACAGGGCTTATTGCAATTCCTGTATTGAGTGGTGCTATTTCATACATCATTACCGAAACTTTTGGCTGGAAAGAAGGACTTGATAAAAAATTTCATGAAGCCAAAGCATTTTATATCATCATTGCCATTTCATTAGTATTGGGTTTATCTTTAAACTATGTGGGCATCACTCCTATTCAGTCATTGATTTACACAGCTATCCTTTATGGATTAACCGCTCCCGTCTTAATTGCGATTATCCTTCATATTTCCAACAACAAAAAAATAATGGGAGAAAATGTGAATGGAAGAATAACAAATATTCTTGGATTTACTGCATTAATCATTATGACAGTTACTGCTGTAGCTTTGATTTATATGCAATTTTCAAACCAGTGAAACTATTTATTACCCCCATCACTTTTACTTATATTTTCTATTGCTATTTTTATTCCTATAAAAATCAAATAAGTACAAAAAACACTTCATAAACAAAAAGTCCTTTTAATTATTTGTAGTGATTTTTTTATATATTTGAGAAATAAATAATACGCAATAATTTAAACAAAAACATGCGTATAACATACCAAAATAGAACATAACTAGTTCAATTTATGCGCATATAAACTAGTTAG
>NZ_FNEO01000002.1:323099-333398 GCF_900100165.1 Flavobacterium glycines
GTTAGCAGCAATTATAAACCACATTCATGCAAAATATGAACAAAGCATATTACTTATTAATTGCAATTTTAATCATAAGTTGTAATAGAAAACAGCCTGAAACAAAAAACTCCGAAAAAGTTGCTGACTTTGAAAATATTGTTGGCGCAGGTTATTTGAAACTTACTGCTGATTATGATGAATGTGGAGAATGGGGCGGCCATCACGAAGAAATAAAAATTATTCGCAAAGAGAAAAAACTGTTTGCCGAGATAACTAAAGATAGTGTTGACTGCAAACATTTGGAAAGCCGGAAAGTTGTGGAGAAAAAAAGAATCGAGTTGAATGAAATTCATAGAAAAGCAATTTCTGATTATTTGCATGAACTTCTGAACAAAAGTTTAGAAGAACAAATTCCATATCATGCTGGTCAATGGTATTCTGCTGGAACAATCGATTCTACTTTGGTCTTAAATTATCACGAAGGTGGAAACCAATGGAAAGGATTTTTAAAGCTCAAAGAAAAATTATCAAAATAACTGCTGCTAACAGCGGTTAGTGGCCATTGCTGGATTTTCGTGGTTTCACGTTGGTTTTTCACGTAAAAATTTTATATTAGCTGAAAGTACGCAGTTCGCTGGTTTCGCAAAAAGCCACTAGCCGCGAAACGTTATGCCTAATACAACAAAAACTGAAACCTAAATGAAAATATCCAACATAATTTTTATCCTTATATTTCCATTTTTCATTGGTTGTTGTAAAATAAATGCGCAAACAGAAAACAGTAAAAAAAGACCTATTCCTGAATTAAATCCTTCAGAACTTGAGAAAAAAAATTTTCCAAAATCTCTATTTTTTGTGAATGATTTTGAGCACTTGTTAAATAATGAACAAATTCTAGATTTGGAAATAATAATCAATGATTTTAGAATTAAAACGAAAAACGAAATAGTAATTATCTCAGTAAATTCAATAAATCCTTATACTGATATTTCAAATTATACTTTAGATTTATCAAACTATTTAAGAGTTGGAAAAGATGGTAATGGACTAACGATTGTTGTTAGTAAAGAACTCAGAAAAGTTCAAATCGCGACAGGGAATGCAACCGAAAAAATCATTTCCAATGAAAATTGTGATAAAGTAATAAACGAGTTTATGATTCCAAATTTTAAAAACGACAAATATTACGAAGGCCTAAAAAGTGGACTTTTGGAATTAATAGAAATGTGGAAATAAGTACTAGGCATAACACACGCTACAACGGATTTGGGCAATTGGCTTAATGGAAAGTTGGTTTTGTATTTGTGATGATTTGGCAAATCCGAATAATGGGTTTAATTTAGTCCCAAACCCGCTGTAGCGCGAGAACGTTACAGGAAACCTTCGCTCACCAAATCTAAAAAGATAAATTATAAAATTTAATGAGAAACATTAATTCAATACTAGTTATCACTCTACTTTTTTTTGTCGCAAGTATTTATGGCCAAAAAGGTTTCTATGTAGATAAAGATTATAGAATTGAGAAATATCAAAAAGAAATAATTAAAGTCTTGATTGATGGACAATGGCTTGAAAAGAAAGAAAAAGGGGAAATAATTATTAATAATTATTCCGGCAGTATGGGAGTGACAAAATGTATCGAGGTTTTTGCTACTCAACCAAAAAAAGATAATGTTTTATTAGTCCGTTTTTATTCTTTAGGCTCGCACGCACTAAACTATTGGGGAATTCTTGAAAAGGAATCTAATTATCTGTTTTATTATGATGAAAAAGATAAATCTAAAATAGAGGATTATTTGAAAAAATACGATGTAAAGACACAAAAAATACTTTTAGATTATGTGAAAATATATACTGATTGGAATGAGCCGAACTTACCTAATTCACAACCTATAAATGAAAACTGAATAAAAGGCTTCCTGTAACACACGCTACAACGGATTTGGGCATTAGGCTTAATGGAAAGTTGGTTTTGTATTTGGGATGATTTGGCAAATCCGAAAATAGGGCTTAATTTAGTCCCAAACCCGCTGTAGTGCCAAGACGTTGTATGCTATTTTACTGAAAATCATAACCTAAATTAAATTTGAAATATCCAAAAAATCTACCAAACCAAAAATGAAATTAAAAATTATATATTTACTTATACTTCTAGCTTTAGTTTCTTGTAAGAAAGAGCAAAATGAGAATACAATTGACGAAAAGTTTTGTAGACAACAATTGGAAATTATAATTGACGAAAGCAGAATCACAATAGACTTTGAAAGTAATATTGGTAGAATTGAAACTGAAAAAATAATTAACAAAAAACCTGTTGTAGAAAATAAATCTTTCAAAATAACAGAAGTTGAAAAGCAAAAGTTATTTTCAAATGCATATAAATTGATAACGCTAAAAGAATATATAATTCAAACTATGACTTGCAATACAGGAGAAAATTTTATTTTAAGATTAGTATGTAATAATAAAGCATTGGAATTTCATCAGCCTTCAGTAGTTAGTTGGTCAAGAATTTCGAAAGAAACGGCGGAAATCTATTCAATACTTAAAGACAAAACAGATTTAAAAAAATAAAAACAGCATACAACAGCCATTTTGAGCTAGCTGGAATTTAGTGGAATTACCGTTTCGCATCAAGTTTTCGTTAAGCCGAAAATTGAGCGGTTACGAACTTCCAGCCATCTCAAAGTGGCAAAACGTTATAGCCAATTATTATGAGACACCACCTACTGACAATCTTGACCCTGTTTTTTTGCAGTTGTAATTCGCAGACACTTGTGTCAAGCCGCGACAAAATCGAAGCAGCAAAAAAAGAGTTGAATACAGCAATGACGACTTTTAACAGTTGCATTGTAAATTCCGACTTGGACAACTGTATTGCTACTTTAATAAAAAGTGCTGACAACGAATACAAAAAATATATCATCGGTGGACTACTTAATGAAATAGACAAAGACAAATCCTTTCAACTTCATAAAGAAGCTTATTTATCCAAACCTGACGAACTTGACTTCAACCTTGAATATGCAATAGAACTTCATAGAAAAGGTGAATTTGAAGAAGCTGCCAAACTTTATGAAAAATACAGCAAAGAAAAAGCGGAAGACTTTAGAGTTAATGTTTGGTTAGCGGATTGCTACATAAATTCGGGCGACATAGACAAATCAATTGCAAATTGGAAAAAATCAGATCACGCAAAGCATCACACATCAATTGACCAAGCAATAAATACTATATACGGTAATACGAAACAGATAAAAGCAAGAAACAATTATCGAAAAGAAATTGAGAAAGGAAATAATACGCTTTTTTATTCTCTCATTTTCCTAGATATGAATTGGGAATTGGATTGGTGGAACACTAACACGCAAGAGTACTTTCTGAAAGAAGATGTTCGACTTATTGAAAGTAAGTTAGAAAAAACCAATATTGATTACAACACCATACAGGCTTATATCAAAGTCAAAAATCTTTCAAAATCGGAAAATGCAGGTGATAGCATCAAAATGCTTTTGACAAATAATAAAATCATTATCGGTTCAAATCCATTGCCGACAAACGGACAAATAGCTTCAGATTTGTTGAGGATATGTTTTATTAATCAATTAATATCTGAACAAGAATTTTACAATAATCGTGGACAGGAATTGCTAAAATTAGCAAACGCAACAAAAGACAAAGAACTACTAAATATTTACGCTTATCTCCAAGCGACAGTTAATGGAAAGGTTGACGCATCCATTGACAAACAGGGCTGGACAGACTTTAAAGACGAACGATTTGCTATCAGTTATTTTATCGGCAAAGCAGACAAGAATAGATTTGACGACAAAGAATTAGCTCAAGCACTTACTGACTTTCCAAATTCATCAAAACTATATTGGGTAAAGGTAAATTGTGCAAAAATTGAAAACATTAAACTCAGACCGCATCTTGTAGAATTAATAAAAAGAGAATTTAAAACATTAGGGTCAGACCAAAGCCATTACTCGTATCCTTTGAAATCATATTTTGGATACTTGGAAAGCGAAAAATAACTGGCTATAACAGCACCTTGCCAAAAGCGGGGCGGAAGTGCGAATATGAACAATAAAGCATTTAATAAACATAAGTGGTGGCTTGACAGATTGGTGCTCCGAAAGCCCCGCCTTCGGCAAGCTGCCAACCGTCAGGCTGTGAAAAAACCTCGTTTTTTCTTCAAAATCTCCCAATTTTAATAATCTACAATCCAAATAAAGCCTTTTTAAAAGGCTGTTTTTTTTAGGTTGTAAATTTAGTTTGACAGAAAACAAAGGCTGATTTTAGCTTTAAATAAATCGTTTTTACAAAAACAAAACCATTTGTAGGGTATCTGGCATTCCAATTCTTGATTTTGGCTATCAAATCAGGTACTCCCAGAATATTAATACTGCGTTTGATGTTGTAAACCAGCATAATCAAACTGTGCTCTCCGTTTACTTTTTCCAATCCCGTTAAGTTAGTGTGATTATAACCCCATTGCCTTTTAATAGTTCCAAAAATGTGTTCGTTTATCTCTTGTCGTTTACGGTACAATTGCTGGTTTTCCTGATAACGCTTGTTGTTTTCTTCCACAGCATCGGCATACTCACTGCGGTCTATTTCCCTGCCTCCTGTTCTACTGGTACATAAATCTTTTACAGGACATTCCTTGCAGGCTGGTGTTCGGTATTTTTTAAATTGGTAACCGCTGTTTTCGGTTCGGCCTGTTTTTTTATGCCACCGGCCTGTAGTTTTCAATATCTCATCTTGAGGACAGGTGTAAGTATCGTACTCTTTGTTGTATTTGAATTTCGCTACCAAATACTCCGGTTGCGTACCATTCTCGTTACTCTTTCCTTGTTCCTGATGTGCTACAATGGTGGTGATATTATGATCTTTACATTGGGTGATTTCCCGTCCGTTATGATAGCCTTTGTCTACTAAAGCCGTGTAGGTTGCTATCTCTAAATTCTCTTTTGCCTCGATAGCAATGGCTGCTAAGGCGTTGCGATCATTGCGATTGATCGTGTGAGTAGCAACTACTAAATTATGTTTAGCATCCACCGCAGCCTGAATATTATAACTTACTTCAACCACCTGACCTTGTACCAGTAAAGCTCTGGCATCTTCATCGGTAGTGCTTATTTGAGGTTCTCCACTGGTTTTTAGTTTTTCTTCAAGAAATTCATAACGAATTTTGTTAGTTTTTAAACGATCAATTTTTTCTTGAATTTTGCTAATACTGACACTAGAATCGTTTTGATCGTTTTGAGCTAAATCACTTAAATATTCTTGTGTTTTTTCCTCAATATAAGCCAAATGTTGGTCTATTTTCTTTTGACTGAAATTGGCTTTTTTGCTATTATGAGCGCGACTTTTTGTGCCATCGATGGCGATGGTTTCTCCTGCAATCAAATCAGTATCTTTAAGAAAAGAGACAAAGAGTTTGAAGAGTTTTTTCAATCCCAATGGATTATGCTTCCTAAAATCAGAAATACTGTGATAGTTCGGCACAATGCCACACAAAAGCCATTGCAACTCTAAATTGCGAACACATTCTTTTTCGAGTTTCCTCGAACTTCTGAGGCCATTTAAATAGCCATACAAATAGATTTTGAGAAACACTTTGCTATCAAAACTAGGACGGCCTTCGCTTTTTATCGTCTTAGATAAGAAGCCTAATGATTCAAGTGAGATTTGTTCAACAAAAACATCAATAAAACGAACAGGATTCTCATTTGAAATTCTGTCTTCTAAACTAATTATTTGCATTTGATAGCGGGAAATTCCTGTGATGTGTTGCATGACTAAAAATACGAAAAATCTGCTTTTTATAAAACAATTTCATATATTTGTTTACAATCAAACGGAAGTTTTTTCACAGACTGACGTTAGCAGCCATTATAGAATGACACGACCATACATCATATTGACAATTTTATTCTTGACTTTTATCGGACAATTGTTCGGACAGGACACAACGATTTACGATCAAGAAAATGCATCAATGTTTTCGAATAATTACACATTTATTAAAAAAAATAAATCCGACAACTTTGGAACTTTTATACAATACAGCGGAACAGACGATATGCAACATTGGTTTGGTCAAGGCGTATTTACCGAAACAAATAAAAAATATTTCTTGACATTCGACACAACCAATAATCGCAATCGCATTGAGACAGTTTCATCAACAGGGCACAGTGACACACTTTATATCAAATGGTTTGACTGGAGTGGCGAACAACAAGAATGGTTCAGTATTCGGTTTGCGGACACCACCAAGAACAAAAATATTTATCGTGCAGACTATTTAACGGGTTTTGTAAAAATACCAAAGAAAGATTTGACAGATAAGAATCTTTCACTCTTTGCTTTTGGAAGTAACCGCAACATATTTGACTTTTCGGTTGCCGACAACGTTGATGAAATAAATGTTTTTGCAAATGACCCAGTGCTCATGCACACCTTTGACAAGAAAAAAGAAACATTGAGGAAAAATGGAAAAGGTTTTACGACAGTCGGAATGTGGACAAAGGAAAAACCCACTCAATTTGTAGTGCGACAAAAATAACGTCTGCTAACACGGGTTTTGCGTTAGTGGGCGGACAGTGCGAATAGAAACATTTGAGCAATTAATAAAAGTTGGTGCTGGCAGACAGTTTACGGTTTCAAAAGCCCACCAACGCAAAGCCCGAAACCGTTAGGGCTCAGTTTAAAGAACCGAAATACCGAAATTAAATGAAAAAATCTAATTCAATTGTAAGGACTATTACTATTAATGGAAATCCAAATAAACCAAAGGAAATGCATTACAAAATTGATTTTATGACTTTTTCAAAAGCTTTATCTAAAGAAAATCCACATTATAAAATTATGCACGAAACTTTTAAAATATATCCGTACAAATGGTATGATATAAGGTGGATTTACGAAATTCCATCTTATTGGTTTCTATTAAGAGTTTTCCGAATTAACGAACATAAAATAAGTACAGCCAAACATAACGCTATGTCTATAACAGTACTTATAACAGAAATATTAACAACAATAAAATCGGTAAAAGAGTTAATTAAGTTTTTCATATAACATAAAAATTTTAAATACTTCTGACTTAAAACCGGTGCAGAAGCGTAACCAACAATTGAAATGTAAAAATTAGAATAAATAAAAAACCGAAGCCCTAACAGCTGTCTGTGGCTATTGTGGGATTTAGTGGAATTACCGTTTCGCATTCATATTTTAGTTAAGCCGAAAATTGAGCGGTTACGAACTTCCACAACAGACCACAGGCAGCGGAACGTTATGAACAAGTATGAAGAGCAAAGTACAAATAGTTGAAAAAATGAAAGAGAAAAAACAAGACTTTAAAAGCTTTTTTTACCAACAGGCATCAAAATTAGCTAGAATTGGAAGTTGGGAATTTGATATGGTAAATAAAAAAGTTTACTGGTCAACTATTGTACACGAGCTCCACGAAACAAACCCGAAAACTTTCATACCTGTTTTAGAAACTGCCCTAAGTTTTTACCGGGAAGATTTTCAGCCAATAGTGAATGAGATTGTACAAGAAAGTATTAAAACTGGTGCTGCATTCGACTTTGAAGCTGTAATAATCACTAAAAAAAAGAAAGAACGATGGGTTCGGGCTATTGGTAATGTAGAAATGATTGAAGGGAAATGCCAGCGGATATATGGTAGTTTTCAGGATATTCATGCTTCCAAGTCACATGAACTTCAGATTCGGGAGATTTTAGGAAGTATATCTGATGCTTTTTATGCAGTTGACAAAAACTGGAAATTTACTTATTTCAACAAGGAAGCCGAGAACTTACTCTGTAAGAAAGCTGATGATGTTTTAGGCAAGAATATTTGGGAATTATTTCCAACAGGTGCAAATACAACCCTTCGGAAAATTTATCAAAGGGTTGCCCGTACAAAAAACACTGAATCTTTTGAATACTATTACCCGGAAGATGGAAAATGGTATGAAATAAATGCTTATCCATCACAGGGTGGTGTATCAGCTTACTTCAAGAATGTAGATGAACGTAAACAGGCGGCGGAAAAACTTGAAAAAGCCTATCAGGAGAAAATCGACATTCTGGAAAGTATTGGAGATGCTTTTTTCAATGTAAACAAAGATTGGGTAGTAACCTACTGGAACAAAGAAACCGAAAAGGTTTTAGGCAGGAAAAGGGATGCCATCATTGGCAAAAACCTTTGGGATGAATACCCTGATGTCATAGAAACTGACTTTTACCGCCAATATCACAAAGCTATGGAAACTCAGGAAAACTTAGATTTTGAAGAGTATTACCCGGCATTGAATATGTGGCTAGAAGTAACGGTATATCCCTCAAGCTGTGGGCTTTCTGTTTATTTTAAAGACATTACACTAAGAAAAGAGACCGATATACGTCTGCTCCAATCCAATGAACGCTTTGAAAAAGTTGCAGAAGCGACCAATGATGCGATATGGGATTGGAATATCTTAGAAAATACCCTGTATTGGGGAGCTGGTTTCAAAAATCTGTTTGGATACCAAATTGAAAAAACCACTCCAACCTTAGAGTCTTGGACTAATCACATCCATCCTGAGGATCGAGAATGGGTATTGAAAAGTATTTATGGAGTACTCGAAAAACCAGACCAATCTAACTGGATTGCCGAATATCGATATCAAATAAATGACGGTACTTTTGCCGATGTGATTGACAGGGGGATCGTAATCAGAGATGAAAAAGGAAATCCTATCCGTATGGTTGGAGCCATGAACGATATCACGGAGCGAAAGAATTTTGAAATAAGCAGAAGCAGATATGTGAACCAAATTGAAATACAGAATGAAAAACTCAAGAATATTGCTTGGACCCAGTCACATATAGTACGGGCTCCTCTTGCAAGAATGTTGGGGATTATGAATGCTATTGAGGACAATAATAAAAATTTGGACAATACTTTAATGTGGTTGAAACATTTGAGAGATTCAGCAAATGAACTGGATGAAATTATAAAAGATTTGGTTGATAAGGCACGAAGCTTAACTGAAGAAAACAATACTTAGATAATACCTGTTCATAACACGTGATAAGCACAATGACTATCTGCGAGACGTCACTGCGCCTATCACGGGAACGTTAGGCATCAGTTTAAAGAACCGAAACTTTAAAAAAGAAAATATGAACAAAAAGAAAGCCATAAGAATATTAGAAGAACAGAAACAAAAAATTTTAAGCTCTGAACATCCAAATAATGACGAATGGACTTTTGAAACTGCTTCATATATCAAAGATTTTTTTGGTTTTGACTCAACTGAATATGCTTGGATTTCACAGTTTAAATGGCACGTTAAATATATTGACCATCCTATTTTTGGAAATGAAGATGAAGCAGACCGAGCTTTGAGAGAAAAACCAAAAAAAGCGATAATTTTCTTAGATAATTGTATAAGAACTTTAAACAACAAAGGACTATTTAAAAAATCAAAAAGAAACTTTTTGTCTGATAAGACTAATTTTGAACTAATTAGCATAGTATTTGGATTTTGTGTATTCGTATTTTGGATAGGTTATTGGACAAAAACAGTTGAGCTTTTTTCTTTAAAAAATAAAGCGGAAAATTCAATCTCTTTTGTTTCTGATACTACATCCCAAAAAATAACCAATCCAAAAGAAAAGTCCACAGAAAGTAGTAAATACAAACCAAAATAAATCATAACTCATCATAATAAATAATTTTAAAATTGCTTCCAACTTAAAAGCGGTGTGGAAGCGAAACCGAAAAACAAAACCGAATGCCTAACAGCCACTACAACGGATTTGGGCATTAGGCTTAATTGAAAGTTGGTTTTGTATTTGGGATGATTTGGCAAATCCGAAAATAAGGCTTAATTTAAGCCCAAACCTCTTGTAGCAGGGGACGTTAGCGGTAATTTTCTCGCCACACAGACATGACACAGACAACAAAAAATATATTACAGATTATTTTAGTAACGCTTTTATTAAGCGTTCTAATTTTCGCTTTTACAGAAAGGTCGAATCAACTATGGAAAAAAACGGCTTTAATATTAATGGGTTTAGCATTTATAATACTGGAAATAAGAAGAATTAAAAGAATCAAGTATTTTAATCTCATTGAGAATGATTTAATAATCAATCAGACTTTTTCAGATCAAAAAAGATACGATTTAAAAGCAATTTCAAGTTGGACTGAAAACCATTATAATCTATTAGGAATTAAAACCGGAAACGAAATAATCATAAATATTGAAGGAGAAAAAATCAGATTGTTTGAACGAAATTCAAAGGATTA
>NZ_FNEO01000004.1 GCF_900100165.1 Flavobacterium glycines
GTAGTTCCTGTTTCACAAGCAGTAAGATTTTGAACTGTTATATCTGGATTATCTGTAACTGTAACTGTAAACGATGCAGTGCTGTAACAATTAGTTGTTCCGGCTTCTGCTCGAATATAGAAAGTTCTAGGAGAAGATGCAACGGTAACAGACGTTGGACTTGTTACTGCATTCACCTCATTTTGAGCATCAGCTAAAGAATTATAGAAGCTAATTACTCCTCCGTCAGGATTAGTCAAAATTGCAGTAGTCAAATCCACTGAAGCGGCACCAGTAGTTCCCGTTTCACAAGCAGTAAGATTTTGAACTGTAACATCAGGATTATCTGTAACTGTAACATCAAACTGAAATGTATCGAAACAATTTGTTTGACCTCTCTCTGCTCGGACATAGAAGGTTCTTGGAGAAGACGCAACAGTAACAGATGTTGGACTTGTTACTGCATTTACTTCATTTTGGGCATCAGCCAAAGTGTTATAAAACGTAATAACTGCAGAATCTGGATTAGTCAAAATTCCATTATTCAAATTTATTGAAGCTGCTCCTGTAGATCCCGTTTCACAACTTGTAATAGGCTGTGTTGTAATTGCCGGAGGTGAACCTATAAATCCAAACAAATAAGGTCCGGCAAAGTCTTTCAACTCACTACCGAAAGCTCCTTCATTAGGTCCACCACCACTACTACGGGTTTTTACCATTAAACTACCCAATATAGAGGAACAGTTATCTGATTCTCCTCTTCTATCTAATCCAAATGCAGTCAGATTAATACCAATCTCAACAAACTGGTATCGGGTATACATATCCACTGCCGTTGGAGTAGTACCTTCCCAAGTATCCCATGGCGGTGCCTGAGTACGGGAATTTTCATAGGTAGAAAAATCATCATTAACCCTACCCCACATATACTGACCAACTGTTTTCGGATTAATAGCTGCATAACCAAAAGTTCCTGAACCTGTTCCTAGTTCAAAAGCCACCGTTTTATCGACATTAAAAGGTCTGCCTGGTTTTGTATTATCATAAGCATCGAAAGTAGCCTGACTCATCCATACTCTGATTCTGATAGAAGGAACATTTCCTCCGTTGATATAATCTACGGATACAATAATGGTTCCCGGAATATCAACAGCTCCTGTAGTAGCATCAAAAGTCCAGGCAGTACGCCCACCGTCATTACCTGTATTCACTATGGCATTCCCAACAAGAGAAGCTGCCGTTCTGAAATACTCAAAATCCAGGTGCTTGTTCCCATTGGTAACCACTAAGGAAGCTGCTGTATAAACGTATAAAGAATCAAATGGTCTGTCATCCTTAGGAAATCCGGGATTCGTTGTTGGATCATGTGGATTTGTCCCTCTCAAATGAGCATATACATCAATGATATCATCTTTTTGAGGAACACTACCTGCAGTTCCAATACTCCAGGTATTGGGATGATCTGAATTTTTATCTCCACTTCCTGCAAAATAAGATGTTTCTGCATTACCTCCCTTCACATAAGTATCCCTTCCGTAAACCGCGTCAATCCATAAATAGTCTGCACCGTTGCTGCTAACCACCGGAAAGGGAATGTTATCAGCCAACCTATTAGGAATAAATTCAGACTGTCTGCGTTGGAAAGCAGTATTTGTCATAGGATTCGGAATAAGATCTGAATACGGATTAGACTTTGGAATTACTTCATCAATGACCCCTTTACCTGTTGCCCCCTTAAACCAGTCGTCAATATTAGTTCCCGGAACAGGAACAATAGGAGCCGGATTGGGTTGAAACTGAAACAAGCCTGAATATACATCTCCGTCAATTCCAAAATTCGCCTTAACTTTAGATGAACCTACATCCTGCCCATATGAATTAGCAGAAAAAAATAAAGACATCACTAAGAGTATGTTGTAATACAGAAACTTTTGAACCACAACATGCTCCCGAAATATCTTTAATAAAATTGTTAGGCAACATTCTATCAAAGTGCAAAAGAAAACTGCTGCACTTTGCATCGTATAAAAAATATTTTTTTTCATGATAATAGTATTTTTATGTCATAATTATATTAAATAGGTACATTAAAGATTTGAGGAGAAACTATCATAAAAAATCGCTTCAATTGTCCATTGAAGTAACCTCTTTTATATAAAATGAATTAGAATAAAAACTATCCGAAGCTCAAAAGTCACAGTGACAATCAAACTATCGAAATACTATTAAAAGTAGGGAATCACAAAATTTTCAAGATTCAGGGAGAAAACTTGTCAAAACGTCAACTCAAAAACATTTTTGTCTGAAATAAAAAACATAAATTTCCTTTATACCACACAAAATACCGTTTAAAAAAACTATTAAAGTCAGGTTTTGAATAGTTATCAAACTTGGGGAAGATAACTGGAAAAGCGAATAATCTTCATAAAATTTCATGAAGTTTACCATCTGAAAAAAGCAAACGTATTATGGGGAGAATACTGATTCTTTTAAAAAGTTAAATCAAAAAGCGTAAATTTTAATTCAAAAAAACTTTAAAAAATTAACACAAAATAAAACGGTAGAAAAACTGAAAACATTAAAAATTAATCTTCAGCAACACAACAAACTTCAAAACACTATTGAAGTACACCAATCCCATAGACAGAGTCGATTATACAACAGCAATCTACTGTATTTTAACAACTTTAATCAAATTTATAAAGGCTATATATTAAATTTCGAAAAAATTAAAGTTTCTCTAATAACAACGAAGTAGCTGTAAGTCCGGGACCAAATGCCATTGCAATAACTTTAGTACCTGATTTAATAGTAGCATCGTTTATAATATTATCTAATATATAGGGTATAGTGGCAGAAGACATATTGCCATGATTACGTAAAACATCATAAGACCAATGCGCCTGATGATCAGAAATCCCTATTTCACTTACTACATAATCAATAATTTTTGGCCCTCCCGGATGAATAGCAAAATACATTTGAGATTTTTCCTTATCTAAATCGACTCCACATTTTTCGCAAAGTGCCATCAAAAAAGATTTAATATTTTTACGAATAAAAACAGGAACTCTTTTAGAAAGTGTCATCAAAAAATTGTATTCTCCTAAATCCCAGGACATATCTTCCAATGAATCTGGTATAATCACTTCATGAGAAGCAATAATTCGCAATCCTTTTTTATCTTTAATGGAATCATCATTCATAAATGAATTTTCTTCATATAAAGAATAGCCTATAAAACCATCCGCAAAAAGGGAACAAATCATGGTGTTTGCCGGAGTAAACTCCGTTAAATTCAAATGAGCCGATAATAATTCGGTATGAACCACATCAGTCCTCCCATTTTCCAAACTGGCAGCAATAAGACTTCTTGCTGTACGAATTGCCGGAAATGCGCCATAACATCCCATATGATACGAATGTGTAACCTGAACACTGCTCCAATTTCTTTCAATTACTGCTTCCTGAGCAACACTTGGAGAAGAATAGCCTGAACAGGTAACATGAATTAAATTTTCGGGTTTAGTTTCATTTTTAGAATAAAATTGATTAAAGACATAACGCATATTTTTTTTGAACCATTCCATTCTAACTTCAATTTTAGGACCGGAAGATTTTCCCTCTTTTACTTCAAATCCTTCAGGAAAATGATAATCCAAAGGTGAAGTAACCTGCATTATATTTTCAATAAAATTTCGTACTCCTTCAAAAATGATTGTTTGTCTTTTATTAATACTTTCTGATGAAATTGAATACTTATCAACTTGATCTGATATATAATCAAAACTGACTAATTCATCTTCCATTTTATTAGAACTTGCAACGCTTTCTAATTTTGTAATATTTTGAAAATGATAATATAAAAATTTGGTGTATTGATTGAGTTTTTCCTGCTCAAATAATTCGCCAACTAAAATTGGATGAAAATTGGAAAGAATAATGCTTTTCATAACCTTAAAATTTAATTTATTATTAAAGTTTTAAGTGAAAACTTCTTTTAAAATAGTATTATTTATCTTTTCCCTCTTTTTCCAATTACTTTAAATCACGTCACTTTTAGATTCAATATCCTATTAAATCTAAATTATTTCCAAACTATAACAGCTAAAAGATAAAATAAAATGCAGCAATATTAATTAGGAAAATATTTTATAAATCCCAAAACGATTTATTTTCACAAAAGCAGTTCATTAGATATTCAAAACGCTTTGAATTTCATATTTCCCATTGGAGTAGCGTAGTTTTATTTCATAAATTACATTAGTTAGGAAGACAAAAAAATCGGATAAAATTATTTAAGAGAAAAAATTATTACAGATTAAAACCATCGCAAATTACTACGTGTAGTATGGCTCGTCGAAGCAGCTAAGACAGCTCTCTTCTTACCAGAACTTTTTGGATAAAAGCCCTATTAAATTATAAATTTAAAAAAACGGTTAAAAAAACAAGTACTTTCAGATGGGGGACAGAAAACTTGCACAAAAAACCTTCATAAAAATGAAGTAACATCCTAAATATAATTGCGATATTATATTTTTAATTAAATATGTTTATAATAAAAAAAAAACACTACGTAATTAAGTTTTTTTTAACACACAATTCAATAGGCAAAACTAGAAGTAAATATGGGGACTTCAAACAGTAAAGCCAACAGTTATAAAGTATTTAGTCGATCACAAGAAACACTACCTTAACTATCAGGCTATCAAAGTTAATTGTATTTAAATTAACACAAAGAAAACTAAATGTTAAAAAAAACTTAAAACAGTTAATCTGTTGTTTTTATCGACGAAATGCATTTCCTGTTAAACAAAAGAGAGAGACATTTTTTAAACCATCAAATCCTTACAAAAAAATAAGCCAAAATGAATTATTTTCATTTTGGCTTACATTTAATTATTTCTTAGAAAATTATTTCAAAGCAACTAAACTTTGCTCAATTGTTGCAATTTTAGCCAAAGCATCTGCTTCTTTTTTACGCTCCATACTGATTACTTTTTCAGGAGCTCCGGCAACAAACTTTTCATTAGATAATTTTGCCTGAACTGATTTCAAAAAGCCTTGTGTATATTTCAACTCCTCTTCTAATTTTTTAATTTCTGCATCTACATCAATATTTCCGGTAATAGGAATAAAATACTCATTCGATTTCACACGGAAAGACAAAGCTCCATCCACTTTTTCCGAAACATATTCAAAATCAGCAATATTCCCTAATTTAGATACAATCGAATCAAAATAAGTAGACAAATTCTCATTATTGATTGCCTTTAATTCAATAGCATCTTTAAATGGAATATTTTTATCCTTACGAATGGTTCTGATTCCCGAAATCACTTCAATCGTATTTTCAAAATCAGCAATTAATTGAGCATCAAAAGGTTTCGTTTCCGGCCAGTTTGAAACAATTAAAGCTTCTTCAGGCGTTCTTTCTGCAATATGTTGCCAAATTTCCTCTGTCAAAAATGGCATAAAAGGATGTAATAATTTTAAATTATTCTCTAACATCTCAATTGCCTTGTCAAAAGTAGTTTTATCAATTGGTTGTTGGTAAGCCGGTTTAATCATTTCCAGAAACCAGGAACAAAAATCATCCCAAACCAATTTATAGATAGCCATTAAAGCATCTGAAATTCTGTATTTTTCAAAATTATCTTCAATATCCAATAAGGTTTGTTGCAACTTCGCTTCGTACCATTCGATAGCTGCTTTTGAAGATTCAGGTTGAGCAATCGTTTCAGAAACTTCCCAGCCTTTAATCAGTTTGAAAGCATTCCAAATTTTATTCGAAAATCCTTTTCCCTGATTACACAATTCTTCATCAAACATGATATCATTTCCTGCCGAAGCACTTAACAACAATCCTACACGAACACCATCGGCTCCAAATTTCTCTATCAATTCTAATGGTTCCGGAGAATTCCCTAATGATTTAGACATCTTACGACGTTGTTTGTCACGAACCAATCCCGTTAAATATACATTTGTAAATGGTTTATCACCAGCATATTCATAACCCGCAATGATCATTCTCGCTACCCAGAAAAACAAAATATCCGGACCTGTCACCAAGTCATTAGTAGGATAATAATATTTAAAATCTTCACTTTCCGGATTCATAATCCCTCCAAAAACAGACATTGGCCACAACCACGAAGAAAACCAGGTATCCAAAGCATCAACATCTTGTTTTAAGTTATCAGTTGTTAGTTGTTGGTTGTTAGTTTTAGCTTGCGCTAATTTCAAAGCTTCTTCGATAGTTTCTGCAACTACAAAATCTTCTTTTCCGTCACCATAATAATAGGCCGGAATTTGTTGTCCCCACCATAATTGACGGGAAATATTCCAATCACGAATATTATTCAACCAATGCGCATAAGTATTATTAAAACGTGATGGATGCAATTTAATATCACCATCTTCTAAAACGGCTTTGATAGCCGGTTTTACCAATTCTTCCATTTTCAGAAACCATTGGTCTGATAATCTTGGTTCAATTACGGCTTTTGTTCTTTCAGAAGTTCCAACTTTATTTAAGTGAATTTCTGTTTTTGCTAAAGCTCCAATTTCCTCAAGTTCTTTTTCAATTTCTTTACGAACTACAAATCGGTCTTTTCCCTGATAGTGTAATCCGAAGCTATTTAAAGTCGCATCTTCATTGAAAATATCAACAATTTCCAGATTGTGTTTTTCACCCAACGTTTTATCGTTCATATCGTGAGCAGGAGTCACTTTCAAACATCCGGTTCCGAATTCTACATCTACATATTCGTCTTCAATAATTGGAATCACACGTCCACAAATAGGAACGATGGCTTTCCTCCCTTTTAAATGAGTGAAACGCTCATCATTTGGATTAATACAAATAGCAGTATCTCCAAAAATAGTTTCCGGACGTGTTGTGGCAACTGTCAAAAAGTCCTCTGAACCTTCTATTTTATATTTTAAGAAAAATAATTTCCCGTTTTGCTCTTCATAAATAACTTCTTCGTCAGACAAAGTAGTTTTAGCTTCCGGATCCCAGTTTACCATTCGGTAACCACGATAAATCAATCCTTTATTGTATAAATCAACAAATGAACGTATTACAGAAGCTGACATGTCAGGATCCATAGTAAACTTAGTACGCTCCCAGTCGCAGGAAGCCCCCAGTTTTTTAAGCTGTTCTAAAATTGTACCTCCGTATTTATCGGTCCATTCCCAGGCGTGTTTTAAAAACTCCTCACGAGTCAAATCGTTTTTATTGATTCCTTCGGCTTTCAATTTAGCAACAACCTTAGCCTCAGTGGCAATAGAAGCGTGATCCGTTCCCGGAACCCAGCAGGCATTAAATCCTTTCAAACGCGCTCTTCTGATTAAAACATCCTGAATAGTATTGTTTAACATATGCCCCATGTGCAAAACTCCGGTAACATTTGGTGGAGGAATTACAATGGTATAAGGGGTTCTATGGTCTGGTTCCGAATGAAAATAATTGTTTTTCATCCAGTAATCATACCATTTTTGCTCTATTGTTTTAGCGTCAAATTGTGCGGGAATTGCCATTTACTAGGTTTGTTTAATCGTTAATTTGTTTAATCGTTATTTGTTATTTGTTAATCGTTTTTGCACCTTTCAGTTAAACGATTAAACAGTTAAACAAATAGACCCAAAAAATTGGTTCGATTTTTGTAATTTAAAATTGGGAACAAAAGTAAATAATAAAGTACACTATAAAAAGGGAAATAAAAATTTGTGTACTAATTAAAACAAAGTATATTTACTTTATATAAAGCCAAAACAATGAAAAAACTAACCGCCATTATAGCCATCTTATTTTTTGGCAGTATTGGATTTGCTCAAAAGGGAGCTAAAATAGAATTCAAAGCCAAAAATAACACTATCGATTTTGGAATAATAAACAAACAAAATGACAACGGTATTCGCTCTTTTGAATACACTAATACAGGCGATGCCCCTTTGATTATTTATTCCATACAATCTACTTCGAGCTGTACCATTTTATCCAAACAAAATGAAACGGTACAACCTGGGAAATCAGGCAAAATTGACATTAAATACAATATGGTTCCCGGACCTATCCGAAAAACAATTACAGTAGAATCCAATGCTATAAATTATGATGAAGGCCGAATTCCGCTTAAAATAAAAGGAGAAGTTGTTTCTCTATAACTATTCAAAATGCTTCTTAAAAACTTAAGAAGCATTTTTTTTACAATACATCTATCAGTTTAAATTTGAAATTAATCAGCTTTCCCTCTCTTTGCACTTTTACTTCTATCCATATTTCATTTTCAGACCATAAAAGTGCATTAATTTCTTGTAACGAAAGATTATAAGCTTCCTTTCCATCAATTGAAACAATCACATCTCCTACCTTTAAACCGCTTTTTTCGGCATTTGAATTTGCTCTTATGTAGCCTATTTCATAAATAGGTTTCAATTCTACTTTGTATTTTAACTTTGAACTGGTATTATCCGATTTCACATCTTCCGAATGCAAAACAAATGAATTATCAGGTACAACTACTAATTGCTTTACTAATTGAACTCCAGTATGCCAAACCTCTATCCCACTTTTATTGTAATAAAACGAATTCTTAAAATATTTGTTCTTCTTTAAAAACAGCCAACCGTTATTGTAATCAAAAACAGTTGTAAAACGTCTCAGTATCTCCCCTCCTATTGACCCCAAACGGTTAGACTGCATACTGATATTCTTTATAGAAGTCGAATCCGGAAAAGCAACTATGGGCGATTTAAACTGAAAATCAGCTATTAAAAACTGATTAATCCTGGCTCTTTTCCCCTCAACAGCTCCGCTTAAACCTTGCCCAAGATAATCCTCAAAATGTTTTTGAGGAACTTCAATTTTATCTGAAAATTGATCAAAAAGCCAAACAGCATCACTATTACCACTATCTACAAGAAGCTTAACATCAACTTCCTCATCATTTATTTTCACAGTCGCATTTACATAAGGTTTACTTCTCTCGATTGAAAGAGGAATTTTTCTAAATTCTTTTTGAATCTTCACATGAAACTTAGAATCCAATTTATGGAAAGAGGCCATTTTTTTACCATAATCAATCTCAACTAAATGATTAGTAAAAGCAGCCGATCCAATAATTCCATTTACTGTTATCCCAACATAATTTGACAAATTAAAAGAGGGATCCAAAATCAAATACAACATATGATTTTTGGATTGCATTTTGTCTATTGTTAACAAATTACCTGAAGACTTAAACCCCTCAACGCCCTGATTATCACCAAGACCCTGGATAGTTATTTTTTGAACATTATTAAGATTAAGTTTTTTAGGATCTTCAAAACCAAATAAAATTGTTTCTTCAACTCCTGAATCCAATAAAAAAAGAAGCTCAACACCATTTACCTGAACAGGAATAAAAGCTAAATTATTAATCAACCTGATGGGAATTTTTACCCTGTCACTTTTAGCATTAACAAATTCAAATCCCTGTTGCGAAAGTGCAGGAATCGCAAAATTAAGAAGAAAAAAAAACAGGATTATTTTTTTCATGAATCACAATTTCCATAAAGTTAGCAAAAATCCTGCTTTTTAGAACGTTTTAACTTCAAATTGTAAAACTATCAATAGCTTAGTTTTAAAAAAAATTGCAAATTTGCATCAAATTTTTATTAAGATGCCTGATATTTCAATTAGAGGAAGAAGAATGCCTGAGTCGCCAATTCGCAAATTGGCTCCATTTGCTGATATAGCTAATAAAAAAGGCCTAAAAGTATATCACTTAAACATAGGTCAACCTGATATAAAAAGTCCCGAAATAGCCATTCAAGCCATCAAAAATATCAACATGGACATTATTGAATATGGTCCATCGGCCGGTTATGAAAGTTACCGCAGAAAATTAGCTCAATTTTACACCAATCAAAATGTAAGAGTTGATTTTGCTGATATCATGATTACTACGGGTGGTTCTGAAGCTTTGTTGTTTGCCTTAGGCAGCATCATGGATCCGGGAGATGAAGTCATCATCCCTGAGCCTTTCTATGCCAATTATCATGCTTTCTCAGAAGAATCAAGTGCTACAGTTATTCCTGTAAATTCAGATTTCGAAGAAGGTTTTACACTACCTTCAATTGAAGCTTTTGAAAAATTGATTACACCAAAAACAAAGGCAATAATCATTTGTAACCCAAGTAATCCAACAGGAAACTTATATTCTGAATCAGAAATTCAACAACTGGGAGAATTAGTAAAAAAACACGATTTGTTTTTAATTGCTGATGAAGTATACAGGGAATTTATCTATGATGAAAAAGACCGTCATTATTCAGTAATGAACCTAATCGGTTTAGAACAAAATGTAATCATGATCGATTCGGTTTCTAAGCGTTACAGTATGTGTGGTGCCCGAATTGGCTGTATGGTAACCAAAAACAAAGAGGTTATCGCTACGGCTATGAAATTTGCACAGGCACGTTTATGCCCTCCAACAATAGAGCAAATTGCCTGCGAAGCTGCTATCGATACTCCAAAAAGTTATTTTGACGAAGTAATCAAAGAATACAAAGACAGAAGAGACACTTTAATAACTGAATTACTTAAAATTGAAGGAGTAAAAGTTACCCCTCCTAAAGCCGCTTTTTATTGCATTGCTGAACTTCCTGTGGACAACACCGAAACTTTTGCACAATGGCTTTTAGAAAGTTATAACTTAAATGGCGAAACAGTAATGGTTGCTCCTGCCGCCGGATTTTACTCGACTCCGGGAATGGGATTAAAACAAGTACGTATTGCTTATGTCCTTAATAAAGAAGACTTAACAAAAGCGGTTCATATATTAAAAGACGCCATAGCAACCTACAATGCCCGATAAAAATCAAAACTTCTTTTAAAAATAAAACCACAAAGACAATAACAAATTTTCAAAGTTATTGTCTTTGTCTTTTTTAATAATACCACAAATAGCATCCACAGAAGCCTGTTTTTTTATCAAAAGCTATAGAAATTCTTTAATTTTTATTAATTATCTTTACAGCCTTAAAAACGAACACCCACTATAATAGTAGTATTTAATGATACAAAATGAAGAAATGCACGACGAAATTGGAGACAATCATATTGGTTCGAGTGCAAAAAATCCTTTGCGAAGCGATGCTTTTGCAATAACGGATGATGAAAAAATTGAAAAAATAAAAAAAGACGTCCATAACATCCTTGAAACCCTGGGAATGGACTTAACTGACGATAGCTTAAAAGGCACTCCTAATCGTGTTGCAAAAATGTTCGTCAAAGAAATTTTTGGAGGATTAAATCCATCCCGAAAACCAAAAGCTTCAACTTTTGAAAACAACTATAAATATGGCGAAATGTTGGTAGAAAAAAACATCATTGTTTATTCTACCTGCGAACACCATCTACTACCTATTATCGGCAGAGCTCACGTAGCTTACATCTCAAATGGTACCGTAATTGGTTTATCCAAAATGAACCGAATTGTAGAATACTATGCAAAAAGACCTCAGGTTCAGGAGCGTCTTACCATGCAAATTGTTCAGGAACTACAACAAGCCTTAGGTACAGAAGATGTTGCCTGTGTTATCGATGCCAAACACCTTTGCGTAAATTCAAGAGGAGTAAGCGATATTGAAAGCAGCACTGTAACTTCTGAATTTGGAGGAAAATTCAAAGAAGAACAATGCAGAAGAGAATTTTTAGACTATATTAAACTAGACACAAAATTCTAATTTAATGTTTAATTGCAGTATGTTTAATCGTTAAATCGAATTAAATATGTACATTTTTTCGTTTGAAAAACTTGATGTTTGGCAAAATTCAAGAGCATTAATTTTGACGATTTATAAATTAGCTGCTAATTTCCCATCAAGTGAGATATATGGCATTACTTCTCAAATAAAAAGAAGCGCATCATCTATCGGAACAAATATTGCTGAAGGAACTTCGAGGAACACCAATAAGGACAAAGCATATTTCCTTACGATTTCATATTCCTCTGCAACAGAAACATTAAATCATTTGATAATTTCAAAAGACCTTGATTATATCACAGAAGAAGAATACCTCCATTGCAGAGAGAATTTAGAAAAAATTTGTAACCAAATCAATAGTCTAAAGAAATACTATTTATCACAAGAATAATATAGAATCATTTATTTCATTCTTAATTGAACAGATAAACGAATCAACAATTAAACGATTAAACAAACATCCTTTATGTCTTCTTACAATACTCAAACACTAAAAATATACAATTCACTTTCCGGAGAAAAAGAAACATTTGTGCCTATAAACGAAGGCAGCATTGGAATGTATGTTTGCGGACCAACAGTTTACAGTAACGTACATCTTGGAAACCTAAGAACATTCATGTCTTTTGATGTAATTTTTAGATATTTCATTCATTTAGGTTACAAAGTAAGATATGTCAGAAACATTACTGATGTTGGTCACATTGTAGACGATGTGGATGAGGGAGAAGACAAAATCGCTAAAAAAGCGCGTTTAGAACAACTGGAACCAATGGAAGTAGTACAGCGTTACACTGTAGATTTCCACGAAATCCTTAAAGCATTCAATTTTTTACCACCAAGTATTGAACCTACAGCGACAGGCCATATTATTGAGCAAATTGAAATTATCAAAAAAATAATTGACTCCGGCATTGGCTATGAAGCCAATGGATCAGTATATTTTGATGTGGTAAAATTTAATGAAAGCAATCATTACGGAAAATTAAGCGGTCGCAACATCGAAGACATGTTAGCCAATACCCGTGATTTAGATGGTCAGTCAGACAAAAGAAATCCTCAGGATTTTGCACTTTGGAAAAAAGCCGAACCGGAACACATTATGCGTTGGCCTTCACCATGGAGTGACGGTTTTCCGGGCTGGCACTTAGAGTGTACTGCTATGAGTACTAAATACCTTGGCAATCATTTTGATATTCATGGAGGCGGAATGGATTTAAAATTCCCTCACCATGAATGTGAGATTGCTCAAAACGAAGCCTGCACGGGTCAAACTCCAGTAAATTATTGGATGCACGCCAACATGCTTACGCTTAACGGTAAAAAAATGGCAAAATCTACTGGAAATAACATTTTACCCAGAGAAATTTTAACCGGTGAAAACACTATTTTAAGCAAAGCTTTCCCTGCTTCAGTTGCACGTTTTTTCATGTTACAGGCGCATTACAGAAGCATTCTTGACTTTTCTGATGAAGCCATTGTAGCAGCCGAAAAAGGATACAAAAGATTCATGGAAGCTATCGATGCTTTAAAACAAATCAAAACGAGTGCAAGCAGCACTTTAGACATCGCAGCATGGAGACAACTTTGCTATGATGCCATGAACGATGATTTCAACACTCCTATTTTGATTGCACATTTATTTGAAGGTGTTCGTTATATCAATTTGCTTAAAGAAAACAAAGAAACGATTAGTGCTTCTGATTTAGAAACTTTAACTACAACTATAAACGCTTTCGTTTTTGATGTTTTAGGCTTAGAAAATCAAAAAGTAACTAACAGTGGTAACGACAAACTGGAAGGAACAATAAACATGTTGATTGACATGCGAAACAAAGCTCGTGCCGACAAAGATTTCGCCATGTCCGACCATATCAGAGACCAACTGCTTGCTTTAGGAATCCAACTTAAAGACAGCAAAGAAGGAACAAGTTTCAGTATTTAGTTTTGATATTTTTTGAAAATATTTTTTTTATGAATCTCAAAACTATTCGATAAATCAATAAAAATGTTTTCAAAAATCATTCTATTTCCGTTTATTTTATTGGTGCGATTTTACCAATTGGTCATCTCACCATTAACTCCGGCTACCTGCCGATTCACACCAAGCTGTTCGGCATATATGATTGAAGCCCTGAAAACCCATGGTTTATTATACGGAGGTTATTTAGGAACAAAAAGAATATTAAGTTGCCATCCCTGGGGAAAAAGCGGTTACGATCCGGTACCAAAGAAAAAAGAGCGCTGTAAACATTAACCTTTAATTAGTACTCATTTTACTTTAAATATTTAATTTTACAACTAAATAAACAATAATTAGATGACACAGGCTTTAAACATTGTATGGAATCCATCCGAAGGTATTGATTTAGGTTTTTTTGTAATTAGATATTACAGCTTAATGTTTGTAATTGCATTTGGATTAGGCTGGTACATTATGAAAAACATTTTCGAACGCGAAAATGAATCTTTAGAAAAATTAGACTCTCTATTTGTATGGAGCGTTCTTGCCACCTTAATTGGAGCCAGACTGGGACATGTCTTCTTTTATGACTGGGAATATTTCAGAAACCATTTATCTGAAATTGTTTTACCATTCAGATTCACTCCTAAATTCGAATTCACAGGTTATCAGGGATTAGCCAGCCACGGTGCTGCCATATCGATTATTGTTGCCATGTACTATTACAGCAAAAATGTATTAAAAAAACCTTTACTATGGATTCTGGATCGTATTGTCATAGCTGTTGCAAGTGGAGCAATCTTTGTTAGATTAGGCAATTTCTTCAATTCCGAAATTGTAGGTAAGGTTACAGACTCTCCATTTGGTATAAGATTCCTTCATGATTACTATAGCAAAGCAGATGCTGTCAATGCAACTCAAATCCCGAATCCAAAAGATGCTTATACCGCAATTGCAACAAATCCAAAATATGCTGATTTACTTGCACAAGTACCTGTAAAACATCCAACACAACTGTACGAAGCATTCTGCTACATCTTTGTTTTTGCAATATTATTTTTCTTGTATTGGAAAACTGAAGCAAGAAAAAAAGCCGGATACCTCTTTGGACTTTTCCTGGTTTTACTCTTCTCTGTCCGAATGGTTGTAGAATCAGTAAAAGAAAGCCAGGGTGGATTTGAAAGCGCCTTAGGACTTCTTTCTACCGGACAATGGTTAAGCATTCCATTTATCCTAATTGGCTTCTATTTTATATTCACTGCCGAAAAACCGATAAAAATATAAATCCCTTTAGCATATAAAAAAATGCCGTCTAACTATTTAGACGGCATTTTTTTTACCTAATAATCTACTAAACTCAATAAATACAAAATACCTTAAAACAAAAAACCATCTAACAAATGTTAGATGGTTTACTTGAGCCGATAGAGGGACTCGAACCCACGACCTGCTGATTACAAATCAGCTGCTCTAGCCAGCTGAGCTACATCGGCGTCATTATTACGAGTGCAAAGATACAGTTGAATTTCAATTTTCCAAAGGAAATCTGCACTTTTTTTCGCTTTTTACAGACTACAATTCGTTGATTTTAGCAATCAATTGATTAGCAACTTGTTCCAATTCTACATTGATTTGTTTGAAGTGTGCTTTTTTATTTTCAACATTCTTAGCATTTACTTTTGTTATCAAATTATCAAAAGCAACAATGGCTTCATCAATAATATTGTTAGTCGCTTCTGTAGGTTTTCCTGAAGTTGAAAGTTCAAATAAGTAAACTGCTTCAATAATATCTCCTAAAACGTAGTTGATGTCTTTCTTTAAATTCTTAACGTTTGCCATTTTATTTAATTTTAATTTGCGTTTGCAAAAATACACATAAACTTTCTATTAGTAACTATGAAATGTAGATTTCTAAAATAGAAGCTTTTCCACTCAAAACAAATGTTTTAATGGCAGCCGGAATCAAAACCGTATCTCCTTTTTTATAGCTGTATTTCACACCATTATAATCCAATTCAAAACTTCCTTCTACACACATATAAACCGTAAAACTTTCTGCTGATTTTTCTACAGAAATCGCTCCATCCAAAGGAACAAAATTAGTTGTAAAATAAGGACAATCAACCACCGGATTAGACTGATTGACTATTTTATCATATTGTTTATAAGTATCTACTTTATCATAATTAATTGCATCCAATGCCAGATCAATATGCAATTCCCTTCCATTACCCTGAGCATCAACTCTGTCAAAATCATAAATACGATAAGTGATATCCGATGTTTGCTGGATTTCCGCCACTACTAAGCCCGCTCCAATTGCATGAACCGTTCCTGTTTCAAGAAAAAACACATCCCCCGATTTTACTTTCACATCATCAAGAATAGAAAGCAAACTTTTGTTCTTCAGATTTTCAACATATTCATCTGCATTTGATTTTTCTTTAAAACCTACAATGATACGGGCATCATCATCTGCCTGCATGATGTACCACATCTCTGTTTTCCCAAAGGAATTATGACGCTCCTTAGCCAAAGCATCATTAGGATGCACCTGAATGGACAAATCTTCACGCGCATCTAAATACTTAAATAACAAAGGAAATTGTTTACCAAATCTTTCGTAGACTGCAGTTCCTAATATTTCATTAGGAGCTTCATCAATAAGTTTCATCAAAGAAATTCCTTTTAATTCCCCATTAGCAACCACACTCACATCTCCTTCCACCGTAGACAATTCCCAACTTTCCCCAACTGTAGAAGATTCAATGGGTTTAGATAAAACTGTTTTTAATTTTTCACCTCCCCAAATTCTGTCTTTCAAAATTGGCTCAAATTGCAATGGATAAATATTCTTCATTTTTTCTTTAGTTTAATTTGTCTTGTTTTTAGTTTGAAACAAATGTAAACAGCTAAGCCGTTTAAAAACAAGTATTTTTTATTCAATTCTATAGATTATTTTATCATTTTTGCCAACATTTTAGAAACATGTCTCATTCCTATCATACTATCGAATATCATTTGGATGACTCCTTTGTCATCAACTAAATAAGTGACTCTGCCCGGAAGTAAACCAAACAATCCAGAAGGAACACCAAAAAGCTTTCGAATAGCATTATCCGAATCAGACAAAAGCCTAAAAGGCAAATTAAATTTTTGAATAAATTCCTGATGTGAAGCCACACCATCAGCACTTATTCCGATTACATCAACACCAAATTTTAGAAATTCAGCGTAATTATCACGAAATCCGCATGCCTGTGCAGTACATTGTGGTGTATTATCTTTAGGATAAAAATAAATTATGACTGCTTTTTTTCCAATAACAGTCCGACTATCAAACAAAACTCCTGTTGCTTCTTTAGCAGTAAAATCGGGGATTGTATCTCCTACTTTAAGTCGCATTACAATCCTTTATAACTAACAAAATTTCGAGGAGTTTCATAAAGAACAACCTCCAACTCAAATTCAGATGCTACACGTTTTCTGATTTTATTCCAAATAACTACTACAATATTCTCAGCAGTAGGATTTAGATTTTCAAATTCAGCCACATCTAGATTCAAATTTTTATGGTCAAAAGCATCTTCTACTTCTTCTTTGATGATATCTGCTAAAATCTTAGCATCCATCACATAGCCTGTTTCCGGATCAATAGCTCCGGTAACACTTACTATTAATTCATAATTATGACCATGAAAATTAGGATTATTACATTTTCCAAAAACAGCATTGTTTTGTTCAAAAGTCCAATCTTTACGATACAAACGATGAGCCGCATTAAAATGTGCTTTTCTACTTATTGTTACTCTCATGATACAATTACTTTTAAAGTTTATGCGCTTCTAAATAATGATAAAATTCGTCAAAAATAATCCTGAACCACACTGTATAATCTTCCGGATTAATCAAAATATCCTCTTTTACTGCATCAATCCCCATCCATTTCCATGATTCCACTTCATCCGGATTGATTATTGGACTTTCATCGTAATACCCAATCATTACATGATCCAGCTCATGCTCAGTCAAACCATTATCAAAAGGTGCTTTGTATATAAAATGAAACAACTCTTTCAGGTTTGTCTGAAATCCCATTTCCTCCATCAGCCTTCTGTTTCCGGCCTGAAGATTAGTTTCACCTTCACGCTGGTGACTACAACAGGTATTAGTCCACAACAATGGGGAATGGTATTTATGATGTGCACGCTGTTGCAACATCAATTCATTTTTATTGTTCAATACAAAAACCGAAAAAGCACGGTGTAATACCGCTTTTTCATGAGCTTCTAATTTTGGCATTAGCCCTATTTGCTCATCTTTTTCATTAACCAGTATTACGTTTTCTTCTGTCATATTTTTTTATAGCCAGACAAAAATACAAAAAAGATAAGGAAAGATACCCGCTTTAACGTTCTGTTTCGAATTATATACCCAAAACTCAAATTTGGTATAAAACTCAAAAAAACATGAACTCAATTCAGCACAGACTGATTGGTCATAAAAAACCAATCAGGTTATTTTTTCGTAAATAAAAACATAAAACAATTTATAAATAGCTGTTAAAATGCAGACTAAGTAAAATCAAAAACCTATTTGAATCCTATCTTTGTATAAGATTACTTTATCCAAAAAGCTATCAACGTCTAAAAAACAATGCAAAATGAAAACGAATCCTTTTATAAACCTGCTGTTTTTATTGCCCTTATTTATTTTTACCGCTTGCGGACAAACCAAACCCTCTCCGGAATATCAAAAGCAAACAACAACAAATACTATTAACAAACCAGGAAACCCCTATTATTCTAATACTGACACCACAAAACTCAACCTGAGTGATGCCGAGTGGAAAAAAGTACTCCCTGAAGATGTGTATCTGGTAATGCGACATGCAGAAACCGAAAGAGCATTTACCGGAAAATATTGGAATACGGACGAAAAAGGAACTTACTACTGTGCTGCCTGTGGCAATCTGTTATTCCGTTCTACTGCTAAATTTTCCAGTAGTTGCGGTTGGCCTAGCTTTTTTGAACAGGAAAACAAAAAAAGTATTATTTTCAAAAATGATTTCTCCTACAACATGGAGCGTATCGAAGCAATTTGCGGCAGATGCGGCGGACACTTAGGCCATCTTTTTGACGATGGTCCTGCCCCTACAGGAAAAAGATATTGCATGAATTCTATTGCACTTGATTTCATCCCTGACAATAACACACAACAAAATGACATCCCTCAAAAATAACAGTATGAAACAATCATTTTTAATCATCCTTCTGATTTCACTAAGCGCTTTCAGTCAAAAAAAACCCGCTAAAGAAAACACTAATCTGGAAACAATCACACTCGGAGGCGGTTGTTACTGGTGCATTGAGGCTATTTTCGAAAACCTGGATGGAGTAAAAACAGTTACCTCAGGATTTTCAGGAGGAACAACTAAAAATCCAAGCTACGATGAAGTTTGCAGTGGAAAAACAGGACATGCTGAAGTAGTACAAATCACTTATGACAAAACCAAAACCAATTTGGATGAAATCCTAAAAGTATTTTTTACAGTTCATGATCCAACCACTTTAAATCGTCAGGGAGCCGATGTAGGAACACAATACCGTTCGGTAATTTTTTACAACAATGAATCGCAACGAAAAACAGCTCTGGAAATCATTAACGAATTAAACAAAAATAAAGTTTACAACAATCCAATCGTTACCAAAGTAGAGCCGTTTAAAAACTTCTACGAAGCTGAAGATTACCACCAGGATTATTACGCCTACAATAAAAACAAACCTTATTGTCGATTAGTAATCCAGCCTAAATTAGAAAAATTTGAAAAGGTTTTTAAAGACCGATTGAAAAAGAAATAACAGACTCAAAACCTCGATTAAGAAATTATTCGAGGTTTTTTATTTAAAGATTCACCAATCATCAAAGCGCATTTTTCACCATCAATTGCCGCCGAAATAATTCCGCCTGCATAACCTGCTCCTTCTCCGCAAGGATACAATCCTTTAATTTGCAAATGCTCTAATGTCATTCCATCTCTCGGAATTCGGACTGGTGATGAAGTTCTGGACTCAGGCGCATGAAGAATCGCCTCATTTGTCAGATAGCCTTTCATAGATTTCCCAAAAGCAGTAAATCCTTCACGCATTATTTGCGTTAGAAAGGCCGGAAAAACCTGTCCTAATTCTACGGAAGTGGTCCCCGGAACATAAGATGTTTTAGGAATTTCTTTCGAAACTTTAGACTGCGTAAAATCAATCATTCTTTGGGCTGGCACCTTTTGAGTTTCACCCGCCAAATGCCAGGCTTTTTGCTCGATACTTTTCTGAAATTCCATTCCGGCTAAGGCTCCAAATTTAGCAAATGGCTTAAAATCTTCTAATTTTAACTCAACCACAATTCCGGAATTGGCCGTAGCCTGATCACGTTTGGAAGGTGACCAACCATTTGTTACCACTTCCCCCGGACTTGTCGCACAAGGCGCAATAACCCCTCCTGGACACATACAAAACGAATACATTCCTCTTCCGCCTACTTGCTTTACAATGCTATAAGGAGCCGGTGGCAATAATTCTCCCCGAAAATCGCAGCTATACTGAATACTGTCAATTAAAGATTGCGGATGCTCGGCACGAACCCCTAAAGCAAAAGGCTTAGCCTCAATCAATATTTTTTTTCTGTCTAATAATTCAAAAATATCTCTGGCAGAATGTCCGGTAGCTAAAATCAACTTATTCGCTAAAATTTTATCCCCGTTATGAACCACTACACCTTCTACTTCGTTATTTTTCACCAAAATATCAGTCACACGAGTTTCAAACAAAACCTGACCGCCACATTCTTTGATTTTTTCTCGAATATCTTCTATAATCTTTGGTAATTTATTAGTCCCAATATGCGGATGCGCATCAACCAAAATATCAGGAGTAGCCCCAAAAGCAACCAATAATTCTAAAATTCTATTGACATCACCCCTTTTCTTAGAACGGGTATATAATTTCCCATCAGAATAAGTTCCTGCTCCACCTTCGCCAAAACAATAATTAGAATCTTCATCAACTACATGGTCACGGTTTATTGCTTTTAAATCACGACGGCGACCGCGAACATCTTTTCCTCTTTCAATTACTATAGGCTTTAAACCCAACTCAATCAATTGTAAAGCTGCAAAAAGTCCTGCCGGACCAGCACCCACGACAATTACTTCCTGCGCATTGGCTACATTCGGATAATCTGGTAGTTGCAGTACATTTTCCTGATAAGATTCTCCTTTTAAATAAATAAGTACTTTCAAATTGATTTTTATCGCTTTTTGGCGCGCATCAATAGAACGTTTTAAAACAACAACATGCTGAATTTCATTAGAAGCAACTTTTATCTGTTTAGACAAATAGTCTTTAAGCAAAAAATCATTTGCTGCAATTTCGGGAGTTACCTGAAGTAAAAGTTCTTTTGGCATGATATCTTATTTATTCTAATTAGCTTTTCTTTCTATGAAAAGAAGTTGCAAAAATAACATTTTCAAAACAGACTTTGTAACTTTGACACTTCAAAACTTACACCTATAAAATAATGTCCAGAAAAATAAAATTGATATGGGATTTTCGCGGACCTGCTTCCGCAAAAACAGCGGAACATCACGAAATCCACCTGAAAGAATACATCGTCATTGAAAAACTTCCTTTAAACATTACCGGATTTGAAATCTATGACGAAATGTACGCTATCGCCTTTATGGTAGTAACTGATGAAAATATGATTCAGGTACGTGATGCCCTAAAACCACATCGCGGAGAACTCTATATTGATTAGAATGCAGATTTCAATGACAGGAAAGCAGAAGACAAAAAAAAGATTTCAGATTTTAGTTTTACAACCTCCTCTGAAATCTTTATTCTTTTTTCTTTTTTCTATATTCTTAATTCGCTACTTCACTAATAAATTTGATTCGCATTAAACGCAATTCATCAATATCATAATCACCATCAAATTCTTTTAAGGCTTCTTCAATTTTATCAGTTTTAGAATCCATAAAATAATCATGGATTTCTTCCTGCTGATCTTCATCCAGCATATCATCAATCCAATATTTAATATTCAGCTTTGTTCCGGAATAGACAATTTGCTCCATCTCTTTAATCAAAGCATCCATAGTCAATCCTTTTGCTTTAGCAATATCGTCTAGAGGTAATTTTCTGTCTATATTTTGAATAATATACAATTTATTAGCCGAATTGGTTCCCGTAGACTTCACCACCAAATCATCCGGTCTGATAATATCATTATCTTCTACGTACCTATTAATTAGAGCAACAAATTCAGCTCCGTATTTTTTAGCCTTTCCTTCACCAACACCATGGATATTAATTAATTCAGTCTGAGAAATTGGATACTTCAAAGCCATATCTTCCAGTGAAGGCTCCTGAAAAACCACAAAAGGCGGAACACCCAGTTTTTTAGCCACTTTTTTACGCAAATCTCGCAGCATTTCCATCAAGGCCTCATCAGCTGTACCTCCGGACTTAGATGCAGCTACTACCGTTTCATCATCAGCCTCACTGTATTCATGATCTTCTGACATCATAAAAGATTCAGGCTTAGCAATAAAATCCAAACCTTTTTGAGTAATTTTCACTATACCGTAGGTTTCAATATCTTTTGACAAATAACCTTCTACTAAAACCTGCCTCAATAAAGCCATCCAGTATTTCTCATCATGCCCTGAACCACAACCAAAAAACGATTGGGCATCCGTACGATGTGCTTTGATAACCGCATTAACACGACCTATTAGTGTAAAAACAATTTCTTTAGACTTATACAAATGCTTGGTATCTCTAACTACTTCCAATAATTTGACCACTTCATTTTTAGCCTCAACTTTCGTCTTCGGATTCCTAACATTGTCGTCCATATCAGCTCCTTCTCCGGTCTCACTGTCGAATTCCTCACCAAAATAATGTAATAAAAATTTACGTCTGGACATGGAGGTTTCTGCATAAGCCACTACTTCCTGCAACAAAGCAAAACCTATTTCCTGTTCTGCAACCGGTTTCCCCGACATGAATTTTTCTAATTTTTCCACATCTTTATACGAATAGTAAGCAAGACAATGTCCCTCTCCACCATCACGACCGGCACGTCCTGTTTCCTGATAATAACTCTCCAGAGATTTAGGAATATCATGATGAATCACAAAACGCACATCCGGTTTGTCAATCCCCATTCCGAAAGCAATGGTTGCCACTACCACTTCTACATCTTCCATCAAAAACATATCCTGATGCTTGGCTCTGGTTTTTGCATCCAATCCTGCATGATAAGGAACAGCACTAATACCATTCACCTTTAAAACCTCAGCAATAGCCTCAACTTTTTTACGACTCAAACAATAAATAACTCCTGACTTACCTTTGTGTTGACGAATAAAACGAATAATATCTGATTCAACATTTTTCGTTTTAGTACGTACTTCATAAAACAAATTAGGTCTGTTGAACGATGCTTTGAAAGTAACCGCATTAGCCATATCTAAATTTTTCAGGATATCTTCCTGAACTTTTGGAGTAGCTGTAGCTGTTAACCCGATAACCGGCACATCACCTATTTGCTTAATAATATTTTTTAGATTTCTGTATTCCGGTCTAAAATCATGCCCCCATTCTGAAATACAATGTGCCTCATCAATAGCAACAAAAGAAATAGGAACACTCCTTAAAAAACTGACATTTTCTTCTTTAGTCAAAGACTCCGGAGCAACATATAATAACTTAGTTAAACCTGAAGTAATATCCTTTTTAACCTGAGCAGTTTCTGTTTTAGTAAGAGAGGAATTTAAAACATGGGCAATGCCATTCTCTGAAGACAAACTCCTTATTGCATCAACCTGATTTTTCATCAAAGCAATTAATGGAGAAACAACCACCGCAGTCCCTTCCTGAATTAAAGCAGGCAGCTGATAACACAAAGACTTCCCTCCTCCTGTAGGCATTATCACAAATGTATTTTGCTTTTTCATCAAGCTCGTAATCACCTGCTCTTGTAATCCCTTAAATTGACTAAAGCCAAAATATTTCTTTAATTCTTTATGGATATCAATTTCGTTTGAATTCATTCTTTATTATCTGGTATTTTGTATAAATTTGCATCACATAAAGATACAAATTTCTTTTACACACACAAACTTTAAACATTCTGTTTTGATATCCAAGGAAAATATATTGGCTATTGCCAAAAAAACCATATTATCTGAAAGTGAAGCAATTACAAAATTGACTGATTATTTAGATGAAAACTTTTCAAAAGCTGTAGAAATTATCTTTCAATCAAAAGGTCGTTTAGTCGTTACGGGGATTGGAAAAAGCGCAATCATCGGTCAAAAAATGGTTGCCACTTTTAACTCCACCGGAACCCCTTCAATGTTCCTGCACGCAGCCGAAGCCATTCATGGTGACTTAGGAATGATACAAAAAGAAGATATCATTATTTGCATCTCCAAAAGCGGGAACAGCCCGGAAATCAAAGCACTGATTCCCTTATTAAAAAGAGATGGAAATCCGTTAATAGGAATTAGCGGAAATAACAACTCAGCACTTGCTAAAGGTTCGGACTATGTTCTAAACACCACTGTTGACATGGAAGCCTGCCCAATCAATCTGGCACCAACTAACAGCACAACAGCACAACTGGTAATGGGAGATGCTTTAGCCGTTTGTTTAATGGAAATGCGTGATTTTAAACCTGAAGACTTTGCCAAATACCATCCGGGTGGCGCTCTGGGTAAAAAACTATTGCTCAAAGTAAAAGACTTAATCGAACACAATCAAAAACCAATTGTCACCCCTGACACTCCTGTCAAAAAGGTTATTTTTGAAATTTCTGAAAAAAGATTAGGTGTAACAGCTGTAATCGAAAACAACAAGGTAGTAGGTATTATTACCGATGGTGATATCCGAAGAATGTTGAACAACCGCGACAGCTTTACCGATTTGACAGCTAAAGACATCATGTCCAAAAATCCAAAATTTACTCAATCAAACACTATGGCGATTGATGCTTTGCAAATTTTGGAAAACCATTCGATCACACAACTAATTGTTGTTGACAATGATGAATACAAAGGAGTTTTACATTTACACGACATACTAAAAGAAGGAATCCTATAATGGCAAAAAAAAATACAAACGAAATGTCGTTTTTAGACCATCTTGAAGACCTGAGATGGTTATTAGTTAGAAGCACAATCGCAGTAATCATAATGGCTTTTGTTGCTTATCTTTTTAGTGATTATTTATTTGACACCATTATTTTTGGCCCTACAAGAGCCAGCTTTTTCACCTATGTCTATTTTTGTGAATTATCACACTCTTTGGGTTTTGCCGAAAGCATTTGCATTACCGAAATGCCATTCATTATTCAAAACACAGAAATGGAGGGGCAGGTAAATGTATTTATATGGATGTGTGTGCTTTTTGGATTCGTACTCAGTTTCCCTTATATTTTATGGGAAGTATGGAAATTCATCAGTCCGGCACTGTATCACAATGAAAAAAAGAATGCCAAAATATTCATCTTTTTTTCGTCTTTATTATTCTTTTTAGGAGTTATATTTGGTTATTACGTAGTGATTCCAATGTCGGTAAATTTCGTAGCTACTTTTACCATTAGCCCTACGGTACTCAATCAATTTACCCTGGATTCTTATATTGGAATGGTAAAAACCTCTATCATAGCAAGTGGATTATTCTTCGAATTACCTATCATCATTTATTTCCTGAGCAAACTGGGACTTGTAACTCCTAATTTCTTAAGAAAATACAGAAAATACGCCATTGTCATTGTATTAATCATTGCAGCGATTGTAACCCCTCCGGATGTTGTGAGTCAAACTATCGTTGCCATCCCAATGCTTTTAATATACGAAGCAAGTATTTTCATTTCTGTTTTTGTTTCCAAAAAAGAAATTGAAAAAGAATAATAAATTGTTAATGTCACTATTTGTTTATCCGGTTATTCGTTAATTTGCCGAACAATCCAATAACCAAATATTCAAACAACCGAATACACAATGATTTTAAGAGCCGACAATTTAGTTAAAACATACAAAGGAAGAAGTGTCGTAAAAGGCATTTCGGTTGAAGTAAATCAAGGAGAAATCGTTGGTTTATTAGGTCCTAACGGAGCCGGAAAAACCACTTCTTTCTACATGATTGTTGGATTAGTAAAACCAAATGCCGGAACTATCTATCTCGACGACACAGATATTACGCATTTTCCAATGTACAAAAGAGCACAACAGGGAATTGGTTATTTAGCACAGGAAGCTTCTGTTTTTAGAAAATTAAGCATAGAAGACAACATCCTAAGTGTTTTACAACTGACCAACCTTTCAAAAGAAGCACAAATAGCTAAGATGGAAAGCTTAATTGCCGAATTTAGTTTGGAACACATTCGAACCAATCGTGGCGATTTATTATCCGGAGGAGAACGTCGTAGAACTGAAATTGCACGCTGTCTGGCTACCGACCCAAAATTTATCCTGCTTGACGAGCCTTTTGCAGGAGTTGACCCTGTGGCTGTTGAAGATATTCAAAGAATTGTTGCCCAATTAAAAAATAAAAATATCGGGATTTTAATTACCGACCATAACGTTCAGGAAACACTGGCTATTACCGACAAAACCTACCTTATGTTTGAAGGAGGAATTCTAAAAGCCGGAAAACCCGAAGAACTTGTGGAAGATGAAATGGTTCGAAGAGTTTATTTAGGACAAAATTTCGAATTAAGAAAGAAGAAACTGGAATTCTAGATTTCAGAAAGCAGTCAGCAAAAATTAGAAAGAAAAAAAGATGGAGCAGGAGGAAAAACCTAGTAAAGAAACCCTAAAAAAATGGTCTAATGACCCTAACAATTGGGTATGGGGAATGTTTTATTACAACCCAAAAGACAAACGTATTTTTCCTCCGAAAAAAAATCCCTGGATGGGCTGGACAGTAAATTTTGCCAATCCAAAATCCATAATTGTTTTTATTATTATTTTTCTTTTACTTATTTTTAGCTTACCTATAGTCTTTGGACACTAATTATTCTTTTGTAATAAATTGAAGCTGCTCTAAATCACCATTAAAGATATTGACATCTACATTACCTTTAATTCCTGAAACGGATGCTTTTTCGGTAAACTGCCAAAACAGCCAATCCTCGTCTATCTTTTCGCGGTGAAAATTATAATTGGCTATCCAAAACAGATAATCGGAAAATTCTTTTTTTAGAAAATCATCATAGTAACGCTCACTGGTATAAATAATCGGTTTTACTTTGTAATGTGCCTCAACAGCAGTCAACCAACGTTTCAAACCCACTTTTAATCGTTCCATAGATTGATTTTCGGGTAATTTTTCAATATCTAAAACAGGTGGTAAATCCCCCTTTTCCAAACGAACTGTTTTAATAAAAAGTTCCGCTTGTTCCAACGAATTTTCATTAGGTCGGTAATAATGATAAGCTCCACGAATGAGCTTATTTTCTTTAGTTTGAAACCAATTTTCCTTAAACCTTTTATCCAATCGATCGTTTCCAACAGTAGCCCGTACAAAAACAAAAGACAATTCATAATCATCATCTAAGGTTTCTACTTCTTCCCAATCGATTGTATCCTGATATTCCGAAACATCAATCCCAAGAGCTTTACCCTCATTTTTCTCTAAAACCTGATAATTTCGTACATCCGACAGCTGTTTTTCCTTAGCGTCCTTATCTAAAATCTTATCCGTTTTAAAACTAAAATAATACGCTAAACCATTCCGATAATGATAAATAACTCCTAAAAAAAGCATTATACCCGCCGCTATAAATCCGATCTTAATGAGCTTTTTTCGAAGAACAGAGGGCTTTTTTTTCGGTTTTCGGGAAGTAGTACTGCGTCTATATTTTTGCTTTGCCATCTAAAGAAAACCTGTTATTCAATACTGATAATAACACATAACTAATTATAACCAACGGAACTCCGGCGTAATGAAAAAACAACACTAACAAAACGGAAAGCGTAATAAAAATAATTTGAAGCAAATTATCCTTAAGCGTAAATTTCTTAATTTTTAATGAAAAAAGTGGAATCTCGGCATTTAAGATAAAAGCACTAAAAGCGGTAATCAGCAATAAAACCCATTGACTAGTCAACAATTCGAAAGCAACTAAAGAATCGGAATATTTTATTACCAAAGGCAAACTCAACATAAACAAAGAATTAGCTGGAGTAGGCAACCCGATAAAAGAATCTGTTTGACGCGTATCAATATTAAAAAAAGCCAAACGGTAACAAGACCCCATAGTAATTACAAATCCTAAAAAAGGGAAATAAGGACAAGCTGTTATTTCGTGCTGACTATTAACTAACAAATAATACATCACATAACCTGGAACTACTCCGCTGGTCACCATATCAGCTAATGAATCCAGTTGTAAACCTAATGCTCCCGTAACTTTAAACAAACGGGCAAAAAAACCGTCGAAAAAATCAAAGAAAATCCCCAAAAACACAAAGAAAAAAGCAATTTCAAACTCCTGTTTACTTACAAAAACCATAGCTATACAGCCACAAAAAAGATTTAGTAATGTAATACAGTTAGGGATGTGTTTTTTTATATTCATTTTCTATTAGCTTTTAAGAATAGCTACAAATTTAATACAATTAGTGAATGCCAGCACTTTTAGGAAACATCAATTATCAACAGAAATTATTTGACTATTAACTTAAATACAGAAATTAGCTCGCCAAAAAATGATACTTTTGAAAAAAATAGCAATAACAATCACTATGACGAATATTTTTACTTCCAAAAAAACAATATTTCTGCTGTTCTTTCTTAGTTTTTTTAATGCTTTTTGGGCTCAAAACATTCAACTATCCAAAGATGCAAAAGTTAGTGTGATTACTTGTGGCCTGGGAAACGAATCGTATTCACTTTTTGGTCATACAGCCATTCGAATCAAAGATGATATCAATTTTGTTGATGCAGTTTACAATTACGGTGCATTTGACTTTAACACGCCTAATTTTGTCCCAAAATTTGCCAAAGGAGATCTCCAATATTTTGCTGTTGTAAATCGTTATACCGATTTCATCAAGCAATATACTTACGAAAACCGTTCGGTTGAAGAACAGGAACTCCAAATTCCGCTTCAATTCAAACAAAAACTTTTTGATAATCTAAATACTTCCCTCGCTTCGGGAGACAGCCATTATACTTATAAATTCATTGACAAAAACTGCACGTCGATGGTAGTGGATATTATTAATAAAAGTTTAGGAAGCGATATTATCACAAAAAAAACAGACACGGAACTGAGCTACAGAAGTATTTTATTTCCTTATTTTGACCACCACTTCTTTGAAAAACTAGGCACAAGTATTATTTTCGGTTCGAAAGTTGATGCTTTGGGTACCAAACTTTTTTTACCGCTGGAATTACAAAAAAGTTTAACACTTATTCAATATAACAATCAGCCTCTGGCTCCTAAAAACCAAACACTTTTACATTTTGAAGAGTCACATCCTGTTTCCTGGTGGAATAACATTTATACCTATTTAATGGTTCTGGCATTGATAGTGATTTGGAATAAAAAAGGAATTCATTATTTCTATTTTTCACTGATGGGAATACTTGGTTTGTTTTTTATTTTCATGGGATTTTATTCCAATCACTCAGAATTGACAAACAATTACAATGTACTTTTATTCAATCCTTTTCTTCTTGTTTTACTGTTTTTTTATGCAAAAAAAAGCAGCGTTTGGACTTATAGATTTGCCCTGCTGAATCTTTTTTCGCTAATGATTTACCTGATTTTATTATTCAACAAAGCGCATTTATTAATTGTATTGCCTTTAATACTCACTTCAATTTATTTCTTAATTCAAATAGCATTAAAAAACAAAAAACCAATACCGATTATCATTTAAAAACTATTGTCCTCTATAAAACAAAATAGTTGTAATGGTCTTTAAAGCAATATTAAAATCCAGATAAAAACTCCTGTGTTTGATATAATACAAGTCATATTGTAATTTAATCAAACTGTCATCAATACTTTCGCCATAGGAATAATTCACCTGTGCCCAACCTGTAAGTCCCGGTTTTATGATATGACGTGTTTCATAAAAAGGCATAATTTGCGCGATTTCTTCAACAAAAAAAGGTCTTTCAGGCCGTGGACCAATTGCTGCCATTTCACCTTTTAAAATATTAACAAACTGAGGAAATTCGTCTATTCTGGTTTTTCGCATAAACCTCCCAAAAGCTGTAATTCTACTATCATTCAAAGTGGCAAAAACCGCTTTTTTAGATTCAGCATTTTCTATCATGGTGCGAAATTTCAAAATCTTAAAAATCACACCGTCTTTACCCACACGCTCCTGAGTATAAAACAAACTTCCTTTATTGGCAACCGCATTCATTATAAAAATAAAAGGGATAAGCAACAGGGTAATCGCTAAACCTATAATCGAAATTATGATTTCAAACATCCTTACTATCGATAAATACAATCGATTTTGATTACTCCTGCTAAAGGGGAAAAAAAGGTAAAAATCACGTTCCACATGTTGTACAGGAATACGTTGCGTTTTAGCCTCATACAACTGTGTGTATTCTCTAATTACTTTTCCTGATTCCAGTAATTTCAAGAGTTGTTGGTATAATTCGGCAGTAATAGTACCTTTCTTCTGACTGGCAACCACAATTTCAGTTATCTGATTTTTTTCTACAAAAGGAACTATTTCTGCTAAAGATATCCTTTTCAAAAAACCATCTGTTTGATTTTCTACTGAAACAGACTTAAAATCACTCAAATAAGCAACAATTTTATAATGCGGATCAATCGTTTCAATACCTGAAACCAACTCATTTAGCTGTTCTTCATCACATACCAACAAAGCATTTTGATGAAAACGTTTGGATGCCAAAAAACGCACATAAAACACTCTCCACAAAACCAGTGAAAAGAAAACAACCAACAAAAAAGCAATAATCTGGAGTCGATTAGAAGGCAGGACAGGTGAATAAATTGGCGTTAAAAAATAAGCTAAAACAGTAGTTGTAACTGTTAATATTGCACTTCTGCCAATTAAAAACTCATTACTGGAAACCTGAAGATTATAAAGTTCAAAAATAGCTCCAATAACCTTTAAATAAAGAATTAAAACAGTTAAATACACCCAGTTAGACACAGAGGATTTCAAATATCCCAAATTGAAAAAATAACCAACTACATGCAATGCCAAAACAATACAGACGACATCCATGAAATGCAGTATCATTTTCCTTTCGGAAATTTCAAAATGGATTTTATTTTTTTGCATTCTGTACTTTTTTAGCAATTTAACTTTTCTCTCAAAAAAAAGCAACTCAAAAGTGCGCTTTTAAATTGAATTCTGGTCTAAGATTATAAACAAATAAGAAATGCTAAAATATATTCTTTCAAGAACTTAAAATTCAGTTTAAATGCTGATTTTAGTCTCTAATTGTTCTATTGGCACTGTTTTTTCAACAGGCTCAAAACGGATACTTAACAAAGTTAAAGCATACACAAAAGCCGGTGCCGCAATTCGCATCGCAGCATGATTAATGGTAAGCAGCCAAAATACATAAAAAGAAAAAAAATAGATGTTTTGGTAATGCATCAGGAAAAGAATGACAGGTGTAATAAAAAGAATAAAGAGAATGACAACACCAAACATCCCGTGCTCAGCCAGCAACCTTGTAATTTCATTATGCGAAGCTACTTCCTGTCCCAACATCTGTTCCCGATAAGATTTCCCCATCCCAATTCCGACTCCCATAATAGGATTCTCTTTAAAAAGTTCAAATTCAGTCCCGATTACCTGTTCACGTCCGCCCAAACGATCTGCTTTTTCTCTTCCTGCCGCATCCTGATTAGCGTATCTTTTGGTAATCAAACCACTGGTTTGAAAAACACTATAACTCCATACACTAAGCGCTAAAACACTACTTAAAATAACAATCCTCTTTAATTTTCTTTTTCCGGAACCATTAGAAAAGAGATAAGCGGTTAAAAGTATAAAAACAATCATTACAAATCCTGTAATCACACCTCCTCTGGAAAAAGTTACAATAGCGCGATAACTACATACCACAAACAGGAAGCCATTTAGCAGCATCATTCCTTTAGATTTGGACATAAAAACCAACTGACAAAAAAAAATAAACATACCTAGTCCTAAAACGGTAGCCACCTGATTAGGACCAAAGCCCCCCGAAGTAGCAAAATTAGATTGAGTTCCTGTAACAACATCACGAACAGTAGGATGATACAATAGCAGATAAACCAAAGTAGAAATAATAGGCAAACCTAAAATCACCACTACATTTTGCAATTGTTTGAATGTAAGTTGCCTTTGATAACAATACAAAGCACTCAGACCCAAACAAACAGGCCCGGAGATATTAAAGGTGATGGCCTTTCGAATTTCAACACCTAGATCCTGATTGCTCATAGTAACTAACATTCCCGGAATTAATAGTAAAAAATAAAACCAGTACACAATACTGTTTTTAGAGAAACCACTCAAAACAAAACCCAGCAACATCAACAGAGAGACGGCAGTTTTAACGTATTCATTATTCAAATTCCCTCCCGTCATCCTAATAAAAACCTCTGCACCAACAAGATAAGCCGAAACATACAACACTTCATTATTCTTATTGTTTTTGCTGATAATATAATAAACGCCAAAAACAGCTATTAGCAAGGCATAGATTTTAGACAAAAACGGAATAACAAAAATGGCAAATGCTATGCCTACATGAATTGCAATGAGTTTGATATAATTGATTTCGGATTTATTCATGTACAAGGGTTGTTTGTATCCAGTAAATATACTTTTTTATAATTGATGGAGCCGAAAAATGCAGCTTCACTTTTTGATGTAGCTCCTCAGCAAAATAATTTCGTAGTGATTCATCTTCAATCAACTCAACTAATCGATCATAAAATAAATCGACATTTTTTGAAGGCACTAAAAAACCATTTTTATTATTTTCAACAATAGCACTCAGTTGCCCTACATCTGTAGCTAAAACTGCTTTTTTATATAAGGCATATTCTAAAACGGCTAAAGGCAAGCCCTCTGAATTAGAAGTTAATATTCCTATTTGTACCTCACCTAAAACATTTGCCACATCCAAACAGGAATCATAACAATAAACATACTGTTCCAATCCCCTCTCCTTAATTGCAGCTTTCAATTCATGAGCATAATGGTCATTAAAATCTTTCCCCACTAAATGAAAACTCCAATCCGGATGTGATTCTTTCAATTGAGAAGCAACTCCAAGTAACAAAAAATGATTCTTCTGCTGACGCAAATTGGCCAAACATAAGATACGTTTTCCTTCTTCTCCCTGCAATACTGTTCTTGCAACTTTTGAAACTTCGACAGTTACAAAATTAGGCAAATAAATTACGTTTTTACAATACAACTGCCCGCATGCCCAATCTTTCAACTTCTCATTTACAGCAACTATACCATTGAAAAAAAAACTTGCTAATTGTAAAGCATATTTTGGTCGTTTAGCCAGGAATTCACTATTTCCATAATGGTCATGCCAAATGATTTTAATACCCGGATAACACAATTTAAGTAATACAGCTAAAAAAAAAGAAGAACTATGAGCCTGAATAATTCTCACTTTATGTTTAACAATATACTTTCGCAATCTTAAAACAGCCCCAATGTCAATTGTATTTCTTTTCTTTAAAAAGAAATAATTTACTTTATCTGCTAATTCCCCTTTCAAATCACCTTCTTTTCGGGTAGTAACCAATGCCGAAAATTCAATTTCATTAGCCAAAGCATTGGCATAATTTACTGCCATGCGTTCGGCTCCACCTATTTCTAAAGAATCTATTAGTTGTACTACCCTCATCTTTCTAATAGTTTTTGAATTTCATTTTCAAAACGCTCTAAGGTATATTCTCCTGACCAATTGACAGCAGCGCTACTCTTATTTTCAAATTCAGCAGAATTGACTATTAATGACGCAATTGCTGCAACATCTTTTTCCAAATGCATTTGTAACAAAACGCCTCGATTACCGTAATCCAACATATAAGGCACACAGGAAACCGCAGTAGCAAAAGGAACACAACCCCAAAACATCCCTTCGGCAATGGCTTTGGGCCAGCCTTCACTTTTGGAAGCTAAAATTACAAAATGACTCTCATGATAGGCTTTTTTCAATACTTCCTGATTTTGATTCCCATGCAAAAAAACACATTCGCTAAGATTCTTCTTTTCAATATAATTTTGGAAAGCCGGTCTTAAAGGTCCGTCGCCAAAAACATCTAATTGAACATTAAGATTTCTCAATTTTAATTGTTCCAAAAGCCGGATAGCATACAACGGATTTTTGCCTTCCACCAAAGTTCCCACAAAGAGCAATCGTATTTTTTCGTTTGAACCAATGGTCTTTACTATTGTTTTTTCTTCTCTTTCGGAATAACTTGCCGTAAAAAAAGACTGAATATTATCGGATTGATTATCCCATTCACCGTAAACCAATACTTTTATATTTCGGGTCAAAAAAGTATTGGATAAAATCCATTTTTGCAGGCGATACGTCCACGGCTGTTTGGCTTTTGGATCCCAATTACCCGCATACTTTGCGATCTTGGTTTTGGAAGGAAAAAAAATTTGCAATACACAAGCTAACAAACCCATATTTCCCGGACAACGCAAATGAATATGATCGGCTTGTTGCATGGCTTTACTTATTTTAAAAAGTATCCCCGGAATTTTAAAAACAGAAATAATTCCATTTTTAAAACTGGTCAGACTAAAAGCAGGAACTGTTCGAAAATCAATTTTGGAATGCTTATAAAAAGCTTCAATTGCTGTGGGTTCGTGATTCGCTAAAGGAGCAAGCAAAACAACCTCATCCACATACTTCAGCCAAATATTCATTTCGCGAACATAGGGCTCGTAAGCAAAATACCGATTATTGCTTTTGGTATGTACAACATGAGTAACAATTAAAAACTTCATCGTTTCAGCTGATAAAACTCTTCTAACAAATCTGTTGATTTTCTTTCGACCGTATCTTTTTTAAATGTAAATGCATAGCCTTTAGGCATAGATACAGCACGTCTGTTTAATAAAGGTTTCTTTCCATCCAAATATTTCATCCATCCAAACATTAATCTTGATACAAATAACCAGCTACTCCTGACTAACCTATGGGAACTACTATTGATTAAATAATTTGACAGGGTAACCGCAACGATAGAAGCGTTCCCTTCTGTAATTTCAACATCTTCAACCGCACATTTTTCAAACAAACTTCGCATACCTGTAAAAGTAAATCTAAAAAAATCATAGGGCTCTGAATGATACGGAAAATTCTGTGGTGCTTCAATTTGGAGTAAGCCTCCAACTTTGGTAACTCTTTGTAATTCCTGACAAAATTTCCAAGGATTAATTGTATGTTCTATTACCTGTGCTGCTAAAACCAAGTCAAAACAATTGGCTGCAAAGGGAATAAAATGACCATCAAAAATGTAATCGGGTTTGAATTGATTATGGACATCCGAAGTTATGACCTCACAATGTGAAAACTTATTTTTATAGTACGAAATCTTTTCACCTGCACCAATAATTAATATTTTACTTCCATTAGCTATTTTTTTTGATAATCCATCATATCTCTTTTCAATATTGAAATCTTCACAAAGAGAAGGCAGCAATTTTCTTCTAATAAAATTTTTGAGATTAGAAGTATCCAGATAATCACCATCCTGAGTTGTTTTTTTAGCATTAACAATATCTTTTTCACTAAATATTGAATTTGCACCAAACAAAACAGGAGTTCCATTAAAAACAGGCAATTTAGAGTCATCTTCAAAAAGATAATAAGTATCAGTAATTGAAACCAACTTTGATTGCGTATCCGGATGAATAATATTTTCCAGCATAAGATATATTAATTTAAAAGTTGAAACCAGGCAACTATTCTACCTAAAGCTTCAGTAAAGGCCTCTTTTCTCTTAGTAGTGGTAAATATATTACTAAATCGAATCAGTGTCAATAATAATGTAATAGAATGCCATTTAAATTTATCTTTAAAAACAGGATTCGGGTTTTTAACCCTCCAAACATAAAAGCCATTTTTAACAACCATTTTTCCGTATTGAAATTGATTGGGCCTACCCGAAGCTTCATGAAAATGATATAACTTTACTTTAGTATTTATAACATTTTTACCAAAAGCTAAAGCCCTTAAAGAAAAATCGGCGTCTTCATACAAACCATAGTCTTCAAAGTATTTAGAAAACTGAATATTTTCAAAGATGCTTTTCCTAAAAGCCATTGCCATTCCTATCAACAAATCAACTTCGTAAATTTTGTCAGTTAACGGAAAACCACAGGTTCTGCTGTGTGAAAAGGCAGGCATCTTTCCCGGCCCTAAATTGGACTGTAAACCTAAATAATTACGTATCACATTACGCTGCCCTTCTTTGTAAACAAATTTTTCAAAAAGATAATAATGCTTTTTATTATACTTTTTATTTTTATCAATCAACTGCCATTTATTTTCGTTGACAGCAACACCTCCAGTGCCTATAATATTTTCCTGTTCGAAGGTCTTTATTAATTCTTTAAAATAATCCGGTTCTAAAACCGTATCATCATCCAGAAAACAAACAATTTCAGAAGTATCAGCCACTTTGGAAATTCCAAAATTACGTTGTCTTGTCAAACCTCTGTTTTCTTCTGAAACTAAAAAATAGCTCAGGTTTTGAAATGGATTCCTTTTTAAAAGGGCTTCCGTTTCCTGATTTAAAGAACCATCAATGATTATAATTTCATCCGGATACAAGGTTTGTCCCTGAACCGATTGCAACAAACGCAACAAAGGTTCAGGACGCATATAAGTACATACGATTAACGTAAATTTCATTGTATATCAGCCTTAAAAAGAGAATAAATTTTCAAAAAATAAGCATCCCTTTGTAAATGGGTTTGCCATAATTTTCGGTTATTTTGCTGCATTAATTCAAAATCTTCAAAGCTACAGTTTTTATGAAAATGGATTAAACTTTCGGCTATTTCATTTGATTTTGCTATCACACAATGCTTTTCCCAATTAATTTCATGGCTTAAAGGTAAACTAAAATCGGTATCAATGACAAAAGGAATACGCCCCATCGCTAAGGTTTCGTAAAATCGAACAGAGAAATTTCCTACTCCCCTCATACAAAAAGTATAAGGATTTGATTCTATATTTTCGAGAAACTCCATTGTCGTTTTTTTCTTTTCTTCTTCCGTCTTAACCCCCGCTCTGTATTGATTTCTAAAAATAAAATCAGTTATGATTTCAGGATTCTTTTTTAATAATTTTAAATACAGAAATCGTTTTACGCCTGAAGGATAAAAACGTTGGTAATCCGTTTGAATTTTTCCAATAAACCGTCTGAAATTATATTTTAAAAAAAGTAAATACTCTTTTATTTTTTTAAAAAAAGAATTATTGGCATGACCTACAAAACCTATTTGAGCTTGTTGTAATTTACCAATCGTTCTAAATTCTTTTGACAAAGAACTATAAGGATCATTGACAAAAGAAGGCAAAATAAATGTTTGTGCATTCAATTGAGATGCAAAACCACTTAATCGAAACGTATAAACCTGATTGTTCATACTTATGCTTTTACCATAATCCCCTCCTGAATACAACCAGACTTTTTTATCTAAATCTAATGCCCTATTTATAAAATCATTTAGTTTTTGCTGACTTTTACCGGAATCAAATCGGGCTATATCTATAGGAACCACAACAATATCACAATGGGCAATTTCCGAAACGATTTGGTATTTTTCTAATAAATTAGCATTAGGCACATACCACAAATCAAACAATAGCGGAAAAACGAATTTTCGGTTTTCAGGAATTAAGTAAACAGGATTAACATATAGTTTTAGCATATCAAAATAATCTTCTTTTTGAAAACCTATTTTTATATGAGAGCAAACCTCTTCTGTTTTTATTATAAAACAAGTATTCTAAATGAAGCCTTATAGCTCTTATAAATTTTCTCAAATAAAACTTTTTTTTACCTTTAACTAATTGCTTAGAGTTTTCTCTCATTACTGACTTTCCTCCCTCAACGTCTACAACGTATCCATTCGAAACAATTCCTATTCTTGCTTTAGATTTAAAAATTCTAATAGCATATTCCGTTTCACCATAATCCCCAGAAGTATTTTCTAAATAAAATCCAAATTCACTAAAAAAATTTGATCTCACTATAAATACATTATCACTATATTGAAATGCATTTAATAAAAAATTTTTAAACGAAAATTTTGGTATTAATTTTATATTTTCAGATATTTCAGTCAATTCCTTGAAAAAATAATTCGCTCTAAATCTAACTAAATCAACTTTTTTACTTGCCAATACAAATATTGATTCTTTTATAATTTTATTGATATCAGAGGTCAATATAAAATCATCCTGACAATATAAAATATAATTTCCTTTACAAGTTCTAATCCCTTTATTAATATTATGAGCCAAACCTTTATTATAATCTGACAAGACAACATGATTAACTTCTATTGTTTTTAACTTCTCCTGGATATCTTCAGTACTTCCATCATCACTAACAACAATTTCATACTCAAAATCTAAATCCAACTTTTTAATCGCAGCAACACAATCTTGTAAGTTTTCAAATCTATTGTAGTGTGTTATTAAAAAACTAAGATGTGTTTTATTTTCCATAGTTATAATTGATTTGCCCAATATTCACTCCTTTCCCATCTTTGTCTAAAATTTTCATAAAACTTTAGATAGTCCTTAAGTGATTCGTGTTTTAATAATTTTAAAAACAATACTAATTTATAACTTTTTAATTGTTGGGCTGTATAATGCTTTTTAAAAGCATACAAAATAGTAGGAGATGGTTTTGGCTGAACGTTCTCTGATTCCCATTGTTTTTTTATTGGGATTCTAAATCCTCCCATTGGAGCTTTGAGATGCATAATTTTTAAATCAGGAAAATAAATTACATCATGCCCCAGATTACGCAATTGCAAACCAAAATCAGTATCTTCTCCGTAACCAAATTCTAAAGCCTTATCAAAAGCTACATTTTTCAAACAAGTTGTTTTTACAAAACTGTTACCCGAGCCAAATATCCCAGATTGGTGAATGGTATTATAATGCTGAATTTCATTGGGCTGTAAATAGGCTGTTGTAATTACTTCGGCTCCATATTGAATAGCTTTTTCAAATACATTTTCAATTAATTTTTCATCCAATCGATTGTCATCATCATTTAAAAACACCCATTCACTGCTTACTTCTGCCAAAGCCAAATTCCGGGCATTACAAACTCCTGCCTGATGGGTAAAAATATGCTTTATGATAAAAGGCCATTCTTCATTTTGCAAATAATCTAATTCACTTAGACTTTCCGGATTGGGATTCTGTTCTACAATAATTATTTTTTCCGGCAAATGCGTTTGCATGGCTAAATCCCGTAAAACATCATAAAGGTATTTTTTTCGACCAATAGTCGGTATAATAACGTCTATCGTTTTTTTATCAACGGTTTTTAAAATCGATTGTACTGCTATAGCATCTAAATCCAATTTTATTTTTTTTCTGTTCTTAAAAAATAAAGCATAGCAAAAAGCGACCAAAGGAAATCGTTTTTCAAACAACAACAAATTTAGAAACAACAATAGCAGCCAACGCTTTTTATAATGTTGTTTCACAAATCGGAAAAGAGTACAATTATTAATTGACTCTATCCCTTTTTCATCCTGAGAGCTATTGGCCAGCAAACGAGGTTCAGAATAACAAAAAAGTCCGGCTAACATTCCTAATTTGGCAACCGAATTTAAGAAATAATTAAAATCTGTATCTCTTTTTATTTTAGCTCCAATTGCATTTAAAACGGATGCATGAATTCCCCCCACATCACTACTCATTAACCAGGTAGGATAAGTAACGGATTTATTAACTTTTATAAAAGGAGACTCTTCTACATATCCAATCGCATTGGGCATATAATTTTGTACTCCCGTTGCATAAGAAGTCATTATTTTATGATGATGAAAAATACTTTCCAAACTCTCGAAGTTCAAATTTGATTTTAAATCAATACGGCACCAAATAATAAATTGATCAATATTTTTTAATGCAATATCGAATAAAACAGCTGATATATTTTCACCTTGAAAAACAACCAATTCCTGATTATCCTTAACCGCAACAACTTTATTATTTTGATGATAAACAATAATCATTCTATCTTTTTTTATGGGTGCTTAGTATTTTTTGATAAAATTCAATATTGTCTTTTACTATCTTTTTTATATCAAATTTAGCTTCTGTTCTTGTTCTTGCCTGCGTTCCTATTTGCTCACAAAGCGAATTATTCTGCAATAATTGAATAATGTTGGCTGCATATAAATCATGATTTTCCGGATGTACTAAAAACCCACTTTCCTGATTAATAATTAATTCCTGTGACCAGCCAATATTAGAATTCACAACGGCTTTTTGCATCGCCATGGCTTCAATCGTGACCATTCCCTGAGTCTCTGCAAAAGTTGGAAAAACACAAACATTGGCTTTCCTGATATAATGCTGAACCTCAGCATATGGAATTTTCCCTATATACTCCACATTTTTCAAATCGGCTGCATTGAATTGATTTTGCATTAATTCCCAGGTCGAAGCTGAATTGGTTTTAATATCAGCTGAATCGCTGCCAATTAATAGCAATCTGGCTTCAGGATAAGCCTGTAGAACTTTACTGAAAATCCCGGGTAATTCCAAAACCCCTTTTTTTCTTATTAAAGTACCAATATATAAAACTAAGCCAGGTTCAAAAACATCAGGAGTAGTATTTGTAAAACTTTCCAAAGTTATTCCGTTAGCTATGGTTTGGATTGTTTTGCTTTTAATATTGAATATTTTTTTAGACAATTCTCCGGCAAAAATTGTGGGAGCGATAAAAGCATTGGCTCCTGAGACTGCTAATTTTTCAAAAAAGAAATTCTTCCATTTTTGTTTTCTTTTCTCCAAATAACAGAAATAAGCATCACTACCATGAAAACGGATTATCAATGGAATTTTGAATTTCATAAATGCGGTAATCCCTGTCCAATCAGCGGCTTCCAGTAAATCTATTTTTTCTTTTTTCAGGATTGAATTACAATAATTCTCAATATACTTTCGATGAAAAAACCAACCCAATAGCTTGTATTTCCTATTTTTAATTAAATGAATTACAACTCCATTTTCAATTATGACTTCCTGTGTTTGTTGGCCATAAACTAAAACAGTAACGCTGACTCCTTCTTTAACTAATGCTGTAGTAAGATTTTTTATACTCGTTCCTATTCCGGCAGCATGGGCTACTTTAGCATGAGGAAACTCAGGAGTTAAAAAAGCGATGTGCATTTATTTCTTAAAAAAATCATTAATAATTCGGGCTGTAAAAATCTTAGCGCCTGTATCATTCATGTGCCCGCAGGAAGAGAAATATTTATTCTCAACTACTACATTTTCGTAATTATGAATTTCAGGATAGGCTTTTTTCACTTTTTCAAAATAATTCATCCCTACCACATTCTCACACATTGGTGTCATTACAGCAATAAAATTAATATTATTTTTTTTGCAAAGGCTTTTAATCTCCTGATAATATTTATTGTGAACTAAGGGTTTTAAATTAACAATATTGTTTTTCATATTGCCCTTTTTATGTTTTTGCAATGGATAATAACCTAAATTATCTAAGCTGCTCGTAGCTTCTCCCTTGGCTGTTTTATAAATTTCTCTAAATCCAATTTTAGCATCAAACTTTATATACCGATAAAAAGGAATATAATAGAGTTCGTTAAAATCTTCTTCGGATTCGAAATGTTTTCTTATTGTTTCTGAATTGTGAATATAGGGCAGAAACTTAGCCGAAACACCTTCTGCCTGATGGTCATTTGATAAATTCAAATCGGCTTCAAGGATAAGGTTTTTAATTTCATATTTTCTTTCAATCATTAATTTCAAAAGTAAAGAAGCTTCGAATAAATGCCCGCCACTCATACCATAATTAAAGGTCCTGAATCCTTTATCTTCAAACATTTCGGAAACAAAATGATTATTGGCACGCGATGATCCCAAAATTACTACATCGTAATTCCTGTTTTTAGAATTGTAAACGTAATCTACTTTATTGCGATTATTGGATTGTAGGTATACGGAGGTATAAGCGTAATCTAATAATACAGCTAATACAATTATTATAATTATTGTTTTTAAAATAAAAAGTATAAACTTTTTCATTCTGTTTTTTTAAATTTATTAATTATTCAAAAACTATTTACAGTGTCTAATAAATCAGCTTCTTCCAGTTCTTCAGCATGTTCAGGTTACAGCTAGCCTGTCGACTCCGCTTGAGGTAACAAAATACTCACTAACAACCAACCGTTCTGTCAGGTCGAGCGAAGTCGAGACCTTTACAAATCTTTCTCTTCTTTTTCGTCTTTATTTTTATAATGAGTATCATTCCTGCATTGAGACAGTCTTGTTAACTCATCATAATTCTCGTCTATTAAAGCCTGTTTCTTTTGTCTACTCCATTTTTTTATTTTTTTCTCAAACTCAATTGCTTGGTTAGGTTCAGTAAACTCCTGATAAAAAACTAATTCAACAGGTCTCCTGGAATGCGTATACGCTTCCGGATATTTGCCTGCATTGTGCTCCATTAGCCTTCTTTCAACATCTGATGTTACTCCTACATACAATGAATTATCACTACAACGCAAAATATAAACATAATAGAATTTCATAATCTAAAAATTTAAAACCTAACATCGTAACTCCTCATCTGAAACATAGCCTTTCAACTCCGCTCCCTCTCGACTCCGCTCGAGGTGACAAATTGCTCACTAACAACCAATCGTGCTGTCAGGTCGAGCGGAGTCGAGACCCTTTTAAAACATTTTAGAAGTGAAACCTAAAACTGAAAATAAATAAATTCTTTATAATCTGAATAAGTACCAAAAGCAATAATTGCCAAAATTGCCAATGCCATTTTCAACATCGTTTTGCCTTCTGAAATAGGTTCTTCTTTAGTACGATTATTCCATTCGACAAATACAAATAAAACAATCATTAGAATCAACTCGTAATTATATCTTTCATTGGCTAAATATTGCGATGAAAACTGTGCATTTGTAAACATTTGTTTCAAATACAATACAGCATCTGCAATGGTTTTAGCTCTGAAAAACACCCAGGCCAAACAACTCAATAAAAATGTAAGCAGAATATTCCCTACTACTTTCACCGAATCCCAACTCCAGTCTAAAACCACAATATCCATATTATTCCTATTGGATTTTCTTAAAAGGAGCGGCAGGAAATACAAGGCATTGATTCCTCCCCAAACTACATAAGTCCAATTGGCTCCATGCCAAAATCCGCTTACCAGGAAGATAATAAATGTATTTCTGATTTTCATCCACATTCCGCCCTTGCTTCCTCCTAACGGGATATACAAATAATCCCGAAACCAGGACGAAAGCGAAATATGCCAACGACGCCAAAACTCGGCAATATCTCTTGAGAAATACGGATAATTAAAATTCCGTAATAAATCCAATCCGAACAATTTTGATACCCCTAATGCAATATCCGAATATCCGGAGAAGTCTCCGTAGATTTGGAATGCAAAATAAACTGCCCCCAAAATCAACGAAAAAGAATTCATCGAAGTATAATTATCAAAAATTGCGTTGGCATAAGTAGCACAGGTATCTGCAATGACTACTTTTTTGACCAACCCCCAAATGATTTGGTAAACACCTTCTTTGGCTTTTTGTAAATCAAATTCCCTTTTTACTTTGATCTCCGGCAGCAAATGCGTAGCTCTCTCTATAGGACCGGCAACCAAAAGCGGAAAATAACTCACAAACAACGAATAATCTACAAAGTTGTATTCGGCTTTAATTCGTTTGTAATAAATATCAATTACATACGAAAGTCCGTGAAAAGTATAGAATGAAATCCCAACAGGTAAAACCACATCCAACAAAAACGGAGAGGATTTCAGCCCAATTCCTCGCATTAGTTCGCTGAAAGAAACAGCAAAAAAATTAAAATATTTAAATAAGGCTAAAAATCCCAGATTGACAGTTATACTAAGCCAAAACCAAAATTTCCGACCGCTGTCTTTCTTACTTTTTTCAATTCGGATTCCGGTATAATAATCCAGAAATGTCGAGAACACCAATAAAAACAAGAATCGCCAATCCCAGCAGGAATAAAAATAATAACTGGCAATAATCAACAAGGTATTTTGTGTGGTTTTGTTTTTATTACACACAAACCAGTACAATACAAATACTATGGGTAAAAAAATCGCAAAAGCGAGGGAATTGAAAAACATTTTTCCGGTTATGAGTTATGGGTTATGAGTTGTCGGTTGCCAGTTGTCGGTTGTCGGTTGTCGATCTCAGTCTTACAAATTGCTAAGAGCAAATCTAGGACAATATTTTTAATTTCTATTTGCTATTAACAATTGAGCCAATGGCATTCCATATTTTCTCAGATGCCTGTGTTGGTGTTTCGCCTGCTACAATGCTGTACCATTTTTTCCCTTCGGAAACATTCGATAAACTTCCATTTAGTATTGCTGCAATTTGATTTGCTAACTGGTTTTTATCAGTACAAAAAACAGCCGCTTCAGCACTTGGCATACTTCTAAAATGTACATACTTATAATTTTGCCCAATATCACGAATCCCTTTTTTCAATTGGGGTTGCTCATAGTTGTAGTAAATACAAGGCTTATCATGTGCCACAAAATCAAATACTGTTGATGAGCAAACATTGGTTACCAATTCCGAATGCGCACAAACATTGTGCAATAATTTCAAATCAGCTTTGGCAGGAAAAACTTCGTTCCATTGTTTTCCCATCGCTTTCCATAAAGGATCAATAACTGCTATTATATCTTTATTGGCGTTAATTACTGCTTCATATCTGGATGTCGTATCTACAGGACATTTTCTATAAATAATTCCCAGATTTTCTCCTTTAGCATTCAACGTACGGACTGCATTAGCTAAATCTTCCAAATAATATTGGTCCAAAGGCGAAGTCGTTTCGTCATCACCCGAAAAACAAATGTATTTTTTTGCTGCATCTAAATTGTGCTGCTTAAAAAAATCTTCTCTGGCTTCTAAAAGTGATTCATCGTAATGCGGTTCAAACTGAGGTGTTCCGGTAACGATTAATTGATTTTCTTTAATGAAAGGATAGTATTGTAACATTTCCTTTTTCATTAAATCACTCCATACACAATAGTAATCTGTTTCTACTAACTGCATCGCTTTAGGCACATTATCCCAGGAATATACAAATGTGAGTGTAGGAATTCCTAAATCCTGAGCAGCCAATAAAGCAGCTATCGATTGTGTAGCTCTTTGAGTTGTACAAAAAACCAAATCGGGTTTAATCTCCTGCAATTGTGCTTTGCAATAGTTGTATTTTTGTGTAGAACGTTCCAGAGCATTGATTCGTTTTCGAATACGAAGAATTCCTCTTTCGGAAGAATTCAACCCAATAAGCAACCGGACAAAAACTGTCATCAAAATATTCTTGATTCCTTTGTAATTAAAGGGAAACTTATACGTTTTGTATACCGGATCGTTAAACTTTTTAGTCGCAACATTCAATTCGATGTGTTTTCTAATGCGACAATAAAAAGGAGTTAAAGGATGAATATTTTGTGTCTTTATTCTTACTTCTTCATAACCTAATTCTTCCTGCAAAGGAAACGCAGTATTATTCCAATAAATAATTTTATTGCCCCGCTGTTCTCCAATTTCCTTAAATTGAGTAAAGGCAAAATTGCGAAGTCCAACACCATCTGGAAAAAAAATAAGGATTTTTTTGTTTATCAATTTAATTTCTTTTAACAGTACAAACCTAGTATTTTTTTATCTATTTAACACTATTCGAACTGTCAGGTCGAGCGCAGTCGAGACCCTTGTATTAGTTTAGCTCTCTTTCAGATTCCTCATCTAAATCCAAAAAATATTTGTGATGAGTCGCATTTCTACATTCTGACAAACTTTGCAAACTATCAAAATCACCTTCTATCAATGCCTGCTTCTTTACTCTGCTCCACTTTTTTATTTTTTTCTCAAAATAAATCGCTTGATTAGGATCCGTAAATTCCTGATAAAAAACTAATTCTACAGGCCTTCTACTATGTGTATATGCTTCTGGATATTTCCCCCCATTATGTTCCAAAACTCTTCTTTCAATATCAGAAGTAATTCCAACATACAAAGAATCATCTGCACATTTTAAAATATAAACATAATAGAATTTCATACAAAAAGATTTATTTCACAAAAAGCCTCTCGACTGCGCTCGAGGTGACAGAAAATCAACCAAAACATTATGTCAGGTCGAGCGCAGTCGAGACCTTTTATGATGTAAAAACACTTAAAACCCTCTCGCCCTTAGTCAGGCTCAGGGTGACTGCTCGAGGTGAAAATTTAATAATTTCTAGAAAATTACCCTTTCTTATTCTTCAACTTCTCCCTTTGCACTTGTTCAATAGGCAATATATCCGTTGCTTTATAAGCCAACGCCTCATAAACAGCATTCAAATCACGGCTTAATTTTCGCAAGCCCATAGGCTCCAAAGAAGCGGCATGATCGGTTCCTTTCCAGGTTCGGTCTAAAGTATAATGCCTTTCGACAATATGAGCGCCTAAAGTATAAGCCGCAACATCCACAGCAATTCCTAAATGATGCCCTGAAAAACCAATGTATTTTACCTTATCTCCATATTTTTGCTTTAACAGCTTAATTTCCAACAAACAAATATCTTCAAAAGGAACAGGATATCCCGATGTACAATTGTATAAAACAAGGTCTTTATTTCTGCCTTTTTCAATGAAATAATTCACTAAAATTGCTGTTTCATCTTTAGTTGTCATTCCGGTAGAAATGTGAATTTCACCAAAGTAATTGTCACATAACCAACCCAACATTTCAAAATTATTATTGCAGGCTGATGGAATTTTAATGAATTCAGGATGTAAAGACGTAATTTCTTTAGCCGAGGTGGTATCCCAAACCGATGTAGAATAAGTAATTCCTATTGATTCACAATAACTTTTTAATTCGGCGTGTTGATTCACATCAAATTCTAAATATTCTCTGTGTGCCCCGTACGTATCCCCATAGGAATTAGAACTATTAGGATGTGGTGCATTATACTGCTCCTCTGTCAGTAATTCTTTGTTATTTCTTTTCTGAAATTTTACGGCATCAGCATTACAAAATATTTTAGCAATTTTGATAAGCTCTTTTGCGATTTCGATTTCTCCTTTATGGTTACATCCAATTTCGGCAATTACGTAAGGTTTTTTATAGTGGTTCATTCTTTTTGTTGTTTTACACACCCCTAGCCCCTCTCCAGAGGGGAAATACGATTGTGCAAATTATTAAATTATCGTTTTATATAAATTATCTAAAATATTTATAATCACAAATCATCATTTAATTTCAAAACTATAAAGTCATCGTAATACGGGACTAACTCCCCTCTGGAGAGGGGCTGGGGGTGTGTTTTTCAAATTCTTCAATAAAAAACTCAATTGCCCGGATTACATTTTCCATATCTTTTAAAACCTCATTATCACTAAATCTCAAAACAGAAATCCCAAACTCATTCATCTTCTTTTCTTTTTTACAGTCTTTATTATAAACTTCTAAAAATTCATGGGAATAACCGTCCACTTCAATTCCCAACATCAACTCATAACAAAAGAAATCTAAAATATAATTATCAATTGGTTTTTGTCTGTGAAAATCATAGCCATACATTTGTTTTCCTTTTAATTTTAACCAAAGAACTATTTCAGCTTTAGTCGAGTTATTACGAAGCGCTCTGGCTAATTCTTTGAGTTTGGGATTATATGGAATGATTTTACGTTTAGTCATTATAACTGGTTTAATGAATAATCTATATCTAAAATTAACACACCCCTAGCCCCTCTCCAGAGGGGAATCCGATTGTGCTAGATGAGGAATTCTATCTTAAATCAATACCGCTCGTTATACTTCATAATCCACTCACAGGCTTCTCTGATAGCACCTGCGGCAGAGACTTTTGTTAGCAAATAATCCGCATTTTGTTTAACTATTTCAGTGGCATTGGCTGGTGCAAAAGACCAACCCACCGCGCAAATATTCGCTAAATCGTTGACATCATCACCAATGTAAGCTAAAGCATTAAAACTTGTATTTTTTTCTTTAACGAAATGCTGTAAGAAAGCATATTTGTCTTTCACCCCTAAAAAGGTATTTTCAATTTGGAGTTTTTTCATTCTTTGAGCGACCAAGGGAGAATTTTCGGAAGTCATTACCACCACTTCCACCTGATTTTGTCGAAGAATCTCTAAGCCCATACCATCGCGCATATCAAAAGCTTTGGCCAACTCGCCTTCAGCGGAATAGAAAACCTGACCATTGGTAAATACCCCATCAACATCCAAAACGAGATAATCGATACGATGGTGTTTTTTAGCTTTTTTCAGTCGGCTTGTCAGAAGTTCTTCCACTATCTTCCAATCAGTCATTGAATCGATTTCAACCAGTGTATTCTCAGGCATCTGAACCAATCCTGTCTTAGCGCTAACCCGATTTTTAGAATGTACAAAAGCAGCTTTTGTAGTGGCATAAGCAGCTCCGTTTTCTATCAATAATCCTTCAAAATCCTGCCGTCTTGGACGATTAAAAACATCGTAATTTTGAGGCGTTCCATCTGCATTCCAGCTAAAACGATGGGTATTGACAACAGTCAAAGCCGAATCGTATTTTTCTATTTCTATTTTATCCAATACCGCATTAATAGCTGTAGCAGTTGTCATCGCTGAAGTAGCCTGCAACAAACACAAAATATCAAAATCATAATCTATTTGTTCCGCAAATTCCAGCATCGCACTTTCAGTAGAAGCCGTATCTGTAGCATTGGCAGCATTTCGCAAAAGTGCTTTTACTTTTAATGTCCAATGGTATTCTTTTTCAATAAAAGAAACAATTTCCTTATCATCCGTAAAAATATAAATTGTATCGAGGTCCGAAAAAATAGCTTCGGTAAGCACCCATGAAAATAACGGACGCCCCAGCATCTTTTTTTTATTTTTCCCCGGTATCCCTTTAGAATCTTTGCGAAGTGGAATTATGGCTGTTTTTTTCATTTTCTTACTTTTATTTATCGAACTTAAAACAAAAATAGCATTTTGACTCCAACTTCAGTTAGTGATTTGAATTATTAGGTTGTATTTCTGTTTTTAATCTCTTGATGATTTCATTTGTATATAAAATGGCTCCTTTTTTATTCAAATGCGACTCATCATAAAAATATTTTGATTCCACAAACTCATTAGAATTTTCATAATAAAACTTAGTAAGTTCATTTACTATCAAGCCTTTTACTCTATCTACAAATTCTTTATTTTTATAAGCAAAATTGGGTGGAACAAGAAGGTATAGTTTTATATTTTCTACTTGGCAAATATGCTGAAACTCTTTGAAAGCCGCTATTAATTCTGGCAACTCCGATTTTATGTTATAATGAACTAATGGATATTTTTTTTTATTCAAATCAGCTGCTGTAAAATCTAAAAGCACAGTCCCTGCTGCTGTCCAATTATCGTATTTTGTTTTTTCTTTTCGACCAAGGAATTGCTCTTTTCCTAATCGTGCACAATACCATCCGAAAGCAAATGGAGAAAAATCATTTCTAACAATCAACTCATTGGTAATTTCTTGATATTTTACTAAGTTGTATAATTTATCGTATCGGAATTGCAAAGTTTTTTCAGCATGAAATGCTGCCTCTTCATCTATTGTTAAAAAAATTATTTTAGGCTTTTTATTGTGTTTCAATACTTTTTTTAAAAGAAAAAGTTGAAAATCAATATTAGAACCTCTATACCCTAAATTGAAAGCAGTCATTTTTAAACTATCCTGAATGGCATCTGAATACACATTATGTTGTGCCCGAGAAGAACCAAATATCAAAATTTCTTTATTCATCTTTCCTTCTAAAATCCATTCCAAACGTTTATCAAATTCAAGCTCTGGGAGAGATTGGATTTTCCAAAAGAATAATTTATCTACCAAGAAAAAAAGCAACAAAAACAAAACTATATTTTTTATAAATTTTTTCATTCTTAAAATTGAAAATATATAAACTCTTGCTCTTCTTTTCCAAAAACAAATAATAAGACTAAAAGAAACATGACAAATGACCATCGAAAGAACCGATTTCCCACTTTTCTGAAATGATCCAAAGCAAAATGCCCTTCTCGTCCTAACCATTCTACCAACACAAAGCCAACAATCAAAATGATTAAAAATGTAGGACGTACTTCTGGTACGCTAAACAATGATTTTGTGAAAATTCCTTTTATATATTGGATTGCTGAAGCGAGAGAATTGGCTCTGAAAAAAATCCAGGCAAAAACTGTTAAAACAAAAGTAATCCCCATCTGAATACTTTCTTTCCAAGTAGGAAGGCACTGATTCTTAGCTACTATTTCTAAATTTACTCTATTTTTATTGGTTAATAACAAGGGTAAAAAATATATAGCATTTAAAAATCCCCAAATTAGGAATGTCCAATTGGCTCCATGCCAAAAACCACTGACCAAAAATATGATAAATGTGTTGCGAATTTGCATCCATTTACCACCTTTGCTTCCGCCCAAAGGAATGTAGAGATAATCTTTGAACCAGGAAGAAAGTGAAATGTGCCAACGACGCCAAAACTCAGCTATATCTCTGGAAAAATAAGGAAAAGCAAAATTTTTAAGCAATTCTATTCCGAATAATCTGGAAACTCCTATGGCAATATCTGAATAGCCTGAAAAATCACCATAGATTTGAAAAGTAAATAACAAAGCTCCCATTACCAGAGTACTTCCTGAATAATGACCTGGATTATTAAATATCTCATTGGCATAATGAGCACAATTATCCGCTATTACAATTTTCTTAAATAAACCCCATATTATTTGGTATAACCCCAAAACGGCCTCATCATAATTAAAATTTCGTTTTGCTTTAATTTGCGGTAATAAATGAGTAGCCCGCTCAATAGGACCGGCAACTAATAACGGAAAATAAGACACAAAAACCGCATAGTCTACAAAATTTTTCTCTGTTGGAATTCGTTTTTTATACACATCAATCACATAAGACAACCCATGAAAAGTATAAAAAGAAATTCCAACGGGAAGAATAATATTCAATGTAAAAACATCAACTGAAAATCCTATTTTAAGAAGAAGATTTTGAAAAGAAAGTACAAAAAAATCAAAATATTTAAAAATACCCAAAAAAGATAAATTGATTCCAATACTACTATAAAACCAAATTTTTCGATACTTATCAGTTACTGTTTTAGCAATTTGCAAACCTGAAAAATAATCCAATGCTGTTGAAAACATTAATAAAAACAGAAAACGCCAATCCCAACAGGAATAAAAAAAATAACTGGCGAACAGCAATAAGACATTCTGAGCTTTTAATGATTTTTGAAAAACGAACCAATACAATCCAAAAACGATTGGTACAAAAACGGCAAACGAGAAAGAGTTAAACAGCATACTAGTAGGGTATCCTTTTTAATGTTTTTAATTTTTGTTCGGTAGCTTTACTCATTTTTTTTCTTCGTTGTAGCATAGTCGGCAGTAAAACTATCATATTACCCAAGGCATAAGCATACAAGCTAAAATAACGACTGTCGCTGAGAGCATATTTTTTAAAGTTATGAAATAACAATTTTACAATTTTCCGAAATGGTCTTCTCGAATAAATAACATACAATCTAAAACTGTTTTGAAGTTGTTTTTGAAAACGAAAATAATTTTTCCCCTGTAATTTCCGTTTCTCTACATCTATGCGGTGATTAACGGCTACTTGATTGGTGTATAAAATATCATAATCCAAATCCAACACTTCCAACGACAAACATGTTTCTTCTCCGTAAATGTCCATCCAAGTTGGAAATCCGCTGGTTTCATCATATACTTCTTTACGAATGGCAAAACCGGAACCTATAAATTCAGTAGTTAAAAATTCTTCTTTTTCATTTTCTAAATTAATTTCGCTTTTCGACTTAAAAATTCCTTTGACTTCTTTAAAAGCTAATATTCCTAAACTTCGGTTTGCATTAAAATAAAATTGAATTGTTGCAATTGGTTTTTCAGAAATCAAATGGGCGTCATCATCGAGACCAATAAAAATTTCACCTACTGCTTTTTTATACAAAAAATTTCGTGCCGGAGAAGCCGAAATACTTTCTTTACCCACATACCATTTTACCCAGTGAAACTGAGCTTGTAATCGTTCTGTTCCCATACAATTATCAATATACACCAGAACTTCATGACGTTCGGAATCAAAAATAGACTGCAATTTCTTTAGCGTAAAATGTAGTTCTTCCGGACGGCCTTTAGTAACAATAAGAAATGATATTTCCATTAATTCAATTTAACTCTTTGATATAAATTTATAATTTCTTGCTGCAATTGCGTTCTATTGTAATTTTGCTGAACAAAATGAACATTGTACTCTTGAGCTCTAGCTCTCATTTGTTTATTTTCAATTGCCGTTTTGATAAGATTTGCAATAGCCTCAACATCATTAGGCTTCTCAATTAAAAATCCATTGATTCCATTTATAATAACTTCCTCGGTTACTTTTCCAGGATTAGATTGTATAGGAAATGCTCCCATCCCCATGGCTTCAACAGCACTTGTGGGCAATCCGTCTGACAAACTATTGGCAACATGAATGATACTTTTTCCCATTATTTTCAACAATTCTGAATTGGCAACAAATTGACCTCTTTCAAAAATCTTGACTTTTAATTGAGCAAAAAAAGAGGAATCCTCCACATATTCTTTTACAAGTATATTGGCACTATAAATTACAATTTCAAAATCTTTTATTAATGCTACTGGAAGTAATTCTAATGCTTTAATAATTTCTAATGCCTTTCCTACTCCATCTTCATAGCCTTTGATCATTATGATTTGTCGCTCGGACAAGGTTTGAATGCTTTCAAAATCGATTGCTAGTCCACCATTTCCAATAATCACACTATATCCCTCGTGGTTATACCCATTGGTCTGAGCTATTTTAAAATCTCTTTTACAGTCAGTAATGATATAATCTACTCTAGATAAAAAACGCTTAAATTGAGTTTCTTGAACACCTAGCTCTTTATAATAGAAAATATCACTTCCCCATGATGAGTACATGAATTTAAGTTGTGGGCTTTTTTCCATCACTTCCAAAATAGGAAAACCTGCTAATCTCATTTCAAAACAATGTACTATATCGGGCTGAATTTCATTTAGTTTTTGTTTAAATACAGTACTTACTTTTCGCTCATTATATTTTTGTATGCTTGTGTAAAGTTTAGGCAACTGTTTTTTTATTGCACTCCTAAAAGGAAAATCCCACCTTAATTTCCAAGATTTAATTTGTTTCACCCAACTAATACGCGAAACTTCGGGACCTCCATCAGTACTATCAAACCAATAGACTTCATGCCCACTTTTTTCTAATTGATTGACCCATTGAAAAAAATGATGATTAGGAATTGCTACCATTAAGATTTTCATTGTTTAGTGATAAAATTAATTTTATTTTAATATGTCTTTTAACTTCCTATTAGAAAACAATACAATATACAATCTAAAAAAAAGAGAGACTATTTTTTTTCCAAACCATGATTTTTCAATTTCTTTCAGCATAATAAAACGATTATTTCTATAAAGACGATTTTCTTCTAATTCTTTATAATCCAATATAAATCCGTTAAAATGTTCTTCAAGCACTTGCTCTCGTTCTGAAGTAAAATCCATCGTTGAACTTATGCCATCTAAATAAAAAACAGCCAAAGTTTTTTTTATTTTTAAATAACTACAATTATGTTTGAACAATGCAATTATAAAAAATTTCCAGTCAGAGACAATTTTTAATTTCTCATCATATAAACCAATTTTTTTAAATAATTCTTTCTTAATAAAAGTTGCCGGATGAGGCAATGTACCTTTATATAAATCAGAAAATTTTAAATTATAAGGTGATGACATAATTCTTTTTCCATTATCATCAACCATTTCTAAATCAAATGAAACTAAATCATAATCTTTAAAATAATTATAATTCTCTTTTAACACATCTGAACTATAAAAATGATCTCCACTATTAAGAAATAACAAATACTCTCCTTTGGCTTTTTGAATACCTTTATTCATTGCATTATACACACCTTTATCTGGTTCACTTATCCAATAATCAATATTTTCGCTTTGATTTTTTAAAAATTCTGCACTACCATCTTTAGATCCTCCATCAATAACAATATATTCAAATTCTTGCCAAGTTTGACTAAAAACCCCCTCAATAGTTCTCTTTAAACCTTGAAGGTTATTTAAGTTTATTGTTATAATTGTTAACTTTTTATTTTTAATATCCATAGTAGCACATTATACTTTACTAGAATTTTTTCGGTTTATTTATTAAAAACTTTATTAAATATAGAAACCTTAAAACGATATAGTATAGTTCCACTAAAAATATTTTAGTACTATTCCAAAAACTACCTATTAAATTTTTTAAGACTTGTACAGAACTCACTTCCTTATGCCATAACTGATAATTCCCCACTACATCGTTTTTAAAACGAAAAAATTGTTGTTGGGGTGTTCGTTGTATTTCATAATGAAAAATGGAAGGTACAAAATCAATTTCGTACCCCTGTTCTAAAACTCTTTTTGTCCATTCTTTGTCTTCAAATGTTGCCACATCTTCTCTAAAAGGATGTTGTTCCCAAACTTTTTTACTAAAAGCAGAACCCGAAAAAATCAAACCTGATTTATTAGGATCAACTTGAGCTGAAACTTTATTAATATAATTGTGATAATCATTAGAAGCATGCAAACAGCGTAATCCCGCCAGATTCGAATTGGCCTCCATTTTTTGTCTGATCAACTTAAAAAAATCATGACTCACCGGATACGAATGCGCACTAAAAATAACTACAATAGGATGCTTTGCTTGGCTGGCAGCAATATTAGCACTGCCTCCATAACTGAATTTCTCTATGGTTACCAATCGTGCACCATATTGCTCCGCTACCGATTGACTCCCGTCATTAGAAAGATTATCGATTACAACAATTTCAGCAATATCGACAGCATAGCGTTCTGTTAAGTTCTTTAAAAGAAAAGCCAAAGCTGGTGCTTGGTTTTTATTTCGAATGACTACTGAAATCATTGTTTTTTATTAGCTTTAAACAATTGAGAAAGTAACCTAAAAGGCTTCATAATCACTTTTCCTATTTTGTATTCTATGGAATGCTTCAATTTCATTTTACCCAAACGATGGGTTTTAATGTAATAAAAAAGTACTTCGGCCGTATTATCAAAATGCCTGCAATAAATATCCTGATGCTTTCTGAAAATGTATTCCATATTGGCTTCGGCATGATAGTTTATCGTATCCACTAACATCGATTTTTTTGCTTTGCGATAATAGAACAAAAACTCTTCTACAAATTGGAATTGCCAACCTCTCTTTGTAATGTTCAACCAAAACTCCCAATCTTCAAATCCTTTCTTCATACTTTCATCATAACCACCTACTTCTTCCCAGCATTTTTTTCGGTATAATGAAGTCGCTACAAGATGATTTTGATACATTAAATCACGATAATTATTTCCTTTGGGTTTTAAATCATGTACTACATTTGCAACCTTATCAATAAAAAACTTAGAATAACAGCCCACAATAGCCAGATTTTTGTCAGTATGCAAAACAGGAACAAGTTTCCTTAAATAATCGGGATGCAAAATATCATCTGCATCTAAAGCTACTATAAATTCACCTTTCGCCTTTTGAATACCTTTATTTCTGGCTGAAGGCAAACCTCCATTTTCTTTATATAAGTACTGAAAACGAACATCCTTCTCAATCCATTCCTTGGCTATAATTTCAGTATTATCAGGACTACCATCATTAACAATAATACATTCCCAGTTGGAATAACGTTGTTCCAATACCGACTGTAAAGCTTCACTCAAATAATGGGCTTGCTTGTAACAGGGAACAATGATGGAAACTAATGCATTTGACATATTAATTTTTCAATCTTATTATTTCCTCATTCATAATACCCTTATATCGATGTACTCCTTTAGTAAAAATTAAATGAATTAATATTACAATATAAACTTTAAATTTAAAGAGAATGCTCAATTCTTTTAATTTATTAATCATTTTAACAACCAAAATATATTCTTTATTTTCTATTGCTCGTCGAATTGTTTTTAAATATTTTCTTAAAGCATAAGATGCGCTAATTTTATTTGATTTATAAAATAAATACTCAAAAATATTTTTCCAAACTATCAATTCAGAACTTAAATCCTTCTTTTCACTCCTCTTAAAATTTGAAGTAATTGTATCATTATGATTTCGTACTAAAACTAAAATTTCTTTAATATTTACCCCTCTAATACTAGGATTATTTAAAACTCGAAAAACAAAATCTAAATCTTGGGCCCTAGACAAATATTCATTAAATTTAACTTCTTTAACAATATTTCTTTTGAAAAAAAAAGTTGGTGTACTAAAAACTATTTTATAAGTCATAAAAACATCTAAAATATTTTCCAAAAACTCCAAATTATAAACTATTTTGACATGATAATCAATACCAAAAGTTTCAAAACCACATAATACGTAATCTATATCATTTTTGATATGTAATATAAAATACACTTTTTTTCTAATGAATTCGGGCAACATTAAATCATCACTATCAAACCAATTAATATATTCCCCATTACTGACTTCAAAGCCATAATTCCTCGCTGCATTTCCCCCTGGTAATCTTTCAGAAGGACGGTAATGGAATTGAAAGCGACTATCTTTTTTAACATAAGCATTGACCAGCTCCTCAGTATTATCAGTACTACCATCATCCACTACAATACATTCCCAATTTTGATAGGTTTGCGCTAAAACTGAATCAAGGGTTTCACTAATAAGATGAGCCCTATTAAAAGTAGGAATTATAATGGAAACTAATGGATTATTCATCTAATCTAAAAATGATGGTTTGGTTAACTTGCTCTCGTTTCTTGCTTTTACAATTGCTTTTTTATTCAGATCGCTGAGTATTCTAATCTGCTTATTAATCTGTTTGACCTCCTTAAATTGAAATTTACAAAAAGCTTTGAAAAGATTCTTGAATCTCTTTTTATATTCGGAAAAAAAAGAAAATTCAGAAAAAGGATTAGATGCTTTTAAAATTATTTCTCTTTTATAAATAGCATCTGAATTTTGAAAATAAACATTAGTTTTTCTTTGTTCTCTATCATGAAACAATCTTGTACTTGGTAAAATTCCTATTTTAAAATTATGAAATTTTACTCTATGAGTATAATTATCATCTTCACCATAATGAAAAAAAGAAGAGCTAAAACCTCCAACAGTTTCAATACATTTTTTAGAAATCAACCATGCAGCCGCATTCACAAAATCAACTTGATAAATACTGTTTTTAATTTTATTTAAATATATATCTGAATATAAATTTTCACACTTAGAAGGCATAATATAATTTGAAAAATTATAATCTAATACGTCACCACTCCCATTCAAATGCATTGGACTTATTATACCGAAATGAGGTTCATTTTGTTGTGCTTTTATCAATTTCACAATTGTATCCGGCTCCACCCAAGCATCTTGATTTAATAAAAAAACATAATCAGCTCCTTCTTTATACGCTTTCTTGATTCCGATATTATTAGCTCCTCCAAAACCGATATTTTCATTTTGTTTTAATAATATAACTTGGTTAAAATTTAATTCAATAAATTCAGGTGTTCCATCAGTACTACCATTATCTATAACAATAACATCAACTGTGAAGGAATTATTTAAAACACTATTTAAACATTGTTCAATCCATTTTATACCATTATAAGTTACTATGATAACAAAAACTTTCATATTATAGCTTTCAGATATGCTTTACCCCATTTTTGGCATGGTTCTAAATGATTCCCTTCAGCCCATTCGTTCCAAGCATTTATAAATATAAATTTTTCGTCTAATCCTTTAAAATTTTCAGCCTTGATTTTATTTTGATACCAATACTTGAATAATTCCGGTGTGCTATTAACAAGCATCGTGGCTTTTTGACCCACACGCCTTGAAGTGTTATCCCACATAGGCGTTATACATGGATAAACCCCTCTGTTATTACATTGCAAATCGAAATCCACAAACCTCTCATAATCAACTAAAAAATCTTTTTCAGATGGTTTTGATTCCCATTTTAATTTTTTACGGAACTTAATTTCAAGTCGTTTTAAAATAGTCTGTTTTCTTTTTTTCAAATATTCTTTATATAGGCGCATGGTCCTAGATAATGGCTGAAATTCAATTATAGCATCAAAATCATATTCTTGCATTTTCTCCTTGTTCCATCCTATCCAACGCTCAAAACATCCCAAATACAATTCTATATTTTCTTTTCTTGCCTCCTCTCTAAATATAGCAATTGTACTCGCCATATCAGGAAATAAATCAGGCTTGTAAAAAATAAAAACAGGCTTACCTTCTACTTTAATATACCTTTCATCTTTAAAATAAGATAACAGAAACTTTATATGCTCCCTATCATCATCTGCTGAATAATTTTGTTGTAACAAAACATCTTCAATACCTCCATCCCAAGCTCTGGTCCAATTTTCATTTGCCCAACACAGCATAAAAGGCAAATCTTCTTTTGGATTTTTCATTTTTCTGTCTAATGGTTCATGCAATACTCTTTTACCATTAAACCAATAATGATAATAACAAAAACCATGAATACCATATTGTTTTGCCATTGCTTCCTGAGTTAATCTTGCTTCTTCTAACCGTAAATCATAAAATCCTAAATCGGCTGGCAAATGCGGCTGATAATGTCCTTCAAACCTAGGCTTAGCCTTAACTACATTCGTCCACTCTGTAAAACCTTTTCCCCACCATTTATCGTTCTCAGATATAGGATGAAACTGCGGTAAATAAATAGCTATTGGTTTAATCTGGTTCATGTATTATCTATTTTTATTTTTTTACAACTTTAAATATAATCGGGGGAAGAAACAATTTTATTACTTTAATAATATTAAAAGTTTTTTTTTTCTCTACAAATGAGTCAAGTTTTTCTTGGCAGAGTTTAATAAACTTACCTTCATTTAAATTCTCAAAAAACAATAAATTTAATTTGCCTGCAAGTCTGAAACCTTCTTTCATAGTTACATAATCACTACACATAGATTCTTGATGTATTCTATAATCAGCCAAAGAATAACTCAAATTAGAAATGCCTTGTGAATAATAAAAAACTTTGACCCAAAACACCCAGTCTTCATGATTTGGCAGTGATTCTTCAAACCTAATAATTTGTTCATTTTGATTCAATAATTTACTTTTAAATAAGATACAGTGACATGGAATTGACAAACCACTTTCCCATTTTGAGATGATTTCAATTTTAAATTGATTACTTGAAGGAAAAGGATTCATATATCTTTCTCTTTTAAAAGCTTTAGTTTCATTATCAAAAGGGAAATAATCACAAATCACTATATCTATGGCAGAAGTAAAACAATCTAATTGCTTTTCTAATTTGAATCTATTCAACATATCATCTGAATCCAAAAACTGAATATAATCTCCCCTAGCTATTTTCAAACCTGTATTTCTTGCACTACTCAAACCACCATTTTCTTTATAAATATATTGAAAACGAGAATCTTTCTTCAGCCATTGGTGAGCAATTTCTCTTGTATTATCAGAACTTCCGTCATTTATAATGATACATTCCCAATTAGTATAACTTTGTTCAATTACTGACCGCAAACATTCATCAAGATATTGCGCTTGATTATAACAAGGTACTATTATTGAGACTAATGATTGAATATTTATCATGAAATTATTTATTTCCATCTGTAGAACCACCATCTATAACAATGTATTCAAACTCTTGCCAAGTTTGATTAAGCACACTCTCGACGGTTCTTTTTAAACCTTCCAGATTGTTATAATTAATGGTTATGATGGATAATTTATACATATTAGTTCTTTTTGGCAATTTCCAAATCGTTACCCATCATTTCTTTGACCATAGCCACCAAATCGTATTCCAGTGACCAATTTAACTGAGTCATGGCTTTAGTAGGGTTACCTATTAATAAATCTACTTCGGTAGGGCGATAATAATTAGTATCCACTTTTACAACCGTTGTTCCTATAGCTAGTTGGTAATCGGGATTATTACATTTTTTAATTTTTCCAACTTCATTTTCACTTGCTCCTGTAAATTCCAACTCAATACCACATTCGGCAAAAGCCATTTTCACAAAATCACGAACCGAAGTCGTTTTTCCGGTGGCTATCACAAAATCTTCTGGTTGCTCTTGTTGTAACATTAACCACATTGCTCGCACATAATCCTTAGCATGTCCCCAGTCACGTTGTGCATCCAGATTTCCTAAAAACAAGCAATCCTGTTCAGCCAACACAATCCGTGCCACTGCCATGGTAATTTTTCGGGTAACAAAGGTCTCTCCCCTGCGTGGCGATTCATGATTAAATAAAATACCATTGCAGGCAAACATATTGTAAGCTTCCCTATAATTTTTCACTATCCAGAAACCGTATAATTTAGCTACTCCATAAGGCGAACGTGGATAAAAAGGTGTCGTTTCGGTTTGTGGTACTTCCTGAACGGAACCATACAATTCAGAAGTGGAAGCCTGATAAAATTTAGTTTTATGTGTTAAGCCCAAGATACGAATAGCTTCCAAAATCCTTAAAACTCCCACCCCATCCACATTAGCCACATACTCAGGAGAATCAAAACTAACTTTTACATGAGACATTGCTCCCAAATTATAAATTTCATCGGGTTGCACTTCCTGAATGATTCGGATAATATTGGTTGCATCAGACAAATCGCCATAATGCAATTTGAAATTGACATTTTCTTCATGCAAATCCACATACAAATGATCGATACGCTGCGTATTAAAAGAAGAGGCTCTTCTCTTAATTCCATGCACTTCATATCCCTTTTCCAGTAATAATTCTGCTAAATAAGAACCATCCTGCCCCGTTATACCTGTTATCAAAGCTTTCTTCATTGTTGTCATTCTGCTTGATTATGATTTAAAAATTTTTCATGGTAAACCTCTTTAATCCCTTTTTCTAAAGAAATTTCAGCCTTCCATCCCATTTGATTAATCTGAGTTACATCCATTAATTTTCGGGGTGTACCATTGGGTTTTGTAGCATCCCATAAAACATCACCATTATAGCCCACAATAGTTTTTACTAAAAGGGCTAATTCTTTTATTGACAAATCCTGCCCTGTTCCCACATTGATATGTCCTAAATCATCGTATTGATGCATCAGAAAACAACAGGCTTCAGCTAGATCATCCACATGTAAAAACTCTCTTAAAGGCGAACCATCACCCCATAAAACAACTTCTGATTGCTGATTGATTTTAGCTTCGTGAAACTTTCGCAATAGGGCCGGCAAAACATGCGAGTTTTGTAAATCGTAATTATCATTTGGACCATACAAATTAGTAGGCATAGCCGAAATAAAATTACAATCGTACTGACTTCGGTAAGCTTCACACATTTTGATACCTGCAATTTTGGCTATGGCATATGGCTCGTTAGTAGGCTCCAATAAACCTGTCAACAAATATTCTTCTTTCAAGGGTTGTGGAGCTAATTTAGGATAAATACAGCTCGAACCTAAGAACAATAACTTTTTTACTTTGTGAAGGTAACTTTGATGGATCACATTATTTTGTATCATCAAATTATCATACAAAAAATCGGCTTTATAAATATTATTAGCTAATATACCTCCTACTTTTGCTGCTGCCAGAAACACATATTCCGGTTGTTCCTGAGCAAAAAAAGCGGCAACAGCTTCCGTATTGCGTAAATCAAGTTCAGCTGACATTCGAGTCACTATATTTGTAAATCCCTTGCTTTGAAGATTTCGATAAATAGCACTGCCCACCATACCATTATGACCTGCAATATATATTTTTGAATTGGTGTTCATTGTAATTGAATACTCTATAATTTAAAAATGATATTTTTTACAACTTTCTTATACAAATACTTATACATCCTATAAATACTCATCCTTATTATACTTACTTCTTTCTTATCATTAATACGTAGTGTTCTAACCACTTGATTATCTATTTTTGTTTCAAATTCTTCATTTAAAACCAACACTTTACTCTTACTTTCGTAAAACCTTACTATAATTGATAAAATACTTTGATCGTGCCTATGGTATGAAAAACCATCAACTTGTTCCTTTTTTTCATTTTCAAAAACATCAGCCACAATTGAAGGAAAATATAACATGGAATTCAACCACTCATTCACCAGGTTTATGCTATCTTCTGTCTTTTTTAAAAGAAAAAAACCTGCAATAACTTTAGTCTTTTCAATCCACTGTTCATCACAACTAAATAGATTTTCAAAATGTTGTATTGCACTTTTTTTTGCCCAATATTTTAACTTAGGACTATTATTGAAAGTAGTATCAAACTTTGACCATCCGTAATCAACATTTTCTCTATACTGAAAAAAAACACAATCTTCATTATTTAAAAAGCTTATATATTTTTTCCATTGTTCAGATTCAAATAATGTATTACCTGCATCCGAATATATTATTACATCACCCATCTGTGCTTGATCTAATATTTTTTTCACCACAAATGGTTTCCATAGCCAATACCCTCCTCCTTTAGAAGTTGAAAACAAAGGTGAACTCTTTATATACAGAGGCAAATCTTTTTCGGAAAAACTGATAACTTCATCAAAAATTTCAATTTTATGAGCTTCTTTAACAATTCTTTTTACAGAATATTTAAATTTATCATTCCCGTATGTAACAAAATAAATTTTCATTTTAAAAACATAAAACCTGATTTTTCTATCTCAAACGACCAACTGTTTTTCATTTTAAAACCATCAAATGACACTAAAATATTTTCCTTAGTCTCTAAAAAAGTTTCCAATCCAGGATGTGTCAAATATATTTTCATGAAAACATCCCCTTTATTGATGTTCTCAGGAAATTGTATTTTTTTCTCTATTAAAAAACTTCCTTTTGAATATTTAGGAGGCATACCTGAAAAATGACTTGGACTATAAAAAGCCAAAGGATTATCGTATTTATCAAAAAATCGAGCTTCTAAATCAAAACTGATTTCTTCGCGTATAAATCCCGTTACTTGAATAAACAGTAAATTTGAATCTGCATTTAATTTTATTTCACAAGAATTAGAATTATTAATTTTAATATCCTTAATCTGTATATTACTATTGTTTATAGAACACATATCTAAAATGAGAGCGTTTTTCGAGTCATAATCATTGATGTAACGAGAAAGACAACTATCAATCTTACCCTCAAAAACAACTCCACCATTTTCCAAAACTATCCCTCTCGTACACAAACTCTTTACCGCCGCCATATTATGACTCACAAACAAAACAGTCCTGCCTTGGCCTTTGGAAATATCCTGCATTTTGCCAATGGCTTTTTTTTGAAACTCGGCATCGCCTACGGCTAAAACCTCATCGACAATAAGTATTTCAGGTTCTAAAAATGCGGCTACAGCAAAAGCCAGGCGCACATACATGCCGCTGCTATAGCGTTTTACCGGAGTATCAATGTAACGCTCGCAGCCCGAAAATTCGATAATTTCATCGAGCTTGGAAGCGATTTCTTTTTTGGTCATACCTAATATTGCCCCGTTCAAGAAAATATTCTCACGGCCCGTCATTTCACCATTAAAACCGGTACCCACTTCCAGTAAAGAAGCCACACGGCCTCCAAATTTTACACTGCCTGTTGTAGGTGCAGTCACCCGGGACAAAATTTTCAACAAGGTGGATTTTCCTGCTCCGTTTTTCCCAATAATACCTACTACCTCCCCTTTGGCTATTTCAAAATTGATATCCTGTAACGCCCAAACGTAATCACTTTCTCCTTTTGTCGAGCGATCATTTGTTTCTCCAATTTTCAAATAAGGGTCTTCCTTACCTCTAATAGCATGCCACCAACGGTTTAAGTCGTGCTTTAAAGTCCCTGTACCTACTTGTCCCAGTCGGTATTGCTTGGAGATATTTTCGGCTTTTAAAATTATATCTTTCATTTTGAGTTGTGAGTTGTCAGTTGTCAGTTGTTTGCTAGAAATTTCTTTTTCCTTCCCCATCCTTAAAGGGTGGAAAAAAGAAATGGAACATTTTTATTTTTTCAAGATTTATTTTTTTTAGTTCTTTAAATTTTCGGCTCCCTTTAGGGCTGGGGCAAAACGAAAATTTAGGACAAACTACACCGTATCTATAAAATTTTTCTCCGTTCGATTAAACAATAAAACACCTGTAATAAATATACAAAAAGTTAAAACCAAAGTATATAACATTCCTCCAACTGGAAATTCACCTACTCCTAACAACATATAACGAGTAGTTTCGATAATATAAGCCAAAGGATTGTATTGAATAATCCAGGCATATTCAGGAATTTTTTCTTCAATTAATGCCATCGGATAAATAACCGCCGAAACATACATAAGCAACTGTACCCCAAAACCAATCAGATAACTAAAATCCCTGTATTTAGTCACCATGGAGGAAATAATCATTCCTAATCCTAACCCTAAAACCCCCATTAAAACTATTGAAAACGGAAAAAAGAGAGTCGTCCAATTAAAACTTAAAGGAGCTCCTTTCCAATAAAAATAAACGTAAAAAACAAAGAATACAAACAATTGGATTCCAAATTTCAGTAAATTAGAAATCACAGTAGTTAAGGGAGCAATAATTCTGGGAAAATAAACTTTCCCAAAAATACCGGCATTGGACACAAAGGTATTGGATGTGCCGGTAAAACAGGCGGTGAAATAATTCCAAACGGTAATACTAGCCAAATTAAAAAGAAATGATGGAACCTTACCGGTACTGATTCCGGCCAAATTATTAAACACAATAGTAAAAGTTATCGATGTAAATAAAGGCTGAATTAAATACCACAATGGCCCTAAAACGGTTTGTTTATAAACGGTAACAATATCCCTCTTTACAAAAAGTATCAGCAAATCCCGATATTGCCAGACTTCTTTCAAATTCAATGAAAAGAATTTGTTTTTAGGTGTTATTTCAAACAACCAATCCTTTTCGTATTTATCTCTTTGATTCATTTAAACTAAAAATAACTGCTAAGCGTAAATATACTATCCAATTTTCAGTCAAAACAAAAATAACCGACTACTAACACAAAAACGAGGTGAAAAAACTTGTTTTAAGCGAAAATTCCTGTTTATTGAAATTGAGGCACTCATTGTTAATCCTAACATTCCAATTTTCGGCTCCCTTTAGAGATGGGGAAAAACGAAAATTCCTGTTTATTGAAATTGAGGCACTCATTGTTAATCATGACATTCCAATTTTCGGCTCCCTTTAGGGATGGGGAAAAACGAAAATTCCTGTTTATTGAAATTAAGACATTCATTGTTAATCCTGACGTCCAATTTTCGGCTCCCTTTAGGGATGGGGAAAAACGAAAATTCCTGTTTATTGAAATTAAGACATTAATTGTTAATCCTAACATTCCAATTTTCGGCTCCCCTTAGGGATGGGGAAAAACGAAAATTCCTGTTTATTGAAATTAAGACATTAATTGTTAATCATGACATTCCAATTTTCGGCTCCCTTTAGGGATGGGGAAAAACGAAAATTGGTGGGTTAGCTGTTGTCAGTTCTGAATAATGCAATAAACTCACAACTCACCGTCATCCTGAGCTAAGCCTGTCCTCAGCTCGACGAAGAATCGAAGAACACAACTCATAACTCATAACTCATAACTCATAACTCACAACCCACAACCCACAACTCACAACTCATAACTCATAACTCATAACTCACAACTCATAACTCATAACTCACAACCGACAACTTCCAAATTCTTTCCCTATCTTTGCCTTATGTTTACATTATTTAAATCCAAACCGATTCTGAAGGATCTTATTCCTGATAATCATATTGATATTCATTCTCATTTATTACCTGGAATTGACGATGGGGCTAAAACCTTTGAGGACAGCTTACGTCTTACCCAAGCCTTAAAAAACTTTGGCATAAAGCAATTTATTACCACGCCACATATCATTCAGCATATTTGGGAAAACACACATGACCAGATTATTGCTAATAAGAACAATACAGTTGAAGCACTTCGTAAAAGCAATATTAATGTTCCTTTTAAGGCAGCTGCCGAATATTTAATGGACGATCAATTTGTTCGTTTATTTCAATCGAATGATTTATTGACCCTGAAAGATAATTATGTATTGGTGGAGATGTCGTATATCAATGCACCTATCCAGCTATATTCAATTCTATTCGACTTAAGAGTAGCAGGTTACACCCCTGTTCTTGCCCATCCGGAACGCTATTTATTTTATCATAAAAATTTTTCAGAATACGACAAACTTAAAAAAGCGGGTTGCCTGTTTCAACTCAACCTGTTAGCTGTAGTAGGCTATTACGGAGATAATATTGCTAAAATAGCTGAAAGTTTACTACAAAAAGGCATGTATGATTTTGTGGGTTCCGATGTGCATCACAACAATCATATTACCGCTTTTGAACAAAAACTAAAAATTAAAGACATCAATCCTCTTAAGGAAATTATTGCCAACAATCAGTTTTTTAAGTTCTAGTTTTTTAGCCACAAATTACACCAATTATTTTTATAATCTTTGGAGTTCAACTTTTGTGACTTATTTGGTTGAATATTTTACCGCAAATTCGCAGATTATTATTATAATCTTTTTACCACATAAGTCATATAAGTTTCTTTTAATTTACATCACTTAATATAACTTATTTAACAGTACATATAAGACAACATATAACGCAAATTATTTTTATAATTGCTATGTTCAAAACTCAGTGAACTTTGCGAAAAACTTTGCGCTCTTTGCTGTTAAATAAAAAACAGTAAGATCTAAATTAAATAACCATTAAGGCATTAAGATTAGTTGTTAAATATAGAAAACTAAATACCTTAATTACTTAATGGTTTTAAACTTTAAAAACGCAGTTATATTACTGCCTTGTGATTAAATCTTATTTATCCAATACCTCGTAAGTGGAATTCATACTTTTGAATTCAGGTACTATTTTCTTCATTTTAGCTACGATAGCTTCTTTTTTATGAAAATTGGCAATGGTTATGAGTTCCTCAATTTCATCATGTAAAATTTCAAACTCTTCCTGGATTTCTTCGGCAATCATAATTTTGTGGTGGTGCGTAGGAATTGTTTTCGAAGTATCATTCAACAATTCTTCATATAATTTTTCACCCGGGCGTAAACCTACAATCTTGATTTTGATATCTTCATCAGGTACGAAACCTGCCAATTTGATCATTTTTCGGGCCAAATCAATAATCTTAACCGGTTTACCCATATCGAAAATATAAATCTCGCCACCTTTACCCATAGCTCCAGCTTCCAGAACAAGTTGACAAGCTTCAGGAATCGTCATAAAATAGCGGATGATATCAGGATGCGTAATCGTTATTGGTCCACCCTCAGCAATTTGTCTAGTGAACAATGGCACTACTGAACCATTAGATCCTAACACATTACCAAAACGGGTGGTAATAAACTTAGTACTTTTGGCATTTCTGTCAACATTAGATTTTAACTGTAGCGACTGAACGTATTTTTCGGCAATTCGCTTACTGGCCCCCATCACATTACTCGGATTCACCGCCTTATCGGTAGATACCATTACAAAACTTTTAACCTTGTATTTACAAGATAAATCGGCTATATTTTTAGTTCCATCCACGTTAGTTAAGATAGCCTGAGAAGGATTGGCTTCCATTAATGGGACATGCTTATAAGCGGCTGCATGATATACTACTTCGGGCATATAATCGTTAAAAACCCTGTTCATTGCATCCCTATTTCTAATATCAGCCACAACAGTCACAATAGTCACCTCTGTATTTAAAGCAGACAATTCCAGACATAAATGATGCAAAGGAGTTTCAGCCTGATCCAGAGCAATTATCTTTTTAGGATGAAAAAGCAGCACCTGTCTCACAATTTCACTACCAATAGAACCTGCGGCTCCTGTAATCAAAACCGTTTTGTCTTTTAATTGTTTGGAAATAGATTTTCCGTCTAAAACAATCGGTTTTCTGTCTAACAAATCTTCAATTTGTAAATTTTTTACTTTTTGAGAAATCTCTTTTTGGTTTTCCCAGTCGGTAATTAAAGGAACGATATATACTTTGTAATTAAATTCCAAACATTGTTCTACTATTAGCAATCGTTCTTCTTTAGACAAACTCTTATCAGCAATAATTACCCCTTCAGCACCTACAGAGCGCATCAGAGTAGGCAATTTTTTCTTTTGGATTAAAATAGGCAAATCCATCATTCTTTTGGATGAATTTTGACTGTTTCTATCTACGAAACCAACAATTTTAAATCGGGTAGGTTTTTCTAACTTTAAAGCATTGGCCACAGCAAGCGCATTTGCATCGGTTCCATAAATTACTGTACGTGGCAAATTGACATTGTTTCTTTCTGAAAAAAACTGTTCGAATACCTGTTTTACTACAACACGATACAAAAACAATCCACAAAAAGACAGCACCATATTCATAAAAAGTGCCGTATTCAAGTAAATTTTGAATCCATAGAAATACTGAAATACCGTATTTACAATAACAAAAAAAACTAAAACCGAAATTTGAGAAAACAATAACTTAATAGCATCTGTATAAGAAGAATGCCTTATAATTCCAGCATAAGTTCTAAAAATCCAAAAGAAGAAAACATTAACTCCCAATATCAAACAGATATAAGGTGCTTTATTCTCAAAACCGATATAATGTAAACCTATACCGTTTATAATAAGCTTCGTAAAGAAAAAACTTGCTATAAGCACAATTAAATCTATACCCAAAACAATCCATCTGGGCAGATAACTTAAATTACGTATATTAAGAATTAAATTTTCGCCAGAAAAAACGTTTAATATCAATCTTCTTAGCTCTCGTTTAGTATAGTTACTCAAGATAAATTCTTTTTACACTGTTAATTAACATCAAAAGTATAACATAAAAATGTTTTACAAACATGAAACCGAATAAAATTCAATTTACAGAAAACAATTAACTATATAATTCGTTTCTCAACAAAACAAACTCACAATCAAACTGATGCAAAAACCTTAAAATTTATGTTTTAACAATCCCAACAAATATTCACCATAACCTGATTTTTTCAAAGGTTCTGCCAAAGCTTGCAATTGTTCATCAGAAATAAAACTTTGTCGCCAGGCTATTTCTTCAATACAGCCTACTTTCAATCCCTGACGTTCTTCTATAACCTGAACAAATTGCCCGGCCTGCATCAGACTGTTAAAAGTTCCGGTATCCAGCCAGGCTGTACCTCTGCTCAGGATACCCACTTTTAACCTCCCTTGTTCCAAATAAGCCTTATTCACATCGGTTATTTCATATTCACCTCTGGCACTGGGCTGAATACTTTTAGCAATGGCTACTACCGAATTATCATAAAAATACAATCCCGGCACTGCATAATTAGATTTCGGCTGCAGTGGTTTCTCTTCAATAGAAATGGCTTTCAAATCTTTATCAAACTCGACTACTCCATAACGTTCAGGATCCGAAACATGATAAGCAAAAACCACTCCTCCATCAGGATTCGTATTCGATTGCAACAATTCATCCATATTAGAACCAAAGAAAATATTATCCCCTAAAACCAACGCAACACTATCCTCCCCAATAAATTCTTCCCCAATGACAAAAGCCTGAGCCAATCCATTAGGTATTGCCTGTTCCGCATAACTAAATTGACAGCCTATGGCTGAGCCATCACCCAATAACTTTTTAAAATTAGGCAAATCATGAGGCGTCGAAATAATCAATACCTCATTAATCCCTGCCGTCATTAAGGTAGACAAAGGATAATAAATCATGGGTTTATCATAAACCGGCATCATTTGCTTACTCATAGCTAAAGTTAGCGGATGCAATCTGGTTCCTGAACCTCCTGCTAGTATAATTCCTTTCATTTTTTACAGTTATGGGTTGTGAGTTATGGATTGTGAGTTAAAAACTGACAACCGACAACTGACAACATTATTAAATACAAATTTTAAGAATACTGTTTATCATAATAAGAAGCATATTCTCCTGATGTCACATTATCCAGCCAAGTCTGATTTTCCATATACCAATTGACTGTTTTTTCTAAGCCTTGCTCAAAAGTAACAGATGGTTTCCAGCCTAATTCTTTATTAATTTTGGTGGCATCAATAGCATAACGCAAATCATGTCCGGGACGGTCTTTAACATAGGTAATTAATTGCTCGGAAGTTCCGGCTGCTCTGCCCAATTTTTCGTCCATGATGTTGCAAAGCAATTTCACCAAATCAATATTTTGCCATTCGTTAAAACCTCCAATATTGTAAGTATCATGATTTTTGCCTTCGTGAAAAACCAAATCAATCGCTACTGCATGATCTTCCACAAAAAGCCAATCGCGTGTATACTTCCCGTCACCATAAACAGGCAATGCTTTATTATTGATAATATTATTGATAAATAAAGGAATCAGTTTTTCCGGAAAATGATTTGGGCCATAATTATTAGAACAGTTTGTCAGAACGTAAGGCAAACCATAAGTTTCACCATAAGCACGAACAAAATGATCGGAACTGGCTTTCGATGCTGAATAAGGCGAATTAGGATCATAAGCAGTAGTTTCAGTAAATAATCCTTCAGCTCCTAAACTTCCATAAACCTCATCGGTACTAATATGATAAAAACGTTTGCCTTCAAAATTTTCGTTCCAAATTGTTTTGGCTGCATTTAATAAATTCACTGTCCCAATTACATTGGTTTTTACAAACGCCATAGGATCAGTGATAGAACGATCAACATGCGATTCCGCTGCCAAATGCAATACCCCATCAAATTGATGCTCTGCAAATAATGTATTAATAAAATCCGCATCTGTAATATCACCTTTGATAAAAGTATAATTGGGCTGTTTTTCAATATCAACAATATTTTCAAGATTACCTGCATAAGTCAAAGCATCCAGATTAAAAATCTGATATTCCGGATACCTATTTACAAAACGTCTTACTACATGCGAACCTATAAAACCGGCTCCACCGGTGATAAGTATTTTTTTCATTTTTATTTTTATTTAAACACAAAGTGTGTTAAGCACTTCAATCCCAAAGTATCGAAAAAGAATGACATACACTTATAACTTATAAGTTATAACTTATAACTTATAACAGTCTCATGCACTTTTTCAAACTCACCTTATAGTCCGGAACAATTACTCCAAAAGTAGTTTTGATTTTTGTTTTATCCAACAAAGAATAAGCCGGACGTTTAGCAGGAGTAGGATATGCTGATGACGGAATACCGTTAATTTCACAATCAAAACCTCCAATTTCTTTAATAGCCAGAGCAAACTCGTACCAACTTATTTCTCCTTCATTCGAAAAATTATAAATTCCCGATTGCCAATTCGAATGATTGATAATAGTTAGTATTGCTTTTGCTAAATCGGCGGCATATGTTGGACTTCCTACTTGATCATTAACCACGTTCAAATTGTCTCTTTCCTGCATCAATCGGGACATGGTTTTTACGAAATTATTCCCAAAACTGGAATACACCCATGAAGTACGAATAATAATCCCATCAGGATTATTTTGCATACAGGCTTTCTCACCTGCTAATTTGGTAACACCATAAACGTTTATTGGAGCCGTTGAAGCCTCTTCTGTTAAAGGAATTGCTGAATTACCATCAAAAACATAATCCGTTGAAATATGAATTAGTTTACAATCATTCTCAAAACTCCATTTCGCCATAATAGCCACAGCCTGATGATTCAACACATCCGACAATTCATATTCGGACTCTGCTTTATCCACAGCGGTATGAGCAGCACAATTAATAATTATATCGGGGTTTATTTTTGAAATTGTATCGGCTAAATTTTTCAAATCACACAAATCCAGTTCCTGATAATCAGTAAAAACCCACTCAAAATTAGTCCCCGTAGATAAGACTCTCAATTCTGACCCCAATTGTCCATTGGCTCCCGTTACTAGTATTTTTTTCATATTACTCAAATGAAAAATCAATATCCTTAAAATAAGGCAAAATCAAATCTTTTTCCGAAACAATCACTTCATTATAATCAATTTTCCAATCGATATTTAAGATAGAATCATCATAACGAATCCCTCTTTCACTTTCTTTGTGATACACCTGATCTACTTTATACAAAACAGAAGCGGTTGCACTCAAAACCGAAAATCCATGGGCAAAACCATGCGGAATCATCAATTGTTTTTTATTTTCAGCACTTAAAACAACTGAAAAATACTGTCCATAAGTTGGCGAACTTTTTCTCAAATCCACCGCTACATCCAGAATTTCGCCTTCAAGAACACGAACTAATTTAGCCTGAGCAAAAGGATTAGTCTGTAAATGCAAACCACGAATTACTCCTCTTTTAGAAAAAGACTGATTGTCCTGAATGAAATTATAAATTATTCCATTTTCTCTGAATTTAGCCTCATTATAGGCTTCAAAGAAATAGCCTCTTTCATCATTAAACACAACAGGATTAATAATTATTAAATCGTTAATGGGGGTTTTTTCAATTTCCACTATTAGAATATTTTTAAATAAAAAGCATCAAAATTTTATAAAATTAAACTTTATAAACTTTTAATGCTTCTTCAATATTAGGTGACAAAATTAAATTTTCAATGTTCTTTTATACCATGGTTTATTTTCTACTTTTACTCCGTAGCCGTAACCATAACCATAGCCTTTAGTAGAATCGGTATCATTTAACAACATACACATATTAGGCAATTTTTGATCACGATGCAAATTATTAGGTATATCCAACATTCGTTTTTCTAAGAAATTAGCACGGGCAACATAGATAAAAGTATCGGCGTGTTTAGCAATTAACAAAGTATCCGTTACTAAACTTACAGGAGCCGTATCCACAATAATATAATCGTATTGTTTTTTTACAGTCTCAAAAAACGAATCGACTTTTTTACTCATCAATAATTCAGCCGGATTAGGCGGAATAACACCTGCCGGAAGAATATGAAAATCTTCATAGCCTTTTTGCTTTATAATTAAATCATCCAAATTTAAATCTTTAGAAGATAAATAATTGGTAAAACCTCTATCCGGTAAAGTTAGATACTCATCTAATTTTGGATTTCTAATATCCATACCGACCAACAATACTCTCTTTCCTGAAAGCGCAAAAGTAGCAGCTAAATTTACCGAAACAAAAGTCTTTCCTTCTTTTGGAAAGGTTGAAGTTAAGAAAATAGTTTTGGCTATTCCATCGGGCACCTTACTTAACATAAATTCGAGATTGGTTCGAATGATTCGTAAGGCTTCGGCAGAACTCGTTCTGCTTTCGGCTTGCATAATAGACGACGCATCCTCAGAAGTAGGCACATCACCAATAAATGGAATTTGTGTCCGCCCTTCTAAATCCAAACGACTTTTGATTTTAGTATCTAAGAAATCAATTAAGAAAATAATCCCAATAGGAATTAACAAACCTAACAATAAAGCCCCTAAAAAAACCACGCTTCTTCTTACAGTAACAGGACCTGTTGATAAGGCTTCATCAATCACTTTCGCATTAGGCTCAGTTGATGATAGTGCCAATGCTGTTTCTTCTCTTTTTTGTAATAAATACAAATACAATTCTTCTTTTACTTTTTGCTGACGCTCAATCTCTCTAAATTGACGCTCCTGAGAAGGTATTTTCTGAATCTTCCCATTAAAAAGATTTTCATTAGCCTCAATATCTTTCTTTTGAATTTGCAGCATGGCTTTACTTTTTCCTAAACTGGATAAAAGTGTCGATTTCAAACTTGATAATTCCTGATCAATCTTTACTACTGTTGGATTAGTTTCACTAGCTGACTTTAACAATCTGCTTCTTTCTAAAACCAAGTCATTATAAGAACCTATCAAAGCAGATGCATCACCTTCAAGATCTGAAAGTAAATTAGCCGGTAATAAATTTTCATTAGAACTTTTTCTCACGTAATCAACAATGGAGTTCAAAACATTCAATTGCACCTGCAAATCAACAGCTTTCTTATTATATTCCGTTGATCCGGCAACATACAATCCTACTTCTGTTTCTAAATCAGTTAATTTATTATTAACCTTAAACCTTTCAACATCCTGCTCTACTCCTGATAACTCTTTACTAATTAACGCTAAACGATTGGACACAAAAACAGAGGTGTTTTTAGAAATGAACTCTTTGTCCGCAACTGCATTTTGGTTGTAGGCTTGAACCAGACAATCCAAAAACTTTTCAGCCTTTTTTTCTACTCCATCAACAATACTCAACACTACAACATTACTCCCCTTAACCAAAGGTTCAACTACTAATCTCCCTCTATAACCTGCCGCTACAGCTTTTAAAGGACTGACAACAATAGACAATGAACCCAGACTAGCTTCTTTAGCATGACTTGATTTGGTAATAATCAAATCGCCATACTTCGTTTTAATAGCCTCTCCGTATCTAAACTGTCTTTTCCCTGCTATCAATCCATTTTCTTCAGCCAAGGTAAAGGTTCCTGAAGGATTATCCGAAAAATCAAACTTCATATATTGCTCATCAAAATCGGGCGTTTGATTAATAAAATGAACTACAATAGGAGATTGTTCTTCAAAAAGTTCCAAATCTAAAACCTTCCCTTTGGTAATTATTGCAACATTGAAATTTAACTTTTTAACTACAGCTTCTGACAAGCTTCTTGATTTCATTATTTCAATCTCGTCATCAACATTTCTGGTTCCTGTATTAAAACCAAGATCTGAAAAGGCAGCTGCTTCAGAAAGTCGCCCTCCTTTTTTAGTATCTTTCATTAAAATTTTAGTCGAAGCATTATATACGGGAACTGTATATCTTAATTTCAGAAAAGCCAAAACAAGACAAATAAGCACACTTAACACAACCCATTTCCAATGTGCTAAATACTTATTAATCTCTGCTTTTAAATCAAAATCAGATCCAAAATCTTCCCCCTGCATGTTATTATTCTCCATAAATTATTTTGCAATTACTAATAGAAATGAAACGAAAGTAACCAATAAAGAACTGATTGTTGTAACTAAAGTAACATCAGGACTAATCGTTCTGTTTTTAGGCTCTACGTATATCACATCATTTTGAGCCAAATAATAATACGGAGAATTAATAAAATCGGACTTTGTTACGTCCACCCTAAAAAAAGATTTTACCCCATCAATTTCTCTTATCACTAAGATATTCTTTCTATTGGCAGTAGTCTTTAAATCCCCTGCCTGAGTTAATGCTTCAATTAAAGTGATTCGGTCAGATTGAACTTTTATAATACTTGCTCCATTGACTTCTCCTTGTACAGCTACTTTAAAATTCTGAATCCGAACCGTTATTATAGGATCTTTAATATAGGCTCCCAGTTTTTTTTGAAAAAGCGCCAATACTTCTGTTCGGGTTAAACCTCCTAATTTTAATTTTCCCAATTCAGGAAAATTAATATAACCATCAGCATCAACTAAATAATCATTAATTACTGATTTATTTCCTCCAACCTGACCCTGACCTTCATTTCCAACAACATTTACGGGATTCAAATTAAATGGTGCTGTAACTTTAGGATCTTCGGCTGATATATTAATCTGTAACAAATCATCGGGTTGAATTCGTATTTCATAGGAATTCAATTTAGCGGAAGCCATACTATCAATATTCTGATAATAAAGTATGTTTTTTTTAGGAGTACAGGAAAAAAACAAGAGCATCAAAAAGAAAAAAACAGCACTTTTCGATAAACAGAAATACTTCATATAATTATTATTTTTTGCGGCAAATATAAGAAATTAGCCGTGCAGGCTTAACAATACACCAACAAATATTTTGTAAAATTATCACTACAGCTTAAGCAATTCTAAAAAAACCTTTTTAATTCTTAGCCTGTCTTCATCAGTTAAATTAGACCCAGATGGTAAACACAAGCCGCTTTCAAACAGATTTTGAGCTACATTTTTGCCGTAATAGGAATAATTTTCAAAAACAGGCTGCAAATGCATCGGTTTCCACAAAGGTCGGGATTCAATATTTTCTTTTTCTAAAGCCAATCGGATTTTTTCAGATGTAATTCCGTTTGTTTTGGCTGAATCAACTACAATAGCTGTCAACCAATGATTTGAAACATAATCCGTATTAGGTGCATCAAAAACTGTAATTCCTTCGATATCCTGAAACAATTCTTTGTAAAAATCGTTCATCTTTCGACGCAAAGTGACATGGGCATCCAATACTTCCATTTGTCCTCTACCAATACCCGCACAAATATTACTCATGCGGTAATTGTATCCCACTTCCGAATGTTGGTAATGAGCTGCGTTATCCCTTGCCTGGGTAGCTAAAAAAACGGCTTTATCTTTTAATTCCTTAGTTGGGGTTACAATAGCTCCACCTCCTGAAGTAGTGATGATTTTGTTCCCATTAAAAGACAAAACTCCGATAGTTCCAAAAGTACCGCATTGCTGTCCTTTATAAGTACTCCCTAAGGCTTCAGCACTGTCTTCTAAGATCGGAATTTGATATTTTTCGGCAATGGCTTTGATTTCATCCACTTTAAATGGCATTCCGTATAAATGCACAGCAATAATTGCCTTCGGTTTTTTACCTTTGTTTATGCTGTCTAAAATGGCCTCTTCTAAGACTAAGGGACATAAATTCCAGGTATCTTCTTCGCTATCCACAAAAACAGGAGCCGCCCCCAGATACAAAATAGGATTTGCCGAAGCCGAAAACGTCATCGACTGACAAATCACGGCATCGCCGGCCTGAACGCCTAACAAAACCAATCCCAAATGAATGGCCGCTGTTCCGGAACTCAAAGCCCCTACATGAACCGTACTACCTAAATATTTTTCTAAATCGGCTTCAAATCCGTTTACATTAGGCCCAAGTGGCGCAACCCAGTTTGTCTCAAAAGCTTCATTGACATAGTTGCGTTCACTGCCTCCCATATGAGGTGAAGAAAGCCATATTTTTGAGTTATTCATTTATAAAGTGATTTCGTTTATTTTTCATAGAAGTTTTTTTTATTTTCAGCTTTGAGTCTGTTTCAAATTCATCAAAATAATACCCTTTAGGGATAGCAAAAATTGATTTTGATGAATTTTAAATAGATTCTTGACTTATATACTTTTTTTACTCTTTATAATTCTACCAGGGTTTCCAACCACCACAGCATAATCAGGTACATCCTTAATAATTACGGCACCCGCTCCAATAGTAGTCCATTTACCAATTTTAATTCCCTGAATTACTTTGGCCCCAATTCCCACATGAGTTCCTTCACCAATAATTACTCCACCTGCTAATGACACATTAGGCGAAAGATGAACATAATCCTCCAAGACACAGTCGTGTTCCACCACAGCAGCAGTATTAATAATACAATGCTCCCCTACTATGGCATCAACATTTACAATTGCTCCCGGCATCAGTACTGTCCCTGTTCCTATTTTAGAAAAGCCCGAAACGATTGCTTTTGGATGAATGGCCCGATAAAAATCACCACCAATTCTTTGAACTATTTGCTGGCGTATTGCATTATCTCCAATAGCAATAATACATTTTTGATGCTTTTGCAGAATAAAATTTTCAGAATGAACAACTTGTATTCCCAATAATATTTGCGTTTTAGGATTGTCATCAATAATAGCAGTAATAATTTTCTGATTGGATTGTAAAATATCTACAACTACTTTACAATGTCCGCTTGCACCAAATAAAATAATTTCAGTTTCCATTAAATGGTTCAATTGTAGCAGCATCGGCTGCGTTAATCCCTTCTCTTTTTACTACTTTCAAAATGGTTTTGAATAGAATTTTAAAATCCAAAACAAATGAAATATGATCTACATACCAAACATCCAATTCGAATTTTCTATCCCAGGAAATTGCATTACGCCCATTAACCTGTGCCCAGCCCGTAATTCCTGGCTTCACTTCATGACGCCTATTTTGAAAATCAGAATAAAGGTGTAGGTATTGCGGTAATAATGGTCTTGGCCCTATCAAACTCATATCCCCTTTGATAACATTGATTAATTGCGGAATCTCATCTAAAGAAGTTTTACGAACAAAAGAACCTATTTTAGTCAAACGCTCAGCATCCGGCAACATCTTTCCGTTTGCATCTTTTTTGTCGTTCATAGTCTTAAATTTGACAATCTTAAAAATCTTCCCATGCAATCCAGGTCGCAACTGAAAGAAAAAAGGCTTACCCTGATTAGCAAAAAACAAACCAATGGTAACTAACAAAAATAATGGACTTAGCATAACAAATCCTATCATTGATGCTGTAAAATCCAATAAGCGTTTAAAAAATAATTTATACACTTTTTTCTAATTTTTTATATTCATTCAATATCCCTTCCCATACTACTTTTTGCTCATAACGGGAAACAATCATTGGTCTTGCATTCATTTGTAATTGCGAATAAAATTGTGAATCCTTCATTATTTTATTCATTGCTTCCAAAAGTGAATTTGAATTTTTAACAGAAATGATAATTCCGTTGTCTCCATCAACAATAATTTCATTAGAACCATTAATATCTGTCACAATAGCTGGCAATCCCATGGCACCTGCCTGCAAAACGACATTCGGAAATCCTTCCCGATAACTTGGAAAAACGAGACAATCAGAAATGGAAAAATAGGAGCGGACGTCTTTTTGGAATCCAACTGAAATAATATTGGGATTGTTCTCTATTTCTTTTAAGGTTTCAGTTTGTAAGGGATCTAATTCAGTTTCCAGAGGACCTACTAAGAGGAGTTTTAAATTAGACCCTTCGACAGGCTCAGGGTGACAGTGAGCTGTCGGTTGTGAGTTGTCAGTTGTGATTTGTCGGTTATTCACAACTATGCTCTCGTTCTCAACTACGCTCTGGTTCTCGACTGCGCTCGAACTGACAACTAAATGCTTAAAAGCATTCACCAATTCGTTTATTCCTTTATCCCCCACTAAGCGACCAACAAAAATAAAAACAAAATCATTTTCGCCAATACACAACTCTTTTTTTAAGGCTTGTTGCTCCTGAACAGATACTTTCTCTTTTGAAAAATAAGCTGTATCAATTCCGTTGACATTGCCATTAGCTATTACTTTCAAGGGTTTGGAAGTAATTTTGTACTGTATCAAATCATTTTTGACTCCGTGTCCTTCGGGATAAATATGTGTAGCACAACAACACAAAACCTTATCCATCAGAATCAATATTTTTTGTAACAAACCGGTTTTAGAAGGAAAAATCAACCCTGTAAAAGTATGTATACGAACAGGAACACCAGCCATTTTTCCCGCTATCATAGACAACAATCCTGCTTTTGGAGTTATCGAATGAACTATTTGTGGTTTTTCTTTTTTGAACAAAAGATACAATTTCCACAAAGACAGCAAGTCTTTTAGCGGACTAATATTGCGTTGCATTTGCAACGGAACAGTTCTTACTTGCTCTCGTTCGGCTAACCTCTTTAAATGTTCATCGTCACCAGAAACTGCCACCACTTCAAAATGCCCGCTCAAAAAAGCCAGTTGTCCTTTGAGCAAGAAATCTAAGGACATCGCTACAGTAGAGGTGCGAATGAGTTTAGGTTGCAGCATATACTCTTTGGTATAATTCAATATGTTTTTGAATCATATTCTGAATATCATATTGAGCAGCTCTATTCTGACATGCTTCAACAGTTCGTTCATACAAGGTCTTATCCTCTAAAAGTTCCTGAATTCGTTCTGCCAATTCCTTAGCATTGCCTAATTCAAATAAAACTCCTGCCCCCCCTACAACTTCCGACAAACCTGGAACATCAGACGCAACAAAAGGTTTTCCTGATGCCATCCCTTCAATAGAAGAAAGTGATAAACCTTCATATTTAGAAGACAATACTATAATATCAGCTGTTTTTAATAATCGAGGAATATCCATACGCTGACCTAGAAATACAACTCTTTTATCAAAACCTAATTCAATAACATGATTTTCGCAGTTTTTCAATTCATCACCTTCTCCTACCAAAACCACATAATAATTTTCAGGAAGATATTGTAAAGCCTTTACTAATGTCATTTGGTCTTTTCCTTTTCTAAATGCAGAAACTTGTAATATAATTTTCTGTTCTTGAGTTAATATAGGATGAATTTCTTCTTTATTTCTTGATTTTGCATTCTGAATCATTTCAATATTTACTCCATTATAAATAATTTCTATCGTATTAAATTGTTTCAAATAGTTATCATAAATATTTTTAATTTCCTCTGTAATACATACTAATTTTTTATATTTAGTATATATCCAAGATTCAAGAGGCTTAAAAATTCTATTATTGATTCTTCTATTAGATGTACTATGCTCTGTAAAAATCAATTTACATCTATTTTTAAGAGAAATATTAGCCAAAACAGTAAAATACTGTGCTGGAAACAAATGTACATGAGCAATATCATAATCTTTAAGATATTTTCTTAATTTTAAAATGTTTCTCGGTGAATAAATATCTTTATAATTCAAAGAATGATTTAAGACAATCACTTTACAACAATTCAAATCCATTAAGGCTTTTGTAAAAGGATGATTATTTTCCCAAAAAAGCAATAAATCCATTTCAACACCTTCTTTTCGGTATAAAGGAATAGTGTCTAACAATAATTTTTCAGCACCTCCAGTTCCTAAGGAATTAATAATTTGAAGTACTCGCATTTATCTGGTTTTATAACGTATATAAAGATTTAAAAGAACCCCTACAGGCATGGCTGTAAAAACTAAAACTGGTTTATCGGTTTTATAAAGCCAAGATAGTTCTTTTGCAAAGAATGCAGACGATACCAAATGTATCGCATTTTTAAACCGTTCTTTAAAAGTTTTACCATATTTAATCCTACTAACTCTGGAAAAAGCAAAGCCATTAGGGTGTTTTCTGTACTGTTTTAAAATATTCATTGAAGAACCATCTGCCTGATATTCTACAATGCACAACACTTCATTTACCGGTTTTAAATCATAATCCTGATCAATTAACAAATACAAATAATCCAAAGGTACAAACCGCTCGTTCTCATAAAGAGGATACTTAGGATATTTTTTTACTATTGCTGTGCGATACACAATTTTTTTATCTCCTTTAACCTGATGTATAGAGTATAATTCATTCAGTTTGACTGCTGTTAAATTTTCCGGAATGACAGTCCCTATAATTTCACCTTCTTTATTTGTGTCAAGCCCTAAAATTCCAGCATAATTTTCTTCTAAATTTGCACATGCCTGCAAAATAACAGCAACTGCATTATCCGGCATAAAATCATCCGAATCGATACACACATTAAACTCAGTTTGAATATTTTCGTAAGCTGTATTATGTGCCCCATGCATCCCCTGATTCTCTTGATAAATATATTCAATATGAATTTCATTTTCCTGTTGCCAGCTAGCCACTAAAGTTCTGGTTTCATCCATTGAACCATCATCAATAATCAACCATTCAAAATCTTGTGAGGTCTGATTACAAAGGCTTTTATACAATTGAGGTAATAAATAAGCCCTATTGTAAGAAGGGGTAAAAACAGTTAAACTTTTCATTTAGCCAAGTACTACATTCATAAAAAAAGTAAATCCAAAATAAGCCAACAACACTAATCCTAAAACCTGATGTTGTTTCTTCAATTGAATTTTAGTTAAAAAGGGATAAACGATAACTATTCCCATCATAAACCAGGATAAATAGGCAAAACGATTGGAGAAATTGGCTCTAATTACCAAAATCCAAAAAGCATTAGCTGCCAGATAAACACAAACCAATCGGTTGTAAGTTGGATCTATAAATTTCTTTTTAAATATAAAAAAGTAGGCTGCATATACTGCCGAAGCACTATACATCAAAAAATCCCAACGAAAGCCCGTACTCGAAAACGAATCATTATTCACATTCCCATCAGTAAGATAACTTACTCGTTCATCTGCCATTAAGCCTGCAAAAAGCCCTTCCCAAAAACCTCCCGAAACTAATGACAAAGGAATACATAACAACCAGCCATAAAAATATTTCTTAGAATTATTATAGAAGTAGGTCAAACTCAATGCCACAGTGGGAATCACAATCGATTTATGAAAACCAAACGCTATTACAACAAACAAAATTTTAAAAGCCATTTTATCTCTTGATAAAGCGTATAAAAAAAGAGATGTCGCTATTCCGTTTCGAATTCCATTCGTTCCAAATGACCAAAAAGAAAAGGAAGTTATTAGAGCTAAAAAAGCATAAAAACTGTAATTCTTAAACCATTTTCTACAAGCACTCCACAGGGGTAAAACATATAACAATGTACAAAACAAAAAATACATCTGAATATTCATTAAAGAAGAACATAACTTTGTAAATGAATTAAAAATAATATCTCCATTAAAATCAGGTGACTCCCCCCTTTGATATCTTTCAAAAAATTGTGCATAAGTACCCATATCTCCAAAAACCCAACTTAATGGTCTTAATCCCATATAGACTAAAGTGAATACCAGAATTAAAACCTCAAAAGTTTTATTTGTTTTAATGCTCCTTGAATCTGTAAGAGGAACTAAATTAGATCGTAAAAAAACAACGAGTACTATAAACAATAAAAAATAGTAATATAACGAACTGTAAAAAAGAGCCGGAATAAATTCAAACATAATCTTAAGAATTCAATAAATTAATCCAACGTTGCATCACGACGGAAGTGGAGAATCTTTCACTATTTACTTTTGCGGCTAATCCAAAAGCTGTTCTTCGATTTTCTTTCTGTATTAAAACTAAAATTTTTTCAGCTAAATCTTTTATATTTTGATTTTCTGCCAATAATCCATCTTCTCCATTTGTGATAATATTACGAGGGCCATTAGGACAATCGAAAGAAACGATAGGTAAGCCTACGGACAATGCTTCTAATAAAACCATTGGAAAACATTCTGTTTGAGAACTCATAGTATAGATACTATAATCCATAAATGTTTCTGTCATATTGGAAGAACTTCCCTTAAAAAAAATGACTTTTTCCAAATGATTTTCTTTAATTATCTCTTCTAACTGCTTTTGAGTATCTAAATAATCTTCGCCATAAAAATGCAATTCCCATTCGGGAGCTATTGCATGCACTACTTTCCATGCTTCTATCAATTTTTCAAAACCTTTTACAGGGGCAATTCTGCCAGCCGCAACCACTTTTTTATTCATCAAATTTGCTGTTACTTTTGGGATGGTTACAGGATTAGGAATTACCACTGCATTATCACTTTTGTAACAAGAAACTTCGTCCTGATTTAAAACCACTAAATAATCGTATTTTGATTCCACCCAATCATTCAATTGATAGTATTTCTTTTTAAAAAAAGAAGTCGTTCGATTTCTTAATTGCGATTCAAAATAACGGGAGGAATGAAATTCTTTTATTTTTTTAGCTTTCTTATATAAAAAGGGAACAAAATAAGTATCAAAACCAAAATTAGATACAATAACAACATCGGGCTGTAGTGTATAAAAAAAACGATTTAATTGATAAATATGATTGAGTACTTTCTTTAAATTAACCCACGAGAAATAACTCTTCTCTCTATTATAATTAATTCCCAAATCTACCGTCTGTATTTTTTTACTTAAAGGATAGCAGGGACTTTTTTCCTTTTGTTGATTAGTTAAAACAATAACTTCATACCCACAGACATCAGCAAAATAATTGGCTTTTTCAGCCAACACTTTTTCTATACCTCCATGAAGATAAATTTGATCAGTAGAAAAAACTATCTTCATTACATCAATGATTTAAATAAGGCATCCCATTGTTTCATAATGGAACTAATATCAAAACGCTGTACATTTTGAAATGCTTTTTTTCCCATTTCTAAACGCAACTCGGGATTTACAATCAAATCCTTTAGTGCATTAGTAAATTTTTGTACATTTTGATTTTCTATTAAAAAACCGTCTTCCTTATTCAATATAATATCCCTGGGACCGGATGGACAATCAAAAGAAACACATGGAAGACCACAAGCCATAGCTTCTATTAATACCATCCCAAATCCTTCGGATCTGGAAGGCAACACCATAATAGACGTCTTTAAATATTTCTCTTTGATATCAATCACAGGATTAAAAAAACTTACTGAATCAGATACAACTAATTCTTCAGCTAACTTCACAAATTGTTGTTCTGAATCTATTTTTCCATAAATTGTCAGCTCCCAATCCGGATGCAGAACAGAAACTTCTTTCCATACCTTCAATAATATATCATAGCCTTTATTGTAAGAATGGGATCCAACTGCTATCACTTTTTTTTGATCTAATGGATTGCCTGACTGGGGTTCAAAACTCAGAGGATTGGAAATTACAACAATATTATTTCCTTTCCATTCTTTTGTATTAGAAGCTGTTAATACAACAAATTTTGCGAATTTTTTAACTTGAAATTGCATCAAAATTCGAATTAATTTCCCTTTGATGGAATTATGCGTGTTTAAATTAATAGAAGCATGTCGTTCGTAAATTATTGGAATCAGAGTTTTTAGCATTTTAGGAACAAAAAAACCTTTTAATCCATCATCACAAACTGAAATCACATCAGGCTGCAATTCTTTAACAATTTGCTGAATCCCTTTTTTATACGCCAATAAATATTGAATAAAATTTCCCTGAACAGGAATACTATATGTTTTTATTTTATCCGAAAAACTGTAAAAAGTTTTTTTATCATTATCATTAAGACAAAGAATACTAACATCATAGGCATAATTCTCTGCTAAATAAGAAGCTTTAACCGAAAGTACCCGTTCTAAGCCTCCTGCACCATTAATCCCGTTTGTGATATAAAGCAGTTTCATCTTAATTTATTAATAATAGGTTGCTCTAAATATTTATAAACTAAAAAACTCAATCCAATACAAAAAATTGCTATCAATACTATTGATGCAAAATGCGGCATACCATAACGGATTAAATTATAAATCAAAATATAGCCTATGGTTTGATGTAACAAATATAATGGATACGAAATTTCACCAAAAAAAATAAAAATACGATTATTTAAAAATGATAATTTTTGATATATCAAAAGATAAAAAACTAAAACAAATAAAGAGGTGAAACAAAATACTTCGACACTATCTCTTACGAAGAGAACACTTACTAATGCTAATAGAATAAAAATATGCGGATATAACTGCTTCTTATTTTTGTATAACAAATTAAACATTATTCCGATAATAAAAAAAACACCAAATTTAAGATTCAATAGTACGTCAATTAATGATGGCCGCAATAGAACTACATACATTAAAACTAACCATACTAATACTACCAGAAAAATATCTTTAATTATTTTTAATCTCCAAAAAAAAATCATCATTGCATAAAAACATAATTCAGGCAACAAAGACCAATAGGAGCCGTCAATATTCTTAACATGGAAAAAACCTTGAAACATTAAGATATTAAAAACTTTATCTTTCAAAGAAAAATCGAATTGTGCTGTATTATCAAACAACATAACTATCAAAGTAATCAACAAACAGATCCAATAAGTTGGATACAATCTTAGAAAACGTTTATAAACAAATTGCCTTACACTATTAATTCGATCTAAGGACATAAATATTACAAAACCACTAATCATAAAAAACAATTCTACTCCATGATGTCCAAATTGAAAATCAAAAATTGAACTAAAATTATAATGAAGGCTAGCTCTAAAAAAACTTGTATAATGATAAAGCATAACACTCAATGCTGCAATCCCTCTTAAAGATTCCAGCTCTGGAATTCTATTTAAATTATTATTCATTCCAAAGTCTTGAATTATAATCCAGAATTTTATTAATCACAACAGAACTACCAATACAACAAAAAACTAATAACAAAAATATAGGCAATACATACTTAGTACTATAGATAAATGATTTAAAAAATATCATATAAAAAAACATATGAACTAGCCAAATATTAGTCGAGTGAGGGGTAAAAAAATCGAGTATTCTATTTAAAATTGGTTTTAATTCTAATTGTAGAAATAAGAACAAAAATATAATTCCAGTGAACGGAGCAATTATAAAATTGGGCACTATTCCATGTAATACAATTAGCATAATTGTTCCACCTATAAAAAGTAAATTCTTATTATTTATAAGATTAATAAGCTGGCTAATTTTATTATTCCAAGAAAACCGTAAAGCAAAAGCACCCAGCATAAATTGAAACAATGTACAAATATACAACACCACTTGTGTTTGAATGTGATTAGCTACATTATTGTTATAAATTGGAACTTTATAAATTCTAAAATAAAAACCAATAACATATAACACAAAAAGTGATATTAGAAAAAGATATGGATTTATTGTATCAAAAAGTCGAAACCAGAAATGGGACGTTAACACAAACAAAACATAGATTGTAAAAAACCACCAGGCTCCATTATAGGAAGTAACTACAGCTGATAAATTTCCTAAAAGCTTTATGATAGAACCCGGATAATTTTCTTCCCCTAATAAAAACCCTAAACCAACAGGAAACAAAAATATGATAATCCAATAATTCAAATACATTTTTTTCAAACGCCTAAGATTATCTTTTCTATAAATTGTTTGATTTTGCAGGTATTTAAAATACAAACCGTAACCACTGACAAAAGCAAAAATAGGTACACAGGCATCACAAAACAACGAAACATAATAAATTAAAGGCTTTGAACCGATGTATAGCAAGGGGGCGAACAATCCTTCATAATCCAGGCTATTGAATAAATGAAGACACAGCATCATTAAAATGGCGATAGATTTCAAATGATTGGATTGCTGAATCGAAATCATATTTTAATTAACCCATTAAACTTCTTAAGCGAATCTTCTTTATCAGTATTTTTTTTATCCGCCAAATTTGCAACAATACGCTTCTTAAAACCTTCATCATCTATGTATTTAATAATAGATTGAGCTATTGATTCTGCATTCATTTCACAAATAAGACCTGTTTCATTATTTTTTAATAATGAATGGGCTGTTGAGAAATTAGTCGTAACAATAGGCTTGCATAATATAGAGGCCTCGATAACCGTCAAACTTAATCCTTCAAAAAGAGATGTTTGAACATAAATATCACAAGTTCGGATATATGGGTAAGGGTTCGACTTAAAACCCTTTAAAATAAAATTATTTTCTAATTTTTCAGTTCTTATCAATTGTTCTAAAAATGAACGTTCTCCTCCTTCTCCAATTACATACCACTTTATTTTTTTTCCTTTATCAACCAATATTTTACAAGCATCAATGGCTAAATGAAGTCCTTTTTCTTTTGATAAACGACAAACAGTTAAAATAGTAATCTCATCATCCTGTTTAATAAATCCAATTTCTTCAAAACTTCGTTTTTTAATTAAATCATCATCTGTAATATCTTTTATAACATCTAAATTCATACTTACTCCTACTGATTGCATTGCATCAATAAAAGAACATTTACTTTGTTCAGATACCGCTATAATTTTATCAAATATTAGATATTTATCAAGATCATATTCAGGTCTAAAACCAGCTTTAGTATAATCTGTATTCAACCATGTTATTTTTTTCGATGCTTTTAATTTTTCTGCAACGAAATAAGTAGAAAATCCTTGGCTATATGCTATTGCAATTCCGTATTCTTCGCTAAAAACTTGAATAGAAGATTTGAAACTAGACCAAAACATTTGTGCTGAGTGAAGTTTTTCCTTTGTAAATTTACGTTGTAGCAAAAAAGAAATTCGGGCTTTCATTTTTGAAACAAAAGACATTTTTGAAACAAAATCAAAATACACAACATTAACCTGCTTTGGCAGGAACTGTTCAAAATTACCGCCTTTTTTAATCAGAATCAAATCCACTTTACATATACTGTAATCCAAATTGTTTAGTAAAGTAACTAAACTTTTTTCAGCGCCACCACAATCTAAAGATTCTATAACAAATACTATTGAAATCATATTTGAATTGAGGATTTTATAAAACTATTACTATTAGAATCCAATGAAAAATATATTACTTACAAAAACACTCATTTTATCCGGATATAAGATGACCGTAAGGTATCTTATTAATCAAAAAGGTCACTATTAATGACATTATAATACACAATATACTTATCAAAGGAATAGCTATAATTGGATTTGTAATTGAATAATTTAAATCCAAGCTATCTAAAAAACTTAGCATTAATACATGCGATAAATAAATCCCATAACTATGTTTGCTTACTGTATTGACTACTAATTGTAACTTAGTTTTTTGAAAAGAATAACTCTTAAAAAACAAAAACACCCCAATAGCTTCTATTATAACATTAGGAGATAAATAATCATAAAAAGCTTGATAAAACACCCCTTGTTGCATTGTTTTTAAAACAGTAGCTATCATTGTAAAACCAAAGCCTACGATAAATAACAAAATAGATAACTTTACTGTTTTTTGACTATTAAATTTATAGGCTAAATAATACCCTAATACAGGATAGCCTATAAAACCTGAAAAATAAGTTAAATCTATATTAGGAATAAACCTTGATAAATATGGATGCTTTAAAAACATCACAAAAAACCAAAAAACAATAAAACATCTAATTTCTTTTTCACTCGAATTTAATATCCACTTATTTAGTATTGGCAAAAACAAATATATTCCAATAATCATATACACATACCACAAGTGATATGATGCTCCATCTTTAAATTGTAAATAAACAAATTTAACACACTCCAGAAGACTCAAATCTGTTTCTATATTATATTTCAAAGCTAAACTATAAACAACATATATAGAACTCCAAAACAAAAAGGGTAATAATATTCTAAGAAATCTCTTTTTAAAAAAACTTTCAATCTCTATAGGCTTCGACAACAGTAAAGCTCCTGTAAGCATTAAAAATATGGGGACACAAAATCGAACTAGACTGTCAAAAAAATTTCCAATTTGCCAGTCATTAACTTTTATTGTTCCATAATTATATAATATCGGAAAAGCTACATGCAAAACAATAACTGATAATGTAGCCAATGCTCTTAGATTATTCATCCAAGCTATTTCTAAATGGTTTCTTTTCATCGTTAATTAATAATCCTTATCTCTAATTAACAATCTTGACTATTGACTTTTTGTATCCACTTTGTCATAATATTTTTTTAATTTCAACTGTTGTATCCTCAGCTAATAAAGCTCTTGAACATCTATTCCTTAATTCAATATCTGATAGCATTTCTCTAATTCCGTCATACAAACCATCTGTTGAAATAGCTACAATCAAACCATCTTCCTTGTCAATAATCAAATTAGATGCGCTGGCAACATTGGTAGTCACTACAGCCCTGTCAAACATTTTAGCCTCATGAATAGTCAGACAATACCCCTCATGCAAAGAGGTTTGAACGTATACATCACAATCTCTTAAATAAGCATAAGGATTTAATTGTGCCCCTAAAAGAACCATTTTACTTCCGATTTTCAACAATTCAATTTGGGACTCCAAAACAGACTTTAAATCACCGTCCCCGATAACATACCATCTAAAATCAAAACCGTCTTTATCCAAACGTCTCACTACTTCAGGAATCATATCCTGACCTTTTTCTTTAGAAAGTCGACCTAGAGTGACTATACGCAAACCGGTAAACCCATCTGTAAAACTTTCTCCCTGAAACGCCTTAATCACTAAATCCTGCTTGCTAACTATATTTCGAAAAACAGTTGACTTGTCTTTAAATTGAGGAAAAACTTGATCAAAAATTATTTTTGCATTCTCAGAAACACAAAATATTTTATTAAAAGCAGAATAATATTTATTTCCAAAATTAGTATTTAATAATACCTCACGAATATCAAAATGAATCCACTGATATTTTTTAGGAGCTTCAATATGTTTTAAAACAAAATAAGAAATAAAATCAGAAGGCCCTGCAAAAGCAATAGCCACATCAGCACTATAATTCGATTTATACCCTTCTAATGCGGCTATATAGTTATAATACCAGGATTTTGAAATTTTTACTTTTGCATATCTCAAAATAGTATTCAAAGCATTCCATAGCTGTCCGTATTTTATTTGTATTTTGGCTAAAGCTAAGGGAGGATCAAAAATAACCGTCTTTATACTTTCAAAAACATTTAAAATCTCAACATCAACCCAAGATGGAATTTCTTCCCTCAAAACACCTCCATCTTCTAACAGGAGCAAAGTTATTTTTAAATCTTTATCTGCTAAGGCATTAATAAAAGACAATAGTGCTTTTTCAGTACCTCCCAAATTCATTTTATGGGACATTAAGAGTATATGCTGCACGATTTTTTATTTAAAAAATTAGTTTTAACAAACCATTATTTATTGCAACAAATACCTTAAATTCAAAAGTATACTTGTTTTGAAATTATTTAAGCTAAAAAAATGATTGGGGTTTGAACTTAATAATAGAGTATTGTATCTGAAAATATGATTTAAAGCTGAGATTTTGTATCCTGCTTCACTCAAAGATTTACTTCTAATCAAATACTGTTCAGCCTTCCATTTTTTTATTTGTTTTATTGCGAATTTGTTTGCTAAAAGACTATAATATTCAATCATATTATCTAAAGAGCTGATGCTCATTTCAAACCTCTTATCATCACTGACTTTACTCCAAACTCCTACATCACTAACCCTATAACATGCCCCATTAAAATCAAAATAATGGGTAGCTCCTAATTGATGTAAACGATATATTAAAAAAGTATCACCATTCTTAGCCTTTTCGAAATAATGATAAAATGTATCATCAAAGGATATATTTCTATACAGCAAGGTTTGCACAAATGTATCTTTATCTACTTTAGTAGTTTGTTGATTTTGAATTAATACTTCATTTTTTTCATTTACTACATTTCTATCATGGCAACACATTATATAGTTTGGATGCTGCTCCATAAAATCAACTTGTTGTTGCAGTTTAGTAGGCTCTGTCCAATAATCGTCGCCTTCGCATAGGGCAATGTATTTTCCTTTAGCTTGCCTTAATGTCCAAATAAAATTGGGCATCATTCCTATATTTTTTTCATGTCCTTTGTAGATAATGCTTATGTTCGAAGGAATTGTTTCAGTTTGTAGAATAGTATCAATTACTTCAGCTGTTTTGTCTGGAGAGCAATCATTAGCAATAATAAGTTCTACTTGAAAATTTACTTTTTGTTCTAAAACTCCCTTTATGGCCTGCTTAATAAATTTTTCATGTCCATAAGTTATCATTACCACTGTAACCATCGCATTGCTCATCATAAATTTCTTTTAATAACAGCCGGAACTCCGGCAACCATAACATTTTCAGGAATATTTTCACGAACTACTGCTCCGGCAGCAATAATGGTATTTGATCCAATTTCTACATCCGGAAATATTATAGAACCTGCTCCTACTTGTACAAAATCACCCAACTTGCATCTCCCCAATAAAGTTACTCCGGGAGACAATTCGCAAAAATTTCCAATTTGTACGTCATGGGTTATTATTGAATTATAATATATCATTGTACCTATTCCTATTGTTACATCATTACTGATTCTAACGCCTGACAATATATTGCATCCTTGACCAATTTCAACCCCAAAACTTCCGATTTCTGCCTGTTTGCTTATTGTAGATTCAAAGTGACCTCCCAATGCTTCAAACTTTTCAAATAATTTAAATCTAAGCTTCGGATTACCTATTCCTAAAGTGAACTGATTACCGTTTTCTTTAAAGTTTTTTTTTACTTCCGACACGCTTTTCAAAACTCGAAATTTGTTGTAAAGCATTGTTCGATTATCTTGACTTATATCATCATAAAAGCTTATTTTTTCATTTGTCCCATTTTGATATATGATTTCCAAAACTTCTTTTGCAAAGCCTTTAGCACCTACAATAAGCATTTCACTATTTATTTTGAGCGTTGAGTAATAAATTGCAAATCAAATCGACTTCCTCTACTGAGAGATCATAATACAAAGGCAAACATAATACCCTACTTGAAATATCTTCTGTAAAAGGTAAAAATTGCTTTTCAACATAAGGCAATGAATCAGATAAGGAAGGATAAAAATACCTTCTTGTAAACACCTCATATGTTTGCAAGAAATTGTAACACTTTAACATAAATGCTTCTGATTCAAACACAAGTGGATAATAAGCATAATTATTCCTTGAATTTTGGTGCCATTTTGGCTGAACAGCTTTTAAAGCTTTTAATTTTTCATTATACCGCTCCGAAAGTAATTTCCGCTTTTCACTGATACTATCAATATAAGTAAGATTTGTCAAGCCCATGGCAGCATGAAACTCGGAATTTTTACCATTTATACCTAAGGTGGCAAAGGCTTCAGGACCATCAAAACCAAAATTACGGATATAAGCAAGTTCTTTCAACAACGTATCCTCTTTAGTAATTACTAAGCCACCTTCTATCGAATGATAGAGCTTGGTGGCGTGCAGACTACAAGTAGAGATATCGCCATATTCAAATATGGACTTTCCTGCGACCTCTACCCCAAAAGCATGAGCAGCATCATAAATAACCTTAAGATTATGTTTCTTAGCAATTTTGTCAATAGCTTCTACATCACAAGGATTTCCATAAACATGAGTTGCCAGAATTGCAGATGTATTAGGAGTTATTGCTGCTTCGATTTTAGTTGGGTCAATATTTAAACTCAATGGATCTATATCGACAAAAACGGGCTTACAAGCTTCCCATACAATAGAACTGGTGGTGGCTACAAATGAAAATGGAGTTGTAAGTATTTCACCTTTCAAACCCAAAGCTTTGATGGCCATTTGTATAGCTACGGTGCCATTAGTTACAAACAATAAATTCTTTACTTTCAAAAAATCTTTCAACTTAATTTCTAGATCATTTGATAAGGGTCCCATATTAGTAAGCCAATTGCGCTGCCAAATGCCTTCTACGTATTGTTGATATGCTTCAATTGGTGGAAGAAATGGTTTGGTAATTAATATCATAAATAGAAAATAATTAATTGCTGTACAATATTATTTATTCTTAGGTAAATAATAATTTTTAATAGTTGCTAGTAAAGGAACTAAATATTTAATACTTAATTTTGTTTTACTCAGTATAGTTGGTAGTTCTTGTATTAGTTTTCTTTGATTATATACAGTTGACAGATAATATATATATACCATATATCTTGTATATGCCACTGCACTACTGCCTTCCTTTCCAAGATCTTTATAAACTGCTACTAACTCATCTACTGCTTCAAAGCGTTTTAAATATTCTTTGGGTGTGACAGTATAAGTCTCCTGAGCTTCATGAATTCGCCAATGGTAAACAGGCTCATTATTCACAATTATATCGCCAGTTGAAATACATTTGAGAAAAGAAAAATAATCGATATCTAATAGATTCCTATTGTAAATGTTTACACTTTTTGCTTTTTCAGTATTATACAATTGTGAAGCATGAGAAAAGCCATAATCATGTTGAATATTTGCTAAATAATCTTTATTTTTAATCAAATAGGTATGCTCATTCAACATTATTTTTGCTATTCCAGATTCTTCTATTTTTTGAAGCGGGGTATTGCCTTTATAAAAGGCAATTTGCTCCTTATCAAATTGATTAATGCTGGTTATCGCATTTGCCACGAAATTATTATTTACCAAATAATCATCTCCATCTAAGTTCATAAACCACTCCCCTTTAGCCAAATTAAAAAGAGTAGCACGATAGTTAGCTACCCTCCCTAAATTTGTCTCATTCCTATGAATAAGGACTTTGGGATTATCCTTGTAGTCAGCCAAAAATTCAAAAATATCATAGTCTGGAGAACAATCATCTGCAACAATAATCTGTAAATTATCATAAGTCTGGGCTAAAGCTGAATCTAGTGCGCCCTTAATAAATCTTTGCTGATTATATGTCGGAATTTGGATAGATACAAGTGGATTAGTGCTCATGAAATCGTACTTAAGGTATTTTATAAAGATTTAAATTATTATTTTTTAAAATTGTAAATCTAATTATTAATATTTAAGAGAGCTTCTTAAAACAAATTATTGTTTAAAACGGCTCAATGTCTAAACAGAATTATTGATACTTAATAACTAACTGTTTTAACAAACATTTTACTGAAAAATTAGAATCTTTGCCTAAATTACTACAATTCAAAAAAAGCATCAATTAATCAATGAATAAATTTCGTAATTATCGCAAAATTCCCTTTAAAAACAAGTGTTTATTTAAAAGCTAATTTCTGTCTCAAAACAAGTTGATTTAGTTTTCCACTAATTTTGGCGAAGAACCAAAAATTATTTTACTAAACAAAATGGTTTATCCTAATAATTTAGTATAATTCCATCGTGATAATTAGGTACTAATATATAATTTAAAAAAAATGTTTAGTAAATGATAAAACAATCTGGTTCTCAAAATAGGTAAGTCCCATGAAACAAATTAATTATACGAACATATATTAAGTCACTTATAATAATAAATCCAATATTAATTTCATTTTAGAGATTCAGCAATAAATTCATCAATATCATTAGATAAAATTAACAGCTTTTTTCTTTTTATTTCTTCAATAGGCCAATCCCACCAAGCAATCTCTAATAAACTTTTAATTTGTTCACTTTTGAATCTATATCGTATAATTTTAGCTGGGTTACCGCCAACGATAGCATAATCTGGTATGTCTTTTGTCACAATGCTACCTGCACCAATGACAGCTCCATTACCTATATTCACACCTGATAAGATAGTGACGTTATTGCCTATCCACACATCATTACCTATAAATACATCTCCCTTCGAATTATTATCTTTTTTTAAAGTAATCATATCCTGATTCAAACCTGAAAATGGATATGTTGTTACCCAATCTGTTTGATGTTCTCCTCCAAGTAAAATCGAAACATTACCACCTATTGAACAGTAATTGCCTATCGTCAATATTGTTTCTTGACTCCAATCATATATATATGGTGTCCCATAAGTCCCAACACCAATCTTATATTTTTCATACCGTGGATTTTCCTTCATGTATATATTTGAAGATGTGGTATTCGACTCAACTCCCAATATTTTCCTTAGTAATCTTTTTAAAAATTCAACCATTATCTATTAATTTGTCGTTTAAAATTTTTCTATCGCTCATAAAGTTTAAGTAAATTTTTATTGCTAATATTAATTTACATGTTTCAATCTTTTGTTTTGTTTAATTAAAAAAATATCACTTCTTTAACATACTATGTTTTAATAAAATCTAACATATAAGTAATTGGAACGATTTGTTGTAATATTATTAAAATGAATCGACTGTATGTCATTCAATTGGATAAATGGATTTGTCAAAAAACAAAAAACGACATTATATCGGTTTCACTATTTATCTAACTTTGTATACATAAATATTTATGTGACGATAAAGTGTTAAAATGTAATTTATGAAATAAATTTAGAAGCGAGACATATTAAAGTTTAGTAAAAGTATTTTTATTGATGCAAATTGAGTTCGCCCTAAAAAAGCTCTTTCCACATAACTAGATAATTTTACATTCCTTGCAAAACGGTCAAATTCTTAAAATAATTAGACTTTTGTTTAAGTGATTCAAAATTACCCGAAGCAACTATTCTCCCCTCTTCTAATAGGTAAATTACATCCGCATTTTTAACCGTTGATAAGCGATGGGCTATAGAAATTATGGTTACTTTACCTTGAAGATATTCAATGCTATCCTTAATTTCTTTTTCCGTTTGTGAATCTAATGCCGAAGTGGCTTCATCCATAATTAAAATATCTATATCACGATAAAGCTCACGGGCTATTGAAATACGCTGTTTTTGACCACCACTTAAATTCAAACCATTATTCCCTAAAACTTCATTATAGCCATTAGGTAATCCGTTTATAAATTTATCTATACTGCTTAATTTTATAGCATTCAAAAATTGCTCTATATTTTCTGCTGTTCTTTCTGCCCAAAAGGTAACATTGTCAAAAATATCAGCATTAAAAATAGTGGTATCCTGAGAAATATAACCTATACGAGAGCGATAGGACTGTAAACTAATTTCGTTTAACGGAATAGAATTAACCAAAATAGCTCCTTGATCTACTTTTAACAAAGCTGCAATAATATTGACCAGTGTGGTTTTTCCGGAACCAGTTTCACCAATAAATGCTATCGACTTATTTTTAACAATTTTTAAATCAATCCCTTTTATTACCTGTATATCACCATAGGACAAATGAAGATCCGAAAGTTGAATTTCGTCTATTTTTTCTACATTTATGATACCTGTATCTATTTCTTTGTGTTGAATTAAATATTTTTCGAAATCACGCATATTTTCCATGGAACCAATACTAGCTAAATAAGTATTCCATGAAATTTGTAATGACATGATGTATGCCATAGCACGATAAAACAGAACTAATATTATTAAGATAGCCGATAATGATGATTTGAACACCAATAATTGAACCCCAATAACAGCACAGACCACCAAAATCATAATAGGCTCACGTATAGAAGTGGTTAATCCTAATAACTTCCCCCCGCGAATCGAATTATCAATCGCTAAATCTAAAACACTAAGCATACGGCAATTAAACAATTCATTACGTTGAGTGGCTTTTAAGTATTTAAAATTATTCACGGATTGAATGACCAAACTGGAATATTCATGGGCATACTTTGTGTTCTCTCTGGATAAATTCTCGATATGCTTATAAAAAAATCGATAAATCAAATTAGAAAGCACTCCTCCTATAACAACCAGCAGAGAAAATTTCCAATCCATAAAAAAAGCAAAACCTAAATATACAAATACAACCATGGCATTTTTAATGGTCTCGATATAAGACCTACAAGCATTAACCACATTATTAGCCTCTCCCGTTAATGTATTTTGCAAACGTCCAATATCCGAAGAAACAAATTCAGAAAATTTTAATGAACTTAAACCTAGGGTATTTTGAACACGTATTTTTTTAACAAAAGTTTCAAGATTTACGGCTTGATAGGCCATTGTAAAATAAGTAAATAAGGCTTTCAAACTAAATAGTAACATAATTAACAATAACATGGTAATTATATTCATTGGAAGATGCAAAAACTGAAATAAAGCACTAGTATATTCTATTAATCTGCCATTAGCGCCCTCTGTATTTGTATTCCCATCGGCTATTTGTAATAATGGAATAAACATGGTTAATCCAAAACCATCCATTAAAACATAAAGAAAATTGAAAACTAATAAGATAAAAATTTTATTCCCAATATACTTATAGAAATAATATAAGGTGTCAAATTTTTTAACTATAAATATTTTAATCTTGTTCAACATCTTGATTTTATATTGTCAAATAGCTTTTTGTATATTTTTTCAACACCTCCTTTTACTCCAGCAACTCCGGTTTCTCTACTTCCAACTCATTATACAAATCCTTCACATCCTGCGAATATTCTTTTTGCAAAACCAGATTAGCATTCTCTGTAGCTACCAAAATAGTATTTTTCATGCCTATAAAAGCCGTGAAATTTTGAACACCTATTACCATATTGCCGTTTTCATCCACAGGATGCCCTTTAGCCAATAAATAATCATAAACGGATTCAAAAGAACCTAAATCAGACCATAAAAACTGCGAATGGATTACTTTGATTTTCTTAGAGCGTTCCATCACCGCATAATCGACACTAATTGCAGGAATCTCCATAGACAATTCCAAATCTAACTTACCGTTGTCATTATGATCCCAAACTTTTTTAGATTTTTTATAAATCTTAGGCTGAAAATGCTTTAATTCTTCTAACAAAACTCCTGCCTTAAAACAAAACATTCCGGAATTCCATAAGAAATTTTTCTTAGCCAAAAATCCTTTAGCAGTCACCAAATTGGGTTTTTCTCTAAAGGATACAACATTTTCGCCTTTAGCCTCAATGTAACCATAACCCGTCTCTGGTTTAGTAGGTACAATTCCAAAAGTCACAATATTGCCTTCTCCCGCTTTTTTAATAGCATCTGCTACAGCAATATCATATAAATCTTTCTTTTCGATAATATGATCCATTGGAGTTACAATCAAAATATCCTCCGGATCAGCTGCAAATGCTGCAAAAGCAATAGCCGCTGCAGTATTACGGGGTGTCGCTTCAACGATATCTAAATAAGGGATATTTTTCTTTTCTAAAATAGCTCTGCTCAAATCGCAATTATCTATATTCCCTACCACAATTACCTTATCAACGATATCCTGATTACGATCAACCGTCAATTCAAACAAAGACTTGCCATCAAAAATTTCTAAATATTGTTTGGGTCTGCTCTTACGAGACAAAGGCCACAAACGACTTCCTACACCACCGGTAAGGATTACATGTATAATGTTATGTTTTTTTTCCATATTAACTGTTATCAGTTATCGGTTGTCTATCATCGGTTGTTAAAAATAGAAGCCGATTAAAAACAATTTTTCTATATCTTATTTATTTTCAATTTTTACACCTCCCTAACCCTCCTCAAGGAGGGAATTCGCAATGTATTATCGGGACATAGTAGTTTCTTTAGAGAAGTTAGAAGTATGTTCATTTCTTTAAATCACACAAACCTTAAAAAATTTTCTTTTCAAACTCACATTAAACAACAAAACTTACACAATAGAGTAAATTTATTCTTTACTACCCAAACGAATTCCCCTCTTAAGAGGGGGTAGGGGTGTGTTCTTTTTCAACTATAATCGTCCATCTACAGCTTCTCTCAAAACCCCTTTTACATCATATAAAATACTACTTTCATTTTGAAGCTTTGAATAATCTAAATTTAAAAATTCTTGATGTGCCACTCCTAAAACAATTGCATCAAACTTATGCTTAAACGTTGGAACTGAAAGACATTCTAAACCATATTCAAGCTTAACTTCTTCTGGGTTTGCTAAAGGATCACACAAGGTGATTGCAATTCCGTACTCTTTTAAGGCGCTGATTACATCTATAATTTTTGTATTACGAACATCCGGACAATTCTCTTTAAAAGTAATTCCTAACATCAACAGAGAAGCTCCGTTAACAGAAATTCCTTTTTTAATCATTAATTTAACTATTTGAGAAGCCACGTATTCCCCCATACTGTCATTCAGGCGCCGTCCTGCTAAAATAATTTCAGGATGATAACCTAATTCCTGTGCTTTTTGAGCCAAATAATACGGATCAACCCCTATACAGTGTCCTCCCACTAATCCGGGTTTAAAAGGCAAAAAATTCCATTTGGTTGCGGCAGCCTCTAAAACAGCTTGAGTGTCAATATTCATTAGATTGAATATTTTGGACAATTCATTCACAAAAGCAATATTAATATCACGTTGTGAATTTTCAATAACTTTCGCGGCTTCAGCTACTTTTATAGATGGAGCCAAATGTGTTCCGGCGGTAATTACAGAGCTGTATAATGCATCTACTTTTTGACCAATTTCTGGAGTAGAACCAGCGGTTACTTTTAGGATTTTATCTACGGTATGTTCTTTATCTCCCGGATTAATACGCTCAGGAGAATAACCCGCAAAAAAATCAACATTAAATCGTAATCCCGAAATACGTTCTAAAACCGGCACACATTCGTCCTCAGTCACTCCGGGATAAACAGTAGATTCATAAATGACAATATCACCTTTTTTTAAAACCTTAGCTACCGTTTCACTGGCTTTGTATAATGGCGTCAAATCAGGACGATTGTTTTTATCAACAGGAGTTGGAACAGTTATTATAAAATAATTACAGTCAGCAATAGCTTCCAATTGATTACTGCAATACAATCCTTTTTGGTTTTGAATTTTATCTTTGGAAATTAATACCGATTTTAAAACAGACTCGTCTACTTCAAATGTAGTATCAATTCCAGTATTTAAAGCATCGATTCTCTTTTGATTAATATCAAAACCAACAACTGTATATTGAGTAGCAAATAACCTGGCTAATGGCAAACCTACATAGCCCAAACCAACTACTGCAATTTTAGAATTATAATTCATTGATTTTTATTTATTTATAAAAACTTAATGAGTTTCACCAACGCTTCGCGGTTCCAACTCACATAAAACGAGTCAGAAACCTAATTTTTCGTTCGCAAATATAACTACAATCAACCGAAATTCCTGTATGAAAATGCATCTTAATACTTTATTAAAAAATAAAAAAAGAAATAAAATGTAACCCTCTAACTTTCAACGTTCCATAACACCAATTCGAAAAAAAACTTTGACCGCTTAAAAAAATAATAAAAAACAGATTAACCGTATTTTAGAAAATCATTTAACAAAAAAAGCGTTTGAATTTTCCTCTATAAAAATCCAAACGCTTACTAAAAATTAAAATCCCGTAAAAATTCATCGACTATGTTTGCCTAAGTTTCATTTTCAAAACACACCCCATGGACTCCAAAAGAAGTACATAATTATCATTCCTGTTCACTTCTCTTACAACAGCCTCATGAGACTTGAAAGGACCGGATTCCAGAACAACCTTATCACCCACTTGCAGGCTGCTAACCGAAATTTCATATTGATCCGGAGCAGAAAGCCATTTTTTTATAGTATCAATTTCTTCATCACGTACAATAGCCGGTTTCCCTAACCAAAAAAGATAACGTACAACACCTGACGACTGAAAAACAAGATTCCTGTCAGCTTCGTTCAAACGAACAAAAACATAAGAATTAAACAACGGAACTTCTACTTTCTTCTTTCTATCCGACCATTGACGCACTTGAGTAACCAAAGGAGAATAACAATCTATTCCCTTTTGTAGCAATTGCTCCGCCACCTTCTTCTCCCACTTTGGTTTTGTATATACCACATACCAATTCATTCCTCTATTTTTGAGATAATTACATTATTTATTTTAGGCTTACCAACTGACAACCCACAACTGACAACTAACAACAGTCACCCCTAAGAACCAATCGCCTGATAAACAAAACCTATTTTTTCCAATTCAGCAGCATTTAATATATTTCTTCCATCAAATACAAAAGCCGGTTTTTGCATAGCATCGTATATTTTTTGCCAATCGTAAGTAACAAACTCATCCCATTCCGTAAGTATCGCTACTGCATGAGCTCCTTCACAGGCTTTATAAGGGTTTTCAAATGATACAATGCTTTCCGCATTCTTATCGGCTGTTCTTGTTTGTAAATAATCCAAATCAGCTAATACTTTTTTATAGGACACTTTAGGATCATAAACAGCAATCTTTGCATTTTCATTAATCAAATCATCTGCTACATAAATTGCAGCAGATTCTCTGGTATCGTTGGTGTCTTTTTTAAAAGCCCAGCCTAAAAAAGCAATCTTTTTATCTGAAACTGTATTATAAAGTGTTTTTACAATATTACTTGAAAAGCGTCTTTTTTGGTGGTCATTCATAATGATTACCTGCTCCCAATAATCAGCTACCTCATTTAGCCCATAGGATTTTGCTATATACACTAAATTCAGTATGTCTTTTTGGAAACAGGAACCTCCAAAACCTACCGAAGCTTTAAGAAATTTAGGCCCGATTCGGCTGTCCATTCCAATGGCTCTCGCCACTTCATTTACATCTGCACCGGTTTTTTCACAAAGTTCAGACATCGCATTAATAGAAGAAATTCTTTGTGCTAAAAAAGCATTAGCTGTCAATTTTGACAATTCCGAAGACCATACATTAGTGGTTAAAATTTTACCCACAGCAACCCAATTCGCATAAACATCCACCAACGCCTGAATGGCTTTTTGTCCTTCTTCAGTAGTATCTCCTCCAATTAAAATTCGATCCGGATGTAACAAATCCTGAACGGCTGTTCCTTCAGCTAAAAACTCAGGATTGGAAAGAATTTGGAATTTCACACCATTTCCTGTATTATCCAAAATACTCTTAATTGCTTCTGCTGTTCGGACCGGCAAAGTCGATTTTTCTACTACAATTTTATTACTTGTAGAAACTCGGGCAATTTGTCTGGCACACAACTCAATATACTTTAAATCGGCCGCCATTCCTTTACCTTTTCCGTAGGTTTTTGTTGGCGTATTTACCGAGATGAAAATCATCTCTGCTTCATCGATGGCTTTATCCACTTCTGTAGAAAAGAATAAATTGCGTCCTCTTGCTTCCTTCACTATTTCAGAAAGTCCCGGCTCATAAATTGGAATATTATTAACATCTTCATCATTCCAGGTTGCAATTCTTTCTTCATTCAAATCCACTACAGTTACCTGTATCTGTGGACATTTTTGTGCTATAATTGCCATTGTAGGACCTCCAACATAGCCCGCACCAATGCAACAAATTTTTGTAATTTTCATTTATTCTGTTTTTTGTTTTTTGTTTTCTGTTTTCTGTTATCGTTATCTACTAACTGACAACTAACAACCGACAACAGATGACAGACAACATATTTATATTTTCCAATGTTCTTCTACGTACTTCAGGAAAGAAAAAATTTTAGCTCCCAAAGCATCATATTTTTCATAGAGCACTTTCATATCATCAGCCAAATAAGGATACAAATTGACTATTTTTTCAATATGATTAAGTGTTTCTAAATTACTTGCATGAGAGTAAACCAAAAATTTAATAAAATCATTTTTATACCTTCTACGCCCATAACCCTCTACAATGTTTGTTACGACAGAATCAGAAGACCTTCTAAGCTGACTTCCTAACTCATATAATTCATATTTTGGCAATTGCAATGACAAAGTATGTCTTTTATAAAACAATTCCATTCCGATGGTATAAATATCCAGATCCTTATAACTTTTCAACTGCTTCTAAGTTTAATGATAATAATATTGCTTTTCAAACTATCAACTCACAACCCACAACTGACAACCCACAACCGAGAACTGACAACCGAGAACTGACAACCGAGAACTGACAACTGACAACTCTATCTCAAATTCTCCCAATACCAATCTACCGCTATCTTCAATCCTTCCTGCAAAGAATATTTTGGCTCATACGCTAACAATTCTTTCGCTTTATCGATACTTGCTAATGAGTGCGGAATATCACCTGCTCTGTTAGGACCGTGAATCACTCCTACATTAGCAATTTCAGAATCATAATTACTCAGATATTCTTTTAAATAAGCAACCAAATCGTTCAGGGTATTCCTGTCTCCATAAGCGGTGTTATAAACGGTGTTTACCGCCTCCTTTTTATCTGTAGCTATCGCCAATTCATTCATTTGAATCACATTGTCGATATAAGTAAAATCACGGGAATAATTCCCCTCTCCGTTAATTGTAATGTCCTCATGTTGCATCAACTGCATGACAAATTTTGGAATTACTGCAGCATAGGCGCCATTAGGATCTTGCTTTCTTCCAAAAACATTAAAATAACGCAAACCGATGGTTTCAATTCCGTAAGTCTTACTAAAAATTTCAGCGTATAATTCGTTTACAAATTTGGTAATAGCATAAGGCGAAAGTGGCTTCCCAATAACATCTTCCACTTTTGGCAATCCCACCGAATCCCCATAAGTCGAAGAACTGGCTGCATACACAAAACGTTTCACTTTAGCCTCTGTGGCTGCTTGCAGCATATTCAAAAACCCCGAAACATTGACATCATTCGTCGTAACAGGATCTTTTATAGAACGCGGAACCGAACCCAAAGCGGCCTGATGCAGTACATAATCGACTCCTTCAACAGCTTTTTTACAATCCTCCAAATTTCGAATATCTCCTTCAATCAAAGTAAAATCAGGATTAGAAATACAAGCTGTTAAATTATGACGGTGACCAGTAGCAAAATTATCCAGACAAATCACTTTATTTCCTTTGCTTAAAAAATATTCGCAAAGATTTGACCCGATAAAACCGGCTCCTCCTGTTATTAAAATAGTATAATTGGTTATTTCTCGCATTTTTTTATTTAAAAATTAGCTACTGAGCATGTTTATTTTTTTTCAAAAAAATCATTGGCAAAATTATCAAAAAGTAAGTTCGATGAGTAATTTTATTCAACTTTAAACAAAAACGTGATTCTTCCCTAACTCCAACTGTCCTTAACTTCCGGAGTCGAGTGTCAAATGTTTGAAGAATGCGTAAAAAGAAAAGCTGTTTGAGTCCCGACACTTCGGGACGAGTTCTTTTCTTTTAGCATTCGAAAACTAATTTGACCGACGAGGAAGAGCAAGACTTGATTTTTTTGTTTCTTTTTTGATCAAGCAAAAAAGAAAATTCCTTTTTCATACAATTCTAAACACCCTACGCTTTTCTAATCTTTTTAAGTATTTTTTGGATCAATCCTTTCGGTTTTTCCTCATCATGATAACCGTTCGAATATTCTCCATAGCCGTACCCATAGCCATAGCCGTACCCATAAGCAGAACCATATTTTGCTTTATTTTCAAAACCGTTTAAAATAATACTCACATTATTCATTTCTCCACGTTTAACCCTGTTGTTTAAAAGAGGAATCATTTCTTTTTTGGTAATATTCTGCCTTACTATATACAAAGTCACATCAGCATACTGACCTAATTCCAGGGAATCAGAAACTAATCCAACCGGAGGGGTATCCAAAATAATATAATCATATTCCTTTTTCAATTCTTCCATTAAATCCGCCATAGCTTCGCCAATAATTAATTCGGAAGGATTTGGCGGAACAGGTCCGGAAAGAACTACATCCAGAAAAGGAATTTGAGTGTGATTAATTATATCCTTTAAACTTTTCTGCTTAATCAAATAATTAACAACCCCAAGATCATTAGACAAATTGAATTCTTCAGCCAATTTGGGTTTTCTCAAATCCAAACCAACAATTACTGTTTTCTTTTCGCTTAAAGCAAAAACGGTAGCGATATTTATCGAACAAAAAGTTTTCCCCTCACCACTAATAGACGAAGTAATCATCAACGTTTTCCCTCCTTCAACATGTTGTTTTTTATACAAAAACTGCAAAGAAGAACGTATAGCTCTGAAAGATTCAGACAAAGCCGATTTAGGTTTCTCAAATACAGCCAACTCACCTTTATCTTTATAAACGCCCAACACTCCAAGTAAGGGAATTTGAGTTTGTTTACTTACATCTTCCGCTTTTTGAATCGAATTATTGATAAAAAAGAGGATAAATATAAACACCAAAGGAATAGTGAATCCAAGAAAAACGGCCAACACATAATTAACCGATGTTTTAGGACCTATCAAACCTCCCCCAACATCTTTTGCCGGATCTATAAAATGAATATCTGATAAATTAGCTGCTTTAACAATATTGGCTTCGCTTCTTTTTTGAAGAAAAGTGCTGTAAATATTATCACTTAAATCATATTTCCTTTGTATTTTAATCAATTCCTGCTGATCTTCAGGCAATTGCCTGATATTACCCTCGGCCTGATTGATTTTACTATTTACCAATCCTAAATCAAATTGTAAAGCCGATTTTGCGGAAGCTATATTCTCTAACAAAACACTTTTAACAGCTTCCATCTGACTATCAAATTCTCTAAAAATCTTATCGCTTTTTACAGCATAGGCCATTTCTGAACGTTGGGTAGAAAGTGCAATCAGCTTAGAAATATTGGCTACAATATTCGGATCATCAATTCCTGCCACCGATGGTGCCGGAAGCTTAGAATAATCAACGCTGTTTTTCAAATACGCTTTAAGCGAATTATAGTAAGAAATCTTTCTCGCAATAGCATCTTTTTCTATATCATATTGTGAAATCTTTTCTGAGAACTTGGCTCCTCCGTCTTCTAAATTGGAAACATTTTTTCCTATTTTGAAAGATTTCAATTCTTCTCCGGCTGTTTTTAATTGTGATTCCATTGCCACCAAAGTACTGTCAATAAAACCTATTGTATTAGTAGCAAATTGATTTTTGCTGTCTAATTGTCTCTTGATAAGCATTTTTACAGTCGAATTGAGGTATTCAACCATTCTGGCTTTATTAGTCCCCTGTAATCTTAAAGTTAAAATAGAAGCTCCCTTTTCATCCGGCGTTACACCAACTCCTTTATAACGGGATACTGTCCCGTTGAAATCATTAAATCGAACAAAATATTCTCTCCCTTTGTAAAAACCCGGATTATCATTTATGAATAATTTCCAATGTAAAAAAGGCAAAGAAACCTGCTCTCCTACCCTATATTTTTTAACAAAATCTCCCATTTCCACATTTGCAGAACCATAGGAATTATCCAAATAGTTAATTAATGAAACCGAATTACTTTGAAACGGAATTTTAATTTGATATTCTGATTCCGTTAGAAAAGTAATACTAATCAAGTTTCCTGCTAACTGAGCCTTATCTTTATCGATACTCACATAAAATGGAACAGCACCATAGGCATCGACCATATTGTACTCTTTTTGCTCTAAATAATCAATATAGAACTGTAATTTATCCACCACTAATTCATTATGAGAACGGGATTGTAAAGTAGTAGAAACAGTTTGCATTTGATCAGAAACGCCTCCCCAGTTAAAAGTCAGACTGGTATTAGAGGTAAACAAGGGATTACTTTCTTCCTTAATAGAAATCAAAGTTTCCATTTCGTAAATTTTTTCCTTACGAATATTTACCTGATAGGCAATGGTTACAGCAATAATCAAACTTACCAAAAACAATTTCCAATAGCTCAATATCTTAATTAATAAGCCTTTGAAATCAAAACTAACTTGGTTTTCAAAAATGGAAAAGTCTTTTATATCTAACATTTTTTCGAAATGTGTTTTATCTCTTTAATAATAGTAAAACAGTAGTCCCTAACGATAGTAATGTTAATATCGTTCCTAAAGATTCTATCCCTGTTTTTCCTGTTCCCCAGGTTTTTTGCTTTAAGGGCTTCACATAAATATAATCATTGGGCTGCAAATAATAATACGGTGAATTGATCACATTACTATCAGTCAAATCAATATCATGCATTTCATTTCCTGTTGGTGTTTTTCTAATAATAGTAACCGCCTTTCTGTTTCCTAAAAGTGTAATATCACCCGAATTAGCTATAGCTTCCATAATATTTACATGCTCCTGAAACAAAGTTTTTGTCCCTGTACTTCCTACTTCCCCATTTATCGTATAACGAAAACCGGCTAACTTTACTATGACAAAAATATTGGCTTCCTTCTTGAAATATTCAGCTAATAATTGTTTTTCAATACGTTGTCTGACTTCATCCAGAGTATAACCAATAACATTTAACTCTCCCAAAATAGGCATTCTGATATTTCCATGATCATCAACCGTAAAACCATTAAAATACAAACCCGCTTCAGACTTAGCCAATTCGCCCTGATTTGTAGTACTAAAAATCTCAACTAGTTTAGAATCATTCGCTTTGATGCTAATACTCAAAACATCATTGATTTGTAATCGATACGGTTTAGATTGTACAGCCGAAATGGAAGTTTCGGCGGTTGTTTCATTTTTATTTTGCAAATAAACCAAGTCATGTGTCGAAATACAGGAAGTAAACAACACACAAACACTTAGCAATAAACCAAATAGATATTTACCCATTTTATTATTTTAGACAACAAATATAGCTTTTCATTTACGATATTAAAAGCCTCAGTATACAAACCTATTAATTATTTTTTATTGCCTTTTCAAATGGCAAACGCTGCAAAATACTTCTTCCCAAAGTCACTTCGTCAGCATATTCTAATTCGTCTCCCACAGCAATTCCACGTGCAATCGTGGAAATTATAATATCCGAATCGGAAATCTGTTTATAAATATAAAAATTAGTAGTATCCCCTTCCATTGTAGAACTCAATGCAAAAATAACCTCAGTCAATTTTCCTGATCTCACTTTTTCAACCAAACTGGCTATCTTTAACTGACTTGGTCCAACTCCGTCAATTGGCGAAATTTTCCCTCCCAAAACATGATAAATCCCTTTAAACTGCCCCGTATTTTCAATCGCCATCACATCGCGAATATCCTCAACAACACATACTATTTGATGATTCCTGTTAGTATTGCTGCATATTTCACAAATTGCCGTATCCGAAATATTATGACAACTTTCGCAAAACTTAATATCCTCACGCATATTAACCAATGCCTGAGTTAAAAAACCAGTTTGTTCTTTAGGCTGTTTTAACAAATGCAACACAAGTCGCAAAGCCGTTCTTTTTCCAATTCCGGGCAATTGCGAAATCTCATTTACTGCTTTCTCTAATAATTTTGAAGAAAATTCCATAGTTGCAAATGTAACAATTTGTTTATTGAAATAATTGATTATTCGAAAATGCATTTTAAAATTCGAACACTTTTTAAATTCAAATTTCACTACCGAATTTGTTGCCTAAAAAATCGTAATTTGCTGGTATAAAATCAAGGAAATGACGCCAGCCACAATACTATCTCTCATCATTATTTATTTTGGAATCCTATTCATAATCGCTCATTTTACCAGTAAAAACAACAGCGGAAATGATGCTTTTTTTAAGGCGAATAAAAATTCCAAATGGTATCTGGTAGCTTTTGGAATGATTGGAACCGCCTTATCCGGAGTAACATTTATTTCTGTTCCCGGGGAAGTAGGCTCACCTAACGGAGAGCAATTCAAATATTTCCAATTTGTTTTAGGCAACGCCATAGGTTTCATAATTGTTGCCAAAGTGTTGTTGCCTTTATATTACAGAATGAACCTCACCTCAATTTACAGCTACATCGAACACCGACTTGGTTTTTATTCCTACAAAACAGCAGCCGGCATTTTTTTAATAAGCCGGACTATCGGCTCAGCCTTTAGATTGTATTTAGTTGTTATCGTCCTGCAACGTTTTGTATTTGATTATTACCAAATCCCTTTTGCAATCACAGTACTTATTTCATTGACTTTAATCTTTGCCTACACCTATCGCGGTGGTCTAAAAACAATCATCATTACCGATACTCTGCAAACTTTCTTCCTGGTCACCTCAGTTCTGCTAACCATTTATTTTATATGCCAAAGTTTAAATCTGAACTTTTTTCAGGCTTTCGAAACTGTGAAAAACAGCAATTATTCTAAAACTTTTTTCTTTGACGATTTCCTGTCTAATAAATTTCATTTTGTCAAACAAATTCTGGGCGGTATGTTTGTTACCATCGCTATGGTAGGTTTAGACCAGGATTTAATGCAAAAAAACCTAAGTTGTTCCAATATTGGCGAAGCCCAAAAAAACATGTTTACCTTTACCGGAATTTTTGTCATCATCAATCTTTTCTTTTTGAGTGTTGGCGCCTTACTTTATATTTATGCAGCAAAAAACAATATAGAAATCCCGAAAGATTTAATCACCGGAAAACCCAGAACCGATTTACTTTTTCCCGAAATCGCTTTTCATCACCTGAGCATTATTCCATCGGTAATTTTTTTACTGGGATTAACCGCTGCTACTTTCGCCACAACTGATTCGGCATTAACAGCACTCACAACCTCTTTTTGTGTTGATTTTTTAGGAATGGATAAAACGGAAAATTTACACAAACCTAACATCATCAAAACAAGACATCTAACTCATCTTGGTTTTTCCTTCTTAATGTTTCTGGTAATTGTATTTTTCAATTCCATCAACGACAGTTCGGTAGTTGGGATGATTTTCAGAGTCGCTTCTTATACTTACGGCCCTTTATTAGGTTTGTATTGTTTTGGATTATTTTTAAAATCAAAAACCGTAAAAGACCATTACATTCCTTTTATCTGTTTAATTTCACCTGCCATCACTTTTTTTATCAGCGAAAATTCCAAGGATTTTTTAATGGGTTATGTTTTTGACAATGAATTAATCATTATCAACGGACTAATTACATTCCTTGGGCTTTTGTTTATAAGTAAACCGGCTAGCCAGACGAACCGTTTTTAAACAAAAAACCATTTTACCCAGAGCAAAATGGTTTCAGTTTTATTTTTCAATTCTTTAATATTGATTCGTTGCCAATAACACCAAAGTACAAGCAACTTCAAATGCTATGTTATTCAATTCCAAAAGCTGGTACAGCTGCGGATTTTCGGTTCCCGGATTGAAAATAACGCGCTTTGGCTTTGCCTCAATAATATAATTATAATAATCCCGTTGATTTCTCGGATTCAAATACAAGGTAACCGTATCAATATTTTTTAGAGGAATGGCTTTGTTATGAATTTTCACTCCGGCTACTTCTCCTACATCATGACCTATAGCAATCACCGAATGTCCTTTATCCACAAGCGACAAAATTGCCTGATGCGCATATCGAAACGATTTTGCTGAAGCGCCTAATACTAAAGTTTTTTTATTTTTCATTTATTTTTTTATTTAATCAAATGCATCTGAAACAACATCTAGTCACGAGGCAGGAAAATCTCCGCCATCATACATCGGGCGCTGCCACCTCCACAGCTTTCAATAGTTTTTAAATTAGCACTCAAAATAGTCCCATATTTTTCCAACTGTACTTTTTGCGCAGCACTCAACGACTCAAAAGCAGTTGTACTCATCACAATATATCTCTTATCATTAGCTCCCGAAAGCTCCAGCACATTTCCGGCAAAATGCTCCACTTGTTTCTCACTAATTAAAACCAACTCTTTTCCACTGGCTCTTAAATTGTCTAAAACCATTTTACGTTCTTTTTTATCTTCAATCATATCGGCGCAAATTATCGCAAAATGCTCTCCAACACTCATCATCACATTGGTATGATAAACTAATTGTTGTTTCTCATCGACCGTATGGAAAGCTTCAAAAATGACCGGGGCATAATCAAAATCTTCGCAGAACTCAATAAAAAGTTCCTCATTAGCTCTTGGAGACAAAGCACAATAAGCAATTAAATTCACCCTATCCAAAACGACACTACCGGTGCCTTCAAGGAAAATCCCCTCTTCTTCAGCCGAAGTAAAATCAACTACATTCTCAATTACAAAATCCTTCTCTTCTAAAATATCTAAAATATCCTCACGACGTTCATTTCTCCTATTCTCTGCAAACATAGGATACAAAACCACATCACCATTATCGTGAAACGAAATCCAGTTATTTGGAAAAATACTATCCGGTGTATCGGTTTCTGGTGTATCATCCACCACAACCACTTCAACTCCCACCTCCTGAAGCTGACTTACCAGAGCATCAAATTCCTGTTGTGCTTTAGCATTTATTGCAGAAGGCAACATGCCCTTTAATTCTTTTTGGAAATGATTATTTTCTATTGTTTGCTCGTTCATCCGAAAAGCCACCGGACGAATCATTAAAACCGAATTACTTACTTGCTTCATAAATTAAAATCGTATTAATTGCTTTTTCTCAAAGATAAAAAAAGCTCCACGGTTAAGTGAAGCTTCTTCGATTTATTGTTTCTTAATTATTGAGGTCTTTTGAACTCTCTTAATGGCGAACCAGTGTATATTTGTCTTGGTCTTCCAATTGGTTCTTTGTTTTCACGCATTTCTTTCCATTGCGCAATCCAACCCGGTAATCTTCCGATAGCAAACATTACTGTAAACATATCTGTAGGAATCCCTAAAGCTCTGTAAATAATTCCAGAATAGAAATCTACGTTTGGATATAAATTTCTTGCTTTGAAATATTCATCTTCTAAAGCTGCTGCCTCTAATCTTTTAGCAATATCCAAAATTGGATCATCTACACCTAAAGTTCCTAAAACTTCGTTAGCTGCTTTTTTAATGATTTTAGCACGTGGATCGAAGTTTTTGTAAACTCTGTGTCCGAATCCCATTAAACGGAATGGATCGTTTTTATCTTTAGCTTTAGCCAAATACTTTTCCGTATCTCCACCATTTTGGTGAATCTCTTCTAGCATTTCAAGAACCGCCTGGTTAGCACCTCCGTGTAAAGGTCCCCATAAAGCAGAAACTCCTGCAGAGATAGAAGCAAATAAACCTGCGTGAGAAGAACCTACCATTCTTACTGTAGAAGTAGAACAGTTTTGCTCGTGATCAGCATGTAAAATAAATAATTTATCAAGAGCTTCAGTTACAACAGGGCTTAATTTATAAGGCTCAGTTGGCAACTCAAACATCAATCTCATAAAGTTTTCTACGTATCCTTTTGTATTATCATAATAATTCAAAGGATATCCCATCGATTTTCTGTAAGTCCATGTCGCAATAACAAGGAATTTACCCATAGTTTTACAAACTGCCTGGTATAATTCTTTTTCATTTTCAACATTAACTGATTTAGGATTGAAAGCAGTCAAAGCACTTGTCAAAGCAGCTAAAACTCCCATTGGATGAGCAGTTCTTGGGAATCCGTCAATGATTCCTTTCATCTCCTCGTTTACTAAGCTATGTTTTCTAATATCTGTTTCAAATTGTTCTAACTGAGCAGCTGTTGGTAATTCTCCAAAAATTAAAAGATAAGAAACTTCTAAAAAATTAGCCTGATCAGCTAAATCTTCAATTGCGTATCCTCTGTAACGTAAAATCCCTAATTCACCATCCAAGAAAGTAATTTCACTAGTGCAAGAACCTGAATTTTTATAACCTGGATCAATAGTTATTGCTCCTGTTAAATCTCTTAATTTGTTAATATTGATAGCTTCTTCGTTTTCACTTCCTACGAAAATAGGAAACTCATACTTCTTACCATCAATTTCTAATATTGCTGTTTTTGACATAATAATTTGAAATAAATCTTTACACTTAATAATGTACCAAATCTAAGGATAATAACCTTAATTAAAAAGGGGAAAAAGCAGTGATATTGTTAAATTTCAAAAAAAAAGCCATTCATTTTAAATGAACGGCTTTTAAAAAATAACAATCTGCTATTCTTATTTTATTTTGAATGCTTTTAATCCAGGAAAATAAGCTGTATTTCCTAATTCTTCTTCAATTCTTAACAGTTGGTTGTATTTAGCCATACGGTCAGAACGTGAAGCAGAACCAGTTTTAATTTGACCACAGTTTAAAGCTACTGCCAAGTCAGCAATTGTATTATCTTCAGTTTCTCCTGAACGGTGAGACATTACTGAAGTATAACCTGCATTTTTAGCCATGTTAACTGCTGCGATAGTTTCAGTTAAAGTACCAATTTGGTTTACTTTAATAAGAATTGAATTAGCAATTCCTTTTTCAATACCAGTTGACAAACGTTGAACATTAGTTACAAACAAATCGTCACCTACTAATTGAACTTTATCACCAATTTTTTCAGTCAATAATTTCCATCCTTCCCAGTCATTTTCATCCATACCGTCTTCGATAGAGATAATTGGGTATTTAGTAGTTAATTCAGCTAAGTATTCAGCTTGTTCAGCAGAAGTTCTTACTTTTCCAGTTTCTCCTTCAAATTTAGTGTAGTCGTATTTACCATCTACATAAAACTCAGCAGAAGCACAGTCTAAAGCAATCATAATTTCGTCACCAAAAGAATAACCTGCTTTTTCTACTGCCAATTTGATAGTATCTAGAGCATCTTCAGTTCCACCAGCTAAGTTTGGAGCAAAACCTCCCTCATCACCTACAGCTGTAGAAAGACCTCTATCGTGTAATACTTTTTTCAAGTTGTGAAAAATCTCAGTACCCATTTGCATAGAGTGAGAGAAAGAAGTTGCTTTTACCGGGAAAATCATGAATTCCTGAAAAGCAATCGGAGCATCAGAGTGAGAACCACCGTTGATGATGTTCATCATTGGAACAGGCAATGTATTAGCCGAAACACCACCTACGTATCTATATAAAGGTAATCCTAATTCAGCAGCAGCAGCTTTAGCAACAGCCAAAGAAACTCCTAAAATAGCATTAGCTCCTAATTTAGATTTGTTTGGAGTACCGTCTAAATCAATCATCATTTGATCGATTAAGTTTTGTTCGAAAACAGAAGTACCTACAAGTTCTTCAGCAATAACAGTATTAACATTGTTCACTGCATTTAAAACTCCTTTTCCTAAAAAGGCTTTTCCACCATCACGTAATTCTACAGCCTCATGCTCACCAGTCGAAGCTCCTGACGGAACTGCTGCTCTACCTAAAACACCATTTTCTGTAATTACATCTACCTCTACAGTAGGATTACCTCTTGAATCAAGAATTTGTCTTGCATGAATTTTGATAATAATACTCATATTACTTAGTTTTTAAATTTTCGGATACAAATATATTCTAAGTTTTTTAAACATTGTACTAATTTTTTCAATCTTATCAACGAAAACGTTATAAATTATTTTTTTTAAACATAATTTAAAACAAAATTTACAAATTAAAAAAATAACAAAAATCTAAAGCAAAAAAATAGGCTAAACATAAAATGCTTAGCCTATTAAAAATTGATATGATAAAAATTTACTTTTTCAAATTTGCCACAAACTGATCAAACAAATAAGAAGAATCGTGTGGACCAGGACTTGCTTCAGGGTGATATTGTACTGAAAAACAGTTTTTATTTTTCATTCTCATACCCGCAACAGTTCCGTCATTTAAATGCAGATGCGTAATTTCCATTTCCGGATTAGCTTCCAACTCTTCTCTGTTAACAGCAAAACCATGATTTTGAGAAGTAATTTCCCCTTTTCCTGTAATCAAATTAGAAACCGGATGATTAATTCCTCGGTGACCATTAAACATTTTATATGTAGAAATTCCATTAGCCAAACCAATTACCTGATGACCTAAACAGATACCGAATAAAGGTTTATCATTTGCCAAAATCTCTTTAGCCACAGCAATTGCACTATCCAAAGGCTCCGGATCCCCAGGTCCATTTGAAAGAAAGAAACCATCAGGATTAAACGAAGCTAAATCAGCATAGGATGCGTCATAAGGAAACACTTTAATATAACAATCTCTTTTAGCCAGATTACGAAGGATATTAGTTTTAATCCCTAAATCTAGAGCAGAAACTTTATATTTAGCATTTTCATCTCCGTAAAAATAAGGCTCTTTAGTAGAAACTTTAGAAGCCAACTCCAAACCTTTCATATCAGGAACCTTAGCCAAAGCTGCTTTCAATTCTTCAATTGGAGTATCATCTGTACAAATCACAGAATTCATTGCTCCATTTTCTCTAATATAACTCACCAAAGCACGAGTATCAACATCAGAAATACAGATTAAATTATGTTTTTTAAAATAATCTTCTAAACTTCCTGAAGCTCCTTCTCTGGAATAGTTAAAACTGAAATTTTTACAAACCAAACCAGCAATTTTAATTCCGTTTGATTCTACTTCCTCGTCACTAACACCATAATTACCAATATGTGTGTTAGTTGCCACCATAATCTGTCCGAAATAAGATGGATCAGTAAAAATTTCTTGATAACCGGTCATTCCAGTATTAAAGCAAACTTCACCAAAAGTGGTTCCGCTGATTCCGATAGATTTTCCGTGGAATATAGTTCCATCGCTTAGTAACAGGATGGCGCTTTTTCGTGTTGTGTATTTCATTTGTTGTTAAATATGGTGCAAATTTAATTCATTAAAGCAGTGAAAGCAACAATTTTAAAAATTATTTTAAAGCTCAAAATAAGCTCATTCACCAGCCTGTTTTTATGTAATAAAAAATCAAAAAAAAAGGATAAACTAAATAAATAGCTTATCCTTGATTTTATTGAATGATTATCTTCATAATTATTCAGCAGCTTCAGCAGTTGTATCAGTTTCAGCAGCTGGAGCTTCAGTTGCAGGAGCATCCTCAGCTTTTTTAGCTTTACCACCACGACGGCTTTTTGCTTTTTTAACTTCTTTTTTACCTCCGTTGTAAAGTTCGTTAAAATCTACTAATTCGATCATTGCCATATCAGCATTATCTCCTAAACGATTTCCAACTTTAATGATACGAGTGTATCCTCCCGGACGGTCACCAACTTTAGCAGCTACATCTCTGAACAAATCAGTTACAGCATATTTACTACGTAAGTTAGCAAAAACGATACGACGATTGTGAGTCGTATCATTTTTAGATTTTGTTATAAGCGGTTCAACAAATTGTTTAAGCGCTTTTGCTTTAGCAACAGTAGTGTTAATACGTTTGTGCTCGATAAGAGAACAAGCCATATTAGCTAACATAGATTTTCTATGTGCAGTCTGTCTGCTTAAGTGATTGATTTTTTTTCCGTGTCTCATGACCTATTTTTTTTAACCTTCATCTTGCTCAATCCGCTTTGGAGAGCAAACTATGAAGTAATTATTCTTTATCTAATTTGTATTTCGTTAAATCCATTCCGAAAGTCAAATTCTTAACTGCTACAAGTTCATCTAGCTCTGTTAAAGATTTTTTACCGAAATTACGGAATTTCATTAAGTCATTTTTATTGAACGATACTAAATCACCAAGTGTATCAACTTCAGCCGCTTTCAAACAATTTAAGGCTCTCACAGATAAATCCATATCAACAAGCTTAGTTTTAAGCAATTGTCTCATATGTAACGATTCTTCATCGTAAGATTCTGTTTGCGCAATTTCATCAGCCTCAAGTGTAATTCTTTCGTCAGAGAACAACATGAAATGGTGAATTAGAACTTTAGCAGCTTCAGTTAGTGCATCTTTTGGATTAATAGAACCATCAGTTTTAATTTCGAAAACTAATTTTTCATAATCTGTTTTTTGCTCCACACGGAAGTTTTCAATAGCATATTTTACATTTTTTACCGGAGTAAAAATAGAATCTGTAAAAATGGTTCCAATTGCAGCATTCTGTTTTTTGTTCTCTTCAGCAGGAACATATCCTCTACCTTTCTCGATTGTTAAATCAAGGTTTAATTTGATTCTTGAATCCAAATTACAGATAACAAGTTCTGGATTCAAAACTTGGAAACCTGAAATAAATTTTTGGAAATCACCAGCTGTTAATTGATCTTTACCAGTAACTGAAATAGAAACTGATTCGTTATCAATATCTTCAATTTGACGTTTGAAACGTACTTGTTTTAGATTAAGGATGATTTCAGTAACATCCTCAACAACTCCTGAAATAGTAGAAAACTCATGATCTACACCTTCTATGCGAACAGATGTAATTGCATAACCTTCCAATGCTGAAAGCAAAACTCTTCTAAGTGCATTACCAACAGTCAATCCATAACCAGGTTCCAAAGGTCTAAATTCAAATTTACCTTCAAAATCGGTTGAATCGATCATGATAACTTTATCGGGCTTTTGAAAATTAAATATTGCCATAAATTTCGACTAAGTCAATTATTATTTGTTGTACAACTCTACGATTAATTGTTCTTTAATGTTTTCTGGAATTTGGATTCTAGCAGGTACAGCTACGAAAGTACCTTCTTTAGTATCGTTGTTCCAAGTAATCCATTCATAAACTTGACTTGAATTAGATAAAGAACGTTCGATAGCTTCTAAAGATTTAGATTTTTCACGAACAGCAACTTTATCACCAGGCTTAAGGTGGTAAGAAGGAATATTTACAACTTCACCATTAACAGTAATGTGTCTGTGAGATACTAATTGTCTTGCACCTCTTCTAGATGGAGCAACCCCCATTCTAAACACTACGTTATCCAATCTTGCTTCACATAATTGTAAAAGAACCTCACCAGTAACACCTTTAGTAGCTGATGCTTTTTTAAATAAACCTCTGAATTGTTTTTCTAAAATTCCATAAGAATATTTAGCTTTTTGCTTCTCCATTAATTGGATTGCATACTCAGATTTTTTACCTCTTTTTTTAGCCATCCCGTGTTGTCCAGGAGGGTAATTTCTTTTTTCGAAAGATTTGTCATCTCCGAAGATTGCTTCGCCAAATTTACGAGCAATTCTAGTTTTAGGACCAGTATATCTTGCCATTTCAATGAATTAATTAAGGTAGAGATTATGAATTCAGGTCTTATCCTTCGATAATCGTATTTCTACCTAGTTATACTTAAATTTAATATTAAACTCTACGTCTCTTTGGAGGACGACAACCGTTATGTGGCATTGGAGTAACGTCGATAATTTCAGTTACTTCGATTCCACCGTTATGAATAGAACGGATAGCAGACTCACGTCCGTTTCCTGGTCCTTTTACATAAACTTTAACTTTTTTCAATCCTGCTTCAAGAGCTATTTTACTACAGTCTTCTGCGGCCATTTGAGCTGCATATGGAGTGTTCTTTTTAGAACCTCTAAAACCCATTTTACCAGCTGAAGACCAAGAAATAACTTCACCTTTTTTGTTAGTCAAAGAAATGATGATGTTATTGAAGGTAGCAGAAATATGAGCTTCTCCCGTTGATTCAACGATAACTTTACGTTTTTTTGTAGTTGCTTTAGCCATATTACTTATTATTTAGTTGCTTTTTTCTTGTTAGCAACAGTTTTTCTTTTACCTTTTCTAGTTCTAGAGTTGTTTTTAGTTCTTTGCCCTCTTAAAGGAAGACCAGATCTGTGACGGATTCCTCTGTAACATCCAATATCCATTAGACGTTTGATGTTCAAAGAAACTTCTGAACGCAATTCTCCTTCAATTTTATAAGCAGATACTGCCTCACGGATAGCTCCGATTTCGTCATCATTCCAATCTTGAACTTTCTTGTCCTGGCTAACTTGAGCTTTCTCTAAAATCTCAATAGCTCTACTTTTTCCTAATCCGAAGATATAGGTAAGTGCGATAACACCTCTCTTGTTTTTTGGGATATCTACCCCTGCTATTCTTGCCATAATTATCCTTGTCTTTGTTTAAATCTAGGATTTTTTTTGTTTATTACGTATAATCTTCCTTTTCTACGTACGATAATGCACTCGGCACTTCTCTTTTTTACTGATGCTCTTACTTTCATTGTGAATATCTTTAATATCTATAAGTAATTCTTGCTTTTGACAAATCGTAAGGACTCATTTCCAATTTCACTTTATCACCAGGTAATAATTTGATATAATGCATACGCATCTTTCCTGAAATATGAGCAATTACAACATGTCCATTCTCTAATTCTACACGGAACATCGCATTAGATAATGCTTCAATGATTGATCCGTCTTGTTCTATTGCTGATTGTTTTGCCATAATATTAAGCTACTGCTTTTCTATTTTTTCCGCTTTTCATTAAACCATCATAATGTTTATTCAACAAGTATGAATTGATTTGTTGAATTGTGTCAATTGCAACACCTACCATAATAATTAATGAGGTACCTCCAAAAAACATTGCCCAAGATTGTTGAACATCCATAAGACTTACAACTATGGCTGGGAACACAGCTATTAGAGCAAGAAATAAAGAACCTGGAAAAGTTATTAAAGACATCACTTTGTCAAGAAAATCAGAAGTTTCAGCTCCAGGTCTTACACCCGGAATAAAACCGCCACTTCTTTTAAGATCATCTGACATTTTATTAGTAGGAACTGTAATTGCAGTATAAAAGTATGTAAAAACAATAATCAATAATGCAAATACAAAATTATACCAAAAACCGAACATATTACTAAAAGCACCTACAATAGATTGTGAAGCATCGGACTTTGACAAACCTGCCAAAGCAGCAGGTATAAACATAATTGCTTGCGCAAAAATGATTGGCATAACTCCAGAAGCGTTAAGCTTCAAAGGAATCCATTGTCTATTTCCACCTAACATATCTTGTTCAAAATCACCAGAAGCAGTACGACGAGCATACTGAACTGGTATTTTTCGAATAGCCATAGTTAACAATACACAAGCAATGATAACTAAAAGCCAAATAATTATTTCAAGTACCAACAACATTGGACCACCATTGTTGTTAGTAACTCTAGTTGTAAATTCTTGAATAAATGCTTGAGGAAATCTTGCCAAGATACCCACCATAATCAAAAGTGAAATACCATTTCCGATTCCCTTATCAGTTATCTTTTCTCCCAACCACATGGCAAAAATTGTACCTGTAACTAAGATAATTACTGAAGAAAATAAGAATTCAAAAGAATCAAAACCTAATAAAAATGCACCTCCTGGTAAAGTTCTGTAAAGATTATAAATATACGTTGGTCCTTGAACTAAAGTAATTACAATAGTCAACCAACGAGTAATTTGGTTAATCTTTTTTCTACCACTTTCTCCATCACTTTGTAACTTTTGCAAATAAGGAATAGCAATTCCCATAAGCTGTACAACGATAGATGCAGAAATATAAGGCATAATTCCTAAAGCAAAAACTGACGCTTTAGAAAAAGCTCCTCCAGTAAACATATCTAGGATTGATCCAATACCTTTTTCGGTTTGGCCAGCAAGACTGTTTAATTGTGTAGCGTCAATTCCTGGAAGAGTAACGTGAGCTCCAAAACGATAAACCAAAAGCAACCCTAATGTTAATAGAATTCTATTTTTTAGTTCCTCGATTTTCCAAACATTACTTAATGATTCAAAAAATTTCTTCATACTAATTGAAAAATTATAGTGTTACAGCCTCTCCACCAGCAGCTTCGATAGCAGCTTTTGCAGTAGCAGTAAATTTGTGAGCAGATACTTTTAATTTAGCTTTCAATTCTCCTCTTCCTAAAATCTTTACAATCTCATTTTTAGTAGCCAAACGGTTTTCTACATAAACTGTCATATCAACAGCATCAGTCACAATTCCATTATCAACTAATAATTGAAGCGTATCAAGATTTACACCTTCGTATTCTTTACGATTGATGTTTTTAAAACCAAACTTAGGCACACGTCTTTGAAGTGGCATTTGACCTCCTTCAAAACCAATCTTTTTAGAATATCCAGAACGAGATTTAGCTCCTTTGTGCCCACGTGCAGCAGTACCACCTTTTCCAGAACCTTCTCCTCTACCTACTCTTTTATTTTGATTGTGCGTTGACCCTTCAGCTGGTTGTAAGTTACTTAAATTCATAACAGTTATTTGTTATTTAGCTTCTTCTACAGAAACTAAGTGTTTAACTTTGTTTATCATCCCAAGGATTGCAGGGTTTGAGTCATGTTCTACAACTTGACCCATTTTACGTAGACCTAAAGCCTCTAATCCTCTTTTTTGATCAAGTGGACAGTTGATTTTACTTCTAACTTGTTTTACTAATAATTTAGCCATAATTTCCTTGATTAACCTTTAAAAACTTTTTCTAAAGATACTCCTCTTTGTTTTGCAACCGTGTGAGCACTTCTCATTTGTAATAAAGCATCAAAAGTTGCTTTCACTACGTTGTGAGGATTTGATGATCCTTGAGATTTTGACAATACATCGTGAATTCCTACTGATTCAAGAACTGAACGTACAGCTCCACCAGCAATAACTCCTGTACCATGAGAAGCAGGAATTAAAAATACACGCGCACCACCAAATTTACCTTTTTGTTCGTGAGGAACTGATTGACCATTCAAAGGAATTCTAACTAAGTTTTTCTTAGCATCTTCTACCGCTTTAGCGATTGCTTCAGAAACGTCTTTAGATTTTCCTAGTCCATGACCAACTACTCCGTTTTCATCACCTACAACTACAATAGCAGAAAAACCAAAAGCTCTACCTCCTTTTGTAACTTTAGTAACACGATTTACACTTACCAGACGATCTTTAAGTTCAAGACCACTTGGTTTTACTAATTCTACATTTTTGTATTTAGACATAATATATTAGAATTTAAGTCCAGCGGCTCTTGCGCCTTCTGCTAATGATTTTATACGACCGTGGTATAAGTATCCTCCTCTATCGAATTTTACTGTTTCAACCCCGGCTTTTAACGCTTTTTCTGCAACAAGTTTTCCAACTGCAGCAGCAACTTCAACGTTAGTACCTTTTCCTATTTCTTTCTCTCTTGAAGAAGCAGATAATAATGTAACTCCATTTACGTCATCAATTAATTGAGCATAAATTTCTTTGTTACTTCTAAATACAGATAATCTTGGGCTAGTAGCAGTACCACTTACCGTTTTTCTGATTCTGAATCTGATTCTCTGTCTTCTTTCAGGTTTTGTTAATGACATAATCTTATTTTTTAAGCTGATTTACCTGCTTTTCTTCTTAATACTTCACCTACAAATTTAACACCTTTTCCTTTGTACGGCTCTGGCTTACGGAAACCTCTGATTTTCGCAGCAACAGCTCCTAAAAGTTGTTTATCAAATGATGTTAATTTTACAATCGGGTTCTTACCTTTTTCAGATATAGTTTCAACAATTACTTCTGGAGCAACTTCTAAAACAATATTGTGAGAAAATCCAAGAGCTAAATCTAATTTTTGTCCTTGGTTAGAAGCTCTATAACCTACCCCTACCAATTCTAAAGATTTTGTAAAGCCATCAGTTACACCAACAATCATATTATTGATTAAAGATCTGTACAAACCGTGTTTTGCTCTTTGATCCTTGTGATCAGATGATCTTTCTACTAGAATTTGATCACCTTCAACTTTTACAGTTACATCCGAAAACTCCTGTGTTAGTTGACCATTTTTTCCTTTTACTGTAATAATACCGTCTTTAACTTCTACAGTTACTCCAGCAGGGATTACAATTGGACTTTTTCCTATTCTTGACATCTTAATAAGTCTTTTTAAATTAGTATACGTAGCAAATTACTTCACCACCTACATTTAATTGCTTAGCTTTCTTTCCAGTCATCAAACCTTTTGATGTAGAAACAATAGCAATACCCAATCCATTAAGGATTCTAGGAATGTTTGCAGAACTTGAATATTTACGCAAACCTGGCTTACTAATTCTTTGGATATCTTTAATAACTGGCTCTTTAGTATCTTTATCGTACTTCAAAGCAATTTTGATAGAACCTTGAACTGTGTTCTCTTCAAATTTGTAACTTAAGATATAACCTTGATCAAATAAAATCTTAGTTATCTCTTTTTTTAGATTAGATGCCGGAATCTCAACAACTTTGTGGTTTGCAGCCACAGCGTTTCTAACTCGCGTTAAATAATCTGCAATAGGATCTGTATTCATATTTATTAATTTGCGGTTATGGTTTTCTTTGAGTCTCTCTCATCGAACCTTTAACCAATTAAAATTCAATTTGTTACCAGCTCGCTTTTTTAACCCCTGGTATCAATCCATTATTTGCCATTTCACGGAAAGTTACACGTGAAATACCGAATTGACGCATGTACCCTCTTGGTCTACCTGTCAATTTACAACGATTGTGCAAACGAACTGGTGAAGCATTTTTTGGTAATTTTTGCAAACCTACGAAATCGCCAGCTTCTATCAAAGCTTTTCTTTTCTCAGCATACTTTTCTACCGTTTTTTCTCTCTTAACCTCGCGGGCTTTCATTGATTCTTTAGCCATGTCTTAATTCTTTTTAAAAGGTAAACCTAATTCAGCCAATAATGACTTTGCTTCTTTGTCTGTTTGAGCAGTAGTAACAAAAGTGATATCCATTCCTGAAATTTTGTTCACTTTGTCAATATCAATTTCAGGGAAAATGATTTGCTCTAAAACTCCAAGGTTATAGTTTCCTCTACCATCAAAACCTGTAGCTTTGATTCCGTTAAAATCTCTAACACGTGGCAAAGCAGAAGTAATCAATCTATCTAAGAATTCATACATTCTTTCTCCACGCAAAGTAACTTTTGCTCCAATAGGCATTCCCTTTCTCAATTTGAAAGACGCAACGTCTTTCTTAGAGATTGTAGAAACTGCTTTTTGTCCAGTGATCTTAGTCAATTCCTCAACTGCATAGTCGATTAATTTTTTATCAGATACAGCTGCACCAACTCCACGGCTTAAAACGATTTTTTCCAATTTAGGAACTTGCATTACGTTTTTGTAACCGAATTCTTCAGTAAGAGCAGAGATTACTCTACTCTTATATTCTTCTTTTAATCTAGGTATATAAGCCATTACTATAGTACTTGATTAGATTTTTTTGAAAATCTTACTTTCTTATCTCCTTCTACTCTTACACCTACTCTAGTTGTTTCCTTAGTTTTAGGATCAATTAAAGAGATATTAGAAATTTGAATTGGAGCTTCCTTTTTAACGATTCCTCCTTGAGGATTTTTTGCACTTGGTTTAGTGTGTTTAGACACCAAGTTTACACCTTCAACAATCGCTTTGTTTTTCTCACGGTCAACACGTAACACTTTACCTTCAGCACCTTTGTGATCTCCAGCAATTACTCTTACGATGTCACCTGATTTTATTTTTAGCTTTATCATCTTATAACGAATTAAAGCACTTCTGGTGCTAATGATACAATTTTCATGAATTGTTTTTCACGAAGTTCTCTTGCTACTGGACCAAAAACACGAGTTCCTCTCATTTCTCCTGCTGCATTCAAAAGAACACAAGCATTATCATCGAAACGAATGTAAGAACCATCAGCTCTTCTCACTTCTTTTTTGGTACGTACAACAACTGCAGTTGAAACAGCTCCTTTTTTCACGTTTCCGTTTGGAGTTGAATCTTTGATAGATACTACAATTTTATCACCAACAGAGGCATATCTTCTTTTAGTACCTCCTAAAACACGGATAGTTAAAACTTCTTTAGCTCCAGTGTTATCTGCTACTTTTAGTCTTGATTCTTGTTGTACCATAATTATTTAGCTCTTTCTAGGATTTCAACTAATCTCCAACATTTCGACTTACTTAAAGGACGCGTTTCGCTGATTCTTACAGTATCTCCAATGTTACAGTCATTTGTTTCGTCGTGTGCAACAAATTTCTTTGTTTTCAATACGAACTTACCGTATAATGGGTGTTTTACTTTAGTTACTTGTGCAACAACAATAGATTTATCCATTTTGTTTGAAGTAACAACCCCAATTCTTTCTTTTCTTAAATTTCTTTTTTCCATCTTTCGCAGATTACAATTATTGCACCTCTCTTTTAGTAAGCTCAGTAGCCAATCTCGCAACTGTTCTTCTTAAACTTCTAATTTGAAGTGGATTTTCAATTGGAGATATTGCGTGAGCCATTTTTAGGTCAGCATATCTTTTCTTAGCTTGGCTAAGATTTTCTTGCAACTGTGCTGCAGAAAGATCTTTTATTTCTGATTGTTTCATAATAATATAAGATTATGCTTCGAAATCTCTAGCAACAACGAATTTTGTTTTTACTGGTAGTTTTTGAGCTGCAAGACGCAATGCTTCTTTAGCAACTGACAATGGAACTCCACCAACTTCAAACATAATTCTTCCAGGTTTAACAACGGCAGCCCAGTATTCTACTGCTCCCTTTCCTTTACCCATACGTACCTCTAGAGGTTTCTTAGTAATTGGTTTATCTGGAAATATTTTAATCCATAATTGTCCCTCTCTCTTCATGTAACGAGTTGCAGCGATACGTGCAGCCTCGATTTGACGTGAAGTAAGAAACATACCATCTTCATGAACAGATTTAATACCAAACATTCCGTTAGAAAGTTCATGCCCTCTTTGAGAGTTACCTTTCATTCTACCTTTTTGTACCTTACGGTATTTTGTTCTTTTAGGCTGTAACATTTTTCTTTAATTTAAAAATTACTTTCTTTTACGAGCGTCTGATTTTCCACCTTTTGAAAAGTTAGATTTTCCACGAGGAGCATCACCACCTTTACCACTAGATTGTTTTTTATCCATTCCAGCAAGTGGAGAAAGTTCTCTCTTTCCGTAAACCTCACCTTTCATGATCCACACTTTGATACCCATTCTACCATAAGTAGTATGTGCCTCAGCAAGTGCATAATCAATATCAGCTCTGAAAGTTGACAAAGGAATTCTTCCCTCTTTGAAACCTTCTGAACGCGCCATCTCAGCTCCATTCAAACGACCAGAAATCAAAACTTTGATACCTTCAGCATTCATACGCATAGAAGCAGCAATAGCCATTTTGATTGCACGTCTGTAAGAAATACGGCTTTCGATTTGACGAGCGATGCTTGTCGCAACTAAATAAGCATCTAACTCAGGTCTTTTAATTTCAAAGATGTTGATTTGAACCTCTTTGTCAGTAACTTTCTTAAGTTCCTCTTTCAACTTGTCTACCTCTTGACCTCCCTTACCAATGATGATACCAGGACGAGCCGTAGTGATAGTAACGGTTACAAGTTTCAAAGTTCTCTCGATAATTACTTTAGATACACTAGCTTTTGATAAACGAGCATGTACATACTTTCTGATTTTGTGATCTTCAGCTAATTTATCGCCGTAATCATTTCCACCATACCAGTTTGAGTCCCATCCTCTGATGATACCAAGTCTATTTCCAATTGGATTTGTCTTTTGTCCCATCTTGTTATTAATTTGCTTGTGTGTTATTAATAGCTCCTAACACGATTGTTACGTGATTAGAACGTTTTCTGATTCTGTGTGCACGACCTTGTGGAGCTGGACGAAGTCTTTTCAACATCATTCCACCATCTACTCTGATCTCTTTAACAAATAATCCAGCTTCTTCTAAATTACCTTCACTATTTTTTTGCTCCCAGTTGTTGATTGCAGATAATAATAGTTTTTCTAATTTTCTTGAAGCTTCTTTAGAACTGAATCTTAAGATGTTAAGTGCTTTTTCTACCTTCTGACCTCTTACCAAGTCCGCTACTAAGCGCATTTTTCTAGGTGAAGTAGGGCAGTTATTCAATTTTGCGAAAGCAATAGACTTATTAGCCTCTTTTCTCGCATCTGCTGTTTCTCTTTTACGAACTCCCATTGCTTCTTTTATTTTTTACCTTTATTTTTTGCTCCAGCATGACCTCTAAAAGATCTAGTTGGTGAAAACTCTCCTAATTTATGTCCTACCATATTCTCAGTTACGTAAACAGGTACAAATTGACGACCGTTATGAACTGCGATAGTTTGTCCAACAAAGTCAGGAGTAATCATAGAAGCTCTAGACCAAGTCTTAACCACTCCTTTATTTCCACCTGCGATGTTTTCTTCAACTTTCTTCTCTAATTTATAATGAACGAAAGGTCCTTTTTTTAATGAACGTGCCATATCTTAATTATTTCTTTCTACGTTCTACGATATACTTATTACTCGGATTTTTCGGAGAACGAGTTCTATAACCTTTAGCTGGTACTCCATTTCTTGAACGTGGATGACCTCCAGAAGAACGCCCTTCACCACCTCCCATAGGGTGATCAACAGGGTTCATCGCTACTGGTCTTGTTCTTGGTCTTCTACCTAACCATCTTGTTCTACCTGCTTTACCAGACACTACTAATTGATGATCAGAGTTAGAAACTGCTCCAATTGTAGCCGAACAAGTTAACAAGATCAATCTTGTTTCTCCAGAAGGCATTTTAATTGTAGCATATTTTCCATCTCTTGCCATTAATTGAGCAAATGTTCCAGCTGAACGAGCGATTACAGCTCCTTGACCTGGACGTAACTCAATACAAGAGATTACAGTTCCCAAAGGAATTTTACTCAATGGCAAAGTATTACCAATTTCTGGTTGAGCCTCAGCACCAGAAACTAATTTCTGACCAACTTTCAATCCATTTTGAGCAATAATATAAGTTTTCTCTCCATCAGCATAAGCTAATAAAGCAATAAAAGCAGTTCTGTTTGGATCGTACTCAATTGATTTCACTGTAGCTGGAATTCCATCTTTAGTTCTTTTGAAATCAATGATACGGTATCTCTGCTTGTGACCACCACCCGTATAACGCATGGTCATCTTTCCTTGACTATTTCTACCTCCAGAGTTTTTTATCGGCGCTATCAAAGAGCGTTCCGGCTTATCAGTTGTAATGGCGTCATAACCATTCACAACTCTAAATCGCTGACCTGCGGTAATAGGTTTTAATTTTCTTACTGACATTTTTATATCTTATTAATATCTTAGATATTGTTGTAAAAATCAATTGTTTCTCCTTCTTGTACTTGAACAATAGCTTTTTTATAAGCATTTGTCTTTCCACTGATTAAACCACTTTTAGTGTATTTTGTAGTTCTATCCGGTCTTACATTAATCGTGTTAACACTTACAACGTTTACTCCGTAAGCAGCCTCAACAGCTTTCTTAATTTCAACTTTGTTAGCTTTTTTGTCAACCACAAATCCAAAACGGTTTAAAACTTCACTTTCTTTGGTTACTTTTTCCGTTACTATAGGCTTAATTATGATACTCATCTCCTATTATTTACTTAAATTTTCTTCAATTACTTCCAAAGAACTCTCCAAAAGCACTAAATTATTAGCATTTAAAATATCATAAGTGCTTAATTCTGAACTACTTACAACGTTAGACGCTTTTAAATTACGTGACGACAAATATACATTTTTATTGGTATTACCCAACACAAATAGAGATTTTTTATTTTCTAACTCTAAAGCTTTCAAAACGTTAATGAAATTTTTAGTGTTTGGAACTTCAAAATTAAAGTCTTCAAGAACGATAATATTTGACTCTTTTGCTTTTATAGAGAATGCTGATTTTCTAGCCAAACGTTTCAAGCTTTTATTCAATTTGAATGAATAACTTCTTGGTCTTGGCCCAAAAATAGTTCCTCCACCTTTGAAAACAGGTGATTTTGCAGATCCTGCACGAGCAGTACCTGTTCCTTTTTGTTTTTTAATCTTACGAGTAGATCCTGCAACTTCAGCTCTTTCTTTAGCCTTGTGCGTCCCTTGTCTTTGATTAGCAAGATATTGCTTAACATCAAGGTATACTGCGTGATTATTTGGTTCAATTGCGAATACTGAATCAGAAAGTTGAACTTTTCTTCCAGTATCTTTTCCGTTGAAATCTAATACTTTTACTTCCATTACTTCTGAATGATTACATAAGAGTTGTTATGACCAGGAACACATCCTTTAATAACAAGTAGGTTCTTATCAGCCACTACTTTTAAAACTCTAAGGTTTTGAACTTTTACATTTTCTCCTCCCATTCTTCCAGCCATACGCATTCCTTTGAACACTCTAGATGGATAAGAAGAAGCTCCTACAGAACCTGGCGCTCTTAAACGGTTATGTTGACCATGAGTTGCCTGACCAACACCACCAAAACCGTGACGCTTAACAACACCTTGAAAACCTTTACCTTTAGACACACCTTGTACATCTACAAACTCTCCTTCAGCAAAAATAGAAACATCAATAAGATCTCCTAATTTTTGTTCAGTTGCAAAATCTTTGAATTCAACGACTTTTTTCTTAGCAACAGTTCCCGCCTTTTTAAAGTGACCTAAAGCCGCTTTTGTGGAATGTTTCTCGTTTTTGTCATCGAAACCAAGTTGCAACGCTTCATACCCGTCAACCTCGTTGGTTCTGACTTGGGTAACAACACATGGACCTGCCTCAATAACAGTACAAGGAATATTCTTCCCGTTCTCATCAAAAAGACTAGTCATGCCGATTTTTCTACCAATTAACCCAGACATAAATATTAATTATTAATTATTAAATATAAAAACAGAACACAATCGTTTAAGTGAAGCTGTTTTTAAAAGTGGTGCAAAAGTATAACTTATTTACACACAATCCAAAAAAACTTTTCACTTAAACGAAGTGCTCTAATTTACTCTTGAAAAAAAAACTTAAACTTTGATTTCTACTTCAACTCCACTAGGCAATTCTAATTTCATTAAAGCATCGATAGTTTTAGATGAAGATGAATAAATATCAATTAATCTCTTATATGACATTACTTCAAATTGCTCTCTAGCTTTTTTGTTTACGTGCGGAGAACGCAATACTGTAAACAATTTTTTGTGAGTTGGCAAAGGAATTGGCCCTGTTACCACTGCTCCGGTAGTCTTAACCGTTTTTACAATCTTTTCAGCAGACTTATCTACCAACATATGATCGTAAGATTTTAATTTTATTCTGATTTTTTGACTCATTTTCTTAAAGATTAAGCGTTTCCTTTTGCTTTTTTGATTACTGCCTCTGAAATATTAGAAGGCGTTTCTGCATAGTGAGAGAATTCCATTGTAGAAGTAGCTCTACCAGAAGACAATGTTCTCAATGTAGTTACATATCCAAACATTTCTGATAAAGGCACATCAGCTTTAATAGTTTTCGCACCATTTCTATCACCCATGTCATTAACCTGACCTCTACGACGGTTAATATCACCTACGATATCCCCCATATTTTCTTCAGGTGTAATAACTTCCATTTTCATGATTGGCTCAAGAATAACAGCTCCAGCAGCTTTAGCAACTTCTCTATACCCCATTCTTGCAGCTAATTCAAATGAAAGAGCATCAGAATCCACCGGGTGGAAAGATCCGTCTAATAAAGTAACTTTTAAACTATCAACTTGGTACCCAGCTAAAGGACCCGTTTTCATAGCTTCTCTGAAACCTTTTTCAACAGCAGGAATATATTCTTTAGGAACGTTACCTCCTTTTACTTCATTAACAAACTGTAATCCAACTGGAACTTTACCATCAACTTCATCAGCAGGCTCAACTCTAAATACGATATCACCGAATTTACCACGACCTCCAGATTGCTTCTTATAAACCTCTCTATGCTGAGCAGATTTTGTAAACGCTTCTTTATACTCTACCTGAGGCTCACCTTGATTTACCTCAACTTTGAATTCACGTTTCATACGATCTACCAAGATATCTAAGTGAAGCTCACCCATACCTGAGATAATTGTTTGACCAGAAGCCTCATCAGTTCTAACTGTAAATGTTGGATCTTCCTCAGCTAATTTAGCCAAAGCCATACCCATTTTATCTACGTCAGCCTTAGTTTTAGGCTCAATAGCAATACCAATTACCGGCGCAGGGAATTTCATAGACTCAAGAATAATTGGGTGTTTTTCATCACACAACGTATCTCCAGTTTTGATATCTTTAAATCCAACAGCAGCTCCAATATCTCCAGCCTCAATATATTCGATTGGATTTTGTTTGTTAGCATGCATTTGGTAGATACGAGAAATTCTTTCTTTATTTCCTGAACGAGTATTCAACACATAAGAACCAGCATCCAATCTTCCAGAATAAGCACGGAAGAAAGCTAAACGACCTACGAATGGGTCAGTAGCAATTTTAAAAGCCAAAGCAGCGAATGGCTCTTTAACATCTGGCTTACGCAAGATTTGAGTTTGATCTTCTTCTAATAATTCAGCATCATCAGGGTGAATTCCTTTGATACCTTCTTTATCCAATGGAGATGGCAAGTATTTACATACAGCATCTAACATGAATTGAACTCCTTTGTTTTTGAAAGAAGAACCAGCAATCATAGGAATAATAGCCATATCCATAACAGCAGCTCTTAAAGCAGTGTTAATTTCTTCTTCAGTAATAGAGTTCTCATCTTCCATGTACTTATCTAAAAGATTTTCATCATAAGTAGCGATTTCTTCGATAAGAATAGAACGATAATGCTTCACATCATCGATCATATCAGCAGGAATATCAACAATATCAAAAGTAGCTCCCTGAGTAGCATCATGCCATACAATAGCTTGATTTTTCACCAAGTCAACCACCCCTTTGAAATCATTTTCCTCACCAATAGGCAAAGTAATTGCAACAGCATTAGACTTCAACATATCTTTTACTTGTTGACAAACAGCCAAAAAGTTAGATCCTTGACGGTCCATTTTGTTAACAAACCCCATACGAGGTACTTTATATTGATCTGCTAATCTCCAGTTAGTTTCTGATTGAGGCTCTACACCATCAACTGCAGAAAACAAGAAAACCAATCCATCCAATACACGTAATGAACGGTTTACCTCTACAGTAAAGTCAACGTGCCCAGGAGTATCAATAATATTAAAGTGATAAGGTTTAGATTCTGGTAAAATCTTTCCTTGCTCAGTTGGAAAATTCCACTCACAAGTTGTAGCAGCAGACGTAATAGTAATACCTCTTTCTTGCTCTTGTGCCATCCAGTCCATTGTTGCAGCACCATCATGTACCTCACCAATTTTATGTGATTTTCCAGTATAGAATAAAATACGCTCAGTTGTTGTTGTTTTACCAGCATCAATGTGAGCCGCAATTCCTATATTTCTTGTATATTTTAAGTCTCTAGCCATTTCTTATGAATTAAAATCTAAAGTGAGAGAAAGCTTTATTAGCTTCTGCCATTTTGTGAGTATCCATTCTTTTCTTAACAGCAGCCCCTTCTTCTTTAGCCGCAGCTAAACACTCAGAAGCTAACCTTTGAGCCATTGACTTTTCGTTTCTTCTTCTAGAATAAAGTATTAACCACTTCATTGCCATAGAAATTTTTCTGTCTGGACGAATTTGCATTGGAATTTGGAATGTAGCTCCACCCACTCTACGACTACGTACTTCTACGTGAGGCATAACGTTAGTTAAAGCATCTTTCCAGATTTCTAATGAAGTTTTCTCGTCATTTTGCTTTTTAGTTTCAATGATATCAATTGCATCATAAAAAACTTTAAAAGCTGTAGATTTTTTACCATCCCACATTAAGTTGTTCACAAAACGCGTTACCAGTTGGTCATTAAACCTTGGATCTGGTAAAAGTGGTCTCTTTTTTGCCGCTCTTTTTCTCATGTCTTTTTTTTAATAAAAAGTTATGGGTTATCCGTTAAATGTTACGTGTTACAGATCTTAACTCATGTTGCAATCCTAACCCTCAACTCCTAACCTCTAACTCTTAACGTTTTAAATTACTTTTTTGCTTCTTTTGGGCGTTTAGCACCATACTTAGATCTTCTTTGCGTTCTTCCCGCAACACCTGATGTATCAAGCGCACCACGAACGATGTGATATCTAACTCCTGGTAAATCTTTTACCCTTCCACCCCTAACTAATACTATCGAGTGCTCTTGTAGATTGTGACCTTCACCAGGGATGTAAGCATTCACTTCATTACCATTAGTCAAACGCACACGAGCAACTTTACGCATCGCTGAGTTTGGTTTTTTTGGTGTAGTAGTGTAAACACGCGTACAAACTCCTCTTCGTTGAGGGCAAGAATCTAAAGCAACCGATTTACTCTTCTTAGTTATCTGAGTTCTTCCTGTTCTTACTAATTGTTGAATTGTTGGCATAATTAATACTAAAAATTATTATGTAAATATAAATCCCGCTTTTTACGGGGTTGCAAATGTATAAATTATTTTTTACTCTACAAATGTTAATTCATTAATTTTCAACCAGATTATCCGCTTTACTTTTTTACCAAATAAAAAACAAACCTCAAAACCTTCCTAACCACTTCTTATTTACACAAAAAGACGTACAAATATTAGGATATTTAACAATTATTTAAGATTTTTGCTACTAAGAACCCAAAAACCTACAATCCAATGAACCAAAAACTCAATGTATTGCTATCATTATTTCTGGTAATGATATTCCAATTTTCTTATTCCCAAGAAAGAATCGTAAGTGGTACTGTATTAGATAAAGCAGGACTTCCACTTCCAGGTGTTAGCGTTTTAGTAAAAGGCACTCAACTTGGCACCCAAACCGATTTTGACGGAAAATTCAAAATCAAAGCTTCAGCATCACAGATACTGGTCTTTAGCTTTATTGGAATGAAGACCCAGGAAAAGCCAGCAAACTCAACCTCAATTTCCGTAACCCTAGTCGATGACGCAGTAGAACTCGAAGGCGTAGTTGTAACAGCACTCGGAATAAAAAGAAAACCTAAAGACTTAGGTTATTCCGTAAGCACTATCAAACCAGCTGAGATTACTGAAAATTCTGAACCGGATTTACTACGCGCCATCAATGGAAAAGTAGCCGGAGTAAACATAAATGTATCATCAGGGGTAGCCGGAGCCGCAAATCAAATCACAATTAGAGGTATCAACTCATTCACAAAAGACACTCAACCTTTAATCATTGTTGACGGAGTAAAATACAACAATACCTCGGTAGCTACTTCTAACCAAACCAATAGTGGTGGTGGGTACGAATCGGCATTATCGAGTTTAGACCCAAACAATATTGCCTCAATAAATATTTTAAAAAGTGCCGCTGCTTCGGCGTTATACGGCTCCAGAGCAGTAAATGGGGTTATTGTAATCACAACAAAAACAGGCTCAACAAATGCCCCAAAAAACAACAAACTTAGCGTAAATGTATCTTCAGGAGCCTACTCCGACAACATCGCTAACCTGCCTGACTATCAAAATAAATATGGTGCCGGATCAAATTTCAAATACGGCCCTTCATCAAATGGTTCATGGGGACCTGCATTTGGAAAATCCGGAAGCCTATACAATCTAAATGATGATGGAACAATACCAACCTGGCCTACAGTTTTAGAAATAATGCCAGAATTAGGCCCTACAGTTCCATATGTAGCCAAACCTAACAACGTTAAAGACCTGTTCAGAACAGGAACTGTTTACGATAATTCTATCGGTTTTAACTACGCAGGTCAAGACGGTAATTTCAACTCTACAATCTCTAATTTAAACCAAAATGGCTACATTCCCTACAACAGCTATGACAGAACATCAGTTGCTATGGGAGGTAATTTTAAATTAGCAAACAAATTGACTGTAGGAGCCAATATGAGTTATGCAAAAACATCTCAAAACGGAGGTTTCTTTGGAGATCAACAATCTTCAGACGAATCATCTTCATCTGCTTTTGCAAGAACACTTTTTATCGCCAGAAACTGGGATCTAAACCTACCATACGAGAATCCATTAACCGGAGCCTCTGTAACTCCTAATGGAAATCAATTTGATCATCCGCTTTGGTCTTTAAAACACGACAGAATTATTTCTAAAACCAACCGAACTGTCGCAGGAATTAATTTAGACTATTCAATTAACAAAAACATCTCTGCTTCTTATCGATTTGGTTTTAACAGATATACTTTAGACAGAAAAGAAATTAGAGATAAAAATTCTATCGCATATGGAGGAGTTGGTTATCTGGTAAGCGACAACTTTACTAACGAAGACATTGAATCTACCTTATTAGTTAATTTTAATTACAAACTAAACGATGATATCAACCTAACAGCCATTGCGGGAAATAACATTTTACAAACAAACACTTCCCGAATTGCTTTTGCAGGAAGAGAAATCATAACTCCCAACCTGTTTACGTTAAGAAATTTCAAAAACATCTCCAGTTTAGTTGACGAAGGAACACGATACAGAAACGTTGGTCTTTTTGCTGATGTTACTTTGGCCTATAAAAACTATTTATTTCTAAATGCAACAGGAAGAAACGACTATTCGTCTTCATTACCGGTAAACAACAACTCCTACTTCTACCCTTCAGTAAATACATCTTTAATAGTAACTGATGCATTTAATATAGAAAGCGATATTTTAACTTTTGCTAAATTAAGAGCCAGTTATGCTAAAGTAGGAAATGACGCCCCGGCGGAGTTTTTAAGCTCTTCTTTTATCCTTGGAGATGCTTTCAATGGAAATCCGGTAATAGGCAACAGCACAGCATTAGCTGATCAACAAATCAAACCTGAATTTACTAATGAATACGAAATCGGGACTGAATTAGAATTCTACAACAGAAGAATTGCGTTAGATTTAAGTTTATACACTAAAACTACAACAGACTTAATCACAGCCATTACAACTCCAACATCGACAGGTTACGATACTTATAATACAAATATTGGTAAAATGAATAACAAAGGAATAGAAGTTGCATTAACTTTAGTTCCTGTAAAAAACACCAATTTCAATTGGACATCTACCACAACTTTTACCAAAAACAAAAACAAAGTTATTGAAATTGCAGAAGGCATTGAGCGCACTGAAATAAGCGCTAGTAATGGCGGAGCTAAAACTGAAGGCGGTCTGTCTCAGGTAGGATACATCATAAAAGGTCAACCATACGGAATCTTTTACGGAACAAAATTCGCAAAAGACAACAGTGGTAACTACTTAATAGACCCTGGATCAGGAGGAATTCTTGCAGACACAGAAGCCGGAATCATTGGAAATCCAAATGCCGATTTCAAAATGAGTTTCACGAACACTTTTAGCTATAAAGGATTTTCATTAAGAGCCCAATTCGACTGGAAACAAGGAGGTGATTTCAAATCATCAACTTTAGAGCAATTAATGGGACGCGGGGTAACCAAAGACACCGAAGACAGAGAGCATACCTACATTATCCCTGGATATTATGGACAAATAGATGCTAATAGCGGAAAAGTAGTTCCTATTACCGACACTAACAACAATCCTGTTGCTAACACTACTCAAATTACAGCAAACGATCTTTATTTTTCACCATCCACAAATGGGAATACATTTGCTATTAACAGTGTTGATGAAGCAACTGTTTATGACGGAACTGTTTTTCGTTTAAGAGAAATTAGCTTAACCTATGATTTACCTTCAAAAATTTTGAAAAAAACTGCTTTTGGAAAAGTAAGCTTTAGCGTACTGGGAACCAACTTATGGTACTTTGCACCAAACGTTCCTAAATACACTAATTTCGATCCGGAAATTGCAAGTTTTGGTTCCGGAAAACTACAAGGAATTGAAATTACAGCAGCACCAACTTCAAAAAGACTTGGTTTCAAAATTAATTTAACATTCTAAAACTAACAGTATGAAACTTATAAAAACATTGAAACATAATAATACAATATTTGGATTATTATTATCATCAATACTCCTAGTAAGTTGTAACGGTTATCTTGATGTTGATACTGACACTGACAATCCTACAATAGCCCCTCTCAATTATTTATTGACAAGCACTCAAGTTTCTTTAGGAAAAACAACTGGTTTTCAAGATTATTCCGGAGATGTATTACAAGTATACACTCATCAGATGACCGTAAAAGAAGAACAAGATCAGTATGGAACAAAAGTAAACAACGTAACAGTTCAAAATGACTGGGATAATTTATACCTAACCTTAACCGACATTCAAAGCTTAATTCAACAAAGTTCAGAAAGCGGAGATTTAATATATCTGGGAATTGCTCAACTGGAGAAAGCCTATTTAATGTCAGTTGCAGTTGATTTATGGGGAGACGTTCCTTATACTGACGCCACACTATTAAAAGGAGGAATAGTAGCTCCCAAATTTGATAATCAAATCGATATTTACAAATCCGTTTTAACTCTAATCGAAACAGCTAAAACTAATTTAAAAACAAACACAGGATTAGAACCCGGCGCCGATGATTTGTTTTATGGTGGTGACACTGATAAATGGATACGTTTTGCAAACACTTTCAAGCTAAAGCTATACAATCAAATGCGTTTATCTTCGGAATTTGACCAAACAGGTTTTAATGCTTTGATTGCTGAAAATAATTTTTTCACCTCTATCGATGATGATTTTCAATTTCAACACACAGCTAATTCATCTCCTTCAGATGAAAGAAACCCTTTATTCTTAGAATCATACAACAGCTCACAATTCACTACCTATATGAGTCCTTGGTTCTATGAAATAATGATGGGAATGAATCCTAATATTCACAATGGAAATAAAGACCCAAGAATTAATTACTATTTCTTCAACCAGCTAAAAGCTGGACAATTCCCTCCTGATTTAGGAGATACAGCTACCGGAAATCCAAAAGCAGACTACTGGGATGCTTCAACCGGATTTTTCAGTATCCGATTTGGAAGTCAGGGCCCTTGGAGCAGCTTTAGTACCGAAAACTCAAACACCTACCCTGGTATTTTTCCTTGCGGAGGAAGATATGATGATGGTGAAGGAGCTGTGATTGATGTTAAATCCGGAACTGGAATTGCACCACACAGAATATTAACATATGATGAATTCTTGTATATTCAGGCTGAGCTAATTCAAGCAGGAAAATTAACCGGTAATGCGGCAACTAAATTACAGCAGGCAATTACAGCAAGTTTTGCAAAAGTTGACCAAGTTGTCGAGAATAGCAAAACCACACAAACAGATATCCCTGTATTATCAGGATCCTCAAAAGCTACAACTTTCATCAACAAAATCATGACTGAATTCACTAATGGTGACAATACTAAAAAGCTTGAAATCATTATGACTCAAAAATGGGTAGCTACTTTTGGAGATCCAATGGATCAATATACGGATTACAGAAGAACTGGTTTCCCTATTTTAGCAAACCCTAATTCCACTTCAAAAGAATACCAATTAGATAACGGAGACGATTTTCCCATTGATGATTCAGAAACAGTATTAAAAAACCCTTACCAATTATCATTATATTGGCCGCTTTCTGAATTAAATTTAAATAAAAATGCTCCGGCTCAGAAAAACCCGGCAACATATAAGATTTTTTGGGATAACTAATAAATGAAAATACATCATGAAAAATATAAAAAAAATATTCGCTATACTAACATTAATTATGTTAGTACTCTCCTGTGAAAACGATGGTGGCGATTCAAAATTAAATTTAAAATACGGTGCGATAGTAAACATTCAAAAACAGGATGACACTGATGCATTTATCGACTTATTGAATGTTCAAAATGGCGGAAATTTTAATTTAGGTATAACACTTGATTTAGCATTAGGAAAAATTTCCTCCGTTGATTTGGTTGGATTTTACACCAAGAAAGACGGAACAATTACAAAAGCAACATTAGTTCCGAACATTGTTACTTTGCCTACTACAATCAATCTAAGCCGTCAAGACATATTTGATGCTTTTGCAAACATTAACAATGCGGAAGATTTCGAAAGTGGCGACAAATTAACTATTTCTGCAGATATTACTCTAAAAGACGGAACAGTAGTAAAATTAATTAACGACGACGGATCAAATAACTTTAGTTCTAATATTGCAACCTCAAACTTGTATAAATTATTTCAGACTTACAATGTTTCCTGTACCTCTAATCTTGAAGGTACTTATAGTGTAATAAGTTCTGGAACATCTACTGACAGCGGACCAACCTCATCTGAAAATCCAATTTCAAATTTCCCTTATACAGTACAAATAAGTGCTCTGGGAGGAGGAGATTACACCATTTCAGATGCATTTGGAGGAATTTATATACTTTGGTATGACATCTACGGCTTAGATTTTGAAGTAGAAGGATCTTTCTCAGATGTTTGTGGAACTATATCAGGAAAATTCCCTGAACCATTCGGTACAGATGTAATTTTTAGCGGAACGGTTAATTCTAACGGAACCATTTCAATACATTGGGAAAATGGATACGGAGATTTTGGTGATTCTGTTTATACCAAACAATAATCATAAAACAAAAAACGAAACAAAAGAGGTTGATACATTATCAACCTCTTTTTTTATATATTTGCGCCATGGAAAAAGAACATCAAATATTTGGAATCAGAGCCATTATTGAAGCGATTCAGGCTGGCGCAACAATAGACAAAGTGTACATTCAAAAAGAAGCCTCCGGCGAATTGATGAAAGACCTGATGAAAGTCATGAAACGCGCTAATATCAATTTCTCCTATGTTCCTGTTGAAAAACTAAACAAACTGACTCCTAATAATCATCAGGGAGCGGTTGCCACCATTTCTCCTATCTCATTTTTTGATTTAGAAACATTAATTGAAACTGTTTTGGAAAATGGCAAAAAACCTTTGTTTTTAATTCTGGATCAAATTTCGGATGCCCGTAATTTTGGAGCGATTATTAGAACTGCCGAATGTACCGGAGTTAATGGAATCATCATCCAAAAATCGGGTTCAGCTCCTGTAAACGGAGACACTGTTAAGACTTCGGCTGGTGCCGTTTTCAACATTCCAATTTGTAAAGTTGAACACATTAAAGATGCTATTTTTCTTTTGCAGGCAAGCGGAATCAAAACCATTGCCGCTACTGAAAAAACAGACGACACTATTTACAACGTTAATCTCACCGAAGCCGTAGCCATCATTATGGGTTCAGAAGATCGCGGAGTAAATCCTTCAGTTCTGAAAATTGTAGACGAGAAAGCTAAACTTCCTATGTTTGGAACAATTGGTTCTTTGAACGTTTCAGTTGCCTGTGGTGCTTTCTTATACGAAGCAGTAAGACAGAGAAGTTAGATTGCAACTTAAAAAAATTAGATTAAAATATAAAAAACGAATCAAGACTCCGGTTTTGATTCGTTTTTTTCATTTTCAATAATATCATAATTAACATCAACGTTTGAAGAACAATAGGACTGAATTTCTTCTTCGACATCAATTATTGGTGGATTTACAAAATTGCCGTTTTCATCAAATCGTTGCATAAACTTATCCTGAGACGGATCATAATCCGGCATTTCCCAATCGTATTTAGGGACTTTTCTAAACTCAGGTGTTTGATACAAAATTGCCAAAACAAAGCCTGTAATCAAACCCGCCAAATGTCCTTCCCAGGAAATCGTGTCGTCAACCCTAGGGAATACATACCAAATCATTCCTCCGTACATAATGATTACAGCCAAAGACAAAGCCACTAAACGATAATACTTTATAAAAATTCCTTTGAAAAAAATAAAAGCAAACAACACATAAATCAATCCACTGGCTCCTACGTGGTAATTTTCCCTACCAATTAACCACGTCAAACCACCTGAAAACAAAATGCCATAAACAATAACTTTAAAAGACAATTTCGAATAAAAAAACTGCAAAGCTGCCAATAAAACCAAAAGCGGTATCGAATTATTATACAAATGATTCAAACCGGAATGAATAAAAGGACTAAAAATGATGCCTTGTAATCCCGAAAAAGTACGGGGATAAATTCCGTTTTCTACAAAGTCAAAATCAAAACGAATTTCGAGCCAATACACAAACCAAAGGAACAACACAAAAAAAAGTGGCAGTCCTATAACTGCGTTTGTAAATTTGAAATTTTTATCCATTTTGTTTTCTTTAAAATAATTCAATCAATTTTGTAACCAAATACAATATAATGCTATTTTGTCATAACTCATTAATTGTTAATTCAGGTATTTGTTTATTTGAAAGTAGAAATGTCATAAATTTGTAATCCCTCAAATCTTCATTCTAAAATCTAAAATCACCTTGGAAGCACCATTAGCAGAACGCATACGCCCGCAAAAACTAGACGAATACATTAGTCAATTACATTTGGTTGGTCCCAATGGTTCTTTGACACAACAGATTTCCAGAGGAATTATCCCTTCGTTAATATTTTGGGGACCTCCGGGAACAGGAAAAACCACTTTGGCGCAAATTATTGCTCAGGAATCGCAACGTCCATTTTTTGTTTTAAGCGCTATCAATTCGGGTGTAAAAGACATTCGCGAGGTTATTGACAAAGCCAAACAAAGCGGAGGACTTTTCACCGCTAAAAATCCAATTTTATTTATTGATGAGATTCATCGTTTTAGCAAATCACAACAGGATTCCCTCCTAGCCGCGGTCGAAAAAGGCTGGATAACATTGGTTGGCGCTACAACTGAAAACCCAAGCTTCGAAGTAATTCCTGCTTTGCTATCACGCTGTCAGGTTTATGTTTTAAATGCCTTTACTAAAGCCGATTTAGAATCTCTTTTACAACGGGCAATGCAAACCGATGTTTATTTACAAAACAAGAACATCCAACTAAAAGAAACAGAAGCCTTATTGCGACTTTCAGGCGGCGATGGACGCAAACTATTAAATATTTTCGAATTAGTCATAAATGCCTCTGCTGCTGAAGAAATTATTATAACCAACGAACGTGTTTTAGAATTAGTACAACAAAATACCGCTTTATATGACAAAAGTGGCGAACAACATTATGACATTATTTCGGCTTTTATCAAATCCATTCGCGGCAGTGACCCTAATGGCGCTGTTTATTGGTTAGCCCGAATGATTGAAGGAGGTGAAGATATCAAATTTATTGCCCGAAGATTATTGATTTCAGCTAGCGAAGATATTGGTAATGCCAATCCAACTGCTTTGATTATGGCCAATAATACTTTTCAGGCAGTTACCACAATTGGTTATCCTGAAAGCCGAATTTTACTAAGTCAGTGCGCCATCTATTTAGCAACCTCTCCTAAAAGCAATGCTTCCTACATGGCAATTAATACGGCACAGCAAATTGTAAAACAAACAGGTGATTTATCTGTTCCTATACATTTGCGCAATGCTCCGACCAAATTAATGAAAGAACTGGGATACGGTGAAGATTATAAATATTCTCATGATTATGCTAATAATTTTGCCGAGCAGGAATATTTGCCTGAAGAAATCAAAAACACTCCAATCTACGTTCCTGGCAATAATTCAAGAGAAAATTCGACGCGGGAATTTCTTAAAAACCGATGGAAAGACAAATACGATTATTAAAAAAACGGCTTTCAATTTTTATCTTGAAAGCCGTTTTTTTTAAAACTTAACGTTTATCTTTTCTGAAACCAATTGATCATTCTGATAATATTCAAAAAACCATTGATTGTCTTTCTTAACTAAAACGCCCTGCTGATTTCCTTTTTGGGCTAAAAAGGAATTAGCATCTGAAGTTTTATAAAGCTTAATCACCACACTTGGTTTACTATCAATAAGCTGATAATTTCCTCCTGCAAGTGGTTGTGCAAAAAGCAATTCGTTTGGATCAATAACAACTGCTGGTATCGATTGCGGTGCTGTTTCCACTTTTTCTACCTTCTCAACTTTTTCTGCTTTTTCTTCTACTGCAGCTTTTGCTCCACCGTTATATTGATATTCTAAACCATAAACCGATGTAAAAGCATTATTCAAAGCTTCATTATAAGCAACTTGAAAATCCTTTTCTCTACTTAAACCTACTTCAGACTGATAAACTATTTTACCATAACAATCCTTAAAAGTCACATATAATTTAGTTGTTAAAAATCCATTTTCTTTTACGATATCATAATTCAAAACAGAACATCTGCTAATCTCCTGAGGAATTATCTCGTTCGAATAAAACACATCAAAACCTACTTTATTCAAGTTAAATTTTGACAAAGTGGCCATTCGATATTGATTTTCTGACTTTAAGAAATCGTATTTCAGAGGGACAATTACGGTTTTATAATCATTTAAAGTTTGGGCAAATCCAAAGCCGGAAACCAGCAATAAAAGCAACAGAAATTGTTTTTTCATATTAAGTAAGTTTTGTTTGTTAGTTTATAGTAATTAGATTATATCTCATTCGATTAGTTGCTTCAAAAATCAATAAGTAGTTATAAATAATTTTTAAGTTCTAACAAATGATTGATTTGTTTTATATTGCTGTCTACAGCTTCTTTGTTTTCATTAAAATAAATGGCATCAATTCCGGCATCTAACGCTCCTAAAACATCAGCTTCAATAGAATCACCAATCATGATGCTTGTTTGTTTATTGGCTTTAGCCAAATTTAACGCATATTCAAAAATAACAGGATTTGGTTTTTTTACACCTGCCATTTCCGAATTGGTTACAGTCGAAAAATAGCTTTTCAAATTAGCATTTTTCAATTTCTTTTCTTGTACATGAGCAAATCCGTTGGTAATTAAATGCAACTTATATTTTCCCACTAAATATTCTAAAATTTCAAAAGTCCCATCAAAAAGATGATTCGTCTCAGTCAGCAAATCAATATATTCCTGGGAAACAGCTTCAATTTCAGCATCTGAAATTTCATAGCCAATCGCATCAAAAGACAATTTTAATCGATCATAACGCAATTGCTGATGCGTAATTTTATCATATTGATACAATTTCCAACAGGCTTGATTGATAGGAATATAATGCTCAATGAATACATCTATTGCGACAGCCGGATGATTTCGGACAAAAATATTCTCTAAGGTTATTTTCGAATTTTTGTCAAAATCCCAAAGCGTATGATCTAAATCAAAAAATACATCTTTTATATTATCAATTCTCATTTTCGCTTTTAAAATATTCCTTCATCTACAAAACTATAATATTTTGTCTCAGTCACAATCAAATGATCCAAAACTTTAACATCCAGACTATCTCCGGCCAACTTTAATTTTTTGGTAATTTGCTTATCGGCATCACTTGGTGTTAAAGCTCCCGAAGGATGATTGTGACACAAAATTAAAGCTGTTGCTCCTTTTTCAAGCGCCATTTTAAAAACCAAACGGGCATCGACCAAAGTTCCTGTAATTCCGCCTATACTTATTTGTGTCTTTGAAATAACCTTATTGGAGTTATTTAGATACAAAATCCAAAATTCCTCATGAGGCAACTCACCAATAATAGGCTGCATGATTTCGAAAACAATTTTACTCGAAGTGATTTTAGTCAATTCAACCACTTCCTCTGCACGTCTTCTTCTTCCCAATTCCATTGCTGCTACGATAGCAATTGCTTTGGCTTCGCCAATGCCTTTAAATTGCATCAATTGACTTAAGCTGAGCTTCCCTAAAGCATTGAGATTATTAGACACACTTGCCAAAATCCTTTTACTTAAATCCACTGCCGATTCATTCCTGCTTCCGGAGCCTATTAAAATAGCAATTAACTCAGTATCACTCAAAGCACTTTTGCCTTTGAGCATTAATTTCTCTCTGGGTTTATCGTCTTCAGACCAATTGGTAATAGGGAAATGATTGTTTTCCATAACAAAAGATTTAGTTTACAGCAACTCACATATAGTAAATATAGTACTAAATCTTTTAAACCAACACCTCTTTTCTTACATAACAAACGATAATACCACAATTACTCGATTAATCCCTTTACCTCATCAAAATTCAATCCGCCATAATTTCCTGAACTCATCAATAACAAAGCAGAATTATCTAAATTCAAATTGAACAGATATTCTTTGAATTCAGCAGGATTAGTGTAAATAATTAAATCTTCACGATTAAAAGCTTTGGCAATCTGCTCATAAGTTACTTCTTCCAATTGCTTAATTTTTACTGCATCAGGAGAATAAAAAACAACTGCAGTATCAGCATAAGCCAATGCGCCTTCGTATTCTTTTAAAAACTCAGCATTTAAACTGCTGTAAGTATGCAATTCCAAACAAGCTACAACAGTTCTGTCAGGATACTGTTCTTTCACAGCTTTTGTAGTTGCTGAAACCTTACTTGGCGAATGAGCAAAATCTTTATAAGCTACTTTAGTTTTACTTTCTGCAATTTTTTCCAATCGTTTTGAAGCTCCTTTAAAACTGGCAATTGCTTCATAGAAATCAGCTTCATCCACACCCATATTCTGGCAAATCCATTTGGCTCCAGCCAAATTATTCAAATTGTGCGCTCCGAAAACTTCTATTGGCATATCACCTTCAGGAGTTTCTAATAAGGTTGTTCCGTTTTCAACTTTATAATTCGGTGTGTGATACCCTATTTTTCGAATTGGATTCGTTGCTGCTTCAGCCACACGTTTTACTTCCGGATCGTTTTCATTATAAACTAAAATTCCGCCATTAGTAATTTTACCAATAAAAATTTCAAACTGCTCCACATAATTCTCATACGTTGGAAACACATTAATATGATCCCAGGCAATTCCTGAAATCAGAGCAATATTCGGTTGGTACAAATGAAATTTAGGGCGTCTGTCAATTGGCGAAGACAAATACTCATCACCTTCCAGGACCATAAAATCATTTTCTTCGGTAAGATGTACCATCGTATCAAAGCCTTCTAATTGCGCACCCACCATATAATCCACTTCAATATTGTGGTAATGCATCACGTGCAAAATCATAGACGTTATGGTTGTTTTCCCGTGAGAACCACCAATAACCACACGGGTTTTATTTTTAGATTGTTCGTATAAAAACTCAGGATACGAGTAGATTTTCAAGCCTAATTCCTGTGCTTTCAACAATTCCGGATTATCCGCCTTAGCGTGCATTCCTAAAATTACCGCATCAATATCGGCGGTTATTTTTTCAGGAAACCAACCTAATTCGGCCGGTAAAATACCTTTCTTCTCTAAACGTGATTTTGATGGCTCAAAAATAGCATCATCGCTTCCTGTAACCTGATACCCTTTATTGTGTAATGCTAAAGCCAGGTTGTGCATGGCACTTCCGCCAATAGCTATAAAATGTGTTTTCATATTAGTTATCGCTTATGCGTAAATTTATTTCCTTAATTTAATTGTCGTTTTTCTTTTTAAATTCTTCTAAAACCGCTTGTGCTTTATCGGGTGATTTCATTTTATTGGCATACAAATTGGCCAGTTTTTGATAAGTCTTTTTCGAATTCCCCACGGCAATTGCTTTTTTATAATGCTGTTCTGCCTTTGCATATCTTTTAAAATATTCTTCAATATGACCTCGGGATAAATAGCCGTCAACAACTGAAATTTGAAATAATTCGTTAGAATATTGTATGGCTTTTTTTTCACTTCCGCCTAAAATTCCCGGCAACTGAAGATAGAGTTCTATCAAAGCCCATCTGGCTTCAATGTGTTTGGGATTTAATTCTATAGCTTTTTCAAAATTCGTCCGTACTTCATCAATCATCCCTAAAGCTTTGAATTTACTGACTTCTAAAGCTTTCATTCCTAAAACACCGCCATATTTAAAATAAAAATTAGCTTCAGCAGGTTTGGCTTTTTTAAGCTTTCCATAATACAACAAGGCTTCATCCCAGTCTTTACTGCGTCCGGCAATGTCTCCTAAATATTCGATGATTTTTATATTAGATGGATTTTTTTTCAGAAGAACCTCAAACATGGGCTTAGCTTGTTCTAATTTCCCTTCTTCAAATAATTGCTGGGCTTTCTCAAAATTTACCTGAGAAAAAACCAATATTGGGAACAAAAAAAATACCAGCAGAATGTGTTTCATTTTCCAAAAATAAACAAATTTAAAAGGATTATAAAAATTTTATCCAGCATAAAAACAATAACGAAATCACAATCTTAAATCAACCTTACAATAACATTAGACAAATACTTTCGTAACATGAAAATTTCGGAAATATGAAAATATTCTACGCCATTCAGGCAACAGGAAATGGGCACATCAGCAGAGCAACCCAATTATATCCCTATCTGCAAAAATTTGGCGAGGTCGATTTTTTTCTCAGCGGATGCAATGCCAGTTTAGACATTAAACTTCCCATAAAATATAAAAGTAAAGGTTGCAGCCTGCATTACAGCAAATGTGGCGGATTGGACTATTGGGAAATTGCCAAAAATATCCGACCTCGCCAAATCTACAAAGATGCCGATACACTGCCGTTAAAAAAATATGATATAATCATCAATGATTTTGACTCGATCACTTCTTTAGCCTGTAAAATGCAAAAAGTACATTCTGTGCAATTAGGGCACCAAGCCAGTTTTATTTCGGCCAATACTCCAAGACCTGAAAAAAAGAGTCTAATGGGCGAAATGATTTTGAAACACTATGCGCCTTCTCCTAAAAATATCGGTTTGCATTTTGAAAAATATGATTCCTTTATTCTTCCTCCAATTATTAAAGACGAAATTATTCAGGCCCAACCTGCTAATTTAAAACACATTACAGTTTACCTGCCTTCTTTCGACAAAGATTGTCTCGAAAAAGCCTTTAATAAAATAAGTGACGTACACTTTCATTGGTTCTTACAAGGAATAGAATTCAAACACACTATTGGAAATATTACTTATTTCCCTGTAAACCAAAAAAAATTCAATGAGAGCTTGATTTCCTGTGAAGGCATCATCACCGGTGGCGGTTTTGAAACTCCGGCTGAAGCTTTGTATCTTAAAAAGAAAATTCTAAGCATTCCTATTCGCAGTCATTACGAACAGGAATGCAATGCCGCAGCCCTGAAAAAAATGGGCGTTCCTGTGGTTTATGAGGTTGGGAAAAATTTCGACGAAATCATTAAAAACTGGCTAAACCAAAATATTATTTATCCTGAAATGCCTGCCAATAATATTCGAGAAACATTGGAATATTTGTTTGACACCTATCGTAATTAAAATTACAAAAAACTTATTTTAAAAATAAACCTACAAAAAAAAGAAAGCTTTTTCAAAAAAATAATTATTTTTAGTGCTATTTTTCACATTATTCCTAACTGTTTGGGAAAGAATGTGCTCTATAGTATAAAAAGTTATTATGAAAAAAATCTTGTTACTCATCGTACTTATTTCAACATCTGTTTTTGCTCAAAAAAATCAAAAATCTTGGAATAAAGTAATCACCTTAGAAAAAGATGGAAAAATAAAATCGGCTAAAGAAATTGTAGATAGAATTTATGAAAGGTCAATTTCAAAAAACGATGAAGAACAATTGATAAAATGCTTTTTTTATCAATCTAAATACTTACAAACATTAGACGAAAATGCTCAATCCAAAATCTTAAACCATTTAAAAACGGATATTAGTAAAGTTTCTGCTCCTTCAAAAGCGATTTTGAATTTAGTTTACGCTAAATGCCTGAATGATTACCTTAATCAAAATAGGTATAAAAGAGAAAATATAACCACTACCAGCAATCCTGACAACAATTACCTTTTGTGGTCTAATGCTGAATTTGAAAACCAAATAGCAAAGTATTACAACAATAGTTTAATTGACAAAGCAAGTATAAAAAATACTTCTCTTGCTCAGTACGAAGCTATATTTGATTATTACAATCAGGAAATATTCAAAACCGAAAATTTGTATGAATATTTACTGGAAGAAAACATCAATTATTACAATTCAAAAATTCAGCATTGGAATTTTAAAAAAAGTGACTTCAATTTCTTAAAAGAAGATTTATTTGGAAATTCTGTCTCTTTTAAAGAAATCAACTTCGACTTTGTCAAAGAAAAAAATCTTCAAAAAACCTTGCAATTATTTCAGGAGAGAGAACAAAACAATCCATCTGTAGAAAATCAGTTGAATCGTATTATTTTTTGCAAAAACCAGCTTGTAAATGACAATGAAGCTTATCTAAAAGCGTTAACTAAACTGCAAAAACAATCAAAAACGGCAATCAGCCTACAAAAAATTCAATTCGAGAAAGCAACAATCTTTAACAATCTGGCTTCCAAAGAAACACATCCTGATTATAAGATAAAATCCATAGCTTTATTTGACAGTATTATAGCGATTCAAAATCATTCGAATACTTACAAACAAGCTCATCTAAGCAGACATAATTTATTAGAAAAAAACCTCAGCATCCAGCTGGAAAAATACATTTATCCTAACCAAAATCACCGTGCTTTTATAAGTTTTAAAAATATCGACAGTGTAAAGATTAGCTTTTATAAAATAAAGCAAAGCGAGATGCAATTTTTGAATTTCAATTACGCTAAAAAAGACAGTATTCTAAATGAATTTATATTACATCACATTCCAGTACAAACCGAAAATTATAGTTTAAAAAATCCAAAAGACTATTTTGAACACACAACAGAACTACTTTTACCTCAACTAAAAACAGGAAGTTATCTTGCTATTTTTGAAAGTACTAGTGCCAAAAAAGATGATAAAGCATATGGATTTGAAACAATTATAGCTACCAATTTCAGTCTGCTGTCCGAAACAAAAAAAGATAGAGACTACTATCATGTTTTAGACCGAAAAACCGGAACACCTATTGAGAATGTACAAATAGATTCGGAAGATTTCGTGGGTAAAACCGATAAAACAGGAACTCTTTTTAACACAAGAGGAAAAGACGAAAATTTTCAAAGAAATATTGTTTTAACCAAGGATAATGATACTCTTCCACTCTACACCAATTATATTAATATCTTAAATGAATTCGAAAAAAATAAAACAGTAAAAGCAAAAGTTCAATTCTATCTGGACCGAGCCATTTATCGCCCTGGTCAAACCGTTTATTACAAAGGCATCGCTTTACAGCAAAAAGCTAATGTAACTTCAGTTGTTGCGAATACTTCTTTTAAAATTACTTTTGAAGACGTTAATAACAAAACAATCAAAGAACTTGATGTAATTACAAATGAGTTTGGTTCCTTTTCGGGAGAATATAAGTTACCCCAAACAGGGTTATCCGGAAATTTCACTATTCAGGCAGAAGAACCTGATGATTATGAAAAAGACAGCATATATGATAAAACAAAAGAGGAACATCCGTTTTGGGATAATGTAACTTTTGAAAATTCATATCTTTCTTTTCGCGTAGAAGAATACAAAAGACCTAAGTTTGAAATAACTATTAATCCTTTAACAGAGAGTTACAAAGTCAACCAAAAGTTAACCGTTACCGGTAATGCAAATTCTTTTTCCGGAGCAAATGTCACTAATGCAAAAGTTACCTACGAAATTACACAGGAAACCTACAATACTAACTCCTATGGCGCTTATGAATGGTACGGCGGAAAACAGCAAACATTAGTAAAATCAGAAACTAAAACCGATAACAGAGGAAACTTTAGCGTTGATTTTATTGCAAAACCCGATACATTAGCTGTAAAAGAAAAACTACCTGTTTTTAGCTATCGCATTAGAGTCACCATAACTGATATCAATGGTGAAACACAAACTAAGGAAGACTTAATTACTAATGTGGGCTATCATGCTCTAAAACTAAAAGCAGATATTCCTAAAACCATTGAAACCAAAGACAAAACTAGTATAAAACTGGAAAGTAATAATCTCAACGACACTTTTGTTGCTACAAATGGGGAGATTAAAATATACCGTATTCGAAATGCTGTAAATAAATTCAAACCAAGAGTTTGGCAAAAACCGGAAATAGAAACAATCTCAGATTCTGAATTTGAACAACTTTTCCCTTTTGAAAAAAATGAAAAACCAATTTCTGAAAAAGAAACCGGAGTATTAGTGCATTCTTTGACAATAAACACTCTAAAAGACAAAGAAATTCCGCTGGACTTTATGATGGAATATCCATCCGGAAACTACAAACTTGTATTCTCAGCTAAAGATGCATTCGATAATCTCGTTGAAAACAGTTCCCATTTTGATTTGATACAGAGTAAGAACAAAATAAACCCTAACCAACTTATCACCCTGGAACAATTAAATTCAAATCCAAAAAAAGATGGTTTTGTAACAATTAAAATTCAAAGTATCATTCCTGATCTCTATATTAATACAATTGCTAATTATAAATACTGGAATTTCTTAGACGAAAACCACTTCTTAAAAGACAATGAAATAATACTAAACATCCCACTTAATGATGAATTTGAAAATACAGTAACTATAAATTGCACAAGCATTTATGAAAATACTGTTTTTAATAAAAGTCTAAATGTTGCTCTAAAAAAAGAAGAACCTAAACTGGAATTTGAAATTGAAAGTTTCAGAAGTAAAATTGAACCTGGAAAACTAGAAAATTGGTCCTTTAAACTCAATGCTACCAACACAAAACTGGAATCTGAAATTTTAGCATCCATGTATGATAAATCTTTAGATCAATTTGCCAATAAAAATTGGGATAATTTAGATTTTAATAACTACAACAATTATTATCCAACAAATTTTAAAAGCCCTTTTGGTTTCCAAAAAACCTTTACAAATATTAAAAACTTAAACAGCTATTTAGGCTATTTCAAAACAGAAAATGAGAAAACTAAATTAATGTGGTTTGGATTTAATTTCAATAATTCTAACACCTATTTTTCCAATAATGAGTACCAAAAATACCTCCATAAAAACAGTAGCAGACCACAGAATGCTAAACTAATTTCAGGAATTATCTCGAGTAAAAACGAGCCATTGGCCGGAGTTAATGTTTATATAAAGGGAACTAATCGAGTAACAACTTCAGACTTTGAAGGTTACTATCAAATTGAAGCAGCAGTAGGTGAAATAATAGTTTTCAGCTATATCGGTTTCCTTGACAGAGAAGAAAAAACAACATCTAAACAAATAAACATTGAATTAGAAGAAGATAAAAATGCTTTACAGGAAGTAGTTGTTGTAGGTTATGGCGCACAGAAAAAAAGTAACCTTACAGGAGCTATTACGACAATTAAAGATAAAAAAATAGGAGCTCAAACTATAAAAGGTGATCCTGATGCTGTATTAAAAGTTGCGCCAGCAGGAAGTGGTCCTAAAAAAAGTCAAGTTATTGAAGAAGTAGACGATCAAGTTTATAGTACTGCCGCAATTTCAATGGCATTACAAGGAAGAGTTTCCGGCTTGATTTCAAATGACAGTTTAGCAGGAAAGAAATTATCAACAATTAAAGCGAGAACTAATCTTTCTGAAACCGCATTCTTTTATCCACATCTTAAAACCGATTCTAGAGGAAAAATCAGTTTTAATTTCACATCACCAGAGGCTTTAACTTCATGGAAGTTGCGCTTATTGGGACATAACAAAAATGCTGTTTCTGGTTATTTAGAAAAAAATGTAATTACGCAAAAAGAGTTAATGGTAAGTCCTAATTTCCCTCGATTCTTCAGAGAAAAAGACACAATTGTTATTAGAGTTAAAATTGCCAATATGACGCGCCAAAACAAAACAGGCATTGCTCAATTACAATTTTTTGACGCTATGACAATGCAAGCTATTGATTTAAAAATGGCTAACATAAAAAATATCCGAAATTTTAACATCGATGCTCATGGAAACACAACAGCAATCTGGAAAATATACATTCCTGAAGGCTTACAAGCCGTTCAATACCGCATTGTCGCAAAGGCTGGAAATTATTCGGATGGCGAAGAAAATATACTTCCTGTTTTAACGAACAACATTCTCGTAACTGAAAGCCAGTCCATTTGGGTTCGTGACAATGCGACGAAAACATATACTTTTGATAATCTAAAAAACAACAACTCAACTACACTTAAAAACCATCTGTTAACATTAGAGTATACCTCAAATCCGAGCTGGCTTGCCTTGCAATCCTTACCTTATTTAATGGAATACGAGCACGAATGTGCCGAACAGACTTTTGCCCGTTTTTATGCCAATGCACTAGCTTCTGCAATTATTTCCAGTAATCCTAAGATTTCAGACTTATTTGAAAACTGGAGAAAAAATGGAAAATTAAATTCGAAATTGGAAGAAAATGAAGCATTAAAATCAATTATTCTTGCCGAAACACCTTGGTTCAACGATGCTAAAACCGAAACCGAAAAGAAAAACAAAATGGCTTTGCTATTTGATTTCGAAAAAATGAAAAATTCTCAGGATGCTGCTTTTAACAAATTAAAACAAAAACAACTTGCATCAGGTGGATTTGCCTGGTTTGACGGCGACAGAGAAAACGAATACATTAGCCGTCATATTCTGGCCGGTTTAGGTCATTTGGCTAAACTAACACCTGGTCAGGAAACCTATATAAAAGTGGATGAAATTGCTAAAAAAGGAATTGCGTATTTAGATGCTAAATTCTTAAATAATCATGCAAAAAGAATTAAAATGGTAAGCTCAAACAACAAATTGATTTGGGCAAATCCGTACTCTGATTTGCACTATTTGTACACGAGAAGTTTTTACATCGCCAAATATCCTTTGTCCGATACTTTAAAAAAAGCTACAAAGTTGTATCTGGAAACGGCCACAAAAGAATGGCTCAACTATTCACTTTACGAAAAAGGATTAGCAACACTTACATTATATCGCTTTGGCGAAAAAGAAACAGCAAAAAAAATCATCGAAAGTCTAAAAGAATCTGCCTCAAACAACGAAGACTGGGGTATGTATTGGATTGCAAACAAATCTGGTTGGTATTGGCATCAGGCTCCTATAGAAACACAAGCCTTGCTTATCGAAGCTTTCTCGGAAATTACAACTGACACAAAATCTATCGATGCAATGAAAGTCTGGTTGCTAAAAAATAAACAAACTAAAAACTGGCCAACAACTAAATCAACCACCGAAGCTGTCTATGCATTACTGATGCAGGGAACAGACTGGTTAAGTGTAAAAGACAATACAGTTTTTAAAATTGGCAATGAAAAGATTTTGACTAAAAAATTATCTGAGAATGAAAAAGAAGCAGGAGCAGGTTATCTAAAACTCAACTGGCAAGCTAATGAAATACAAAAAAACATGGCCACAATTACTATTCAAAATAAGTCAAAAGTACCAGGTTTTGGTGGTATTTATTGGCAGTATTTTGAGGATTTGGACAAAATAAAAACGGACAGTACCAATGTACTCTCTGTTTCTAAAGAATTGTATCTTAAAAAAACAGATTCTAAAGACTTTGTGTTAAACAAAATAACAACACAAAATCAGTTAGAAATTGGAAACCTAGTTACCGTTAGATTAATTATAACTGCTAAAGAAAATATGGAATTTGTTCACTTAAAAGACTTAAGAGCTTCTTGTTTTGAACCTTTAGATGTTTTATCTTCTAATGATTACAAGAATGGTTTAGCATTTTACAAGAGTACAAAAGATGCAGCAACGCATTTCTTTTTTGATAAGATAAACAAAGGCACCTATATTTTAGAATATGATATAAGAGTCAATAATCGTGGCGATTTCTCTAATGGAATAACGAGTATACAAAGTATGTATGCGCCTGAATATTCTAGTCATACTGAAGGAATAAGAGTTAAGGTAAAATAAAACCGAAGCACCTTTCTGATAAAAAAACCACTAACAAATCAAATTCGTTAGTGGTTTTTATATGTTGTAAAATACTTTTTACTCATTCAACATTTTCCAAAGCTTATCTTTCAACTCTGTCAAACCTTGCTGAGCAACTGAAGAAACAAATAAATAAGGGACATCTTTAAACGAGACATCTAATTCTGCTTTTAACTCTGCTCTTAATTCATCGTCCAGCATATCGCACTTGGTAATAATTAAAAGGCGCTCTTTGTCGAGCATTTCAGGATTGTATTTGGTTAATTCATTAACCAAAATATCATATTCAGCTTTAATATCAGGTGTATCTACCGGAACCATAAACAGCAACGTTGAATTACGCTCAATATGACGCAGAAAATAATGTCCAAGACCTTTCCCTTCGGCAGCTCCTTCAATAATTCCCGGAATATCCGCAATTACAAAAGACTGAAAATCCCTGTACGCAACAATTCCTAAATTAGGTTTTAAAGTGGTAAATGGATAATCGGCAATTTTAGGCTTAGCAGAAGTTAAAACCGAAAGCAAAGTCGATTTTCCCGCATTTGGAAAGCCCACTAAACCAACATCGGCCAAAACTTTCAATTCCAGAATCACATCCATTTCCACTCCCGGCAAACCTGGCTGAGCATAACGCGGGGTTTGATTAGTAGAACTTCTAAAATGCCAGTTTCCTAAACCTCCTTTTCCTCCTTTACAAAGGATTTTCTTTTCACCATGTTCGGTTACTTCAAACAAGATCTCACCTGTTTCCTTATCTTTCACCACAGTCCCTAATGGCACTTCAATAATTTTATCTTCTCCGTCGGCTCCTGTACTTCTGTCTCCTCCTCCGTCTCCACCGTGACCGGCTTTAATATGTCGGGCAAATTTTAAGTGAAACAAAGTCCAAAGTCCTTTATTACCTACCAAAATCACATGCCCTCCACGGCCTCCGTCACCTCCGTCAGGCCCTCCTTTTTCAATAAATTTCTCTCTATGTAAATGCGTAGAACCTTTTCCTCCTTTTCCCGAAGAAACATATATTTTTACGTAATCTACAAAATTCCCCTCTGTCATTTTTTTAAGTGTTCAGTCATCAGTTTTTAGTATTCAGTTTCAGATTGCTCCAAATTAACACTAAATTTTTCGACAATTTAATTCATTTTTCAATGTCCAATGTTCAATCCCGATAACTATCGAAACTCAACACTGAATGTTTTTTTATTTTAATGCTTTTATTAATACTTTATCGATTTTCACACCGTCCATATCGATAATTTCAAATTCAAATCTATGCCAAACGAATTTTTCTCCCTGCTTAGGAATTCGAGACAATTCAGTCATTATTAATCCACTCAAAGTGGTCACCTCATAATCACTCAACAATTCATCCAAATCAAAATAGGTTAAGAAATCATGTAAGGAATAATGCCCGTCAACTAACCAACTTCCATCTTCTCTTTCTATCAACTGGAAATCTTCTTTATAAAAATCAGATGCATTTCCTACCAAAGCTTCCAGAATATCATTTAAGGTAATAATTCCCTGAAAAATGCCATATTCATCAGCTATAATTGCATAATGCACACCCGTTTTTTTGAAATTTTCCAAGGCATTATAAGCTGTTGTATGTTCCATCATATAAGGAGCATCGGTTAAAATATTTTCTAAATTGAAATTATTTTCATCAATCGTAGCAAAAATATTTTTCAAACTCACCACTCCTACAATCTCATCAATATTATCCTTGTACACCGGATAAAAAGAATGCAACTCCTGAAGCATAAATTCTTTAACCTGACTTTTATCGGCTTCCAATGGCAATAACACCACTGATTTTCGGTGCGTCATTAACGAATTTACTTTTCGGTCTCCAATGTGAAAAACACGTTCCACAATATCCTGTTCAATTTCCTGAACCTCACCTACTTCTGTTCCTTCTTTTATAATAGCTTTGATTTCTTCTTCAGTTACTTTTCCGTCAGCTGTGGGTTTTATTTGCAAAACATTCAATAAAAACTCCGTTGAATGTGTTAATAACCAAATAAACGGCGCCGTGATAATAGAAGTTATTTTCATAGGCATAGCAACTCCTTTAGCTATTGTTTCAGGATAATTCAACCCAATTCTTTTAGGCAATAACTCACCTAACACCAAAGAAAAAAATGTTAAAACCACCACTACTATACCCACTGCAACAGTGTGTGCGTGTGGTTTTAAAAATTCAAATCCTGATACAAAAATTTCTACATCGGCAGTAATCTTATCCCCGCTAAAAATCCCTGTTAAGATTCCTATTAATGTAATCCCTATTTGAACCGTTGACAGGAATTTATTAGGCGAATTAGCCAAATCCAAAGCTATTTGCGCACTATTGTTTCCTTTTTTAGCTGAATTTTCAAGTCTTGATTTCCTTGCCGAAATCAATGCAATTTCAGACATCGAAAAAAGTCCGTTGAGTAATATTAAAAAAAGAATTATAAATAGCTCCATTAGTTCCTACAGGATTCAAAAAATTAAAGTTTAAAGTTCCTAAAAAAATTCAGGAACTTTAAACTTTCAGCAATATTTTTTTTATTATAAATTATCAATTACACTGCTTAAGCGCTCCGTAATTTCAGCAATAGAACCGATACCGTTTACTGCAAAAAACTTCCCTTGTCCTTTATAAAAATCAATAAGCGGAGCTGTTTTTTCGTTGTACTCCTGGTATCTGTTACGAATTTTTTCTTCGTCCTGATCATCAGCTCTTCCCGAAGTTTTCCCTCTTTCTAACAATCTTGCTACAAGAATTTCATCATCTGCTTCCAGAGCAACTGTTGCTGTAATAACTTCACTTTTAGTAGCTAGAAAAGCGTCTAAAGCCTGTGCCTGAGCAATTGTTCTTGGAAAACCATCAAATAAAAAACCTGCAGAATCCGGATTAGCTTCAACTTCACTTTGCAACATTTTAATAGTCACTTCATCAGGAACCAATTCACCATTATTGATGTACGTTTGTGCCAGTTTTCCTAATTCTGTTTCATTTTTGATATTAAATCTAAAAATATCACCTGTTGAAAGATGCGTTAAATTGTATTTTTCTTTTAAAAACTCAGCCTGAGTTCCTTTTCCAGCTCCTGGTTTCCCAAATAAAACAATGTTAGTCATAAAAATTAATTTAAAAATTTAAAAATTTAATGATTCAAAGATTTACAATCTTATCCAATAAACTTTTATTAATATATGTACCTTTTTTAATCTTTTAATCTTTTAATTTTTCAGTCTTTCAATCTTTTAACTGAAACACTTCCGGTAAATTTCGTCCTAAACCATCATAGTCCAAACCAAAACCTACTATAAATTTATTCGGAATCTGAATTCCTATATAATCAATTTTCACTTCTTTTTTATACGCTTCAGGCTTAAAAAAAAGAGTCGCTATTTTAAAATGTTTTGGATTTTGTTTCTTAAATAAGGCTTTCAATTCTACAATTGTATGCCCGGTATCAATAATATCTTCAATAATTACTACCGAACGTCCAGTTAAGTCCTGATTCAAACCAATTAATTCTTTCACCTGATTGGTAGAACTCATTCCTTCATAAGAAGCCATTTTCACAAAACTCACCTCACAGGGTTTGCTATATTTTTTCACAAAATCAGAAACCACCATAAAAGAACCGTTTAAAACCCCAACAAAAACAGGAATTTCATCAGCAAAATCATCTTCAATCTGGCTAACCATTTTCTGTATAGCAAAGTCAATTTCTTCGGCCGAAATAAACGGCACAAACTCCTTATCATGAAGCTGAATCATTATTTTCTATTTTAAAATGATGCGCAAAGATACTGAATTGGAATTTGAGTTTAGCAATTGATTTCTAATTTGTACTTTTAAGGCGTTTTCTTGAAAACCTATGAGCGAATTAAACACTATTATTAGCCAAACTACAGGATACAAAAAAAGTCGTCAGGCCACGGCCGATTATTTACTGATACATCCTGAACTTTTGGATGATTTTATGAAAATTTGTTTCGAAAATCAAAATCCCGACCATTACAAAGCCTGCTGGGCAATGGAATTAATAGCTTTAAAAAAGCTCGATTATTTACAAGGACAACTCTCTTTAATTTGTTCCAAAAGCAAAACATTAACAAACGAAAGTGCTATCAGACCACTTTCGAAAGTTATTTTCTTACTCATTGAAGCGCATTATAAAACTTCAAAAAAAGAAATCCATTTTTCCGAAGAACAGCGTCAGGAACTCATCGAAATTAATTTTGACTGGTTGATTACTGATACTAAAGTAGCTTCAAAAGTCTATGCTATGCGCAGTTTACAACTTTTAGGAAAAGAATACGATTGGATTCATCCCGAATTAGAAACCATATTAGTAAAAGATTTCAGTACACATACCGCAGCTTACAAATCGGTTTCAAAGCATATTTTGAAGAAAATAAAATAGCATTTTCCTATTCAACCATTTAAAAGTATCTTTGCTGCCAATAAACTTTCGACACAATGAATTATTTTTCTTCTGATTTTAAATTAGGAATTCTGGGAGGCGGACAATTAGGCAAAATGTTATTGTTTGACACCCGAAAATTTGACATACAAACTTACGTTCTTGACCCAAGCGATGAGGCTCCTTGCCGAATAGCCTGCAATCATTTTTTCAAAGGTGACTTAATGGATTTTGACACTGTATATCAGTTTGGAAAAAAAGTTGATGTTTTAACTTTCGAAATCGAATTGGTTAATCTGGAAGCTTTAGAAAAATTGGAAAGCGAAGGTTTAAAAGTATATCCTTCTCCTAAAACACTGAGAAAAATTCAAAATAAAGGAACGCAAAAAGATTTTTATACTGAGCATTCCATCCCAACAGCAGCCTACAAACGTTTTGATGATTTAAAAAACCTGGTTGTTGCCTTTTTAGATTCTAAGTTAAAATTGCCATTTGTCTGGAAATGCACTGAATTTGGTTATGACGGAAATGGAGTGAAAATTATCCGTCAGGCTTCCGATTTAGAAAGCTTGCCAAATGTAGAATGTATCGCAGAAGAAATGGTTCCTTTCAAAAATGAATTAGCCGTTATCGTTTGTCGTAATCCTTCAGGAGAAATCAAAACCTATCCGGTAGTCGAAATGGAATTTCATCCCGAAGCCAATCAGGTGGAATACGTAATTTGTCCTGCCCGAATAGACGAAAAAGTGGCTGAAAAAGCCAGAGCCATCGCACTGGAAGTTTCTAAAAACTTCAATCACGTTGGCCTTCTAGCCGTTGAAATGTTTCAAACACAAGACGATGAAGTTATTGTAAACGAAGTTGCGCCGCGTCCGCACAATTCAGGACATTATTCGATTGAAGCCAGCTATACTTCGCAATTTGAGAACCACTTACGTGCCATTCTAGATTTACCTTTAGGAAATACCGACAGTAAAGTGGCCGGAATTATGGTGAATTTAGTAGGCGAAGAAGGTTATTCAGGAAATGTAGTGTATCAAAATATTGAAAAAATATTAGGATGGGATGGCGTTACACCTCATATTTATGGCAAAAAACAAACCCGTCCTTTCAGAAAAATGGGACACGTAACCATTGCCAACGAAAACATGGCCGAAGCAAGAAAAATTGCTGAGGATGTAAAAAATACAATTAGAGTAATTAGTGAATAATTAAAAAATTTAAAGATTGAAATATTTAAAGATTCAATTCAAATTTTTAAATCTTTCAATCATTTAATCTTTAAATAAAAAGAAAAATGAAAGTAGCTGTAATTATGGGAAGTATCTCTGACATGCCAGTGATGCAGGATGCCATCAACATATTAAAAGAATTTGGAATAGAAACAGAAGTAGATATTGTTTCGGCACACAGAACACCTGAAAAATTATTTGATTTTAGTAACAATGCACACAAAAGAGGCATTTCGGTAATTATTGCCGGTGCTGGTGGTGCTGCACATTTACCTGGAATGGTTGCATCAATGTCGCCTCTTCCTGTAATTGGAGTTCCTGTAAAATCAAGCAATTCTATTGATGGTTGGGATTCAGTTTTATCTATTTTACAAATGCCGGGCGGAGTTCCTGTTGCTACTGTGGCGCTGAACGGTGCTAAAAATGCCGGAATCTTAGCAGCTCAAATCATCGGAAGTGCTGATATTGCTGTTTTAAACAAAATTGTAGCTTACAAAGAAGAATTAAAAGCTGCAGTAATTAAAGCTTCTGAAAGTTTAAAATAAAAAATAATTCCACAGAGATTCGCAAAGAAAACACAGAGACTCACAAAATTTTAGCTTCTCTTCGTGGATTTCCTTTGCGAATCTTTGCGTAAAAAAACATATTAATTATGAGTATTCTAACCCAATATTTCGATACAAAATACAACACAGCTCCTTTTTCTCAAATTAAAAATGAAGATTATCTTCCTGCTTTTCAGGAAGGAATTGCTTTGGCAAAAGCTGAAATTGATGCCATAGTAAACAATCCTGAAGCGCCAACTTTTGAAAACACCATCGAAGCAATGGATTATTCAGGAGCTATTTTGGACAGAATTTCGAGTATTTTTTTCAATTTGAATTCGGCTGAAACCAGTGACGAAATGCAAAAAATCGCTCAGGAAGTTTCGCCTTTATTATCTGAATTCGGAAATGACATTACACTAAACGCTGATTTATTTGCACGTGTAAAAGCAGTTTACGAACAAAAAGACAGCTTAAATTTAAACACCGAACAAGCCACACTTTTAGACAAAAAATACAAAAGTTTTTCCAGAAACGGAGCTAATTTAGCCGAAGATAAGAAAGCTGAGTTACGCGAAATTGACAAAGAATTATCGAAATTGAGTTTGCAATTTGGCGAAAATGTTTTGGCTGAAACCAATGCTTTCCAATTACACATTACAGACGAAAAAGACTTATCAGGTTTACCGGAAGGAACAATCGAAGCAGCCCGCTCTTTGGCTAAACACGAAGAAAAAGAAGGCTGGATTTTTACCTTAGATCATCCAAGCTATCTTCCGTTTATGACGTATGCTGACAACAGAGAATTGCGTAAAAAAATGGCAATTGCTTTTGGTTCGAAAGGTTTCCAAAACAATGAATATAATAATGAGGCTATTGTTTTAAAAATTGTAAAACTGCGTCAACAAAGAGCCAATTTATTAGGTTATAAAACTCATGCGCATTTTGTTTTGGAAGAACGCATGGCTGAAAGCCCGGAAAAAGTGATGGCTTTTGAAAATGATTTATTAGCGAAAGCCAAGCCTGCTGCCGAAAAAGAATTTGCTCAATTAACCACTTTCGCAAAAGAATTGGACGGTATCGAACAATTGGAAAAATGGGACGGTGCTTATTATTCTGAAAAACTAAAACAACAGCTTTTTAATTTAGATGACGAAAAACTAAAACCTTATTTTCAACTGGAAAAAGTGTTGAATGGCGCTTTTGACATTGCCGGAAAATTATACGGACTGACTTTTACCGAAGTATTTGACATCGACAAATACCACGACGAAGTAATGACTTATGAGGTAACCGATGAAAACAACAATTTAGTTTCTATTTTCTACGCTGATTTTTTCCCAAGAAAAGGAAAACGCAACGGTGCCTGGATGACTTCGTTTAAATCGCAATTTGTAAAAAATGGCGTAAACGAAAGACCGCATATTTCTAACGTTTGCAACTTTACAAAACCTACAGAAACTAAACCATCGTTATTAACCTTTAACGAAGTAACGACTTTATTTCATGAATTTGGTCACGGATTACACGGAATGTTGGCGAACACGATCTACCCAAGTTTATCCGGAACTTCTGTATACTGGGATTTTGTAGAATTGCCAAGTCAGGTAATGGAAAACTGGTGTTATGAGCCGGAAGCTTTGGCTTTATTTGCCACGCATTATCAAACCGGAGAAATAATTCCGCAGGAATATGTAGAAAAAATCAAAGAAAGTGCGAGTTTTCAGGAAGGTTTAGCGACACTAAGACAATTAAGTTTTGGATTATTAGATATGGCTTGGCATGGACAGGATCCAACTAATATCACCAACTTAAAAGCTTTCGAAACGGAACAGTTTAAAAGTACGCAATTGTATCCGGATGTAGCCGAAAATGCTATGAGTACGGCTTTTTCACATATCTTTCAAGGTGGTTATTCATCAGGATATTACAGCTACAAATGGGCGGAAGTTCTAGATGCCGATGCTTTTGAATATTTCAAAGAAAATGGTATTTTCAACAAAGAAGTTGCAACCAAGTTCAAAGAAAATGTACTTTCAAAAGGCGGAACCGAAGCTCCTATGATTTTATACAAACGCTTTAGAGGTCAGGAACCAAAACCGGAAGCTTTGTTAAGAAGAGCGGGATTGATTTAGATTTTAGATATAAACCGAAGTAGAGATGCTTCGGTTTTTTTTATGTTCAAAAGCAAATAATTAAAAAAATATCTTAAAATCTCTCCGTGTAAGAAAAATAATTATTTTTGTTGAAATTAAAAAGACAATACTATAACCTTTCTCCAATAATACGAATTTTGGTTGTATATCTAAAACATTGATTAACTAATATTTTTTATAGCAGAAAATAAAATTAACCTTACAGTATGATTAACACTATTCCTATAAATGACGAACAAAAGGAGAAGATTTTACAATTGAGTGAAAATCATTTCAACGACCTTAAGTCTAAAGATATTTCTCCTGCTAGTCTAACAAAGACGATCTCAGCATTCTCAAATGCTGTTGGTGGTGAACTATACATTGGCATTGATGAAATCGAACGCAACGAAAATACAATTAGAGAATGGAGAGGATTTGTTAATGAAGAGGAGGCCAATGGACACATTCAAATTTTCGAGAAATTATTTCCAGTTGGGGACTATTATACCTACACTTTTTTGTCGCATCAAACTTCAAAGGGACTTATTTTACAAGCGTCAATTAAAAAGAATCTTCACATAGTAAAAGCATCAAATAATGAAGTATATAAAAGAAGATCTGCACAAAACTTAAAGTTAACAACTCAAGAAGATTTAAAAAGACTTGAATTAGACAAAGGCTTAGCAAGTTTTGAAGATGTCCCAATAAACATCCCAATAGAAACAGTATCCGATTCTTTAGTGATTTATGAATTTATGATAGAGGTAATCCCAACGGTAGAACCTTTAGCTTGGTTAAGAAGACAATTACTAATCAGAAATAATCTTCCGACAGTTGCTGCAATTTTACTCTATGCAGAAATACCACAAGCTGCTTTACCAAAACAAAGTGGAATTAAAATTTATAGATACAAAACAAAAGCTGAAGAAGGCACAAGGGAAACTTTGGTTTTTGATCCAATTTCTGTGGAAGGATGTATTTATTCACAAGTTTACGAAGCAGTTAGTCAAACGAAGAAAATAATTGATGACGAAAAAGTTTTGAGAGAAACTGGTTTAGAAGATCTCACATATCCATACAAAGCTTTACATGAAATTGTAACTAATGCCGTACTTCATAGAGATTATAGTATTGCATCAGATATTCACGTTAGGATTTTTGACAATCGAGTTGAAGTATTAAGTCCTGGTTCTTTACCGGGTCATGTTACCGAAGCAAACATATTAAATGAACAATTTGCAAGAAATGGGAATTTAGTTCGACTTATAAATAAATTCCCTAATCCACCAAATAAAGATGTTGGAGAAGGCTTGAATACTGCATTTGATGAAATAAGTGAACTGAGATTAAAAAAACCAGTAATTCGAGAACTTGAAAATGCAGTTTTGGTTACTATTAGTCATGAACCTTTGGCCTCAGCTGAAAAAATTGTTATGGAGTATTTAGAAAGTCATGATGAAATTCATAATAGTAAGGCGAGAGAATTAACCGGGGTAAAGACTTCTGATAATATGAAAAGTATATTTTATCGAATGCAGGAAAAAGGACTTATTGAGATGAATCCTGACCCAGAAAAAAAAGGAAAAAATTCTACATGGATAAAAAAACAATAAACAAACCACTGTATAACCTAAAGAGCTTGTTGACAGAATTTTTATTAAACTCCACAAATTATATATATATTTAAATAACAGATTTGAACAATTGTCAAGTTATAAAATTAGATAAATCTAACTCTTTCGTCTAGCTCAAAAACTAGCATACAAAAGAAAAACAAATTAAAACAATCGAAGTATCTCTACTTCGGTTTTTTTATTTTACAGCAAAACTACCATCAGCCACCAAAGAATGGGAATACTTTCAACCCAAAAAGAAGAATAATATTTGGAACGATTTTCATTTGAAAACAACAAAAACAGAGAAAGCATTACAACCAAAACCAAATTGACTATCAATTGTTTTTCGATAAAATTAGTTTTTAATAACTCCAGAAAATAAAATGGCACAAGCAACAGCAACCCTAATAATTTTGTTTGCTTCACACCTATTTGCTGCGGAACAGTCTTGAGATGCGGATCATCGTTATTCAAATCAATAATTTCGAAAACCAAAATCAAATCGAAAATCAATATAAATCGCTGCACACATTTAATTAAAAAATCACTTCCTAAATCATGATGCGCATTAACTAATGGCAACATCAAAGTCACTCCCACCCAACACAACGCAACAATATAAATTTTGACACCGGCCCAGTTTCGGGCATTTTTACGATTAGGAAAAAAAGGAAGTGTATAAAGTAACGTAAGTAGTAAAACTCCAACAGCTACTAATTGTGTTATTTGCTCCAATTGAAAAAAACAATAGCCTACCGCCAGGAACGACATAAAACTTAAACCGGCTATCAATTTCAATTCATTGCGCATCATTCTTTTCTTAGCTCTGGCCAAAGCATCGTATTTCACAAAATTATAACCTACAATGGTCCCGAAGAAAGCAAAAAAAGCCATGGGTTTATCATAAGGGATCCCAAACATAAATTGCGTCATTCGCACCAAAGCATAGACCGACAAAGCAACATGGATGCTGGATTTTAGATAAAAATCAAAAAGGTCTCGAATGCGAATCATCTAACAAATGTAATCATTTCACGATGAAAATTATAAACTCTTCCTACAACAAATAAAATCAATGCTAAAACAATGATTAGAAAGAGAATTATGCTTATTTTTGCACCTCAAAAATTTACAAAACTTTCATGAAAACAGATGCTTTTGCTTTAAGACACATCGGGCCAAGAGAAACTGACCTAGAACATATGTTCAAAACAATTGGTGTTACTGATATGGACCAATTACTTTATGAAACTTTTCCCGACGGAATTCGTTTGAAAAATGATTTAATCCTTGATCCGGCAATGACGGAATATGAATATGCTAATCACATTCAGGAATTAGGCAAAAAAAACAAAGTTTTCAAATCATATATTGGTTTAGGCTACCACCCTACCATTGTACCGGCACCTATTCAAAGAAATATTTTTGAAAACCCGGGATGGTACACGGCTTACACACCATATCAGGCAGAGATTGCTCAGGGTCGTTTGGAAGCTATTTTGAATTTCCAAACTATGGTAATTGAGTTAACCGGAATGGAAATTGCCAATGCTTCTTTACTTGACGAAGGTACAGCTGCAGCCGAAGCAATGTCGTTATTATTTGACGTTCGTTCCCGTGAACAAAAGAAAAACAACATAAACAAATTCTTCGTTTCTGAAGAAATTTTACCTCAAACATTATCGGTTTTACAAACACGTTCTACTCCAATCGGAATTGAATTAGTTGTTGGAAACCACGAGACTTTCGATTTCTCAAATGAGTTCTTCGGAGCTATTTTACAATACCCTGGAAAATACGGACAAGTAAACGATTACGCTGCTTTTATCGCTAAAGCAAAAGAAAACGAAATTAAAGTTGCTGTTGCTGCTGATATTTTATCATTGGCAACCTTAACTTCTCCGGGAGAAATGGGTGCTGCAGTAGTCGTAGGTACGACTCAACGTTTTGGTATTCCAATGGGATACGGCGGTCCTCATGCAGCTTATTTCGCTACTAAAGAAGAATACAAACGTTCTATGCCGGGACGTATCATTGGTGTTTCTATCGATGCTAATGGAAACCGTGCTTTACGTATGGCTTTAGGAACCCGTGAACAACATATTAAACGTGAAAAAGCGACTTCAAACATCTGTACAGCTCAGGTTTTACTGGCTGTTATGGCTGGAATGTATGCGGTTTATCACGGTCCAAAAGGATTACAATACATTGCAAACAAAGTTCATGCTTCTGCTGTCACTACTGCTGAAGCCTTAAATCAGTTAGGTGTTTACCAAATTAATACAGCTTACTTTGACACCATTTTAGTTAAAACAAATGCTCAAAAAGTAAAAGAAGTTGCCGAAAGAAATGAAGTAAACTTCTTCTATGTTGATGCTGAAACGATTTCGATTTCATTAAATGAAACGACTTCAATCAATGACATCAACCAAATCATTGCCATTTTTGCGGAAGCAACAGAAAAAGAAGCATTTACTGTTTCTGAATTAGCAACTGCATCTCAATTACCGGCTTCTTTAGAAAGAACGTCGCCTTTCTTAACACATGAAGTTTTCAATACTTACCGTTCAGAAAGTCAATTAATGCGTTACATCAAAAAACTGGAGCGTAAAGACTTATCATTGAATCACTCGATGATTTCTTTAGGTTCCTGTACTATGAAATTGAACGCAGCCTCTGAAATGTTACCTTTATCAATGCCAAACTGGAACAGCATTCACCCGTTTGCTCCGGTTGAACAAGCCGAAGGTTACATCACAATGCTTAAAAAATTAGAAGACCAATTAAGCATTATCACTGGATTTGCAGGAACAACTTTGCAACCCAATTCAGGAGCTCAAGGAGAATATGCCGGTTTGATGGCTATTCGTGCTTACCATATTTCTCGTGGTGAAGGTTACCGTAACGTATGTTTAATTCCTTCCTCTGCTCACGGAACAAACCCGGCTTCTGCAGCTATGGCGGGAATGAAAATCGTAGTTACTAAAACAACTCCGGAAGGAAACATTGATGTAGAAGATTTAAGAGAAAAAGCTATTGAGCATAAAGATGATTTATCCTGCTTAATGGTTACTTATCCATCTACTCACGGAGTTTACGAATCTACAATTAACGAAATCACGCAATTAATCCACGACAATGGCGGATTAGTTTATATGGACGGTGCCAATATGAACGCTCAGGTAGGTTTAACAAATCCGGCTACTATTGGTGCTGATGTTTGTCACCTGAACTTACATAAAACTTTCGCTATTCCTCACGGAGGTGGTGGACCTGGTGTAGGACCAATTTGTGTAAACGAAAAATTACTTCCGTTCTTACCTACTAACCCAGTATTAAATGTTGGTGGAGAAAATGCTATTACAGCTATTTCTTCTGCTCCGTACGGATCAGCTTTAGTTTGTTTGATTTCTTACGGATACATTACTATGTTAGGTGCTGAAGGTTTAAGAAGTGCTACCGAACACGCCATCCTGAATGCGAACTACATGAAAGCGCGTTTTGAAGGACACTATCCTATTCTTTATACCGGAGAATGCGGAAGAGCTGCTCACGAAATGATCTTAGATTGCCGTGCTTTCAAACAAAACGGAATTGAAGTGGGTGACATCGCAAAACGTTTAATGGATTATGGTTTCCATGCACCAACAGTTTCTTTCCCGGTTGCAGGAACCTTAATGATTGAACCAACAGAATCTGAAGACTTAGCTGAACTAGATCGTTTTTGTGATGCCATGATTGCTATCAAAAAAGAAATTGAGGCTGCTATTGCAGAAGATAAAAATAATGTATTGAAAAATGCCCCTCACACTTTAGCAATGCTTACCGCAAATACTTGGGAGTATCCTTACTCAAGAGAAACTGCAGCTTACCCATTAGATTATATTGCTGAGAATAAATTCTGGCCATCTGTTCGTCGGGTAGATGATGCTTATGGAGACAGAAACTTAGTTTGTTCTTGTGCGCCTATCGAAGCGTATATGGAAAACTAAATTCTAACATAAACTCTTTTTAAATGCCCTGTTTTTTTTATCAGGGCATTTTTATTTTAAAATAAAATTCATCTCCACTAAACATTTAGTTTTCAAAGTTTTTCCCTAAATCAAAAATTAAAAGCAGTTGATTTTGGAGATTCATTAAAAATTATCTGTAATTTTGCCAATCGCACAGCAACCGATATTTCTAAATAGTTCTTAAAACATTAAACTATTGCTATTTTTTTAATGGAAAACAACCTAATGAAAATAAAAATAACTGGAACAGGAAGTTACATACCAGAAAGAATAATTTCCGACAAATACTTTGAACTTCATCAATTTCTTAACGATGATGGTACGCCAATCAAACAATCGAATGAAGTTATCATTAAAAAATTTAAAGCAATAACAGGAATCGAAGAAAGGCGCTATTCAGAAAGTCATCACAATACTTCCGATTTAGCTTTTTTTGCTTCACAAAAAGCGATAGAAAATTCCGGAATCGATCCTGAAACTTTGGATTATATCATTTTTGCGCACAACTTTGGCGATGTAAAATTTGGACAGAACCAATCGGATATGATTCCAAGTTTGGCCAGTCGTGTGAAACATAAATTAGGCATAAAAAACCCAAAATGCGTGGCTTACGACCTTATTTTCGGATGTCCGGGTTGGGTTGAAGGTGTGTTGCAAGCCAATGCCTTTATTAAATCAGGTATGGCCAAAAAATGTTTGGTTATTGGAGCTGAAACTCTTTCAAGAGTAGTTGATGATCACGACCGTGATTCTATGATTTATTCTGATGGAGCCGGAGCAACAGTTATCGAAGCTTCTGATGATGAAACCGGAATGCTTTCATACGAAACAGCTTCTTTCACGGAAGAAGAAGTTGGATTTTTATTCAACGGAAAATCATACCATCCGGGCTTAGACCAAAACATTAACTACATCAAAATGTATGGTCGAAAAATCTACGAATTTGCCCTTAGCAATGTTCCGACTGCCATGAAAAGTTGTTTGGACAAAAGTGGTATTGCTATAGATGACGTTAAAAAAATCCTGATTCATCAGGCAAATGAAAAAATGGACGAAGCTATCGTTGACCGTTTTTACAAATTATACGACAAAGAAGCTCCGGCTGATATCATGCCAATGAGTATTCATGATTTAGGAAACAGCAGTGTGGCAACTGTACCCACTTTGTTCGATTTAATTTTAAACAAAAAAATTGAAGGTCATGAAATCAACAAAGGTGACATTCTTATTTTTGCTTCTGTAGGAGCCGGAATGAACATCAATGCTTTTGTTTATAGATTCTAATTAGTTTTAAATTCAAATAAAAAATCCACAATTGATCTATTTCGATTGTGGATTTTTTATTTTATGATAAATTATATTTTCCTCAAAAATAGCAGAGCAATTATTTAAGACCTGATTTTTGCCAACATCTTATTGACCCAAAAATTATAGGAATACACTAAATTCAGCTTGTAAATAATTCCCAAATTTAAAAGCATTGAAAGCCCTGTTTTGTAAATAAGATTAAACCAATTATTCTCTAGATTTGGTAAAAAATAACAAAACAAAAGTACTCCCGTAAATACAACAACCAATTTTAAATACGATTTATCAAAAGGAAATAATTTAAATTTTTGGTAAATAAAAATCAATTTCGAAAGGTTAAAAAGTACCATCGCAATCAAGGAAGCAAAAGCGACTCCTTCAATGCCTAAATGAAATACTTTTATAAAAAGAATATTTAATGAAACATTCAGGATTACCAATACAATGATGGCAATAAGATTAAATCGATAATATTTAGAATAGGTAATAATTTCACTATTGAAACCCGTTCCCATATTCACCAGAACATTGAATCCTAAAATCAAAATTACCGAAACCGATGCCATCAAATTTTCATGTGTAGGTAGCAGCAGAAATAAATTTTCTATACCTAAAAAAATACAACTATAAAGAAGCGCCCCAATAAAGAAAAGTAATTTGGAAATTTCCTTATACTTTACATTCAGTTCTTCCATCATATTATTTTTGATGAAATTAGAAATAATAGGCGCATACAAAGTAAAAATCCCTGTTGCCGGAATCGCTAATGCCGATGCCAGAGTTACCCCAATACTAAAAGAACCATTAGCTTCCATCGAAATGAATTTTGGAATCATAATAGCATCGATTCTGAAAGCAAATACCGACCCCAAACTCCCCGCAAATGCAAACAAAGAAAAACGATACATTTCTTTTTTATCTATTTGCATAAACAAGGATTTAAAGTCAAACCTGAATTCGGGTTTAAAATAATAAAACAGATAAATGGCTACAAACAACGCTATTAAACCATAAGAAACAGTATACAATAGCAAAGATCCGCCTGAAGAAACACAATTGTTTAATACCAAAATAAAAATAGCCGGCAATGCCAGTTTAGGCACAATATTATCAAAAAAAGTCGGAACTGAAATCTTTTGAATAATCGTTGCCTGTTTCTTGAACAAATCGATAAAAGCCAGGAAAAAGCCCATCGAAAAAGCCAAATAAACATAATCCAAATGCTTAAAAACAGAAAATAACGAGAAACCTCCAACAGCTATCAAAACCAGAAGACTCATAAAAAGAATGGACAAAACACTGTAATTAAACAATTGTTTTTCCTGATGACTGTTCAGTTTAGGTCCAAATTTTATCAAAACCTGTGAAACTCCTAAAAGCATTATTGGAAACAAAACCTGCGCTAAAGATTCTACATATCTAAAAACCCCAAGCATTTCTTTATTTTTAGGGTACACAAAAAGCGTAGAAAAAATCCCTATCAAAATCCCCACATAGTTAATTAGGGTAAAGAAAAAAGCCTGACGATGATCTGCTTTATTTTGCATAGCTCTTTATATCGGTTCCATTAATTCCTTTTTTGGAATTACTACGAATGCGTTTTATTGTTTTATAATCGGCTAACAGACCCACATAGTAAAACAGCAGTTTATAAAAAAGTGTAAAAGACTTAGACAAACCTTCCGCCTTAGCATGAAATTTCGGCAATCCAATAACCGATTTCAAACCCAATATCAAAGCAGATACAGCAGAATAATTACAATCTATCATTTGGTTTAAAACCAAATATTCAGACTGTAATTCTATTTTTTTGCTGCTTAACTTCACAATCCTATCATGGCAAATGGCCGCTTTTTTTGCGACGCCTATTTTGAATTTATGAAATAATACGCGGGTGCAAAAATTTCGATCTTCACCGTAATGATTGAAAACAGGATCAAAATAACCCACTTTTTGAAAACATTCTTTAGATACTAACCAGGCAGCTGCATTAATAAACGGAACTATACGAACAGCCTCCGAATCCATTCCGGTTTGAAATCTTGAATAATAGGTTTCAAAACTGCTATCCAGAGTAACTTCGTCTGGCGAAAGATGCAAAGGACTTACAATTCCTAAATCGGGATTTGCAAAAAGAATTTCAGCCATAGTTGCAATACTGTTTTCATAAATCCAGGTATCCTGATTCAATAAAAAAACAGCATCCGAACCATTTTTAAGAGCAATATCAATTCCGATATTATTGGCTTTACCAAAACCTAAATTAACTTTGCTTTCTATTAAGTGAACGTTTTTATATTCTTTCAAAAGAGCAACCGATTGGTCTGTCGACGCATTATCTACTACAATTATATCTATTGGATAACTGGATTGCAATAAAGAATTCATATTCTTTTTCACCCAGCTTGCTCCATTATAAGTTACAATAACAACTGTAATTTTTTTTTCCAATCGAAAGTATATTTTTTAATCCCTGCAAAAATAATGATATTTGCACTAGACTTTGAAAAAAAATGAAATATTACATTGTTATTCCGGCTCACAACGAAGAAGAATTTATTTCTTTGACCTTAGAATCCTTAACCACTCAAACCCTTTTACCAAAAAAAATAGTAATCGTCAACGACAATTCGACCGACAAAACTGCCGATATTGTTGAGGCTTTCGCCAAAGACAATCCCTATATTTCTCTGGTAGAAAAAAAATCAAGTGCGATTCATTTACCGGGCAGCAAAGTAATTCAGGCTTTTCAAACAGGTTTTGAAACTCTGGATGATGATTATGATGTCATTGTAAAACTGGATGCTGACTTAATTTTCCCAAACAACTATTTCGAAACTATCACCACGCATTTTCAGTCAGATGACCGAATCGGAATGGTGGGCGGATTTTGTTATATTGAAAAAAATGGAGATTGGGTTCTGGAAAACCTAACCGATAAAGATCATATTCGCGGTGCTTTAAAAGCCTATCGTAAAGCCACTTTCAAACAAATTGGAGGTTTACGTCCACAAATGGGTTGGGACACCGTTGACGAATTATTGTGTAAATTCTATGATTGGAAAGTAGTCACTGATGCTTCTTTGAAAGTTAAACATTTAAAACCTACGGGAGCCAACTATAACAAAACAGCACGTTACAAACAAGGAGAAGCATTTTATACCTTAGGTTACGGATTTTGGATTACAGCAATTGCCTCAGCTAAACTGGCTATGATGAAAAAGAAGCCTTTGTTGTTTTTTGATTATATCCAGGGTTTTCTAAAAGCAAAATCAGAAAAAAAACCGCTTTTAGTTAACAACGAACAGGCAAAATTTATTCGTCAATACCGCCTGAAAAAAATGAAAGAGAAACTAATTCGCTAATTTGACTTTTCGAAAAAGCGGCAACTCACACTTCATAACTCATAACTTATAACTATTTTTGACAATATTCAAAAAACTATGATGCTCATTCGATATTTATCGCAAGTAGGAAAATATTTCCTGATGCTCAAAGAGATTTTTAACAAACAGACCAAATGGTCTATGATGCGCAATCTTATCTTTAAAGAAATAGACGATTTAATCATTGGCTCTCTTGGTATTGTTGCCTTTATCTCTTTCTTCGTAGGCGGAGTTGTTTCTATTCAAACAGCTTTGAACTTAACCAATCCATTAATTCCAAAATACCTAATTGGTTTTGCTACGCGTCAATCAGTAATTTTAGAATTTGCACCTACTTTTATTTCTATTATTATGGCTGGAAAAATGGGTTCTTTTATTACATCCAGCATCGGAACCATGCGTGTTACCGAACAAATCGATGCCTTGGAAGTAATGGGAGTAAATTCCTTAAATTACCTGGTTTTCCCTAAAATTATTGCTTTATTATTGTACCCTTTTGTTATTGGAATCAGTATGTTTTTAGGAATTTTCGGTGGCTGGCTTGCAGGTGTGTATGGTGGTTTTACCAGTAGTGCTGATTTCATTACAGGAGCACAAATGGAATTCATTCCTTTTCACATTACCTATGCTTTCATCAAGACCTTCATTTTTGCTATGTTATTAGCTACTATCCCCTCTTTCCATGGTTATTACATGAAAGGCGGAGCTCTTGAAGTAGGTAAAGCGAGTACTGTATCCTTTGTTTGGACATCGGTTACCATCATTCTTTTCAATTATATATTAACACAGTTATTATTAGGATCATGATAGAAGTTAAAGACGTTGAAAAATCATTTAGCGACAGTAAAATCCTAAAAGGAATCACAACTACTTTCGAAACAGGAAAAACCAACCTAATTATAGGACAAAGTGGTTCCGGAAAAACAGTATTATTAAAAAGTTTACTTGGTATTCACCATCCGGAAGTAGGTACAATTTCTTTTGACGGTCGTATTTACTCTAGTTTAAATGATGATGAAAAAAGAGAATTAAGAACAGAAATAGGCATGGTATTTCAAGGAAGTGCTTTATTTGACTCGATGAGTGTAGCCGAAAACGTGGCTTTTCCTTTGAAAATGTTTACCAACAAAAGTAAATCTGAAATCAAAGATCGTGTTGATTTTGTTCTAAAAAGAGTAAATCTTATTGATGCACACCATAAATTACCTTCTGAAATTTCAGGCGGAATGCAAAAACGTGTTGCAATTGCCCGCGCTATTGTAAATAATCCCAAATATTTATTTTGCGACGAACCTAACTCAGGATTAGACCCTAACACTTCTATTTTGATTGATAATCTCATCAAAGAAATCACCGAAGAATACAATATCACTACAGTAATCAACACACACGATATGAATTCGGTAATGGAAATAGGCGAAAAAATTCTATTCCTGAAAAACGGTGTGAAAGCTTGGGAAGGAACTAAAGAAGAAATCTTTAGAACAGACAACGAAGCCGTAGTCGCTTTTGTGTATTCATCTAATTTATTTAAAAAAGTACGAGAAGCATATTTGAAAGAATAAGTCTTTTAAAATTCCAATTAAAAAATCCCAAATTCCGATTTGTAATAAAATAGGAATTTGGGATTTTTTAATTAGAACTTTTAATCAATTCCACCTCAGCATTTGGATTAAATAAATACAAACGTCCCGAATTGATTTCCAGACATTCATATCGCTTGGTACGCACAGCTATCTTTTTGAAAACCTTTCCGTTTTTAATTCGAAAGACACTGCCGTAGGGAATTTCAAAAACATAATTTTTATCGTTTACTTTGTCAAATTGTTTCAATGCAAGTGACAAAGTAGTATCGGTATCACTGCTGGCGCTGGGATTTCTAAAATGCCTGGCTAATAAAGGCAACAATTGATTGGGAAAAATTTCAGGTCGAATATATGGCACCATCAATTGCTGAAAAACATATTTCCACTCGTTACCATGTGGCTTTATATTACGACCAAACTTTTCGAAGGCAACCAAATGTGCAATTTCATGAATCAGCGTAATCAAAAATCGATATTTATTCAAGCTTCCGTTTACGGTAATTTCGTGTTTTCCGTTCATGGCTTTTCGATAATCACCATGACGAGTTGCACGTTCGTTAACGATTTTTAAATGCACCCTGTTTTCTACAATCAACTCAAAAGCGGGTTTGACTGCATGATCAGGTAAGTATTTTGCTAAAGTATCGCTCAATTTTTTAATTATAAATTATGAGTTATGAATTATAAATTTTTCTTTGAGGTTATAATTATGCTTCGGATAATCTTTAAAACTTCGGCACTTTGTCTATGTAGAGAATTAAATTCGATTTCAGAAATATAATCGGTTTCTTTGAGAAGTTCTAACCAATATATCGTTTCATCACATTCTTTTTGAGCTATCGATAATTTATGAATAAAATCAGGTTTGCTTTGAGCATTTACAGCTTCACGTACATTAGCTCCCACCGAAGTTATGGAACGTAAAAATTGCTTACTCATAACATATTCTTTCTTTTCAGAAACAATATTTTTGTAAAAATTAACACCGCTAACTGCCAAATCAAAACTCTTTGTTTTAACGATACTTTCACTCATAACTTATAATTCATAACTCTTATAATTACCTACGGATTTGTCGTTGAAACCTGCAATACTTTTCCGTTGAAATATTTGTTTCCGTTCAATGTAAAATCAAAAATATAATTAGCCATGCCTTCTGCCGAAATGGGTGCCTGATAACCCGGAAAAGCTTCTTGCAACATTTCCGTTTGTACAGCTCCCAAAGCCAAAACATTAAAAGCAATACCACGTTCTTTATATTCTTCGGCTAACAATTCAGAAAGAGTTATTACAGCTCCTTTACTTGAACTGTAAGCAGCAAGTCCGGCAAATTTTAAACTGCCCTGAACGCCTCCCATCGAACTGATAGTAACCACATGACTTCCTTTTTGTAAAAATGGCAAACAGATGCGTGTCAAATTGGCAACACCAAAAACATTTACCTTATATATATTTTCGAAATCAGTTTGCGTTAAAGCTTCGAAGGGTTTACAAATCAAACTTCCCGCATTGTGAATCACAGCATCGACTTGTTTCCATGTGGAAGCAAGAAATTGTTCGACATTTTCTAAATCAGATTCATTTGCCAAATCAACCGAAAGACAGCTGATATTTTCATGAACGATTAACTCCTGAGGTGTTTTTCTCGAAATAGCCAAAACCTGATGTCCTGCATTGGCAAATTGCAAAGCCAACTCAAATCCGATTCCTCTACTGGTTCCTGTGATAATAATTTTCTTCATGTTACAAAAATAAACAAAAGCTTTAAAATAGCGATTACCAATATTTACATTAAGAAGTTAATGTTCTCGAAATTACAATTCGCTGAATCTCTGAGGTTCCTTCATAAATTTGGGTAATTTTTGCATCGCGCATCATGCGTTCCACATGATATTCGGCCACATAACCGTTTCCTCCATGAATTTGAACTGCCTCCACAGTAACATCCATAGCGGTTTGGGAAGCAAATAATTTAGCCATCGCCCCCGATTGGGTAATATCCATTCCCGCATCTTTTTCTGAAGCTGCTTTTAGACACAGCATTTTAGCTGCCATAATTTGGGTAGCCATATCGGCTAATTTAAAAGCAATAGCCTGATGCTGAAAAATTTCTTTCCCGAAAGATTGTCGCACATGAGAATATTTCAATGCCAATTCATAAGCTCCTGTCGCAATTCCTAAAGCCTGGGAAGCAATTCCTATTCGTCCTCCATTGAGAACCGCCATAGCAAATTGGAAACCAAAACCATCTTCCCCTATTCTGTTTTCCTTTGGCACTTTTACGTCATTAAATTGTAACGAATGCGTATCTGAACCACGAATTCCCATTTTCTTTTCTTTGGGACCAATCTCAAAACCAGCCCAGCCTTTTTCTACAATAAAAGCATTGATTCCTTTGTGTCCTTTTTCGGGATGTGTTTGCGCCATCACAATATAAGTCGATGCCGAAGAACCATTAGTAATCCAATTCTTGGTTCCGTTTAACAAATAATAATCGCCCTTATCGATGGCTGTTGTTTTTTGCGAAGTAGCATCCGAACCGGCATTGGGTTCCGAAAGACAAAAAGCACCTATAATATCTCCTTTTGCCAAAGGCACTAAATATTTTTGTTTTTGTTCTTCGTTGCAATATTTTTCTAATCCGGCACAAACCAAAGAATTATTTACAGACATAATTACCGCCAAAGAAGCATCGACTTTTGCAATTTCTGTGAGCACCAAAACATAAGAAACATTATCCATGCCCGAACCACCGTATTTAGGATCAACCATCATCCCCAAAAAACCTAATTCGGCCATTTTCTTTACTTGTTCCGTTGGAAATTTAGAAAATTCATCCCGTTCTATCACTCCCGGCAATAATTCAGTTTGGGCAAAATCTCTGGCAGCTTGCTGAATCATTTTTTGTTCTTCGGTCAAATTGAAATCCATAATAACGCTTTTAATAAATTAAGTCCTTGCAATGCTTTAGACGTAAAAAATATTTCAAAATTCCACACACAATCTTCGCATATTGATTTTGTGTTTTCTAAATTTACTTACTTTTATTTTAAAAACACAACTTCGGCTTTTAATATTTTAGTCGGCTTCATTTCTAATTTTATGCAAAAAGAATTTTACAATCTAATTGGCGTTATGTCAGGAACTTCATTGGACGGAGTTGATTTGGCTCACATCCAATTCGAAATAAAAAACAAGCAATGGTCATTTAAAATTCTCGAAAGCGAAACCGTTCCTTACAGCACGGATTGGGTAAACCAATTAAAATCGGCAGTAGATTTCTCTAAAGAAAATCTCGAAATTTTGAATAAAAAGTACACCCAATTGCTATCACAGATAATTGTAAATTTCATTGAAAAACACCAAATCACAAATCTTGATGCCGTGTGTTCTCATGGACATACCATTTTACACCAACCTCAAAACGGATTCACACTTCAAATAGGCAATCTTCCAGAAATAGCAACTTTGACAGGGCAAAAAATAGTTTGCGACTTCAGAGTTGAGGATGTTCAATTGGATGGACAAGGAGCCCCCTTGGTACCTATTGGTGACCGAATTTTATTTTCTGAATACGATTACTGTATGAATCTAGGTGGTTTTTCTAATGTTTCTTTCGAAGAAAATGGCAAAAGAATCGCTTTCGATATTTCGCCTGTAAACACCGTGTTGAATTTTTATGCTGACCAATTAGGCCTAAACTATGATGATAAAGGAAAAATTTCAAGTACCGGAAAAATCCACACGGAATTACTAAGCAAACTCAATTCCTTAGAATTTTATCAGCAACCACATCCAAAATCCTTAGGTTTTGAGTTTGTTAAAGAAACAGTGTTACCGCTTATGGAAAGCTATAAAATCTCAATTGAAAACAAACTAAGAACATTCACGGAACATATTGCTATACAAACGGCACTAGCCTTACCCGAAAAAAAAGGTCGCTTATTCATTACCGGCGGAGGCGCTTACAATGATTTTTTAATTTTTTGCATTCAAAAGCAACTGCCAAAAATGACCGTTGTCATCCCTGAAAAGAAAATCCTTGAATTCAAAGAAGCTTTGATTTTTGCTTTACTTGGAGTTTTGAAATTAAGAAACGAAATCAATGTTTTGAGTAGTGTAACCGGAGCAAAAGAAGATCATAGTGGCGGTTTTATTTACCTTCCAAATCACATTAAAAACTAAATACTCTAATAGAACGACATCATTTTAATTCCGAAGACTGTTTTTTACTCTTAACAATTTTTAGTACTTTTCGACGTTTTTAATACGAGCATTATAATTTAAAAATACCAATGAGTTCAACCATTTCATCAGATCAAAAAAAATCACTGGCAATATCATCACTTTTATATGGGATAATGCTTTTGATTTTATTCTTTATCCGTTTTTGGCCTCCGGCAAATCTGGACCAACTAACAGGTGGCGGTGGTGGTGGCGGTGTTACTATCAACTTTGGTGACAGTGACTTAGGCTCGGGAGCTAATTATAAAAGTGAAGTTTTAGAAGTAAAACATCAGGCTAAACAAGTACCTTCAAAAAGCACTCCTGACGAAGCCATTTTATCACAGGAAAACACTACCGAAGAAAGTGTTGTAATTCCAACCAAAGAGAAAACTAAAAAGCCTGTCGTGGTTGTAAAAAAAGAAGAGCCTAAACCGGTTGTAATTGCAAAACCTAAAGTCTCGAGCAGCACTAACAATGCCTTAGCCAGTATTATGAAAGGCTCAAACAGAGGCGGTGACGGCGATGACAAAACGGCCGGAAACAAAGGAAAATCGAACGGAAACCTAAATTCGAATGGTTATTACGGAGTGGGCGGTTCAGGCGGAGGAACCGGTGGTGGTAATGGAACTGGTAACGGAACTGGTACCGGCCCCGGAAGTGGCTCTGGTTCAGGTGGAGGATACGGAAGTGGCTCTGGTGGTGGAACAGGTTATTCACTGGGAAACAGAAGAGCAATTTCAAAACCCGTTCCAAGATACAACTGCAATGAAGAAGGAAAAGTAGTTGTTGAAGTTTCAGTAGACCGAAATGGGAGAACCACTAATGCAGTTGCCGGAATAAAAGGAACGACAAATACCGCAAGTTGTTTATTAGATCAGGCAAAAATTGCAGCAATGAACACCAGATGGCAACCTAGTGATAATGCCCCTGAAAGACAAGTAGGAACTATTACTTACAACTTCAGACTTAACTAATAAATTTTCAAAACAAACATAAAAAGAGAGCCTTAGTTTTTGAAACTAAGGCTCTCTTTTTATCATTAGAATTTAATTACTATAATTCTTAATTCTTAAAAAATTACTTCGGACTTGTAGCGATAACAAATTTCAAATTGTTTTTAACTCCTATTTGCAACACATCAACTAAATCCTGTACCTGCAAATTAAACGGAATTCTAACAATCACCGTTTGATCTTTCTCAGTATCCATCTTAGACATTAAAGTTGTTTCTAATTCCTCAAAAGCAACAGGCTGCTTATCTATGTAGAATTTTTTATCTTCAGTAACTGATAAACTGATGTATTGTTTATTTGTTTTTTCATTACTCTTTGCTTTTGGCAAAGTCATCTTAATCACATTCGGATTAGCCAAAGTAGAAATAATCAGGAAAAACAGCAACAAAAAAAACATAATGTCACTCAATGACGAAGTGGCTACTTCGGCATGGAATCTTCTTTTTCTCTTAATTGACATAACTTATGATTTTTGAATAATATTGACAAACTCCAATATTTGTTTCTGAATTTTTAAAGCAAAATGATCAACTTTCCCGTTTAATAAATGGTATCCACTATAAGCTATAATCCCCACAATCAAACCTGCACCACTACTAATCATTTTTTCATACAGTCCTCCGGAAATATTACCAATACTGATATTTTCGGTCACCGAAATGCTGTAAAAAATCTTGATAACCCCAGAAATAGTTCCGATAAATCCTAAAGTAGGTGCAATACCGGCAATAAGCCCTAATTGCCCCAGATGTTTCTCCATCTCACCTATTTCAATATCGGCTGCACGGTCCATATTCGATTCAATCTCTGCAATTGGTCTGCCTACAACCTGAATTCCTTCTTTAATGATAGTTCCTGAGGCCGTATTACTTCTCTCAGCAATAGCAGTTGCCATAACTAAATTTCCGGAAACAAGATTAACACTTACATCTTTTAATAAATGGGTATCAATTTTTGAGGCTTTATTAATGTATAAATAACGCTCTATAATCAAATAAAAAGTATAAAATAATAAGATTGCAATCGGGATTAGAAAAAAACCTCCTTTTAAAAGAAAACTCAAAACAGAAATTTCCTGATTTGCAGCCACATTTTCGACTACAACATTCGACGCAGCATTAGCAATAGTATCGGCCTGTAATTGTATCAAACTAAACATATATTATTTTTTAAATTTTACTCATTAGTTATTAAAAAATACTCCAATTTTGTATTGTAGTAACTTTTAGTTGCAATATTAAACTAAAAAAATCGAAATTTATTTCAGACCTCAACTAATTTATCAAAATATAATGAATTATCAAGAAACCACGGCTTGGATGTTCAAGCAGCTTCCCATGTATCAATTGCAGGGGGCTTCTGCCTATAAAAAAGATTTAACCAATACGCATTTGCTAATCAATCATCTTGGTAATCCTCATTCTAATTTAAAATGCATTCATGTTGCCGGAACTAACGGAAAAGGCTCCACTTCGCACATGCTTGCTTCTATACTACAGGAAGCAGGTTACAAAGTTGGGCTTTATACTTCGCCGCATCTAAAAGATTACAGGGAGCGCATCAGAATTAATGGTTCTGAAATCGCCGAAGATTTTGTTTGCGACTTTATCAACTCCAATAAAACTTTTTTTGAAGCCAATGACATTAGTTTTTTCGAAATGAGCGTTGGATTAGCTTTCGATTATTTTGCAAAAGAAGAAGTGGATATCGCGATTATCGAAGTCGGAATGGGCGGAAGACTTGATGCCACAAACATTATCACTCCATTGGTTTCTATAATAACTAATATCGGATTAGACCACGTTCAGTTTCTTGGAAACACTATAGAATCAATAGCTTTTGAAAAAGCTGGAATCATCAAACCCGAAATCCCGGTTGTCATTGGCGAATATACCGCTGAAACAAAACCTGTTTTCGAAGCAAAAGCAAAAGAAACCAATTCCGAAATCTATTTTGCGGCTGATTTAATTACCGAAGAATTTCCTTCTGACTTAACTGGCAATTATCAAAAACACAATAAAAAAACCGTCCTGCAAACCATTAAAGTTATAAATAAGCAAACTGATTTTAGCATCAGCCAAAATAATATTGAAACGGGCTTATTAAATGTGGTAAAAAATACGGGACTTCTGGGCAGATGGCAGCAATTAGGCACATCACCAAAAATAATTTGTGACACCGCACACAACAAAAACGGCTTAGAAATTGTTTTAAACCAAATTCAAAACGAAAAATTCGAACAATTACATATCGTTTTAGGAGTAGTAAACGACAAAGATTTAGACGAAGTACTGCCTTTATTTCCAAAAAATGCCATTTATTATTTTTGCAAGCCAAATATTCCACGAGGCCTTGAAGCTTTAACCTTAAAAGAAAAAGCAGCTCAACACGGTTTAAAAGGCCCAATATTACACTCTGTAACAGAAGCTTATAAAAAAGCCAAGGAATCCGCTAATCCCAACGACTTCATATACGTAGGAGGAAGCACCTTTGTAGTTGCAGAAATTTTATAATTTTTTTCATTTTTTGTTTGCACAACTGAAAAAGGGTTGTATATTTGCACTCGCAATCACGAAATGATAGCAACAAAATAGGGCGATTAGCTCAGCTGGTTCAGAGCACCTCGTTTACACCGAGGGGGTCGGGGGTTCGAACCCCTCATCGCCCACAAAATTTAAAAACTCCATGATCAAATGTTTTGGAGTTTTTTTTTATTCCCCAAAACTTAAAGATTACTCCATTCGAATTCACCCCCGCACAAAAAATCCATATCGCTAAAAACAAAAAACCCGAAACTCTCGTTTCGGGTTTTAATTCTGCGGAGAAAGAGGGATTCGAACCCCCGGACCTGTTACAGTCAACAGTTTTCAAGACTGCCGCATTCGACCGCTCTGCCATTTCTCCAGTATATCACAACCATTTCGTGATTGCGAGTGCAAATATAGAATGTTTTTCCTGATAAAAAAACACTTTGAACCAAGTTAAATCAAAATTATTGCAACAAAACAAGCCCCTGTAAAAAACACATACGCCAACGAACTGACTAAAAACCCTTTACAACCTACACCACCAAATATCCTTGAGCTAATTTTTCAAAAAACAAAATCTGCTCCCGCTCCCAATCAGGATTTTTTCCCAGCAAAGAAGCTATTATTCCGGCAACTATTGGCACAGCTTCCATTGCCGATCTTGCATCCAAAAAAAGCAATCTGATTCTTCTGGCCAAAACATCTTCAACAGTTAAAGCCATTTCGTATTTTACAGCCCAAACCACTTCTGCTTTTGTATACGAATACAAAGGATGAATTTTTTCAGACAAAGAATCATCATCAGCAATCATTTGTTGAATCAAATAAGCATCACAACCATAAACAGCTAAATGAGAATTGATTTTTTGTTTTGAATAACCGTGAACCTTCAAGTGTCTTGTTTTGCAGCGAACAAATTTCAAATCTGAAACTTGTATTACTTTATTAATAGTTTGCTGAGCCATTTTTCTATAAGTAGTCCACTTACCTCCCGTAACATCAACTAAACCGGACGGAAGCACTTTAATACTATGCTCTCTTGACAACAAAGCTGTTTTTTTCTCAGATCCAGCTTTTACCAACGGTCGCAATCCTGTAAAAACACTATTTACATCAGCATAATCAATTTGATGCTTTGAGTATTTATTAAAATGATTAATGATAAAACGGATTTCTTCTTCCAATGGTTTTGGTTCCAACATGACTTTATTAACAGGAGTATCCGTAGTACCCAACAAAACTTTATCGTGCCATGGAATTACAAACAAAACCCTGCCGTCAGAAGTTTTAGGAATTAACATTGCTGATAAACCTTCGAAATACGACTTATTCAATACCAAATGAATTCCCTGAGATGGCACAATAGTTTCCAAATTATGCCCTTCTGCCTTTTGCAATAAAGCATCTGCAAAAACACCCGTTGCATTAACAACCACTTTCGATTGAATTACATATTCCTGATTTGATAATTCGTCTTTAGCTTTTAAGCCAATTATCTTATTGTCTTTTTTTATAAAATCGGTAACTCCACAATAATTCAACACTAAAGCTCCATGTTCTGTAGCTGTTTGAGCTAGATTAATTGCCAATCGGCTATCGTCAAATTGTCCATCATAGTACAAGATTCCACCTTTCAAATTGGTCGAATCTAAATCGGGCAAATGTTTTAAGGTAGCTGCTTTTGAAAGTATTTTAGTTTTACCCAAACTGAATTTAGCCGACAGAAACTCATACACCCACAAACCAAACCCATAATACCATTTGTCCCACCATTTGTAAACTGGCACAACAAAACTTAATTTATGACAAACATGAGGTGCATTTCGCAACATTCTGCCACGTTCGAGTAAAGCCTCCCGAACCAAATGAATATTACCCTGAGCCAAATACCTCACACCACCATGTACTAATTTTGTAGATCTGCTCGAAGTTCCTTTGGCAAAATCATATTTTTCCAAAAGCAAGGTTTTATATCCACGACTGGCAGCATCAACAGCACAACCCAAACCGGTTGCTCCACCGCCAATTATTACAATATCAAATTCTGGATTTTCACGAAGTTGGTTTAATTTCTCTTCTCTGTTCATCAAAAAAAATAACTTTAGACTTGCCGCTGTATTTCACAACTGCAAGCCTAAAGTTAATTTATTTATTGCTGCTTCTATATATTCTAAAGAAATACTTTTCAAGTAATTCAAAATAGCACTTTGAACTAATAAACAATCAATCGTTAAATTGATAAACTAATGTTTGAATAGCGTGTGGCAATATTGAAACTTCAGTTGCTTTTGTTCCAATACACAAATAATATTTTATGGCATCATTACTTTGATTCATCACAACAGTAATCACTTTTCCTTCTGGATTTAAAAAAGAAGTCGTTAGTAACTGGCTTCTACTGGCAACACTACTGATTCTTTTTGCGCCTTTATCAATAAATTTAGAAAAATGACCAATGTAAAAATATGATGGCGTATAAATTAGCTTTCCTGTTTTTGTATCGCCATGTATGGGTGCGAAACAAAAATTACCAACATGATTTGGTCCTCCGTTTTCATCTAAAAGGACATTCCAGTCTGTCCAACCCACCGTTCCGTTATTGAAATCATTAATCATCGATTTTCCATAACGTTCTCCATTTGCCCAAAGCTGTAGTTTTGAATAGTCAAATCTTTCCACACATCCTTCAGTAAAAAGCAAGTTTTTATCCGGATACATTTCCTGGACTTTCCCAACATTTTCAAACATTGAATCCCCTCCACTCCAACTTTCATACCAATGAAATCCTATTCCCCAAACATATTTATTGGCTTCCGGATCATCCAGAATTGTACTTGCTCTTTGAGATATCAAATCCCTGTTATGATCCCAGGCTATAATCTTTTTATCTCCAAGTCCAGTATTCTTTAATGTTGGACCTAAATATTTTTTCAAAAAATCACGCTCTTCTTCGGCGGTATAAATACAAGATTCCCAAGTTTGTTTTGCCATTGGTTCGTTTTGAATTGTAAGTCCCAAAATTGGAATTCCTTCTTTTTGATAAGTACTAATAAACTTCACATAGTAATTTGCCCATGATTGATAAAATTCAGCTAATAATTTTCCACCATGCAACATATTTTCGTTGTCTTTCATAAAAGCTGGCGGACTCCATGGACTTACAAACAATGTTATTTTCCCTCCCGCGGTCGCCATCGCTTTTTTTATTAATGGAATTCTAAACTTTTTATCATGTTCAATGCTAAAACTTTTTAACGCAGCATCTCCTTCCTCGACATAAGTGTAACTTTCAGAACTAAAATCACAACTGTGAACATTCGTCCTAATTAATGAATACCCAATTCCTTTTTCTTTATCATAATAGGCTTGCAAAAATTCCTGCTGACTCTCCATACTCAATTTTGCAAAGACCTCAGCACTGGCATCCGTAATTGCCCCGCCTATTCCTAAAAAGCTTTGAAAAGTTTTATTTGGATTTACAAAAACACAAATTTGAGTTTCAAGAGGCTGTTTTAAATCGGTAAATTGCAAATAAGAATCCGTTTTAGTCAATCTAAAATCAGTATTCTCTGCCGATGTGTAAACCATAACATTTTTGCCTTTTATCAAAAACTCAGCATTCTCACTCAAATATCTTGCTTTTTGCTGAGCAATTAGTAACATTGGAATCAACAGCAAACCTAATAAGAGTTTTTTCATAAAGAATATTTTTAGTGACACCTAGTGTTTCAAATCAGTAAACGGAGTATCAAGTGTAAATGCAGCATGTGTTTTCTCCACTACTTTTTCTTTTTCTAATGTAAATTCAGCGGTTTCTTTTATATTCAATGACGATGCACCCACCAAAACTTTATATTTTCCTGCTTCTGCAATCCAAGCATTTTTATTGGGAACAAATGAAGCCAGGTTTTTAGCATTTAATATCAAAGTGATTGTTTGACTTTCACCGGGTTGTAACAACTTCGTCTTTCCAAAAGCTTTTAACTCTTCTCTTGGTTTATCAATTGATTTTTCAGGAGCAGACAAAAACAATTCAACCACTTCTTTACCTGCTGTTTTACCCATATTGGTTATGGTAACCGAAACAATCATTTTATCATTAAATGTTTTCGAACTCAAAGTAAGATTCGAATAATCAAATGTTGTGTATGATAAACCGTATCCAAATTCATAAGAAGGTTTGACATTAAACGTGTTAAAATAACGGTAGCCAACATAAATCCCTTCTTCGTAATTAACGCTTGTAGGGTTTTCGGCAGGTGTTCCAATCCAATTTTTAGTAGCTGCTGCATCTTCATAATTCACAGGAAAAGTCATAGTCAATTTTCCTGAAGGTGTAACTTTACCTGTAAACACATCAACAACAGAATTTCCGCCTTCCTGTCCCGGTTGCCATGGTAACAAAATAGCATCTACTTTGTCTCTCCAACTGGCTGTTTCAATTACACCGCCAATATTTAAAACAACAACCACTTTTTTGCCTTGAGCATGAAAAATTTCAGAAACACTATTAATCAGATTAATTTCGTCCTGAGCTAAATTGAAATCATCAGCCACTTTACGATCATCACCTTCACCAGCATTTCTTCCAATTGTAATTAAAGCCAATTCTGAAGTTTTCGCTTTATTGTTTATAGTTTCATTGTTTAGATCTAATTCGATAATTCTTTTTGGTGTTGCTAATAAACCGCCTTCCTTTTCGCGGCGAGCCATTTCTTTTACTTTTTGGTCTGCTACATAAGGTTTATATAAGTCTTCTAAATCTTTATCAATAGAAAAACCTGAATTAGTCAGGCCGTCAATCAGTGAAACAGAATATGCTTCGTTGACGTCTCCACTTCCTGTTCCCCCTGCAATAAAATCATAAGAGGTATTTCCAAAAACTGCCAGCGGAGCTGATTTTGATACAAATGGTAAAACAGCATTATCATTTTTCAACAAAATAGTTCCTTCTGCAGCAGCTTGTCTGGTAACTAAAGCATTTTCTTTTAAGTTGGGTTTATTAGAATACTGGTAGTTATTCATCACCGGTGATCTCATAACTAATTCCAAAATTCTTCTCAAATTAGTATCAATTACTTCATTAGTTAATTTACCATTTTTAATATTTTCTAAAATAGCATTTTGCTGGCTAGGTAATCCAGGCATCAATAAGTCATTACCCGCCGAAAGTTGTTTGACCACATCACTAACAGCATCTTTAGAAGAAATAGCTCCAAATCCGTTATAACCACCGAACCAGTCCGACATTACCAATCCTTTAAATCCCCATTCCTCACGCAGCACTGTAGTCAATAAATCTTTTCGAGCCGACGTATATTCTCCATTAACTAAATTATAAGAAGACATTACCGTCCAGGGCTGAGCTGTTTTGACCGCGATTTCAAAACCTCTTAAATAAATTTCACGCAGGGCTCTTTCGCTGATGTGAGCATTAATCCCCATACGATTTCTTTCCTGATTGTTGGCAGCAAAATGTTTGATTGAAGTTCCAACACCGTTTGATTGTACTCCATTTACCATCGCAGCAGCAATGGTTCCTGACAACAATGGATCTTCTGAATAATATTCGAAATTTCTACCACACAATGGATTTCGGTGGATATTCATACCTGGCCCAAGCAACACATCAACACCATATTCTTTCACTTCATTCCCCATCGCTTTTCCAACATTGTTAATCAGCTCTTCATTCCAAGTGGAAGCCAAAGCCGTTCCAACAGGAAATGCCGTTGCATAATAAGTATTGGTATCATTATCTCTGGTTGGATTAATTCGTAAGCCTGCCGGTCCATCCGATACAATCACTGCAGGAATCCCCAAACGTTTTATTTCATAAGTTCCTCCAGCTTCTCCAGGTACTTTTCCTTTATCAGCTCCCGGAATGAATGTGAAAGTATTCACATCAAAACCAGGCATTCCAATCCCAATGAGCATACTCGCTTTTTCCTCATCGGTCATTTTACTGATTAAATCTTGAATGCGATCTTCTACAGCAAGACGATAATCTTCATAAATATCTAATTTTCCGTTTCTATTTAAATCCGTAAAAGTGAATCCGTTAATCGTAATAATTGGATTTTTATCAATCTTATTATTATCTCCTTTCTGGTTCCATGAAATTCCTGAAACCACTAATGTTGAAACCAGCGATACTTTTACTACTTTCCTGATATTGCTAAAATTCATATCTAATATTGTTTGATGTTTATTATTCTCTATCGTTTTCGCATAACTAATCATCAGGAATTAGTTTTCCTCAATTACAAGCATTCCCCATGGAGCCAGATTGATTTCTGAATTCTTAACCACTTTTTCTAAGCTAAGTAAATCCGTTCCGTTTTTACCTTGGGTGTAAGTGAAAGTTTTGGCTTCTCCCGAATAATTAAAAAAGTACCGGATTGTTTTTCCCTGATTATTAATCCCTGATTTTGTAATAAACGGAAAATGTAATTTTTGATCTTCTTTCCACAAACCGGCTTCTTTCAAACCACCTTCCAGAATTTTCTCCATAAGATTATCACCTGGCATAAAACCAATATAAGTCACCGTTCCTTTGCCGTAATTGTTTTGAGTAACAGCGGCATAATTATTCCATTGTGGATGATCATATTTAGCCAGTACTTTGGCAGTGGTAGGAGTCAACAGCTCCATCCAGTATTTTATTTCATTTTTGTTTTTCCCTACCTGAAATGGGTCGTCTTTTAGTGATACATTTTCCGGAATCACAAACTGGCTATAATTCACACCCGCAGCCTCATTGATAATTCCGGGCTGAATGGTGTTACGTACCGTTACATTCTCATTACTAAAACCACTTTTAAAAGTATAAATAATACGCCCTCCATTTTTTGCATAAGCATTCAGTTTTTGCAGCAAGGCATCTGGTGCGGCATATAAAGCAGGTACAATAATCAACTTGTATTTTTCAATATTTGATGACGATGGATCTATAAAATCAACCCCGACATTCATTTTATACAAGGCATCATACATGGGACGCAAAACATCATTATATTGTTCCTTGGCTCCCCATCCAAAACTGAAAGCGTTAAAAGCTGTTTGGGCTTCATTACTGAAAAGAATTGCCACCTCATTCGTTTTTTTAAGACTGGCTATTTTTGAACCTATTTTTTTAAAATCACGACCAATGGTTATCGCTTCGTTATAGGTAGGATTAGGCTGAAAATCATGACTCAATAATCCTTTCCAATACGTCTCGGCAGAATTATGAATCGAATGCCAATGCCAATATTCTAACATATTAGCTCCAGAAGCAATATGACTAAATGCCTGTAATCGTAATTGTCCGGTATAAGGCACCCATTGCGGAAATCCTTGTGCTTCTGTTTCAATAACCAAATAGTTTTGACCATTTTTCATCGAACGAGCCATGTCTCCTCCAAAAGAAATTTCAGTACCCGTTAAATGATCTTGTGTAGGATGATAAATATCTACACCTGCTATATCCATCGCTTTTGCCGCAGCAAAATGATCTACATCACCCTGTATTCCATACGAATAGCCTCTCCAATCAAAGTCGAAATTTTGAGTAACAAACTGTTCCGGTTTTTTATATTCACGAACAATCGATGCTTGCCATGAAAGAAAATCAGTAACTAAACCACGTTGAAACTTAGAAAATTCAGCTTTCAATCCGGCATTAATTGTCCCCACCATAGAAGGAAATTCTTCCCATGAGTTAATGCGATTACTCCAATAATCCAGTCCAAAAGCTGTATTAATCGCTTCGGTAGTTTTAAATTTAGCTTTCATATACTGCACAAATTGCGCCTGAACATTTGCACCAGCTGTACCGTAATGCTTGGTTTCATTGTCAACCTGATAACCAATAATAGCAGGATGGTCTTTTACATGTTCCATGATTTTACGAATAATCCTTTCGGCATGAAACAAGTAATCCTTGTTTGTTATATCCATATTTTGTCTGGCTCCGTATTGATTTTTCCCCATTTGAGTGGTCGCCAATATCTCTGGATATTTTTTAACTAACCAGGCAGGAACAGCATAAGTAGGCGTCCCGATAATTACTTTGATTCCAGCTTTATGCATAGCATCAAGAACTCTGTCTATATGACTAAAATCGAATACATTATCCTTTGGTTCTTCGGTACTCCAGGTGCTTTCAGCAATACGAACTACGTTTATACCCGCATCCTTCATCATTTTAATGTCTTTGTCTAAACGGTCATACGGCATATATTCATCATAATAAGCAACGCCATAAAGCAATTCATTTTTGGGAGCCTGAGCATTTATGGAAGATACCGTTAATATCAAAGCCATAAATCCTGTAATTTTTTTATATAAATTCATCAATTTTTAATTTAAAGATTGAAATTAAATGGAATCTTATTGTAACAAAAAGCTGTTATACGAATCTGCTTCTAATGTTGGTGTGAGTATTTTGTCTCCCACTTTTATGGTAAACTTTTTTTCTTTGGTACTATCATTTTGAACCACGATTACTACACTATTATCAAGGTTAACAAACGCTAATAAATTAGTATAATCACCAGAGGTTTCCAGACGTTTTGCGCCCGGTTTCACAAAATGACTAAGATGTTTCATCAGATAATATTCAAAATTGTATTTGAAGGTTTTATTAATAGTATCGATACTTACCAATGAATTTTGTCTCCAACCCCAAGTGCTTATACCTCCTTCTTTCAATAAAGTATTCCAGTACATATAAGCATTAGCTCCATTGGTTAAATAATGTTTCATTAAGCCCCAGGTATATCCGCAATATTTCCAATCATTTTTTCCATTGCCACATTCCTGTTCTGATTGGTATAATTTAAGATTGGGATAGTTTTTATGAATTGTTGGAATGGCATCTTTTCCAGCCCATTGAAAACCAACTCCTTTAATGGATTTATTAATTGCTGAATCATTCAAAATGGAATCAACTAATTTATAATTTGGACGTTCCATTGTACCAAAGAAAATATCTACCTTCTCCTCATTCATTGCTGGAATTAAATAACTTAAAAATCGGGATAAGCCTTTTGACGTCCAGGTACAACTAGGAAAAACCTGTGCCGAATTGAATTCATTTTGTGGCATTACCATACTGATATTAATATTTTGGGCACGGTATTCCTGAATGAATTTTGAGAAATATAAACTATACGCTTTGAAATATTCATCCTCCTGAATAAACATATCTTTCCCTTCAAAACCTTCCTGCTCTGGTTTTAATCCATTGTCAAAACCTTTAAAATCCATTCCCCATTTTTCTCTTGCTTCGTCTGCAACATCTTGAGGCATGTCTTTAGGAAAAGGTTTTGAGGCATAATGCTTATTGTATTTCATCCATACAGGTGGAGACCATGGTGAAGCCCACAGCTTTATATTTGGATTGTATTTTAATGCACTTTTAATGAATGGAATTAGCGTTTGAGAATCATTTGAAATGCTAAAATTTTTCATTTCAAAGTCTCCGGCTGTTTCATTATAAGAATACCAATTAGTAGAAAAATCATTGGCTCCAACTGGCATACGGCAAATCGTAAAATTAGCTCCTACATTTGGCGAAAAGAGTTCTTTCAAAATCTTTTCTCTATCATCCGCATTTAAAACACTCAACGAAGTCCAACCTAATTCATTGAAACAAGTACCAAAACCGTCAATTTGTTGCAGAGGTTTATTTAAGAGTATCTCTACATCTGTTTTTCCAGTTGTTAAACTCACCTTTATATTCTTATGACTTTGCCATTGTTTGGCTTCTGTACTGGATACCCAGGTTATTTTGCTTTGCGAAAAAGAACAAAAAGTTGTGAGCAACAACATTAGAAATAGTTGTGTATTTTTCATTGATTTATTATTGTTTATGCAATAACAAAACCCATATTTATATTCATTTTCCACTGATTAAATTGAGAATAGCTTTCCTTTTAGAAAAACATGCTCAATTTATACTGCGTTTTTTATGAATTTAAACAGGGAAATTTGAAACTGCTTTTTGATGAAAATTGAATTTGAAAATAATTTTAGAAAGCAATAAAGCCTAACTCATTACTAGTCCAAAACATTAATTTTAGGACATTATATTCCCTTACGGACTTGTTTTGTAGCACAACAAGTCCGCTCAGAAATAATAAAGCCAATAGGCTTCTTGTAAAAAAACACTGAACTTAATTTATTAACCAACCCAACAAATTAATCTTTTCAGTAATCTAAATACTTATTTAATATCCGGTATTATTAGGTAAAAGATTCTTGTTTATTTGAATATCTCCTAAAGGAATTGGTAGCAACTTATGAAATTCTTGCATACCATAATTAAGCGGCTGAAGACTTGAATTTACCTGACTATTCATTAAATTCACCATGTTAATAGTTCCATTTGCATCAGCGCGTTTCAAATCATTCCATCTGGTACGTTCGTAAACCAATTCTAATCGTCTTTCTTTTAATACAGCTAAAGCTAATTCGCTTTTTGTAACTGCAGTAGTATTGGCTAATCCGGCTCTTATTCTTATTTGGTTTAACTGATTTTTAGCTGCATCCAGATTTGCCTGATTTCCAATTTGCACATTTGCTTCAGCTGCCAACAAAATGATATCAGCAAGTCTGATCATGATTAAATTATCACCATTAGTCCATGTGTCACTATATGAGAACTTACCGCAAAAAGGAATTGCCTGAGTTGGATTCCATGCGTTAAAAGGCATATTGAAAGAAGCTCCTGTAACCTGCCAGTTGAAAGTAGATGTATATCTTGCTCCGTTATCTCCGGCATCATTAAACGCTTTCACTAAATCATAGGAACCTATTTGACGCTTTGGCCAGTTATCAAACGGACCATAAGAAAGTACATTTATTTTCCAAACATTATATGGAGAACCAGTGGTAGGAACCTGTAATTCAAAAATGGACTCCGAAGAATTCTTATTTGAAAGTCCCCATAGTTTAGCGTAATCAGCTACTAAAGTGTAAGGTCCTTCTTCGATAACTTTATTACAATAAATTAAACAATTTGGGTAATCTCCCATTTGTGCATAAGTTTTAGCCAGTAATGCTCTCGCAGCTCCTTTTGTAGCTCTGCCATAATCTCCATGGTATGGATTATTGTCTAACACTGCTTCTGCATCTTTCAAATCCTTAATAATTTGTGCATATACTAAATCAGCACTAGTTCTTGAAGGATAGTAATTTCCAGCGTTATTAGACGAAAGAATTAACGGTACATTTCCCCATGAAGTCACTAACCAGTAATAAGCAAAAGCTCTCAAAAAAGTAGCTTCAGCTATTATTTGCGCTTTTCTATTGGTTCCATCCCATTTAGGGTCATTAATAAGAGTTACATTATCAATAGCTGTATTTGCCGCCGTTATATGTTTGTATAATTCCTGCCAACTTAATTGAATTTCACCATTGGAAGATGTAAAAGTGAAATTTTCAAGTGGTTGTTCCACATTATTATCTCCATTGATATAGGTATTATCAGACATACCCTCAGTAGTAAAGAAGTTACTGTATGAATAATAATCCGGCATAGCATTATAAGCTCCATTTAATATGCTTTCGGCATCTGAAGCTGTAGTTAAAGAACCAGCTGCTAGTTGAGATTCAGGAGATTTGTCAAGAAAATCCTGAGAACATGATGTAAGTATTATTGCTAATACTAAGAAATGAGCGTATTTTAATATATTTTTTTTCATCATATTATTTTTTAAAGTTGAATATTAACACCAGCTGTAAAAATTTTTGCTGCCGGATAAGTTCCTCTATCAATACCAAGCGACATCAATGATGAACCAGAGCCAGCATTTTCAGCCTGATTGTTTGTTCCTTGTCCAAATCCATTAACCTCAGGATAGTATCCTTTGTAATTATGAATAGTAAATAGGTTTTGAGCAGTTCCGTAAATTTTCAGTCCTGACAAGCCAAGTTTTTCAACAAACTTTTTCTCGATTTGGTAACTTAAAGTAATATTTCGTAATCTAAAGAAAGAGCCATCTTCGATGTAATGTGAAGAAACTTTGTTTTGCAACATTGCTGCTGCTCCGGTATTAGTTGTCCCATTTCCTAATGCTCTTGGAACACTGGTAATATCACCTGGCTGTTTCCATCTGTTTAATACTTCTGTACTCTCATTGGCATAACCTGACAATCCTTCAATTTCCATTCTTGTTGCATTGTAAACTTTATTACCCTGAACGGCATCAATTAAAAATGATAACGAAAGTCCTTTGTACGCAAATTCATTTGAAAAACCAACCGTATATTTAGGTAAAGCTGAACCTAGATTAACTAATTCGTTACCATAAACTAAATTACCTGTTTGTGGATCCACTCCTTCTGATTTATATCCCCAGAATGTTCCAAGAGGATAACCATTTTTAATAATTTGAGTATAAAGAGGCACTTGACTTCCTCCTATCAAAATAGGTCCTGTTTGAAAAGAGGTACTTTCATCAATGCCTTCAATACGATTTATATTTTTAGAAAAATTCACATTAGACGACCATGTAAAATTATCCCCTTTAATGATATCTGCATCTAATGATAACTCTATACCTTTATTGACGTCATATCCTGGTAAATTCATTGCAGTAACAGAACTTCCTGTAGTTAAAGGTAGTTGTAGTGTAAAAATCATATCTTCCACTTTCTTATGGTAATAATCAGCTGTAAAATTTAAACGACTATCAAAAAATCCTACCTCTAAACCAATATTGGTTTGCGTTGCCGATTCCCATTTCAAATCTGGATTTCCTAACTGAGAAGCTGGTTTAATACCTGGAGCAATATCGGTAGAATTATAAGCATAAGGAGCACCTACATTTAGTAAACTGTAGGTAGGATACAACATAGTATAAGGAGGTAAATTACCTGTTTTTCCCCATCCCACACGTACTTTAAGATTCTGCATCCATTTTACGTTTTCCATGAATTTTTCATTAGAAATTTTCCAACCAGCAGATAATGCAGGGAAATTGCCATAAACAACATTTGTACCTACCCTTGATGATCCATCACGACGGAAAGTAGCTGTAAAAAGATACTTATTGTCGTATCCGTAATTAAATCTTCCAAAATAAGAATTTGTAGACCACTCATATTCTCCTGTTCCTATTTGAAAATCAGAACTGGCAGCATTCAAAGTCTGTACAGCACTTGTTGCAAAACCGGCTCCATGCTGAGTAGAGTTTGCAATTGATTCATTCACTGCAGATGTTCCTACTATTACATCAAAAGAATGTTCTCCAAAATTTTGCTTATAATTCAAAGTATTATCCCATTGCCATCTAAAAACTTCATAGTAATTGCTGTCAGCTCCACCTTGAGAACTACGACCATTCAAACTGCTATATGGATCTAAGAAATAATCATATTTTGAATTTTGAACAACACCGTTTAACTGCGTTTTGAAAGTTAAATTCAGAGGCAATTTAGCCTCAACATAAGTACTCCCTAATAAATTATTAGCAATAGTTTTATTTTCATTGTTGTAAATTAAAGCCAATGGATTTTCGCCGGAATAAAAATTACTCACCCCATAAACACCCGGAATAGGTGCATTTGAAGGCATATAAATTGGAATATACTCTGGAGTTACAAGAGCGCTGAGTACAACTCCTCCAAAATTAGCAGAAGCATTATCTGTAATAGATCTTTGATTGGTTCTGTTGTAATTAATAGATCCTCCAAATTTTATCTTCGATGTAACATCTTGGTTTACATTTAGATTAAGCGAATAACGTTTAAAATTTGAACCAACAATAATACCCTCTTGGTTTAAATACCCCAGACCTAAATAATAATTACCAGTATCTGAACCACCTGAAGTGCTTACATTAACACTGGATTGCGCTGCAGTACGATAAATTAAATCCTGCCAATTGTTGTTTGTCCCCTGCAAATCGTAATAACTTGGAACATTAGGAGCTGTACCTAAAATTTCTGTTTGTAAATCAACCCATTGCGAATTATTTAATACCGGTAATTTCTTAACAATTTGTTGCACACCACCGTAAAAATTAATTTCTGTTCTAGGTTTTCCTTTCTTACCCTTCTTAGTTGTAATAAGAACAACTCCATTTGTTGAACCTGCAGCTCCATAAATACCTGCAGCCGATGCATCTTTTAAAATATTAATTGATTCGATATTATTTGGATCAATTGCCTTAACATTACTTGTAAGCACACCATCAACAACATACAATGGTTCACCACCATTAGGTGATCCAATTCCACGAACACGAACAGATAATGCCCCACCAGGTGATCCTGATGACGATGAAACCTGTACTCCGGAAGATTTACCAGTTATAGCTTCAACAGCACTAACAATAGGTCTATCTGAAACATCCTTAACCTTAACGCTTGAAATTGCAGAAGTCACATCTGTTTTCTTTTGACTTCCATAACCAATAACAACGACTTCTTCTAGTTTTTGCGATTCCGTTTTAAGTTTTATAGTTATATCCTTTCTTCCCTTGATTGGTTCTTCAATTGTAGCATAACCTACAAAACTAATAGCAAACACTCCATTTAAAGGAGCTTTTATTTCAAAGTTACCATCAAAATCCGTAGTGGTAGATTTAGATGTTCCTTTAATTAAAATTGATGCACCTGGAACTGACATCCCGGTTTCGTCAAGTACTTTCCCTTTTACTACAGCATCCTGTGCTTGTGAGTAAACTGAGAATACGATAGACAAAAAGCAAAAAATAAACATTTTTGTTAATTTCATTTTTCTAAATTTTTTGGTTAGTAAATTAGTTATTTGATACAAACTTATCTATTAATTTATGTTATCAATAATTTTTATATATTACAAAAACACATCAAACAACAAAAAAAGACTAGACAAAAACACATCATATTTAAAACAAATCACTGATTTACAGTTGTTTATTTTTTTTATTAGCACTGTTATTAAAACGTTAAATAAATAAAAAACACTACATTTATAAAAACATTAGAAATTATAGAATATAAAAGGGATTTTAACACAAACAACAAATTTCAAACAAAGACAACTAAAACACTAACATCAGCTATAAACCATTAAGATAACATTATTTTCAATTGTATTATGAGTCTAATAAAATCATACTTTATTATCATTATAGTGCTACTTTCAAACAATCTATTCAGTCAGGAAAAAAAAATTGGCTTACCCGAAATCAAAAACTACAGCAGAATAGATTACAAAGGAGATACTCAAAATTGGGAAATCAATCAGGACAAAAGAGGCAATTTATATTTTGCAAATAACAAAGGGCTTTTCCAGTTTGATGGTTCGTCATGGCGCAAATATTCCTTACCAAATTCAGGATTAATCAGATCATTTAAAATAGATAAATCAGGAAAAATTTTTGTTGGTGGAAACAGTGAATTCGGCTACTTCAAACCTGATTCAAAAGGGAAAATGGAATATTTTTCTCTTTCTAAATTAATCAACAAAAATGTGGTTAAATTAATTGATATTGTTTGGAAAACACATCTGTACAATAATGAAGTAATCTTTCAAACATTTTCAAATATCTATATCTACAAAGAAAATAAATTAAGAATTTTAAAGGCACCTGGGCGCTTTCAATTTTCATTTAAAGTAGGGACAAAACTTTATATTCAAGATCATAAAAAAGGATTACTTGAATATATAAACGGCTCACTTACTCCCCTGAAAAATACTACTACTTTGAACAATAGAGAAGTATGGGCCATATTCACATTACCGGATAACAACCTATTAATTGAAACCATAAATAATGGTTTGTTTATATATAATTTTAAAAAAATAGTTCCATGGAACACTGAAGCTAATGAGTTCATGAAAAAAAATGGCGCTTTAGGAGGCACCGTTTTACGAAATGATTTCATAGTTCTTAATTCGGCAACTAATGGAATTATTATTTGCAACAAAAAAGGAAAAATCATACAGCATTTCAATAAAAACAAAGGACTGCAAAACAACACCGTTTTAACATCATTTGTAGACAATAAAAACAATATATGGTTAGGCCTTGATAGCGGAATCGATTTTATTAATGAAAATTCTCCTATCACCTATTTCGGTTCAAGCTATGGAATAAGTACTGTATATGCTTCTGTAGTTTACAAAAACAACCTTTATGTAGCTACAAATCAAGGTCTTTTATATCGCTCTATGAAAAACATATTTAACGACAACACCTTTAATTTGGTAAGTGGCACTTCGGGTCAGGCATGGAACATTCAAATAATAGATGGTCAATTACTTTGCTCTAGTAACAAAGGCGCCTTAGTAATTCAAGACGGAAAAACAGTCCAAACAATTGACACTAAGGGATACATTGGTCTTAAATTAATCCCAAACAAACCCAATTATATGATAGGTTGTAATTATACTGGCTTTGCTGTATTTGAAAAAATTTCAAATAAATGGCAATATAAAAATCAATTGGAAGGTTTCTATGGATACCCATATTCCTTTCAGGTTGAAAATTCAAATTTATGGTTTCAGCTAGATAATTTAATTTACAAAATGACCTTAGCAGATGACATGACAAGAATTAAATCTATTAAAACTTACAAAAACTTATCTAATAAAGACAAAGGCATTGGAAGTATCCAACAAATAAAGCAAGCAATTTATTTTCAAAACAACAATCATTTTTACAAATATAGCGGAGATCTAGATCTATTTTATGAAGACAAAGAAATCAACAAACTATTTAAAAATCTTCCAAAAATAAATACAATAAAAGAGGACCATCAGGGCAATATCTGGTATGTCTTTAAAGAGTCTCTTGGAGTATTGATGAAAAATAATAATGGAACTTACAAAAATATCATCACCCCATTTTCAAATTTAACCGGTAATTTGGTATCCAATTACCTATCAATAAACACAATAGATTCTCATAACATATTCATTGGTCTAACAAACGGAATAGCACATTACAATCCAAAACAAAAAAACAACTTGGTTATCAAACCAAAAGCTTATATAAGGAGTTTTACATACCCTGGTGACACCTTAATTTTAGGAAATGGACAAGAGGAGTTAGAGAAATACAAAATTCCATACAAATTCAACCATGTTAAATTCTCTTTTTCTTCTCCCACTTTTGAAAATCTTGAAAATGTAGAATTTTCATACCAACTAGAAGGATTTGACAAAAAATGGAGTTCCTGGTCAAACAATCCCATAAAAGAATATACAAACCTGAGAGAGGGTAATTATAAAATGAAAATCAAAGTACGGAATAGTTATGGTGTTCAATCTGATGAAACATTCTTATTATTTACAATTTCACCACCTTGGTACAGACATCCTTTTGCCTATTTAATTTATGTAATACTTACTATTACAATTATCTATGTTATCCGAGAAAGAATAAAAATAAAGATTCGAAAAAACAAATACTACGAAACTCTGGAACAAAGAAGATTATACTTAGAAAAGGAAACTAAAATCAGACAAGAACAATATGAACTTGAAAAAGAAATTGAAAAACTAAAAAACGAAAAACTAAAAATAAAAATTTTAGCCAAAGACAAAGAGCTAGTCAACAACTCCTTACAAGTTGCTAAAAAGAACAAGGTTTTAAACAACATTATCAATAAGATAAAGGACATCAATGTAGACACTTTTGACGAAACCACTAAAACACAATTTACTAAACTCAATAGAAGCATTATAAAAGAGGTAAATACTGATAAAAGTTGGCAAGATTTAGAAAAGCATATAAAAAATGTACATTATGATTTCTTAAAAAGATTAAAAGAAAAATATCCTACTATTTCTCCCAGGGAACTTGACTTAGCAACCTATTTATTGATGAATATGTCAACAAAAGAGATTGCAGAAGTAATGAATATTTCCAATGGTGGCGTGGAACTGGCTCGTTACCGATTAAGAAAAAAATTAAATCTTAATAAAAAAGAAAATTTAATTGGTTTTCTGATGAGTATATAAACAACAAACGCCATCATATCCGATGGCGTTTATTATGTGATACTTTTTGTTATTGCAAAAAATCCAAAGTACGCTCTAAAGCCATACCTCGAGAACCTTTTATCAAAATTGTATTGTTTTCGAAATTCACATCTTTTAAACCAACTGAAAAAGAATCGAAGCTTTCGTAGAAATGGAAATTGTCTTTTGGAATCTGGCACTCATAAAAAGCTTTTCCCACAAAATAACATTGAACATTAGCTTCATTTATCAACGAATTCACCAGAGCTTCATGTTCTTTATGGCTTTCGTCTCCTAACTCAAACATATCTCCTAAAATCATTATTTTATTTGATTTTTCAAGCTGTAAAAAATTAGCAATAGCAACCGCCATACTACTTGGATTTGCATTATAAGCATCCAAAATAATTTCGTTACTTCCTTTAGTCAACAACTGAGACCTATTATTTTCCGGAATATAACTTTCTAAAGCTGCTTTTATAGCCTCATTATCCACCTCAAAAAACTTTCCAATCGTTAAAGCTGCATTTACATTATTTGCATTGTACAAACCAATTAAATGTGTTTTTATTTGAAGCGAATCAAATCGTACTTCCACAAAAGGATTTGCTTTGATATCTGCAATCACAACATCAGCATTTTCTCTATTTACACCAAAAGAATAATGTTTTAAAATTTTAGATTTCTCAAGCTGAATAGCGTCTTCAAGATTAATAAAAGCTAATTTATCATTTTTAGCAAGATATTGATACATCTCACTTTTTCCCTTTATTACACCTTCAACCCCACCAAAACCTTCTAAATGTGCTTTACCAAAATTAGTTATATAACCATAATCGGGCTGAGCAATTTCACACAAAAATTCGATCTCCTTCTGATGATTAGCACCCATTTCTACAATTCCAATTTCAGTTTCCTTATTAAAAGACAATAAGGTCAACGGAACACCTATATGATTATTTAAGTTTCCAACAGTAGCTTTGGTTTTAAACTTTTTAGCCAAAACCACATTAATCAATTCTTTTGTAGTTGTTTTACCGTTACTACCGGTCAAAGCAATTATAGGTAATTTTAAATAGTTTCGATGAAACTTAGCCAATTCCTGTAAGGTCACTAAACTATCATCTACTAAAACAGTTCGATCATCAATATAATAATCTTTATTATCAATGATAACTGAAGAAGCTCCTTTTTCAAGGGCTTCATGTGCAAAAGTATTAGCATCAAAACGATCTCCTTTGATCGCAACAAACATTGAATTTTTCTCGATTTTACGGGTATCAATAGATACTCCCGATGATTTTAAAAACAAATTATGAATGTAACCGATATCCATATAAAAATGATTAAAAAAAACAAAAGCCCCAATCAAAGGGCTTTTATCTAGTATGTTTTCGAAATTAATTTCTTGGTGATTTTCTTTTATCTGATTTAGAACCTACTCTTGACATTGCACATCTAAATCCAATATAATCTGTTGCCATATCCTGAGGAAAGTATCTTCTTTGTGCAGGATCTAACCAATACGCTCTATCTCTCCAAGATCCACCTTTATAAACTCTAATTTTATCATTAATCAAAGTAGTTCTTTTACTAGATCTGTCGTATTTTCTAACCATATTCCCTAAGCTATCCGTTGTTACATTGTGCTTAGGAGAATTGTACATTTTCTCAATTTCCTTTTCTTTAGAATTATCAGACTCAGAAGAACCAAAATTATAATACTTAGAAGACTGTTTATCTCCGTCTCGGTAATTAATATTATTACTCTTGTCAAAATTTTGTCTTAAGTAGGTCTCTTTTTCATCAACCGGAACCTGAGCAATTTGACCTGGGAAACTTCTGGCAATGATTTTACCGTTGCTCAAGGTATCATATTTCATGTTATCCTTGGTAATCATTTCTAACTTACCATCTTTTCCTATGCTATTTTTATAATAGACGTTACCTCTGAAATAGTTAAAATCATTCATTTCATTATCAACGATAGGTCTATAAACATCCGCAACCCATTCTGCAACATTACCTGCCATATCATACAATCCAAAATCATTTGCAGCATATGACTTAACCGCATTGGTAATATCAGCACCGTCATCAGACCAACCTGCTATACCTCCGTAATCTCCGTTACCTTGTTTAAAGTTAGCTAACTGATCTCCTTTAGTTTGTCTTTTTCCTGAACGTGTATACTCACCAGACCAAGGATATTTCTTTTGACCTTTATAAATATTATATTCTCTTTGCCCTACATCAGCTGCGGCAGCATATTCCCATTCTGCTTCTGTTGGAAGCCTATATTCCGGCATAATGATTCCTGATGAACGTTGAGCATATACATTTTTTTGTTCTGAAGTACTTCCGTCTTTAGCTTTTACAGCTCTTCCTTTTCCTCTTTTCAAAACGATTTCATCACTTCCTCCTCTAGAAGTTGAAGGAGACATTAAATAAGCTTCGGTATTAAAAGCGTTCTCAGCATTTACATCATCTGTTTTCGCATTCTTTTTCAAATAACCATTACGTTCTAAAACAGCCTCATTAACACGATCTGTTCTCCATTTTGCAAAATCAACTGCCTGAATCCAATTAACACCTACTACCGGATATTCAGCATAAGCAGGGTGTCTTAAATAATTATTAGTCATAGTTTCATTATACCCTAACCTGTTTCTCCAAACAAGAGTATCAGGCACAGCACCATCATAAACTTCCTTATATTCATCAGGTGGAAAAACCAACTTTACCCAATCCAAATATTCTAAATACATAAAATTGGTAACCTCAGTTTCATCCATATAAAAAGATTGAACGTGCTGTTGAGTAGGGGTATTATTCCAATCATGCATAACATCATCCTGTACTTTACCCATGGTAAAAGTTCCTCCTTCTACAAAAACCAAACCCGGACCTGCTTCCTGCTTTTTAGCCGCTGTCTTATTGTCCACATTCCATCCTGTAGCTCTTGAAGAGCCTTTAGAACTGGATTTTTTACTACAACTGGCAAATCCTAAAACAACAATTAGTGATAAAACTAATCGAAAAAATGTAATTTTATTTACTTTCATACTCTTCATAAGGTAATATTATGGGGCGCAATATAATCATTAACGATAAACTCTCAACACTTATGTCAACAATTACAAACTATTACTATAATCAAATTTAACGCAAATTTATACTTTTTATTATTTATTAGCACACTTAACGCTTTTTTTTTAGCCTTTTAAGTTTTTTATTAAATATCTCCTTACTATCCAATACATAAAGACATTTATTGATCCGTTTTTTATACAAAAATGCAGCAACAAAATCTTATTTAGCACAATATTAATAAGAATTAATAGTTATATTTAGTCACAATGAATTAGACGTCAAAAAAACAAAAAAACAAAAACGACACATTTCCCTTCATAAAGCATTAAAGAGAAAACTTGCAACTTTTTAATAAAACAGTATATTTGTTGAATCAATTTTCCACTAACCAATGAAAAAAACAATACTTTCAACCCTTTCTTTGTTTTCCATTTTGCTTATTCAGGCACAACAACAAAGACCTATAACTACAGCAGTTCCATTTCTGACTGTTAGTGCAGATGCCCGGTCCGCAGGTATGGCCGACATTGGTGTCGCCACCTCTGCTGATGCATTTTCTCAGCAATGGAATCCGGCCAAATATGCTTTTGCAACAGACAAACAAGGACTTAGCGCCAGTTACACCCCCTATTTAACAGGCTTAGCGAATGATATTTCATTAGGCCAGGCTACTTATTACAACAAAATTTCAGACAGAAGTGCCTTTGCCGGAAGCATTCGTTATTTTGGTTTTGGAGAAATTGAATTAAGACAGGACGCATCAGACCCTAACCCTCCTATTGTTTCTCCAAATGAATTTGCATTAGATGGTTCGTACTCACTTAAATTAAGTGAAAAATTCTCTATGGCAGTTGGCGCAAGATACATTCATTCTAATTTAAAAGTTGCAGTCAACAACAACGACGCTACAGCTGCAAGTTCATTTGCAATTGATGTAGCAGGCTTTTATCAATCAGAAGAAATTGCATATAAAAACTTTAACGGCAGATGGAGAGCCGGTTTTAACATGCAAAATTTGGGCCCTAAACTAAGTTATGATAACGACGAAATAAGCGCAAACTTCCTTCCCGCCAATTTAAAACTAGGAACAGGATTTGACTTCATCCTGGACGATTATAACAAACTAGGAGTCAACCTTGAACTAAACAAACTTCTTGTACCTACGCCTAAAGTAGAAAACAACAATGGTGTTTATTCAGGCAAAGATATGAATGGAGACGGTGTGGTTGATGCAACCGACTTCAACTTATCTAATGAAGATTACAGAAAAACAGGCTGGGTTTCCGGAATTTTCAAATCATTAGGAGACGCCCCTGACGGATTCAAAGAAGAACTCAAAGAAGTAATGTACTCTTTAGGAGCTGAATATTCTTATCAGGATGCTTTCTCAATGCGTTTAGGTTACCACCATGAGAATATTAGTAAAAGCGGATTAAGATACTTTTCTCTTGGAGCCGGCTTCAAATACACTTCTGTAAAAGTAGATGTATCTTACTTATTCTCGGCCTCAAAAATACCAAACCCTTTAGAAAACACCTTACGTTTTTCACTAACATTTAATTTTGGTGACAAATACGAACAATATTAATTTCAAAAACAAGACAATATAAAATCCAAATTTCCAACTAACGAAATTTGGATTTTTTTTACTCTAAAATAAAATGGAAGAAATCATTATCTCTAACAGATTCTTCACCTTTAATAACATCGAAGAATTACCCAACAACATCCAAAACCTATTCAACCAAGCTTCTGCAGCACAAAAAAACGCCTACGCACCTTATTCAAAATTTAGAGTTGGCGCAGCAATCGAATTGGATAACGGCGAAATTATTTTAGGTACAAATCAGGAAAATGCCGCCTATCCTTCCGGATTATGCGCTGAAAGAGTCGCTCTATATCAGGCTACTTCTAATTTCCCAAATGCAAAAATCCTTTCAATTGTCATTACCGCTTCACCAGAAGAAACAGGAATCTCTGTCCCAATTACACCATGCGGTTCCTGCAGACAATCTATAGCTGAATACGAAACAAAACAAGACAGTCCGATAGCGATTTATTTCATGGGAGAAAAGGAAAAGATATACAAATCTGAATCTTTAAAAAACCTGCTCCCTTTATTATTTAACAAAAAACTGCTCTAATAAAACTAAAAATTAGCTTTATAATTTTAGTACTTAGTCGGAATGTTCTATTTTTGCATTTCGCAAATTCGACCTAAAATGAAGAATTTGCAAAAAATACTAATTTACAACACAATAAAAACTTTAGTAAAAGAACACTTGAGATGAAAGAAGTTACAAAAGAAGTATATTTAAAGTGGTATGAAGACATGCTACTTTGGAGAAAGTTTGAGGATAAACTAGCTGCGTTATACATCCAACAAAAAATTAGAGGTTTTCTTCATTTATATAATGGTCAGGAAGCTGTACTTGCAGGAGCATTGCACGCAATGGATTTATCCAAAGACAAAATGATTACTGCTTACAGAAACCACGTTCAGCCAATTGGTATGGGTACAGACCCAAGACGCGTTATGGCTGAGTTACTTGGAAAAGCAACTGGAACTTCTAAAGGAATGGGTGGATCTATGCACATCTTCTCAAAAGAGCACGGTTTTTATGGTGGTCACGGGATTGTAGGAGCTCAAATTCCTGTAGGTGCCGGAATTGCTTTTGGAGACAAATACAACAATACAGGAGGAGTTACTATGACTTATTTTGGTGATGGTGCTGCTCGTCAGGGTTCTTTACACGAAGCTTTCAACATGGCTATGTTATGGAAATTACCAGTAGTATTTATTGTTGAAAACAATGGATATGCAATGGGAACTTCTGTTGAAAGAACAGCTAACCATACTGATATTTGGAAATTAGGTTTAGGATACGAAATGCCTTGTGGACCTGTTGACGGAATGAATCCGGTAAAAGTTGCTGAAGCAATGCACGAAGCTATCGAAAGAGCACGTCGTGGTGACGGACCAACTTTCTTAGAAATGAAAACGTACCGTTACAGAGGACACTCTATGTCTGATGCTCAATTGTATCGTACTAAAGAAGAAGTTGAAGAATACAAAAAAATAGATCCAATTACTCAAGTTTTGGATATTATCAAAGAGAAAAACTACGCTACAGAAGCTGAAATCGAAGCTATCGACGAAAGAGTGAAAAGTTTAGTTCAGGAATGTGTTGATTTTGCTGAATCTTCTCCATATCCGGAACTTGAACAATTATATGACGTAGTTTACGCACAAGAAGATTATCCATTTACACCTCATAAACTATAAAAATATTATGGCGATAAAAGTTACAATGCCTCGTTTGAGTGATACCATGACGGAAGGAACGGTAGCAACTTGGCTTAAAAAAGTAGGAGACAAAATAAGCGAAGGAGATATCCTTGCGGAAATTGAAACTGACAAAGCAACGATGGAATTCGAATCCTTCAACGAAGGAACTCTTTTACACATTGGTATTGCTGAAGGAGAAACTGCTCCGGTAGATTCATTATTAGCAATCATAGGAAACGAAGGTGAAGATATTTCAGCTTTATTAGCTGGAGGTGCTGCGCCAGCAGCTGCCGCTCCTGCTGCAGTTGAAACTAAAAAAGAAGAAACAGCAGCTCCTGCTGCTCAACCAGCTGCTGCATTACCAGCTGGAGTTATCGTTGTTACAATGCCTCGTTTGAGCGACACAATGACTGAAGGAACTGTAGCTACCTGGTTGAAAAAAGTAGGTGACTCAGTTGCTGAAGGTGACATTCTTGCTGAAATCGAAACGGATAAAGCAACAATGGAATTTGAATCTTTCAACGAAGGAACCTTATTATATATCGGAATTCAGGAAGGAAATACAGCTCCTGTTGATAGTTTATTAGCTATCATCGGACCTGCAGGAACTGACATCAGCGGAATCGCTGACGGTTTCGTTGCCGGTTCTGCTCCACAAGCTGCTGCTCCTGCTGCTGAAGAAACAAAAGCTGCTCCTGCTGCTGTAGCTGCCGCTCCGGTTGCTCAGGAAGCTCCTGCTGACGGAGGAAGAATCATCGCTTCTCCATTGGCTAAAAAAATTGCTTCTGACAAAGGAATCCAATTAACTCAGGTAAAAGGATCTGGTGAAAACGGACGTATCGTAAAAAGCGATATCGAAAACTTTACTCCTGCTGCTGCCGCTCCACAAGCTGCTCCTGCTGCTAAAGCAGATGCTGCTGCACCAGCTGCAAAACCTTATGTTCCGGCAGGACAAATTGCTACTGAAGAAATCAAAAATTCGCAAATGCGTAAAATCATTGCGAAACGTTTATCAGAATCTTTATTCACTGCACCTCATTACAACTTAGTAATCGAAGTATCTATGGATGAAGCTATGAAATCAAGAGCTACTATCAACACGGTTCCTGATACAAAAGTATCTTTCAATGATATGGTGATTAAAGCTTCAGCATTAGCTTTGAAAAAACACCCAAAAATCAACTCACAATGGTCTGCTGATGCAATAACAATTAACTACCATGTAAATATTGGTGTTGCTGTTGCTGTTGAAGACGGTTTAGTTGTTCCTGTATTACCTTTTACCGATGGTATGAGTTTATCTCAAATTGGTGCTAGTGTAAGAGATTTGGCTGGAAGAGCTAAAAGCAAAAAATTATTACCTTCAGAAATGGAAGGAAGTACTTTTACTATTTCTAACCTTGGAATGTTTGGTATCACTGAATTCAACTCTATCATTAACCAACCAAACTCAGCTATCCTTTCAGTAGGAGCAATCGTTGAGAAACCAGTAGTTAAAAATGGACAAATCGTTGTAGGAAACACTATGATGTTATCTCTTGCTTGTGACCACCGTACTATCGATGGAGCAACCGGAGCTCAGTTCTTACAAACATTAAAACAATACATTGAAAATCCAGTGACTATGCTTGCATAATAACTTGGTTGTTTATAATAGAAATCCCGTTTTGAAAATCAGAACGGGATTTTTATTTTTAGGCATGTCCCCGCTTCCACTCCCGATAATTATCGGGACGTTACAGCGCGGTCGGGCTGTACGCTATATCTTTTATTCCTCTCTTTAAAAAACGAGATCCATAAAAGGATACCACTTCCATCCTTCATGCTAAAATTTCAAAGCGAAAAATTTTATATTTTTTTTACCAAACCTTTTAATTCATCTGGAACTTCGTTAAATGGCGTTTTGTAAATCATATTATTGTATAACGACAATTCTTCCCAATCCTCCAATTTATAGTAATCCTTAATATTCTTACCTGAACGGTATAAAAACTCCATCGACAAACGCATTTCTATGGCTTCATAATCAAGTGCCGTGTTATCTTCTAAATGCTTCACCTGATCGTAAGTAGCAACAATCCATTTAAAAGGAGTTCCATTTTCAAAATAATCCCAATGGGTTGCCTCATCTTCATAATAATGATCTTTAAAAACCATTGCAGAAAAACCCCTAAACGAAGGCAGTTTTTTTTCATATTCACGTAATGAAATTTCTCCTTTAATTTTGTATTTTTTATTACGTATTGCCCACAATATATCATCTACAAACAAGGGGCCTGCTAAAGGTTCTGCCTTTAAAAAATCTTCCTCCCTATAATCTTCTTCTTTTTGAACAATATAATTGTAAGAGTAAATAATTAGGTGAAATGTAGTTGATAAATCATATTCTGAAAAATCACACATATTAATGACCTTTACAAAAGTATAACCGAGATTATGATTTAATGTAACTTGAATAACTGTTCCACTATTTAATGTTTCCTTTCCCATAAATTACATTTATAAAATTTCAATCAACTATTTATTCTTCTCCTCAATCCACTTTGCCATATACTTTGTACTTTTTAAAGTATGATGTTGCAACAACTCACCCATAAAATTATTCAATCTGTGTTGCTTTATATTAGAAACTAAAAACTCCATTTGTTTAGCAAAATCATTTTCAAATAAAGTTCTCAAATAACGCTGATTAATTATTTCAATTCCGTTTTTTTGAGCCTGTAACCAAAGGTCTTTATCCTGATACAATTCTACCGCTTTATCAGCAAAAAGTTCCGGCTGATCCTCTACAAAACCATTCCAATCTAAATTGTCCTGCATCGATTCAGCACCAATAAAAGTAGTCACACTTGGAGTTCCACATCGCATGGCTTCCAGTAACTTCCCCTTAATTCCTGCACCAAAACGCAAAGGAGCTAAAACTACACGAGCTTTTTGAACCACTTCATTAGCATTTTCAGCACGCCCCTGAATTAAAAAACCTTGTTTAGCATTATGCAATTGCAATACTTTTTGCGAAGGATAAGCGCCATAAACATTCAAAACAGCTTCCGGCAATTGCTTTTTTATTAACAGCCAAATCGTTTCTTTCAAATACTGAACCGCATTCCAATTAGGCTCATGAAGAAAATTACCAATAAAAACAAAATCTGTACGTTCTTCGAAAGCAGATAATTTGTCTATATCGGAAATGAAATTCGACTCCAATAAAAGCGGTAAATAATATAACAAACTTGCATCTATTTTAAAAACCGTAGTTAGCAATTCCATTTCATATTCGGAAATCATCAACGACAAATCACAACGCAAAATACTGGCAATTTCACGTTTCACTACTTCTTCAACTAATAAATCCTGAGTTTGAAACTCCCGCTTTTCCTTAAATGCTTTTTGTCTTGCTAATCGCAAACAATGCAAATCTTCGGTATCCAAAATTCGTAAAGCATCGGGACAATTTTCGGCCACACGCCAACCAAATTGCTCTTCAACCATAAATCGGTCAAACAAAACAACAGACGGATTTAATTCTTTAACAAAAACATCAAAGCTGGAACAATTTAAATGTATCGTTTGCTTCGCAACATCAAATTGACATAAATCAACCATAAATTCGCTATCCTGCGCCGGACTTGCAAAAGTAATTGCAAAACCCTGCTTTTGAAATAATGAAATTAATTGCATCATTCTCCCACCTGCTGCCGAAGAATTTGGCTCTGGCCATACAAATCCGATAATTAATAAGCGTCTGTTCTGATTCATTGAATGTAAAAATGCGGTAAAGTAACGGTAAAATAACAGCAAAGGTCGAAAATATAATAGAATACAAGGCAAAAAACTTAATTTTGTAACCTAAATTCAAAATCATGTTAGGATTAAAATTAGCCACCGATCCAAGATGGGTCAATATCGTAGAATCGAATATCGAAGAAATTTTAACCGACCACGCCTGGTGCGAACAAAAAGCAGCTTCTAACGCCATCAGTTTGATTACCCAAAACTCTGAAAAAGAAGAATTAGTTAATGAATTAATTTTAATAGCTCAGGAAGAAATGGAACATTTCAAAATGGTTCACGACCTGATTAAAGAAAGAGGGCTTACTTTTGGTCGAGAACGCAAGGACAGCTACGTAAACGAACTTTTTAAATTTATGAAAAAAGACGGAAGCCGTAATGATGCTTTGTGTGAACGTTTGCTTTTTTCAGCCATGATTGAAGCCAGAAGTTGTGAACGTTTTAAAGTCCTATCAGAAAACATAAAAGATCCGGAACTAGCTAAATTCTATCGCGATTTAATGATTAGTGAAGCAGGCCATTATACTACTTTTTTAGGTTTTGCCCGAAAATATGCTGACAATGTTGATGTAGACAAACGCTGGAAGGAATGGATAGATTATGAAACTTCCATCATTGTTAACTACGGTAAAGACGAAACCGTTCACGGATAATAATATCATCCTAAAATTCGTTTTAATTTTATTCTATAAATAAATCATCATGCCTCAAAAGAAAGCTGTTTTTCTTAAAATTTTAAAATACACAGGAATAACAATAGCCAGTATATTAGCCTTTTTGTTTATTGCTCCTTATGTTTTTGCTGATAAAATCAATGCAGAAATTAAAAAAGTAGCCAATCAAAAACTGAATGCAAAACTGGATTATTCTGAATCAAATATTTCATTTTTTAATCACTTTCCGTCACTGACAGTAAGTTTAGAAAATTTCAAATTAAATGGTTCGGCACCTTTTGAGAATGAAAAATTGATTACTGCTAAAGAAATTGCCTTTGGAATTAATGTTTCCAGTTTAATATTTGGTAGTTCGATTAATATTGACAAAATCTTTCTTGCCGATGCGGATATTAATGTAAAAGTAAACCAAGAAGGTTTTGCCAACTACAATGTCTATAAATCTGAAAAAGCTAAAACCGAAGAAAAAGATGGAGACAATTCATTAAAACTGGAAAAAATAGAAATCGAAAACTCTAAAATTGTTTACGATGATTTGTCTACCAAATTACATTTTGACATCTTTGGTTTCAACTATTTAGGAAAAGGCGATTTAAGCAAAGCCATTTTTGATTTATCGTCTAAAGCAAAAATTGAAAAACTCAATGTTTTATACGACAATGAACCCTATTTAATGAATAAAAAAGTAAATGCCGATTTAATTACCAAGGTAAATGTAAACTCGCTTTCTTTTATTTTCCAACAAAACGATTTAAAAATAAACAACCTGATAGTTGACTTTAAAGGGAAATTTGACTTCCTTAAAGAAGGCTACAACATGGATTTTATTCTTAAAACAACCAACAGTAATCTGAATGATTTCTTTACCGCTTTTCCTCCAAAATTCATCACTTGGTTGGATAAAACAAAATTAGACGGAAAAACCGATTTCAATTTGTCATTAAAAGGGAATTATATTGCATCTAAAAATATAGCGCCAAATCTTGAATTGGATTTCAAAGTAAAAGACGGAAGCGTAAACTACAATCAAAGTCCTGCTACAATTAACAATCTGAATGTTGATTTTTCTACGCAATTACCTTCATTAAATCCTGATTTATTGATTGTTGACCTGAAAAATCTTTCACTTAACATTGATAGAGAAACTCTAAAAGCGAAATTATACAGTACTGGGACGAAGGTTTTAGATATAAATGCGGATTTAAATGCTAAAATTGATTTAGAAAAACTGAATCGCGCACTTGGAATTCCTGACTTAGAATTAAAGGGTAATTTAACTGCCGACGGAACTGCAAAAGGAAAATTCGACAAAGAAAAAGGAACTTTTCCTGTTACAAATGCTGTAATCAATTTAAATAATGGTTATCTGAAAACAAAATATTATCCAAACCCAATCAGCAATATCGAAATTGTTTCGACTATTTCTAATCCGAAAGGAACTTTCAAAGATTTAAAAGTTGTTTTAAAACCGGCTCAGTTTACTTTTGAAGGAGAACCTGTTTTTGTAAAAGCAAATCTGAATAATTTTGACAATCTTTCATACGATATCAATGCTAAAGGAACTTTGGACATTGGCAGAATCTATAAGGTTTTTTCACAAAAAGGACTCGATGTTAATGGTTACATCAAAGCCGATTTAGCGCTAAAAGGAAAACAGAGTGATGCCGAAAAAGGAAACTATTCGAAATTAAAAAATAGCGGTATACTCGAAATCAAAAATATTGCATTTGTTTCGGAATATTTACCCCAGAAATTCTTAGTCAAACAGGGAATTTTCAAATTCAGGCAAGACAAGATGAGTTTCAATACTTTCTTAGCTTCTTATGGTGAATCTGACTTTAAGATGAATGGTTATTTACAGAATGTTTTTAATTTTATTGCTACTAAAAATGGTGTATTACGAGGTGCTTTCACCTTAGATTCTGATTATATCAATGCTGATGAATTTATGTCGGAACCAACAAAAAAAGAAACATCTAACACAGCAATTACAACAGCTCCTAATAAGCCAACATCAGAAACAGGAGTTATTGTGATTCCTTCAAATCTGGATTTACGTTTTAAAGCCAATGCTAAAAAAGTGGATTTTAACGGCATGAATTTTCAGAACGCTACCGGAACATTAAAAATGAAAAATGGAGTGCTGACTATGGACAACACAGGCTTTAACCTGATTGGCTGTAACGTGTCCATGAATGCCAATTATAAAAGTGTCAATACTAAAAATGCTCAATTTAACTATCATATTAAAGCAAATGAATTTGATATAAAACGCGCATATAAAGAAGTTAAATTATTCAGAGAAATGGCCAGCGCGGCTGAAAAAGCTCAAGGAATAATATCTTTAGATTACAACTTAAAAGGAAGATTAAATGCTAATATGGAACCTGTTTTACCCTCTTTATCAGGTAAAGGAGTTATTTCTATTAAAAACGTTAAAATGTATGGCTTGAAAATGTTCAATAGCGTTGCCAGAAAAACTTCTAAAGAAAGCATTAAAAATCCTGAATTAAATCAGGTTGACATTAAAAGTTCTATTAAGAATAACATTATTACTATAGAACGATTCAAGTTTAAATTTGCCGGATTCAGACCTCGAATTGAAGGAACAACCAGTTTAGACGGAAGACTAAATCTTAAAATGAGATTAGGTTTACCTCCACTTGGAATATTTGGAATTCCATTAACAATCACCGGCAACAAAGACAATCCTAAAATAAAAATAGGACGCAAAACAGAAGATTTAGAAGAGACAAAAGATACTATTCAATAAATAATATTTTTTACTTGATTTAAAAAAAGCCATCTCTTTGAGATGGCTTACTTATTAGTAGAAAACTACTTTACATTGGAATCAAATCCTTATTTTTTAACTATGGATTTTACAGTATAGTGTTGTCCGTTTTTAACATGTAAAAAGTAAATTCCTCTGTATAAATCACTCATTAACATCAGCTGCATAGTACTTGTTAAAGGTTCTGATTTCACTATTCTTGATAAAACATCATAAAGTACTAGTTCTGCTCCTTCATAAACGGCATCAACCTTAACAGTTAAAACAGTTGTAACCGGATTAGGGAAAACTACAACATTTTCAGTAATACTATTGGCTGGAGTATTATTGCAGCTTCCCAATTTGTCTCCATGATTCAAATGTGCCTGAACTGCAGTTGAACTGATACAAGTTTCCTGACCATTATGACAAACCATAACTTTATCACCTGAATTACCACATTGTACATTAATTGCATTAACATCAATAGAAGCTGAAGTTTGACATCCTTTAGAATCAGTTATTACTACCGTGTAGCTTCCTGCTTGGGATACTGCGATTGTCTGGTCAGTTTGGTTGGTACTCCATACATAAGAATAAGGAGCTGTACCACCTGCTGGAATTACTTTTATATTTAAAAGTCCGGTTCCATAACCTACATAAATAGTGTTTTTTTGCTGATTGTTAATGGCATAAGCATCAGGAATCGATGCGGTCAGTTGAACTGCATTGGTGTCGTCACAATCAGTATTATTTGTCGCATAACCTTCAGGAGCGACTGATGAACACAGCATTGCTGTTTGAGTTGATCCCAATCCATCTTTATCCGCATCTACATAATACAGAATAGGCTCATGAACAGTTGCGTCATTATCGTTACAATCGGTATTATTTGTTGCATAACCTTCCGTAGCGACTGATGAACATACCATTGCTGTTTCAGTTGAACCGAATCCATCTTTATCGGCATCTACATAATACATGATTGGTACATGAACAGTAACGTCGTTATCATTGCAATCATCGGTGTTGGAATAACCGTCATTGTCATCATCAATTGGTGTTGTTACATTAAATACTTCTGAATATGCAGAAGCATCCGTTTTATTAGTAGCTTTTAAACGGTAATAATACTTGGTGTTAGCTGTTAAATTAGTATCGGTGTAAGTGATTGTATTAGCCGCAACTTCTGCTATTTGTGCAAAAGAGAGCCCGTCTGATGAACGTTCAATTGCAAAATTGGCTTCATTGTTTGAATTGTCAGTCCAGTTTAAAGTTACTTTGCTTGAAGGAGTTGGTATTGGTACAATATTCGTCTCGAATGTTACATTGGACGGCGAATTAATTAGAGTTGTATTGTATATTGTTGCAACTTCAGCAGCTGTCAGTGCATAGTTAAACATTTTTAACTCATCTATTTTTCCTTTGTAAGGTGCAGGAGTAGTATTGGCATACAACTCAAGGACTCCAATATTGCCAATTACTAAATCAGTTGGTTCACCAATACCTACAGCTGTTCCTGTTGCATCAGCCTTCTCACCTGTTAAAACTCCATTAGTATATATTCTCAGTTTTGCCGCAGTAACATCTCTAATGATAACTACATGTACCCAATTTGAATTAAAATAACTAGTTGCTGCTAATGTTGAATTAAGTTCTGTTTTAGTTTTATCATCATCAATAGCAAATCGGAATTGATTACTTTTAATTTCTACATTAAATCTTCTGCCCGTTGCACCTGTCGCAGCGTTTTTTGTCATCGAACCTTTGCATAATATATAAGAACTCAAGGTTGAAGTAGCAGGTAATTGACTGGCGTCAGCCTTCATCCAAAAAGAAACAGAAAATGAATTTTTATCGAATAAAAGATTGTCCTGATGAGGGATAGTCACCATTTGCTTATTTGGTAAAAATGTTGCAAAATCGAGTGCATTGTTAGCTTTTCCGGCTACCCTAACAGTAGCATTATCGAAAGAAGCATCTAATTGACCATCATTGGCATACTTAGAAACATCTGCAATTTGTTCTCCATCTCCTGCTGCTTCTTTAAAAGGCCAATGACCAACAAGTTCCGGATTCAGCGCGCGGAAATTCCATATATCTCCAGCCACTGTTCCTTTAACATTAGTAGCATCAATTCTCCAATAGTATGTTGTTTCCGGACTTAAACCGGTAAGTGTATAACTTGGAGCTGCAACATAAGCCACATCAGCTAATTTTGCTAAATTGGCAGGATCAGTACCGAAATAAACAGAATAAGTTGTTGTATTTGAACTTCCTGTCCATTTTAGAGCCAGAGTGCCATTTGTCAACTCTACTGCATTCATCCCTGTTGCAGGAGTTGGAGTAGCTGCTTTTGTAGGAGCTGAAGGTATAGCTGGTGTGGTAAGGGAATTCACATCACTATAACTGGAAGATTCAGTTGCAGTTGTCGCTTTAACACGATAATAGTATTTAGTGTTTGGAACTAAATTATTATCAGTATAAGTAGTGATATTAGCACCAACTTGGGCAATTTGTGTATAGTTCGTTCCATCTAGTGAACGCTCAATTACAAAATTAGTTTCGTTATCTGAATTGTCTTTCCAAGTTAAAATTACTTTGCTTGATGGAGTTGGTGTTTCAACTGAAGTGGCAGAGAAAGTAATTGCTGTTGGAGGAATTACAAAATCAGGCGGTACAGTATTGATTAATCCGTTTATGTAAACTTCAATGTTTAAATATTCAGGCGAAGTGGTGCTGTAAGCAACGGCATCATTAGCATTGTTTTTGTTTAGGCCATTACTATCTTCCCATGCATCAGGCATACCGTCGTTGTCAGTGTCTAAAGGGGATGGAGCTCCGTAAACGTGTCCGGCGCCGCCATTAATAAAACCAAACTTGCTTGTTAAATCGCTTTGAACATAAACATAAGTAGCGACTGTTCCTTTCGACTTTAAATCAGAAATCATTAAATTATCAACCTGATCGCGTCTTGGATAGGATGGTCCTACACTTGCCACAATTTTATCATAAGCGTCCTGCGCTGATAAAGTTGTGTTTTTCATTGGATAATCATAAGGAGTTGAATGAATTGTAGACGCATCTCCCGTAGGATATCCTGTTAAATCCTGAGGAACTAAAGTTCCATCCAATATTCCGTTTCTGTTATTATCGAAATAGTTACCTGCTCCATATAATGAGAAGTTGTCATTTCCACGACTAAAAGGTGTTCCAACAGTAGTACTTGTATTTGGACCACCAATGAAATAATTATTGATAATGTTTACATCTGAACTTCCTGCAGAATCACCACCCATGATGTAAGCTTCTCCAGATTCGGCATGTCCATAGGTGTTGCCGTAATTCCCCCAGTTGTAAACAACGTTGTTGACAAACTCATTAATTCCTTTTATTTTGTTATTACGGGTTTTGTTGCAGATGTATAAGTTTCCAATTAAACTTATTTTCCCCCCTGAAGGCTGCATCAAACCTCCGGCTGAGTGATTGTGACGGTGTAATCCCTGACCAATAATTGAATTTTGAATCGTGATATTGTCAGGGCTCGTGCCTTTGCTGTCCCAGTTAATTGAAAAAACTTCGTCAGTTCCCCAGGTAAAAGCCATGTGATCAAAAATCATGTTTGCCCCATTTGCTAAACCGGATGCATCCTGACCCTGAGTAGTAGATCCGTAACGAATACGAAGATAACGCGCTATTGTATTACTGGAACCTGTAAATGTTACTTTGGCACCTAAAAGTACAATTCCTTCTCCTGTTGCTGTTTGTCCTGCAATGGTGGTATTTTTCGCTACGACAATTTGGGATAGAGTGTTAATTATCCCTCCCACTTTAAAGATAACAAAACGGCCTTCCTGGCTTACCGCATCACGAAACGAACCTGGTCCGCTATCATTTAAATTAGTTACCAAATAAATTTTTGGATTTGCGACCCCTCTGGCTCCGGTAGTATATCTACCAAATCCTTGTGCCTCTGGAAAGGCTAGAGTTTGGGAATTGGCATTCCCGGAACTCAATGCAAGTCCGCAGAGCATCAGTGCTTTGGGTACTTGTTTGAAAAGTAAAGTTTTAAAATTCATAAATAAAAATTGTTATGGTTGGTTATCTCAAAGCTAGAATTTTAACATTTTATTAGTGTCCTGTTCTATCCTGTTATACATAGTTATTTTTTTAATTGTTTTCTACAAAAAAAATGAAGAAAATTATTTTTAAAAACGGTGTTAAGGCTTTGTTTTACAGTATTTTTCATGGTTGTCTCTGAGGGATGTCTTTTTTGCGACATTTAGCTCGTTTATCTGTTTTAGATAAAATTGGCGCATAATATGATAAAATGAATAATAATTTTAAATCTTGATTCAGTTCATAAAAACAGCTCTTTAGAAAAAAATTGAAAAAAATATTCAATTCTGAAACGCTTATTCCAGAAATAAGTTTTACATTTGCAGAGTAAAAATTAAATCTGATGGCTCGCTGTGTAGAATTTAACGAAGTCGAAAAAATAGAAAAAGCAATGAATGTCTTTTGGGAAAAAGGATATAATGCTACTTCTATGCAAGACCTTGTGGATGCAATGCAGATCAACAGAAGTAGTTTATACAACACCATTGGCGACAAACACCAATTATTCATGAAGTGCATTGGCAATTATTTTGATCAGGCCATGTGTGAATTGAAAGAAAAAGTCGCTAAAGAAACATCGGCTAAGCAAGCATTAATCAAAGTTATTACTGATAAAGCTGCCTGGATTGTTTCCTGTGAAAAAGGATGTTTGGGCATCAAAACAATTTTTGAAATTGCTCCCGATGATTGTACGGTCAGAAATTTAATGAGCAAACAAAATGAAGTTTTCATTGAATATATGACTACAATAGTTCAAAAAGCAATGGATGATGGGGAAATGGATAATTCAGAAGATGCAGCAATTATGGCTGAATATATTGCAACTTCTTTTACGGGTTGGAAACAAGCCTATATCCTTCATGGAAATCCCATCAAAATCAAAAAAATGTCAGAGTTTCTGATAAAAAATATCTTTAAATAACGGCTTTTTTTTAGTCAAATTCTGGAACGTTTATTTCAGAAATAATTACGAATACGCATACCTAATTTTTAAATTACAGCATTGATTCTGAAACGATTATTCCAGAATTAAAGCTATAGCAAATTATTAACTTTTAAATACAAAACAGCATGAATTCTGAAACGTTTATTCCAAATACAAGTATAATATCCAAGATCCAATTAAATCAAATTCCAATTATGAAAAAAGTGACTCTTTTAAGCTTAATCGTTATATTTTTTATTAGCTGTGCTGATAAAAATGCCGCGCCACCGGCTCCGGAAGCTCCAAAACTTCCTGTTGCGGCAATAACAACTGAAAGTACTACAACTGATGCTGAATATCCTGCTTCTATCCAAGGTACAGTTGATGTAGAAATCCGTCCGCAGATAAGTGGAAACCTGGACCGCGTTTTAGTAGACGAAGGTGCTTATGTGAGCAAAGGACAAACTTTGTTTAAAATAAACGAACGCCCTTTTCGTGAGCAGTTAAACAATGCTTTGGCTAATCTTCATGCGGCAGAAGCGGCGCTAATCAACGCCCAGTTAGAAGTTGATAAACTGACTCCATTGGTACAAAACAAAGTAGTTTCGGATTATCAGTTAAAAACGGCAAAAGCGACTAAAAAAATTGCTACTGCCAATATCGAGCAGGCAAAAGCAATGGTGGCTTCGGCTAAAATCAATTTAGGATATACTAATGTTACTGCTCCGGTAAGTGGTTACATTGGCAGACTGCCTAAAAAACAAGGAAGTTTAGTTGCTGCAACCGATGTTGAAGCCTTGACTACGCTTTCGGATGTTCGTGAAGTCTATGCTTATTTTTCTTTAAGTGAAACCGACTTTATCAACTTCAAATCGCAATATGCAGGAAGCAGCATTGGTGCTAAAATCAAAAACCTACCTCCTGTTTCTTTAATATTAGCTGATAATAATGCTTATCCTCAAACAGGAAAAATTGATATGGTTGATGGTCAGTTTGATAAAACAACCGGTGCGATTACTTTAAGAGCCACTTTCCCAAATGCAAACGGGACTTTACGCTCCGGAAATACAGGAAGAATCCGTTTAGGGTTGGAACATGACGATGCTATTTTGGTTCCGCAATCGGCTACGATTGAAATGCAGGATAAAGTGTTTGTGTTTACTGTAAATAAAGAAAATAAGGTTACTAAAACACCAATTACTGTTGTCGGAAAAAGTGGCGCCAACTATCTGATTAAAGACGGTGTGAAATCGGGTGACCAAATTGTATTAAGCGGTATCGATAAACTTCAGGAAGGACAGCTGATTCAGCCTGAGAAATCAAGAGATACTAAGATTGCTCAATTAATTAATAAAAAATAATTTACGCGAAAATGTTCAAAATATTTATACAAAGACCCGTACTGGCAACCGTAATCTCCATTTTGCTGGTGATATTAGGTGTACTGGGATTGACAAAACTGCCTTTACAACAGTTTCCTGATATAGCGCCGCCATCGGTTTTGGTAACGGCGGTTTATCCGGGAGCCAATGCCGAAACGGTTTTACGTTCGGTAGCACCATCGCTGGAAGAATCTATCAATGGTGTCGAGAATATGACGTACATGAGCTCAACGGCGAGTAACGATGGTACTTTAGCTATTACGGTTTTCTTTAAATTGGGTACGGATGCCGATCAGGCTGCTGTAAACGTTCAGAACAGGGTGGCTCAGGCTACAAGTCAGCTGCCTGCTGAGGTTGTTCAGCAAGGAGTCATCACGGCTAAACAGCAAAACTCTTTCATCATGGCAATTGGTATGTATACCGATGATGAATCGAAATACGATCAGACTTTTGTTGCCAACTATGCTCAAATTAACATCATTCCTGAAATCAAACGTATTCCGGGTGTGGGTGCTGCCAGTATTTTTGGTGGTGTAAAAGATTATTCAATGCGTGTTTGGCTGAATCCAACACAAATGTCCACTCATAATGTAACGCCAAACGAAGTGATGGCTGCCATTCAGGATAAAAGTTTGGAAGCAGCTCCGGGGAAATTTGGAGAAAGAAGTAAGGAAGTTTTTGAATATGTAATTAAATACAAAGGAAAACTGACCAAGCCGGAAGATTATCAAAATATAGCTATTCGTTCAAATGCTGATGGCTCAGTCCTTCGATTAAAGGATGTGGCTAGAGTGGAATTGGGTGCTTACTCATACAACAGTTTAACGCGTTTGAATGGTAAAAAAGGAGTGGTAATTGGGGTTATTCAATTGGCCGGTTCTAATTCAAATGACATTCAGATTGCGATTAATAAAATGATGGAAAAGGCTTCTAAAGATTTTCCAAAAGGTATAAAACACAATATTTTCTATAGTACAAAAGTATCTTTGGACCAGTCTATCGAACAGGTTGAACATACTTTATTAGAAGCTTTTATCCTTGTATTTATTGTGGTATTTATTTTCCTTCAGGATTTTAGATCTACTTTAATTCCTGCCATTGCAGTGCCTGTAGCAATTTTAGGAACGTTCTTCTTCATGCAGTTATTCGGATTTTCGATCAACCTTCTAACACTTTTTGCTTTAATTCTGGCAATTGGTATTGTGGTGGATGATGCCATTGTGGTGGTCGAAGCCGTTCATGCCAAGATGGAACACAAACGGCTGTCGCCAAAAATAGCTACTCACGAAGCAATGCACGAAATAACGGGTGCTATCATTTCGATTACATTGGTAATGGCTGCTGTGTTTTTGCCGGTTGGTTTTATGGAAGGTTCTACAGGAGTTTTCTATCGCCAGTTTGCCTTTACGATGGCGATTGCAATTGTAATTTCGGCAGTAAACGCTTTGACACTAAGTCCGGCTCTTGCAGCTTTATTTTTGAAAGACAATCACGCAGCTCATGGTCATGACGTACCTTATGAGAAAAAAGGATTTAAAGAAAAATTCTTTAATGCATTCAACAGCAGCTTTGATTCTTTAACCAATCGTTATGTTGGCGGATTGAAATTTTTAATCAGAAAAAAATGGTTGAGTTTAGGCGGTTTGGCTCTAATTACAGCAGTTACTATTTTGATGGTTAAGACAACTCCTGCCGGATTTATCCCAACAGAGGATCAGGGATTTATTGCAATTGCGGTAAATACTCCTTCCGGAACATCTTTGGACAGAACACAAAAAGTGATGACTGAGGCTGAAAATACTTTGAAAGCTCTGGATGCTTCCCGATTTGTAACAGCGATTTCAGGTTTTAACTTATTGACTAATTCGACAAGTCCGTCTTCGGCAGTAGTTTTCGTATTGCTGAAACCAAATGAAGAGCGTGGAGAAGTTAAAAATATAGACGAAATCATGAATCAGGTTCGTGGAAAGCTAGGCTCAATTTCTGGTGGAAGTTTCTTCGTGTTTAGTTTTCCAACCGTTCCAGGTTTTAGTAATGTTGAAGCTTTAGATTTAGTGTTACAGGATAAAACCGGAGGGAAACTGGATAAGTTTAGTGGGATTTCTCAGGAGTTCATCGGAGCATTAATGAAACGTCCCGAAATTGCTGTAGCCTTTACCTCTTTCAAAGCCGATTATCCTCAATTGCAATTGGATATCAACGACGAAAAAGCCGATCAGTTAGGAGTTAAAGTAAAAGATATTCTGCAAACAATGCAGGCTTATTTTGGTAGTGCCCAAGCATCTGATTTTAACCGATTTGGTAAATATTACCGAGTGGTTGTTCAGGCTGATGTTCAGGATAGGGCAGACCCATCATCAATTGACAGGATTTTTGTAAAAAACAAAAATGGCGAAATGGTTCCGATCAATACGTTGGTGAAACTAAGTCGTATTTATGGTTCTGAAACGGTGTCGAGATACAATTTGTTTAACTCAATTTCGATTAATGCCATTCCGAAACCCGGATTTAGCTCGGGAGATGCGATTAAAGCAATCGAAGAAGTAGCGGCTCAACAACTGCCTTCGGGCTATAGTTATGAATTTTCAGGGCAAACCCGTGAAGAGATTTCTTCAGGAGGGCAATCGGCAACGATTTTCTTGTTGTGTTTGATATTCATTTACTTCCTGCTTGCAGCTCAGTATGAAAGTTACATTTTGCCTTTAGCGGTAATATTATCAATACCTACAGGAATCTTTGGAGTTTTTGCAGCCATTGGTTTAACGGGAATCGAAAACAATATTTATGTTCAGGTTGCCTTAGTAATGCTTATTGGATTATTGGCTAAAAATGCGATTCTGATTGTAGAGTTCGCGGTACAAAAAAGGAAATCAGGTCAGGCATTAGTCAAAGCGTCAATCGATGCGGCAAAACTGCGTTTACGTCCAATTATTATGACGTCACTGGCTTTCGTTGTTGGATTAATTCCGATGATGAGTGCCAAAGGTCCTTCGGCTCAGGGTAACCATTCGATTAGTATTGGTGCTGCCGGAGGAATGGTTTCGGGAGTAATTTTAGGTTTGTTCATCATTCCGGTATTATTCATCGTATTCCAATATTTACAGGAAAAAGTTAGCGGAAAACCGCTGGCTGTAATTCATAACCAGGAAAATAAAAATGGAAAATTATATCACAACAATTCTGATAGCAATCATCATCAGCATAACGTACCTGTCTTATAAAGTTTCAAAAGATCTTGATGACAGAAAAGACAATTGTTCAGAAAATTAATTACGATAAGTAAAAATGAAAAAGTATATAACCAAAATTGTGATGGTCGCTATTTTGATCAGCACGATAATATCCTGTAAAGTTTCGAAAGATATTGAAACTCCTAAAGATGCATTTCCTGAAAAATTCAGGAGTGCATCAGTTTCAAAAGACACTGCAAGTATTGGTGATTTGGAGTGGAAAAATTTCTTTGCAGAAAAAGATATTGTTCAGCTAATTGATAGTGCGGTGACAAGAAACAACGATTTACAGATTGCGACCAAAAACATCGAAATTGCACAATATCGATTCTCACAATCAAAATGGGGAAATGTTCCGCAGGCTAATTTATTTGTAAATGCGAGCATCAACCGTCCGTCTGAAAATAGTTTTACAGGAATGAACCTGAATCAGGCTTTAGGGATAAAACATATTGAGGATTATTCTGCCGGAGTTTCACTTTCATGGGAAGCGGATATCTGGAGGAAAATCAAAAGCCAAAAGAAAGGAGCTTTTGCAACTTATCTTCAGTCTGAAGAAGTAAAAAAAGCATTGCAGACAAATATTGTTGCTAATGTTTCTAAAGGATATTACAATCTTTTGATGTTGGATGCACAACTTGAAATTGCTAAAAAAAATGTGCAATTAAATGACAGTACAACCAATATCATCAAATTAAAATATGATTCGGGACAGGTTTCTTCGTTAGCTGTTCAGCAATCAGAAGCACAGAAATTAACTGCTGCGCAATTGGTTCCTTTATTGGAACAAAATATTGCTATTCAGGAAAATGCTTTGAGTGTTTTGACAGGTTCATTTCTGAATGCCAAAAAAAGAAGTATTGTTCTTAGTGCTATAGAATTAAAAAATAACAATTCAATCGGAATTCCGTCATCCTTAGTAAGCAGAAGACCCGATGTTAAAAGTGCCGAATTAGCGCTGAAAGTTGCGAATGCCAATGTTGGAATCACAAAAGCCGATTTGTATCCTGCATTAAGAATCACAGCCCAAGGTGGATTGAATTCGTTTGAAACGAGCAGTTGGTTTAACATACCGGCTTCTTTATTTGGAACTGCTGTTGGAGGTTTAACTCAACCTTTATTGAACAGTAAAAAACTAAGAACGCAATATAATATTGCTAAAGTTGAAAGAGAAAAAGCTGTTTTAAGTTTCCGTCAAACTGTTTTGGTTGCGGTTAGTGAAGTCTCTGATGCATTGGTAAAAGTGGAAAAATTAGAGCAACAACAGGCTTTTTTACAGCAACGAGTAAAGACATTACAACAAGCGATTAAAAATTCGAATTTGTTGTTCAAAAACGGAATGGCAGAATATCTGGAAGTAATCACAGCACAGGCTAATTTACTGCAAAGCGAGTTAGAACTGGCAAACCTTAAAAGAGAACAGCTAGCTGCTAATACCGATTTATATCGCGCATTAGGCGGAGGCTGGAGATAAAAACCAAATTTAGAAAACTGAAAATCAATAAAAATATAAAATCACATGAGTACAATTAATTTATTTACACAGTTCCATTTAAAGTCGTTACATCTTAAAAACAGAATTGTGATGGCGCCAATGACGCGCTCTTTTTCTCCAAACGGAATTCCAACGGATGACGTAGCCAACTACTACCAAAAAAGAGCCGAAGGAGAAGTAGGTTTGATTTTTTCGGAAGGTACGGTTATCGACAGACCGTCTTCATCCAATGATGCTAATGTGCCTCATTTTTATGGAGAGGAAGCACTAAAGGGATGGAAACAAATAATCGATGGTGTTCATTCTGCCGGAGGTCAAATGGGACCGCAAATCTGGCACATGGGAATTATGGATAATCATCATTCAGGCTGGGTACCACCAGTTCCTTTTGAAGGGCCGTCTGGATTAAACCGACCTGGTTTTAATAACGGAAATACGATGTCTGAAAAAGACATTGAAAATACTATTCTTGCTTTTGGTAAAGCAGCAGCTGATGCTAAAAGACTAGGTTTTGATACTATCGAAATTCATGGTGCTCATGGTTACTTAATTGATCAGTTTTTTAATCCTGAAACTAATTTACGTACTGATGTTTATGGTGGAAAAACAATAAAGGAGCGCAATACCTTTGCAATTGAAGTAGTGAAAGAAGTTAGAAGACAAGTAGGAAATGATTTTGCAGTAATCATGCGTTTTTCTCAATTTAAGCCTTCTGATTACAATTATAAATTGGCAAAAACACCTCAGGAATTAGATGCCTGGCTCACACCTCTTGTTGATGCCGGAGTGGATATTTTGCATTGTTCACAACGCCGTTTCTGGGAACCAGAGTTTAAAAATTCAGATTTGAATTTTGCAGGATGGGCTAAAAAAGTAACTGGATCGCCAACTATTACCGTAGGTTCTGTTGGGCTTTCTGGTGATTTCTTTGGAGCTTTTGCAGGCGAAAGTTCGCAACCAGCTTCTTTAGATGAATTAACGAAGCGTTTCGATCGAGGCGATTTTGATTTGGTTGCCGTTGGAAGACCTTTGCTTTCTGATCCAAATTGGGCTGCCAAAATAAGATCAGGAAAAACAAAAGAGCTTATAGGTTTTACCAAAGAAGCCTTAGCTGAATTGGTCTTAGAATAATATTTGATTTTTATCCAATTATTGATTGAAATAATAAATTTATATTACGTATTGGACTAAAATCGAAATAATACCCTTTTTAATTATTTATTTGGATGACGCTGTAGGACTTCGGTTTTGCAGCGTTTTTTCGTTAAAGATTAAAATTTATAATACGTCATTCTCTTTTTTAAAATTCTTAAAAAAAATCAATAGATAACATTGGAAATATAAACATAAAAAATTGCTATAAAACAAAAAACCCTTCATCGTTAGATGAAGGGTTTTCAAAGAAAGGCGGATCAATCCCAAAACTTGGGGAGGAATATTAAAAAAAAGAAGAACTTTGTCTTTATAAGAATTATTGATGACCTCTATAGAACTTTTAAAATTTATGCTTCCTGATTTTTTAGTAGAATACTTCGAAGTGGTTTCGGCTAATAACTCAGAAGAAACATTACATCTGTATTTTGAAGAAAAAAATCAACCTCCTAAAGAATTTAACACTATAGCATTAGTATCTAAAGGCTTTTTAGACGAAATAACTATTCAGGACTTCCCACTCCGAGGCAAGTTAGTCTATTTACATATCAAACACCGTCGTTGGACCAATAAAGATACCAAGGAAATTATCAAAAGAGATTGGCAATTAGTAGCTAAAGGAACTCGAATGACGCAGGAGTTTGCATCTTTTTTAAAAGAAATTAATAGATGATACCGCCACAGACTGTCATACCATTGGAGGATTTTTCGGGGTCAACGGTAAAAAACTACAAAGACAATATAAAAAACATCTTAGTTCGTTTAACACCTGGAAACCCAGAGAGCATGCTCACCAATGGATTATTTATCCTGAAAATATAGGAACTCATTTAGCTATTGACGAAGTAGCCTTATCTCAAGGTGAACTTTATACCATTGTAACAAACAAAAAAGCCAATG
>NZ_FNEO01000008.1 GCF_900100165.1 Flavobacterium glycines
ACTCGATTCTTTTTTTCTCCACAACTTTCCGGCTTTCCAAATGTTTGCAGTCAACACTATCTTTAGTTATCTCGGCAAACAGTTTTTTCTCTTTGCGAATAATTTTTATTTCTTCGTGATGGCCGCCCCATTCTCCACATTCATCATAATCAGCAGTAAGTTTCAAATAACCTGCGCCAACAATATTTTCAAAGTCAGCAACTTTTTCGGAGTTTTTTGTTTCAGGCTGTTTTCTATTACAACTTATGATTAAAATTGCAATTAATAAGTAATATGCTTTGTTCATATTTTGCATGAATGTGGTTTATAATTGCTGCTAACGTTTTGTCACTTTGAGATGGCTGGAGGTTCGTAACCGCTCAGTTTTCGGCTTAATTAAAACTTGATGCGTAACGATAATTCCACTAAATTCCAGCTATATCAAAATGGCTGTTGGCAGTAGTATTTATTCTTCATTTAGTGTTTTTTTAATTGGAGGTGGAGGTGGAGGTTGTGGAAAAACTCTATCAATATTTTTATAATCAAATTCTTTTTTGGTCTCAATTAGTTTTAAATGCTCTTTGGTAGCATAAATCCACTTTGAAAGAGAATCTAATTCTTTGGGCTCTTTATAGCTATGAACAAAAACTGCTTTTTTTAAATCGTCTTTTTTTATGATTACGTGATAAGCTCTTCCGTCAAAATAATCTTCATAATATTCTGATTTTATTTTTTTAAAATCTATTTTTTTTATTAAATCACTTAATTGATTTCTTTGTTCTTTTGTAAGTATTGCATAATAATTTGTCTTTGCTTTCGGAAATTTTTTTCCATATTTTTCAGAGACGTTCCAATGTTCTCTTAAAAAAATCGTGTCATTTTCTGTGAATTTTATTAAAAATAGAGTTGAGAAAGTTCCACTATATGTATATTCTAACGAGTCAAAATCTTTCTCTTTTTTTGTACAAGATATTAAAAGTGTCAAAATGAAAATAATAAATAATTGTCTTTTCATGCGGCATTTTCTGTTTTTAGTAGGTAATATTACTGCCAACGTTTTTGGGCTTGCAGCAGGTGGGGATTTAGAAGCACCAACTTTCAACCTACCACAAATGTAAATTAAAAGCACAAAACTTCAATTTACCACTGAACCCCCTCTTGCGGCAAACCCATGTTGGCGGTAGTATTTATCTCCATTCGCTATTGTTTTTGTCAAAATATCTTCGTTTTCCGAACAGCATATTTGCTTCTAACACATAGTCATTGTCAAGTGTCTTATAGTCAATTTGGTCGGCAAAATAACGCTCTATGAAATTAAGCTCAAGTTTCTCTTTGATTGACTTAATGCCTGTCGGGAAAGATGTATTTTGCTTTTGGAACTCTTCAATTTCAATTGCAACTTGTTCAGCCACGACTTCGGTAATGTGGTCATATATTTGAATTGTCCCGAAGAGTAAAACTAAATTTACAACACCAAGCCAAGTCCCAATTCCTGCATATTTTATAATGGTCAAATTGTCTGGTTGCCAACGTGCTGTAATTGCTGAAATCCCCATAACGCCCATTACTATCCCAAATGCTACATAACTTGAAAGAGTTAAAAATAAAAGCGTTATTGAGATTAAAACATAAACAAGGATTTTCTGTAAATCTGATTGCGAAAAACTTGTTCTATTAACTCTAAATGTCTTAATCAATTTACTCCGTTCTTCAATATTCTCTTTGCTTAATCGGTTAATAAAATTAGTCAGTTCAATTTCGTCAATGTTTATTTGTCCTAAATGTAGGTTTAGGTTTTGTGCACCGATTTCTTTGTTTATTCTTTCTGCCCACTTGTATAGTTTCTTCTTGAAAACAAATGTTTCGTCAGTTACTAATGCAATAAATTTTTGTCCGTGAATGTCAAGTGGATATGCTTCAATAATTTGTTCCCATTTTACTTCGTCTTGATTTGTTGTCCTGTCCCATATGCCGTTTTCAGTAATAATAATTTGAGGTCGTTTGTCAAGTGCCTGAAAAAGTCCAACAGGAATTCCAAGTCCAAAAAAACAAGTGCAAACCCAACCCATAATGTATGGTGTCGTCCCAACTGGTTCTTGAGTTATCATCCATAGACCAATTGCTACGAATGGCAAACTCATACCGATAATTTTCAGTCCTTTGGTTGTTGTTTTATATAGTTTTATTTCGGTCATTTAATGTTTCTCTGTCGTTACGGTCGGGTCTGTTAATATTACCGCCAACGTTCCTGCGCTTGACGAGGTTGCGAAGTTCGGAACTGATTATTTTCTGTTAAAGATAAAATTTCTTGCGAGACGTAAACGTGATTTTACCACAAAATTCGCAATCTCGCTAAACGCATGTTGGGCATAGTTATTTTAATATTAAATTATCAATCTCTTTAGGATCAAGATATTTTGGATTTAAAATCAAAATTTTTAAAACCTCTCTCAAATAGTCATTCGCAATAGATATAGTTTTAATACTCTTCTTGTCCTTTTCTATTTTTATTTCTTTTTTTGAATTTACTTTACTTGAACCGTGCACTACAGCAGACCTATAATCATATATTTTTTTCATAATTTCAAAAGTCTCAATTGAGTCATATTTTTCATTGTGAAAATATAATAGTTTAGCTATTCTCATAGAAAGTTTATATGTCAATTCACCTTTGTCATTGTCACTTAATAATGTTTCAAGAGCAATTATAATATCTAAAATACTATCTTCTTCATTGTCTCTTAAATATGAATAACGTAATCTTTTGTCCGAAATTCGAATTTTATTGTTTTCATTTTTGAGTAGGTTTAAATAGATTTTACCGATATTTTCTAGATCAGATTTACTTATTTGTGGAAGGTCTTTAGTATTCCAATAAAAATTATCGAAGTAGTTAGGATACTTTTTCAATGAAATTCCTTTTATTTTTGGCAAGTCCATATTGAAAATGTCATTCCATTTATGTGGATAAACAAGCACTTGTGCAAAACCTGAATTTTCATTTGTTACTAGTTTAATAGCATTGAAAAATTTTTCAAATTTATCTATTGGGTAAGCAGATTCATAATCGAGGTTTGTATAACCAAAACTAGGTTGCTTTTTAATAAAATAGTTTCTAAAAACTAATTCATGAGTTGCTGAGGATATTATTGGGTCTAAAATTGCAGGTGAATAACTTTTCACTGTAAATCTTGCTTTGTGGTTTTCTTCACTAATTTTTCTGACGATTATATTCTCAGCAATTTCAAAGTAATCTTCTGAACACTTTAAAAATAAAATTGGTATTCCAATGTCAAAGTGTAAATTTTCGGAATAAATATAGTTTTCAAATTCAGAGTAGATATTTGACAACAATTTTTCACTTTCTTCCTTTTCAAGGTTTAATAGAAAATATCTTTCTAATATTTCTATTGGTTTTTCTTTGATGTAAAAATCGAATAAACTTTTGGCTGATTTTGGAGTACTTATGTTTTCTGGGAAAAATGAGTTTCTGAATTCATTATGATTTTCAAGGTATTCACAACATTTATTATATTCAATAATTTCGTCAAGGTTTATTTCAGATGACATTCCCCATTTCCTAAAGATTTCTGTAATTTTATAAGGTGAATTTGGAGAATATTCAGAAAGACTAGGCATTCCATTTTCGTTAAATGATAAGCTTGGATATTTATCATATTTTGGTTTAATATACCTTTCGTTAATTGCTGGTTGAATTAATGGGTAAACTTTAAATACAAAATCTTTTAATAATTCAAAGAGTTTAGAATCTTTCATTCAGTTTTAAGGTTGTCTATAATTATGCCCAACTAGTATATATACGCATAAATTGGACTAGTTATATCCTTTATTGGCATGTTATGCGCATGTTTTTGTTATTATTATTGCGCATTATTTTTTAATGTGCTTTACAAAAATAAATTTTTTTCTTACATATCAAAAGGGTTGGTGATTTTTTTTAATGAGGTGCTACTAACATGAGTGTAAATCATGGTAGTCTTAGGGCTGCTGTGTCCTAATAAATCCTGTATATAGCGTAAATCGGTACCAGCTTCTAATAAATGGGTTGCAAAACTATGGCGTAAAGTATGTAAGCTAATTTTTTTTGAAATGCTTGCATTTTTTGCAGCTTGCTGTAATATTGATTGCGCGCTTCTACTACTGTATTGTTCATTATTTTGTCCTTCAAAAATGAAAGTTTTAGGTTTATAGACTGCGTAATATTCTTTTAATAATTCGGATACTTTAGTTGATAATAGTGTGTAGCGGTCTTTTTTGCCTTTGGCATTTTTTACATGAATTAACATTCTCTGATTATCGATATCTGTTATTTTCATGTTTATTGCTTCGCTAATTCGGAGACCGGCTGAGTAAATTAAGGCTAATAATGTTTTGTGTTTTAAATTGGTTGTTACATCTATGAGCTTAAAGGTTTCTTCTTTGCTCAAAACCATAGGTAATTTTTTTGCGTTTTTAGGTCGTTGCAATTCTTCAATTATCATTTTCGAATGAAGAACGATTTTAAAAAATAACTTTATAGCATTAACAATTTGGTTTTGATAGGAAGCGGATAAATTATTTTTCAAAATATACTCATTGTTATAAATAATTACATCTTGATTTGTAATATCGGTAATGGCTTTTTCTCGATAAAATACCAGAAAAGATTTTAAAGCTTCGCAATAGGTAGTAATCGTGTTTTCGCTATAACGTTTGGAACGCATCCATTGTTTGAATTTTTCTATTTGTATTTGCGCTTCTTCCGAAGGAATGGTTTGAGATATTGGTGTTATTTTGAACCGGACTCTGTTTTCTTCGGTATCCGGAATATGCCAGGCCATAAGTGTCTGACTCCATCGGGCGCCGTCAATTTTTTTGATGCGTGCAATCAAGTCCGCATTTTTTTCAAAATAGACAGCAATTCTATTTTCTCCTTTGTGTTTGATAACCTTAGCGGACCATTTCATAATGAATTGATTTTCTGACTTAAATGTACTGAAATAACAATTACAAAAAGCAATGTCAATAACAATAGCAATAGCAATAGTAATAACAATAACAAATTTTCTCGTGAGCAGCTTTTGCGTGAGGGATTATTTCACTAAGTTTTATTTTTTGTTGTGTTCAGTGCATTTTATTTGAGGCGGTATCCTCGAATCTCGTCTTTTAGGACGAGAGGAGAGATAAAGCCAAGAGCCCGACCCCGATGGAGTGTAACGGAGACGTGGGCACGCCACAAAAAAGAGATTCTGAAACATCCCGATAACTATCGGGACAGAATGAAAAAATCCGACTGCCAGGGACAATCGGATTGTGGTTTTATTATTCGATACAGTGTAAATTGTTCATGAAATAGGTTTCGGGCTGGTAGGTTTTGCCGTTGAGTTCCGAAACTACTTCTTTTTTGATGATATAATCTTCGGTGTCGGTCAGGTATTTGATGCGCATCAGGGAAACCGGAGAGGATTTTAAATCGGCCATGGTGCCTTTCATAAACATAAAAGTTCCTACAATGATACGGTTGTCAAAGCCTTTTTCGTCGCGCAGCATACTGCCGCAATATTCCATATTGATGTGTAAAAGTGTAATTACTTTGCCGTTGTTGAGTTGCAGAAAAAGTTTAGAATTTTTATCAAAACAATTGGCTTTGATAAATCCTTTGCTTTTTTGAATGAGTTGAACATTCAGTGTTGGCAGTCCGTCAGTAGATGCCAGAGTACAAAAAATATAGCTGGATGTACCGCCAAAGTTTTTTTCGGACATCAGGTATTCGCGGGTTTGTTTGTAGGTTCCTATAGAATCTTTTACGTTGCTGGAATAATCACAGGGCGTTTGTGCCAGAGCGCTCAGGGAAATAAAAAATAGTGCGGTTAGTAATAGTTGTTTCATTCGATTTGTTTGTTTTATTTTATTTTGGCGCAAAATACTACTATTTTGTTAGTATTTACATCGGTTGTAAAAAAAGAATAGGAAGTTCCGCCATCTTTAATTTTCCATTTTTTTCGGATGTTTTCGACTGTTTCGGGAAAATTACGCGTGGTGATATTGCATTGTTTACCGCTCAGCTGGTTTTTCATTTCGGTTTTGTTATAAGGGAAAACGGCGTTGATTTCAAAAATTCGTCCCGGAAAATCGATTAATGTATCCGAAGTATAAAGATGTGAATGTTTGTGTAGTTTATGGATGTTATAATGAGCGGAAATGGCATCAAATCCGCCTGATTTCATAATGGCGCTATTGGGTTCGTACAGGTATTTTAGCGGCAGGCTGTAAGCGGGATAACTCATTTCCTGTTGCATCACAAAATCAAAAGTATCGACAGCATTTTTGGTGATATTAGCGGTTTTTAGGTTAATAGCACCCGTATAATCACGGTGTAATTCCCATAAAAGCTCTTTAACTTCGTTTTCCAGTGCAATAATATGAATGTTTTTGACATTTTTTAATTCGGATAATCCTGCTGAAATATCCAATAAAGGTGCTGTTTTTATCAGTATCGCATTGGACTTTTCGAAATAAAAATCCAGATTTTCGGGTACATTAGGCAGGCAGTCTTTGAGCATGAAAACTTTGCCTTTGGCATCGTTACGACGGGAAGGATCAATGTATATCCAATCCCATTTTTGCTCGGTATTTTTTAAAGTTGTAGTGCTGTCGCCGGAACAGCATTTGATATTTGAGACCTGAAGCTGACTGAAATTATGTTGTACAAGTTGTGACAGTTCCGAATTGATTTCGCAATGCGTTACTGATTTTATTTTTTTTGCAAAATAATAATCGTCCACACCAAAACCTCCTGTTAAATCAATCAGGCTTTCTCCGGAAACCAGCTGGCTTTTGTACAAAGCAGTAGCTTCGGAAGAGGTTTGTTCTACCGAAATTTTTGAAGGGAAAAGAATGTTTTCCGCTTGAAACCATGTTGGTAATTTTTCTTTGGCTTTGGCTTTGGCTTCAATTTGATTCAAAATCAATTTCCATTCAACATTAGGAAAAGGATTTTTTTGTAAAGCTAATTTGGAAATTGAAGCATTGATATTGTTATTGATAAAGGCCTGAATTTCGGTATGTAAAATAGAATCTTGCAATTTTAGATGTTTTCAGTTAGAACGGCGACAATTTTGTTGTCTGGAAAAAATTCTTTGGCAATTACTTTTAAACTGGTGTAAATAGGGATAGCTACGACCATTCCGAAAATACCAAAGGTAATTCCGCTAATGAGTGTTACCAAAAAAATTTCCAGCGGATGTGATTTAACGCTTTTGGAGAAAATAATGGGTTGGCTGACATTGTTATCAATCACCTGAACGATTAAGAAACCTATGACTACATAAATAGTTGTTGGCAGCATTTCGGTACTAAAGTGAGCTCCAATGTTGCTTATTAAGGTAAGTATTGCGGCTAAAACCGTAGCTATAATAGGGCCGATGTAAGGTATTACATTAAGCAAAGCACATAAAAAAGCAATTATCAGTGCGTTTTCATTGCCAAAAATAAGAAGGACAATAAAATACATAATGAAAACCACGAGTAATTGAATGAGTAATCCGGTAAGGTATCGCGCCAGTAAATGATTGATTTTTTCAACGGAATTTAGGATTTTGTCCTCGTTTTGGTCAGGCAAAATCATTTTGGCTTTTTCTTTAAAGAAGCGTTGGTCTTTCAGAAAAAAGAAGGTAATAAAGAAAACCGAAGCGATTCCCATTCCAAAATTAGCGATGGTATTGATTACAGAATTCAAAAAATCGGTAAAATAATTGAAATCTACTTTGGATGAAAAATCAGAATTGCTTACTATTTTTTTCACATCAATTTGGTGTAAATTGAAGTAGTTCTCTACATTGGCTTCGATAATGCTTACTTGATTTTGAAGCATATTAGTGTCTAATAAAGAGAGATTTTGTGCCTGCGAAATGATTAAAGGAACAAATAATAAAACAAAGCCAATTAAGCTTAGTACAAAAATAAATAACACTGTAATTGTGGCTAATAGGTTGCTGAACTTTAATCTTTTCTTTAAAAAGACAGTGAAAGGATTTGCAATCAAACAAAGCACCAAAGAAACGGTAATGTATAAAATAACAGTTTGGATTTTATAGATAAAATACAAAGCGGCACAAACTAAAACTAAAGTGGCTACGGCTTTTAAAATTCCTTGTGAAATGGTTTTTGATGTAATCATTTATCAGTTAATTAGTTTATAAAGATAAAAAATATCAAATCAATTTAGAGGTTATTTCATATAAAGCAATGCCGGCTGCCTGAACGACATTCATACTGCTGTTTTGACCAAACATATTAATGTGTACAATTTGGTTAGAAATACTTAATAGTTCTTCACTGATACCGTTGATTTCGCTTCCAATTATCAAAGCTATTTTTTTATTGACTGGCAGTTGAACTTCTTTTAAAGCCTTACTGTTGGATGCGATTTCCAAAGAAATGATTTCGTATTGTTGTTCCTGTAGGTGTGTAACTAGCGCTTTGTTGTCTTCAAAAACACTATGTACAACATGTAAATGAGTACTCCTGCTGGTTTTGTTTATTTTTCTGGGATTCAGTGGAATGTCTTTACCTGAAAAGATAATTTTTTCAATACCAAAAGCTTCGCCAATTCGAAACAACGAACCGATATTTTGTTGGAAATAAATGTGGTCGCAAACCAGCGTAACAGGAAATTGTCTTGGTTGAAACTGATTTTCTTCGTGAGTTAATTGCACCTGATTAATTATTGAAAATGTAGTTAATAATATTGGCGCCCATTTTTAAGGCTTTTTCACGAACAGGCAAAGGATCATTGTGTACTTCGGCATCTTCCCAGCCGTCGCCTAAATCGCATTCGTAAGTGTACAGCAGTACTAATCGGTTGTTTATGAAGATGCCAAAAGCCTGCGGGCGTTTGCCGTCGTGTTCGTGTATTTTGGGTAAACCATTCGCAAACAGAAAGGGTTTTTGAAAAATAGCATGCGTAGCCGGAATTTCGACTAAGGCTTTGTCAGGGAATATTTTTTTGATTTCTTTTCGGATGTATTCGTCCATGCCGTAGTTGTCGTCAATATGTAAAAAGCCGCCGCCTTTTAAATATTTTCGAAGGTTTTCAACATCTGAAGGACTGAAAACCACGTTGCCGTGTCCGGTCATGTGAACAAAAGGATAGGAAAATAAATCAGGGCTTCCGGGTTCTACGGTAGTTGGCTTTGGAGTGATTGTAGTGTTGATATTGCTGTTGCAAAAACGAATCAGGTTAGGCAGCGAAGTAGGATTGGCATACCAATCGCCACCGCCGCTGTATTTTACTAAGGCGATTTCCTGGGAAAAGGAAGCGAAAGAAATCAATAATAAAATAAGATAGCGTTTTTTCATCTTGCTTCGTTTGTTGTCAGTTCTCTGTTATCTGTTGTCTGTTGTTGGTTGTTGGTTGTCTGTTGTTGGTTGTCTGTTGTTGGTTGTTTGTTTTTGTGTTTTAACTCATAACTCATAACTCATAACTCATAACTTCTCAACCTACTATTCATTAAAAAAAACCACGCTATGACAGGCAACTACAGCAGCCGTTTCGGTTCTTAATCTGGTGTTGCCTAAAGAAACCGGAATGTAATTGTTTTCTAATGCCAGCGCGATTTCTTTAACCGAAAAATCTCCTTCAGGACCTATAAGTAAAGTAACATCTTCATTGGTTTTTAAAACTGATTTTAATGTTTTTTTATCGGTTTCTTCGCAGTGAGCAATCAATTGTAAACCTTTGTTTTGTTGTTTAGTGATGAATTCCTTAAAACTGATAGCTTCGTTTAGTTTCGGCAAGTACGCTTCGTTGCATTGTTTTAAAGCAGACAAAACGATTTTATCAAAACGTTCTTTGTTAATCACTTTTCTCTCGGAACGATCACAAATTATTGGTGTGATTTCCTGAATACCAATTTCGGTTGCCTTTTCCAGAAACCATTCGTAACGGTCGTTCATTTTTGTAGGTGCAACGGCCAAATGTAAATGGAATTTTGGAGTTGGTTTTTTCTCAAACGAATTTATTTTAACCGTGCATTTATTATCCGATGCTAAAGTGATTTCACATTCGAATAAATAACCTAATCCATTAGTTACAAATAAAATATCGCCATCTTTTTTACGTAAAACTTTAATGATGTGTTTGCTCTCTTCCTTGTCAAAAGAAAAAGATTCCGTTTGCTCGTCAATAGTTGGATTGTAGAATAATTGCATAGTTTAGAATTGAATTCGTGCTTTAGAAACTACTGAAGCATTTTCGAAATTTTGAGACAAAAACTTTTGATAACCTACAATTCCTATCATGGCAGCATTATCGGTAGTGTATTCAAATTTTGGGACAAAGGTTTTCCAACCGTACTTTTGTTCGGCTTCTTTTAGTGTGTTTCTAATGCCTGAATTGGCCGAAACGCCACCTCCAATAGCGATTTGTTTGATACCGGTTTCTTTGACCGCCATTTTTAATTTGTCCATTAAAATTTCGATAATGGTATATTGGATAGAGGCACAAATATCGTTAATGTTCTCGTCAATGAAATTTGGATTTTTTTGTTTCTCTTTTTGGATAAAATACAGGATTGCTGTTTTCAAACCGGAAAAACTAAAATCTAATCCTGGTACTTTAGGTTTGGTAAATGCAAAGGCTTTTGGATTTCCCAATTGAGCATTTTTATCGACCAAAGGACCGCCGGGATAAGGAAGTCCTAAGATTTTAGCTGTTTTGTCAAAAGCTTCTCCTACGGCATCATCCGTAGTTTTGCCTATGATGGTCATGTCAAAAAAGTTGTTGACTTTTACAATTTGGGTATGTCCGCCGCTAATAGTCAAGGCTAAGAAAGGAAATTCGGGTTTGTCGTAACCTTCTTCGTCAATAAAATGCGCTAAAATATGGGCTTGCATATGATTAACAGCAATAAGAGGAATTCCTAATGCCAACGCCATCGATTTGGAAAATGAACTTCCTACAAGCAAAGACCCCATAAGTCCCGGGCCTTGAGTAAAAGCAATTGCTGATAATTGTTCTTTTTGAATGTTTGCTTTTTTCAAAGCGGCATCAATTACAGGTACAATATTTTGTTGGTGTGCTCGTGAAGCCAGTTCGGGAACGACACCTCCGTATTGGTTGTGAATAAGTTGATTAGCAACAACATTTGACAGTACTTTGTCGTTACATAAGACAGCTGCGGCTGTGTCGTCACAAGAACTTTCGACAGCAAGAATGTAAACCTCGGGATTTAGCATAAAAAGGCACAAATTTTGGATTATCTTTTTAGAAACCGATTTTATTTTTTATAATTTTACGGCGCAGCCAAAATTAAAGAATTTTTATTAAAGGTTTCGCTCTTTCCTTGGGCAAAATAATATTTCATCACTATAACAGCAGAGCATATCAAAAAAGCGATTAAAATAACTTCAAATATAATTCTTGGGCTGATCATTCTTTTGTTAGCTCTCGGTATTGCTTTGTCGTTGCCTGCGGTCCAGACCAAAGTTGGGAAGTATTTGATGAATCGTATCAATAATGATTTTGGAACTCATATTTCGATAGACAAAGTTAAGGTTTCTGTTTTTGGCGGTGTAAAAATTCAAAATGTGTTGATTTTGGATCATCACAAAGACACCTTGATTTATTCGAAAATTTTGAATACGAATCTTTTGGATGTTAATGCGGTTTTAGAAGGTGATTTGATTTTTAAGATCATTCGTTTGGATGGGGTTTTGTTTGATATGAAAACCTATAAAAACGAAAAGAAAACCAACATGGATGTTTTTATCGAATCTTTTGATTCGGGAAAACCACCATCCGGAAAGCATACACTATTTATTTCGGATAAGGCTTATATCAGCAGAGCTCATTTTAGATTTTATGATTACAATCGCCCTAATCCTAAAGATGCTGAATTTACAAAGGTAAATGCCGAATTGACTGATTTTAAACTCTACGGTCCCGATGTAGATATAAAAATAGATCATTTGTCCTTTCTGGATTATCGAGGTTTGTTTGCCGAGGATTTAAGCACGGTTTTTAGTTATACCAAGAAAAAAATGCAGCTTAAAAATTTAGATTTAAAAACACCTAATTCTAAAATAAAAGCTGAAGTAACTTTAAATTATAAGATTAAAGATTTTGCTCATTTTAATGATAATGTAAAATGGGATATAAAAATTCATTCTGCCAGCGTAGGAACCAATGATGTTAGGTGTTTTTACAACGGTATGGGGACAAATCAGTTTTTTAATATCAGTCGTGCTGGTATGAAAGGAACTCTGAATAATTTGTATATCAGTCGTTTGAAAATGGTGGATTCCAATCGTTCGCGAATGGAAGGAGATATTCATTTCCTGAATATTTTTGGAAAAGCGCATCAGCGATTTTTTATGGATGGAAATTTTAGCCGTATTGAAACTAATTATGGTAATCTGGTGCATTTGATGCCGGAGTTTATGGGTAAAAAATTACCAAAACAAATCGAGACGCTGGGGAATTGCTGGATGGAAGGGAATATTCAGTTGACGGCTTCTGCTGTTGATGCAGCTTTGAATATGAAAACAGAACTAGGGAGAGTGCAGTCTGTTTTTTCGATGAAGGATATCGATTTTATCGATAAGGCAACCTATAACGGAAATGTGGTTTTTGAAAATTTTGATGTGGGGACTTTTCTAAATCGTGAGGATTTAGGTAAGGTTACGATGGATGTGAATGCTGATGGACGAGGATTTACTGAGAAATATTTGAATACTCAAATAGTGGGTGATATTCGTACTATGGATTATCAATCCTATACTTATAACAATATTAAAGTTAATGGAAACTTTAAGTTGCCTTATTATAAAGGACAGATTTCGGTTGCAGATCCAAATTTAGCTATGGAGTTTGATGGATTAGTGGATTTGAGTGCTAAGGAAAATAAATATGATTTTCATATTAATGTTGAGCGGGCTAACCTAAATAAATTGCAATTTGTAAACGATAGTATTTCTAATTTTAAAGGAGATGTTGTGGTACAACTTACCGGAAATACCATCGAAAATTTGCAGGGGAATGTTTATATCAAGCAAACTTCGTATCAAAATACGAAAGATACTTATGTTTTTGATGACTTTAATATTAACTCCACTTTTGATTCAAAAGGAATTCGAACCCTGACAATCGATTCTCCGGATATTGTAGAAGGGCAGATGGTGGGACGTTTTCAGTTTAAAGAATTAGGTAAGCTGACAAGAAATTCTTTGGGAAGTTTGTATACTAATTTCAAACCGGAGAAGGTTATTAAAGGACAGTTTTTGAAATTTAATTTTACGGTTTATAATAAAATTATTGAAATTTTATATCCTGAAATTGGTTTGGGGACCAATACTGTTTTAAAAGGTTCTATTAAATCCGATACACAGGAATTTAAGATGAATTTTAATTCGCCTAAAATTACTTATGCTAAAAACACTTTTGATAATATTCGGGTGTCAGTAGACAATAAAAATCCATTGTATAATGCCTATGTGGAATTAGATAGTATTAAAACACCTTATTATAAGATGCGTGATTTTAGCCTTATTAATATTACGACTAAAGATACTTTGCTGTTTCGTTCTGAATTTAAAGGAGGAGAAAAAGGTGAGGATTTTTTCAGTTTGAACTTGTATCATACCATTGATAAGAATAATAACAACGTTGTTGGGATAAGTAAATCGGAGATGAAGTTCAAAGAGAATTTTTGGTACCTGAATCAAAAAGACAGCCCGGACAATAAAATTGTTTTCGACAAAATGTTGAAGAATTTCAAATTTGATGATATTATATTGTCTCACGAAAATCAGTCGGTTACTTTGAAAGGAGAGATAAACGGCAGGACAAATAAGGATTTGGAACTTAGTTTTGATAATGTCGATTTGTACAAGATTACACCTTTGAGTAGTAAGTTTGTCTTTAACGGAAATGTAAATGGTGCGGTTCATTTTAAACAAAACAATCAAATTTATAAGCCTACAGCTTCATTAGTTATTGATAAGCTGAATATTAATAAAACGGATTTAGGTGTTTTGAAATTCAACATCGAGGGAGATCAAAGTCTAGAGAAATTTACTATTGATTCCTATTTGAATAATGATAATCTGGAGTCGCTTAATGCAAACGGAAGTTTCGAAATTGTGAATAAAAAGACGATTCTGGATTTAAAACTAACTTTGGATAAATTTAACTTAGGCGTTTTTAGTTCTTTGGGTGGAGAGGTTTTGTCGAATATCAGAGGTTTTGTAACAGGAAACTCAGTTATTACAGGGGATGTAAACAAGCCTAAAGTGAGTGGTCGATTGTTTGTTGATAAAGCAGGAATGACTATTCCATATTTAAATGTTGATTATCAGTTGAACGATCGTTCTATTGTTGATTTGGTCGATGAGAAGTTTATGTTTAGAAACAATACTATTACTGATTCCAAATTCAATACTAAAGGTTTGTTGAATGGTACTATTGAGCATCATAATTTTTCGGATTGGAAATTGGATTTTGACATCAGTTCTAAGAAATTAGTGGTTTTAGACACCAAAGATTCCGAGGATGCAGCTTATTATGGAACGGCATTTATTAATGGTAATGCTTCTATAAAAGGGCCTGTTAATTCGTTATTTATTAAAATTGCTGCCAAATCCGAAAAAGGTTCAGATGTTAAGATACCAATTAATTATGCGGAGAGTGTAGGTGAAAATTCGTTTATACACTTTTTAACCCAGAAAGAAAAGTATAATAATAAAATGGGTATTCTTGAAAATAGCCATAAATATAACGGACTGGAATTAGAGTTTGATTTGGATATTACTCCGGATGCTGAAGTTGAAGTGATTTTAGACAGAAACACAGGTCATGGAATGCGTGGGAAAGGCTATGGTTCGTTATTGTTTAAAATTAATACGCTGGGGAAATTTCAAATGTGGGGGGATTATCAGGCTTATGAAGGAACTTATAATTTTAAATACGGAGGATTAATTGATAAAAAGTTTGCTGTTAGAAAAGGCGGTTCTATTATATGGGAAGGAAATCCAATGCGAGCACAGTTAAATTTACAAGCGGTGTATAAAACGATTGCAAATCCGGCTGTACTTTTAGATAATTCCTCTTTTAACAGAAAAGTTCCTGTTGATGTGGTTATTGGAATCCAGGGAGATTTAGCGAGTCCGGATCCTGATTTTAATATTGAATTTCCAACAGTGAGTAATGTTTTGAAATCGGAAATACAATATAAATTGTATGATAAAGATGTGCGACAAACACAGGCTTTGTATTTATTATCTTCAGGTGGCTTCCTGAGTCCGGAAGGGGTGAATCAGTCGGATTTCTCCGGAAGTTTGTTTGAAACAGCTTCCAGTTTGTTAGGGGATATTTTGAAAACCGATAATGATAAGTTTAAAGTTGGTTTAAATTATGTTTCACGGGATAGAAGAATTGGTAAAGAAACCGATGGCAGGGTAGTAGCAACCATTTCTTCTAAAATTAATGAACGTATTACTATTAACGGGAAGGTTGGGGTTCCTTTTGGGGGAATTAATCAATCAGCAGTTGTAGGTGATGTTGAAGTTCTGTATAGAGTAAATCAGGATGGAACAATGAATCTGCGATTATTTAACAGGGAAAATGATATTAATTATATAGGACAGGGGATTGGATATACTCAGGGGGTAGGATTGACTTATGAAGTTGATTTTGATACTTTTAGAGAGTTGGTCAGTAAAATATTCAAAAAGTATCGTATTCAAAAAACGGATAGTTTAAATGAGTATTTTCAGGATTCTAATGTTACACCTGAATTTATTAATTTTAATAATAGTAAGTCTCCGAAAAAAGAAGAGGTGAAAAGGAATTCAGAAGCAGTAGGTACTGAAGAGGATTAATAATTTAAAGTTTTGCAAAAAAAACAGAGGCTGTGATTAATAGTTATCTGTTTTTACAAAATGTTAAATAAATATAAATAATAGGTTATTCTTAGTTAAAATCTATAAAAATCGATTTCTGTTAAAAAAAATAAGGCATTTTTTGTTTTTTTTAAAACTTATTAACGAAAACGTTTGAATTTATAATAAATAGTTAAAATAATAAAACAGAAGCTTTTAAAGTAATTTATGTTTCTTAATTTTACCTTTCAAAACTAAAACTATGCTAAAATCAATTAAAAAAATAGGTGTTTTAACCTCAGGTGGAGATTCACCGGGGATGAATGCCGCAATACGTTCAGTAGTTCGAACCTGTGCGTATCATAATATTGAATGTGTTGGGATTTACAGAGGATATCAGGGGATGATTGAAGGTGACTTCGAAGAAATGGGACCTCGCAGTGTAAATAATATTATTAATAAAGGAGGAACGATTTTAAAATCGGCGCGTTCAGCTGAATTCAGAACTCCTGAAGGTAGAAAAAAGGCTCATGAAAACCTTTTGAAAGCCGGAATTGAAGCTTTAGTAGTCATTGGAGGAGATGGTACTTTTACAGGAGCTTTGATTTTTAATTCGGAATATAATTTTCCGGTTATGGGGATTCCGGGAACTATCGATAATGATATTTACGGAACAACTCATACTTTAGGATATGATACCGCTTTGAATACTGTAGTGGACTGTATTGATAAAATTAGAGATACAGCCAGTTCTCACAACCGTTTATTCTTTGTAGAAGTAATGGGAAGAGATGCCGGACACATTGCTTTGAATGCAGGAATTGCAGGTGGTGCTGAGGAAATTTTAATACCAGAAGAAGATTTAGGATTAGATCGTTTGTTGGAATCACTTCAAAAAAGTAAAGCATCCGGAAAATCATCCAGTATTGTTGTAATTGCAGAAGGAGATAAAATTGGTAAAAACGTATTCGAATTAAAAGATTATGTTGATGCTAATTTGCCAGAGTATGATGTTCGTGTATCTGTATTAGGACACATGCAACGTGGTGGTTCACCATCTTGTTTTGACAGAGTTTTAGCTAGTCGTTTAGGAGTTAAAGCGGTTGAATCTTTATTAGATGGGGTTTCTAATTTTATGGTAGGATTAAAAAATGATTCGGTAAATCTTACACCTTTATCATTAGCTATCAAAGGAAAGTCAGAAATCGATCGTGAATTATTGCGTGTTTCAGATATTATCACAACTTAAAAAAAATTGTAGCAAAATTAATTATTAAATTTGCCGGAATTTTGTCAATCAAATAATAAACAATAAATAAATAAAAGAAATGTCAAAAGTAAAATTAGGAATAAACGGTTTCGGAAGAATCGGAAGAATTGTTTTCAGAGAGTCTTTTAACAGAGACAATGTAGAGGTAGTTGCAATCAACGACTTATTAGATGTAGATCACTTAGCTTACTTATTAAAATACGATTCTGTTCACGGTCAATTTAACGGAACAGTTGAAGTAAAAGAAGGTAAATTATATGTAAACGGAAGAAATATCCGTATCACTGCTGAAAGAAACCCTGCTGATTTGAAATGGAACGAAGTTGATGTTGATGTAGTTGCTGAATGTACTGGTATCTTCACAACTATCGATACTGCAAGCGAGCACTTAAAAGGTGGTGCTAAAAAAGTAATCATTTCTGCTCCTTCTGCTGATGCTCCAATGTTTGTAATGGGAGTAAACCACGAAACTGCAAAAGCTTCTGATTTAGTTGTTTCTAACGCTTCTTGTACTACTAACTGTTTAGCTCCTTTAGCTAAAGTTATCAATGATAATTTTGGAATCGTTGAAGGTTTAATGACTACAGTTCACGCTACAACTTCAACTCAAATGACTGCTGACGGTCCTTCAAGAAAAGACTGGAGAGGTGGACGTGCTGCTGCTATTAACATCATCCCATCTTCTACAGGTGCTGCTAAAGCTGTTGGAAAAGTTATTCCTTCTTTGAATGGAAAATTAACTGGTATGGCTTTCCGTGTTCCTACTGCTGACGTTTCTACAGTAGATTTAACTGTAAAATTAGCTAAAGAAACTTCTTATGAAGAAATTATGGCTGTTTTGAAAAATGCTTCTGAAACTAACATGAAAGGTATCTTAGGATATACTGAAGATGCAGTTGTTTCTCAAGATTTTATTTCTGACAAAAGAACATCTATCATCGATGCTACTGCAGGAATTGGATTGAACTCTACTTTCTTCAAATTAGTATCTTGGTATGATAATGAGTATGGATACTCTAGCAAATTAATTGATTTGTCAGTTCATATTGCCGGATTAAAATAATCCAGAAATAATTATATTAGAGAATCCCGTTATTAATTATTTTAACGGGATTTTCTATTTTTATATCTTTAATTAATTGTAAAAAACACATTTTTAATTAAAGGGAAACTAAAATCTAAAAACACTAATCTAAAAAAAACTAAAATAAATGAAATTAATAGTTGACAGTGGTTCTACTAAAGCTGATTGGATTGCAATAGACGATCAGGGAAAAGTATTGTTTACTACCCAAACTTTAGGGTTAAATCCTGAAATTCTGGAAGGAGATCAAATTATAGCACGTGTTGATGATCGTTTTGACTTACAGCAAAGCAAAAAAACGGCAACTCATTTGTTTTTCTATGGTGCCGGATGCGGAACGGACAGAATGAAAATTGCTTTGAAAGAAGTTTTTCAAAAGTATTTTGTAAATGCTGAAGTTGTAGTTGAAGAGGATACGTATGCTGCAGTGTATGCAACGACTCCTAAAGATCAAAAAGCGATTGTATGTATTTTAGGTACAGGTTCTAATTGCAGTTATTTTGATGGGTCAAAATTACATCAAAAGGTACAATCGTTAGGTTATATTGTAATGGATGATGCCAGTGGAAATGTTTTTGGAAAAGAATTAATCAGAAAATACTATTTCAATAAAATGCCGAAGGATTTAGCAGTTGAATTTGAAAAAGAATTTAATGTTGATCCGGATTTTATTAAAAGTAAATTATATAAAGAAGAAAATCCGAATGCTTATTTAGCGACATTTGCTAAGTTTTTAATCCAACATAAGGATACGGAATTTTGCCAAAAAATCATTCGAAAAGGAATGAAATCTTTTATTAAAAATTATGTGATGCAATATGATAATTGCCATGAGGTTCCGGTACATTTTGTAGGTTCTATTGCGTTTTATTTAAAAGATGAATTACAACATGCTTTTGATAAATACAATTTGGAATTAGGGAATGTATTGAGAAGACCTATTGATGGATTGATTTCGTTTCACGTAGCTAATCAATAAGAATTATGGAAATTGCTATTATTTCACACGATGGAAAAAAGGCTGACATGGTTCAGTTTTTAAATAAAAATAAAGATATTTTATCTAAAGAGAGTGTTCAGCTTATTGCTACAGGAACAACTGGGGGAAGAGCTGAAAAAGCAGGTTTTAAAGTAACAAAAATGCTTTCGGGGCCTCTTGGTGGTGATGCACAAATTGCGGGTAGAGTAGCTGAAGGTAAAACCAATATGGTTTTCTTTTTTAAAGATCCTTTGGCAAGTCACCCACATGAACCAGACGTTAATATGCTGGTTCGTGTATGTGATGTGCATAATGTGCCATTGGCAACTAATGAAGCTACCGCTCAATTATTGTTAGATGCTATTGCGACTAGATTGTAGCAATTACAGAGATTTCAATATTTACATTTTTAGGCAAACATGCCACCTGAACCGTTTCACGAGCTGGAGCGGTTTTTTCATTAAAATAAGAACCATAAACGGTATTGATAGTGCCAAAATCGTTCATATTCATAATGAAAATTGTGGACTTGATTACGTTTTCAAAAGTCATTCCTGCTGCTTCCAAAATAGCTTTTATATTTTTCATAACCTGCTTTGTTTCGGCTTCAATGGATGAAGTTACTAAAGTCCCGTCGGCAGGGTTAATTGCAATTTGTCCGGAAGTATAAAGCATATTTCCTGTAAGCACTGCCTGATTGTAGGGACCAATAGGAGCTGGTGCATTTTCTGTGAAAATTATTTTTTTCATTTTGATATCAATTTATTAGAAGTGAAAAATATACCGTATTTATATTTTAGGAAAAATTATCGGTTAGGATAATTGCGTTTTTCCCATTTAATATCGCTTAAGATTCCTGATTTAATTCCGATAAAGAAATTCCAGTTCGCATTGGTTCCAAACGGAGTCCAGTTAAAACTCATTCTCCAGCTTGCTAAATCGCGTTCAAAGCGTAATTGAGTGTAAGTTACACCTTTTTGAACAAAATCGTATCCTGTAGAAATACCTACTTTCCACTTAGAAGTTAAGTCGGTATTAGCTGAAATCATTAGTGAGTTTCCTGAGATTTTATTTTCACGATTGTTATTGCTGTACGTAAAAGAATAAGCAAAGGTCATGTCCCATGGGATTTTTGAGCGGAAAAATTCAGAAACTGTGTCTTCGCCTTCTTCTTCACTTCCGTCAAACATACTTTTTCTGTTATCATTTAGATCAGTAGCGGTTCCAAAAAGATCATCTTCACGACCACCGTTTCTTGTGGTTTGTGATTCTTTGGATTTGTCTTTTTTATTATCCTTGTCTTTGCTGGAAAGCGCATAGTTCAAAGTAATATTGGCACTTGTCATTCTAAACAAGCTTCCACCGTTTTCAATATTGTATTTGTTAATTCGCTGACCTGAATTATCAATGGCATAAGGGTCCAAGGTGGCAGCTAAATTAGCATTTAATTTGTTTTCAAAAAACTGAGCTCCTGTACTTACTCTGACAGGTGACCAGGCTAGTGTGGTAACTCCATCAGCATCTAAATTGTAACTTGTAGAGAAATTTAAATTGTTTAACAACATTACTTTTTTAGGTTCTGTTTTCGTGGTGTCACTATCGGTAACCTTAGCTTCAAAAGTATTACTTACACTAATTCCCAATATGTTAGAATTGCTTAAACCCGGAGCGCCAAATATACCACCTTCAAAACGGGTGTATTTTTTATCCATTTTACCACTTGCATCAGAAGAATAGGTGTCGTAATATTTTTCAAAGCTTGGTGTGTAAGCATAAGAGAATGAAGGACGAATTACGTGTCTGATGGCTTGTATTTTTTTATTTTCACCAAAATTAAAAGTACCATATATAGTAGTTCCTAAACTGGCAGAGAAATTATAGGTTCTAAAAGCGTCAAAACCATTTACGGTTCTGTCTACAACAGTACTTTTGTCACTATCATAGGATTTTCGAATTGTTTTTGTATACCAAATCTCTTCATAGTTAGCTGATGTAGTAGCACTAAAGTATTTGAATAATTTGAAATTGGTACTTAACGGAATACTGTGTTGGAAGCCTATTTTAGCATCTTTGAACATTTCTGGTTTGAAAAATAAAGAGTCGGTTGTGTTGATATAATTTCTACCGTTTAAATTATATTGTAAGTTGATGTTTTTAAAGAATCCTTTTTTAACTCCATCTTTTCCAACAAAAGGGTACATTCTGTCCAAACTAAACTGTAAGGTAGGAAGTGTCATGTTGATGGATTCGGTTTGCGTGTTTTGTGAGTGTGTTGCCGATAAAGATAATCGGGCCTGAGGGATAATATTGAATGTTTTCGAATAGGAAATCGAAGAACTTAAAGTATTGTTTAATGAAGAACCTACATTGGATTGATTGATAGATTGTCTAAAATATTTACTGCTACCCATATTAACAGAAGCAGAGAAACTGGAATTTGGATTTGCTTTAGAATCTCTGGAATGCGACCATTGAATATTGTAAATATTTTGTCTGGAATAATCCGGATAACCTCTTTCACTATTGATAAGGTTTTCAAAACGAACGTTTATATTTCCTCTAAATTTATATCTCTTGGCATAAGAAGATTCAAATCGCATCCCGTAACTTCCATTGGTATAATAATCTCCTAAAACGGTCAAGTCGTAATGATCGCTTAAAGCAAAATAATATCCTCCGTTTTGTAAAGAGAATCCACGTGTATTTGAGTCGTTATAACTAGGTAATATCAATCCCGAAACACTGGTTTCTTTATTCATTGGAAAAAAAGCAAAAGGCAAGGCTATAGGAGTAGGCACATCGGCAATAACAAGGTTAGTGAGTCCTGTAATTACTTTTTTACCGGGGATGAATTTTACTTTTGAGGTTCTGAAATAATATTCCGGATTTTCTTTATTAGTAGAAGTGGTAAAGCGGGCTCCTTTTAAGAAGTAAACCGAATCGTTTTCTTTTTTTGTGATAGCTGCTTTTACGTTAAATTCTCCCTGGTCTGTCCTGGAATTCCAGATAAGGGCTTTTTTGGTTTTGAAATTAAAACGAATTGAGTCCGGTTCTACTACATTTGAACCTTGTTTGAAGTTGGGGTATTGGGTGTATTTTCCGGTAGAGTCCTTAATTCTACCTGCATAAACTTCGTTTTTTTCATAATCCATTACAATTTTACCTGATTTTAGTTCTATATCCTGGTAATAAAGTTCGGCATTATCATAAAGAGTAATTAATTTACGTTTTTGATCAATTTTAGCGTATTTATCAGCTTTGTATTTTACTTTTCCTTCAAGAAAAGCCTTTTTAGGTTTTATACTATCGGTTTTAATACTGTCTTTTTCTTTTTTAACTGTATCGTTTACAGTGGTTTTTGCTTTACTATCTGTTACTGATCCTTTTTTTGGTTGAATTTCAGTAATTGGCTTTCTTTTTTTAGAAATATCTTGTGAATATATGTCAGATGCCCCAAATGTTAGGAAAAATGATAATAAAACGATATGAAATAAGTTTGTGTGCAAAGGTATAAATGCTATTTTTGTAAAATTATGGTTCGGTTTTTGTCTTCTTAAATCGAATCTGATTTTTGGTCAAAAACTGGTCAAAAATAAGTAAATAATACTTCTATAGGAAATACGTTTTAATTAAAATTAACTTTTGCGGATGAAAATCAATTATAGGAACCCACTTTTAAGTGTTATTTTGATGTTAGTTCTTTGTAATTCAGTTTTTTCGCAAAAAAAACACAGTTTTACAATCATTTTAGATGCCGGACACGGGGGAAAAGATCCCGGAAATACGTATCATGGTTATAAAGAAAAAGAAATTGCTTTAAAAACCACATTGAAGGTAGGAGAGTATCTTGAGAAAGACAGGGATTTTAAAATAATTTACACCCGTACAACTGATGTGTTTATTGACTTGGAAAAACGACCAAAAATAGCCAATAAGGCTAATGCTAAGCTTTTTGTTTCGATTCATTGTAATTCGGTTAAGAATTTTGGGCCTTCGGGTACGGAAACTTTTGTGATGGGATTGTCTCGCAGTGATATGAATATTGAAGTGGCTAAAAATGAAAACTCCGTTATTCTTTTAGAGAAAAATTATAAAGAAAAATATCTGGGATTTGATCCTAAAAAACCGGAATCACTCATTGGCCTGAAAATGATGCAGGAAGAGAATTTGAACAGCAGCATCGATTTGGCTACTAAAATACAGGGTAATTTTACAAAACATCTCAATAGGCATTCAAGAGGAGTGAAGCAACAGCCACTTTGGGTTTTGGATGCGGCTTATATGCCAAGTGTTTTAATTGAATTAGGTTTTCTTTCCAATAAGGAAGAAGGTGCTTTTTTGAATTCGGATGAGGGGCAGGAGAAAATGGCTAAGGGAATTGCGGAAGCAATCATTAGGTATAAAAATGAATATTTTGGAGATGCTAAAAACTATTCGGAAGTTTCTCAAAAATCTGAAACTATTATCTCAAAAAAGACTAAAGACACTAAAGGCGATAATTCAAACGATACGGTTTATAAAGTTCAGATTGCAGTAAGTCCAAGAAAATTAAGTTTGGTGTCCAGTAATTTTAAAGGTTTGAAAAACATATCAAGTATGCAGGGGGATAGTATTTATAAATACATGTATGGTGAAACATCGGATATAAGTGAAGCGAAGAAAATGGAAAAAGAAGCTAAAAACAAAGGTTACTCGGATGCTTTTATTGTACAAATTAAAGACGGCAAAAGCTCGAGAGTACGCTAATGTTGCTAGAAATTAAGGACTAAATTTGTAAATTTGTAAAAATTTTATGTTGAAACGAATGAATAATTATAGAAAAACTCATGTATTGCTTGCTGCTTTAATGATGATGGTAAGTGGTGTTGTTTTTTCACAATCCGATCAGAATTTTAAGGTTACATTAGATGCAGGTCATGGGGATCATGATTTTGGTGCGGCTTATAACGGTCATGTTGAAAAACATATTGCCTTGGCTGTAGTACTAAAGGTGGGTAAAATTTTAGAAGCATATCCTAAAATAGATGTTATATATACCCGTAAAACGGATGTTTTTATCGATTTAGTAGAAAGAGCTAATATCGCTAATCGCGCCAATGCTGATATATTTGTTTCTATTCATTGTAATGCTAATAGAAATACAGCTGCCGACGGAACAGAGACTTATGTGATGGGTATGACTAAAATTGCTTCTAACTTAGAAGCGGCTAAAAAAGAGAACTCGGTAATTACTCTGGAAAAGGACTATAAGAGAAAATACGAAGGTTTTGATCCCAATTCTCCCGAAACTATGATTGGTTTTACCTTAATGCAGGAAGAGTATCTCGATAATAGTATTTCTCTGGCCAGTAAGGTAGAAGATCAATTTGCTCTTTTAGGAAAAAAAATTAGAGGAGGTGGTGTAAAACAGGCACCTTATATGGTATTGCATAAAGCATACATGCCAAGGGTTTTGATAGAAATGGGATTTATATCTAATTATGCTGAAGGTAATATCTTAGATTCAGAAGAAGGTCAGAATGATATTGCCAGAGCTATTGCTAATGCGATTATTAGTTATAAAAATGAGTATTTCGGAGCAGGTGGCGATACCGATTCGGTGAAACCTTCACAACGAATGCTGGAACAGTCAGAAGATTCGGCTGCTAATACAAAATCGGATTCTAATTCGGATAATTCTAATCAAAATAAATCTGCACAAGTCAATTCGGGTGTTGTTTTTAAGGTTCAATTGGCGGTTTCTAAAAGAAAATTAGAATTGCATCCTAAAAATTTCAAAGGATTGAAAAATGTCGCTATGGAATCTTTTGGTAAAAGTTATAAATATACCTACGGGGAAACTACTGATTATGAAGATTCAAAAAAACTTTTAGCAGAAGTAAAAGCTAAAGGTTTTGATTCTGCTTTTTTAATTGCTTACAAAAACGGCACCGAAATCGATATTCAGGATGCAATTAAATAACGTCAAGTTCTAATATTTATATTAAATTTGCACTAAATACTTACTATTTTGAAATTAACAAGAGAAATTAAGACTGCAATTTTAGTAATCGCAGCAATTTTATTATTTATCTGGGGGTACAGTTTTTTAAAAGGCAGAGATCTTTTTAACAGTTATACTACATTGTATGTTGAATATGATAGTGTTGAAGGTTTATCTCCTTCTGCTGCGGTAACTATAAATGGTTTGGTTATCGGTAAAATAGAACAAATCTCTATCAATCCTTCTAATGGAAGATTATTAGTGGAAATGCATATTAAAACTGATTTTCCTATTTCTAAAAAAAGTTCTGCTACTATTTATGAGCCTGGATTTATCGGAGGAAAACAAATTGCAATTGAACCTGATTTTTCAGATAAATCTGTGGTTAAACAAGGCGATAAGTTAATAGGGAATGTTCGCTTAGGAATGACTGAGTCTTTGAGCAAAAAATTAGTTCCTCTTCAGGATAAAATCGAAAAATTATTAGTTAATGCCGATAAATTACTTACTGGTGTTAATACTGTTTTGGACAAAAATACGCAACAAGATTTAAAGAAAAGCTTCGCTAATTTAAGCAAAACATTGGAGCAGTTTCACCAGGCTTCATCTGGAGTGAATTCTTTAATTGCTGAAAACAAAACGCAAATTAGTGGTATGGTATCTAATTTTAATAAGGTATCCAATAATTTTTCAAAAATTTCCGATTCTATAAATAAAGCCGATTTAGGAAAAACAGTTAAAAGTCTTAATACTACTTTAGCAAAGGTAAATGGTATTATGGCTGGTCTTGAAGCCGGCGATGGAAGTATGGGGAAATTGTTGAAGGATGAAGCTTTTTATAATAATTTATCCAATACTTCAAAGGAGTTAGAATTATTGCTTCAGGATGTACGTTTATATCCAACCAGATATGTGAATGTTTCTCTTTTTGGAAAGAAAAACAAACCTTACAAAGGTCCTAATGACACCATTTCGAAAGCTAAAAAATAATATACTATGAGTTATTTAGACAATATATTATTTGCCATTGTTCTCATCATTGGTTTTGGTTATTTCATTTCGAATATCAAAAAAATATACCGTAATATTAATTTAGGAATTGATGTAGATAGAAAAGACAATTCTAAACAACGGTGGAAAAACATGGCTATGATTGCTTTAGGGCAGTCAAAAATGGTAAGAAGACCTATTGCGGGAGTACTTCATATTATAGTATATGCAGGTTTTATTATCATTAATATTGAATTGTTGGAAATTATAATTGATGGATTGTTTGGAACGCATAGGATTTTTGCTTTTCTGGGTTCTTTTTATAATGTATTAATTGCTTCTTTCGAAATTTTAGCGCTTTTGGTTATTGTTTCTGTAACCGTATTTTGGTTCAGAAGAAATGTAGTTAGACTAAAGCGTTTTGTAAATTCGGATTTGAATGGATTTCCAAAAAATGATGCTAATTACATCCTGTATTTTGAAACCTTATTGATGTTCCTGTTTTTATTTATGAATGCTTCCGATTTGCATTTACAAGATATTCCGGGAGGTTATTCTCATTTTATTAAAGCAGGTTCGTTTCCTGTCAGTCAGTTTATAGCTCCCTTATTCGATGGAATGAATAATGATTTAGTGGCTATGTTGTCTGAATTATTTTGGTGGTTACACATCGTTGGGATTTTGATATTTATGAATTATTTGTATTTTTCAAAACATCTTCATATTCTATTGGCTTTCCCAAATACCTATTTTGCTAATTTGAATCCATTAGGTGAATTTGACAATTTAGAAGCTGTTACTAAAGAAGTAAAAATGATGATGGATCCTAATGCCGATCCATTTGCTGCCCCAGCAGACGGAGATGAAACTCCTGCAAAGTTTGGAGCCAGTGATATTCAGGATTTAAGTTGGGTACAATTACTTAATGCCTATACCTGTACAGAATGTGGAAGATGTACTTCTGTTTGTCCTGCTAATACAACGGGTAAAAAATTATCTCCTCGTAAAATTATGATGGATACCCGTGACAGAATGGAAGAAGTGGGTAGAAATATCGATGCTAATAAAGGTGTTTTTGTTCCTGATAATAAATCATTATTAAACGATTACATTACTCCCGAAGAACTTTGGGCCTGTACTTCTTGTAATGCCTGTGTGGAGGAATGTCCTGTAAGCATTAGTCCATTGTCTATTATAATGGATATGCGCCGTTATTTAGTAATGGAACAAAGTGCTGCTCCGGCTGCTTTGAATTCAATGATGACCAATGTAGAAAACAATGGAGCGCCTTGGCCATATAATCAGCAAGACCGATTGAATTGGAAAAACGAGAATTAATTGTTGAATTGTTTGTTTGTTTATATGTTTAACCGATTTAACATTTAACCGAATAACCGATTTAACGTTTCAACGATTAAACAAAAAAATAATGTCAGAAAATTTGATAGTACCTACAATGGCCGAAATGCTGGCCCAAGGAAAACAACCAGAAGTTTTATTTTGGGTAGGTTGTGCAGGAAGTTTTGACGATAGAGCCAAAAAAATTACTAAGGCTTTTGTACGTATTTTAAATAGTGCCAATGTTTCCTTTGCTGTTTTAGGAACGGAAGAAAGTTGCACCGGAGATCCGGCAAAAAGAGCAGGAAATGAATTTTTGTTTCAAATGCAGGCAATGATGAATATCGAATTGCTCAATGCTTATGAAGCTAAAAAAATTGTTACTGCCTGTCCGCACTGTTTTAATACTTTAAAAAATGAGTATCCAGAATTAGGCGGAAAATACGAAGTAGTTCATCATACGGAATTTTTAAAGTCGTTGTTGAATGACGGAAGATTAAGTATCGAAGGAGGTCAGTTTAAAGGTAAAAAAATTACTTTTCACGATCCTTGTTATTTAGGAAGAGCTAATAAAATATATGAAGCACCTCGTGATTTAATTGAAAAATTAGACGTTGAGTTGGTTGAAATGAAACGTTCTAAAGCCAATGGATTGTGTTGTGGAGCAGGAGGAGCACAGATGTTTAAGGATGCCGAAAAAGGCAATAAAGAAATAAACATTGAAAGAACAGAAGATGCTCTGGAGACTACTCCTGATATTATAGCAACAGGATGTCCGTTTTGCAATACGATGATGACTGACGGTATTAAGCATAAAGAAAAAGAGGCAGAGGTAAAGGTAATGGACATTGCCGAACTGATTGCTAATGCTCAGGATCTATAAGATTTGAATTTAATGCACAAGATTCTGAAAATGATTTTTAAAAAAGTAGTTTTTAATTTGTTGCTATTTTTGAGTTTTGCTTTGCATGCTCAGGAAAATTTTAAAGAAAAAAAAGCAGATACTTTAGAAGTAAAAACTAAAGAACAATTGCATTTTAATAAGAAGCAATTAATTATTCCCGCTGTTTTAATTACTTACGGTGTAGTAGGATTAGATAGTGATTTTTTAAAAGCAATTAACGCAGAAGTAAAAGAAGAGGTAAAAGAGAATATAGATCATAAGTTAACCATTGATGATTTTTCACAATATGTACCTGCAGCTTCTTTATACGGTTTAAGTGCTCTGGGAGTTAAAGGAAAAAATAATATTAGAGATAAAACGATAATTTTAGCTACTTCCTATTTAATTATGGGATTAACGGTAGAAGGTCTGAAAAAGATTACTCATGTAGAAAGACCCGATGGTTCCAGTTTCAATTCCTTTCCCTCAGGACATACTGCAACAGCTTTTATGGGGGCCGAATTAATGTATCAGGAATATAAGGAAGTTTCTCCTTGGTATGGTATTGCCGGATATGTTGTAGCAGCAGGGACAGGAGGTTTCAGAATGTATAATAATCGTCACTGGTTAACTGATGTTGTTGCAGGGGCAGGGATAGGGATTCTTAGTGCAAAAGCAGCTTATTGGTTGTACCCAACAGTAAATGGATTGTTTTCATCTAAAAAACATAAAAATAGAAAATCAGCTTTTCTTCCTTATTATGATGGCAAACAAATGGGGTTTGGTTTTGTTTCTTCATTTTAAGATTAATAAAATAAAAATTAAATAATATGTACGTACCATTTGAAAATTTACCGGAAGAATCCAGAATTTGGATTTATCAATCAAACAGAAAGTTTTCGGATGCTGAGTTTTCTGAAATTGAAAAAGATTTAGAGTTGTTTTTAAATGGCTGGTCTGCACACGGAACCAGTTTAGAAGCTTCCTATCAATTAAAATACAATCGTTTTATCATCATTGCAGTGAATCAGGAAGTTCAGGCTGCTACAGGTTGTTCAATTGATGCTTCGGTTGCTTTTATTCAAAAATTAGAACAAAAGTATCAGGTTGATTTATTGGATAAAATGAATGTAACATTCAAACTGGGAGAACATATTGCCCATAAACCATTGATTGATTTCAAAAAAATGGTAAAAGATAAAGCAGTTACAGAAAATACTGTAGTTTTTAATAATTTGATTAATACAGTACAGGAATTTAATGATTCCTGGGAAGTTCCTGCAATAGATAGCTGGCATAGCCGTTTCTTTTAGAAAGAAAAAAAATATTCTCTTATGAAAAATACAGACATCAGGATTTTATTTCTTTATGTCTTATTTTTTTTTGTAGCTGGCTGTAGTACAACAAAAAGGAATAAGCAGGAAGCAACTATGTCTAAGAATCCGCAAACTACTAAAGTTGTAACTGATGAATTTCAAATACAAAATTTGTCTGCAGACGAATTAAATCAGTTGTATGAAGATTTTAATATAGTAAAAACAGCGGCTTTGCAGTATGAATTATATGAAAAAGCAATTAAGGTTTTAAAAAATTCTAATTCGGTTTTACCAATAAAAAATCTTGAAAATCAGAAAATCGCTTATGTAAAATTAGGGGATGCTTCTAATGATTCTTTTCTTGAAACACTTAGAAAATATGCTGAAGTAACTGAATTCAGTGATGCAGACTTAAATAGTTTACAGGCAAAATTAAAAGGATTTTCAACCGTAATCATTGGTTATCATAAATCAGATGCGTTATGGAAAAACCAGACGTTTTCTAAGGAAGAATCAGATAAAATTACTTTTTTGGCCCAAAATAATCAAGTGATTTTAGATGTGTTTGCATCTCCTTATACTTTGTTGTCTCTCCCGGATTTTAGTGCTGTCAAAGGGCTAATTGTTTCTTATCAAAACGCTGATATCGCTCAGATTGTTTCGGCAGAATTGATTTTTGGAGCCATTGTTTCCAAAGGAAAGTTAACCAGAACGACTTCAGCTGACACAAAAGAAAATTTTGGGTTGACAACCGAAAAACTAAATGTTTTAGGTTTTGCAGCACCTGAAAATGTTGGGATGAATCCATCAATTTTGTCTAGAATAGATGGCATTGCCGAAAGAGCAATCAACGAAAGAATGACTCCCGGAATGCAAATTTTGGTGGCGAGAAAAGGAAAAGTAATTTATCAAAAAGCTTTTGGTTATCACACTTATGAAAAAGAAATAAAAGTTTCTAATTCGGATATCTATGATTTAGCTTCCTTATCTAAAATCATAGGAACCTTACCCAATGTGATGATTGCATATGATGAGAAAAAGTTGAATATGCAAACTCCTTTAGATTCGATGCTGCCCATTTTTAAAAATTCGAATAAAAAAGACATTACTTTTAAAGAATTGTTATCTCATTATGCACGTTTGCAGGCCTGGTATCCATTTTATAAAAAGACTATAGATAAAAAAGGAAATCCTTTAGAGAAATATTACAGTAAAGTAAGTAATGAAAATTTTGCTGTAAAAATTGCAGATGACCTGTTTTTGAGAACGGATTATCAGGATACTATTTTAAAAATTATTGTTGACAGTAAACTATTGCCAAAGAAAGAATACAAGTACAGTGATTTTACTTTTATGATTTTGAAAGCCTATTTAGAAAATGTTACTTCAAAAAAATTAGATGTTTTAGCTGCTGAAAATTTTTTTCAGCCTATGGGGTTGAATAATACGATGTACAATCCCATTGGCAAAAAGGATAAAAACCATATTGTACCAACTGAAGTTGATACTTATTTCAGACATCAGACTGTTCAGGGTTATGTACATGATTTGAGTGCGGCAATGCAAGGAGGTATTGGCGGACATGCAGGGTTATTTTCGAATAGTATGGATGTGGCTAAAATGATGCAACTGTATTTGCAGAAAGGAAATTACGGAGGGAAACAATACTTTTCTGAAAAAACATTTAACGATTTTAATAACTGCTATTATTGCTCACAAGGAAACAGACGCGGTCTAGGATTCGATAAACCTCAATTAGGAGATTCCGGGCCTACTTGCGGTTGCGCATCGATGACTAGTTTTGGTCACACAGGTTTTACAGGAACGATGGCCTGGGCTGATCCTGACAAGGAAATTGTTTATATTTTTCTCTCTAACAGAACCTATCCTAATGAATCGGCTAATAAATTATCAAAGGAAAATATTAGAGAAGATATTCAATCAGTTATATATGAGGCTATTAATGATTCGGTTAAAAGCGATAATTAGCATGCGAGTTTTAGTCTTCTTTTAAGAAATAACATCCTTATTTTTATTAATTTAGTCGTATTAAAAATTACAGATGAAAATAGCAATTGTTTGTTATCCAACCTTTGGAGGAAGTGGTGTTGTCGCTACGGAATTAGGTTTAGAATTGGCTCGTTTAGGACATGAAGTTCATTTTATTACTTATAGCCAACCAGTGCGTTTGGCTTTATTGAATCCAAATGTTCATTATCATGAAGTAAATGTTCCTGAATATCCTTTGTTTCATTATCAACCCTACGAATTAGCATTATCAAGTAAATTGGTTGACATGGTTAAACTCTATAAAATAGAGGTTTTACATGTACATTATGCTATTCCTCACGCTTATGCGGGTTATATGGCAAAACAAATGCTTAAAGATGAAGGAATTGAAATTCCTATGATTACGACCCTGCATGGTACTGATATAACCTTAGTTGGTAATCATCCTCATTACAAACCAGCGGTTAGTTTTAGTATCAATAAATCGGATGTGGTAACTTCGGTATCTCAAAGTTTAAAGGATGATACTTATAAGTTATTTAAAATTAAAAGAGATATTCATGTTATCCCTAATTTTATTGAATTAGATAAAAACAGGGAATTTAATGGACCATGTCAGCGTTCGCTTATTGCTAAAAAAGACGAACGAATTATTACGCATATCAGTAATTTTAGAAAGGTAAAACGAATTCCGGATATTATTCGAATATTCCATAAAATTCAACAACAAATTCCAGCTAAATTATTGATGGTAGGTGATGGTCCTGAAAAGGAAAAGGCGGAATTGTTATGTCAGGAATTAGGAATTTTAGAAAAAGTAATTTTCTTTGGAAATAGTAATGAAATTGATAAGATTTTAAGTAATTCCGATTTGTTTTTATTACCATCAGAAACCGAAAGTTTTGGATTAGCTGCTCTGGAAGCTATGGCTTGGGGAGTTCCTGTTATTTCGAGTAATTCAGGCGGTTTGCCTGAAGTAAATTTTGATGGCATTTCCGGTTATTTAAGTAATGTGGGTAATATTGATGAAATGGCTGAAAACGCTTTGAAAATTTTGAAAGAAGATGATGTTTTGTGCCAATTTAAAGAAAATGCTTTATCAGTTGCGAAGAAGTTTGATATCAAACTCATTTTGCCATTGTATATCGATATCTACGAAAAAGCCATTAAGAAATATGCCAAGAAATCCAACAAACAACTAACAAAGCCGGAAAGTGAATAAATGAATAATAAAATGAAAAAAAGTATTCTGTCATTGGTTTTTGTATTCATGCTGTTTTCTTGTAAAACAACAGTTAAAGTAGGGGAAAAGAAACCTTTATGTGAAGTTTTATTACAACAAAATGATGGTGGAGGAAATATTAATTTTTATGAAATTCTAACCGAACCTAAAGAAATTAAAATGTTGCAAAATGATGACAAGTTAAAAAGAAAAATAAGTACTGATGATTTACAGCAATCTAATTTTGTTATACTCAATATGGGTGAAAAACCCACCGGAGGTTATACAATAACAGTGGATAGTGTAATTGAAACCGATACTAATATTGTAATTAAAGTAAAAGAGATTAATCCTGAGCCAGGAGCAATGCTTACTCAAAATATAACTTATCCTTATACGGTGTTAAAAGTAAACTCCAAAAAACCGATAAACGTACAATAAAAATAAAAAATGCCACTATTTCTAGTGGCATTTTTTTGTGAGTATCTTTTTTGAATTAGAATCGGTATCTGATACCTAAAGCGATATCCGGACCAAAATTATCATTTCTAAAATCATCAGAGTTGAAGTATAATTCAGGTCTGATGTCTAAAGAAAGTTGAATAGGCACTTCGTCAAAATTATATTCGATACCAAGGTCGCCTGCTACAAAAGCGAAAGTACCGCTATCGTTAACGACGTTGTTGTCAATGCTCCAGCTTCCTAAACCTCCACCAACACCGGCATACCAGTTAAATCCACCGTCGATATTCCAAACCCATTGATAGATTCCGGTTAATTTGAAGGCGTCCACACTGTTATTGTTTCTCCATCCCAAATCCAATTCTAGGCGGTTATTGTCTGACAATCCTCTTTGGTAAGAGATTTCTCCACCAAAACCGTCATTGTCTCCTAAACGTAAACCTAAAGCGTTTTTTGAAATTTCCTGTGCTTGTGTGCTAAATGCTAATCCCATTAGCATAAAAGCTGATAAAATGATTTTTTTCATAAATAAAGTTTTGTTTCTTGTAAATCTACAACTAATATTTAACGTAAAATTTATTATAAAATTATAATATTTTGTAGAATTTCCTGTTTTTTTAAGCCAGAAACTCAATACATAGTTTTATTTAGAAAGAATGATTGATGCAATGAGTTGTTCCCCAGTAAGTTCAATTTTTTCCTGACTGCTTTCAGTTTCTGTATATTCTGACTCCTGATAACGAAATAATTTCCATTTTTTTCTATTGTATTCTAAAGCGGTCAGGTTTTCTACCCAATCTCCCGAATTTAAATACATAGTTGAACCGTTTTTATTTGATTTTTTTAGAATTTTAGGTTCGTGAATATGTCCGCATAATACATAATCATATTTGTTTTCGATGGCTATTTCGGTAGCAGTTTCTTCAAAGTCCGAAATGTGTTTGACTGCTTTTTTAACGCTGGCTTTTATTTTTTTTGAAAAAGAATAAGGTTCTCTTCCTATTTTTTTCAAACACCAGTTAAAGAAACGATTGGTTAGAATTAGATAATCATAACCTAAACCGCCTAATTTGGCAATCCATTTGGCATGATTGACTGAGGCATCAAAAACATCACCGTGGAAAATCCAGGCTTTTTTATCGTCTAATTCTAAGACTACTTTATCAGCTAAAATTAGATTTCCCATGTTCATTTCGGTAAATTTTCGAAGCATCTCATCGTGATTTCCGGTAATATAATAGACTTTGGTTCCCTTAGAAGCAAAGCTTATTATTTTTTGGATAACTTTTAAATGAGATTTTGGGAAATAGGATTTTCTGAATTGCCAAATGTCAATAATATCACCGTTCAATACTAAAATTTCAGGTTTTATAGACGATAGATAGTTGTATAATTCTTTGGCATGACTTCCGTAAGTTCCCAGGTGAACATCGGAGATTACAACTACTTCAATTTTTCTTTTTTTCAATTGATTTATTCATTTGTTGTTATGCAAATTAACACTTAAAGTGTGAATTTATCTTAAAGTTAAGGTTAACAAATAAGTGGTTGTTTGTAAACAAAGAGGGCAATTTTAGGGCTAAGATTGAAATCTTTAAATCATTAATTTTTAAAGCTAAAACTAAAATGGTACTTTTGTTCAAAATTAATTATAATGGCAGGAAATAGCTACGGAACACTATTTAGAATAACTACTTTTGGAGAGTCTCATGGAGAAGCTTTAGGAGGAATCATTGATGGTTGCCCATCAGGAATTGCATTGGATTTTGATGCGATTCAACTGGAAATGTCAAGAAGAAAACCAGGACAATCGGCTATAGTTACACAGAGAAAAGAACCGGATGATGTTCAGTTTTTGTCAGGAATTTTTGAAGGAAAAACTACGGGAACGCCTATTGGTTTTATCATTCCAAATACCAATCAAAAATCAGACGATTATTCGCATATAAAAGATAATTACCGACCTAGTCATGCCGATTATGTATATGATCAAAAATACGGGTTCAGGGATTATCGCGGAGGCGGAAGAAGCTCGGCTCGTGAAACAGCCAGCAGAGTAGTAGCGGGAGCTATTGCAAAACAAATGCTGTCTGATATAAAAATCAATGCTTATGTTTCGGCTGTAGGCCCTCTTGCTTTAGAGACACCTTATCAGGATTTGGATTTTTCTAAAATAGAAAGCAATCCGGTGCGTTGTCCTGACGAAGCGATGGCAGCTACTATGGAAGATTACATCAAGCAAATTCGTAAAGAAGGAGATACTGTAGGTGGTGTGGTAACTTGTGTGATTCAAAATGTACCTGTAGGACTTGGAGAACCTGTTTTTGACAAATTGCACGCTGAATTAGGAAAAGCAATGCTTTCAATAAATGCCGTTAAAGGATTTGAATTTGGAAGCGGATTTGAAGGTTCTAAAATGAAAGGTAGCCAGCACAATGATTTATACAATCCTGATGGTACTACAAAAACGAATCTTTCAGGAGGAATTCAGGGAGGAATAAGCAACGGAATGGATATTTATTTCAAAGTGGCTTTTAAACCTGTGGCTACTATTATGCAAAAACAAGATTCATTGAATAATAAAGGCGAAATTACCGAGATGACCGGTAAAGGACGTCATGATCCTTGTGTGGTTCCTCGTGCAGTGCCTATTGTTGAGGCTATGGCAGCAATAGTTTTAGCTGATTTTCATTTGATAAACAAAACATATAAATAAGGTTTAAATTATAGTATTGAAATAAACCTATTGTTTTTTTAACGATATAATAATTCTAAAAAGGTGAAGTATTAATTTTTATTATACTTCACCTTTTTTTGTATCTTTTATCCGTATTTTAACGTTAAAGCCAAATAAAATGAAGCAAACCGTAACGCAAAAAACATCATTATCAGGAAATCTTACTTTCCAGATTCTTATTGCGATGCTATTGGGAGCAACTTTAGGAATTGTTATTCATACTAATTGTGATGCCGTTTTTGCGAAAGAATTTAGTGACACCATTAAAATTTTAGCTACCATTTTTATTCGTTTGGTACAAATGATTATCTCGCCTTTGGTTTTTACAACTTTGGTGGTAGGAATTGCAAAATTGGGTGATATAAAAACCGTAGGAAGGATTGGAGGTAAAGCTTTAGCATGGTTTTTTAGTGCTTCTTTTGTTTCGTTGTTGATCGGAATGTTTTGGGTTAACGCTTTAAAACCAGGTATTGGACTCAATTTGTCTCATGTTGATGTGGCTTCTGCCTCAGACGTAACCGAAAAAACGCAAAATTTCTCTGCTCAGAATTTCATTGAACACATTATTCCCAAAAGTATTTTTGAGGCTATGGCTAATAATGAAATTCTGCAAATTGTTGTTTTTTCTATCTTTTTTGGATTGGCAGCCGCTTCCATAGGCAGTTTTGCTAAACCCGTTATTAGTGCATTGGATAAAACATCGCATATCATTTTAAAAATGGTCAACTATGTGATGAAATTTGCTCCGCTTGGGGTTTTTGGTGCCATTGCAGCAGTTTTTGCTATAAAGGATCTGAATGATTTGGTTATTACCTATATAAAATATTTCAGTTCGTTCTTGGTAGGTATTTTGTCATTATGGATTTTTTTGCTGTTAATAGGTTTTATTTTTCTTCGAAAAAGGATGAAAATACTATTGGGACACATCATCAGTCCTTTAATTATTGCTTTTGGGACAACCAGTAGCGAAGCCGTTTTTCCTAAATTGACAGAAGAACTGGAACGATTTGGTGTAAAAAATAAAATCGTTTCTTTTATGTTACCGCTGGGGTATTCATTTAATCTTGATGGGAGTATGATGTATATGACTTTTGCGAGTTTGTTTATAGCACAGGCTTACGGAATTCATTTGGATTTAGGAACGCAAATGACGATGCTTTTAGTATTGATGCTTACCAGTAAAGGGATTGCAGGTGTTCCCAGAGCGAGTTTGGTTATTGTGGCTGCAACCTGCGGAATGTTTGATATTCCTGTGGAAGGAATAGCATTGATTCTTCCAATCGATCATTTTTGTGATATGTTCAGAACTGCAACTAATGTTTTAGGGAATGCCTTGGCAACTTCAGTGGTGGGTAAATGGGAAGATGGGAATGAAGATTAATGTAAAAGAGTATAAAAAAACGCCGGTTAATACCAGCGTTTTTTATTTTGTTTAGAAGCACTTGACTTTCTTGATTTATGTGCAGTGCCACTTCTGTTTGAATTTTTAGGTTTTTCTTCTTTTTGAGCATTTGGACTTCCGGAATGCCAAGGATAAGGATGATCACTGATGGTTTTAACATCTACCTTGATTAATCTTTGAATGTCTTTCCAATAGCCATGCTCGTCTTTACTGCAAAATGAGATGGCAATTCCACCATTACCGGCACGTCCTGTTCTTCCTATACGGTGAACGTAAGTTTCAGGAATATTAGGCAAATCAAAATTGATAACATAAGGCAATTGGTCAATATCAATCCCGCGTGCGGCAATATCGGTAGCAACCAGTACTCCTAATTCTTTATTTTTAAAAGCATCTAAAACGCGTTGTCTCGCATTTTGCGATTTGTCTCCGTGAATAGCTTCGGCCGCGACATTTTTTTTACGTAAAGCTTTTACAATATTATCTGCTCCATGTTTTGTTCTTGCAAAAACTAAAACATCGCTCAGGTTGTCATTTTGAAGTAAGTTGTAAAGCAGGTTTCTTTTTTCTCCTTTTTCCACAAAATAAATGCGTTGTTCAACATTTTCAGCGGTAGAAGATACAGGTGAAACAGTTACTGTTTCAGGATCGGTCAAAAACATTTCGGCTAATTCTCTGATGGCAATTGGCATCGTAGCCGAAAAGAATAAAGTTTGTCTGTTTTTAGGAGTCAGTTTTACAATTTTCTTGACATCATTCACAAATCCCATGTCGAGCATTTGATCCGCTTCGTCAAGGACTAAAACGTGTAAATGATCTAAGTTAACAAATCCTTGTTTGTGTAAATCCAGTAATCGTCCCGGAGTGGCAATCAAAATATCAACACCACTTTTTAATGTGTCTACTTGTGGATTTTGTGAAACTCCACCAAAAATAGTGAGCTGTGTCAGATTAGTATATTTAGCATAGGTGTCAAAACTTTGACCGATTTGTACTGCCAATTCTCTTGTAGGAGTAACCACTAAGGCACGAATTTGTTTTGGTTTTTTTGACGAACCCACAATGCGATGCAACTGATGGATGATTGGAATAGCAAAAGCTGCCGTTTTTCCTGTTCCGGTTTGTGCACAACCTATTAAATCATTTCCTGCTAATATTAGCGGAATAGCTTGTTCCTGAATAGGGGTTGGGTTAGTATAGCCTTCTTCAAATACGGCTTTTTGGATACTTTTTGAAAGTGATAAATCTTCGAATAACATAAGTTTAATATTAATTATCCTGTAAGTGTTACAGCGATAAGTGCTGCAAAGATAGCATTAATATTCCGGATGCTTGTTTACGGGTTGTATTCGCGTTCCAATAAAGACCTATTTATAACTTGATTTTGTCTTAAATATTATTTTTACTCGAATTTGATTTTATAAAGTCAGTGACTAAATAACCAATTAATTTTCCAATCAGGTGGTTGTTTTTGTCAACATCTAAATCAGGAGCGCCTTCGCAAATGTGTAAATAACTCGCATTTTTGTTTTTTGCAAAAAAGGAAACAAACTGACGTAATTCTTCTACCGAAAAACCGCTTAAAGTCATGGCACTGCTGGCAATGTTTGGGATAGCATCCAAGTCGATTTCGATTCCAAAAGAATCATTTTTAATAAATTCTAAAGCAGTAAACATTTCCTGAGAGAAGATTTTCTCTTTTCGAATATTGATGCTGTCGTAGGTGTTAAAACGAACCCGGTCTTCAATTTTTTTGATGATGTCTAATACGCTTTTTGAAGTGTAATTTTCATGTAGTCCAAAGACAAAGTATTTTTTTAAAAAACCTTCCTCATAGGCATATGAAAAACCATTTCCGCTATGACGACCTTCTAAAATTCTAAAATCAGAATGCGCATCAAAGTTTATGGCGTTGATGGGTTTTCCTTTAGCAAGGGCTGTTCCTTTGATGTTCCCGTAGGCGTTATTGTGTCCGCCACCAATAATAATTGGGATTTTTCCTAATTTGACAATGCTGAAAATAATATGCGAAACATCTTTGTCTATTTTTTTTACCAGCTGGCTTAGTTTTACGCGGTCATCAATATTGTGGAAGTCTAAATTTTCTACTTCGGACATTTCTTCTGAGACATTAATTTGTCCCAAAACAATGATTTGGTTTCCTTTACAAAAACGATTATGCTGAATGTTAGCAATACTTTTAATGGCTTCGTTCCATGCTGAAGCAGCACCAGGTCTGCCAAAATTAGCTCTTACACCTATATCTTCAGGAATTCCGAGTAAGACATATTTAGCATCGGTATTTTTTATAAAGGAAATAGGGTTAGCGCCCGCAGGAACCGTTAGCATCTTTTCCCCAAATTTTATTTCTCCACTTCTATGGTTCGTTACTTTGGCAAGATCATGAATTGTGAAAGGTAGAAATTTGTCCATTGGTGCAAGAAAATTTTTTTAGACAAAAATAATATAAATTCTTAAAGGACGTTATATGTTAAAATTATATTGTTAAATTTGATATTATTAAAAACAAAAAAACCTCAAAAAATGGAAAACAAGCAAAGTAGTACAAGTCTAAAAGCAGTTATTGCTGTATTAGCAGTCTTATTAGTAGGAAGTTTAGTTTATATATTTAAGTTGTCTTCTGATACTGAAAAAGTTCAAACTGTTTTAACTACAACTGTAAGTGAAAAAGAATCAGTATTGAAAGATTTAGAAGAATTAAAAGCGACTTATGATACTGCAATTGCTGAAAATACTTCTATGTCTGATGAATTAATTCAGGAAAGAGATAAAGTGGTGAGTTTGATGGCTGAAGTAAAACAATCTAAAGGTGATTTATCGGCTTTTAAAACCAAAATGAATCTTTTACAAAACAAGATGAAAGCTTTAATGGCTGAAAATGAAGGATTGAAAAAAGAAAATACAGTAGTTAAAGCGCAACGCGATAGCACAACTGTGGTTTTGAACGAGTCTAAAAAATACAATGAAGCTTTAGTAGGTCAAAATGACGAATTAGCTAAAGTAGTTGAAAAAGGTTCTAAGTTAACAGTTTTAAATATTCAAAGTTCGGCGTATAAAGTAAGAAGCTCCGGAAAAGAAATTGAAACTGATAAAGCCAAAAGAACCAATATGCTTAAAATAAGTTTTACAATAGCAGGAAATGAAATCGCTAAATCAGGAGATAAAACGTATTATGTACAGGTAATTGATAGTAAAAACAATGTTTTAGGTCAAAAGAAAAGCGAAAATTTTGATGGTAAAGATTTGACTTATAGTTTTACAAGCACTGTAAAATATGAGAATAAAACGGTTCAGGTTTCAGAAAACTTATCCGGAAAGAATTTTGAAAAAGGAACTTATTTTATCAATGTTTTTGATAAAGGAGAATTAGTTTCTAAATCAAGTTTCGATTTGAAATAGTTATAATTTAGAATTTTAGATATAAAAAAAGAGGAGTTTAGCTCCTCTTTTTTATGTTTTATAGTTTGAAATTGGACGTTATTCAGAAACGGTTATTTCAAACATTTTATCCCAGTTTTTTCCGGTAACAAAAATAGTTTTAGTCTTAGGATTGTAAGCAATTCCGTTTAATACATCCTCAGGAGTTGCTTTAATTAACTTTCTCAGGCCTGATAAATCCAAAATTCCTTCAACTGCTCCGTTATCTGGATTTACAATGGCTAAAGCATCTTTTTGCCAAATGTTAGCATAGAATTTTCCATCAATAAGCTCTAATTCGTTTACAGCCTTAATTTTAGAATTTCCTGAGTATACATTGATGTAATCTACCATTTTTTGAGTTGCAGGATCCATTTTCCAGATTTTTTCCGTTCCGTCTGATTGGTAAATGTATTTTCCGTCATTAGTCATTCCCCAGCCTTCAATTTCTTTAGTAAAAGCAAATGTTTTTTCCAGTTTTAAGGTGTTGGCATTGTAAATAAAACCGGTTTTTTCCTGCCAGGTTAATTGAAATAACTTTCCGTTGATAAAAGTAATTCCTTCGCCAAAATATTTAGAATCTAAATCAATTTGTTTAAATATTTTACCTGTTTTATAGTCGTATTTTCTAAAATAAGAATTGGCTTTTTGTCCTGTACTTTCATACAAGGTGTCTTTGTAAAATTCTAATCCTTCAGTAAAAGAATTTACATCATGAGGGTAAGTGTTTACAATTTTATATTTTAATAATTTAGGTGTCACATTGGAAACCACTTCAATTCTTGCGGTAGTTTCGGCATTTTCACCTTCAAAATAAACCAGTGCTTTTAGATTTTGATAACCTAGTTTTTGATCTTTTAGTGGAAAAGAAAGTTTTTCAAGACCTTTCACGGTTTTAATTTTAGTATCGTTTATATAGTAAACAATGCTATCAACAGTCTTCGATTTTGGGTTCAAAATAGTCAAATCTAATGTCTCCTGAGGCTGATATTGTGCAGAAATTTTGGAAGAATCAAAATTAAATATTGAATTTTCTCTATTTTTTGTATCTCCACAGTTAGAAAGCAGTGTTCCTAATAAAATGAAAGATAGTAAGTTATGTTTTTTCATGTTCTGATTTTTAAAAGCCCTAATATACAATGTTATTTTAAGCATGCAAAAGGGCTTGCAAAAATATAAAAAGATTGTATATTTGCACCGGCAAGTCCTACACGACCAGCTCCTGCAGACTCCCCCAGGATGGGAACATAGCAAGGGTACGCGGTTGAGCGGTGCGATGTAGGTCGCTTGCCATTTTTTATTTAATCTATTCGCTGTTGCAAATCAGATTCTTTTATCATAATTGAAATAAAGTAGTCTTCCTTCGGGAGGATTTTTTTATTTTTGACCTTTTTGGAAGTTAAAAGTTATAGGTTAACAGTTAGATGTTTTTGGGAATGACTCAGATTGAAATAGACTCACAGCTCACAACTTATAACCCATAACACACAACTCATAACGCATAAACTTAGAAAAACAATGAGTAAAGTAGTATTGATTACCGGAGGTTCTTCGGGGATAGGAAAATCTATTGGAGAATTTTTACATCAAAAAGGATTTGTTGTTTATGGTACGAGTAGAAATCCGGAAAAAGTCTTGAATTCTGTTTTTCCATTGGTTGCTTTAGATGTTAGAAATGTGGATACAATCCAGACTGCTGTTGCAAAAGTCATAGCAATTACCGGAAGGTTAGATGTTGTGATTAATAATGCAGGAGTAGGGATTACAGGTCCTTTAGAAGAAATTCCAACTTCCGAAATCAAGAATAATTTTGAAACTAATTTTTTTGGTCCTATCGAAGTGATAAAAGCGGTTTTACCGCAAATGCGCCAGCAAAAATCAGGATTAATTATCAATGTGACTTCAATTGCTGCTTATATGGGTTTACCATACCGAAGTGTTTATTCAGCATCAAAAGGAGCTTTGGAATTGATTAGCGAAGGATTGAGTATGGAAGTGAAATCTTTTGGCATTCAAATTACTAATGTTGCTCCGGGGGATTTTGCAACGAATATCGCTTCAGGTCGTTTTCATGCACCACTAATCCAAGGTTCTGCTTATGAAATTCCTTATGGGAATACGCTGAAAATGATGGATGAACATGTTGACAGCGGGAGTAATCCTAATGAAATGGCTGTTGCGGTTTATACTATTATTCAAAATCAAAATCCAAAAATGCATTATAAAGTAGGTGCTTTTTTACAGAAATTCTCAATCGTTTTGAAGCGTTTATTGCCGGATAGAGTTTATGAAAAAATGCTAATGAATCATTATAAATTATAAGTTATGGAAGATATTATTATTTCATTACTACCCGTTATTACAATAATTGCTGTTTGGATTTATATCTATATAAAGATGAAAAAATCAAACAAAAACAATAAGTATGTTCAAAATCAGGAAGAAATGATTCTTTTACTTAAAGAAATACGTGACGAATTGAAAGATTTGAATAAAAAGAATTTAAATAACTAATTTTAAATTGTAAATTTGCAGACGTATAATAGAAATTAAGTGTAAAAAAAACACTTTAAAAAATAATCTAAAAACAATTAAATATATAAATTATGAAATTTTTTATTGACACGGCTAATTTAGCTCAAATTAAAGAAGCACAATCTTTAGGTGTTTTGGATGGTGTAACAACAAACCCATCTTTGATGGCAAAAGAAGGAATTACTGGAAAAGATAATATCTTAAAGCACTATGTAGACATTTGTAATCTGGTTGAAGGTGATGTAAGTGCTGAAGTAAATGCTTTGGATTTTGAAGGAATGGTAAGAGAAGGTGAGGAGTTAGCTGAGTTACACGAACAAATCGTAGTGAAATTGCCTATGACTAAAGAAGGAGTTCAGGCTGCTAAATATTTTTCTGATAAAGGGATAAAAACAAATGTAACTTTAGTTTTCTCTGCAGGACAGGCTTTATTAGCTGCAAAAGCTGGAGCTACTTATGTTTCTCCATTCTTAGGAAGATTAGATGATGTTTCAACTGACGGATTGAATTTGATTCAGGAAATTAGAGAAATCTATGATAACTATGGTTACGAAACTCAAATTTTAGCTGCTTCTGTACGTCATACAATGCATATTGTTAACTGTGCTAAAATTGGTGCTGATGTGATGACCGGACCTTTATCTGCTATTGCTGGTTTATTGAAACACCCATTAACTGATATTGGATTGGCTCAATTTATTGCTGATTTCGAAAAAGGAAACAAGTAATTCGTTACTTTTAATCAATAAAAAAGTCCCATTTAATCAAGTGGGACTTTTTTTTATAGTTTATTAAAATTATTTATTTTACAATAATTTGATGGCTTTCTACTTTTCCATCAATATCAATCTTTAGGACATAAACCCCTCTATTTAGACCACTAGAATCTATTTGAGCTTTGTTATCTTTAATAACAATTGCTCGTTTTTCAATATTGTTCAAATCGTATAATTTCCCAGTTATTGATGCTTTTTTTGCAGGTGCTTTGGTTTCATCAAGAAGAGCAATATTTATAATTGTACTTGTGGAATTTGGGTAAATTACAAATGTATTATTGCTTTCAGTTGTCATTAGATTAGTATAACACTCATAAGGAATTAAAGGAAAATCTCCAGGGCGAGAAATTAATTCTCCACATTTGTTATAATAATTTAAAGTATATGTTATGCTTTCGTTTAAAAGTTACTCTGTAAATGGCATATCGAAGCGACCTTCTCTTATTTGATGGATGATACCTTTGCCATCTTTAATGTCGAACCAAAATGTGCCTGAAACTATATGTTTTGTAAAATCAAGTTTAGTTATTTTCATTTCTCCTTTTTCAATATCAGATGTCCTTTTTAATTCATTAACTCCAGTTATATCATCTCCAAAATAATAAAATCCTGAAGCATTTCCGTCAATATTATCTTGTAAAATATAAGTCTTTCCCTCTTCTATTTTGAGATTATGTGTACTTAAACCTAATCCTATTAGCTGATTTTTAGGATAAGTATTTCCTTGTAATGAAAAATAATATCCATTAAAATATTGATAAACACATTGTTTAGCAAGGTTTCGGTTGTCTGGTACAAAAGCTACACCATCAAGCAAACAACCAAAGGTTCTTGCTCCAGTTTGCGTTGCAGGTGGTAGTTTTTCTAACTCTGTTTTAGGTTTGTCGTCTTTGTCGCAAGAGGTTAATGCGAACGTGGTTAAGATTAAAAATAATAGGTTTTTCATGTGTTAGGATTTTATTTGTTAAAAATATAAAACCACAACAGTTAAATCATTAAGATTGTGTTAGTTTTGTAGTGATAGTTTTATTTTTAAAAAGCGAAATTTATTTATATTATAAAGGATGTTAGTGATCTCAATATTTTATAAATAAATTTAGTTGATTAAACCAAACCCTAATGTTGTCTTGAATATCACATCCACATCCTATTAAAACAAAAAAATCCGATACTTTTTGTAAAATGTCGGATTGTGTTAAGAGGAGTGATTTTTTATTTTCTCACGAACGGTGGAAGCAATTTACTTGAAACTTCTCCAAAACCAATGCGTACCTGGCTATTTTCACAAAAGCCTTTTATGATAACGGTATCATTGTCATTGATGTATTTGCGTTCGCTGCCATTATTTAATTTTAATGGTTTTTCTCCTCCCCAGGTTAATTCCAACATAGAACCATAGCTGTCTGAAGTAGGTCCTGAAATAGCGCCTGATCCCATCATATCACCAGAATTTATACGACAACCATTAGAGGTATGGTGTGTTAATTGCTGATTCATGGTCCAATACATGTATTTGAAATTGGATTTAGAAACTATTGTTGGTTCTGTTTTTTCCGGTTGTATGGCTACTTCCAGATTAATATCAAAAGAATGTTTTCCTTTTTGTTGCAAATAAGGCAACGGACTCGGATTTTGTTTGGTGCTTGCCACTCTAAAAGGTTCTAAAGCATCCATGGTTACGATCCATGGCGAAATAGAAGTAGCAAAATTTTTAGACAATAAAGGACCTAAAGGCATGTATTCCCATTTTTGGATATCGCGAGCTGTCCAGTCATTCAATAAAACCATCCCGAAAATATAATCTTCAGCTTCGCTGATAGGAATCATTTCTCCCATGATATTGGCATCGGTAGTGATAAAGGCGGTTTCTAATTCAAAATCTACTGAGCGTGAAGCCCCGAAAACAGGAGTAGTGGCGTCAGGCGGTAAGGTTTGTCCTAAAGGACGATGTACAGGAATTCCAGAAGGAATTATTGTGGAACTTCTGCCGTGATAAGCAATAGGCATTTGTGGCCAGTTAGGCAACAATGCATTTTCTTCATTGCGAATCATTTTACCTACATTGGAAGCGTGGATTTTACTGGAATAAAAATCGGTATAATCGCCAATTAAAACAGGTAGTTGCATTTCGACTTCTTCTATTTTAAAGATGATGATTTTTCGATGTTCCTGATTATCTCTTAATTTAGGATTGTTTTCGTCAAAAATATCCGCAATGCGGTTGCGAACCAATCGCCAGGTTTTTTTTCCGTCAGAAATAAAATCATTTAAGGTATCCTGTATGAACATATCGTCTGTTAGCTCAATACCGGAAAAATATCCTAATTGCTGTAAAGCCCCTAAATCAATAGCCGAATCCCCAATACGAGTTCCCACCGTTACTACATTTTCTTTGGTCAGGAAAACACCAAAAGGAATGTTTTGGATTGGGAAATCACTATTTTTAGGAACTTCAATCCATGATTTTCTTTTAGTATTGTTGGCAGATAATGGCATATTTTGTTAATTTTTTGTTGAAAATTATATATCAAATATATTATAATCTAACTGTTTAACAAACGTTTTTTTGTATTTTTGCGCTAAATTATTTAAAATCTAAAAAATGCAACGCGACAAACAAATTTTTGAACTTATTCTTGAAGAACAAGATAGACAAATTCATGGATTAGAACTTATTGCTTCTGAGAACTTTGTAAGTGACGAAGTAATGGAAGCTGCTGGTTCAGTTTTAACAAATAAATATGCAGAAGGATATCCAGGTAAAAGATACTATGGAGGTTGTGAAGTAGTTGATATTGTTGAGCAAATTGCTATTGACAGAGCAAAAGAATTGTTTGGAGCAGAGTATGCTAACGTTCAGCCACACTCAGGTTCTCAGGCTAATGCATCTGTTTTTCACGCTTGTTTGAAACCAGGTGACAAAATTTTAGGTTTTGATTTATCTCACGGAGGTCACTTGACTCACGGTTCTCCGGTAAACTTCTCAGGACGTGTTTACAACCCTGTTTTTTATGGTGTTGATAAAGAAACAGGTCGTTTAGATTATGATAAAATCCAGGAAATCGCAACTAAAGAGCAACCAAAATTAATCATCGCAGGAGCTTCGGCTTATTCTCGTGATATGGATTTTGCCCGTTTCAGACAAATTGCTGATAGTGTAGGTGCAATTTTAATGGCTGATATTTCTCACCCTGCAGGTTTAATTGCTAAAGGTTTATTAAGCGATCCAATTCCTCACTGTCATATCGTAACTACTACAACTCACAAAACATTACGTGGACCTAGAGGTGGTTTGATCTTGATGGGTAAAGATTTCCCAAATCCATGGGGATTAACTACTCCAAAAGGAGAAATCAGAATGATGTCGGCTTTATTAGACTTAGCTGTTTTCCCTGGAAACCAAGGTGGACCTTTAATGCACATTATCGCTGCTAAAGCGGTTGCTTTTGGTGAGGCTTTACAAGATGAGTTCTTTACTTACGCTCGTCAGTTGCAAAAGAATGCTAATGCAATGGCTGATGCTTTTGTAAAAAGAGGATACAACATCATCTCTGGAGGTACTGATAACCACATGATGTTAATTGACTTAAGAAACAAAGGAATTTCCGGAAAAGATGCTGAAAATGCTTTAGTAAAAGCTGAAATCACTGTAAATAAAAACATGGTTCCATTTGATGACAAATCTCCTTTTGTTACTTCTGGTATCCGTGTAGGAACTGCTGCAATCACTACTCGTGGTTTAGTAGAAGAAGATATGGAAACTATCGTAGCAATGATTGACAAAGTATTGATGAATCATACTAACGAAGATGTTATTGAAGAAGTTGCTGAAGAAGTTAACGAAATGATGAGCGAAAGAGCTATTTTCGTTTTCTAAATAATAGTCATAAAGTCATAAAGTCGAAGGTCGAAAGTCTTAAAATAGAATTTGAATTTCTATTTAAGTTTTGATTTTCGACTTTTATTTTTTAGGCTTTGCAACTTTTGACTTTTAAACTTTAAGACTTAAAAAAATGGGCGTATTACGATTACAATTGCCTACAGACCCAAGATGGGTAAATATTGTAGAGAAAAATATAGAAGAAATCCTGACTGATCATGCCTGGTGCGAACAAAAAGCGGCTACCAATGCCATTACGATTATTATCAATAATTCGGAATATCAGGATTTGGTAAAGGATTTACTGGCTTTAGCCAAAGAAGAAATTGATCATTTTGATCAGGTACACAATATTATTATCAAGCGTGGTTTAAAGTTAGGCCGTGAGCGCAAAGACGATTATGTAAACGAATTGTACCAATATATGAAAAGAAGTGTTGACGGAAGTCGTGTTTCGGGTTTGGTTGAAAGATTGCTTTTTTCGGCAATGATTGAAGCCAGAAGTTGCGAGCGTTTCAAAGTACTTTCTGAAAATATTCAGGATGAAGAATTAGCTGTTTTTTACAGGGAATTGATGGAAAGCGAAGCAGGTCATTATACTACTTTTATCACTTATGCCCGAAAATATGGCGAAGGAATTGATGTAGAAAAACGTTGGAGAGAATGGTTGGAATTTGAAGAATCTATTATCTCTAATTACGGAAAAAACGAAACCATTCACGGTTAGTGTTTTAGATTTCAGATTTTAGATTTCAGAACACAGACAGTTTGTAATCCTGGGTAAAGTTGAAAATTATCAAATTAAAAATCTTGGAGCATCTCTGTGGCATCTTAGTGAATCTTTGCGTAATTCTTGGTTAATATGTAGTTGATAAGTCTCTTTTTTTGTTGCATAATTCTCGTATAAAATTCATTACTTTTAGGAATAACAAAAGTTATTTTCCAATAACCGATTAAAAAGTGATAATTATGCGAATAGAAACCGATTTAAAATTAGGCTTTAAAGATGTAATGATTCGACCTAAACGTTCTACCTTGAAAAGCAGAGCAGAGGTTTCTTTAGACAGGGAATTTAAGTTTTTGCATAGTACTGCTAAGTGGAATGGAATTCCAATTATGGCAGCTAATATGGATACGGTAGGAACTTTTGAAATGGCGAAGGAATTAGCCAAACACAAGTTGTTTACAGCCATTCATAAGCATTATTCGGTTGCAGAATGGAATGCATTTCTTGAAAATGTTGCTGTTGATTTCTATGATTATATAGCGGTGAGTACCGGAACGGGAAAAGAAGATTTTAAAAAAGTAATCGAAATCATTTCCGCCAATCCTTTATTGAAATTCATTTGCATTGATGTGGCTAATGGTTATTCGGAGCAATTTGTTAACTTTTTAAAACAAACCCGGAAACAGTTTCCTGATAAAGTAATTATTGCAGGAAATGTGGTTACAGGCGAAATGGTCGAAGAATTACTCCTGGCCGGAGCCGATATTATAAAAGTGGGTATTGGTCCGGGTTCGGTTTGTACCACCCGAATAAAAACAGGTGTGGGTTATCCACAACTTTCAGCCATTATTGAATGTGCCGATGCTGCTCACGGTTTGGGCGGACATATCATTAGTGATGGAGGCTGCACGACTCCGGGCGATATTGCCAAAGCTTTTGGTGCTGGTTCTGATTTTGTGATGTTAGGCGGAATGCTTGCCGGACATAATGAAAGCGGAGGAGAGTTACTGGAAATGAACGGCAAAAAATACAAGCAGTTTTACGGCATGAGTTCTGCCACGGCAATGAACAAACACGTAGGAGGCGTTGCCGAATACAGAGCCAGCGAAGGTAAAACAGTCAAAATCCCTTTTAAAGGTAATGTTACCGATACGGTTTTGGATATTTTAGGCGGTTTGCGCAGCAGCTGTACTTATGTGGGTGCTTCCCGATTAAAGGAATTGACCAAGCGAACAACTTTTATTCGCGTAAGCGAACAGGAAAACAGAATTTTTACTGAATAATTTAATAATGATACATATTGTTAAAGCAACCACAGCCGATTTAAAAACAATTACCGAAATAGCCCATAAAACCTGGCCGCTTACTTATGGCGAAATTTTATCCGAGGCACAATTGAGTTATATGTTGGAGACTTTTTATTCGGATGCTGCCTTACTGAAGAATATTGAAAGTGGACATCAGTTTATATTAGCTAAAGAAGAGAATACGGTTTTAGGTTTTGCTTCTTTTGAACATCATTATCAAAATAAGAATAGTACCAAAATCCATAAAATTTATATTCTGCCTGAAACGCAGGGAAAAGGAATTGGGAAGCTGTTAATTGATGCCATCGAAAAATTAGCTGTTGAAAATGAATCTGAGAGTCTTTTGTTAAATGTAAATCGTTTCAATAAAGCGCTAACTTTTTATCAAAAATTAGGTTTCAAAATTATTGAGGAAATTGATATTGAATTAGATCACGGCTATTTGATGGAGGATTATATAATGGAGAAAGGGATTTGATTTAGGAATTTTATAATAGTAAAAAAAAGCCCGTTTAAAAGTATTAAACGAGCTCAAAAAGTATGATTTTCTAATGATTTATTGGTCGAATTTGTTTTTCAGCCATTTTCTAATTGGTTCATCATATAGTTTCAAACAAGCGTATGCAAGAACAATACTTGAAACAAATGTCAATATTCCATAAGGCAGGGCATCTTCCAAGCTGACTTTATTTGTAGCAACCCAACCGGTGTAAATATAAATTAAAGGATAATGTGTAATGTAAATGGGATAGGAGATATCTCCAAAAAAGTTACAAATTTTGGAAGAAAATGGACCTTCTATTTTGCCACTGGCACCTAAAAACACAATCAGTGGGAAAATAAATATTACAATTAATGCATCGTAAAGTCCATTCATCCATAGATTTTCCTCACCGCCAATTCTTGGCCATGAAAAGGTAAGAATTAATAAAATGCTGCATATAAGGAAGGCATTTTTTATTTGAGTTAACTTAGCTACTCTGAAAAGTAATAAGCCCGCAAAGAATGGATACATCACTCTGCAAAAGCCAATATGTAGTTGTTCCTGGTCAAGGGACCAACCGCCGATAATATCACCTTTGGATCCCGTTAAAGCTAAGTGAATTAATGCTAATGCAGAAATAAAAACGAGAATTGAAAGTAATTTTTTAGAAAATTTCCGAACGAATAGTGCATAGAGAATATTAGCAATATACTCGAAGAATAACGACCAGCCCGGACCATTAAGCGGATGCATTTCTGACCAACCCCTGATGTCCATTGAAACAGGAACCGGAATTAAAGTAAATCCAATTACCATAATGAATAACATTTTCCAAAGAGGTACTTCGTGGATTGTTGGCCAAAGTACGGAATCCTGAAAATAGAAACAAATTGCTCCTATAATCATTCCCAGAATTACCATTGGTTGCAATCGGATTAATCGTTTCTTAAAAAAGTTTCCGATGGTTATATTTTTCCAACGATCGTCATAAGCATAGCCGATAACGAAACCGGAAAGTAAAAAGAAAAAGTCTACAGCAAGGTAACCATGATTAATGATTTGGTCAAGATGGCTCGTTGCGTTAGCTTCAAATATATGAAAGGCAACAACCATTAATGCAGCTACGCCTCTTAATCCATCTAAAATTTTATAATGTGGTTTGGTTGGGGTTAAAGTTATGTCCATTTTAAATTTTTACAATGAATTTCAAAGATACGTTTTTTGATATATCATGCAATGTTTTCTGCAGCTTGTCGAGTATTGCTATTGGATTGGAAAACAGATGTTTGATAGAGGGTTGTGGTTGTGTTATGGATAAAATTTAAAAAATTAATTTGAAGGATTTGTAATTCTGAAAGCACGTTCTTTGCCTAAATACAATGGATTTCCATGTTTTTCGGACCAAAATCCATCCAGTAGATCCTTAGACAAGCAACGATAAACTACTACACCTTTGAAGATTTTATCATCTTCGCCCTGGTATTTAAAATTAATCACCAGGATATTATCTCTAAAAAATCCGCTGCCGGTTTGTAGTTGTTCGTTGTTAATAAACCATCTCGCTTTGATTCTTTTATTCCTGTCTAAGCTTAATGATAGTGTGCCTTTGTAACTATCGTCTTCGGCATCCTGATTGCTTCCTATAATTTCAAAATGACCTATTACGTCTTCGATGTTCATTCTTTTAGGTTTTTATAAAAATTTACTGCAAGATTACTAATTTCATACGGAAAGGCATAAAAAAAAATCGAAGTTTTGAGACTTCGATTTTTTTGTAAAAATAATTTAAGTGTTGTTGTTCACTCCGTTCCTATAAGAGTGTAACTTTTAAGAAAATATTCGCATTATTTTTTTGCAGAGAATATTTGTGGATTGATATTTACCATTAAATAAGCCCAGTTGTTAGTAGTATCATCTAAACCACCTTTTAAAGCAACCATTGTGTTAGTAGCAAACATTTGAGAATATCCTGCAGTTAGTGTAATGTCTTTGCTTGCTTTGTAAACTGCTGTTAAATCTACCTCCGTTCCTAAGTATTTATCACTTGTAGCTGTTAATTTATTAGCAGTGTGGAATACGTGAGGAGCTACAGAAAGATTTACTTTTTTGATTGGGAAATCTAATTTTAAAGTTAAATCTTGTAATCCAACAGAGCCTGCGTGGTTTCCTACGTAGAAATAGTCCATATAACCATTGAAAGCATGGTTTGTACCAAAAACTGGATTGAATGATTTAACCATTGTAGGGGAAGTTCCCTGGTCTTTTCCGGATAAAAATTCATATCCTAAAGTAGCTTTCAATTTCGGAGAAAATGCATATCCTAAATTAGCAGCTGCTTCATAAGCTGAAACCTGACTAGTTCCAATTTTCCCTGTTTGTCCGTAGAAACTGAAATCAAGACTTAATTTTTTACCGGCGTAATTAGCATAAGTACCAAATGTTTGGTAGTAATTTGTTTCTGCTTCTGTTGGAGTTTTTAAATATTCTCTTCCTATGTTTAAGGCTAAAAAACTTACGCCTAATTTTTTGATAGAAGTGTGATACCAGGCATATTGAAAATCTTTAAAATCTAAATCTGTTCCAAAAGAAACTGAGGTAGGTGCGCTTGGAACTGTTTTATTTTCATTGCTAGAATTTAGTGCAAATCCTAAATCTAACTGGCTTTTAGCTCCCTTGAATTTAATTAAAGCGGCATCAAAGCTACGACCTTGATTTGCCCAATCTAATCCTCCAAAGATTCTTTGATTGTCATAAGAAATAATTTGACGACCTACTTTTGTACTCCATTTATCTGTTAAGCTGTATTGTGCCCATCCTTCAAATAGTACAAAACTATTGTTTGTTGAATTCGAAAGATTTCCTGTCAAGTGATTTACAGCTCCCCAGGTACGTACATTTTGCAAAGCCAATTTTACAGTCAATTTTTCGTCTTTGTAATTAAGGTTTAATCTTGAACGATTCCCAACAAATGAAGTATGTTCAGTAGTAGGGGTTAACAATGTTCCAAAACCGTTTGTGTATTCATATCTGGGTCTGATTTGGATATCAGAACTGAATTCCTGAGCCATTGCTCCAGTACCTATAAGGCCAATTACTGATAAAGAAAGTGTTTTAAGTAATTTCATAATAGTAGATTTAAAAAATTGTTTTTGTTAGATTATTATACTGCAAACATACTTACGTAATTTTACTTATATATTATTTCTAGCGCAAGAAAAACTAGTTTTTTAAACCTTAATATTTTATTACTTATAGCAATTAAAAAAATGTGTAAAAACAGTTTTTTAAATTAATTAATTTAAAAACAATGATTTAATATTCTTGTTGAATACTAAGTAATAATTATAAATGATTAAAAATAGTTAGAAAATAGTACTTATAAATTGGTTTTTTACTTAAAAATAAAGGAATGAAATACGTAGAAAAATTATTTTTTTAAATAAGGAGTAAAAAAAAAGCCCGATAGACATCGAGCTTTAGTTTTATAACGGAATAGAATTTAATTAACTTGGGCTTTAGTTGTTTAACCCTTTTACGGATTTTTTATTTATTGTGACATTTTGAAATAATAGTCGGCAGAATGTTTTCCGCTACCGTAAACCAGAAAGAATAAACAAATAGCCAAAATTCCTAAGGCTAAAAATAGATTTTCGGTGTGCATTTCTCCCATAAAATTAACTAAAATTGCCCCCATTAAAATAGGTAATTGTGCAATAATAGCCCAACGGGTCAGCAAGCCAAAAGCAATCATTATTCCGCCAATCATGTGGGCAGGAGTAATGTAATGAACGAGGAACATTCCTCCTCCAATTTTGTCAATAGGAGATATCAATTCTACTAAATATTGAATATTAGTAATGAATTTAACTCCTTTTACGAATAAAAACACTCCAAGTGCAATTCGTAGCAAATCTAATGTGAAATAACTGTGCGCATTGGCCCATTTATTTAAATCTTTTACATTGTTCATATTGCTGTATGTTTAAATTGGTACTACTAAGTTAGTGATTTTTAAAACAATAGAGAACAAATGCGGTGTTAAAATAAATTGGTAGTCAGCGGTTTAAATCAAAAAAAATAATTCAGGCAGATTTACGGTTGTTGTTTTAATATCCAATCTAGTTCAGGGTCATTACCTCGAATTTGGTCTTCCAACGTAGGTATTATTGTTACATCAGGAAAAATTCCACGACCATGAACAGGGCTTTGGTAAAAAGGAGTAAAATTCATAGTCCCAATTCGGAGATTGAGTTTTGAATGCGGTAATTTTACAATTGGCATAAATCCGGCGACAGTTCCATTATAGTCACCGCCAGTTTCTTCCCCTACAAATGTGGCTCGTTTAGAACCTTTTAAATTAGTAGATAAAATGCTCGAAGCCGAAAAACTACCACCATTTATCAGGACATACAATTTTCCTTTAAAAGCTTTTTCATTAATAGGCTGCGGTTTCGTTTCGGTATCAAAATAATTTTTGCCGTCTTTTTCTTTATGGACGGTCAAAAGCAAATAACTGTAAACAATAGGTGAAAAGAGAGTTTTAATCGTTTTTACAACAGCATTTCCTTTGTTAAAATAGACACCTTCAAACAAACTAGCTCTTGAAACTACTTCGGTTTTTTTGAGGAAAATAGAACTTGAATCGGCAAGGTAGGAGTAGAGATGAACAATTTCACTTAAACGTCCGCCGCCGTTGTTTCTTAAATCAATGATGAGTGTTTTTGTTTTTCGTTTCTGAAGTTCAGCAAAACACATTTTGTAAAATTTACGAAAGCGACCGTCTTTAAAACCTCTGATTTTTAGTAATGCAATACTACTGTCTTTGGATATAAAATGGAGTTCCCGGATAAAAGTATTCGTGTTCTTATCAAAGCCGTTAATTCTTTTTTTCTTTTCTAAAATTCTTTGTTTGGCTTTGTCAATTACGACTTTTTTTTGTCGTATTTTTTTAGTTTTTAGATCTAAACTGTCCAGTTTGAACCTTTTTATGGTAATGTTTTTTATGCTGTCGTTATATTTGAAAACATAGTGTAAACTGTCTTTTATATCGTTTTCAATGGTAAAATAGGATACAAATCTTTTGGCAGCTAATTCTTTTTTGAAAGTAGTATTAAAGCCGTCTGAGCTAAAATAATGACTGTATTCATTAATAAGTTCCTGAGGTTTAATTCCGTTTATCGAAAGTACTTCGGTTCCGGCTGCAATCTCTTTATTATAGGATTTATTTCTGACAACATATAATTTGTCATTGTAATATGTGAAATCGAATTGAGAAAAAGGACCAATTCCTTTTTTAGTAATGCTTTTGGTTTCTCTCTTGGTATATGCTTTTTGCGGTGGTAACACATAACTATGTCCTTGCTTTACAGCAGCTACTACCGGACTTATTTTTTTGTAAAATTCCAGTGGAGTTAAAGCTTTGTTGATAGTTTTTTTTACGCTGTCAAATTGATTGTTCAGATTTTCTTTGCTAATGTAATAATCCAAATTAGGATGGAGCTTTTGAAGTTTTTTATGGGCAAAATCCACATCTTTTTGGAGTGCATTCGCGGGAATCAACTGCTGTAAACGGACATTATCTTTTTTTATAGTACTGCATTGTACCAAGAAGAATGCTAAAAGTAATTGAGGGATTCTTTTTTTTAAAAAAAGGATTGTTAACATTTACATCAATTTGGGGTTACCGCTTTTTGAAACGAAAATACGACAAAACTTTCAATGCCTGTTTTATTACAGGAATTAGTTGTATTTGGTTTCTATAGCTACTCCATTACGCAATGTTTGGTACACTACACAATATCTTTCGGTGAGTTTAGTTAGACTTTCAATTTGTTCGGCAGTTGCCGATGTGTCAAATGTAAAACTCAGACGGATATTTTTAAAACCAACAGCTACTTCCTTGGAAACACCTAAAGTTCCTCTGAAATCTAAGTCGCCTTCGGCTTTCACGACAGCATTTTTAATTTCGATACCCAAGGCAGTTGCTACGGCATTCATGGTAACTCCGGCACAGGCAACTAAGGATTCCAAAAGCAAATCACCTGAGCAGGCCTGAAGTCCGGTGCCTCCCGTAGCCGGGTGAAGTCCCGCTTCTACAATACTTTTTCCGGTTTCGACTTTACATGAAATTCCTTCTCCAATATTGCCCTGAGCTTTTAAAGTAATCAAAGCCGATTCCGGGTTGGTTTTGTATTTTTCTTTCAGGGGAGTCTGTAGGTTTTTAAGTTCGATAGCGTCCATAACAAAATCATTTAAGGGTTAGTATCAGTTCTAAATCGTAAGTTGAGTTGTGTTGCGGTTGTCTATCAAATTTACTTAAATTATCAGGAAATAACCAGAAATTATCAAGGAAACGGTATTGTACTGAAAGATTGACTTTGTTAAGTTTTTTTGTATGGCAGTTTTTGTTTTAAAAGAATTTTAACCGCAAACTTGTCATCCTGACGAAGGAAGGATCTTCACAAGTTGTTTGTTCTTTTTGTAAGTAGGGATTACTTTGTCAGTTCGCCATCACTCGGGTGTAAATCTGCGCTGTCGGCTAACCTCCTGAATAAAGAAAAGCCACCCCGTCTTTCAGACACCCCTCCAGAGGAGGGGAAATTACGTGACTTCCCCTCCTCTGGAGAGCTTGTCCCGATTTTATTTCGGGAGGTGCCCAACGGGCGGGGTGGTTTATTGGCTATTACAAACCTAAATTAGGTAATACAAAAGATTTCGTATTTTGGTGTAATCGTATCCATAAGCCCGGATTGCTATTCAATTGTTCCAAAGCTTCTTCTTTGTTTGAACTGAGCTTTGTGTTCAGAACGTTAGCATAGGTTTTAACTTTAGCAGGAGCAGAATCGGCGTCGACTACAGACTGAACAATCTTTTTGGCTTGTAAAATAGCAGCCGGTCCTAAAGTCAAAATATATTGAGCCGCTCGGCATTCCTTTTCATCGTTTTCATTTACAAGGCTTCCACCAGCTTTAAACTTGCTGATGTGGTGCTCTAAAATACTACTGGAAATTGGGATAATACCAGCAATATGTTGTGGTTTTGCTCCCGAAAATGGTTTGATATAGGCAAGGTGAGAAGCCTCATTTTCTTCCGGGCCATGACCAATAAAAAAGATATCCAAACCACCCAATTCTTCCAGTTTATTCAAATAGGCAATCAAAGCCGACTCGATATCCTGAGTATCGGTTTGCATAGGTGTAAAGCTTTTTATTTTTTTGAAAAAGGCATCACCTAAAATACGCTCAAAATCCCTGACAAAACTAAAAGAATTCTTCATACCCAATGGTGCTAACGCATCCTGAGTAAACACATTTAGCCTGCTTAATAATTCGTCTTGTTCTGAAGTTTGAGCTAAGGCGCCCAGTAAACGGTGTAATTCCTGCGCCCCTCTGCCACCCAGTAGTGCAATGTTAATATCGCCTTCTTTAGCTTGTGCGGTTTTGTATAGTTCCTGTAACATGGCTTGACCCACCTCGGCTTCAGAACCAAGAACAATAGGTTTTACGCCATAATCCGTAATAGTAAATTCGGCTTGGTTATTTTGAGACAACCATATATTTTCGTTGTCTACCTCTCTCGTAAATTTATTCATTGTATTGTTTTTTACTGTAAATTGTTCTTTCTAAAAAACGAGTATTTCGGGGAACGAAAATAGGAATAAAAAAGCTATTTTACAGCATTTGCAAATTACAGTAGTGTGGTTTTTAAAGTGTTTTTTCCGCCTTGTAAACGCTTCTATTTGTTTGTTGAAGTAGGTTTTGTGTAATTTTTTTGTAAAATGCAAAATATTTTTTTAAGATATTTCATACTAATTAATTGTCGGTTTAAAGATGTTTAGATACATTTGTAAAAAAAAATCTACATGAAAAAAACAATTACAATTATTTTAGTTTTGTTATCTTTTTTTGGATTAATAAGTGTTTTTATTGATTCTTTTAAATATCGTGATTTAATACCTTTTTTATCTGTTTTCCCTTTTAATAGATCAGAGTTATTGAAGGAATATAGTAATTTAGGAATCATAAACTTATTTTTTTATATCGTTTTTATTGTTGGTATTATCGTTTATTTGATTTCAAAATATAGAGAAACAAGACTATTAAGATTTATTTTTTCGGTGATTTTGATTTCAAAAATAGTGTTTGTTCCAATTTGGATTTACAGTTCTTATCTTACTTCTGAATTTAGGTCATTACACCCTGAGTTTAATACTAATTTTAATTGGATCCATTCGGTTTTATACTACATATTTCAGATTTTTATAATCGTTATTTCTTTTAGAATTCTCAAATATTTAAGTTCAGATAAAGAACTTGATTTTTCTGAAAAAGTTTATGGTGAGCATATCTCTAAGGAATATACTGTTGCAACTAAAAGTCAACGATTTTTGAATTATTTAGTTGATACTTTGGTATGGATAATTGTTTATTCTTCAATATTTAGTACTGTTAATAGTTTGGTTTTTATGCAGAAGCAAATAGATAGTTCGCTAATAGAAAATAATACGATGGCAAATCAATTTGTAGGTGATTCATCTAATAATAATTTTATTGCTCTTTTATATTTGTTACTATTTAGATTTATTTATTATATATTTTTCGAATTTGTTTTTAAAGCAAGCCCGGCAAAGTTTTTAACAGAAACCAGAGTGATGGATTATTCCGGGGAACCAACAAATTTCAAAGAAATATTCTTAAAGACTACTTTTAGAAATATTCCATTTAATACAATAACTTTTTTGTTTGGATATAATTTGCAGGATAATTGGTCGGCTACAGAAGTATTTAAAGAAAAGAGAGTAGGGGTTTCAGGGAATAAATATTTAGGTTATTTTTTTATAATTGCAGGTTCATTTTTTTTGGTTTATTTAGGAGTTAGGTTTTATGAAAAAAAACATGAAGAGAATTTTCAAGTACAACTTTTAGAAGAAAAAATAAAACACAACAAGAAGGCACTTTCCGAACTTGAAATAGGAGACATTATAATAATTCACCATTATGATTCCAATGATTATGGACAGTATATTTTAAAAATCAATAGAATAATTGGAGAAAAAGTGTATTTTAATATGATTGATTCTAATGATTATAATTATCCGGAAGATGAATTAATTATTGTTAATAAAGACAAATATTTCTTAAATGAATTGGAAACTTTTTCTGTAAATAAGAAAAATTTGTCGAAAGCAATTATTTCAGTTGATGAAATGAAAATGAATGAAAACCATGAAGTTGTTAATCCCGAGGGTTTTGGTTTTAAATTATTAAATGACAAAAAAAATTATTTTATAATAAATGTATTGGCATTACGAAAACCTATTCTTAAAATTGAAAAAGCAAGGTGGTCAGAAACTAATAATGTAGTTAAAGAATTAAATTTTAGTATTAGTAATTTAGGTATTTCATCAAAATTGATTGCGATAAAAAGCAATCAGGATGATGTTTTGTGGGGGCTTGAAAGTTCAACAATTCTACCTATTCAAATTCCAAATAAAAAAAATGATTCTAACAGTTATGTTTTAAATTTAAAAGGAAAAGGAGATAATCTTAATAATTCGGATTTTACTATTTCTGTTCAGGATTCTCTGGGAAAAATCTACGATTATCAAATATTAGCTAATAATGTAAATCCTGAAATTATTATTAAATCCTTGTGATTTTTAAATAGAATTTAGTTATCAATAAAACAATCGCTGATTGATAGATTTATCATTTTTGAATTAGTCGATAAATTCTCCGGTTCTTGATTACGGCTGGGATCTAATTGAAATTATAATGGTAAAATGTAGCGTTTGCAACGCGGGTATTTTGTGATAATAATGTTTTAACCGCGTTGCAAACGCTACGATTTGTTTATTGAGGTATGTAGGCACTCGTTGTAAACGAGCGCCAGTGGGGTTATTGTAAGTAAAGTTCATGTAAATCATAATTACTAAAAAACTTTCTAGGAACACTTGGTAAATGACTTTTGTGATTTTCGTAATATGTTAAAATAGTATTTTTGGGATCTGATTTTAATATATTTTTCCAATATCCAACATAATGTTGTCTTAGTAAAAACAATATGAAGGATTTCGGTGTAAGAAACTTATCTATACCTATTCTAATATCATTATTAAAGCCAATATGCATATGAGAAAGAGGATGCAGTCCATTTGTGTAACCTTTAGAGTCTACATCATATCTAATATATACAGCATTTTCCTTTAGTTTACATTCGGAAACATATAAATAATATTCTTCCACAAAAGTTTTAGAAAAATCATCTTCAAATCCTTCTTGAGCTATAAAATCATTATAACTTAAACATTTATAAGGACAATCAATATATGTATAGGAAGCTGTATTATTTTGAGAATTAAACTTAAATATTAGCAACGAATTGTCCTTTAATAGAAAATCGTAAATATTATTTTCCATAATTAATTTCCAATTTTCTTTGAAGTTTGTATGCCGAAATAATGAAACATTTTCGATATCTGCAGGACTGTAATTCCTTTCGTCTAATAAGTCCAATTCGTTGAGGAAATTTTGTATTTCATTTAATTCTGTGGAGAATTTCCCTTGTGAAATCATAGTTTTTTCTTAACTTTTCTTTGTTCTAAAAATAACATTATTTCTTCAGGTGTCATTTCAGCTAATAATTCATCTAATATTTTAGATTGTTTACTTTTTCTTTCAGCTGTTTCTATTATATCTCTTTTTAATGCTCTTTCAACTTCCTTACTATAAGTAAATTCAATATTTGGACTTATTGAAATTGCTTTATCAATTTCAACTTTCCATCTTTTAGCCGATTCACCAATGCCACTTATTTTAACCCATCCTTTAGCACGAGTTAATGCTGTAAACATTAAGTTTCTTTCTCTTACAGAAGGTTTTAAAGAATATAATGCATCTATTCCAACTACATAAACAGAATATGCCTCATTTCCCTTTGCTTTATGTATTGTGCTTAATGTGACATGATTATTAATTGAAAAATCTTTTATACTAAATTTATCACTATGTATATTATTGCACTTTACATTATTTTCAGATAATACTTTATGAATATCATTTAAATATTTTTTTGCATTTCTATCGTCAACGACAATAACCAAAATATCTTCAGGTAATAAACCATCTTTAATATCATTTAATATGTTTTCACAGCAAAAAATTATTTCTTTTCCATAATCATCAAAAGCTTCAACTTGAATAATTTCATTTTTGCTGAAGTGTTTAGATATTGTCTCTAAAGAATTTTGTTTCGGTCGTTCAATTTTTATATTATCTCCAATATTAAAATCTCCCTCTGTAACTTGGTAACCTATATCGTGCCAATACTCTTTTTCTTTTATTATCTGAACGATTTCATTATAAAAACCAAAACCAATTGCATGTGCAGTTACTAATATTTCTCTTGGATTTCTGTAGCATTTATATAATATAATGTCTTCTTCTAATCCCTGATATTTAGATCCAGCCAAAACTGATTCAATTGAAGGTGTTTTGGTTTGAAAAATAGTTTGAAGTTCGTCATACGCCCAAACTATACGTCCATTTTTACATAAACTGAGACAAAGTTTTATAAAAGATTCTGGGAAATCTTGACCTTCATCTATAAAAATATAATCATAAATTTCTGAGATGTCATTTTCTAATGCAGTTGAGCATGCAAAGTCAAAGGCGTTGCCCGGCTTTTTAAAATTTGCATCGCTAAAAGATAGAAATGGAATTTTATTAACCTCACAAGCCTCATGATAAATCCCTGAATTAGTGTTACTACCCCAGGCGTGAATAATTTTTAATTTATTCCAATCTGGATCTTTATCATCATATTGCCTATAAAATCTAGTTATCAATCTTTGAATATGTTGATATAGACTTTTTGTATAAAATGTATAAGCAATATTAGCATCTGGATTACGTAAATGTGTTAATGCAGCTTTTAATGCTAATACTACTGTTTTACCAGAACCAGCTAAACCTCTAATTCTTTCAGGACCAATAATTTCGTTAATGTAAGCTTTTTTTTGGAATTCATCGAATGTACTTATTTCTCTTTCGATTTCGGTTGCTACATAACCTTTTTTCTTATCGTCAGAAATATTTCCTCTTTCTTTAGGTTTAATTATTCCTTTAGATCCTTCAATTGTTGAAAGTAATTCTGTATATAAAGAGTCCTCTATTTCTGATTGAGAATTTAATTCTAAAAAATAAGCATTTAAATCAGTAAAATTTGATATACATTTTACTCCTTCAAATTCAAAAGTTTTGCTAATATCTGAATTGAAAACAATAGTATTTAAATCAAACTTTAAAGTTGTTGTAGAATTTCTTAATGAACGATTTCTCAATAATCTACTGAAAATAATTGATTGTAATTGTTCTAAATTTTCTATTGTTTCAAGCTTATTATCGCTAGATTCAATATTATCAAAACTTAAAATAATAATTCCTAATTTTTTAGATATTACTAATAGTTGACTAACTAGTAAATCCCCATCGAAATCTTTAAATATGGGAAAGTCGTAATAGAGTGATGATTCACCCAATTTTAAATCCGCTTCATGACTTTTTAAATGTTCTATAAAGCTAAATGCTTGCGAATTATGTTTGTATGTCTTTTCTCTTGAATTAATTTTCATATTGAAATGGTAATTTTATAACTATTGCATATAACCAGTTTATAATAATGATATAGTCTCTATAATACAATTGAATAAGGTTAGATGTAGTGATAAATATCTTTGAAAGATATTTACAAATATATAGATAAATGATTACAAGTTGATAAAGCGATTTTTTGTTTTTTTGAATACTTTTCGTATTTAAATAATTATAATTTTAAAATCAAATGTTTTGGTGAGTAAGGTTTGCGTGAGGGATAGTAGTGAAAATCCTTTTATGTAGCGTAGTGAAATAAAAGATTGTAACGTATAGCCCGACCCAGCTGTAACGAAGGGGAGGCTGGGTCACGCCCACAAAAAAACGGCTAAAGATTACTCCTTAGCCGTTCTATATTTGGGTTTTTGAAAGCTTAATTTAAAAAGGCTTTCAATTCTTCGTAAGTTTTAATTTTAGTGCTTACTTTTTCTTTGTTTAATACGCTTTCAATTTGCGCAGGAATTGGTAAAGTCACTCCTAAAGCCGGTTCTACAACATCTAAAAACTTGATAGGGTGTGCCGTTTCTAAGAAAACCCCAATAGCATTTGGATAATTTTCCAGTTCTTTTTTCAATCCTAAATAACCTACTGCTCCGTGAGGTTCGGCAATGTAACCATCGGTGTTGTAAATGGTTTTCATAGCTGCCAGAGTTTCTTCGTCAGTATAAGTGTAAGAAGAAAAATCTTTTTTAAACTGCGCCAAATCATTTCCATACATTTCCTGAATACGGATAAAGTTACTTGGATTTCCTACGTCCATAGCATTCGAAATCGTAGCAATAGACGGTTTTGGATCATAAATTCCGTTGACTAAAAATCTTGGAACCGTATCGTTAACATTGGTAGCGGCTACAAAATGTTCGATAGGCAAGCCCATTTTCTTCGCGATGATACCCGCACAAATATTTCCGAAATTTCCACTTGGGCAAGAAAATACTAAAGGCTTGTTTTGTGATTTCAAAGCTTTGTAAGCAAAGAAGAAATAAAACATTTGTGGTAACCAACGTGCAATATTAATAGAGTTAGCCGAAGTCAGGTTTTTGTGTGATAAACTTTCATCCAAAAACGCTTTTTTAACCATGTCCTGACAATCGTCAAAAACACCGTCAACTTCCAGTGCTTTGATGTTTTGCCCGAGCGTAGTTAATTGTCTTTCCTGAATGTCGCTCACTTTTCCGGAAGGATATAAAATTACCACTTCAACTCCTTGAACTCCAAGAAAACCACTAGCCACAGCACCTCCTGTATCTCCGGAAGTAGCCACTAAAACGGTATTGGTATTGTCTTTTTTGTCTTTGTTGAAATAACCCAAACAACGCGACATAAAACGCGCTCCAACGTCCTTAAACGCCATCGTTGGCCCGTGGAATAATTCCAACGAATAGATTCCTTTTTCAACAGGAACAACCGGAAAATCAAAGCATAAAGTTTCGGCAATGATTTGTTTTAGGGTATCGGTTGGAATTTCGTCACCCACAAATTGCTGAATCGCTTCGAAAGCAATTTCCTCGTGGCTTAAGTTTTCGATATTGTCGAAAAAAGATTGCGGAAGCGGCGTGATGCTTTCCGGAAAATACAATCCTTTATCGGCTGCTAATCCTTGTATTACGGCTTCCTGAAAAGAAACTTTTGGTGCGTTATGATTTAAACTGTAATATTTCATTTGATTGATGATTGCTTTTTTATTTAAACACAAAGTTCACTAAGGTTTTACTCTTTAATGCGTTGATAAAACACAAAGGTCACAAAGTTTTTTCTGCTTTCTGTTTCTGCCTTCTAATTTCTAAATCACTTTCATTCCCGTATCGTTCACTTTACACACATGAATTTCATATGGTAAGTTGATTGCGTCGTACACGGCACTCATACCTTTAGCAATTTTTTCGGCGGTTTCTTTTCCTCTGCTTAAAGCAAAAATAGAAGGTCCTGAACCTGAAATTCCTGAACCCAAAGCACCGTTTTCGTAAGCCGATTGTTTGATTAAATCAAAGCCCGGAATCAATACACTGCGCAACGGTTCTACGATTTCATCATGCAATGAACGCCCGATTAAATCGTAATCCTGAGTGTACAATCCTGCCACTAATCCGCCTACATTTCCCCATTGCGTGATAGCGCTTTTTAGGGAAACAGTTTGTTTTAGTACCGAACGCGCATCGGAAGTTTTCAACTCAATTTGCGGGTGAATTACGGTTGCGAATAATTCGTTAGGGCTGTCAATTTTGATGATATCCAAAGGATTCGAACTTCTTACCAACGTAAAACCGCCTAAAAGGGCAGGGGCAACGTTGTCAGCATGGGCATTACCCGAAGCTAATTTTTCTCCTTGCATGGCAAATTTCACCAATTCTTTTCGGCTAAACGGATTACCTAATAATTCGTTCGCTCCAAAAACTGCTCCCGCAGAACTTGCCGCCGAACTACCAATTCCACTTCCGGCTTTGATGTGTTTGTATATTTCGATTTCGAAACCAAAATCGGCATTTGTTTCTTCCAGCATCGCCAGTAAAGCTACTCCGGCTACGTTTTTTTCGGCTTCCAAAGGCAAATTAGCACCCTCGATTTTAGTAATACGAACGCCTTTTTCGGCTGATTTTCGAACAATCATTTCGTCACCTACATTGTCTAAACACAATCCCAATACGTCAAATCCGCAGGAAAGGTTTGCAATGGTTGCAGGACAAAATACTTTTACTTCATTCATTTTTTTATAGTTTCTGAGAGACTAAGTTTCTGAGATTCTATGTTGCTAAATGAAATTCTTAGCGACTTAGTACCTTAGTTGCTTAGCAACTTTTTTTAAACATTTCCAATTCTAATTACATCGGCAAAAATTCCCGAAGCTGTAACCGCCGCGCCGGCACCGGCTCCTTTAATCAATAAAGGCTGGTCCACATAACGATCGGTATAGAATAAAACAATATTGTCTTTTCCTTCTAAATTGTAGAAAGGATGGTCTTTTGGGATAAATTGTAATCCTACGTTTGCTTTTCCGTTTATAAATTCAGCAACAAATTTCAATCGGCTGTCTTTTGCTTTGGCTTCCGCCAAAATGCCTTCGAAATGGCTGTTGTATTCAATTAACGATTTGAAAAAATCTTCGTTGTTAGTAGTTGCCATACATGCAGCAGGCAGGAACGAATTATTTTCAATATTTTCAATTTCCATTTTGTAACCGCTTTCGCGAATTAAAATCAGAATTTTTCTGGCAACGTCAATTCCGCTTAAGTCAATTTTTGGATCCGGTTCTGTGAATCCCTGAACTCCCGCTTCTTTAACCACATCATGGAACGAATTGTTTTCGTCAAAATTGTTAAAGATAAAGTTCAAACTTCCGGATAAAACTGCTTGAATTTTGTGCACTTTATCACCCGAAGCAATCAGGTTTTTCACGGTATCAATAATTGGCAATCCTGCACCTACATTGGTTTCAAACAAGAATGGCGCATTGTATTGTCTTGATAATTTTTTCAAATTCTTGTAATTGTCATAAGCCGAAGCACAGGCAATTTTGTTACAAGTTACCACACCCACACTTTGTTTTAAGAAACGTTCGTAAATAGCTGCAACATCTGCATTGGCAGTGATGTCAACAAAAATAGAGTTGCGTAAATTTAACGCTGCTACTTTTTCGATAAATAATTCTTTGTTAGCTGTTTCCCCGTTTTCAAGAGCCGCTTGCCATGAATTTAAATCGATAGCATCTTCGTCAAAAAGCATTTTTCTTGAATTCGATAATGCAATTACACGAACATTGATTTTTAGATTTTCTTTTAAGAATTTCTTTTGTTGGTGGATTTGTTCGATGAATTTTTCACCTACATTCCCAACACCCATTACAAATAAATTCAATTGTTTTGTGTTTTCTTCAAAGAAGTTTTCGTGTAAAGTGTTCAGTGCTTTTTTAACGTCTCTTTCGTTAATTACAGCCGAGATGTTTCTTTCGGAAGCACCCTGAGCAATCGCTCTGATGTTTACGTTATTTTTACCTAAAGTACTAAACATTCTTCCGCTTAGACCCTGGTGGTTTTTCATGTTTTCACCAACCAATGCAATGATGCAAAGGTTTTGCTCCACAATGCAAGGATCGATTTTGTTTTGAGCAATTTCGATTTCGAATGCTTTGTTGATGGCATTTTCGGCAACTTCAGCATCAGAATTCAAAATTCCGATACAGATAGAATGCTCAGAAGAAGCCTGAGTGATGAAGATTACATTGATGCCTTCATTTGACAACACTTCGAAAAGTCTTTTAGAAGAACCTGAAACTCCAATCATTCCCGGACCTTCCAGTGTGATTAATGTGATATTATCTATATGGCTGATTCCTCTTACAGGGATACCATTTGAAACAGAAACATTAGAGATATAAGTTCCTTCGGCTTCCGGCTCAAAAGTATTTTTGATATGAATAGGAATGTTTTTTCTTAGTACCGGTTGGATTGTTGGCGGATATAAAACTTTCGCACCAAAATGCGACAACTCCATCGCTTCCTGATAAGAAATAGTAGCAATTGGCTGAGCTTGTTTTACAATCTTAGGATTGGCAGTAAACATACCGTTTACATCAGTCCAAATTTCTAATTCGTCCGCATTTAAGGCTCCTGCCAAAATAGCTGCAGTATAATCAGAACCTCCACGACCTAAAGTAGTGTTGATTTCGTCTAATGAAGAAGCAATAAAGCCCGGCATCACTACAACCTGAGCATCATTATTAGCAAAAAAAGCAGTAGTCAAAGAGTTAGTTACTTCAAAGTTTACAGCTGCTTTTCCGTAATTGTTATTGGTTTTAATCAACTCACGGCTGTCTTTGTAACTGCTGTTTTTAAGGTTTTGTTTTAAGGCTTCGGCAATGATATATGAAGAAAGTAATTCGCCAAAACTTAAAATAGTATCAGATGTTCTCGCAGATAATTCGCCAAGAAGGAAACAACCGTCTAAAATAGTTTCAAGGTGGTTGATGATTCTTTTAATATGGCTTAATAAGCTGCTTTGTTCACTTACAGGAATTAATTCTTTTAAGGCATCTAAGTGTTTTTTCTCAATTTCAGCAACGATTTCTTTGTAACTTTCGTCGTTAGCGGCCGCTTTTGAAGCTGCTAATTGTAGCAAATCCGTTACTTTGCTAAGCGCAGAAACAACTACAATAAGTTTGTCTTTTTTAGCCTTGTTGAGAACAATATCTAAAACCAGTTTTATATTTTTTGCATTGGCTACCGAAGTTCCGCCAAATTTTAATACTCTCATTTTGTTTGTTTTATTTTAAAAATGCACTATTTTTTATACAGCCAACATCTTTTTTTTTAATAAAAAGCATGTATAAATCAGGATTATATGTAAAGAAATATACCCCTAAGGGGTGGTAGTAGTTGTAACAGAAATTGAAACCCAAATTTGAGTTTTTATCGAAGAATGATATGTAGTTCTGTTGTTTTTCATAATAGTTCCCAAAAATACAGTTTTTTATAAAAATCAAAAACCTTTATCGGGTTTTTGTGAATAATTTTAAAAAAAGAGCAAATATATGTTTTTACTGTCTTTAATTATAGTGATTCTTCTTTAAATTTTTTTAAATAGCTTGTTTTTTGTGAAAATAATTAAGGGAAATAATTTAATGTCAAATACAGGCTTTAAAAAGTTTTTCCATTAAAAAAGACTTTTTAGTTGAGTGTGGTTGAAAAATTTTAGAAAAATAAAGATTAAAAAGGAGTAAAGCGGAATAAAATTTTGCACAATGGTGGTATTAATTTTTAAAATGACTTTAACATGAAATAAAAAAAAGTATTTTTGCTGTCTAAAAAATAAAGTAAAAAATGTCAATAAACAGTATTTTCCAATTTTTAGTACCAAAGGATAAAAAATTCTTTCCACTTTTTGAAGAAGCTTCAAGTAATTTGATTGAGTTGGCTTCTAATTTGCACGAAGCAGTAAACCTTCCTTTAAAAGAAAGAGAAGTTCTTTTTCATAAAATTGATGAATTAGAACAAAGAGGAGAGGATATTACACGTCAGACAAATTTAGAATTGAGTAAAAACTTTATTACTCCGTTTGACCGTGAAGATATTCACTCATTGGTAACTTCTATTGATAATGTTGCTGATCGTTTGCACGGTGCTTCGAGTATCATGCGTTTGTATCAGGTAGATAAGATTACTAAATCGATTCGTAAATTGACGGAGATAAATCTTGAAGCTTGTCAGAATATCGAAATTGCGGTAAAAGAATTGAGAGATTTTAAAAACGCACATAAGATTAAAGCAGCTTGTGCTAAAATTTCTAAGTTAGAAAACAAGTCAGACAATGTTTATAACAAAGCTGTTTTTGAAATTTTTGAGAACGAAACAGATGCTAAGAGCATTATTAAATACAAAGAAGTGTTGTCAATTTTAGAATCAGCTACAGACAAGTGCAAAAGTGTAGCTAGTGTTTTAGAATCTATTGCGGTTAAACATTCTTAATTTAATTATTCTTTGAAGTAATAAGGTATGACTTTACTTATCACAATTATAGTTTTAGCACTTATATTTGATTACATTAATGGTTTTCATGATGCGGCTAATGCTATAGCAACGGTTGTTGCTACAAAAGTACTGACTCCATTTCAAGCAGTTGTTTGGGCTGCTTTTTTTAATTTCCTGGCTTATTGGGTTTTTGGTTTGGGAGTGGCTAATACAGTTGCAAAAACTGCTGATGCCAGCCAGATTAATTTAACTGTAATTCTTGCCGGGGTTATTGCGGCCATTGCCTGGAATTTAATTACCTGGTGGCAGGGAATTCCTTCGAGTTCATCACACACTTTAATTGGAGGTTTTGCAGGAGCAGCGATTGCTCATGCGATTGCGATACACGGATTTTCAGATTATACTATTATTGAAGATGGGGTTGAACATACAAAACATTGGTATGATATTGTAAGTTGGTATAAAGCCGGAAAAGATGGTGGAATGCCTTCAGGGGTTGTTATCATTATTGCTTTTATTGTTTTAGCACCTTTATTGGGGGTATTGGCTTCTTATTTTATATCGATTTGGTTATTAAATGCTTCACGCAAAAGTATTGGACCTAAACTATTTACAGTAGCTTTGATGATTGCAACTATCTGGTTTGTTAATGGTGAGTTAGTTTCTTTTGCTGATATCGAAAAACCTCGTTTTGAGTCGCATTTTTGGAGTGTAGTATTTGAATCACATAACATCAAATGGTTTTTGGTAGCCTTTATTATATTATCAATTTCAGCATTTGCTTTAGTATTTAGCAGTTTAAATTTGCACAAATCTGAAGCTGTTTTGAAAAAAATGCAATTATTGTCATCTGCAGCTTTTAGTTTAGGTCACGGAGGAAATGATTCGCAAAAAGTAATGGGTATTATTGCGGCTGCCGTAGCGGTTTATATTAAAACCAGTGGTGTTGATATTATGACGCTACCGGATTGGTTACAGGTGGTTCTTCCGGATGATGATAAAGGAATTAAAGGAGCAATGCCGGAATGGATTCCGTTAGCCTGTTATACTGCTATTGCTGTGGGTACATTAAGTGGTGGTTGGAAAATTGTAAAAACAATGGGTTCTAAGATTACTAAAGTAACTTCGTTTGAAGGCGTAGCAGCTGAAACGGCAGGGGCTTTGACACTTTATTTTACAGAACATTTTAAAGTGCCGGTAAGTACAACGCATACCATTACAGGGTCTATTATTGGAGTTGGTTTGACCAAACGTGTTTCGGCTGTAAGATGGGGGGTTACCGTGAGTTTGTTATGGGCTTGGGTGTTAACTATTCCTGTTTCAGCATTTTTAGCAGCTCTTTGCTATTTTGCATTAAGTCTGTTCCTGTAATTTATTGAGCAAAATTATTTAAGAAGTAATCCAACTTTTAAATAAACAGTAAAATAAAAAAGACCGATAATGATTTTACCATTATCGGTCTTTTTTATTTCTTATTTTTCATTTCTCTGATTGGGCTTATAAAAATAACTGTTTCACTTTTTTAGATCAGACATTTGGTTTTATAAAGAATTAAATCAATGAATAATTTGTTATAAAGAAGTATTTAGAATTCTTTGCTTTACTTCATCAATATAAGATCTTCCAATAACATATCTTAAACCTTCAATTTCTATGCTATTTCCCTCTACTGCATCAATTTTGTTAATAGCTACAGTATAAGAACGATGTATTCTTATAAAATCTCTTTCGGGTAATAAATTGGTGAAATCAGATAGGGTACTGTGGATGATATATCTTCCCGAAGTTGTGTTGATTTTTAAATAATCTTTTAAACTTTCGATAACCAAAATTTCATCTAAGAAAATTTTTTTCATTTTCTTTTTGTCAATTTTTACAAAGATGAAAGGGTTTTCTTTGGAGTTGTCAATAGTTGTTTTGTTTGTAGCATCGAGTCTTTTGTAAACTTTATTGATAGCCTTCATTAACCTTGGAAATTCAATGGGTTTGACTAAATAGTCAAGAACATCTAATTCATAAGTTTGTATAGCAAATTCGTCGTAAGCACTTGTAATTATTAAAAGAGGAGGATTTTCTAAACTTTTAATAAAATTAATACCATCCAGTACAGGCATATTTATGTCAAGGAAGATAACATCAACAGTATTGTTTTTTAAAAAATTCAAACCTTCGATTGAATTGTTAAAGGTTTTTACTAATTCTAATTCTTCAATTTGTTCGATATAATTTTTAATAACATTAATTGCTAATGGTTCGTCATCAATTATCAGACATTTAATTTTCATTGTTGGATATATTATTTTTAGGTCAATTTAATTAAAGTTTGTTTTGAATAGTGTCAAAGGATCTTTAGGTAACTTTAATTTTAAGCTTGACAACAAAATTATTGTTTTTATTTTTAATAGAAAGTTTATAATCACTTTTATTATAGCCTAATTCAAGTCTTTTTTTAACATTTTCAATACCAATTCCACTGGATTTACTTAAATTGTCTACATGATTCGTAACGGCAGGCATTGGGTTTGAAACCGAAAAATAGAGAAAATCTTCTTTGATTTTGAAGTTAACGTCTATTTTAACATTGCCTACATTTTTATTAGCACCATGTTTGAAAGAATTTTCTATGAATGTCAATAAAAGCATAGGAGAAATCTCTTTTTCATGAATATCTCCCGAAATATACATATTTACTTCGAGTCTTTCATCATGTCGAATTCGTTCTAGATCAAGATAGTTTTGAATACAAAGAATTTCGTTTTCCAGCGTTTGTCTTTTGCTTTGTGTTTCATACAACATATAGCGCATTAATTCAGACAATTTTAGGATAATCTTAGGTGTCTTATTTGATTTTTCTACTGATAAGGAGTAGATGTTATTTAGAGTGTTAAAAAAGAAATGCGGAGATATTTGAGATTTTAAAAAAAGTAATTCTGTTTCCAAATTGGCTTTTTCTAAATCGGTAACTCTTTTGTGTTCTTTGATAAAGTCAAGTGTAATTTTAATAGCGGTTACAAAAGTAATTACATATAGTTCGCCTATCATCATATCTATCGTATAATTCAAAGTCAGTATTTCTATACGTTCCGGTCCTTCTGGCCACACATTGTGATTGATTAAATAATAAGTGAGATTAAATTTAACCATCACCATACAAAATATAGAAAGGAGTAAGAGAATTATGTAAAGCGTGTACTTTTTTTTGTAAACAAAATTTGGCATGAGAACCAAAATATTCAAATAACAAAGTGTCATGTGAATAGGGAATCCCAGCAGATTAGATTTTAATGAATAGAGGTAATCATTGAAATAGCTTCCCCATCTAAAAGTATTAAAAATGAAATAAACTGACCAGAACACTACATGGTAATGCAATGGAATTTTATGAAGCTTGTTAGAATTAAAAAACATGTTTTTGATTTTAGGGTTTTCGAGGTGTTTTTTTGGTGTTTAGCCGTGTTTAATTGTTGTCCGTCTAAAATTATTTAAACAGCTGTCAAATTTATATAAATTTAGTGTTAAATATAAGAATATCGTTTATGAAGAAAATAGCTTTACTTGTTTTATCGGCAACTTTGCTTACAAATTGTAAATCAAATAGCGAAAAAAGGACAGCTAAATATGATGATTTAGTTCAATATGTAAATCCTTTTATTGGAACCGGAGGTCATGGTCATACCTATCCCGGGGCAACAGTTCCGTTTGGGATGATTCAGGTAAGTCCTGATAATGGTTATTCAAGTTGGGATTGGTGTTCCGGTTATCATTATTCCGATTCGATTGTTGCGGGTTTTAGTCATTTGCATTTAAGTGGAACAGGTATAGGGGATTTGGCTGATATTCTTTTTATGCCAATCAATAAAAAAATTGAATTAACAACTAAAGCAACTTCCAGAGATTTACTAGCTTATAAATCGACCTACAGTCATAAAAATGAAACTTCAAAACCGGGTTATTATCAGGTTTATTTAAATGATTCTAAGATTAATGTAGAATTAACAGCTTCGCAAAGAACCGCTTTCCATAAATATACTTTTAAAGATAAAGATTTACAATCGGTTATTGTTGATTTAGGTTTTGCTATCAATTGGGATAAGGCTACCAAAACAGAAATTACCATCGAAAATGAAACAACAATAAGTGGTTATCGTTACAGTACAGGATGGGCCAAAAATCAAAAAGTTTTTTTCGTAGCTCAATTTTCAAAACCTATCTCTAAATGGGGATTAGTTGCAGATGAAAAGAATATAGCCGGCATAAGTGCTTCAGGAGAAAAAACAATTGCACAATTATTTTTTGATCATAAAAATTCAAATGAATTGTATTCTAAGGTTGCAATTTCTTCTGTAAGTGTAGCTAATGCTAAAGAAAACTTAGACAAAAGCAATTTTGATTTTAATAAAGTAAAAGCAACAGCTACTAAAACCTGGAATACAGCTTTAAATCCTATCGAAGTAGAAACATCAGTCGATTCTCTTAAAACAATTTTTTATACAGCACTCTATCATTCACAATTAGCTCCGGTGACTTATAGCGATAAGAATGGTCAGTTTCGAAGAGAAGATGATAAAATTATTACGGCTAAAGATTATACCGCTTATTCTACTTTGTCGCTTTGGGATACTTTTAGAGCCGAAAATCCTTTGTTGACTTTAGTAGCTCCTGATAAGGTTTCTGATCTTATCAATTCGATGTTAGCCTATTATGAAACCAAGAAAATTTTACCAGTTTGGACTTTGTATGCTAACGAAACGAATACAATGACAGGGTATCATGCAATTCCTGTAATTGTCAATGCATACAAGAATGGTATTAAAGGTTTTGATGCAGAAAAAGCGTATGATGCCATGAAGAATACGATGATGCAAAATGAACGTGGATTAGATTTGTACAAGAAATATGGATTTATACCATATAATCTTTTGGATGAGTCGGTTACAATTACTTTAGAATATGCTTACGATGATTGGTGTGTGGCACAAATGGCAAAAGCTTTAGGGAAAGAAGAGGATTATAACTATTTCCTAAATCGTTCAAAAGCCTACGAATTTTTATTTGATGCCAAATCCGGATTCATGCGAGGAAAAGCAGCTGATGGAAAATCCTGGAATGAGCCTTTTGATCCTAAACATTCGAACCATAGAGAACATACTGATTATACTGAAGGTAATGCCTGGCAACACAGCTGGTTTGTACCTCATAATGTAGATGCTTTTATTCGTTTACATGGTGGAAACGAAAAGTTCAGCAAACGCTTAGAACAATTATTTACAGAAAGTTCAGAAATAACCGGTAATAATATTTCGGCTGACATTTCAGGATTAATCGGTCAATATGCGCATGGAAATGAACCAAGTCATCATATTGCTTATATGTTCAATCATGCTAAACAACCGTGGAGAACACAATATTGGGTACGCCATATTTTAGATACGCAATACAATACAACTCCTAATGGATTGAGCGGAAATGAAGATTGCGGACAAATGTCGGCTTGGTATATCTTTAGTTCCATGGGATTGTATCCTATGAATCCTGCTTCGGGAGAATATGAAATAGGCAGTCCAATTTTTGAAAAAACAACGCTTAATCTTCCTCAAGGAAAGAAATTTATTATTGAAGCAGCCAATGTTTCAGCAAATAATTTTTACATACAATCAGCAACACTTAACGGAGTACCGTTTAATCAAACAACTATTACACATCAACAGCTATTAGAAGGTGGGACTTTACATTTTGTTATGGGGTCTGAGCCAAATAAAAATTGGGGATTAACAAAATAATTTTAGAACAAATGAATAGCATAGATGTAGCAATAATCGTTTTTTATATCCTATTAACTATAGGAATTGGGATTTGGATTTCAAGAAAAGCCTCTAAAGGTTTGGATGATTATTTTTTAGGAGGAAATTCTATAAAATGGTATTATCTGGGATTGAGTAATGGTTCGGGAATGTTTGATGTTTCCGGTACTGCCTGGATGGTTGGAGTTCTTTTTTTATACGGTATTAAAAGTTTCTTTTTAATGTGGCTTTGGCCTATATGGAATCAGGTTTTTGTGATGATGTTTTTGGCTATTTGGATCAGAAAATCGAATACTATGACAGGATCTGAGTGGATTTTGACTCGATTTGGGAATGATAAAGCCGGAAGAGCGTCACATATTATTGTAGCGGTTTTTGCTATCGTATCTACCATTGGTTTTATAGCTTATTTTTTTGAGGGAATCGGTAAGTTTATGACCATTATTTTACCTTGGGATTTGGCTATTCATTTAGGTGATATTTCTTTATTGACTTCTGAGCAAAGTTATGCCTTATTAGTTATTTTTCTAACAACAATTTATACCATAAAAGGAGGTATGTTTTCGGTTGTAGCGACAGAAGTTTTACAATACGGAATTATGGTTGTTGCTGGTATTCTTGTAGCGGCTTATTCCTTTTTGAATTATACTGATGTCCAAATTAATTCGGTGATTACGGAAGAATGGAAAAATGTGTTTTTTTCAACGGAATTAGGTCCGCACTGGAGTGAAAAATTTCAAACTTTTAATAATTTGATTGATACTGAAGGTTATAAAATGTTTGGAGCTTTGGTGGGAATGTCTTTATTCAAAGGATTTTTTGCCAGTATTGCAGGACCTACACCAAGTTACGATTTACAACGTATTCTTTCCACCAAATCGGTTAAAGAAGCGGCATATATGAGTGGATTTACCAACTTAATTTTATTCATTCCTCGCTACCTTTTAATTGCTGGAATTGTAGTAATTGCATTAGTAACAATGGCTCCTGAAATGAATTTAAATCCAAATTTAAGTGGTGCTGATTTAGAGGTGATTATGCCAAAAGTAATTAATTTTCAAATTCCGGTTGGTATTAAAGGTTTGTTATTAGCGGGATTGTTAGCTGCATTTATGTCTACTTTCTCAGCATTTGTAAATGCGGGTCCGGCCTACATTGTAAATGATTTGTATAAAAAATATTTCAAGCCAAATGAAACAAGTGAACACTATATTAAAATAAGTCAAATTGCTTCTTTTTTAGTAGTAGGTTTAGGTGTTTTTATGGGATTTTTTGCCGAATCAATTAATTCATTGACTTTATGGATTACTAGTGCATTGTTTGGTGGATATGTGGCAGCTAATTTCCTTAAATGGGTTTGGTGGCGTTTCAATGGTTGGGGATATTTCTGGGGAATGTTCGCCGGATTGATTATTGCTTCCTTAGAATTTGTATTGGAACAAAATAAAGGAAGTTTCGCTCAGGGAACTTTATTACATACTTTATCTGAGATGCAGGCTATTTATTTGTTCCCAATTATACTTGCTTTTTCAGCATTAGGATGTGTTTTAGGAACCTATTTCAGCCAGCCAACTGATATGGAAGTTTTGAAATCTTTTTACACTAATGTTAGACCTTGGGGATGGTGGAAACCCGTTTATCAGTTATTGAAAAAAGAAGATCAACAATTTGAAAAAAATAACGATTTTATAATGGATATGTTTAATTGTCTAGTAGGTATTGTTTGGCAATCGAGTATGATAGTTTTACCAGTTTACTTTATTATTCGTGATTATCCAAAAACGATTGTTTCGTTAGTTGTTTTCTTAGTAACCACAGTAATTTTAAAATATACCTGGTTAGATAAGGTTCGAAAAATTCAAGATTAAATTAAAATTGACGATAGAATTTAATCAAATAGCATTAAAAGATTTAATAAAAAAGAATAAACAAAATATATAAAAAATGAGTACAATTCCTTGGCAAGACAGACCTGAAAATAACAATGACATTATGTGGAGATATTCTGAAAATCCCATAATTGAAAGATATGCTATTCCTTCATCAAACAGTGTTTTTAATAGTGCTGTAGTTCCTTTTGGAGATGGTTTTGCGGGCGTTTTCAGATGTGATAATAAGGCTGTGCAGATGAATATTTTTGCCGGATTTAGTAAAGACGGAATCAATTGGGAAATTAATCATGATCCCATTGTAATGCAGTCTGGAAATACTGAAATGATTGAATCTGCCTATAAATACGATCCACGTGTGGTGTTTATTGAAGATCGTTACTGGATTACTTGGTGCAATGGATATAACGGACCTACAATTGGTATTGGTTATACTTTTGATTTTGTAGAATTTTTTCAATGCGAAAATGCCTTTTTGCCTTTTAACAGAAATGGAGTTTTATTTCCTCAAAAAATTAATGGAAAATATGCCATGTTAAGTCGTCCAAGTGATAATGGTCACACTCCTTTTGGCGATATTTGGATTAGTTTTAGTCCGGATATGAAATATTGGGGAGAGCATCGTTTAGTAATGAAGCCAACTCCTTTTGAAGATAGTGCTTGGCAATGTACTAAAATTGGTGCAGGACCAATCCCAATTTTAACGGATGAAGGTTGGTTAATGATTTATCACGGTGTAATTAATACTTGTAATGGATTCCGTTATGCAATGGGAGCTGCTATTTTAGATACAGAACAACCTGATAATGTAAAATACAGAACGCAACCTTATTTATTAGGTCCAGCGGTAAATTATGAGCAAGTTGGTGATGTGCCAAATGTAGTTTTCCCGTGTGCGGCTTTACACGATTTAGAAGAAGATAAACTAGCTGTTTATTACGGAGCGGCTGATACAGTTGTTGCTATGGCATTTGGAAAATTAAGCGAAGTAATTCAGTTTACAAAAGATAATAGCTTGTAAAAAGTATGATTAGTAAAATTAAAAGTATTGTGTTTGTTTTAGGTTTCATTTCCTCTATTGGCTTTGCCCAATCCAAAGGAATTGTACCCAAAAACTATGTAGCTTACAAAACATCAGAGAAAATCCAAATTGACGGTGATGAATTAGAAACATCATGGTCAAAAGCAGAGTGGACAGATGCTTTTATTGATATTGAAGGTGTTGAAAAACCTAAATTCAATACAAAGGTAAAAATGCTTTGGGATGATAAAAATTATTATATCCTGGCAAAAATTCAAGAACCACATGTTTGGGCAAATTTGAAACAACACGATACCATTATATTTTACAATAATGATTTTGAAGTTTTTATTGATCCTGATGGTGATACTTTTAACTATTACGAATTAGAAATCAATGCTTTAAATACGGCTTGGGATTTGTTTTTAACCAAGCCTTATCGTGAAAAAAATGTCGTTCTAAATGATTGGAATAATACAGGATTACAATCGGCGGTAAAAATTCAGGGAACCTTAAATAATCCTGCTGATACTGACGAAGGTTGGACTTTAGAAATTGCAATTCCATGGGCTTCATATCAAAAATCTTTTGGAGAAGACAATGTTCCGAGAGATAAATTCTGGAGGGTGAATTTTTCCAGAGTCAATTGGCAACACGATATTGTAAACGGTAAGTACGAACGCAAAAAAGATGCTTCAGGTAAATATTTACCGGAATACAATTGGGTTTGGTCTCCACAAGGCGTTATAAACATGCACGAACCTGAAAAATGGGGTTATGTATATTTTACTTCTAAAGAAATTGGAAATAAAGTAACTTTTACAATCCCTCAGGATGAAAAAATTAAATGGGAATTGTTCGAATTGTACAGAGCACAGAAACAATTTTTAGCCAAAAATAAAAAATGGGCCGTAGCAATTAATCAATTAACAAAAAGTGTGATTAAAGTTGGTACAAATGTTATAACTCCTAAATTAGAGAACCATAGTTTTGGTTGGAATATATCAGTAAAAAGTCCTTTTTCAAGTAAAACTTTTATCATCAAAGAAGATGGTCAGTTTATTGAAAAATGATACCATTAATGAAAATTAAAGCATAATAAAAGAATGAAATTAAGTCTTTACATAGTGATTATCAGTTGTTTTTTTGCTTGTTCTACTTTAGAAACTAAAAAGAAGAGCAAAGCAGAGGATACTAAAATTATTGGGTACGTGGCAGGTTATGAGGATTTTGATCCAGCCAAGGTTGATGCAACTAAATTAACTCATGTTAATTATGCTTTTGCAAATATTGTAAATGGCAACGTTCAATTTGAATTAGCTACTGATGATGCTAAAATCAAAGCATTGATGGGACTTAAAAAGCAGAATCCTTCTTTGAAAGTTTTATTTTCAATCGGTGGATGGGTTTGGTCTGATCAGTTTTCTAATGTTGCTGCATATCAAAATTCGAGAGAACAATTTGCAAAAAGTGCGGTACTATTGATGAAAAAATACGGATTTGACGGAATTGATATTGATTGGGAATTTCCAGGACAAAGAGCAGAGGATAATGTGTTCAGACCTTCAGATAAAGAGAATTTTACGTTGTTACTTGCCGAATTACGTAAACAGTTAGAAATACAAACCACTTCAGATAAAGTTCATTATTTATTAAGTATTGCTTCGGGAGCTGACCAAAATTATTTAGATCATACCGATTTAAAAGCGGCTCAAAAATATTTGGATTACATTAATATCATGGGATATGATTTTTATAATGGGTGGATGTATCAAACCGGACATCATGCTAATTTAAATGCTTCAAAATTTGAAAAATTTGGTGGAGATAATTTAACTAAAACAGTTGATGCCTATTTGAAGACAGGAATAACTGCCGATAAAATAGTTGTTGGGATTCCTTTTTACGGAAGAAAATGGGCTAAAGTAAATCCTGAAAATAATGGTTTGTATCAATCGGCGCAAACAGGTGCTGAGATTATTGCCTATTGGAAAATTAAAGAAGAAATAGCTACCGGGAAATACAAACAGCTTTATGATGAATCAGCCAAGGCTTCTTATTTGTGGAATGAAAAAGAAGGCATTTTCATTTCTTATGAAACACCAAATGAGATTGAATTGAAAGCAAATTTTATTAAAACTAAAGGTTTAGGTGGAGCTATGTTCTGGGAATATAGTCTGGATAATAAGCAAGAATTGTTAAATACGCTTTTTGAAAGCATGAAAAAATAGTTTTAATACTATTAAACAGAAAATCAATTATGAAATATATTCAACTATTATTTTTAGGATTAATTACCACGGCTTGTTCGAATAAAATAATCCAAAATTCAGAAGTGAAGCAAAAAGCAAAGGATTTTGAATTTGGAGTTTGGATTTCAGCCGATGCTAAACGTAGTGACGAATCTTATAGTGTTGAATTTAAAAAATACCACGAAGCGGGTATTGATGAGGTTTTAATCAACACGGGTACAAGTCCTGAGTTGTTAAAAAGATTAGTTCCATTGGCTAAGAAAGAAGGATTACGAGTTCATGCCTGGATTATGACTATGAACCGCCCAGGAGATAAAGTTGCTTTGCAACATCCGGATTGGTATATGGTGAGCCGAAGCGGGAAATCCTGTTTTGATGATCGTCCGTATGTAGATTATTATCAGTGGTTGTCTCCAAGTCATCCCGAAGCTCGCCAACATATTTATGATTTATTAGAAGGACTGGCTAAAGTAAAAGGAGTAGAAAGTGTCCACTTGGATTATATACGTTATCCTGATGTGTTTTTACCAATTGGTTTGTTACCAAAATACAATTTGGTTCAAAATACTGAATTACCTGATTATGATTTTGATTATTCAGATGCCAGTGTCAATGCTTTTATGAAGGAATTTGGTAGAGATCCAAGAAAAATGGAACATCCTGAAATTAATATGGAATGGAAGCAATTTCGCTTAAACCAAATAAGAAATGTAGTAAATCATGCTTATGAAATTGCCCATAAATATGGAAAAACTCTAACAGCTGCTGTATTTCCTTATCCGGAAATGGCTGATCATATGGTGCGTCAGCGTTGGGATAAATGGGATATTGATGAGGTTTATCCAATGATTTATCATAATTTTTATAATGAAGGAATTAATTGGGTAGGTTTTGCTACTAAACAAGGAGTGACTGATTTAAAAGGAAGAATCACAAAAGTTAATACAGGAATTTATATTCCTGGAATTGAAAATGAAGCCGATTTAAGAAAAGCTATTTTGACAGCTAAAGAAAACGGCGCTAAAGGTGTAGCATTTTTTGATGGAAATGCCATATCTGATGCTTATTTGAAAGTAATCAAAACTACTAAAAAAAGTCTAAAATAAATTGCAAACTAAATCTAATTACTAACTCAAACTAAGACTATGTCAAACAGAAGAAATTTTATTAAAAAAACTACTTTAGGAACCATAGGCTTAGGTACTTTTATAGGAGTCAATGGAATGACTACGCAAGAGACTCCTTTAAAAAGTGCTTCAAAAAAAGTAAAAAAACCTGTTGTTATTTCTACTTGGAATCATGGTTTGCCAGCTAATGAGGAAACTTGGAAGCAAATTAAAACGGGAAAAAAAGCTTTAGATGCACTTGAAGCTGGCTTGAGAATTCCAGAGGCTGATCCTAAAGTACGAAGCGTTGGTTATGGAGGATATCCGGATCGTGAAGGAAAAGTAACTTTGGATGCCTGTATTATGGATCATAACAGTAATTGTGGTTCGGTATCTTTTTTAGAGGGTATTATGCATCCTATTTCGGTAGCTAAAAGAGTTTTAGAAAACACACCACATGTAATGTTGTCTGGATCTGGAGCGTTACAGTTTGCACTTTCTGAAGGATTTAAAGAGGAAAATTTATTAACTCCTGAAGCCGAGAAAGATTGGAAAAAATGGTTAGAAGAATCTAAATACAAACCTGTTATCAATTTTGAAAATCATGATACTATCAGTATGTTGATGGTAGATGAGGATGGTAATCTCGCCGGAGGTTGTACGACCAGCGGAGCAGCCTGGAAAATGTATGGACGTGTCGGTGACTCCCCAATCATCGGTGCGGGACTTTTCCTGGATAATGAAGTAGGAGCCGCAGCTGCAACCGGTTTAGGAGAAGCAGTAATTAGAACAGCCGGAAGCGCTATGGTGGTCGAATTAATGCGTCAGGGTAAATCTCCTTATGAAGCTTGTAAAGAAATCACGGAACGTATTTATGAAAAACATAAAAACCACCGTGATATGGAGTATTTACAGGTAGGTTTCATTGCTTTAAATAATAAGGGAGAACATGGAGCTTACAGTTTGCGTTCCGGTTTCAATTACGCGATTTGTGATGACGAAAAAGGAAATCGAATGGAAGACGCAAAGTTTAAAATGACTTGGGATAAGTAATTTTACAGTTTTTATAATCAATACAAAAGCCAAATAAAGAATATAGAAGCCTTTTAAAAAAAATAATTTATGAGAATAATGAAAACTACGATTGCCTTGTTTTTACTTCTGATTACTACTTCGGTTGTGGCACAGGAAGACATAGCTATTATACCTAAACCTGCTCAAACAGAAGTTAAACAAGGAAAGTTTCAATTTTCTTCAAAGACCAAATTCATTGTAAAAGGGGATGCACAAAAGGAAATAGCAGAGGCATTGATTGCTAAATTTCAACTTGCTGCCGGATGGAAACCTCAAATTTCTAACAAGAAGCCTAAAAATAATTTCATCGAATTTAAGGTTGATAAAAACTTAAATAGAGAAGCTTACAAATTAGACGTTACTTCAAAAAGTATCGTCATAACGGCAAAGGAAAATGCCGGTTTTATTTATGCTTTGGAATCCATCCGACAATTATTACCTACCGCAATTGAAAGTAAAAAAACAGTTGCTAACGTAAATTGGTCTGTTCCTAATGTGACAATTATTGATGAACCTCGCTTTCAGTGGAGAGGTTTAATGTTGGATTTATCCCGTCATTTTTTCGATAAATCATATATCGAAGCTACAATTGACCGTTTGGCAATGCTAAAAATGAATGTATTGCATTTGCATTTAGTAGACGATCAGGGATGGCGAATGGAGATTAAAAAATATCCAAAATTAACCGAAGTTGGTGCTTGGCGTGTTAATCAGGAAAATTTAATATGGAATGCTAGATTAACGACAAATCCTGATGAAAAGGGAACTTATGGCGGATCTTTAACTCAGGAAGAACTGAAAGAAATTGTAAAATATGCTCAAAAGAAAAATATCGAAATCATTCCTGAAATCGAAATGCCGGCACACGTAAGTAGCGCTATTGCTTCTTATCCTGAATTGGGTTGTTTTAATCAAAGAATTGGGGTTCCATCCGGTGGACTTTGGCCATTAACAGATATTTACTGTGCTGGTAAAGAAACGACTTTTGAATTTTTGCAAAATGTAATTGATGAAGTAATTGCTATTTTCCCTTCCAAATATATTCATATCGGTGGCGATGAAGCAACTAAGACTAATTGGGAAAAATGTCCTCATTGTCAAAAAAGAATTAAGGAAGAACATTTGAAAGATGTCCATGAATTACAAAGTTATTTTGTAAAGCGTATGGAAAAATACATCAATTCAAAGGGAAAAAGAGTTATAGGATGGGATGAGATTTTAGAAGGTGGTTTAGCTCCGGATGCTACAGTAATGAGTTGGAGAGGTACTAAGGGCGGAATTGAAGCTGCTGATCAAGGTCATGATGTAATTATGACACCTGAAAATCCTTGTTATTTTAATTTTTATCAAGGCCCACAAAACGAAGAACCTCTGGCCTTTAATGCTTACAATTTTTTAAATGAAGTCTATAAATTTGATCCTGTAGTTGACTCTATGTCACCAAAAGAAGCTGCACATGTTTTGGGTGGACAGGCTAATTTGTGGGCAGAATATCTGGCTACACCAAAGGATTCAGAATACATGATTTTTCCAAGGTTGGCTGCTTTATCCGAAACACTTTGGAGTCCAAAAGATAATCGTAGCTGGAATGATTTTACTTCACGATTATTCCCTTTATTAAAACGTTATGATTATTTAGGAATCAATTATTCAAAGAGTGCTTATTTGGTAACTGCAACTTCAACAGCTGATTTAGCTAACAAATCAATAAAAATTGAATTAAAAAATGAGTTTCCTAATCCGGATATTCGTTATGTATTGGGAGATAAAAGTATTGAAGTTGATGCAGTAAAATATATGAAACCAATTGAAATAAAGGAATCTACCGTTTTAAAAGCTTCTTTATTTCAGGATAATAAACCAGTTGGTAAAACATTTACTGATTCAATTGTTTTTCACAAAGCCTTTGCCAATAAGGTAAAATACAATACCCTTTACAATTCAAATTATAAAGGAGATGATTACACTCTTGCAAATGCTATCCGCGGAAGCAAAAATTTCCACGACGGACAATGGCAGGCTTGGTTAGTTGATGATATGGATGTGGTAATTGATCTGGAAACTACAAAAACAATTAGTGAGGTTACTTTAGGTTCTTTAGAAAATCAAGGAGCGGGAATTTATTTTCCTACTGAGATCAAAGTATTTGTGTCTATAGATGGTGTTGATTATAAGGAAGTTGGAAAGCTAGTTCAACTATTTGCTATCAATTCTTATGTAGAATTAAAAGATTTTAAGATGAACTTTAAACCTACTGTAGCAAAATTTGTAAAAGTAGTAGCTACTAATTTAAAAAAGAGTCCTAAAGGAGATAGTTCCTTTATGTTTTTTGATGAAATTGTAGTGAAGTAACTTTCAATTTTAGGTTTTATAAATGTATAATTTGGAACAAAGAATGAACAAACTATTATTTAAACTCGGAATAGTATTAATTTGTTTGATGCCACTTTTTAATCAGGCGCAAACAAAAGGATTTTCTATTGCTAATGGAGAATTCAAACAGGATGGAAAAATTGTTAAAATACATTCAGGAGAAATGCACTATGAGCGTATTCCAAAAGAATATTGGAGACATAGATTGCAAATGCTTAAAGCCATGGGAATGAATACGGTGGCGACTTATGTATTTTGGAATTATCATGAAGTAGCTCCGGGAGAATGGGATTTTAAAACAGGTAATAAAAATTTGGCCGAATTTATTCGTACAGCTAAAAGCGAAGGATTATATGTGATTTTGAGACCAGGACCTTATGCTTGTGGAGAATGGGAATTTGGAGGTTATCCATGGTGGTTACAAAATAATCCTGATTTAGTAATTCGTACCAACAATAAAGCATTTTTAGAAGCTTGTAAAAGCTATCTGGAACATTTGTCTGCCGAAGTAAAAGGACTTTTTTCTAATCAGGGAGGACCAATTATTATGGTTCAGGTCGAAAATGAATTTGGCTCTTATGTTTCTCAAAGAACAGATATCAATGCTAACGATCATAAGGAATACAAAACGGCTATTTACAATATGTTGAAATCCACTGGTTTTCAGGAGCCTTTTTTTACTTCCGACGGAACCTGGTTGTTTGAAGGTGGAGCTGTTGACGGAGTTTTGCCAACTGCTAATGGCGAGTCCAATATTGAAAATTTAAAGAAGCAGGTTGATAAATTTCATAAAGGACAAGGGCCTTATATGGTAGCGGAGTTTTATCCGGGATGGTTGGATCATTGGGCAGAACCATTTGTTAAAATAGCTGCTGAAGAAATTGCAAATCAAACCAAAAAGTACCTGGAAGCCGGCGTATCTTTTAATTATTATATGGCTCATGGAGGGACTAATTTTGGATTTACTTCTGGTGCTAATTATAATGAAGAAATGGATATTCAGCCTGATATTACAAGTTATGATTACGATGCACCTATTAGCGAAGCGGGTTGGACAACACCAAAGTTTTTAGCTATTCGTGATGTCATGCAAAAATTTTCTAAAACAAAATTACCAGCTATACCTGAGAAAATTCCAGTAACAAAATTTCCTAATCAGCTTGTAAAATCAAGTATGGATGTTTTAAGCTGGATTAAAAAGGAAAAAGCAGTTGTAAACGATCAACCTTTAACTTTTGAGAAACTGGGGCAGGGTAATGGTTATGTTTTGTATCGAAAAAGATTCACACAACCTATTTCTGGAACTTTGAAAATCCAGGGATTAAGAGACTTTGCTACAGTTTATGTAAACGGGGTTAAAGCAGGTGAGTTGAATAGAGTTTTCAAAAACTACGAGTTGGTAGTTACCATTCCTTTTAATGGAATTTTAGAAATTTTGGTGGAAAACATGGGACGAATTAATTATGGAGCCGAAATTGTTCACAATACCAAAGGAATTATTTCTCCAGTATTAATTAATGAGTATGAAATTACCGGAGGTTGGGAAATGTATAAAATGCCAATGAGTGAAGTTCCAACAGTTAAAAATGAAACAATAAAATCAGGGCGACCAGTTATATACGAATCCATTGTAAATATTGATAAACCGGCTGATACTTTTTTGGATATGTCAGATTGGGGCAAGGGAATAGTATTTGTAAACGGACATAATTTAGGACGATATTGGAAAATAGGACCGCAACAAACATTGTATCTACCAGGTTGTTGGTTGAATAAAGGAGTAAATAGCATTGTAGTATTAGAACAACTAAATGAAAATGCACAAACCCAATTAACATTTACTGACCAACCAATACTTGAAACATTAAATACAGAGACTAAGTAATAACAGATTTAAGAATTAAAATACGAAAGAATGAAAAAAAGCATAGCAATCATAGCATTATTGTTTTCAGTACAAATCTTTTCTCAAGCCATTTATGAAGATGAGCGTTATGTACCGGAAACCGATCCATTGGTATTGAAAAATTTAGAGGAATGGCAAGGTAAAAAGTTTGGATTGTTAATGCACTGGGGAACTTACAGCCAATGGGGAATCGTAGAATCATGGTCGATTTGTCCTGAAGATTATGGCTGGTGTGAACGTAAAAAAGGCAGCAATCCATCAAATTATAATGATTACATAAAAGATTACGAAGGTTTAAGAAAAACTTTTAATCCCGTAAAATTTGACCCTGAAAGATGGGCAAAAGCTGCTAAATATGCCGGGATGAAATATATGGTTTTTACCACAAAACATCATGACGGATTTAATATGTATGATACTAAATATTCTGATTATAAAATCACTAGTAAAGACGTTCCTTTTCATTCAAACCCTAAAGCTGACGTTTTGAAAGAAGTTTTCAATGCTTTCAGAACCGAAAAAATCTCAACAGGAGCGTACTTTTCAAAACCAGACTGGCATAGTGAATATTATTGGGATCCTTATTTTCCTCCTTTTGATAGAAATGTAAATTACGATCCTGCTTTATACCCTGAAAAATGGCAGAAATATGTCGATTTTACGCATAACCAAATTATGGAAATCTTGACTAACTATGGTAAAGTAGATATTTTATGGTTAGACGGAGGTTGGGTTCGTAAAAGAGATCAGGTAAACATCAAAGAAAACTATGCTGAAAAATTTACAGAAAACGAATCTAAAAACGGTTTCATTAAACACAGAGTAGTGGATCAGGATCCTAAAATGGACGAATTGGTGGCCAAAGCTCGTGTTAAACAACCAGGTTTAATTGTGGTAGACAGAGCTGTTCATGGTAAAAACCAAAATTATTTAACTCCAGAAGGACGTGTGCCTGCTAAAACATTGCCTTATCCTTGGGAATCTTGTATTCCTGCTGGCGGAGGATGGTCTTATACTCCAGATGCACAATATTTAACAGGACGTCAGGGGATTCATATGTTAGTTGATATTGTTGCAAAAGGTGGAAACTTATTATTAAACATTGCGCCAAGTCCTGAAGGAGAGTGGGATAAAGCAGCTTATGATTTGTTACAGGCTTATGGTGACTGGATGAAAGTAAACTGCACAGCGATTTACAACACAAAACCTATTGAGCCTTACAAAGAAGAAAACATCTGTTTTACCCAAAATAAAGCAGGAAATGTATATGCTTTTTATTTAGCAAAAGACGGAGAAAATAAAATTCCGGCTGAAGTTACAGTAAAATCAATCAGTCCTAAAAAAGGAACTAAGATTACGCTTTTAGGTTCAAAAACGGCGCTAAAATGGACTAAATTTGATAAAGGATTTAAAGTACTAATTCCTGAAAGTTTAAGAAACAATTTGCCTTGTAAAGAAGCTTGGACTTTAAAAATCGAAGCAATAAACCGTTAAGATTGAAACCTATGGTTTTAAAAAATAAAAATATTATTCAGGCAGCATGTATTTTGTACATGCTGTTTGTTAACAGCACTATTTCTGCACAGCAACCGGCTGATTTTGTCAATCCAATAATTGGGACATCCAACTATGGAGCGGCTTTTCCTGGGCCTATTGCACCACGCGGAATGGCAAGTATTAGCCCGTTTAATGTTTCTGGACCACAAAATAGACCTTTGGAAAAAGACAGTCAATGGCTATCCAATCCGTATGTAAATGAGAATACTTTTTTGACAGGTTTTAGTCAGGTGAATTTAAGTGGTGTTGGCTGTCCGGAATTGGGCGTTATTTTGTTAATGCCCACCACTGGTGAAGTAGAAATAGATCATTTAAAATACGGTTCTACTTATTCTAACGAAGTAGCCAAAGCAGCTTATTACAGTGTAAACATTGATAAATACAAAGTAAAAGGTGAATTTACTGCTTCAAAACGTGTTGGTGTAAGCCGATTCACTTTCCCGAAAGGGCAATCGAATGTTTTATTAAATCTGGGTGTTGGTTTAACCAATGAAGAAGGAGCCATGATTAAAGTGGTTTCGAATACTGAAATTGAAGGAATGCGTTCTGTAGGTTCATTTTGTTACAACAGTCCCGAAGATGCTTATCCGGTTTATTTTGTAGCTAAATTTTCTAAAGCTGCTGATAAATTCGGAGTTTGGAAAAAACCTGCTAAATATAATGGAGTAGAAGCGCAATGGATGGGTTATAACGGAAAAGCGAGAATGATGGAAAATACAATCAAAACGGTTGTTGGAGATAGTATTGGAAGTTATTTTACCTATAAATTCGACAAAGAAGAAACGGTTGAAGTGAAAATTGGTATTTCGTATGTAAGTATCGAAAACGCACGTGAAAACTTAGCAAAAGAAGTGGGTGATAAAGCTTTTGAAACTGTTTACAAAGAAACCTATGACGAGTGGAACGAAGAATTATCTAAAATTGCAGTTGAAGGAGGTTCTAAAGATGACAAAACGATATTTTACACCGCTTTGTATCACACATTAATTCACCCCAATACTTTAAATGATTTTAATGGTGAATTTCCGGAAATCAAAAGAAGTAAAATAGGTAAAACCGAAGGTACTCGTTATACCGTATTTTCACTATGGGATACGTATAGAAACTTGCATCAGTTGATGTCTTTGGTGTATCCAAAACAACAATCGGATATGGTGAAAAGTATGATTCAAATGTATGATGAAAACGGCTGGTTGCCTAAATGGGAATTGAATTCAACCGAAACATTTACTATGGTGGGCGATCCTGCAAGTATTGTAATTGCGGATACTTATCTGAAAGGAATCCGTGATTTTGATGTTCAGAAAGCGTATAAAGCGATGTTGAAAGGAGCCGATCAAATGGAGAATAATCCGCTTCGTCCGGGATTAAAAGATTATATTCAAAAAGGTTTTTTAACTACGGATAACAGAGGTCCGGTTTCTACAACTCAGGAATACAATATTTCCGATTATGCTATTTCACTTTTAGCGGATGCTTTAGGTAAAAAAGCCGATGCAAAACGTTTTAAAACACGTTCCTTATCATACCGAAAATTATTTGATAATAAACTAAACTTACTTCGTCCAAGAATAGCTAATGGAAACTGGTACGAGCCTTTTGATCCAAATTCGGGAGCAAATTTTGAAGAAAATGTTGGTTTTATCGAAGGTAATGCGTGGCAATATAATTTTATGGTTCCGCACGATATCAATGGATTAAAAAGATTAATGGGAGGGGATAAAGCCTTTTCGGCACAATTGCAGAAAATCTTTGATAGCAAACAATTTGATATGGCTAATGAACCGGATATTGCTAATCCGTATTTGTTTAATTATGTGAAAGGTGAGGAGTTCAAAGCTCAGGAAAATGTAAAAAGACTGGTGCGTGAATATTTCCAAAATAAACCAAAAGGATTGCCAGGAAATGATGATACCGGAACAATGTCGGCTTGGTTAGTGTATTCAATGATGGGAATTTACCCAATTGTACCCGGAGAACCTGTTTATACGATAACTGCACCAATGTTTGATAAAGTAACGATTAAATTAGATCCACAATATTACAAAAGTGACAGTATTGTAATCGAGAGACAAGGTAACCCTGAGGGAAAAATCAATACAATACAATTGAACGGTAAACCACTAAATACTTTTTTCATTTCTCATGACAATTTGGTAAATGGAAAAACTTTGAAAGTGATACAGAATTAAAAAATACGCCTAAAATATGTTAGAATTAAAAATTAAAAAAACAGCAATTCTTTTTGTGATGGCTGTAGGCTTTAGTCAAGCCGGCTTTGCTCAAAAAAAATATCCTTATCAGGATTCTAAATTGCCTGTTGAGGAAAGAGTAAAAGACTTGTTAAGCCGCATGTCTCTGGAAGAAAAAGTACGTCAGATGGACATGTACAGAGGTGATTTTTTTAAAGAAAAAGAAGATTTTGCTAAGTCTAAATCGGCTGAAAAAATAGGGAAATTAGGAATTGGAGCAATTCATGACCTATATCCGCGTTCGGCCAAAATGATTAATGATTTACAGACTAATGTAATCAAAGGCAACCGTTGGGGAATTCCGGCTTTAATTATGTGTGAAATGCTTCACGGCTATTTAGACGAAGGAAGTACAGCGTTCCCAATGAACATTGGACTTGGAGCAACTTGGGATACTGCCTTGATGAAAAGAGTAGGAGGCGTTATCGGAAGTGAAGCCCGAGCTCATGGTGTTCATTTTGGTTTTGGACCTAACTTAGATTTAGGATGTGAACCAAGATGGGGAAGAGTTGCTGAAACTTTTGGTGAAGATGCTTATCTGAATAGTGAAATTGGTTTAGGATTTATCCAAGGATTACAAGGAAATGATTTAAAATCAGATCGTTCTATTATTGCTGAACCAAAGCACTTTGCGGTTCACGGTATTCCACAGGCAGGAGGAAATTCGTCGCCAATTTTGGTTGGAGAACGTTCGGCTCGTGAAGATCATTTGCCTTCTTTCGAAAAAGCCTTTAGAAAAGGTGGTGCTTTAGGAACGATGTGTGCGTATTCAGAATTAGACGGAATTCCTTGTGCTGCAAATCATTGGTTATTAACGGATGTTTTGAGAAATGAATGGGGTTTCAAAGGACTTGTTGTATCCGATTTAGGAGCTATTAAATATATTCAAACGACTCATAAAGTGTCTGATTCTCCAAAAGAAAGTATCAGAGAAGCGGTTTCGGCAGGAGTGGATATGCAGTTTTATGATTTTTCAAATGAATTTTGGCAAAACACAATTGTTGAATTAGTAAATGAAAAGAAATTAACAATGGAAAATATTGACCGTGCCGCGGGAGATGTTTTACGATTGAAATTCTTATTAGGTTTATTTGAAAATCCTTATACTGATAAAAACTTGATTAAATTGCGTTTTCATACACAAGAAAATCAGGCAGTTGCTTTAGAAGCAGCTCAAAAATCGATGGTTTTATTGAAAAATGAAAACAATCTTCTTCCATTAAATAAAGACCTTAAAAATATTGCCGTTATTGGACCCAATGCTAATGCATCAAGATTAGGAGGTTATTCTCCTAAGAATAGTGTTGGAATGACGGTTTATGAAGGCATTCAGCAATTGGTTGGAAAAACAGCTAATGTGGTTTATGAAGAAGGTGTACCGTTGATTATAAAAGGGCAGGCAATTCCTTCTAAATATTTATTTACTTCAGATGGATCTCATAACGGATTAAAAGGAGAATATTTTAATAACAGAGAATTAGAAGGGACTCCGGCATTGACTCGTATCGATAGTCAATTAGAGTTTGATTGGCCATGGGCTCCAGGTGATGGTGTAAATGTGGATGATTTTTCTATTCGTTGGACAGGTTATATTCAATCAGATAAAGCTTTTGACGGATGGTTAGGCTTAAGTTCAGATGACGGAATCAGAATGTGGATTGACGATCAATTGGTAATAGACAACTGGACAAAAGGAGCTACAAGTATTGTTACCACTCCAAAAAATATTGAAGCAGGAAAAAAATACAAAGTACGCATCGAAATGTGGGAAGGAGGCTGGGGAGCCAGAGCCCATTTGCGTTGGAATCTGGAAAAAGTAAATTTACAACCTGCTATTGATGCTGCTAAAAAAGCGGATGTTGCCGTTGTTGTTTTAGGAGAATCAAACGAATTAGTGGAAGAAAACAGAGATGTTGCCGATTTGAATTTACACGGAATGCAACAGGAATTGATTGAAGCCATTCAAAAAACCGGAACGCCTGTTGTTTGTGTCTTATTGAACGGTCGTCCTTTATCAACTAACTGGATTGCCGAAAATATCCCGGCTATTGTGGAAGCTTGGTTTCCAGGTGAGAAAGGTGGTAGAGCAGTAGCTGATGTACTATTTGGTGATTACAATCCTGCGGGAAGATTGCCTATTACAGTTCCTAAATCGGTTGGACAATTACCAATTTATTACAACCAAAAACCATCTGCCATTCACAGATATGTTAGCGAAAGCGAAAATCCGTTATTCAATTTTGGTTACGGCTTAAGTTATACCACTTTTGAATATTCTAATTTAAAATTGAATGCTACCGAAATTAAAACTGATGGTGAAGTTAAAGTAGCAGTGGATGTGAAAAATACTGGTGACAGAGATGGAGAAGAAGTGGTACAACTTTACATTAATGATGTTTATAGTAGTACTACAACACCAGAAAAAACATTGAAAGGATTTAAAAGAATATTCATCAAAAAAGGAGAAACGCAAAGTGTTGAGTTTACATTAACACCAGATGAATTATCACTTTGGAACCGAGAAATGAAAAGAGTTGTTGAACCAGGTGATTTTGAAGTCATGGTGGGAGGAAATTCATTTGATTTGAAAAAATTGAAGTTTAGAGTAGCAGATGAGTAATTGTTTTAATTTTTTATAAGCTGTTTTAAAGCTGGATTGCAAAAAAGGCTGTTCTTGTAGTTTAAGAATCAGCCTTTGATTTTTTTAATGAATTATTCAGCGGTGACGGGGTCAATGATAGCTGAAACTTTGCTGATTGAATTGGCAGGAAATCCTCCTTGTTTAGCGTGTTCAAGAATCATTTCCTCATTTGGCGCATTGTAAACACAATAGATTTTGTTATCTGTTACATAACTGTGAACCCATTGAATTTCAGATCCCATTTTAAGTAATACTCCACAAGAAGCTTGTGAAATTGCTTTTAATTGCTCAGCATTTAATTTTCCTGCATCAGGAATTTCTCTTTCAATAACGTACTTAGGCATTGTGCTTCAATTTTAAATGAACTTACTCTTTAGGCTTTTCGGTTACGCCCCGTTTTTTTGAGTGGTTTCTGATCTCCACTTTACAGTTAAAACATTGAAAATTAAAGTGTTTTATTCTGTTTAAAGCTAAGTTACGAAAAATAAAAGCGGATTGTTTACAAAGCAAGTAGATTGTGAAAAAATGTTTTTTTAGCGGTTAACAACTAAAAAATGAATCTTTTTTTAAATAATTTTTTAAATAGGTTTACAATGCCTAGAGTTATGAATCCGAAGATTAATCCGATGGTAAATTCTTTGATTATTGCGGGTAATTGAGGAGCAAAATGTTGTAAATAGCCAATATTGTGGGCAAAGATTCCTCCGGCAACCATAATTAAGGCAATGGTTCCGATAATGCTTAAAGCTTTAATTACTTTAGGTAAAGCCTGAACAAGCATATTTCCAATAAATTTGGCTGTGCTTTTTTCTTTTCTGCTGATTGAAATTAGTTTTAATCCCACTTCATCCATACGAACAATCAAAGCTACAATTCCATAAACCCCCACAGTAGCCAGGAGAGCAATGATAGATACTACTATTATTTGCGAGCTTAGTGTTTTTTCAATTACTGTGCCTAAGGCAATAATTACAATTTCTACCGACAAAATAAAATCAGTAACAATAGCCGACTTTATTTTGTCTTTTTCGAGGGCTAAAATTTCGTCTTCAGTAAAAGTTTGTTCAGTGATTTCTATTTTATTATGATGCTTATGAAAAAAGAACTCGTATATTTTTTCGGCACCTTCATAAGCTAAATACAATCCGCCCAGAGTTAAAATAATCACAATTGCTAAAGGAAAAAACGCACTTAACAAAAAAGCTATGGGAAGAATAATGATTTTGTTGATAAGCGAACCTTTGCTGATAGCCCATAAAACAGGCAATTCTCTGGAAGAAGCAAAGCCGGACGCTTTCTCGGCATTTACGGCTAAATCATCTCCTAAAATCCCCGCCGTTTTTTTAGCAGCCACTTTGCTCATTACGGCTACATCGTCCATAATTGCTGCAATATCATCCAATAATGCGAAAAAACCTGATGCCATTTGTGATTTAATAAGTTGTTACAAAAAATTAAATAGATTCAATTACATTTTCTAAAGACCTTCTCGATTTTGGTGTGATTTCAATACGGTTAAAATCATCTTTTGAACCATAACCTACCGCCATTGCAAATAGTGGTTTGTATTCGGTCATTCCTAAAATAGCACTGTATTTATCGGATTCAATGCCTTCCATTGCTGTAGAATCCAAACCTAAGGCTATGCTGGCTGTTAAACCCACTCCCAGAGCAATATAGACTTGTTTGGCAAGCCATGTTTTTAATTCGGCTTCGGGAGTACTGGCTTTAATTTTATTATACCAGTCTCTTCTGGCAGCCGGTAATTCTTCATCCACCACTTTTTGAAAAGCATCCAAATCATCCGCTACACTAAAGACTACTAATAAATGTGCCTGATTAATTTTCTCAGTATTATGCATCGAAACAGCAGCTAATTTGGACTTCATTTCCGGATTTTGTACAAAAGTAAATTTCCACGGCTGAATGTTGATGGAAGAAGGCGTAAGACGTAAAATTTCTTTCAATTCTTCAATTTTATCCTGTGGAATTACTTTGTCTGATTGGTAATGTTTAGCAGTATATCTTTTTTGAATTAATTCTAAAATATTCATGATTGTATTTTTACTTATTGTGTTCCTGCAAATTTAAGTCATTTATGTGATTTGAAAAGTGCTAATCTAAAGTAAAAAGTTCTCCTGTTCAAGAATTTTATTCTATAGCAGATTTAAGAAAGCATTTTTTATTAAGAAGAAATAGCCTTCCTAATCTTATATTAATGTTGCTTTTTGTTTAAAGTGCTTACTATTAATTATCTGTTATTTTGTAAAAAAAATGTAATAATAAACTTTATAAAATTCGATGAAACTCCTGAGTTTTTTCGTATATTTACGTTAAAGACTTCACCTAAGTTTTAAAAAAATCCAAATTAGTATTCAATCTAATATTTTATAAGTATGGATGAGCAATTAAGATTAAAAGAGTTGTACCGTTACCATATTTTAGATACTAAACCAGAAGTAGAGCTGGATGAACTGGCAGAAATTGCTTCTGTTGTTTGTAATACTCCAATGTCATTAATAACAATGGTTGACAAAGAACGTACCTGGCACAAATCAAAATATGGTTTTGATTTGAAAGAAGTGAATAGGAAAGATTCATTTTGTCAACATGCCATAAGTAATCCTTCAGATGTTTTAGTAGTAGAAGATGCTTTATTGGATATTAAATTCAAGGATAATCCATTTACTAAAGGGGAAAATGGAGTACGTTTTTATGCTGGGGCGCCATTAGTTACTCCAAGAGGATATGTTCTGGGAACGCTGTGTGTTGTAGATGTTGTTCCTAGAAAAATAACAAAGGTTCAAAAAAGAGTATTACAGATTCTATCCAAAAAAGCGATGGATTTCCTTAATGCGAGAAAGTTAATTTTATTACAGAATAATAAAATTGAATTAAATGCTTTAAAATTAAAAAAGCTTACTGATTTAGCTCCCTGTATTATTTTTCAATTGCATATAGATGAAAAAGGGGGGATTGAATTTGATTTTTTAAGCAAAGGAATAAATAGCGGATTTAATCAATTTAATTCGCACTTTTTGAAAAAATCACCGGAAACGTTTTATGATTTTGTTCATCCGGATGATTTACCTCATGTCAAAGAAAGTATAAATGAAGCCTTAATTAATTTTGAGGAATGGCAAATAGCTTACAGAATCAAAGTTTCTAAAAACCGAACAGAATGGCAATTAGGAAAGGCAAAACCTGAAAAAACAAAGGATGGAAAAGTCATATGGTATGGCAGTATTCAAAACATAAGTAATTTAATAGAGCATGAAAAAGATCTTGAACAGATAATGTTTGATATTTCTCATGTGTTAAGAAAACCTGTAGCGAATCTTTTGGGTTTAAGTAACCTTTTAAAAACTGAAAATTTTGATGAAATCAACTGTCATGAATACGTAGATTATATTCATTCCGTTTCAAAAGAACTGGATGATTTTACAAGGCAATTGAATCAAGATTATGGTAAAAAGAATAAAAAAATAATTGGTAATACAAAACCTTTTTTTAAAGCCTGGAAGAAAAAATAATAGCAAATTCTTTAGAATCAATGATGTTTTTTAATGATTTCTATGTTAATTGATAGAAATCAAAAATTCTAATTTACTTTTAAAATTGTAATTATTCAGCACAATTTTCTTCATAATATTTTACCATTTGAAAGGTGTTGTGTTTGTCAATATTATCATTATCTACTAATTCTACAAGTTTAGGACAGTCATAGAAATAATCTCTTACTCTTTTTTTTATGCCTCTTTCTCCAGCTCCATAAATATAACCCATATTGTAAGCAATAGCATCTTTACTTTTTTTGATATAAGTCTCTTTATAGCCATAATTCATCGTAAATACTCCAATAGCACCTCCGGAATGGATTGTTTCGGCAATATAATACATATTCACTTTCGGACTTGAATAGGCGAGGAATCCTAATTTCTTTTCTGTTTTTTTGTCGTCAAAGTTTTTCTTAACATCAATTACTTCGTAGTATTCTTTCTCTGTGTCTCTGGAAATAACAACATCGGTAATAGTATCAATAAGATAGCTTTCATTTGTTTTTTTATTAAAAAAGACAAGGTTGGAAGACATATCAATTAAATTTCGGGATTTTATTTTGTATGTTCCTGTTTTAGAAGTACCATCTTTAAAAAATAAGGTTGTGGTTTGTTGAGCGAAAAAGGAATTGATAACAAATAGAAAAGTAAGAGATAGAAATGTTTTATTCATTTTTGTAAAATTTAATTAAAGGCTTTCTCCAAAAGTCAACAAATTATTATCCGGATCCAGTAATGCAAATTCTTTTTGCCCCCAGGGTTTGTTTTGCAAAGGAGCATTAGGATGGATACTGACTTTTTTATCCAATAAAGATTGGTATAAACTTGCAATAGCATGAGTTCTAATATACACCTGACCGTAATTATCTTCAGGATTCAGACTTTTGAATTCAAAAAAATGAATTTCGATGTTGTCTTTTTTGAGCAACAAATAATCCCCATAATCCCCAATTTCAGTAAAACCTAATTGGTCAATGTAAAAAGCTTTGGTAGCATTTTTATCGCGCATGGGTAATTTTGGAATGATGGCCGTGAGCATAGTATACTTTGTATTAAAATAGTTCTGTTATTGTTCTAACAAAGAATTAATTTTTAAGATTGGGTAAGAAAGAAGTATCCATGATGTATTGTTTTGGATTATCCGGGTTTATAAGAACTTTTATTTCTTCAGATTTAATAAAATCGGTAGGATCAAACCAAATATCATCACTTTTGAAAATATATACTTCATTTGTATTTGGATTGAGCCATTGACTACAAATTTGGAAAGGATTTCTACCATTAGATTCCGTACTCTTATTGTGTTGTACGTTCTCAAATTTGGTAATAATACGTTTACCATTATTAAGTAAGTATTTTGATTCTTTTTGTTTTAAATAAGAAGATCGGATAGCCATAAAACCTATAAGAAAGAATACAATCCCTATAGTTCCTACAATTAGAGGACCAAGATATAAAGCCTTAAAGCCATTAATTTCAGCTTTATTAGGATTTATTGGGTCATATAAAACCGGGACATTTTCTCCTACATTATAACTAGCAGGATTACTGCTAAGAGAAGAACTGAATTCGATTTTTATTCCTTTTTTGGTTATGTATTCAACAACCGGACGATAAGATATTGAATTATCTGATTTTGTGCGGAGTAATTCGATAACTTTTCCTTGAGAGGTTTCCGCTTTATCCAAAAAAGCTTGTTTATCCAAATAAAGATAAAGAGCAACTCCGAATAAAATGAAGCCAATGATTCCAAACAGGTATAGAAAAAAATTTGATTTAGTTTTCATGTTTTGAATATAGAAATTTACTACAAATATAGGTTTTAAAATTAATTATAAACAATTCTAAAGGTCACAAAAAGCAACCCAAAAGAGGCTTCTAGTTATACTTTTGGAGTAAAATCAATCATCCATTCAATGCCAAATTTATCCCTGAACATTCCAAAATAAGAACCCCAGGGACTGTTATCGATTGGACATTCAATAGTTCCGTCTGCTGAAAGCCCGTTGAATAATTTGTCGGCTTCTTCACGGCTTTCGGCACTAATCGATATTTTAGACCTGTTTTCATTTTCGTTTACCCGTCCCATACTTTCCGGAACGTCATTAGCCATTAAAGTGTTATTACCAATGGGTAAAGCAATGTGCATGATCTTATTTAATTCCTTTTCAGGTATTGGGTATTCAGAGTTTGCGATGTCTTTGAAACGGATAATATTTGTAAATTCTCCACCAAATACCGATTTGTAAAAAAGGAATGCTTCTTCGGCATTTCCATTGAAATTAATATGCGGATTAATAAGTGCCATAAGTTATATTTTTTTAAGTTGTTTTTTATCATAGAATGCAAAGCCGGGAAGTATTTATGTTTCGGTTTTTGTGCATCTCAATTTTCCACAATCTTGTCATGCTGACGAAGGAAGCATCTCCACATGATTTACGCTGGTTGATATTATTTGCTCACTGTTGCGGGCACGGAAAACATTTCCACCTATCGTGATTATATCTTCTTTTAAATCTAATTTTTTTTGGTGTCTTTTTGAATAATTATTAAAGGTCTATTCTTTTTTAACATAGAATCTAAATTTTTAATTTCAATAGGATGCTGAATTGTTATGCTTGAATTTTCTTTTTTTGTAAAAAACAATATTGAGCAAACAAACATCACTAGCATTCCTGTTAGAAAAATGCCAAGTTTGAAAGCTTTGTGTGCATGTAATAAATTTGTTCCTTTTTCATTATTTATCTTAACAGCTTTGTCAATAGAGTAAAGATAATCTCTAACAAGTTCAGCATTAAATTGTTCAATTGTGTTTGTTTTAAAATCTAGAACATTTACAGGGTTAGCACGGGGATATTTGAATTTTTTTATGTCAAAATTTTTAAGAGCGTTTGTTATTGATAAAAGATAAAACAAAAAACAAAAAAGTAACTAGTAACAAACCAATTATTGAAATTTTAAGGAAAAGTGATGTACTTTCAAATCTATCCATTATTATAGGAACAAATAAGCCTAATAATGAGAAAACTATGCTTGTTTGAGAAATGATTTGTGATGTTTTATTTTCAATAAAACCAAGACGATTGTTTTCTTCTTCTAAAATAGATTTTAAAAATTCTTTGTGCACTACTATTTTGTCTGAATCTGATTCTTTTTTTAAATTATAATCTTTGTGATTATAACTATTAGGTTCTTCTTCTTTTTTTATAGAAATAACACCAATACTCTCCAAGAAATTTTTCATGATAATAGTTCGTTTATTATTGAATCGGAAATATTTAAGCCGGTTTCATTTTCAATCCAAGCCCATTGTCCATTGGGATTAATTTCTAAAAAAATATAATTGCCTTCTTTATCTTTGATTAAGTCTATTGCTCCAAATTTAAGATTCAACATTTTAACCAACGAAATACACTTTTCTTTTATATCATTAGGAATTTCTTCTGGATAGAATTCTAATTTTTCTTTTCGCCAATCGGTTTTAGTTGCTTCTAATATTTGAGAATTGACACCTGCTGTGAATACATTTTTCCCAACCACAGTTACACGCAATTCAATTGACTTTTCTATTTTTTCCTGAAAAATACAAGGTGTCAAATCGTATTTTTCTAGCTCTTCAATGTGTGATTCTTTTAAAATATTAGTAAAAATATACTCTGTTTCGTTATTGTTGTTAATCCTTGATTGCGATAAAGGTTTTATGATTACACTTTTTGAGTTATTAAAATAAAACGTTTTTAAATCCTCTTTAGAATTAGTAACCAAAGTATTTGGTGTTTTGAATCCCAAGCTTTTGGCAAGTCTTAATTGATATAATTTGTTTTCAGCCTGATAAATACTAAAAGGATTACTTAGCCATTTTGCATCAATAGTAGAAAATAAATTTTTCAATAATGATTCATATTCGCTTAACAAATAAGCTTTTTCAGCTAAATTTTGATTTTCAATGATAGGTAACTTTGTTCTTCTAAACCATACTGAACCAAAATTAGTTTCGCCATCAAACTCTAATTTAAAATTGTTGTCGATTTTGTAATTTTTGTTGATTATGTCTTCACAATTGAATCTTTTATACTTTACGTTTCTTAGGTTCAATTTGTTAATCACAAAATCACTGGTATAATCCTCTTTATGAGTTATGATTAAAATTGTTTTATTAGTCATTGTCTGTTGCTTCTTGAGATACTAATGTTATAGAAGATGTTCTCATCATTGACTTAACAGCATTGAAACTCGCATCATTATCACTACCTTCAATTTGATACGACGTATGTGTTACTGTACCCATCATTAAGCCCATATTTTCGCTATCACAATCTGATGATTCATTATAAGTTCGTGTGTGAGTTTCTGTTGATATATTCAGAAAATCAATAGCCGGAAGTCCTGTTTTCTTATCAATGGTCAGGTTTAATTTGGGACTATACTCTATTTGGGAAAAGTCAAAATTGTCATTATTAGCTCTTTCAGTATATTGTAAGATTAACGGGTTCATAATTGGAATTTTACGGTTTGCCTTATCAGTCATTGTCTGTTGCTTCTTGAGAAATAAAAGTGAAAGAATTGGTTCCCATCATTTGTTTAATGGAGTTAAAACTTGAATCATCATCACTACTCTCAAGTTCATAAGATGTATGAGTTAGTGTCCCCATCATTAAACCCATATTTTCGCTATCGCAATCGGATGATTCATTGTGGGTTTTTGTGAAAGTTTCGGTTGACATATTCAAATAGTCAATTGCAGGAAGACCAGTTTTTCTGTCAACGGTTAAGTTTAATTTTGAACTATATTCAATTTTGGAAAAATCAAAATTATCAGCATTTGATTTTTCGCTATATTGTAAAATTAGTGGATTCATAATCGGATTTATAGAATATATATTAAAATGGATTGGTGCCAATCTATCCAAAATTGAATAGTTTTGTACCATAAAAGAGACTATTATTATTTAGCTAATATATTTATTTTCCCTTACAAAAGTTTTATTTGTAAGATAATTTTTGATACGTTTTTAATAAGGATAAATCTTCTTTCTAGCCCTGATGGAAGCGGCATCCTCTTGAGGAAGCGATAGCGGACGCAAGAGATAGAGCGTCCCGATAGCTATCGGGAAGCAGGAGGGAAGTTGTTATGAAAAACAATCGTTTTGCTCCTAAATAAAAAAAACACCAATCGGTTAGGACTGGTGTTAGTTTGACTTTGATAGTGAGATTGCTTCGCTATCGCTCGCAATGACTATTAATTAACTGCCTCACTTTGATTTCTAAAAACCAATTGACCATCAAAGGCATCTAAAAGAATGATACTGTCGGTAGTGATTTTACCTGCTAGGATTTCTTTAGACAACTGGTTCATAACCTCTCTTTGAATCACACGTTTTACGGGACGGGCACCAAACTGCGGGTCGAATCCTTTTTCGGATAAGTAAGCAATCGCTTCCGGAGTAGCATCCATCGTAATACCTTGTTGTGCCAGCATTTTGGTAACAGATTTCAATTGTAAGCCTACAATTTGCGCAATATTGGCATTGGTTAACGGCGTAAACATAACGATTTCGTCAATACGGTTAATGAATTCCGGACGAACGGTTTGTTTCAATAATCCCAATACTTCTGTTTTTGCAGCTTCGGTAGCGGCTTCAATACCACCTTTTAGATTCTCAAATTTCTCCTGAATAATCTGGCTTCCCATATTAGAAGTCATAATGATGATAGAGTTTTTAAAATCGGCCAAACGTCCTTTATTGTCTGTCAAACGGCCTTCGTCCAATACCTGCAATAGGATGTTAAAGGTATCCGGATGGGCTTTTTCAATCTCGTCCAGCAAAATTACTGAATAAGGTTTTCTACGCACGGCTTCGGTCAATTGCCCACCTTCATCATAACCCACATATCCCGGAGGCGCACCTACCAAACGACTTACCGCATGACGTTCCTGGTATTCACTCATATCGATACGGGTCATGGCGTTTTCATCGTCAAACAGATATTCAGCCAGCGCTTTTGCTAATTCGGTTTTACCCACACCCGTGGTTCCAAGGAATAAGAAAGTACCAACCGGTTTTTTCAGATCTTGTAATCCGGCACGGCTACGGCGTACAGCATCACTCACCGCTTCGATAGCTTCTTCCTGACCTACCACACGACGGTGTAGTTCTTCTTCCAGATGCAGGAGTTTTTCTCTTTCGCCCTGTAGCATTTTTACCACCGGAATTCCGGTCCATTTAGCCACCACTTCGGCAATATCTTCACGGGTTACTTCTTCTTTAATCAATGAAGAACCGGATTGATTTTCCTGTAATTCTTTTAGTAAAGCGTCTAATTGTTCCTGTGCTTCTTTGATTCTTCCGTAACGAATTTCGGCTACTTTTCCGTAATCGCCTTCACGTTCGGCACGCTCGGCTTCGTATTTTAAATTTTCAATTTGTGCTTTTTCAGCCTGAATGTTATCGACAATGTCTTTCTCCGATTTCCATTTGGCAAAAATCTTATTGCGTTCTTCTTTTAAATTGGCCAATTCTAAGCCCAGTGTTTTTAATTTGGTTTCGTCTTTTTCACGTTTGATAGCTTCGATTTCGATTTCTAACTGCATTACTTTACGATCCAAAACGTCCAATTCTTCCGGTTTTGAATTGATTTCCATACGGATTTTAGAAGCAGCTTCGTCCATTAAGTCGATGGCTTTATCCGGTAAAAAACGATTGGTAATATAGCGTTGTGATAATTCTACTGCAGCTATAATCGCCTCGTCTTTGATTTGTACCTGATGGTGTGTTTCGTATTTTTCTTTGATACCACGCAAAATCGAAATAGCACTTTCGGTATCGGGTTCGTCAATCAGTACTTTTTGGAAACGTCTTTCAAGGGCTTTGTCTTTTTCGAAATATTTTTGGTATTCGTCCAAAGTAGTAGCCCCAATAGCGCGCAGTTCTCCACGAGCCAGAGCCGGTTTCAAAATATTAGCCGCATCCATAGCGCCTTCGCCACCTCCGGCACCTACCAGCGTGTGAATTTCGTCAATGAATAAAACAATATCCCCTTCGGCTGAAGTCACTTCTTTTACCACCGATTTCAAACGTTCTTCAAATTCTCCTTTGTATTTTGCGCCCGCAATCAAAGCTCCCATATCCAGCGAGTACACGATTTTTTCTTTTAGGTTTTCCGGTACATCACCATCTACAATACGGTGTGCCAAACCTTCGGCAATAGCTGTTTTACCCACACCCGGTTCACCTACCAGCATTGGGTTGTTTTTAGTGCGTCGGGTTAAAATTTGCAATACGCGTCGAATTTCTTCGTCACGACCAATAACCGGATCCAGTTTACCGCTGCGAGCTAATTCGTTCAGGTTTTTAGCGTATTTATTTAGTGAATTGTAAGTTTCCTCGGCAGAAGCAGAAGTTACTCTCTCTCCTTTACGTAATTCTTCAATGGCTGATTTTAGTCCTTTTTCGGTAACGCCCTGATCTTTTAAGATTTGAGCCACCTTAGATTTGGATGCAAAAATAGCCAGTATCAAATGTTCGATAGAAACATATTCATCGTTCATTTTTTGTGCAATAATTTCAGATTCGTTTAAGGCTTTATTGGCTTCTCTGGAAAGCATGATATCACCTCCGGAAACTTTTGGAAAGCTTTGAATCGTGCTGTCTAGAACCTGTAAAAACAGCGGTACATTGACGTTCAACTTTTTCAAAATAAAAGGAGCTACATTTTCGTCTACTTCAAAAATAGCTTTGAAAATGTGTTCGTTTTCTATTTGTTGCTGACCATTACTTTGAGCCAATTGTTGCGAATGCTGAATGGCTTCCTGCGATTTGATTGTAAATTTATTGATGTTCATTTTGTTTTATAGATTTTGTTTCAACTAATATTACTTAACTTTGCAAGAGGTTGGGACAAATTATATTCCATAGTAAATTTAAGGACAAAAAGACATTTAAAAGCTGATTTTTATCAGTTTTAAATGTCAAAAAGTCAGAAAATAAGTCAAAATATGAGTTTTTTAAAGAATATCTTCGGGAGTGATGAAACTCCAAAACAACAGGAATCCAAAATTAATTGGGAAAATCTAACGGATTTAAATCAATTAGGCGAAATTATTTTTAATTCCAATGAGAAACCGGCGGTTATTTTTAAACACAGTACCAGATGTAGTATCAGTAGAATGGCTCTGAAGCAATTTGAAAATGAATTTGCTTTACAGGATCAAGTTACACCTTATTTTTTGGATTTATTGAATTACCGTGAGATTTCAAATGAAATAGCCAATCGATTTAATGTTTACCACGAATCACCTCAAATTCTTTTAATTAAAGACGGACAATCGGTTTATGATGCTTCACATTCTGATATTGATGCGGAAAGATTGAAGGAATTGGTTTAGTTTTTTAACGCAAAGAGTGCAAAGTTTTCTCGCTAAGATTCGTTAAGTTTTTTATTTTTTTCACGCAGATTTAGCTGATATTCGCAGATTTTTTTCTTTGGTCTTTGTGGAAACTTCGTGCTCTTTGCGGTTAAATAAAAAATCAGTCTATACTAAAATAAAAAAGCCACGAATTAACTAATGTTATTAGAAAATTCGTGGCTTTTAGTTTTTAAATGAATCGTATTACAAAGACTGACTCATTTTCTGCTTTATTTCATTCAGGCAAAGGTTATTGATACTTCCTTCGTGAGTATGTTTGGTAGCTTTTGGCGATTTGTAATTTCCGGCTTCAATTTGCAGTGCTACTTCTTTGTAAGCATCTCTAAATGGAATTCCGGCTGTAACCATTTCGTTCAAAGTATCTACAGTAAATAAGTAATCGTATTTTTTATCCTCTAAAATATTTTCTTTTACCTTAATATCCGGAATAGAGAAAATAGCAATATCCAAACAAGCTTTTAAGTTTTGAATGGCAGGAAAAACACCTTCTTTTAAAAGTTGTAAATCTCTGTGATAGCCGCTTGGTAAGTTGTTAGTAATTAAAGTTAACTCATAAGGTAAGGCTTGAATCTTATTGCATTTTCCACGGATTAATTCAAATACATCAGGATTTTTTTTATGAGGCATGATGCTTGATCCTGTAGTCAGATTGGCGGGTAAACCAATAAAATCAAAATTCTGACTCATGTATAAACATACGTCATAAGCAAATTTTGAAAGCGTACCTGCTACACTGGCCATAGCAAAAGCAACTGTTTTCTCCGATTTTCCACGACTCATTTGAGCAGCAACTGAATTGTATTTTAAAGTGCTGAAACCCATTTCTTTTGTGGTAAAAGTTCGGTCGATAGGGAAGGAGCTACCGTATCCTGCCGCAGAACCTAAAGGGTTTTGATCTACTACTTTCAAAGCAGCATTCAACATACTCATATCGTCTATTAAACTTTCAGCATAAGCCGAAAACCACATTCCAAAAGAACTTGGCATCGCTATTTGCAAATGCGTATAGCCCGGTAATAATACATTTTGATATTTTTCTGCAGAAGTCATTAATAAATCAAAAAGTGCTTTGACTTGTTGTTTTAATTGAAGTACTTCTTCTTTTAAGTACAAGTTCATATCTACTAAAACCTGATCGTTACGGGAACGGGCAGTGTGGATTTTTTTTCCGGCATCACCTACTTTTTGCGTAAGCAAATATTCCACTTTTGAATGTACGTCTTCAAATGAATCTTCGATGGTAAAATTTCCAGCTTTGATATCTTCCTGAATTTCTGCCAATGCTCCTAATAAATCTTCACATTCCTGATTGGTAATCAAACCGATTTTAGCAAGCATTTTGGCCTGCGCGATATTTCCTGTGACATCATGTTTGGCTAAAATCAAATCTAATTCACGGTCGTTTCCAACAGTGAATAAGTCGATTTGTTTATCAGTAGGTATTCCTTTTTCCCAAAGTTTCATAATTCTGTGTTTTTGTTTCGCAAAGATTCTCAGAGTATACTCAGAGAGATTCGCAAAGTTTTATTTTTTAGCCCCGATAGAAGCGATATCCTTTTCCTGCTTTCTTTAAGCAGGGAAAGATAAAGCTGATAGTGGGATTAGCTACTTTATATTTTTAAAAAAATCACCTAGTATTTTAATGTACAAATCTATTCCTTCTTCGATTTCGTTTAGATAAATAAATTCATCAGCCGAGTGTGAACGTAAACTGTCTCCAGGTCCTAATTTTAATGATTTACAATATAAAACGGACTGATCTGAAAGGGTAGGAGAACCATAAGTAGTTCTTCCTAATGCAATTCCTGCCTGAACTAATCCGTGTGATACCGGAATAGAAGAAGCGTTTAAGTGCATCGAACGCGGATTTACTTCGGCAGCTACACTAGCTCTTACTGTTTCCAGAATTTCGGTGTTATTGTAGCAGTCGTTTACGCGGATATCTACAACTAATTCGCATTCTGACGGAACTACGTTGTGTTGTTTTCCAGCATTAATTTGGGTTACGGTCATTTTTACAGGACCTAAAACCTCGGATATTTTTTCGTATTGGTAATTTTTAAACCATTCGATTACTGGTAACGTATTGTAAATTGGGTTGTCCGGATTATTGTGAGCTGCATGACTGGCCGTTCCGTTTACTTTTACATCCAAAACTAATAAACCTTTTTCGGCTACGGCTAATTGCATTAATGTTGGTTCTCCAACAATAGCACATTCTAATTCCGGTAAGTGTTTTAAAACACTGTTCAATCCATTTTTTCCGCTGCTTTCTTCTTCTGCCGAAGCTACTACTACGATATTGTATGGTAAATTTTCGCTGGTATAAAAATGCGTAAAAGTAGCAATCAAAGATACTAAACAACCTCCGGCATCATTACTTCCTAAACCAAATAATTTTCCGTCTTCAACGATGGCTTTAAATGGATCTTTAGTGTACGATTTATTAGGTCTTACCGTATCGTGATGGGAGTTTAAAAGTATAGTTGGTTTGTTTTTGTCGAAATTTTTATTGAAAGCCCAAATATTGTTGTTTTCTCTTTCGAAAGGAATGTTATTTTGAGTAAACCAATTTTCGATTAAAAGTGCTGTTTGATCTTCTTCACTCGAAAAGGAAGGGGTTTCAATTAGCGATTTTAATAACGCAATGGCTTCTTGTGTAAGAGTTGCTATGTTTTTCATAAAGTTATTGTAGTATGCAATGCCGCTTTATTTTGTAACATTCTGTGATGACCAATTTTTATTTTTTGCACTCCTTTAGACAGGCTGTTGAAGCAGTTGTCTAATTTTGGAATCATTCCCGAATGAATGGCACCTTCTTCTTTTAATTGCGAATAAAGCTCGGAATTGATTTGCTGGATTACCGAATCCTCATCTTCAACATCCGTTAAAACACCCGCTTTTTCGAAGCAGTAATTCAAAGTAACCTCAAAAACTTCTGATGCGGCTATAGCCAATTCACTAGCAATGGTATCAGCATTGGTGTTCAGTAATTGTCCGTTTTTATCGTGCGTAATGGCACAAAAAACTGGAACAATTCCGCTGTTGATTAAGGTTTGTAATAAAGGCGTATTTACTTTTTGAACATCACCTACAAAACCGTAATCAATAGTTGGGTGATTTCTTTTGGTGGACTGGATTAAATTCCCGTCAGCACCCGAAAATCCCATTGCATTGGTGTTGTTAGCCTGCAATTGGGCTACTATATTTTTGTTGATTTCACCTGCGTAAATCATCACTACTACATCCAGCATGGGTTTATCCGTAATTCGTCGCCCTTCAATCATCTGAGGGACTAAGCCAATACTTTGTGCCATTTTGGTAGCTGATTTTCCGCCACCGTGAACCAATATTTTATTGCCTTCAATCTTAGAAAAATCAGCTAAGAAACTGGTTAGTTCGGCAGGATTATCAATGATGTTTCCACCTATTTTTATGATAGATAATGGTTGCTTATTTTTTTCCATTTTCTAATATTTTTTGTAGAACTAACTGAGCTGAATACGTTCTGTTATTAGCTTGTTCGATAACAACTGAATTTTCGCTGTCAATAACTTCGTCAGTCACAATTACATTACGTCTTACAGGTAAACAGTGCATGAATTTAGCATTATTAGTCAAAGCCATTTTTTCGGCAGTAACGGTCCAATTTGGATCCGTATTCGTGATTTTTCCGTATTCTTTGTAATTGCTCCAGTTTTTGGCATAGATAAAATCGGCATTTTCAAAAGCCTTATTCTGATCGTATTCAATTACTGAATCTTTAGTGATTTCGGGATTCAGTTCGTAGCCTTCCGGATGCGTAATTACAAAATCCATGTCTTTTTGCTTTTGCATCATTTCGACAAAAGAATTTGGAACTGCCTGAGGCAAAGCTCTTGGGTGTGGCGCCCAGGTTAAAACTACTTTGGCTCTGTGTTTGGTTTTGTGTTCTGCCATTGTAATCGCATCAGCAAGAGATTGCATTGGGTGTCCCGTAGCGCTTTCCATGTTAACAACTGGCACAGAAGCGTATTTCATGAAACCGGAAATTACCGTTTCGGCATTGTCTTTTTCTTTGTCTACCAATCCTGCAAAAGCTCTGATAGCGATAATATCGCAATATTGTGAAACAACGGCTGCGGCTTCTTTGATATGTTCTGACGAACCCTGATTCATCACGGCTCCGTCTTCGAATTCCAGTGTCCAACCTTCGCTGTTAAAATTCATTACAATTACGTTCATACCCAAATTCATAGCTGCTTTTTGCGTACTCAAACGGGTTCTTAAACTAGAATTAAAAAACAACATCCCTAAGGTTTTGTTCTTTCCTAATTTTTTCTTTTTAAGCGGATTTTTTTTGATTTTGAGCGCTTGTTTCACCCATTTGTCGAGTGAGTCTATGTCTTGTATGGATAAAAAGTTCATTATCTTATAGTTTAATCGGTTATTTGTTTAATCGATTAACCGAATTAACGATTAACCGAATCAACATTTTCTATACAATCTTCGTAAATGCAATTTCGTTTTTTAATGCTTTTAAAATAAAATTATCTTCTAAGCCGTTTACCACCCAGGTTTCGATTTTTGCTTCTTTGGCAATGGCAGCCGAATCAATTTTAGACTGCATTCCGCCAGTTCCATGGGAAGATTTTGAATCGCCAATTTCTTTTTGCAAAACCTTTAAATCATTTACTAATTCAATGGTTTCAGGAAATTCATCATGAATCGATGCTTTGGTGTAAATTCCATTGGTATTAGTGGCAATAATTAAAATATCTACTTTCAGTAAAACAGCAGTTAAAGCGGCTAATTTATCGTTGTCACCAAATTTAATTTCATCCGTTGCAACGGTATCATTTTCGTTGATAATCGGGATGTAATTGTTTTTAACCAATACATTAATGGTGTTTACGATGTTCTTCTTGGTTTGCTCTTTTTCAAAATCAGAATAAGAAAGCAAACATTGCGAAGTATTTAAACCTAAATCCTTGAAGTTTTCATTGTAAATCCGCATCAAATGAGGCTGACCAATAGAAGCCAAAGCCTGTTTTACAAAAACATCTTTGTCGTTATTGTCTAATTTTACAAATTGTTTTGCAGCAGCAATGGCTCCGGAACTTACAATGATAAATTCATATTCATCGTTCAAAGCCGCTATTTGCATACCAATATCCTCAATCTTTCCTCTCGAAATATGATTGGTTTCTTTGGTTAAGGTATTGCTTCCTAATTTTAATAAAATTCTTTTTTTTGCCATGGTTTTAGATTTAAAGATTTAAAGATTTAAGAATTTAAAAATTCAGAGAGCCCAAAATTTTAATCTTTTAATCTTTCAATCTTTCAATTCTTCAATCTTTTATCTGATTTGTCCTTCGCCGTAAATATACCATTTATTGGTTACCAAATGCTGTAAACCAATAGGTCCGCGTTGGTGTAATTTATCGGTACTGATTGCTAACTCTCCTCCAAGACCAAACTGTCCACCGTCAGTAAATCGGGTAGAGGCATTATGGTAAACAGATGAAGCATCAATACTTTCCATAAATTCCTGAGCAATGGCTTTGTCTTCAGTTATAATGGAAGCCGAATGTCCACCACAGTATTTATTGATTTTAGCAATCGCTTCTTGATTAGCGTTTACGGTTCCGATAACGATTTTATAATCCAAAAACTCTTCGTACCAAATCAAATCGTTTTCAATGGTTTGTATTCCGGTTGCTTTTGCAACTGAATCATCACCTAAAACAGTAACTTTAAATTTCTCTAATTCGATTACTAATTGTTTTGCAAAAGTTTCCCAATTTAGCAAATTCGTATCAATTAAAACTTTATCTAAAGCGTTGCAAACTGATATGTTTGAGGTTTTTCCATTGATAACAATGTTCATTGCTTTGTCTAAATCGGCATCGGCATTGATATACACAAAATTATTCCCGCGACCGCTCACAATTACCGGGCAGGTAGCGTGTTTTTTAGTAAATTCAATCAGTTTTTCACCACCGCGAGGAACGATTAAATCGACTCTTTGTGTTGGTTTTTCAAGAAAAGCCTGAGTTTGAACTCGGTCATAATTCAAATATTCAACCCAGTCAGTAGAAACTCCGTTTTGTTCTAAAGCTTGATGCCAAAGACTCACAATCTTTTGATTAGAAAGCAAAGATTCTTTTCCGCCTTTCAAAAGGATTTTGTTTCCTGATTTAAAAGCGATTCCTCCCGCTTCAACAGTTACGTCAGGACGTGATTCGTATATGATTAAAATAGTTCCAAAAGCAGCGGTTTTATTGCTGATTTTCATGCCGTTGTCATGAGTGAATTCATAACGAAGCTGTCCCACAGGATCTTCCTGACTGGCTAATTGTTTTACAGAAAGAATCATGCCGTCAACTTTAGCATCGTCAACCAGCAAACGTTTTTCCATTGCTAAATCTTCACCATTATAATTGGCTAAATCCTGTTGGTTGATGCTTTTTAACGCTTCTCTTTCTTGCTCTAACAAAGCCGCCATTGTGGTTAAAACGGCATTTCTTTTTTCGATTGGAAGTATTGTGTTCATTGTTTTTTTGTTTTTTAAGTTTAAAAAAACTTATGCTTTTAATTCTGCTAATGATTCTTGTAAGGCCACGATAAAAGTATCAATGGCTTCTGTAGTAATCGTTAGCGGAGGAAGGATTCTCAACAAGTTTTTATTGTTGGCACCTCCTGTAAAAATATATTTTTCAATAATCATTTTCTTTCTCAAAGCACTCACGTCAAAGTCAAATTCAACTCCTAACATCAGTCCTCTTCCTTTTACCTTTTTGATTTCAGGTATCACTTTAATCGCTTCAAAAAAGTATTCTGATACTTTGTTGGTGTTTTCGATTAATTTTTTGTCTTCCATCACATCCAAAACCGCAATTCCTGCAGCACAAGCCAAATGACTTCCGCCAAAAGTAGTTCCTAATAAACCATAACTTGCCTGGAATTTAGGAGAAATCAAAACACCTCCAATAGGGAAACCGTTCCCCATTCCTTTAGCAGTAGTTACAATATCAGGATTGATTCCGTGGTGTTGAAAAGCAAAGAATTTCCCGCTTCTTCCGTAACCTGATTGTACTTCGTCTAAAATCAAAATTACATCGTTAGCTTTACTAGCTTTTTCCAAAGCCTGAAAAAACTCCGTTGTTCCCTGATCTAAACCACCAACTCCCTGAATAGGTTCGATAATTACAGCACAAACATCACCTTTTTTCAATTCGGCTTCTACCAATTCAATTTGGTTTAACGGTAAAAAAGTAACTTCCTGTTGTGCATTCAACGGCGCAACAATTTTTTTGTTATCTGTTACTGCAACTGCCGCAGAAGTTCTTCCGTGAAACGAATTGTCAAAAGCAATTACTCTTGATTTATTAGTATGGAAAGAAGCTAATTTTAATGCATTTTCATTGGCTTCAGCACCTGAACTACATAAGAACAAACTGAAATCAGTCAAACCTGAAGCTTTTCCTAATTTTTCAGCTAATTCTACCTGTAATGGATTTTGGATAGCATTCGAGTAAAAACTCAAATTATCCAATTGCTCTTTCACTTTCGCAACATAATCCGGTTGGGTATGACCAATTGAAATTACTCCGTGACCAGAGTATAAATCTAAATATTCGGTTCCTTTTTCGTCGTAAATAGTACAGTCTACAGCTTTTACAGGCGTAATAGGATATAATGGGTAAACGTCAAATAAGTTCATTTTTTAATTAATTTAAAGATTTAAAAATTGAAGAATTTAAAGATTCTTATAATTTTTTAATTATTAAATCCTTCAATCTTTTAATTGTTTTTTAGAATCCACAAGGTTTTAGGTGTAATCCGGTAGTTTCTTCCAATCCAAACATTAAATTCATGTTTTGAACGGCCTGTCCGGAGGCACCTTTTAATAAATTGTCAATGATAGATGTTATTAAAACCCGGTTTCCTTTTTTCATTAAACTAATTATACATTTGTTGGTTTGAACTACCTGTTTCATATTGATGTTGGTAGTTGTAACCGTTACAAATGGTTGATCTGCGTAGAAAGCTTCGTATTTTGCAACTAAATCTTCTAAACTCTCTTCCGATCTTGTATATAAAGTTGCAAAAATTCCTCTTGGGAAATCCCCTCTGTTTGGAATAAAAATCAATTCGTCACTGAAAGAAGTTTGCAACTGTTTCAAACTTTGGTTGATTTCGCCCAAATGCTGATGTTCAAATGCTTTGTAGTGAGAGAAATTGTTGTTTCTCCAGCTAAAATGCGATGTTGCCGCTAAGCCAACTCCGGCACCAGTACTTCCTGTTGTAGCGTTGATATGAACATCTTCAGTCAATTTTCCTTCTGCTGCCAATGGTAATAAAGCCAATTGAATAGCAGTAGCAAAACAACCCGGATTAGCGATATAATTTGCTGATTGAATATCGGTTTTGTTTAGTTCAGGCAAACCATAAACAAATGATTTTCCGTCGAATTCTTTATCTTTTGTCAAACGGAAATCATTTCCTAAGTCGATAATTTTCGTTGTATCAGAAAATTTGTTGTTTTCTAAAAACGAAATTGATTTTCCGTGTCCTAAACACAAGAAAAGCACATCTACATTAGGATTTACGGTATCGGTAAAATTCATTTCAATATCACCCAATAAATCGTGGTGCGCTGTCGAAAGCGGTTTTCCGGCATTAGTTGTACTGTAAACAAAATCTAATTTGGCATTAGGGTGAAACATCAGGATTCTGATTAATTCTCCTGCTGTATATCCTGATCCGCCTATTATTCCAACTTTAATCATATTGTTTAAATTTTAAGAATGTTTTTAATCGTAAAACATTCTATTATTTATTTTTTTACCATTAAGAAATTAAGTTTCATTAAGCTAAATGTCTTTTAATTACTTAAATAAATTAACCACGAAGAACTCAAAGAAAGCACTAAGTTCACAAAGTTTAGTGTGCTTTGTGCCTTCTTAGCGAACTTTGCGGTTAAACCTTTTTATTCGTAAGTTTCTTTATTTACTGAAGAGAAAATGTTTTGAGCATTTCCTAAGATTTTGATGAATCCTTTAGCATCTTCAGATGTCCATGCATTGTTCATTTCTCCATATTGACCAAAACCAGTGTTCATCAAGTCATTTTCAGATTCGATACCGTCTAATGAGAAGTGGTATGGTTTCAATGAAACAAATACTTTCCCGTTTACTGTTTTTTGAGTATCTTCTAAGAATGTTTCGATGTTACGCATAACAGGATCTAAGAACTGACCTTCGTGGAATAACATTCCGTACCAGTTTCCTAATTGTTCCTTCCAGTATTGTTGCCATTTTCCAAGTGTGTGTTTCTCTAATAAATGGTGCGCTTTGATGATGATTAACGGAGCAGCAGCTTCAAAACCAACTCTTCCTTTGATTCCGATGATAGTATCACCTACGTGAATATCTCTACCAATAGCGTAAGCAGCAGCTAATTTTTCTAAAGCTACAATATTGTTGGATGGTTTGTCAGCAACTCCGTTGATAGCTACTAATTCTCCTTTTTTGAATTCCAAAGTAACTTTTTCTTCACCTTGTTTTTGTAATTGAGAAGGGTAAGCCTCGCTTGGAAGTGGATCTTTTGAAGTTAAAGTTTCTTTTCCTCCAACAGAAGTTCCCCAAAGACCTTTATTGATAGAATATTGTGCTTTTTCCCAAGAATAGTGTACTCCGTTTTTGATTAAGTAATCTACTTCTTCCTGTCTTGATAATTTCAAATCACGGATAGGAGTGATGATTTCGATTTCAGGAGCGATGGTTTGGAAAATTAAATCAAAACGAATTTGGTCATTTCCTGCACCTGTACTTCCGTGCGCTATAGCAGTTGCACCAACAGATTTAGCATATTTAATTGCTTCGATAGCCTGAAAAACACGCTCAGCACTAACAGATAGTGGGTAAGTATTGTTTTTTAATACATTTCCATAAATCAAATATTTGATAGCTTTATCATAATATTTGTCTAAAATGGTAAGGTTAGCGTGTTTAGCGCTTCCTAATTCGTAGGCTCTTTTTTCAATTGCATCTAATTCGGCATCATCAAAACCTCCTGTATTAATTAATACGGTGTGAACTTCATATCCTTGTTCATTTTTTAAATATTTAAGGCAATATGAGGTATCTAAACCTCCACTATAAGCTAATACAACTTTTTTCATTTTTTTTGATCTATTGGCTATTTACTATTCTGTTTTACAAGTTTCGTATTTAGCTGATTATATATTAATTTATTTTATTCGTTTTCCTTATTCTAAAAACAATGCTTGTTTGATTTTTTTTAATCGGTTCCAAATCCTAACATTGAACGGGTGCTTAGGCGGATCTTTTGGCTTTTCGGCCGGATCATAAAGCATACCGGTGCATAGACACATTTTGTAGTCTTTGCTTTTTAGTATTTCAAAATTGGTACAGGTTTTACAACCGGACCAAAATGTAGGATCACTGGTTAATTCAGAAAAAGGTACCGGTTTGTAGCCTAAGTCGGAATTAATTTTCATTACCGCTAAACCAGTTGTGATTCCAAAAACTTTGGCTCCCGGATATTTTTTTAATGAATAATTAAAAACAAAGGTTTTGATTTTTTTGGCTAAACCTAAATTTCTAAAATCAGGATGTACAATTAATCCGGAATGAGCAACAAATTTTCCATGTTGCCAACTTTCGATATAGCAGAAACCGGCAAAATCACCGTTTTTATCCAAAGCGATAACGGCATCCCTGTTAGCCATTTTCTTTTGGACATACTCAGGGGTTCTTTTTGCTATTCCGGTTCCTCTCAATAGGGCAGACGTTTCTATAGTATCACAAATGATTTGTGCATACTTAAAATGTTCTTCCTGAGCTATAACAATAGATATATTCATTTCAAGAGATGAATTTTGAGTTAAAAAATGTGAAATAATTATAATTCAATACTGAACCTTTTTTGAAATTGACTGCAAAATTAACATAATAAAACCAACAAGAAAAAATGTAGGAATATAAAAAGGCTAATTTTTTGCTTTTAGTAAAGGTTAATCCAATGGATAACGGCTGTAATTTCAATTTTGGTAATAATAAAATAATGAATAATTAAACGAAAAACACCTGGATACTAAGCAAGTATCCGTACTTCGGGCGAAGTAATAGCTTCGTTTAACCGTGACAAAAAGGTAATATGTGCACTTTTATAATTCATTGGTGCAAAAGTACACATATTTTTTAAACCTAACATTGATTTGTCGTTTATTTTAACATTTCTTTACAGAGAATCCTTTTTGCGTTTAAATTATTGATATTTAAAGACTTATTGGAATCGGTTTTTGGTGATAATTCCTTTTAGTTTGGATTTTAAATCTTCTCCTGTGTTGTAAATCATTTGTTCGTTGCTTGGAAACGGAATCAATCTTCTGTCAAAATAAGAATAATACGCTTCGTCAGTAGCCCGTTTATCCCCCTTGTAAGTGGCGTATCCGTTAGTAAAAACAGATTCGGCGGTTAAAGGGAAAGTTTGTAATAATTGTTTGTTTTTAAAGTCAACGTAATCGATATTGGCGGTTAGCTGACATCCTTTATATTGGTTGAATTCATTAATTCTGATAGTAACTGTTTTAAAGTTGTCTACTTTAATAATGTTTCCCTTATCGTCTTTAACAACTTTACCATCCTTGTCTAAAAGGTTTTTCTGACCGTCTTTGATTTGTTTTTCTTTAACAAATTCCTTCTCTTTTATTTGCTCAGGACTAATGTTGATTTCTCTGAAATTCATTATTAATTGGTAGTCGTATTTAATCCCTTTTTGAATGTTGTTATGATATACCGTCCATTTGTCGTTCATTCCCAAAGTATTAAAATCCAATAAGTCATTTTGCAAAGCCACAGGAATAACCATGTTTGTCTGATTACGCAAAATTACATTTACATAATAACGTCCTTTATTTAGCGCTTCTTCCTGTAGTTGTAAAGTGTTTTGGTAATTAGGATTTATTTGATTTAAATATTCCAAATCATCATACGCTTTTCTAATATCCATTTTATTGGAGGATTTCAGTAAAGCCAGGCTGTTTGCATACAAATATTTGGATAAAGCAATCTTACTGTCAACAATTTGTTTGTTGTAATTGTCGAATGGAAATTTGGCATTTTTACCTTCTTTAAGAAGTTGTAAAGGAAGCAAAGGTTTGATTTTTTCCTGACGATTATTTAACTGAATATAAGTATTGTATATTTTTTCCAGATTAGCAGGATTCTTGTCCTGTTCCAGTAAATTCAGACTGTTTAAATCTCTTTCTTTTGCTTTATAAAAGGCTTCTTCAAGCAAATAAACATAATCCTGATTACCTTTTTTATCTTTATTGGAACGCAAATTATTGATAGCATTATCGATGGCTTCGTCGTAATTTCCTGAAGTCAAAAGGTTACGGGTTTGTTTTACGCCGCAGGAATCTAGTAATACTAACAGTATAGAAACTAAGAGTAGTTGTTTTTTCATTGTCTAAAAATTTTAGACAAATATATTTTTTTAAAATTAAATCACCTTGGCGGTTTGTTATTAATATGAATTGCATTTAAAAAAAAAGCAGCCAAATTATATTTTGACTGCTTAGTTGGAAAGTGTTAGTGATTATTAGTGTGATCCTCCTTCAGATTCCACATGGGAGATGCCTTGTCTTTTTAGAATCTTAGGACAATAAAATCCATAAAATCCTAAATAAGCAAAACCTAAAAGTGGAATAATATAAGAGAAGTGTGTCCATGAAATTCCCATGATTCCTCCGGGACTGCTGATGTCAAAATCGCAAATCCGACCTTGAATTAACGGAATTACACCGCCTCCCAAAATCATCATAATCAGGAAAGAAGAGGCTTTTCCAGTGTTTTTTCCAAGACCAGCAATGGCTAAATCAAAAATAGAAGGCCACATAATGGATAAGAACAATCCTCCAGAAATGAAGAAAAATTTAGCGATTTCCTTGTCAGGATATACAAGTCCTATCAGCATCATTAAAAAGCCTGAAATACCAAATAACATTAAAGTTTTGCCTGCATTTTTTCCTCCCAAAAAGCTGACAAAAATAAAAATCAATATCCAGACAGGGTAGATGTAAAACGCAGAAACATTGTGTTCTGCAAAAATATTCGTGAATATAATTACTCCAAATGCTAAAGCCGGAACAATGAATTTCAGGATTAAATTGGTCGTTTTTGAAGTGTCAAAAACATTTACTCCTCCGTTCCAACGCCCAATCATTAAGCTCCCCCAGTATAAGGCAATAAAAGGAGGGATGGCTTCTTCTAAAATGTTTCCAAATTCAGCTGTTTTCAATAAAGCAGGCAGGTTACTGATGATAGTTACTTCGGTTCCCACGTAGATGAAAATAGCCAACATTCCTAAGTACAATTGCGGATAATCAAAGATGCTGAAATTTTTATGACCGTGTTCAATTTTAGCTTCTTCTTCTTTTACCGGATCTTCAATTTTTGAGAAAAGCATAAAAAGAGCCACTAAAATAAATGCACAACCTAAGATAATAAATGGAAGTTTGATGTCCTCTAATGAAAGTGCTGTTTTCTTGTCATTTCCCATACCAAATAGCGCAATTCCTAATAAGATGGCGCCAATAGTGGTTCCAAATGAGTTGACTCCGCCGGCTAAAGTTAGACGATGCGCTCCGGTTGCCGGGCTTCCCATTTTAATAGCTAACGGATTGGCTACAATTTGTTGGATTGAAAAGCCGAGACCTACGGTAAACAAAGCCGTTAAAAAGAACGGGAAGCTTTCCATAGAAGCTGCAGGTACAAATAAAAACGAACCAAAAGCAGAAAGTGTTAAACCTGCTGCCAAAGTTTTTTTATAACCAAATTTTTGTAAAACATCTGATTTCAAAGAGATCAAAAAGAAGATAATCGAACCTACAAAATAAGCTGCATAAAATGCCCAGGCAACTAATTGCGATTGTACCTGCGATAGGGTAAAAACCTTTTTAAAAACGGGAATTAAAATATCATTGGCTGAGCCAACAAAGCCCCAGAAAAAAAATACAGTTACCAGAGTGATGAACTGTCCCCATTTTGTTTGTGAATTTTCGGAATTCATATTTTTTAAAGTGTTTTTTTAGTTTAATGTTATTTTTTGGTTAATGTTTTTTGTAAATGTATTTTTAATTTTTCTGTGTTCAAAAAGTTGAAATCTTTTTTTGAGACTAAAAAGATGTTTTTTCGACGAAACGTATAAATTATACATGTTTTCGACAGAATTGTACATGTTTTTATTTTTTAAAATGTAAGTTTTTACTTGTTTTTAAAATTCAATCAACAGATTTTAAATTACTATCGTTAGAAGTGATAAGATTTGATTAAATTACAATTGCTAAAAATCGAAATATTATGAGATACCTGCCTGTGTTTTTATTACTTGTTTTTGTTTCCAATGCCCAAGTAAAAAAAGAGCAATTGAATCTGATGCCCTGGCCTCAAAAAGTGGAAGTTTCTTCGGCTGTTTTTTTGCTAAATAAGGATTTTAAAATAAATAGTACCGGAAATTTCGATGCCAGGATTTTAAAAGGAGCAAGCCGGTTTTTAAGGAGATTGGACGAAAGAACAGGGCTGTTTTTTACTCAGGCTTATGTAACGAAACCCAATGAATTTCCGGAAGCCCAATTGCAAATCAATTGCCTACGGAAAGGAAAATTGGGCTTAAATGAAGACGAAAGTTATCATTTGTCTGTTTTATCGAATAAAATTCTGATTAATGCCAATACCGATTTAGGTGCTTTGCATGCTTTAGAAACTTTGTCACAATTATTGCAAAATAATGGCACTGAGTTTTATTTTCCTGCGGTCGAAATTACCGATTCACCAAGATTTTCCTGGAGAGGTTTGATGATTGATGCGGCCCGACATTTTCAGCCGGTAGATGTCATTAAACGAAATTTGGATGGCATGGCTGCGATGAAAATGAATGTTTTTCATTGGCATTTGGCCGATAATCAGGGATGGCGAATAGAAATTAAAAAACATCCTAAATTGACCGAATTGGCTTCGGATGGTGATTTTTATACGCAGGAAGAGATTGCAACTATCGTAAAATATGCCGCTGACAGAGGGATTATGGTGATTCCTGAAATTGATGTTCCGGGGCATGCTTCGGCTTTGTTAGCAGCTTTTCCCGAAATAGGCAGTAAAATGAATGATGGAATTCCGTATTCGGTATCCCGAAAATCAGGTATTCACGATGCTACTTTGGATCCAACGAATCCTAAAACGTATCAGGTTTTAGGCGATATTTTTGCGGAAGTTTGCCCGTTGTTTCCAAGTCCTTATTTTCATATCGGAGGGGATGAAAACAACGGAAAAGAGTGGAATGCCAATCCTAAAATTCAGGAGTTTAAAAAGAAAAACAATTTGGAGACCAATCACGATTTACAGACGTATTTCAATATGAAATTGGTTCCTATGCTTAAAAAGCAAGGTAAACAATTGATGGGCTGGGAGGAAATCATGACAAAAGATATGTCTAAAGAAGCTATTATTCATGCGTGGCGCGGTGTAAACGAGGGTATGGAAGCTGGTGGATCCTTGGTAAAAGCTGCCAAAAGTGGATACAAGACTGTTTTGTCTAATGGCTATTATATCGATTTGATGTTGCCTGTGGATTCTCATTATTTAAACGACCCAATGCCGAAAAATGTGGATTTAACAGCCGAAGAAAAATCCCGAATTTTAGGTGGCGAAGCGACGATGTGGAGCGAACTGGTAACTCCTTTAACTATTGATTCCCGAATTTGGCCCCGAACCGCAGCTATTGCCGAAAGATTATGGTCTAATGATACGGTGAGGGATTTAGAAAGTATGCACAAAAGGCTGAAACAAATTTCGTTTCGACTGGAAGAAATAGGTTTGACGCACATTAGAAATAAAGAAGTGATTTTGAGAAATATTGCTAATTATCAGGGTACCAAAGCGCTGAATGATTTCACCAAAATTTGCGAACCTTATAAAGTGTACAAACGCAACGGAGGAGGAAAAAAATATTTTATGCATTCTCCGCTAACCTTATTTGCAGATGCTTGTAATGCAGATGCTTCAGATGCTTATGAGTTTAACAAAGCGGTTAATCAATACTTGACAGATAAAGATGAACTCTCGCAAAAAGAGATTGTTTATTATTTGAAACAGTGGATTACTATGAATGAAGAATTGATTGTAATGAGTAAAAATGCACCTTTGATGCAACCCATTTTACCTATGGCGCAGCAATTAAGCACAATTGCCGTTGAATTAGTAGCAAACTTAGAAAATAAAAAAGCACTCAATAAAACGCTAATTCAGGAAAATCTAAAACTGCTCAATGAACGTAATTCCGCCGATGTGGAACTGGTCATTTATGAGAGTTTGAAGAAGTTGGCGGATTTATAAAGCTATTGTTTTCTAAAAAAAACTCGTTTATCTAAAATTGTAGATAAACGAGTTTTTTTATTGTATTAGTTGTTGTTGATTTTGATTGTGGCCTAACGCGAAACGATTAGTCTACGATCTGGGTGAATTTCTTTAATCTATTCTTCTAAAGAAGTTGAAATCAATTATAGATTAACAATAAATAAAAAAATATTATGGTTAAAAATGCATTTGATAAAATGATATTTTGAAAGCCATTTTCAGATAAAGTAGAATTAAATTTTAGTAAAAATAAACTAATAATTGATGTTATTAGTAAACCTATTGCAATATAAAAACAAGCTCCATTTAACCCTGACATCAATTCTTCTGAGTATTCTTTATTTATAGTTTTTACATTACTAATGTTTTGAAATATATAGCTTATACTTAAAGTGATTCCGTTTTCTTTAATAAAAGTTTTGCTTACAGCAAATTCGTAGCCTTTTTGAGTGTAATATTTATATCCAAGTAATTCTTTAGAAGTATGAGTACTAAATTTTCCTCGATGGGACACAATAATTTCACTATATTCTGTGATTTGATCGTTAATTTGTTTTTGAGGTAGTATAAATAAATCTACCGCAAATAAAATAGATGCAATTGGAATCAAAATCAATATTTTGAATGTTATATTTGAATATTTTTCTTTCACAGATTATTTTTGAGTCAATATGTTTTACTGAGATTTTTTAAGACTTAGTGCTGCAATCTTGTCATGTTGACAAAGGAAGCATCTTATTAAGTTATTCTACAAAGTTGTTCATTGTTTCGGGCATGGATTGCAAGTCCGCGCAATAGGGACTGTTTTCTAAAATCCGTTACTAGTTTTCCAATCACTTAATGTTTTTGGATGTTCTATATCTTTAGGATAATTTGCTTTAACAAATTCATATTGTTCGGAAGACAATAAAACTATTTTTCCATCATTTCCAGAATTAACAAGGTAAAACATTTCATTACTTTTTTGTAATTTCAGTTGGTCGTTTAGCATTTCAATAAAGTTAACTATGGCAATTCCCCAATCCACATCACTAAAATCATTGTCATAAGCAATATATTCCTTTCCGTTTAATTTGATTTTATGTGTCCAATGCTTTTCTGTTTGATTATTATATTCATCAGAAACATTAAGTTTTAAGTTTAGTTTATCGAATGATTTTTTCACAATTTTCAAATATTCGGTTAAACCGCCAGCTTCAAATAAAGTTTCGGCATCAATGATATAAAACCTATTGTCAGTATAAATCAAACTTTCACCTTTCATTTTACCTTCAAAGTAATTAAATTCATTATATGAATTTTCAATAGCAGATTTGGATTCTTCTATATCTTCCTTTTCGGTTAGATTAAAAAAATTAAGTTTTTCAAGTTCCTCAACAATTTGTTTTCCATTTAATTTAGGTTTAATCTTTTCTGATTTTTTTTGGGCTTCGCCTTCTGAAATGTTAGTTTTTGCTTTAGAATTGCAACTTAGAAGTAAGATGCCTAGAAATAAAAGGATTAGTTTATTCATTTTCTATTTAAATGTGGTCGTTCTTTTAAATTGCGTTGAACGTTCTGGTTAAAATCTTTTTTTAGGCTATTTCCGCAATTTTGTCATGCTGACGAAGGAAGCATCTCATCAAATAATTCTACAAAGTTAAGCTTCTTTGCGGGCACGGATTACATCCCGAAGTTTCGGGATTGTGTTATCGAGCGATAATGCTTGTTTTTATTGTTTAGAAGTAAAGCCTTTATATTCTTTTCGTTGAGAATAAATTGTTAAATTGAGTAATTTCCATTCTACTGTTCCATAAACTAAATATTCAAATTTATTATTGTTATCTTTATTGTTAATAGTAATTGAAGTTGGCTTCCAATTTATACCACTTACGAATCCATTTAGCAATGAGTAAGCGCTTATTGGAACAATAATATTTTGTTTGTTTTTTCCACAGATAATTTCCAAATTGAATTTAGAAATTAATGTTTTTTCTAAATCAACATTAAGAAAATAACTTGTATTAGGTTGTATATTGTCTTTTGAAATAAAATTCCAGGTTTTAACTTGGTTTTTGTTGGGGTCATCATCATCATTATTATCATTTGAATGTCCCATAAAAGATAAAAGTCCAAATACAAAAATAATGGAAGCAAGTAATCCTACTTTTTCTCTAATGAGTCGCGTTGCTTTAAAACAAATTGTAATAAAGAATAAGAATAGTATAATGTTTAATAAACCCCATAACAAATATATCATAGCCAAATTTTTTTATTTTCAAATATATTAAAATATTCCTACAAATAATCAAGCAAACTAATTTCGAAATCCTTTACAATCTGATTCTCATAAATAGCGATTTTTTTGTACTTTTGCAGCAAATTTTATAAAAGCTATTCATGTTAACAGTAAATAATTTATCAGTTCAGTTTGGTAAGCGCATTTTGTTTGACGAAGTAAATACTACATTCACACACGGTAATATTTATGGAGTTATTGGGGCTAACGGTGCCGGAAAATCTACTTTTCTTAAAATAATTTCCGGAGATATGGATCCTACTTCGGGTCACGTACAGTTAGAACCGGGAAAACGTATGTCGGTTTTAAATCAAAACCACAATATGTTTGACGAGCATACCGTACTGGAAACGGTAATTATGGGAAACAAAGTCCTGTATGCTGTTAAGAAAGAAATGGACGAATTGTATTTGGATTACAATGATGCCAATGCGGACAGAATTGGAGAATTACAGGTACAATTTGAAGAAATGAATGGTTGGAATGCCGATTCGGATGCGGCTTCATTATTGTCGAATTTAGGTATTGGCGAAGAATTCCATTATACATTAATGTCGGATATGGAAGGAAAGATGAAAGTACGTGTGCTTTTGGCGCAGGCACTTTTTGGAAATCCTGATGTGTTGATTATGGATGAGCCTACCAACGACCTGGATTTTGAAACCATCGCCTGGTTAGAGAATTTCTTAGCGAATTATGAGAATACGGTGATTGTGGTTTCTCACGACCGTCACTTTTTAGATGCGGTTTGTACACATATTTCGGATATTGATTTCGGAAAAATCAATCATTATTCAGGAAACTATACGTTTTGGTATGAATCAAGTCAGTTAGCTGCTAAACAAAGAGCACAACAAAATAAGAAAGCAGAGGAGAAGAAACAGGAATTGGAAGAGTTTATCCGTCGTTTCTCTGCTAACGTGGCGAAGTCTAAACAGGCGACTTCCCGTAAAAAAATGATTTCTAAATTGAATATTTCCGAAATCAAACCTTCAAGCCGTCGTTACCCTGCTATTATTTTTGATCAGGATCGTGAGGCTGGAGACCAAATCTTAAATGTAGAGAATTTAAGTGCTTCTATTGACGGGGAAATTTTATTCAAAGATGTCGATTTGAATATGGCAAAAGGGGACAAAATTGTGTTGTTCTCTAAAGATTCCCGTGCTACAACTGCTTTCTACGAAATTTTGAATGGCAATCAAAAAGCCGATTCCGGAACTTATGATTGGGGTGTGACTACAAATCAGGCGTATTTACCGGCTGAAAACCATGATTTCTTTAAAAATGATTTGTCATTGGTAGATTGGTTACGTCAATATGCCAAAACAGAAGAAGAGCGTGATGAAGTATTCATTAGAGGTTTCCTTGGGAAAATGATTTTCTCAGGTGAGGAAGCTTTGAAGAAAAGCAATGTATTATCAGGAGGAGAAAAAGTGCGTTGTATGATTTCGAGAATGATGATGGAACGTGCTAATGTGCTGATGCTTGACGAACCAACGAATCACTTGGATTTGGAATCGATTACGGCTTTCAATAACTCATTGAAAAACTTTAAAGGTTCTGTAATTTTTACCACTCATGACCACGAGTTTGCACAAACTGTAGGTAATAGAGTAGTGGAGTTAACGCCAAACGGAGTTATCGACCGTTACATGACATTTGACGAATACCTGGATGATGAGAAAATTCAGGAGCAAAGAAAGAAAATGTACAATTTGTAATGAATTGGAAATAATAATAACAAGCCGTCTCGATACTAATTTGAGGCGGTTTTTTTTATGCTTTTTAAATAGAATTAAAAAAAGGGTTAAAAAAAAATGCTATTTTTGCATTACCCAAGATAACACTTTACTATGACTCAAAAAGTTTTGCTCAATTCCAAAGAAGTCAATATTATTCTTCATCGTTTGGCTTGTCAGCTAATTGAAAAACACCTTGATTTTAAAGATACCATTTTAATAGGTATTCAACCCAGAGGAACTTTTTTAGCCAATCGTCTTAAGGAATTACTGGAAAAAGAATACCAAACTCCTGAGATTAAATTAGGGTATTTGGATATTACCTTCTTTAGAGATGATTTCAGAAGAACCGAAAAACCATTAGAAGCCAATAAAACCAATATTAATTTTATTGTAGAGAATAAAAAAGTCATTTTTATTGATGATGTGTTGTATACAGGGCGAAGTATCAGAGCGGCTTTGACAGCCATTCAGTCTTTTGGAAGACCATCAGAAATAGAATTACTGGTTTTAATCGACAGACGTTTTAGCCGTAATTTACCAATCCAGCCTGATTACAGAGGAAGACAGGTTGATGCTATTAATAATGAGAAGGTAAAGGTGAGTTGGAAAGAAAATGATGGGGAAGATGCGGTATATTTAGTTACTAATTAATAGATTAATCGTTAAGTCCTTTAATTGTTTAATCGCAAAAGCTAAGATAAACGATTAAACAAATAAACAAATAAACAGTAAATAAAGAATGAAAGAATTAAGCGTAAATCATTTATTAGGTATTAAATATATTAACAAAAATGATATAGACCTTATTTTTGAAACAGCGGATCATTTTAAAGAAGTCATCAATCGTCCTATTAAGAAAGTGCCTTCGTTACGAGATATTACTATTGCCAATATATTTTTTGAAAATAGTACCCGAACCAAACTTTCATTTGAATTAGCTCAAAAACGACTATCAGCTGATGTGATTAGTTTTTCGGCGGCACAATCTTCGGTTAAAAAAGGAGAAACACTTATTGATACGGTGAATAATATTCTTTCGATGAAAGTAGATATGGTGGTGATGCGCCATGCTAATCCGGGTGCGGCTCATTTTTTATCGCAAAACGTGAAAGCGAGTATTGTTAATGCAGGTGACGGAGCTCACGAGCATCCTACGCAGGCTTTACTGGACAGTTATTCGATAAGAGAAAAATTAGGAGATGTTGCCGGAAAAAAAGTAGTTATTGTGGGTGATATTCTGCATTCCCGTGTTGCCTTGTCTAATATTTATGCTTTGCAAATGCAGGGAGCTGAAGTAAAAGTTTGTGGTCCTAAAACATTAATTCCAAAATACATTGAATCTTTAGGAGTTAAAGTAGAACCTAATTTACGCAAAGCTTTAGAATGGTGTGATGTAGCTAATATGTTACGTGTTCAAAACGAAAGAATGGATGTGAATTATTTTCCATCAACCAGAGAATATGCACAACAATATGGTGTAGATAAAGCATTATTGGAGTCTTTGAACAAAGAAATTGTCATCATGCACCCGGGACCTATCAACAGAGGTGTTGAAATTACCTCTGAAGTAGCTGATTCCGGTCAATCGGTTATTTTGAATCAGGTTGAAAACGGTGTTGCGATTCGTATGGCTGTTATTTATCTTTTGGCGTCAAAAATCCAATAAGTTAAAAAATCTTAGTAAATTTAGAGAATGCTAATCTCAAAACATATATTATGAAAGTAGAACAAAAAGAACATACTATTACAATTAAAGATACTCAGGGTGATTTTAATTCTTTTTTGACTAAGGTTAGCGACCAATATAAAAGTTTTGAAAATCATAACATCATTATTGACCTTTTAGGTTATAAAGATGAGATTGAAGCCAGTGAATTAAAATTGTTTTTGCCTTTATCTAAAAAACATAAAAAAGCCAAAAAATCATTTGTTGTTGTGGTGGCTGATTTTGATTATAATGCTCTGCCTGAAAAATTTACAGTTGTGCCCTCTCTTTTGGAAGCTCATGATATTATAGAGATGGAAGAAATAGAGAGAGACTTAGGATTTTAAAAAGTTTAATTGTTTATTCGTTTAGGGTTTAATCGAATGATTTTCTATATAACGATTAAACAAATAACCAGTTAACCAAATAAACTTTGAAATTAACTATTCTAGGCTGTTATGCAGCAACACCTCGTACAATTACCAATCCTACTGCTCAGATTTTAGAAATAAAAAACAGATTATTTCTTATCGATTGTGGCGAGGGGACACAAGTCCAACTTCGGAAAAACAAAATCAAATTTTCTAAAATCAACCAAATCTTTATTTCACATTTACATGGTGATCATTTTTTTGGTCTGGTAGGTTTGATATCTACTTTTTCTTTATTAAATCGAAATAACGATTTACATATTTATGGTCCCAAAGGAATTAAAGAAATTATCATGTTGCAATTGCGTTTGTCTAATTCCTGGCCAAATTTTGGTTTGCATTTTCATGAATTAGTTTCGAATCAATCTGAGTTGATTTTTGAAGATGAAAAAGTTTTGGTGGAAACTATTCCGTTAAAACACCGGATTTATACCAACGGTTTTTTATTTCGGGAAAAAATGGATGAGCGAAAATTAAATATTGAAGCCGTTCAAGAATATCAAATCGAGAAGTGTTATTTTCAAAATATTAAAAATGGAAAAGATATACTTCTTGGTGATGGCAGACTTATAGTAAATTCGCAATTAACATTTGATCCGCCAAAACCCAAGAGTTATGCTTTTTGTTCGGATACCAGTTATAATGAAGCTATAATTCCCTTAATTGAAAACGTTGATGTTTTATATCATGAGTCTACTTTTTTACAATCTGAAGAAAATTTAGCGTCAAAAACAATGCATGCTACCGCAATGGAAGCTGCAACGATTGCTCAAAAAGCCCAAGTGCAGCAATTAATTTTAGGACATTATTCTACGCGTTACGATTCAATTAGTTTTTTTAAAGAAGAAGCCGAAACAATATTTCCGAATGTTTTATTGGCTGATGATGGAAAGACATTCGATTTGTAGTTGAATACTAATCAATATTTTATAATTAAAATTACAATGGAAGATTTAAGTAATTACAGAAGATCTTATGAAAAGAGTGAGTTATTGGAATCTAATGTACCCGAAGATCCAATTAATTTATTTCATCGGTGGTTTCATGAAGTGGAAGATTATGGAGGTCCTGAAGTTTCGGGAGAAGAAGTGAATGCTATGACAGTTTCTACTTTTGGTTTGGATGGATTTCCAAAGGCGAGGGTAGTGTTATTAAAAAAATACAACGAGGAAGGATTTATTTTTTACACCAATTACAATTCAGAAAAAGGGAAAGCAATTGAGCAAAATCCTAACATTTGTCTTTCGTTTTTTTGGCATTCGGCAGAACGTCAGGTAATTATTAAAGGAGTAGCCGAAAAGACTACTGAAATTATTTCTGATAATTATTTTGATTCCAGACCTGATGGCAGTAAGCTGGGAGCAGTAGTTTCTAATCAAAGTGAAGTGATTCCTTCTCGTGAGTTTTTAGAAGAAAATTTAAAAGAATTGGAAATTAATTACGCGAATAAATCTATTCCGCGTCCTAAAAACTGGGGAGGTTATCTGGTTCGCCCTGTGCAAGTTGAATTCTGGCAGGGAAGACCTAATCGTTTGCATGACAGAATTAGATATTCAGTTCAAAATGATTTTTCCTGGAAAATAGAAAGACTGGCTCCGTAATGTAAGAAAAAAGCTTTTTTTATTTAAAAAAAGTGCATTTCATCGATTATTTTTGTAGTTTAACGATAAAACGTTGTATGTTTGTCTCAGAAATGAAAACAACAACTAACATATTTAAAGAGTTTGCCCCACAATCTACTTTAAACTTAAACTACTGGCTTATGAAAGTAAATTTACTTAGGTTAATGTTGCTAATGGCAGTGATATTTACAATGAATTCTTGTTCTTCAGATTCATCTGAAGCAACTGCAGACTCTACAAGTGCTGTAATTGTTGAAAATTATACTTACACTAATAATGAGCTGGAAACTATGAAATTAATTAATGATTACAGAGTTAGTTTAGGTTTGAAACCATTGGAAATAATAAATCATATTTCATTCAAATCAGAAGAACATGACTATTATATGATCGATACTAAAGAGGTAAGTCATAATGGTTTTGTTGATAGAGCAAATAATATCATGAAAGTATTAGGAGCTAAAACAGTGGCAGAAAATATTGCTTACAATTATAATAGTCCACAAGCTGCTGTAAATGCTTGGTTAAATAGTCCAACTCACAAAGAAAATATTGTTGGTAATTATACTCATTTTGGAATCTCTATTAGAGAGGATGCCACAACAGGTAAAAAATATTACACTAATATTTTTGCAAAAATTGATTAGTTTTTTTTGTTTGATATATTGAATACAAAAGAAAGATATTTGCCCCAAATCTATCTTCTTAGTATAAAAAAAAAGAGAGTTTGCAATCCCCCAATTGCAGACTCTTTTTTTTTGTTTATATATTTTCCTTCTTATTTGTAACCCGTAGATTTAAAATTATTTATGTTCTTTTTTTGTACGTAAGAAAAATAATTAAGAATAATTAATTAGTGTTAAAAAAACATTTGATTTTAATTTTTTTTTGTTGTGTTAATGATAAACGTGTATGTTTGATTTAACCAAAAAAAACGATACCAAAAAAATAACCGCTAAATTATTGTATGAAATTAAATTTATTTCTTAAAATAACACCAATAATGGTGTTATTTGCTTTAAACTCATGTTCTGCTGATAGTAATGATGTTGGAGATTATACTTCTAAAGTTAAATCAGGTCTTGTGGAAAATTACACCTATAGTACTTTAGAAACAGAAACATTAAATGCAATAAATGAATATAGAGTCAGTATAGGTCTAAATCGCTTAGAAGTAATAAATCATATTTCATTTAAATCCGAAGAACATGATATTTATATGATTAATAAAAAGGGTTTAAATCATGACGATTTTACGAGTCGTTCAGAAAATATCATGAAAGTTTTAGGGGCGATTACTGTTGCCGAAAATATTGCTTTAAATTATAACACTCCTAATTCGGTTTTAAATGCCTGGCTAAATAGTCCTAAACATAAGGCAGTGGTTGTTGGAAATTTTACCCATTTTGGAATTTCTATTAGAGAAGATACTGAAACAGGAAAAAAGTATTTTACTAATATTTTTGCAAAGATTTAGTTATTTTGATATTTGTTATTTATAGAAAGCTGTTTCATACTGAAACAGCTTTTTTTTGTTTATTATGATGGAGGAGTGTGAGTTTAGTTTTAATTTAAAAATTAACCAAAAAAAAGAGTTTTTTGAGGAATTGAATTAAAATATTCTCACGTTTTTTTTTTTTTTTTTTTCTTGTGTGGAGTGTTAATATCATTATTGGTTGTAAAAAAAAAAAACAGCTGCTGAATCTTTGCAACTGTTTTAATTTGGTTTTTGGTTATAAAAGTTTGTTGGGTAAATAATTATTTGGTGTTTGTGGTTTTTGATTTAAGCTTTAGTTTTTCCAGTATATAATTTGCTTTTTCACTATCACCAATTGCAAACAATGCTTTAGCATATTGGTTATAGTATACTGCATCCAAGTCGTAAGTTAGTGTGAAAAGTTCACCATACCATTTAGCGGCTTTTTCCATGTTCATATCTGCAAAAAAGGAGTTTCCTAGTTTTTGAAATAAATCTATTGATTTATATCCTTTTTCAGCTACCCTTTCGTAAGTTTTGGTCACGTTTACATATGCATAATGTTCACCAATTTTTTCGGTGATATATACTTTAGGGTTTTGGGCATGTCCGTTTTGAGAAAACAGGCATGCTAACATGAAAAAAAGAATTGGGGCTACTTTCATATTGTAATTATGTAAATAATATTCATGTAATTTTATTTATACTATTTTTTTTTGATATTAAATTTTTATTATGTGTAAAATTTTAAGTATTACTTGTAAAGTAAATTTAATAGAAAAAATCATAACTATTACAAAATCAGCTTTTTTTTATCATTTTAGTTTGTTTTTTATATTATTATAAGTTAATTGTAGCTTTATGATTATAAAAAAAATAGTTTCAAAATGTGTAAATTTTAACTCTAATTTGTTTTTTTAAGATGCTGATTAGTAGTTTTTTAAATGATGGATATAAAAAAACCTCGAATGGAATCATTCGAGGTTTTTAATAGGTTTCTTATTTTATATTAAAGAGCAGTAATAATAAATTCACTTCTTCTGTTCATTTGATGTTCTTCTTCGGTACATTTAACACCGTCAGAACATTTGTTTACTAATTCTGTTTCTCCATAACCTTTACCGGTTAAACGATCGGCACTAACACCGTTTTTAATTAACCAATTAATAGTTGATTTAGCTCTTCGATCCGATAATGCTTCATTGTATTTGAAAGAAGCACGGCTATCTGTATGAGAACGTATGTCTAACTTCATACTTGGGTATTGATTTAAGACATCTAATATTTTTTCTAAATCTAAAGCAGCTTCGGTTCTAATATTGGATTTGTCTAAGTCAAAATAAATATTTCTGATTCCAAAGCATTTTCCTAAATCATCACCGACAGTTACTTTACATTGATCTTTTTCTAACTCTATAGGTAAATAAGTTTTTCCGTTTTCATATGGTATTGTGACTTGTTTTTCATTGGTACCATATCCTTCTTTTTCAGCTCTTACCGTATACATTTTGCTGCATTCTACCATAAAACTATAAGCTCCTTTTTCATCAGCATTAACAGTTTTTAGAATGTTCATTTTTTTGTCAAAAAGCATAATTTTAGAATTAGGAAGAGGCAATTTAGATTCTTTGTCAGTAATCTCTCCGTACAATTCTTGCTCACAAATTAGTTTTCTGGTTTCTAAAAATTTATAGATATCATCATATCCTTGTCCGCCATCTCTGTTTGAGGATAGAAATCCTTTTCTTGATTTGCTGTCAATAATATAGGCAAAATCATCTTTCGGTGAGTTAGCATCCATTCCGATATTTTGTATTCTGTTAAAAGAACCATCGTCATTGATTTTTGTCATAAAAATATCAAGTCCTCCAACTCCCGGATGTCCATCGGATGCAAAGTAGAGTTCGTTTTCCTGACTTACAAAAGGAAAAGTTTCTCTTCCTTCAGTATTTATTGCAGGACCTAAATTTACAGGAGTTCCAAAAGAACCATCTTCATTGATTTGTACTTTAAATATATCAGACATTCCTAAAGTCCCAGGCATATCAGATGCGAAATAAAGTGTTTTTTCATCTGGACTCAAAGTAGGATGTGCCGTGCTGTAATTATCGCTGTCAAATGGCAATTCTTGAATATTAATCCATTTTTCTCCTTCTAATGTAGCTTTGTATAATTTTATCAAGGTAATTCCATTTTCGTTTTTACCCTTTTTACCATTCATGTAATTATTTCTGGTAAAATATACCGTTTTACCATCTTTTGTAAAAACAGGAGTAGCTTCGTTAAATTTAGAATTTAATTTTCTATAAGCTTTAACAGGATTACTAGGAGACATTTGATCGTCTAAATCAGCGCTGTATAAATTAGTGAAATGCTGGTCGGTCCAAGAATGTTTTCTTTGTCCTAAACTTCCTGTATCTCTTGCAGAGGTAAATACAATTTTATTGTTGTAAATACTAGATCCATAATCTGAGTATTGTGAATTGATTCCTGCATTTTCTATTTTGTGCCTCCCGGAATTTGCTTTAATTTCATCTAGGTAATTAGTGTTTGCTTTAAAAAGCTTTGCTCTACTATCATCTGCTGAAATTTTATCAAATTCTTTTAAAATTTGATCTGCTTTATTATTTTCTCCAATAGCACGTAGTGATTGTGCATAACGGTAATAATAGGTAGGCTCGATAACAGTATCTGGCATAGCAAAAAGCTCAGCATACCATTTTACGGCCTTGTCTAATTCACCGTTAAAGTAATAAGCATTTCCTATTTTCTGAAACATAGGTGCTGATTTATATCCTTTTTCAGCAACTTTTTCATATGTTTTTATGGCATCTATATAAGCATAGTTGTCATACTTTTTATCGGCATTAGCCAACTTAGCTTTTTGAGAATAAATGTTAAATGAAAAAACACTTATCATAGCTATACAAAGGAGTATATTTCTTTTCATGATAGTAGTATTTAGAAGAATCTTGGGGTAGTAATTTTATTGTTGTTTTTGAAAATTTCGTATCTTAAGAAAACTTCATGTGATCCTGAGTTGTAATTATCTAATTTAGTTGTTTCTAAATCATAACCGTATCCTATGAACAATGCATCAGATACTTGAAATCCAGCCATTGCACTCGCTGAAGCACTCCAACGATAGGCTAGCCCCAAAGTAAATTTGTCATTGAACAAAAAGTTCCCGGATACATCAACCTGTAGTGGTGCTCCCTGAACCATTTTAGTTAATAAGGCAGGTTTGAACTTAAGGTTGTAACTCAAATCCATCACATAACCAGCTATTAAGTAATAGTTCATTTTTTCTTTATAAACTTTGGTGTTGTTATCATCATAGCGATTTGATTCAATAAAATTTGGTATCGAAAATCCAACATAAGCTTTATCTGAATGAAGATAAATACCTGCTCCAATATTTGGTGAAATGGCATTATTATATCCATTAAGTTTAGGATCAGGTTGATCAGGATTTAATCTGCTTGGGTCTAAATCAAAGAGATTTACTGAAGCTTTAACACCAAAAGAAAGTTTTACAGTTTCAGATGTAGGAATTGTATAAGACAAATCGGTTGAGATAGTGTTATCATGAGTTGGTCCAATTTTATCATTAATAATTGATACGCCTAAACCTAATCGGCTACTATTAAATGGAGTGTTAATAGAAATCGCATTTGTAGTAGGAGCGCCATCTAATCCAACCCATTGCGTGCGATGTAAGGCAAATATACTCATTGCACCTCTTGAACCAGCATAAGCGGGATTAACATTTATAGTGTTATACATGTATTGAGTAAATTGTGCGTTTTGTTGCGCATAATTTACTAATGTTGCAAACATCAAACTGATTACTAGTAGTTTTGTTTTCATCTGACTTGGTTTTTATATTACCAGAGGTTTAAGGTAAACCTCTGGTAATTAGATTTGAGTTTTTATCTAGTTAGGTATAAATAGCCTTGTTTTTTGTTAGCAATAGTTTCACCTTGTAAACCAACAGAAGTATAGTTTAAGATATAGAAATACGTTCCTGTAGGTAAACCAGCTCCTTTATCAACTGTTACTCGTCCTTCAGAGAAACCTTTGAAAGCTTTATCCTGGTTATTATAACCTTTAATTTCATATACTAAAACTCCCCATCTGTTGTAAATTTCAACTGAATTTTCTGGATAACAAATAGAGTCGTCAATATTGTCGATTTTGAAGACTTCATTTATATCATCATTATTAGGCGTAAATGCATTATGTACAAGTATAGTTCCACAACCTAAAACTCCGGCTTTTTCAACTATTACACTATCTTCAGCCTGAATAGGTGTATTGTTTGGAGTTGAACCACTAGCAGTTGCTATATTAGTGATACTGTCTACTTTTAAATCATTCAAAGTAATAGTATAGCTTTGTGTAAATTCCTTAGATTTTCCAGGATCTAAAGAAAAAGGTTCACTAGTTGTATCTAAGCCCGTAAGTGGATCTTTTACTACGATATTATTAATTGTTACATTACCAGTATTGGTAACTAATATAGTATAATTAATTACATCACCTACAAAACTATAAACATCACTACTTGTATCGTGACTGATAACAGTTGCTGTTTTGTCAAGAACTAAGCCAGGAGTTTGAGGCAATACTGTAATTGTACAGTCTGTGCACACTGGATCTTTTGGACAAGTAGTACATGGTGTAGGGTCAGAAGAAGTATCAGTTACAGTTACATTTTCAGGATCTTTAGCATTGGTTAATGCTAAATTATAGTAATACCCTTTATTGATATCATCCTGAGTAATTGTGTGTACACCACTAAATGTAGTTTTATCAGAAGCACCAGGAGCAAGAGTAGCAATTGGACCACCAATTACATTTGCTTTATTATCAGTGATAGTAACATTTGTCAAAGTAACATTTCCTATATTTTTGACTTCAAATTCATAAACTATAATATCTCCAATATTTGTTATATTATCTTCATTACTATCTACATATCTTGCATCTTTAAGAATTTCAATACCTGATTCATTGATTTCATAACTTTTAACAATGCTACAGCTATTGTTTTTATCTTTTATTGTTACTGTATATGTGCCTTTTGGTAAACCGTTAAGATCTTCAGCCGTAGCACCATTTGACCAGGAGAATGAATACGGAGCAGTACCACCTTGTACAGTAAGATTGATAGAACCGTTACTACATCCTACACAATTGTTGTTATTAACAATTATTGCTGTTGCGCTTAAAGCTGCATTAGGTTGTGTAATTGTTACCTGAGCAGTAGCGGTACAAGTTTGTCCTTGATTACCACCAGGAGCAGTAGCCGTTAGGGTATAAGTTCCTGCAACTAAACCAGTATTTGATACTACTTGGTTATTTGCATTAGTTAT
>NZ_FNEO01000005.1 GCF_900100165.1 Flavobacterium glycines
TTTCTCCATTCACTCCACTAATTGTATACGTTGCTGTATGCGCAGCACCATCATAAGTAACATTGTACGGAGTAACAACAACTGTTGGATTGGCTTTGCTGATTGTTACCGTAACCAGTGTTCTCGTAGTACTTTTACATCCCGTTGTAATGTTTCGGGCTTCAGCATATGCTGAATAAGTTCCAACATTAGTTCCTACAGGAGCCACTGTTGCAGTCTGACCAGTAGCTGTTGTATACCAATCTATCGTTTCTCCTGAATTGATTGTAGCAGAACCACTATGAGAAACTCCATCGTAAATACCGGAATAGTCAATTGCGATTGGAGCATATGGTAATGCAAGGACATGAACTGTTTTATTTGCTGATTTTGAACAACCTGTATTTACATCAGTGATAGTATAACTAATACTAACATCTCCAAAAGTTATACCTGTAACTAATCCATTAGTATCGACAGTTGCAATTCCCGTATTTGCGCTACTCCATACTCCTCCTGAAGTTGCATTTGTTAATTGCAAAGTTCCACCAACGCAAACATTAGTAGTCCCCCCCGGCAAAATTGATGCTACAATAGGTAAAGGATTCACTTCATATATTAAAACATTCGATTCCGCAGAACAACTAACACCATTAAGTAGTGAAGTAACAATGCGCTTATAATAAGTCGTTGTCGTTAAGGAAGGAGGATTATATTGACTTGATGTTTCTGAAGAAATCGTTGACCAGTCAGTACCACCATTTGTACTTTGCTGCCATATATAACTAAGAGCACCTGAACCGCTGGCGGCAGTCGAAATAGAAGTTATTCCCGGATCCAAAGTTCCACAACCGGGACCTGGTTGCACAGCACCTTTTCCAATAGTTCCTGGATTGATTCCATTCACCACTACGTCTATTTTTGCCCTTAGACTTTCACAATCTATTGTTTGGCTTACATAATAACTTACTGTTCCCTGTAAAGCAGTAGAAGGTGTTGGCGCTGTAGCACTGCCTGTTCCTCCAGTTGCAGTAGTATACCATAATAAATTAGCCCCTGTTGCTGATAATACATCAGCAGACGAACCTTGACAATATGTCAAAGGAGTATTTACTGAAGGTGCTGCTGGTGGAATACATGAAGCATTAACAACTAAAGTACCTGTTTGAGTTGCTGTATTTACATCAGTACCCGAAGCTGTTACTACAAATGGGAAAGTTCCTGATGGAGTTAAAGCAGTTGTTGTTAATGTTAATGTAAAATTATATGGATTTGCATTACTAGAAACTACTGAAGCAGGGCTAAATGACACCCCTGTTGGAAGCCCTGTTATTCCTAGATTTATAGTAACCGGAGAACCAGCTCCAGAAATTTTCATTGAGCTATTATAAGTAACGGTACCCGCCGTTCCTGAAGTCAAAACACCAGTTTGACTACCTATCGTAAAAGGTGTTAAACTTATTGCATCCGTAAAAAACACCTCATATGTAAATCCAGATGTTTGACCTAAAGCACCAAGCAATAAATCAGCGCCTAACTCACAATCATTTACATACCAGGAAGCTGTAAAATTACCTTCATTATCGGCAACTATTGTCCAAGATTCATGCGGCTGAGGGTTTACAGGTCCGCAATCTACATCGGGATTCGTGAGATTAGCCACTTCGAGCATTACTGTTTCTCCAGGCTGCCAGCCAGAACCCGTTATGTGAACTGTTTCTCCGGGAGCATAATCCAAATCAGCCTGATCAAGCATTACAATTTGCCCAAAAGAAACATTTACAAAAAACAAATTGGCCAGCAAAAAAACAAAAACTAAAAAACGAGATTGGGGTAGAATTGTTTTCATACGCAATGATTTTAAATAAAATGTATTGAAGAATAGTAAATGAAATGCTTAGAAACAACTCTGTTTACCTAAAAAAAGCATTAGGTTTTGCTACCATTTCATTAATTTATTGCTAATTTATACACTCCAATCTTATTTATATTACATTTCCGATGAAAGCACAAAAAAGACTACAAACTACATAGGACTATGTTTTTTAATTAATTATGTAAGGTTTTTTGAAAAACAATCGTAAAAATTGCTCCTTTATTTTTTCCTTCACTACTTGCTATTAACAAACCATTATTTCTTTCAATAATTTGCTTACACAAATACATTCCAATTCCTGTAGAAGCTTCTTTAAAAGTACCCAATCTGCTCATTTTTGTGAATTTGTCAAATATTTTTTGACTATCATCACTATCAAATCCAATACCTTGATCGATTACTTTTATGAAAACACACTTTTCATCGCTGTAAGTATGAATTTTAATTTCAGAATCTGAAAAAGAAAACTTGACAGCATTACTAACCAAATTATAAATCACCCGGGTTAATAATTCCGGATTAATTATTAAATCGGCAGATTTCAAATCAAATTGCTCCACAAATTTAATTTTCTTTGCATGAGTACATTGTATCGTCTGATTTTCTACAGCATGAATAATTTTTTCCAAATCAATTGTTTTAACTTCACAACTTGTTTTCAACATTTCATCCTGTTCTTTCAGCATCTTAATAAAATTTTCTATATATTGAAATTGCTCAGTCGTTGATTCACAAATCATTTCAGCTAATTCTTTTACTTCGTTTGATGGATTGGTTTCTAAAATCATCGTTGCCAACGATTTGGGATTTCCGGCAAAAGTTTTTAAATCATGAGAAAGCAAATAAATCAGGTTTTGCTTCTCATTCATAAAAGTTTCGCTTTCTAAAATAGAATTATGAATATTTGACAACAATAAACCCGCTTCATCCGAAAAATGAATTGGTAAATCTGTGATGATTCTTTTTAATTTATATTCATTCAACGCTTTGGAAGCTAATTCAATTGGCTGAATTAATTTTTTCAAAACCAATAAAGTAACTGCTGTAGCTATCAGGGTCATCACTAAAGAAAAAATAAGTAAGCTTGTGGTAGTAAAATTTGCTTTAGCAAAAAGTACAAAAAACAAAATCCCTATCAATGGAATGTGAATACCTATGAAAGCAACGAAAAGAAACTTGAACACATAACTATTTCTTAAGAATCCAATAGACGATAACTTTTGATAAAACTGCATAAACAATTAGATTTAATGACGAATTCAAATGTAGTAAAAATAACATTTTTCTTATAAAAAAACATTGTATCACTAACAATTACTTTAGAATAACTTCAAAATAATTTTGTTAGCTTTGTTTCTAAGATTCACAATATCAAAAATAGTTTAATGAGTGGGAGCACAACAATGCAGGACTGGCCTTATTTAGCAAAATACCGACAAGAAAATGCAAAACTTCCGCTTCCGGAATCCGGTGAAAATCGTGTAGTTTTTTTAGGTGATTCGATAACTGAATTTTGGAGTAACGAACAGCCTTTATTTTTTCAGAATAAAAGTTACATCAATCGGGGAATTAGCGGACAAACCACACCACAAATGTTACTTCGTTTCAGAGCCGATGTGATTGCATTGCAACCCAAAATAGTTGTTATTTTAGCCGGCGGAAACGATATTGCAGGAAATACAGGAGCTTCAACCATCGAAATGATTACTGACAATATTTTTTCGATGATTGAATTAGCTCAAATTCACCAGATAAAAGTGATTCTTTGTTCGGTATTGCCAGCCAATTTTTTCTATTGGAATCCCAAAGAAAAACCTGCTGAGCGAATTATTGAATTAAATGCTATTTTAAAAAAGTATGCGCTTTCGAACGGCATTCTATTTGTTGACTATTATTCGCCAATGGCAGACGAAGAAAAAGGCTTAAAAACCGAATTTTCAGAAGACCGGGTACATCCCAATGCGGCTGGTTATGAAACCATGAGTCCGTTAATTGAAAAAGCAATTCAACTTACTTTAAAAACTCTATAAAACTTATAAAATGAACTATCGTAAACTAGGAAAAACAAACTTTGAAATATCCGAAATCGCCCTTGGTACCTGGCAGGTGGGCGGAAAATGGGGTTCGCCTTTTAATGATAAAACTGCTGACGAACTGCTAAATACAGCCATTGACAAAGGCATCAATTTTATTGACACTGCCGATGTATACGAAAATGGACTCAGCGAAAAAGCTGTAGGCCGATTGCTTCGTTCCCGTTCAGAGCGCATTTATGTAGCTACTAAATGTGGTCGTCATATCAATCCGCATGTTAACGAAGGTTACCAACCTAAGGTTTTACAAAAATATGTAGAAGACAGTTTACAAAGATTAGGATTGGAAACACTGGATTTAATTCAATTGCACTGCCCTCCAACTGAGGTTTTTTATCGTCCGGAAATTTTTGAACTTTTTGACAAATTAAAACAAGAAGGAAAAATTCAAAATCTGGGTGTAAGTGTCGAAAAAGTAGAAGAAGGACTAAAAGCAATGGAATTTGAAAATGTGACTTCGATTCAGATTATTTTCAATCTTTTCAGACAACGTCCTTCAGAATTACTTTTCGAACAGGCAAAGAAAAAAGATGTCGGGATTATTGCCCGAGTTCCTTTAGCAAGTGGTTTACTAACGGGAAAATTCTCTGAAAAATCAATTTTTGACAGCAAAGACCATCGTTTTTTTAACCGTGAAGGTACTGCTTTTGACAAGGGAGAAACTTTCTCCGGAATTAACTACGAATTGGGCTTAATTGCTGTAAACGAACTTAAAAAATTATTCCCTGAAGTTCAAAATTTAGCTCCTATTGCCCTGCAATGGATTTTGAATTTTAAAGAAGTAAGCTGTATTATTCCTGGAGCTTCAACTGAAAGTCATGTAGTTTCTAATCTTTCCACTTTAGATTTACCGGCATTGACTCCTGAAAAAATTGCTGCAATGAATGAAATTTACAATCATTACATCAAAAAAGAAGTGCACAATTTGTGGTAAAATTTAGTTATCACATGAATAACAAATAGAAAATTCAACATAGGTAATAACAATTGTCTGTGTTGAATTTTTATTTTTAGCTCTCTAAAAAGAATATCCTTTTAATACTTACTTTCATAGTTTGGACAGCCAAAACATTTGACTCCGAAATCAAATTGATAGGTTAAAGACAACTCATAAATCCCTCCTGTTTTCCCCATTTTAGAAGTTGTAAAATCATGAGAAATACCAAATTTTAGATTTTCATATTGCAAACCTCCGTAAACATTAACAGAGCTAACCAAATGACTATCCTGTGCCTTTGCTAAAGGATTCATCGCGGTAGATACCCCTAAAAAAAGTGTTCTGAACATAATGGAAGAACCTAAATCCAATCGGTTAAATTGTCCCTGATTCATATAATTGGCCGACACCATAAACTTTGTTTCATAAGGAAAACTAACCACATCCAAATAATCAACCACTAAAAATTCATATCCTGCACTTGCCGAAAAGAACAGATTCAGCGGCAGATTTTTTTCATCAACCAAAGAAATATTGGGTTTGTTAATATGTTTTAATGACAATCCAAACCAGGCTTCATCACTATTAAACAACATTCCGGCTGAAAAATCGAAAAAAGTAAATTTATCATGAAAATTGGAAGGGTCATTAGATATTGGATTAATAGTTCCTGTATCAATATTAATCTGATCTCCTAAAATCAAATTCTTAAACCCAAAAGATTTTGTCCCAAAACCAACTTCTATTGCCGGTCTAAAACTCCATCTGTCATTTAAAGTTACTTTATAAGCATAATTAAGATTTAACTGAGTAAAATTATAATGTGTATTATTCTCTCTGTGACTTAAAATACTACCTCCTATACCACTTTTCATATTCTCACTCCAGGTGTTGAGAAAAGCATAATCGGTATCAATTTTTAAATCTAAATCAGGCCATTGGGAACGATGAATGATACCCGCAGAAGTAGTTTCCTGAAAACCGGAATAAGCGGGATTTAATGTTGTGGGTACAATAAAATATTGTGTAAATATGGGATCTTGTGCTGTAACTTTTGAGAAAAAGAAACAAATGCATATTGTAAATAGTATTCTAAATTTCATCTTTATTATTTTATAAGTACAAATGCACCCTGATCTTTAATAATTGCTCCGTAAAATGTTTTAGCCGTAACTTTAAAATAATAATTACCATTTTCAGCCTCCTGATTTTTTATCATTCCATCCCACCCCTTGATGGTTTCTCCTGTTTCTGAATAGATCAAACCTCCCCAGGTATCATAAACATCAAATACAATCGTTGTCAGGCCTTTAAAAACCGGAGAAAAATAATCATTGAATCCATCTTTATTAGGCGTAAAAGCATTAGGATACATTAAATTATATCCTTTTTTAATTTCCAGTTTTAGCGTATAATTATAAGCACAGCCCAGAGGATAAGTTACTCTTTGGGTTACAATATAGCTTCCTTCTTTTTTAAAAATATGAACCGGATTAATTTCATCTGACAAAGAACCATCACCAAAATCCCATGAAACAGCAATAAAACCATCCGTTGCTGTATTGGTAAATTGAACCGGATCTTCGATAGAATAAAAACCATAAGTAGTAAAACCATAAGAATTCGTTGTAAACGAAGGAGTTCCTAATGAAGGTATATTAACATTAAAAGTATAATTAGCTTTACAGCCTAAAGCATCGGTAACATTTAATACAATAGTCCCGTTTTGACTGGTGCTCATTATTTGATTGTTGGCTCCGCTTACAGTACCACTGGACCAATTTAACTGATACGGAGGAAGACCTCCCGAAACCTGAGCAGTAAAGTTTTGTTTTACCTCTTTGGTATCACAATTCACATCTGTTTTTGTAGTAACACCAATAACAATCGGTAGCGGTCTGTTTATGGAATATTGAGCTGTTTTTACACAGCCTCTGGCGTCAGTTACTGTTACCAAATAATTTCCGGCTGGCACATTGTTTAAATCTTCGGTTGTTGCACCATTTGACCATGAATACGTAAATGGAGCCGTTCCTCCTGAAACCAAAAGATTGATGGCTCCGCTATTAGCGTTATCACAATCAAATGCATTGGTAACATTGGCTGAAAGTACCAAAAGTTGAGGCTCCTGAATTACAAATGTTCGAACAATTTGGCAGGGAGTCCCATCAGAAATAGTAGCGGTATAAGTTCCCGCTCCTAAATTATTCCTTGTCAACCCTGAAGTACTGCCATCACTCCAGACTAAAGTAATCGGTGCTTTTCCTCCAACCAAATTCAAAGCAATACTTCCGTCATGAGCGCCAAAACAACTGATATCTTTCTTTACCGGATTAACCGTAAAAATAGGCGCATCAGGAATAGTAATGGTTTGTGACTTTTTACATCCTGCATTATCTGTTACCAAAATAGTATAATCTCCCGCTGATAAATTCGTCTGATTTAAAGTTGTGGCTAAATTACTCCACGTATATTGGTATGGCGGAATTCCCCCTGAAATAGCAGCTGTAATCGAAGCATTGTTAGCGCCATAACACAATATAGGTGTTGTACTGTAAGTAACTTTAATTTCGGTTGATTGTAAAATGGTAACGGCCAGATTTTTAGAACAGAATTGACTATCGGTTACTGTTAAATTGTAGGTTCCAGCTACAAGATTAGTTAGATTTTGAATATTACTGCTGAATCCATTAGGTCCTGCCCAGACAAAATTATATCCCGAAGCCGAAGGCACTCCTCCTGAAACATTCACGTTAATGGCTCCTGTTGCATCTCCAAAACAAATAACATCTGTTTTATTAATTAAACTCACAACCAAAAGTGGTGGTTCTGTTATGGTGAAAGAAGCTGTTTTAGGACCGCAATTATTAGCATCTTTAACAGACACCTGATAATTCCCAGGAGCTAAATTTGAAATGTCTTGTGTTATGGCAAAAGGAGCTCCGTTTTTTGTCCAGGAATAAGTATAATTTCCCGTTCCTCCTGCTACATTAATATCTACGCTTCCATTATTACTACCCAAACAACTGATGTCTTTTTTACTAATTACAGAAACAACAATATCAGTGGGTTCCGTAATTGTATACGTTTTGAAAAAAGGACAATTCCCATTGTCAGTAATGGTTAAATCATAATTTCCCGGTTGCAAATTTGAAATAGTTGTTGCTGAAGAAGTAAAACTATTTGGTCCTACCCACGATATCGTATATGGCGCTCCTGATGTAAAAGGAATTCCTCCGGTAATATTAGTCGAAATAGAAGCATTATTTGCTCCAAAACATTTATTATCATTAATAACAACATTGGCATTAATAGCAGGATTTACAGTTACTTTTACTGTAAAAGGGCTTCCAACACAAGTTCCTGACTTAGGAGTCACAGTATATGTTACTACAGAAGGACTTACAGATGTATTGATTAATGTCTGGCTAATATTTGTTTGCGGAGTTGATTGAGCACTTGCCCCGGTAATAGTTCCGGATGGACTAATCGATGGAGTTGTCCAGGTATACGTAGTGCCAGACGGAATACTATTCCCTCCTGAATTAGCAGGAGTAACTGTAAATGTGGCGGAACTACAGATAATCGTACTTTCAGCTGCAATACTTGGTTTCTCATTAACAACCACAGTCGCAGGATTAGTAGTTACAACAGAGCAACCACCTGACAAAGAAGGAAAAGTAATTACACAATAATAATACACTGTTCCAGCAACAGTAGCAGGAGGAGAATAAGTAGCACCCGTTTGTCCCGTTATAACTGTTCCTCCTGTATTCGAATTTGTTGTATTGGTCCACCATTGATAAGTAGGCGTTCCAACACCGTTACTTACTGTGAAAGATAAGGTTGTTGGAGTCCCACCTAAGCAAACCGTACTTGAAAGCGGCTGTGCTGTTATTGTCGGCGACACACTTACCTGTACTGCAGCTATAGCACTCGTAACACTGCAACCCGCACCGCTTGACAATATACAATAATAATATTGAGTTCCTGAAGTAGTTGTTAATGGCGTATAAGCTGCATTCGTTTCACCTGAAATAGCCGTACCTGTAGTTGTATTATTCTCATTATTTTTATACCATTGGTATGAAAAAGCACCATTTCCTCCCGCACCTGCCACTACCAACGGAGCAGGAGTTTCACCCTGACACAATACCTGATTAGCTATTGGCTGTGAAGTTATTACAGGCTTGTCTAAAACCGTTACTTGTGCCACATTACTGGTAACAGAACCACAACCACTACCGCTGATACTAACCTCAACATAGTAATAATAATTTCCAGCAACAGTATAAACTGCTGGTGTATAATTACTATTTGTCGCTCCTGAAATTAAAGTTCCTCCTGCATTAGAATTAGCAGTATTTGTATACCACTGATAAGTTGCAGTTCCTGTCCCCCCCGAAGGAGAAACCGATAAAGGAGTACTAATTGTTGCCCCGGTACATAATGTTTGTGATGCTACCGGCTGTGATATTGTAGGCTGTGGTGTAACCGTTACTACAGCAATAGTCGAAGTCAAATTAGAACAACCTCCTGAAGTTAAAGTAACCACACAATAATAATACAAAGTTCCTACTGCACTGGCAGGCGGATCAAAAGTGCTATTAGTTGCACCAGAAATCAAAGTGCTCCCTGTTGTTGAATTAGATGTATTAGAATACCATTGGTATGTTGGGGTTCCTACACTTCCACCTAATGCTACTGCTAACTGAGTTGGCGTACCTCCCAGACAAACGCTGCTGGATACAGGCTGCGTAGTAAAAACAGGCGCCGGATTAACATTGATTGTAAAATTTACCGGAGTCCCCGCACAAGTCCCTATTTTAGGAGTTACCACATAAGTAATTGTTCCTGCCGATGCATTAGTAGTGGTTATAATTCTGGCGGGTATTATACTTGTAGTTCCCGAAGCTGCAAAACCTGAAATTCCTGCTGTTGCCGTAGCCGTCCAGGAAAACGTTGTTGAAGGATCATCTGATGTTATATTAATTGCTGCAGAGGATGTCCCTGAGCATATCGTCTGACTTAAATCGGTATTGGTAATTGTTGGGGTTTTATTAACCGAAAAAGTTTGAGTTGCAGTAGCCGAGGCACCACATTCATTGGTGACTATTAATGAAACGGTATAAGTACCTGTAGTACTATAAGTAATTGTTCCGGGAATAGCAGTAGTTACTGTAGATGGTGAACCTCCAGGAAAACTCCAGGCATAAGTTAACGTACTCGATGCCGGTGCACAACTAGTAATTGTTGCTGTTGGGTTTATAGATGCCGTGCCGCAGCTATTTGGAATTGCCGCAATAGTTGCTGTTGGCGGTTTTTTAACTTCAACAGTTTTTGTTGTATTTACACTTCCACAGGAATTAGTAGCTGTTAATTTAATGGTATAAATACCCGGCATTGTAAAGTTATACGAAGCATTTTTAGTTGCCTGACTTGCAATAGTTGTAGTTGTTCCGCAATTTGCAGCTGCATAAGTAACGGTCCAAAGATAAGTTGGAGACAAACAAGCGTTGGTTTCATCCGTTGTATTGGTTGTTGTAATTGCCAAAGGCGTACAACCTGAAGAATTACTCAGGGTAAATGAAGGTGTTAAAGGTCCTTCAATACAAATCGTTTTTGTAACTGGATTTGAAAAACCGCAATATCCTTGAGCGACTAAGGTTACAGTATAAGTTCCTGCTGTTGCATAAGCATGTGTTGGACTAATTGCAGAAGACGTTGTACCGTCACCAAAATCCCAGGCATAAATTACATTTTGAGTACAACTTTGACCATAACCTGTTGTTGAAGTGTTCGTAAATGTAACATTCGCATTCAAACAAGCTTTAGGTACTGAAGTAAAATTAGCTATCGGTTTAGAATAAACGGTGATGTTAGAAACCGAACTCTTGGTTTTTCCACAAGCATTCGAAACATTTAAAACAGCTGTGAATTCTGACTTAGGACAATTTGTTATTGTATAAGAATGAGGAATTGGGAAGTTAAGCGAAGCCGAAGGATTGGATGCATTAAAATAAACAGAACTTTCTAAATTGGTTTGAGTATAACGTACAACAGCAGAACCATCTCCATAATCGATATCGTAAACAGTTCCTAATGAATTGGCTCCCCAATTTGAAATTGTAAAATTGATAGGAGTCGTTGGGGCGCATAAATTTTGGGTAGTTCCGGGGCTAACAATTCCACCCGAAGGATTGGTTACGTTTTTAATAACATAGGTTACCGAATTACTACAGCCATTTGTTCCCAAAGCTGTTATAACCATATTATAAGCTCCCACTAAATTATAAGTATGAGAAGCCGGAAAGGTAGCATTGGGAGTTACAGCACTTCCGTCTCCCCAATCTATCGAATACGAACTTACACAAGTTGAAGTCGTCGTATTTCCAACCTTAATTGCAAATACAGGATTGGTTGCTGCGTTCGAACAGTTGTTAAACATATCTACTGCAAAAGGATTATTTGCATCATTAAAACTAATATCCGGTTTTTGTTTTACAGTAATTGTTTTTGCTTTTGTAGCAGTACAACCATTTACTACAACTGTCAATACTACCGTAAATGTTGAAGTACCACAACCTAAGGCTGTAAATTGATGAATTGGATTTTGCAAATTTGACACTGCCGTTCCATCCCCAAAGTCCCAGGAATAAATTGCAGTTCCCATTCCTGAAATTGATGAATTAAACTGAATGGCTGTCTCAGAACATGTATTATCATTATTAAATGTAAAATCGACCGTAGTTGGTGAACCTACTATTACCGTTGCCGTTCCTGATTGTGTCATTTCATCCACAGGAGTCGCTGTATCGTGGACACTTACTAAATCATAAACAAATGTACCTGCTGTTGCCGTACTAACTGCCAATGTTACGGAGTCGTTTGTTCCTGAAGTTGAAATTGTTTGTGAAACACCATTTAATGTATAGGTGAAAGTATAGGGTGCTGTTCCTCCTGCACCCGTAAAAGTAATTACCGGACTTGTTGCTCCCTGACAAACTGATGTAGTACCTGTTATGGTTGCGGTTGCTGAAGATAAAGCAGCTGATTTTTCATATTCGGCATTATGATAGGAATCCGGAGAAAGCTTTCTATTTTCAGCATTTAATTTAGTAATCGAAGTAAATAAAATTGAAAATAAAATAATCGTGTAGAGTTGTTTCATAATGCTTCTTTTAAATTTCTTGGGGGAAAATTTTTAAAGTCCACAAATATACTCTATATCCTTTTCAGTACTTTATTATTTCGATGATTTGTATCATCAAAACCATTTTTATAACATAAAAACACTCTTTGGTTACCAAGCTGACAACAAAATAAAACACTAACAATCAAACAAAAAGAAAAGCATTATCAATATATCAAATTCTATATTTCAGAAAAGAAGCTATTTCTTTATTTCCTCAAATACAAACTCCGGTTTAGAATAATCAATTGTATCCCCTTTTAAAAAAGAAGGAATCCCCATATAAACCGAAATTACACCTTTGCCTAATAACAATTTATTTTTCCGTTTCAACAAAGCAATAGGATACCTTTTTAAAACCCCACCGCCATAAGGCGAGTAATAAAAACTGCCCTTGATGGTATCGCCAACGATAATACCTCTTACCTCACCCGAATCTTTTCTGACTCCTTCGTATCGAATTTCATACTGGCCAAAAAAACTATTATTCTCTAATTTGGTAAAACGAAGCAGTGCTGTATCTTTATTATTAATAGCACGATAAAAATACTGCTTACCATTTTTTATGCTGTTATCACAACTAGAAAATACGACACAAAAAATAATTCCTATCTGAATTACTGCTTTTTTGGGTTTTAAGAAACTGTTCATTTTTATAAATCTTAAAACAAAGATATTAATCGCTCTTTTAAATTAGTCAAAACTTTTCCAAATAAGCCGGTTTAACTTTATATTATCACAGCTTTTTCCAAAAACGGTAAGAAATAAACCTAAAAGATTACTTATCTTTGCCACCGAAAAAAAATAAAACATACAAATTTTAAAAGCATATAAAAACGGCGTATTATGAGAAGTGATGAAGTAAAAAAAGGACATCAAAGAACACCGCACAGATCATTATTCAGAGCAACAGGATTAGTGGATGAAGATTTTGACAAACCATTCATTGGAGTTGCCAATTCTTATATCGAAATTATTCCCGGACATTTCTTTTTAGATCGTGTTTCAAGAATTATCAAAGAAGAAATTAAAGCTAACGGCTGTGTACCTTTTGAATTCAACACTATCGGAGTAGATGATGGGATTGCTATGGGACATGACGGAATGCTTTTTTCATTGCCTTCAAGAGAAATCATTGCTAACTCAATCGAATCGGTAATGAATGCTCATAAACTGGATGCTATGATTGCGATTCCTAACTGTGACAAAATTGTTCCGGGTATGATTATGGGGGCTTTACGTGTAGACGTTCCTACTATTTTTGTGAGTGGTGGACCAATGAAAAAAGGACATACTAAAGACGGAGTGCCTATCGATTTGGCTACCGCTTTTGAAGCCGTTGGAAAACACGAATTAGGTGAAATCACTGATGAGGAATTAAAAGATATCGAGTGTAATGCCTGTCCTTCAGGAGGAAGTTGTTCCGGAATGTTTACAGCTAACTCGATGAATACGTTGATGGAAGCAATGGGAATTGCTCTTCCTGGAAACGGAACTATCTTAGCTTTAACAAAAGAGCGTGAAGAATTATACCGTCAGGCTGCAAGAAGAATTTGCGAAATTGCAAAAGACGCTGCACAAACTGAAAAATTTAAATTGAAAAACATCCTTAACGAAAAAGCTGTTCGAAATGCATTTGCTGTAGACATGGCTATGGGTGGAAGTTCAAATACTGTTTTACACATGTTGGCTATCGCCAAAGAAGCTAACGTTGACTTCAACTTAGAAGACATCAACAGCATCTCTAAAAGAGTTTCGCATATTGCTAAAATCTCTCCGAGTTTATCAACCGTTCACATGGAAGACATCAACACTGCAGGAGGTGTAAATGCAGTGATGAAAGAAATGACAAAACGTGGTGATGATATCTTGTTAGACAACTTAACGATAACAGGAGAAACTTTATTAGAAAAAATCAAAGACGCTTACATCAAAGATACTAATATCATTCACACTATTGACAATCCTTATTCTGAGGTAGGTGGATTAGCTGTTTTATACGGAAATTTAGCCGAGCAGGGAGCTGTTATCAAAACTGCCGGAATTACCGGAGACCGAGTTTTCACAGGTAAAGCAGTTTGTTTTGACGGACAACCGGAAGCTATCGAAGGAATTTTAGGCGGAAAAGTAAAAGCAGGTGATGTGGTAGTTATCCGTTACGAAGGTCCAAAAGGAGGACCTGGAATGCAGGAAATGCTTGCTCCTACTTCTTTAATCATGGGAATGGGATTAGGAAGCAAAGTAGCTTTAATTACTGATGGTCGTTTTAGTGGAGCCACTCGTGGAGCTTCTATTGGTCACGTTTCTCCGGAAGCTGCCGAAGGCGGAATGATTGGTTTATTGAAAGACGGTGACGAAATCCACATTGATGTTGACCAATACATCTTATCAGTAAACTTATCTGACGAAGAAATTGCAAAAAGAAAAACAGAATTTGTTCCGTTGAAAAAAGAATTAACTTCAAGATGGTTAGGACAATACCGTTCTTTAGTTACTAACGCTAGTAACGGAGCTATCTTAAGATCGGATTTGTAGTTTTTTAGATTGAAAGATTAAAAGATTGAAGGATTTAAAAATTCAATCTTTTTAAAATACCAAACCTCGTTTTACTCACTATGAGATAAAACGAGGTTTTTTATTATCAATCATTCTTTCACTATATTTGAAATCAAACTTTTGCTCTTTTCTCACCAATATTGTCAATTCGAAGCTTGCAGATACAATGAACAAAATAATTACTCTTCTATTTTTATGTACTTTTTTCCATTTTTCCTGTTATAGCCAAAAAATAAACAAAAAGAAAATTGACCAGTTTCTTGATGTGCTTGCTTCACAAAACTTAGCAATGGGCAGTTTGAGTATTTTTCAAAATGGAAAAATAAGCTATCAAAAAGCAATTGGCTACTCTTCTATTGACAATAATAAAAAAACTGCCACGACCATTGCAACACAATACCGAATTGGTTCCACTACCAAAATGTTTACAGCCGTCCTGATATTCCAACTTATAGAAGAAGGAAAAATCAAACTGGAACAAAAATTAAGTGATTTCTATCCCCAACTTCCTAATGCAAATAAAATTAGCATTGCCGATATGCTTTACCACCGAAGCGGTTTGCATGATTATACTAAAGACACTAATTATTCTGATTGGATGGATAAATCCAAAACTCCTGACGAACTTCTGGAGATTATAAAAGAAAAAGGCAGTGATTTTGAACCCAGAACAAAAAACGATTACTCTAACAGCAACTATCTTTTATTAGGTTATATCATCGAAATTAACTTCAAAATGCCTTATGCCAATGCGGTTGAGAAAAGAATTAGCTCTAAACTCAAACTTAATGACACCTATTACGGAAGCATTTCAAATTTAAAAAACAACAGCATCAGTTCTTATAAATATGCTGAAAACAAATGGAATCCGGTTGCAAAAACAAATTTGGATACTCATGGAGGAGCTGGTGCGCTTATCTCGACACCAACGGATATGGTTCGGTTTATTGATGCTTTATTTTCTAATAAATTGGTCAATAAATCCAGCTTATCTAAGATGAAAACCATTATTAATGAATACGGTATGGGACTATTTTCAGATAAATACGGTTCCGAAAACAGTTTTGGACACAACGGAAGAGTCGAAGAATTTTACACCGCAGCCTGGTATTTCCCCAAGCAAAAATTGTCATTAGTCTATTGCACTAACGGAATCGATTATCCAAGAGTCGACTTGATTGAAGGGATTCTGAAAATTTGTTTCAACCAGCCCTTTACAATTCCTTTTTCTAAAAACACCAATTTAAAATCCGAAGATTTAGACAAATACCTTGGCCAATATTCTTCCGATCAAATAGTGGTGAATTGTACCAAAAACAACACTAAATTATTGATTGAATCAAAAGGTAAAACATTTGAAGTTGAAGCCATTGCTGATAATTATTTCATGAATAAAGAATTAGGCTATTTTTTTGAGTTTCATCCCGAAAAAAGAAGCCTGCAAATTAAAGAAACCGACAATATTTATTTCCTAAAAAAAGTGAATTAACTTTAATTCCAATATTTTAATACCTGCTTTATGACAACAGCAACAGCCTATACTTTTACAGCAACCATTGAAATTATAGGTATCAATCCTTTTGTTTTTGTACCCGAAGAAATACTGAACCACATCTTTGAAAAAGCATCTAAATCCAAAGGTCCGATTCCTGTAAAAGGTGCTGTAAACTCCATTCCTTACACCCAAACCTTAATGAAATTTAAAAGCGAATGGCGACTGTATATCAACACCAAAATGCTTAAAAATTCCCCGAAACGAATTGGCGAACAAATAACAATAAGCATTGACTACAATGCTGAAAAAAGAGCAATCCCCATTCACCCGAAACTTTTAAAAGCTCTAAACGACGACGAAGCTGCCAATAGCGTTTTCCAAAAATTACGTCCATCCTTACAGCATGAAATCATCCGTTATATTGCCCACTTAAAAACCGAAGAAAGTATCGATAAAAACATTTTAAAAGCGATTGATTTTTTATTAGGCAAAGGAAAATTTGTGGGGAGAGAAAAGCCTTAAAAAAACCTCTTATTTAAGGAATATCCTCAATTATTTAAAGATAGTGCGGAATTATATATTCCATGCCCATAAAATTGAGCAATTATAAAGCTTATCAACAACACGAAGACTTGACAGCTTTTGGGAATAAAACACTCAAACTAACAGTTGTACAATTACAATTATCATAAAAAACAGCTTTCTAATATCAATTTCATATTACAAATATTTTTCAAAACGATGCAGAGAATCAAATAATATCTTACTTTTGTCTTTGTGAAAAAAATAATTGCGATATCATTCCTATTTGTATTTCTCTCTGCCAATACAGAGTTAGGACAGTTATTGAAATTACCCAACTTAATTGAACACTTCGCAGAACATCGCAATCACAAAGGCGAAAACAATGTAACATTTCTTGATTTCGTAAAAAGTCATTATAGTGATAATTGTCAACATTCTGATACTGACAAACACGACGAGCATAAAAACTTACCTTTCAAAACAATCAATACAAACATCAATACGGTTATTGCTTTTGAGAATCAACCTTATATTTTTTTCAAAAAACCAATCAATATTAGCATAAAAAATACTGTTCCTCTTTACAAAGAGTTTTATACCTCTAACGTTTTTACTTGTATTTGGCTTCCTCCTAAATTGAGTTAATGATTTTTTTTATAATAGCTAATTAGTAATTTTCATAAAAATACTAATTAGATGTTAGAATGCTGTTTGCTATTTATTTGTAGCGATATGGCCGTTTTATCAATTTCATTAATTTCAAAATTATGTTGAATAAAATCATAGAATTTTCTATAAAAAATAAACTCATAGTAGCTTTATTTACCCTTGCGCTTATTGGTTATGGTATCTATCAATTTACCAAATTACCGATTGATGCAGTTCCCGATATCACAGACAATCAGGTACAACTAATCACTTCTGCCCCATCTTTGGGTGCCACCGATATTGAACGTTTAATCACATTTCCAATTGAACAGGCTAATAGTAATATTCCGGGGCTAAAAGAAATTAGAAGTTTCTCCCGTTTTGGTTTATCAGTAGTTACCATCGTTTTTGATGACGCAACCGATGTTTATTGGGCAAGACAACAAGTAGCCGAAAGACTGAGTACTGTAAAAGACCAAATTCCAAACGGAATTGGAGAACCCTTTCTGGCACCCGTAACCACAGGTTTAGGCGAAATTTATCAATATGCGATAAGAGCCAAACCCGGATTTGAGAAAAAATACAATGAAACCGAATTAAGAACGATACAGGACTGGATTGTACGCCGTCAATTGTTAAGTGTTGAAGGTGTTGCCGAAGTGAGCAGTTTTGGCGGAAAACTAAAGCAATTTGAAATTGCAATTGACCCAAACAAACTACAATCTTACAATATTACCATTGCTGATGTTTTCACCGCTTTAGAAAAAAACAACCAAAATACAGGAGGTGCCTATATCGAAAAAGGTCCAACTGTTTTATATATCCGAAGCGAAGGGCTAATCAATACAATCGAAAATATAAAAGACATTGCTATAAAAAACACCAATAACGGAAGTCCTTTATTTATCCGTGATGTTGCAGATGTACGTATTGGCAGTGCTATTCGTTACGGAGCAATGACCTATAACGGTAAAGGAGAAGTTTCCGGTGCTGTAGTAATGATGTTAAAAGGTGCTAACAGTAATGTTGTTATTCAAAATATTAAAGAAAGAATTGCACAAATTGAAAAAACATTACCTGACGGAGTGATAATAGAACCGTTTTTAGATCGTACCAAAATGGTTAATAATTCGATTGCTACCGTTGGTAAAAACTTAATTGAAGGAGCCTTAATTGTTCTGTTTGTTTTAATATTCTTTTTAGGAAATGTAAGAGCCGGTTTAATTGTGGCTTCTGTAATTCCATTGGCAATGTTATTTGCTGTAATACTGATGAATATATTTGGCGTAAGCGGAAACTTAATGAGTTTAGGCGCATTAGATTTTGGTTTAATTGTCGATGGCGCTGTAATTATTGTCGAAGCCTGTTTGTTTAGTTTACACAGCCGAAAGCAGGGAGAAATTACACAAAATCAAATGGATGACGTTGTTTTAGAAACTTCAACACGAATGCGAAATGTTGCCGTTTTTGGCGAGTTAATTATCTTAATTGTTTACATTCCAATCTTCACATTAAGAGGTATCGAAGGAAAAATGTTTTTGCCAATGGCGCAAACAATTGCTTTTGCTCTGTTTGGTGCTTTCGTTTTATCATTGACTTATGTTCCTATGATGACATCTTTATTTTTGAATAAAAAGATCATTCATAAACAAACTTTTTCAGACAGAATGGTGGAAAAATTGGAAAATTTCTATCAGCCGCTTTTAGAAAAAGCATTAGCGATCCCAAGAAAAATAATTGGAGTCACACTAACATTATTCGTTTTGGCTATCATTACACTTTCGTTTATGGGTGGGGAGTTTATTCCGTCACTAGAGGAAGGAGATTTTGCGGTAGAAACCCGTGTTTTGCCCGGAAGTAATTTACAGACTTCAATGACAGCCATCTCACAGGGTGCAAAAATATTATTAGAGAAATTTCCGGAAGTAGAAAAAGTAGTAGGTAAAACAGGAAGTTCCGAAGTACCTACTGACCCAATGCCAATTGATGCCAGCGATATGATGGTTATTCTAAAAGATAAATCCGAATGGACATCTGCAGCAACTTTCGATGAATTATCAGAAAAAATGGCAAAGGAGCTTGAAGCTGTTCCGGGTGTTTCTTATGGTTTTCAATATCCTGTTCAAATGCGTTTCAACGAATTAATGACCGGTGCCAGACAGGATGTAGTTTGTAAAATATTTGGCGAAAACCTCGATACTTTAGCGTTATATGCTAACAAATTAGGAAAAATTGTAAATACCGTCAAAGGTACTTCCGACCTTTATATAGAAAGCGTTACCGGAATGCCTCAGATTGTAATTGATTATAACCGGGCTGCCATTGCTCAATACAATCTCAATATCGAAGATATTAATCGAATTGTAAACACAGCATTTGCAGGACAAAGCACAGGATTAATTTATGAAGATGAAAAGCGTTTTGACTTAGTGGTTCGTCTGGCAGGAGAAAAAAGAAAGGATTTAGCAGACGTTCAAAATTTATTGATTCCTACGCCAAACGGTTCACAAATTCCTTTATCGCAATTGGCAAAAGTAGCCATTACAGAAGGGCCAAATCAAATACAAAGAGAAGATGCCAAACGCAGAATTGTAGTTGGGTTTAATGTGCGTGGTCGTGATGTGCAAAGTATCGTAAAAGAATTACAGGACAAAGTAGGCGCACAAATTAAGTTCCCGGCAGGCTATTACCCTACTTATGGCGGTGCTTTTGAAAACTTAAATGCAGCCAAACAACGATTAATGATTGCTGTTCCTATTTCATTATTATTAATTTTTATTTTGTTGTATTTCGCTTTCAAATCTCTTAAACAAGGATTATTGATTTACTCTGCAATTCCTTTGTCAATGATTGGTGGAATATTCTTTTTAGCATTGCGTGGAATGCCTTTCAGTATCAGTGCGGGAGTTGGATTTATTGCTTTATTTGGTGTGGCGGTTTTAAATGGCTTGGTTTTAATAGCCGAATTCAACCGTATAAAAAAATCAGGCGAAACCGACTTAAAAGCAATTGTATTACAGGGAACAAAAATACGTTTGCGACCTGTGTTAATGACAGCACTTGTAGCATCATTAGGATTTTTACCAATGGCAATAAGTAACGGTTCAGGAGCAGAAGTACAAAAGCCATTAGCAACTGTTGTTATTGGAGGACTTATTGTTGCTACATTCCTAACCTTATTTGTTTTACCTATCTTATACATTATGTTTGAAAAAGGAATTAAATTAAAACCGGGAAAAATAAAATCGATTACTTCTATCATTGTGTTGGGATTGTTTCTCTCCTTTCAAAATACAAATGCTCAGGAAAAAATTACAATTGACAAAGCCGTTGAAACAGCATTGCAAAACAATTTGAAAGTCAAAAACCAAAAACTCAATTCAGATTATTTGCAAAAAATGGCTAAAACAGCTTATGATATTCCCAATACAGGAATTGTCAGCGAATACGGTCAGTTTAACACCAATATGAATGATATAAAAATTGGTGTTTCCCAAAGCATAAAATTCCCGACAGTTTACAAAAGACAAAAACAGCTTTTGGCAGAACAAGCCAAAGCTGGGGAATGGAACGAAGCTTTGCAAAAAAAGGAACTGACCAAGCAGGTTACAACCGTATTTTATGAAATGGTTTACTTAAAAGAAAAAGAAAGATTACTGCTTAAAAGCGACAGTATTTACTCCGAATTTTTAAGAAAATCAACACTTCGTTTTGACAGAGGAGAAAGCAATGTTTTAGAAAAAGCAACTGCCGAAAACCAATCAGCTCAAATCAAAATACAATTGCAGGAAGTCGTGAGCGATTATAAAATGCTTCAGGCTCAATTCAGGTATTTATTAAATGACGACAAAGATTTTGTGCCTGTTTGGAATCAATACAAAATGACTTTTGAAGAAAATGCAGATAAAAATAGCATTTCAAATCTGCCAGGCATAAAACTAAAAGAGCAGGAAGTAAATAGTAGCAAAGCCGAAATTGCATTAGAAAAATCAAAAAAAATGCCTGAACTTATCGGTGGTGTATATTGGCAGACTTTCAAAACCAATACTGCTTTACAAGACAGCTACAATGGTGTTTATGGTCAGTTTGGTGTTGCTTTGCCCTTATTCAATTCGTCTATAAAAAACAGACAAAAGGCATTAGAAATCAATACTCAAATTGCCGAAAATAATTTGAATAGCGAAAAATTGAAACTGCAAACTCAATATCAGGAATTGCTTCAGGAGTACAAAAAAAACAAAGGAACAATTACTTACTATGAAAACCAGGCATTGAAAAATGTAGATATAGTAACTAATGCTGCCAATAAAAAATTCATCAATGGTGATATCAATTATTTAGAATGGGTGATGCTAAACAATCAGAATATCGAAATTCAAAGTAATTATATTGAAGCTGTCAGAAAGTTGAACAATAGCATTATTGAACTCAATTCATTAACTAAATAATGCCAGCGAAATGAATTCAAAAAAACATCAAACATTTGCAAAAAATCGAAAACAAAATATAAAAGCTATGAGCAAAAATATATTGATAACAATTACAGCTCTTCTATTCCTTACTTCTTGCGGAAACAAAAAAGCAGAGGAGGAAACAACAGAAAAAGCAACGATTGAAAACACAACAACACTTACCGATGCACAGATAAAAAATGCAGGTATTCAAACAGGAAAAATTGAGCAAAAAGAAATTTCCGCAACATTAAAACTAAATGGTAAAATAGATGTACCGCCTCAAAATTTAGTTTCTATAAGTGTGCCTATGGGTGGTTATTTAAAAAGCACTAAACTTTTAGAAGGAATGCATGTTACCAAAGGACAGGTTTTATGCATTGTCGAAGATCAACAATACATACAATTGCAAGAAGATTATTTATTAGCCAAAGCAAAAATTGGTTATGCCAAAGCAGAATTTGAACGTCAAAAAGAACTCAATCAAAGCAAAGCGAGTAGTGATAAAGTCTATCAGCAAGCACAAGCTGAGTACAATTCATTGGCTGTAATGGTGCAATCCTATGGTGAAAAATTAAAGTTTGCAGGAATAAATCCAAACAATATATCGGCAAAAAACATTTCAAAAAGTATTAATGTCTATTCGCCAATAAGCGGTTATATTTCTAAAGTAAACGTAAATACGGGTAAATATGTAAACCCAAGTGATATTTTATTTGAAATCGTAAATCCGGCCGACATTCATTTGGCATTGACTGTTTTTGAAAAAGACATCGATAAATTAGCCATTGGCCAATCGTTATTGGCTTACACCAATACTGACCCGGAGAAAAAACATCCTTGCAAAATAATATTAATTGGTAAGGATTTTACCGAAAACCGAAGCACTGAAATACACTGTTATTTTACCAATTATGACAAAACACTTTTACCGGGAATGTATATGAATGCCGAAGTTGAAGTGAAAAATCAGCAATCGAATGTTTTGCCTTCTGATGCCATTGTTACTTATGAAAATAAAAACTATATTTTTGTAGCAAAGTCAGACAAAGAATTTGAAATGAAAAAAGTAACAACAGGAAATACCGAAAATGGTTTTACAGAAATTCTTTCAAATGATTTGAATGAAGCCACAATAGTGACAAAAGGAGCTTATTCTTTATTGATGAAAATGAAGAATGTGGAAGAATAATTGGTATATATTTGTTACCAATTATAATGTAATTATTGCTATAAAATTACCAAAATACTGTAATTGTAATTTTTAATTCAGTTTATTAAACAGCCTTTCAAATGAAAGGCTGTTGATTTTAAGATATATCAGTAAATTAGAAAACAATATTAAAAACTTACAACATGAAATGGATTACCAGAGAACGTCCAAAAATTGACCGAATAGCCTCTCCTTGGCTAATAAAAACTTTTGTCGATAAAGATGCTGAATTTATTTATGTTCCATTTAGCGAAGTTTTGGATAAAGCAAAAGAATTAAATGCCATCCCATTTGACATTCCTAATGTCGAATTTACACACTATGAGGAAAAAAGCACGTTTGATTACATTGTGAAAAAATATCAAATCACAGACCCTGCTATCCTGATTATTGCTGACATTGTTCGTGGCGCAGACACCGACAGACACGATATTGCAAAAGAATCGGCGGGACTTTGGGCAATTTCAGCGGGACTTTCCTATAACATTACCGATGATTATAAGTTATTAGAAAACGGAATAATTATTTACGATGCATTATACAGTTGGGCAACACATTTATACAAACAAAATCATTTACAAAATAGCCCTTTCGAAAATCTGTTGCACGAAGTGTATCTTAAATTTTTAAAGGAGAAAAAAACAACTAATAAAAAAGCACCGGCTTGGGTCAAAGATTTAAAAGCAATTATTCAGGATCAGATTGATACTCAATTTACTTTTGATTTAAAAAAAATTTCTAATGATTTAGAAATCAACCCCTCTTATTTATCAAGAGAGTTTTCCAAGTATTTTGATGATCTTAATTTTGGTGATTATGTTAGAAAATTACGAATCGAAAAGGCAATTAATCTAATTGAGAACTCATCCTACACGCTAACGGAAATAGCCTATATGACCGGATTTTCAGACCAAAGTCATTTTACGAGAATTTTCAAAATACATACAGGAAAAAATCCATCTTCTTACCGTAAAAAAAACACAAAAAAGTAATTCAGATACAAAAAGTAAACAGCATACTATTTCTATTTTATTAGCATTTATAGTTTTGTTTTCTTTAATAGAAAACAGAAATGAAACATACTCCAACATACTCGTTAAAAGAATTAGTATTGTATTTCCTAAAGTTAGGAACAATTGGATTTGGTGGTCCAGTTGCTTTAGTCGGCTATATGCATAAGAATTTAGTCGAAGATCGAAAGTGGATATCAGAAGAAGAATACAAAGAAGGTTTAGCTTTAGCACAATTGGCTCCTGGTCCATTAGCCGCACAATTAGCAATTTATCTTGGTTTTGTACATTACAGTTTTCTGGGAGCAACTTTAGTGGGATTTGCCTTTATTCTACCATCTTTTATAATGGTTGTATTATTGGGAATCGTTTATAAATTATACGGAGGATTGTCTTGGATACAAGCTGTCTTTTATGGTGTAGGTGCCGCCGTTATTGGTATTATTGTAATGAGTTCTTATAAACTTACTACAAAATCTATTGGAAAATTTAATTTATCCTCTTTTAAAACCAATTGGTTATTATGGCTGTTTTTTATAGTTGCGGTAGTGATAACATTGGTTACACAACAGGAACAGGTTTTATTATTTGTATTTGCCGGACTTTTGTATATGTTTTTCAAAGCTCCTCCAAAATGGTTCAATAACAAAACCGCCAATTCTGTTGTTCTCTTGCAAATGGGCTTTTGGAGCTATGATAATTCAACCCTAATAAAAATTGCCCTCTTTTTTGCGGAAGCCGGAGCATTTGTATTTGGTAGCGGACTGGCAATTGTACCCTTTTTGCATTCGGGAGTTGTGGTAGAAAATCAATGGCTGTCAGAACATCAATTTGTAGATGCCGTTGCCGTTGCAATGATTACTCCTGGTCCTGTTGTTATTACAGTTGGTTTTATTGGTTATTTAGTTGCTGGTTTTCCAGGTGCTATGGTTGCTGCTTTAGCCACATTTTTACCTTGTTATTTATTTACAATTGCTTTAGCACCATCCTTTAAAAAAATTGCACAAAATCAATCTATCAAAGCTTTTGTAGATGGTATTACAGCCGCTGTTGTGGGGGCTTTGGTTGGAGCTGTAGGAGTAATTGCTTCCAGAAGTATTTTAGATATTCCAACAACACTTATAGCTATTGCAACAATTTTTGCTTTACTTTATATCAAGAAAATCCAAGAACCTTATATTATTGCTGTTGCGGCAGTTGTAGGGGTTGTTATAAAATTACTACTATGAACAGAAAAGATTTTTTAAAATCGGGTACATTGTTTGGTGCAGCTGCGTTAGTGCTTCCAACTACCAATGCGTTTGCTGAAAATTTAACAGATAATTCGATTGACAAATTAGTAGATGCCAATGGTAATTATATTCAACAAACCTTACCTTATAGCGAAAGTTTTTTAGAACCTTATATGGATGCAGAAACCTTGCATCTCCATTATACTTTTCATCACGGCGGAGCAGTGAAAGGAGCTAACAAAGATTTACAAATGATAAAAAAAGCTTTGGATGAAAATAATCTGGAGACTGTTGATTTTTGGACAAAAAAACTATCTTATCATTTTTCATCTCATATTTTGCATTCAATTTTTTGGACAAATCTAACCAATAAAAGTAATTTGCCGAAAGGTGATTTATTAAAGCGAATTGAAAAAAGCTTTGGCAGTTTCGAAAGATTAAAAGTATTAATTGCTGCAACTGCCAAAAATGTTGATGGCAATGGTTGGGGTATTGTGGCATACCAGCCTTATAGTGATAGTCTTGTAGTTTTACAATGCGAAAACCACGAAAAATTAACACAATGGGGTGCGATTCCAATATTAGTCATTGATGTTTGGGAACATGCTTATTATTTAAAATACAAAAACAAACGTACCGATTTTGTAGATGCTCTCTTCAATATTATTAATTGGGACAATGTAGCGTTGCGATTAAATGATGCCTTAAAATTAACATTGTAAACTTTAAAGTTAACTCTATAGCCTGATTCTGAAATTATTAAAAGACAATCAAGCTATCTCTCCACAGTTATTTGTTTTATTTCTATTGTTTGTGTCTCTCTCCTTTCCACAAACACAGCACAGTCACGATAAAAAGAGTAGTTCCTTGCTAACAAATATTTGTTCTAAAAGTGAATTAGCTACAAAAAACATCTGTTTTCAAAAATATTTCCCAAATTGAATTTATAAAAGCGTACAAAAACTTATTTTTGCGCCATGGGTAGAAAAAATACAGACAAAGTTGTCTTTCATCAGATAAAAGTCCTTGATGCAGGTGCAAAAGGCGTTTCGGTAGCGAAAGCTCCCGATGGTAAAGTAGTGTTTATCCCGAATGTGGTTCCGGGTGATGTGGTGGATGTGCAAACATTCAAGAAACGCAAGGCGTATTACGAGGGAAAAGCAGTGAAATTTCACGAACTTTCAGAACACCGTGTGGATCCAATTTGTGAGCACTTTGGAGTTTGCGGCGGTTGCAAATGGCAAAACATGAACTACGACCAACAGTTGTTTTACAAACACAATGAGGTAAAAAACCACCTGCAACGCATTGGAAAAATTGAACTTCCTGAGTTTGAACCAATCTTAGGTTCGGAGAAAAAGTTTTTCTACAGAAATAAAATGGAATTTTCGTTTTCAAACAGCCGTTGGTTAACCGAAGCTGAAATTGGAAGCGATGAAGATTTAGGAAACAGAAATGCCCTTGGTTTTCATATTCCAAAAATGTGGGACAAAATCCTGGACATCAAAAAATGTCATTTACAGGAAGATCCATCGAACGCGATTAGAAACGAAATTCGTGATTTTGCTAATGCAAATAATCTGACTTTCTTTAATCCAAGAGAACATTCCGGTTTGTTAAGAACGGTGATGTTACGTACGGCTTCGACTGGTGAAATCATGCTTTTGATTCAGTTTTTCGAAGATGATAAAGCTAATAGAGAATTGTTATTGGATCATATGTATGCCAAATTCCCGCAAATTACTTCGTTGCAATATGTGGTGAACAATAAGGCGAATGATACGCTGTATGATCAGGACATTAAATTATACAAAGGACGCGATTACATCCTGGAAGAAATGGAAGGTTTGAAATTTAGCATTAATGCGAAATCTTTTTACCAAACCAACTCGGATCAGGCTTACGAATTATACAAAATTACCCGAGATTTTGCCGGATTAACCGGAAATGAAACTGTTTACGATTTATATACCGGAACGGGAACTATTGCACAGTTTGTTTCTAAAAAAGCTAAAAAAGTTATTGGTGTAGAAAGCGTTCCTGACGCAATTAAGGATGCTAAAGCCAATGCTGAACGCAATAACATTGACAATTGTGAGTTTTTTGTTGGTGATATGAAAGTAGTTTTCAACGATGCTTTCATTGCACAACACGGACAACCGGACGTAATTATCACCGATCCGCCACGTGACGGAATGCACAAAGATGTGATTGAACAAATCCTGAAAATTGCTCCTGAAAAAGTGGTATATGTAAGCTGTAATTCGGCTACACAAGCCCGTGATTTAGCTTTAATGGACGAAAAATACAAGGTAACTAAAGTGCGTCCTGTAGACATGTTCCCGCAAACGCATCACGTGGAGAATGTGGTATTGTTAGAAAGACGATAAAAAAAGTTGGCAGTATGCAGTAGCAGTAATCAGTATTAACCATGCTGAACACTCAAAACTGAACACTCAAAACTGAACACTGAATAATTATTACATGAAGAAAATAATAGTACTCTTATTGATTAGCTGCCTCTCCTTCTCCGGTTGTGAGAAAGACGATATTTGTGACGCTAACACAGTAACTACTCCCCGATTGGTGATTACTTTTTACGATTACAACAATGCTTCTGTTGAAAAAAACGTAACCAATCTGAGCATCTTTGCTGACGGAATGGAAGAAGCTGTTACCTTTAGTGGAAGCACTTTAATCAATGGAAGTACGGTTTCCATCCCATTAAAAGTAAATGCTGAAACTACCAAATTTCATTTTATTTTGAATTATGGAAGTACCAATGTAATAGTACCCGCAAACGAAGACATTATTACTTTTAATTACACAACCGAAAACATTTATGTGTCACGTGCCTGTGGTTTTAAAACTAATTATACCTTAAAATCAGACAATCCATTTGTTCACACCGATGCAGCCACTCCTGATTTGAAATGGATGCAATATGTTGCCGTAAAAAATAGTCTTATAGCTAACGAAAATGAAACACACCTTGAAATCTATTTTTAGTAGCTTTCTGTTTTTGTTTTTGCTTTTTGCAAATGCTCAAGAAACCAAAGCACCCGTAAAAGAGAATTTGAACGAAGGTAGCATACCTAAAAATGCTCCTGTAGCCAAAAAAAACACAGCAACTACTCCCAAAACCGATTCTATCATTACTCCTGTAAAAAAAGACCGTTACGGAGTGCGTGTAGGTGTCGATTTATTCAAACTTAGCCGTAGTTTTTATGACAAAGATTATAAAGGAATCGAATTAGTGGGTGATTATCGTTGGGATAAAAAACACTATATCGCCGCCGAAGTGGGTAACGAAAATAAAACTACCGACGACGAACGTTTAAATTTCACCACCAAAGGTTCTTATCTAAAAGTAGGTTTTGACTATAACGGCTACGAAAACTGGCTGGACATGGAAAATATCATTTCTATTGGTTTACGTTACGGTTTTAGTACTTTCAACCAAGAATTGAATACTTTTAAAATTTACAATACCAATCAGTATTTTGGAGAAATTCCTCCTTTAACATCCGGACAAAAATACAATGGTTTAACCGCCAGCTGGATTGAAGTAGTCGCCGGAATGAAAGCCAAAGTTTTCAACAATATATTTGTAGGTTTCAGTCTTCGCTTTAATAGGTTAATCAATAACAAACAACCTGCTAATTTTGAAAACCTATATATTCCGGGCTTTAACAGGACTTATAACGGCGATTTTGGAGTAGGTTTCAATTACACGGTAACTTATTTTGTTCCTATCTTTAAAAAAGTGGTAAAAGCTCCTGAAACTAAAAAAACAGAGAAAAAGTAAGCAGTTTTCAGTCTTCAGAAAGCAGACTTAGTGTAAAAATAAAAACCGCAAATTCGCAAATTATATAATTTGCGAATTTGCGGTTTTTCGTTATGTTGACATTTCTGAATACTGAAACTGTTTTTTGCTTTCTGATCAATGCCTTCTGCAGACTGAAAACTGAACACTTATTATCCTATTTCCCTAATCCCTTTTAGAAAAATCCATTTCATAAATAATTTTTCGCCATCCTTAGTTTTTACAGCCTGAAATTTTGGACCAATTAATGTTGCTACTACAAAAGCCGTAAACGGTTCCCAAAAGCCGCTAAGTCCGCTATAAGAGTGTATTAAATAACGGAATAAAATAAACAAACAGGCAAAAGTTCCCAGCTGATATAAAAATGCTCTTAATTGTAATTTTGTCATTGTTTTTAATGTTGCTAAGGCTCTGAGATACTAAGTTCCTGAGAATTTTATCCTGACTCCTTAATTAATATTTATTACTAACTTTTCTTAGCTACTTAGAAGCTTAGTAACTTAGAAACTACTGTTGAAATTTCGTTCTCTTGCTACCTTCGTACATTTCGTATTTTACCAAACGTGCTTCCAATCCGGCGTTGAATAATTTTATTTTTCGCGATGGTCGCAAACCTACAAACTTCAATGCATCCAGATTTCCTGTAATAAACCAGGCATTGGTTCCCGGATAACTTTGCTTCAAAGTATCGCCTATATTTTTATAGAATTCTTCCATGTGGATATCCAAACGCTCATCATAAGGCGGATTAAATACAATATGCAATTTCCCTTCCGATGTTTTTTCGGTATCAAAGAAATTATTGCCTTCAATACTCACATATTCTTCCAGATTTGCATTTCGGATATTTTCCTTCGCCTTACTCACTGCCGATGGCGCTTTGTCATAACCTTTTATCGTATGATGAAACTCACGCACCTTCCCAAGCAAGCTATCGGTGATTTTGTCAAACAAATCATTATCCCAGTCTTTCCATTTTTCGAAAGCAAATTCTTTACGGTTAATGTTAGCCGGAATATTGCAGGCAATCATCGCTGCTTCAGCAAGGAAAGTTCCCGAACCACACATAGGATCTAAAAAATCCGTTTGTCCGTCCCAACCTGAAAGCAATAAAATTCCCGCTGCCAAAACTTCGTTTATCGGAGCGATATTAGTCGAACTTCGATAACCTCTTTGATTCAAAGGCTTTCCGGAAGTATCTAAAGCTACCGAAACCTGGTCTTTATCGATATGAATGTTGATTCTTAAATCAGGATGTACTTTATCAATACTTGGACGCTGTCCGGTTCTTTCTCTAAACTGATCCACAATGGCATCTTTACATTTTTGAGAAACAAATTCGGTGTGATTGAAATATTCCGAATGCACTGTCGCATCAATCACAAAAGTCTGATTGGCATTGATAAACTTAGACCAGTTTACACTGGAAACTCCTTTGTACAATGCTTTTTCATTATTGGCTCTGAAAGAATAAATCGGTTTTAAGATTTTTAAAGCAGTTCGTAAAGACAAATTGGCCTTGTACATAAAACCTTTGTCCCCTTTAAAACTCACCATTCTCACTCCCTGATCTACGTCCTGTGCTCCTAAATTTCGTAATTCAGTTGCTAATATTTCTTCAAAACCAAAAAAGGTTTTGGCTATCATCTTAAAATTTTCTTCCATCTTTTGCGTCTATTCAAACAGATTGCTTTGCAGGAAATACAATCTGTAATAAAATTTATCTTTTTTTTACCAATTGAATCGTGTTGTATCGACTCTGTTTGGCTATTTTTCCGCAAAAATACACTAAATTTGCGGGATAGAATTAATTGAACAACATAAATGTCTGCAGCACAAAAAACAACTATACCAAATCAAGACCAAACAAACGAAACATGGTTTAGCTCTTGGTTTGACACTCCTTATTATCACATTCTTTACAAAGAACGCAATGACAAAGAAGCGCAGCTTTTCATGGATAATTTAACCCATTATTTAAATCTTCCTGAAAACGCTAAGGTTTTGGATTTAGCCTGTGGCAAAGGTCGTCACGCGATTTATCTGAACCAATTGGGGTTTGATGTTATTGGTGCTGATTTATCTGAAAACAGTATTGCCGAAGCCAGCAAAAATGCGAATGAAACCCTGCATTTTAAAGTACACGACATGCGTGAGGAATTCGAAGAAAAATACGATGCTATTTTTAATTTGTTTACCAGTTTTGGTTATTTCGAAAACGACGATGACAATCTTACAACATTAAAAGCCATCAAAAACAGCCTGTCCGACTACGGATTTGCGGTTATTGACTTTATGAATGTACATCAGGTAATTGACACTCTGGTTCCCGAAGAAGTAAAAACCGTGGATGGCATCGATTTTCACCTGAAACGTTATGTAGCCGACGGTCATATTTTTAAAGAAATTGATTTTGAAGATAAAGGTCAGAAATACCATTTCACCGAAAAAGTAAAAGCCCTGACTTTACAGGATTTTGAAGCCATGATGGAAGAAGCGGGGATTTATCTTTTAGACATCTTTGGCGATTATAAATTAAAGAAGTTTCATAAAACAGAAAGTGAACGACTTATTCTTATCTTTAAATAGTTTACTTGTTTAATCGTTGAATTGTTTAACCGATTCTACGATTAACCTATTAACCGATTCAACAAAAAAAATGAATTACCTTTTACCCTTACTTTCTGTACTCTTAGGCTACCTGATTGCATTGGTTTTGAAACCAAAAAACAAAAGCAACCTCAAACTGCTATTAGCTTTTAGTGGTTCGTTTTTACTTTCTTTGACGGTAATGCATTTATTACCTGAAATCTACGAAAGTCACGAACATGCTCTTGGTGAAAGTCATGAACAGAATGCGGGAATTTTTATCATGATGGGGATTTTGTTCCAGATTATTCTGGAATTTTTCTCTAAAGGTGCCGAACATGGTCACGTTCACGGACATCCAAATATGTCACATATTCCGTGGTTATTGTTCATCAGTTTGTGTATCCACGCTTTTCTGGAAGGATTTCCTGTAGGTCATAATCATGATAATTTAGCACTGGGAATTGCCATTCATCACCTTCCTATTGCGATTATTTTGACTACATTTTTCATCAATTCACACCTGAACAAACAGGCTATTTTTGCTTTCATGCTTACTTTTGCTTTGATGACACCGCTGGGAACTTTCGCCTCTGATTATCTGACAGGATTAAATGAATACCATAGCGAAATTACCGCTGTAGTAATCGGGATATTATTCCATATTTCGTCAACTATTATTTTCGAAAGCAGCGAAGGACATAAATTTAATATTGCCAAAGTTTCGATGATTGTGTTAGGAATCGCGCTGGCTTATTTTTTATAAAAGATGGAAATCACTTCAAAAAGACATCCTTATAAGTTCTATTTAACTTTAATTTTGTGTAATATAGTTCTAACTATATTCGCTTCTTTTTTATTAATAAAAAGTCTAGAATTAAATAATGGCAAATATGGTCTTGGAACTTTATTTATTTTCGGAATCGCAATTTCAATAACAATTGGATTTATAAAAAATGCATCAAATTTTGTACTAAATACAAAAGGCTTATTTTTTAAAAATATTTTTTATCCCTGGGAAGATTTAACCACTGTAAAATTAACGGGGAAAGGTGATATGGTATTCACCACTGGTGAATGCGCTACTTTAATTTTTAAAGACAATAAAAAAATTGAAATATTCGATGATTTCTATTCTAATATCTCTGATATAAAATGTTATATCCAAAAAAACGTCGTAGACAAGAATGAACAAACAGAAATCTCAACAGAAAAACAATCTTTCATAGATATTAATCAGGAATTCTTTATTCCTTACAAAGGAAATCCTGTTTTTTCATTCAGAGGAATTATGACATGGGGAGTAATCTTGTTTTTCATTCTTATTCCTTTTTTTTCAAAAAAACCCAACAATTCTACTGGGCTTACTTTTATAAGTTTGATTAGCTTGATTTGGTTCTTATTGAACTCAAGAGCAATGTATTTTTTTGAAATATCTGAAAACTTTTTTATCATAAGAAATCATTATTACTTTTGGGTAAAAGACATTTACAATATTTCAGACATCAGAGAAGTTGTTTATGACAGACAACATAAACAGCCTAATAATTTAAGAATAATTTCAAAAGATTTTAATACTAAAACTTACTTTGCCGGTTCCTTAACCGATAAAACTTGGCTAGAAATGAAACAAGAACTAGAAAGTAAAAACATATCAGTAAGAAATCATTGTATTCCAGAAAACTGAATTAAGTTAAACTTCGATTTAACTTAGTACCTTTGAATCTTTGCAACTCAGAAACTCAAAAATAAAAATGACCTTCATAAAAACCACCGAACAATCCTCGAAATACGAACATTTAGAAAAAATGTCGGTTACTGAATTATTGACCAATATCAATAACGAAGACAAAACCGTTCCGCTTGCTGTAGAAAAAGCTTTACCCCAAATTGAAACTTTAGTCACTCAGATTGTTGCTAAAATGAAACAAGGCGGACGTTTATTTTACATTGGCGCCGGAACTTCGGGACGTTTAGGGGTGGTGGATGCTTCGGAATGTCCTCCTACTTTTGGAGTTCCTTTTGATTTGGTTGTAGGAATAATAGCCGGAGGCGACAAAGCCATTCGCAAAGCGGTGGAAAACGCCGAGGACAATGCAACTCAGGCCTGGATTGATTTACAGGAATTCAATATTAACGAAAATGATGTGGTGGTAGGAATTGCCGCTTCGGGAACAACGCCTTATGTTATTGGCGGATTAGAGGCTTGTAACAAAAATAATATTATCACGGGAAGCATTTCCTGCAATGCAGCGAGTCCGCTTTCACAAAAAGCACAATTCCCTATTGATGTGGTCGTAGGACCGGAGTTTGTAACGGGAAGTTCGAGAATGAAAGCCGGAACAGCTCAAAAATTGGTTTTAAACATGATTTCGACTGCCACAATGATCCAATTAGGAAAAGTTAAAGGCAACAAAATGGTCGATATGCAATTGAGCAACAACAAACTCGTTGATCGCGGAACCAAAATGATTATGGGCGAAATTCCCGTAAGCTACGAGGAAGCCGCTCAATTATTAAAAGAACACGGCAGCGTGCGCAAAGCTGTTGATTTTTATAATTCCAAGTTGTGAGTTGAACGTTATGCGTTATATGTCTCTCCCTACTTCTAACTTCTAACTTCTAACTTTAGCCATGGCTACAAACAAAGAATTATTATCCAAAGGCGTAAAATACTTAGCAGGGGCTTTGCCTTTGCTTTTTATAGGACCTTCATTCATTCACAATGCTTTTATGAACCAGCAAAATGTGTGGCATTATCTGGTTTTGGGATTCGGAATAGCATTTTGTATTACTGCAGTAATTTTAGCTTTTAAAGGCTTACAATTCATGATGAAAGCTTTATTTAACGATTAAATGGAAGATTTAATTCACATCCAAAAGACATTTGAAAAAGTAGTTTTCATTAATAAAAAAGTAAGCAATCGCGAATTTGAAGATTGTGTTTTTAAAAACTGTGATTTCTCTAACAGCGATTTTTCAAACAATACTTTTATGGATTGCGAGTTTATCAACTGCAATCTTTCGATGACTTCTTTGGGAGAAACAAGCTTAAAAACCGTGCATTTCTCCAATTGTAAACTATTGGGAATTCAATTTAACCTATGCGCTGATTTTATGTTTGCCGTGAGTTTCAATGACTGCATTTTGGATTATGCTTCTTTTTCGAATAAAAAAATGCCTAAAAGCATTTTCCGTTGCTGTTCAATGAAAGAAGTGAGTTTTATTGGGAGCAATCTTTCGAATTCGGTTTTTGATAATTGCAATTTAGACAATGCGGTTTTTAATGATACCCAATTAAAAGAAGTCAATTTCCTGACAGCATACAACTATAAAATTGATCCCGAATTCAACCCAATGCGAAAAGCAAAGTTTTCGATGCAAGGAATTCCGGGACTTTTAGACAAATACGATATTAAAATTCAATAAATGCACACCCCCTACTCCCTTAGAGAGGAATCTAAACTGATAAATCGAATGAAAAAAATCATACTACTTCCACTACTCTTGCTTTTTGCTTCCTGCTATCAAGCCGAACACAATTGCAAAGATTTTAAAACCGGTAAATTTCGTTTTGAATATGAAGTAAATGGTGAAAAAAAAGTAACACTTTTTGAACGTAACGACAGCATAGAAATTGAAACTTTCGAAGGAAAAACAGATACTGCTTCGATAAGATGGGTAAGTGATTGTGAATACATTCTGAGAAAACTCCACCCTAAAAATATGGCCGAAGAAAAATCAATTAATATGAAAATCTTGACGACTTCGGGAAAATCCTATACCTTTGAATTTGGTATAGTAGGCTCTGACCAAAAACAAAAAGGAACCGTAACTAAAATTTCAGATTAAACAAAAAACCTATAACTCATAACCCATAACTCATAACTCAAAATGGAAGTATTTTTAAATCCCGATGCCTGGATTGCTTTGTTAACATTAACTTTTCTAGAAATTGTACTAGGGATTGACAACATCATTTTCATATCGATAGCCACAGGAAAATTACCCGAAGAAAGCCGTAAAAAAGCCACCAAAATAGGAATGTTTTTAGCCATGTTCATGCGTATCGTTCTTCTTTTTGGAATTACTGTTTTAATTGCAATGAAAGAGCCTTGGTTTACGTTTAATTTTAGTTGGATGCACGCAGAAGTTTCCGGGCAAAGTATTATTCTTTTATTAGGAGGATTGTTCCTGATTTACAAAAGCACTAACGAAATCAGAGAAAAAGTAGACCATAAAGGTGAAGAAGAACAAGAAATTAAAAAGTCGGCGACCAAATCGTTCAGCAGTGTTATTGTACAAATCATTTTAATTGACATTGTATTCTCATTCGATAGTATTTTAACAGCAGTAGGAATGACTAACGGAGTTACCGGTGCCTTATACATTATGATTGCTGCGGTAGTTGTCTCGGTTTTAATCATGATGCAATTTGCCGTTCCTGTTGGAACTTTTGTCAATAAACATCCTTCTATTCAAATCTTAGGATTGTCTTTCTTAATATTAATTGGTTTGATGTTATTGACCGAAAGTGCTCATTTATCAAACGCCTTAATTTTTGGCAGTCATGTAACCCCGATTCCTAAAGGCTATTTGTATTTTGCTATTTCATTCTCATTACTGGTAGAAGTATTGAACATGAAAGTTTCAAAAAAGAAATAAATTCTCTAAATAATATCAAAGAAGCTCCTTAATTAGGGGCTTTTTTGCTTTATAAAACATAAAAATTAATAAATTAGCGTACTAAGAAAACGAGCAACTAGCTTTCTTTTCTCAAACAGATACCAATATAGCCCAAAATATTTTTTTAATGAAAAATACCATTTCGCAAAGAGTAGCCGACTTTTTAAAACACTTTCCACCTTTTAACTTTTTAGATCAATATGATATTGAAAAACTATCTGAAAAAGTTTCCATTATCTACAAGGAAAAAGGTGCTATTATTTTTGAAGAAAACGAAGAAACGCATGACTCTTTTTACGTGGTTCATAAAGGAGCAGTAGAATTACGCAGAAAATCACAAAACAACATTCTGGACATGTGTGATGAAGGTGATATTTTTGGTTTACGTCCCTTAATTGCACACGAAAATTATAAGATGGAAGCCATCGCTCACGAAGAAAGCATTTTGTACGCAATCCCGATTGCTATTTTTAAACCTTATGCTATTAAAAATCATAATGTAGGCGGTTTTATTATTGATAGCTTTGCTTCAAATACCCAAAATCCTTTTTCCAAAAGTCATAGTAAAAAGCTTTACGGAGAGTTTCTTGAAGACGAAAACATGGGAGCTGATGTTATTGATACTGATAACAAGATTTTAGACTTACAACCTATTAAATATTCCAAAAAAATCATTACCTGCTCCAGAGTTGCTACGGCTAAGGAAATTGCAAAAACCATGACAAAGAAAAACGTGGGAGCCATGCTGGTTGTTGAAGATATGTTACCAATAGGTATCATTACCGATAAAGATTTAAGGAATAAAATTGTCACCGGAGATTATTCTATCAATACCACAGCAGATGTAATTATGAATTCGCCCGTAATTACCTATTCTAAAAAAATGACCATTACTCAGGCACAAATGGCGATGATGAAAAGTAATATCAGCCATTTATGTCTTACTAAAGACGGAACGCCAAACACCAAAGTTGTAGGGATTTTATCCAAACACGATGTCATGGTTGCCTTAGGAAACAATCCTGCGGTTTTAATCAAAGCCCTGAAAAGAGTAAAAAAAGTAAAAGAAATAAAACCCATTCGGGCTAAAATCATGCAATTATTGCAGGGCTATTTAGATCAAAACATTCCTATAACCCTTACTTCTAAAATAATTACCGAATTAAATGACACCTGTATTCAAAGAGTAATAGAGTTATCATTGGCAAAAATGAAGACCTCTCCTCCTGCCCGCTTTTCGTGGTTAGCCTTAGGCAGTCAGGGACGTAGTGAACAATTATTACATACGGATCAGGATAATGCGCTTATTTATGAAGATGTACCAGAAATAATTCAAGAAAAAACCAGAAAATATTTTCTGGAATTAGCCTCAGAAGTTAACAAAGGACTTTTTGAAATTGGTTATGAATATTGTCCTGCCGAAATGATGGCTTCTAACCCTAAATGGTGCTTAAGTTTAAAACAATGGAAAGAATTAGTTCATAACTGGATTAGTAAACCCGGAAAAGATGAAGTATTACTTTCTTTCATCTTTTTTGATTATAGTTTATCCTACGGAGACAGAGATCTTGCTAACCAATTATCGGATTATATTTTTGGAGATATTGATGCTAATCCAATTTTTTATGTTCATTTGGTGAGTGGTGCTTTGCAAAGTCCTTCGCCAACAGGTTTTTTCAGACAGTTTTTAGTAGAACAAGACGGTGCGCATAAAGATTTCTTTGATATTAAACGAAGAGCTTTAATGCCGCTGGCAGATGCCGCAAGAGTTTTAATTCTATCACATTCTGTTAAAGGAATTAGTAATACTCCGGAACGATTTGAAAAACTGGCCGAACTCGAACCTCAAAACAAAGATTTGTATTTATCTTGTGCTTATTCGTATAAAACCTTACTCAAATTCCGAACAAAACAAGGCCTATTACACCATGATTCAGGACAATTTATCGAATTAGAAGCGCTAACCAAATTAGAAAAAGTAAAACTTAAAGCTACTTTTAAAACCATCAAAGAATTACAGGAAGTGATTTCAATACGTTTTAATCCCGGAAAAATTACTATATAATGACTCTCAAAGAAAGAATTATAGAATCACTTCAGATATTGGGAATCCTAAAAGAACCCATTGATGAAAAATTAAACAGAACAATCGAATCCGAACGTTTTGTTGTGCTGGATACCGAAACTACGGGTTTTGATTACAACAATGACCGTATTCTTTGCATTGGTGCATTAACATTAGAAAATGGAGTCATTAATTTAGAAAATGTTTTCGAACATTATATAGATCAGGAACATTTTGATAAATCCAGCGTACAAATTCATGGAATTATCCGTAGTGATGTATTGGATCATAAGTCTGAAATTCAGGTTTTACAACTGTTTTTAGACTATATTGGCGATTCAATTATTATTGCACATCATACCTTGTTTGACATGACAATGATTAATAATGCTTTGGCAAGAAACGGTTTAGATAAAATTAAAAATCGAACTTTGGACACAGCCACGTTGTATAAAAGAACTTTAATAAAATCCAACCTGATACAGCATAAGGATCATTACAGCTTAGACGACTTGGCTGACAAATTTGATATAGCAAAAACCGATCGTCATACCGCTGTGGGAGATGCTTACATCACAGCAATTGCGTTTCTTAAAATCATAAAAAAATTGAAAGGAAAAGATCCTGCAATTATGTTGTATCATCTTTTCAGATAAAATAAAATACCCCAAAAGTGTAACTTACTTTTGGGGTATTTTTTTGATTATTAGTTTGCTGCTATTTTTCTTTCTAATTCTAAATTCACAATCGGCTGATAGACGATAGGAATCTCTTCAATTTCAACATCACTTTTATCCAATCCGAAAGCTCTTATATCCGAAAGCGAACAATTTTTAAGCATATAATAAGAGTTCATTAAAAGTGCATCTTTAACGGTAAATTCATTTTCAACAGATAAGAATTTCTCCAGAATAACAAATTTAAAATCAGGTTCAGGATTGTATTTTGTGGATCCATCAGGACGAATATGTAAATTCAACTCTTTTTTATTTACCAAATCCTGAACGATTTTTTTGAAATACAATTCCACTTTAGGCTGAATTCTAAACCCAATATTCAACACAATTTTGATTACTTTATCGTCTAATAATTCTATTACTTCATAATTCAATGTAAAGGGTTCATTCGTCCTGTTGATATGAAAAAACCAGTAAACATCAGCTCTTTTTGGTTTTTTCGAAAAAATAGATTTTAATATTTTTTCTTCAATTTCATAATTTCTATCCGCTTTAGACAAATAAATTAAATGGGTAGCATATTTTGGAATACTGTCATCATTACTCAATTCCTGAAATTGCTGTGTGTGCTCCACAAGATTCGTAAATTTTAAAAATTTATTATTGATTTTTCTGGAAAAGAACCACACATACATGGTCATAAAAATAAACAGCTCAAAGAACAAAAACATCCATCTTTCTTTGATTTTAACAATGTTGGCAACAAAAAAAGCAATCTCAATAACAGCAAAAACTGCTATAATACCGGCTATTAAAATACGGTTTAGCTTTTTGATGTAAATCAAATAATAATTTAAAAGCACCGTTGTCATCAGCATGGCTATGGTTATCGAAAATCCATAAGCTGCCTCCATGTGAGTTGAATTTTTAAAATACAAAATCATTAAAATACAGCCTATCCAAAGAATAGTGTTGACCGACGGAATATAGATTTGCCCTTTAAGATTGGTGGGATTTCGCATGGAAACTCTTGGCCAGAAATTAAGCGAAACCGCTTCATTTATCAATGTATAAGAGCCACTAATCAATGCCTGAGAAGCGATAATTGCTGCCAAAGTTGCGATAATGATACCCGAAAAAAGGAACCAATGAGGCATAATCTGGTAAAAAGGATTCCTGTCCTCCAGAAATGATTTCCCTTGTGTCATAAGCCAGGCTGCCTGTCCTAAATAGTTAACCACCAATGCGGTTTTGACAAAAATCCAGGTAATCCGGATGTTCTTTTTACCACAATGTCCCAAATCAGAATACAAAGCTTCTGCCCCTGTTGTACAAAGAAAAACACCTCCCAATAACCAAAATCCATGAGGATATTCAACTAATAATTCATAAGCGTACATTGGATTCAACGCTTTTAAAATGGAAGGATGTTCTAAAATTTGTACAAATCCCAATATGAATAGCATAGAAAACCAAACGACCATTGCGGGACCAAAAAAAGAACCTACTTTTTGTGTTCCAAAGCGCTGAAAAAAGAACAATGCCGATAAAATTACAATCACAATGGGTAAAGTTGGGATATGCGGAAAAACAACTTCGATACCTTCTACTGCCGAAGCTACTGAAATGGGTGGTGTAATAATACCATCCGCCAATAGTGTTGTTGCACCCAGAATTGTAGGAATTACTAATCTTCCCTTTCCAAAACGTTTTACTAGTGCATAAAGAGAAAAAACACCACCTTCGCCATGATTATCTGCCGAGAGTGTTAAAAAGATATATTTAATTGTTGTTTGAAAGGTAAGCGTCCAAAAAACACAGGAAATCCCACCATATACCAATAATTCGGATATCTCTTTGGTGCCTATTATTGATTTCATAACATATAACGGACTCGTTCCGATATCACCATAAATGATCCCGAGAGCGACCAAAAGTGAGGCAGCCGTTACTTTTTCTATTACAGATTTATTCATTTTTATTATAGTTTTTAATTTTAAAATAAGTTCATTTTTGAGCATAGATATCCCCATCGCAATAACATAAGTTCTCGTAATACAAGTTTTTTCAGCTATTTTTTTTTAGATTTTAGCCCGTATTAAATCGGTATCCTACACCCGATTCTGTAATGATAAATTTGGGATGATTAGAGTCTTCTTCTATTTTTTTGCGAAGCTGCGCCACAAAAACACGTAAGTATTGCGTTTGATCGGAATAGCTATTCCCCCAAACTTCTTTAAGTAAATACTGGTGTGTGAGTACCCTGCCTTCATTTTTCACCAAAATAGAAAGCAAATTATATTCGGTAGTAGTTAATTTTAAAATCTCCTCTTTTTGCTTAACAATCCTGGAAGTAAAATCAATTGAAATGTCACCAAATTCAATAATGGGTTCAATTGCATTCTCATTTGTATTTCTTAATGCTGTACGGATTCTGGCAAGCAATTCCTGTGTTCTGAACGGCTTTGTCAAATAATCATTCGCTCCATTATCAAGGGCTTTTACGATTTCTTCTTCAGTATTTTTAACCGTTAAAATGATAATCGGTTTTTTATACCATTCTCTTAATCGTTTCAAAACCTGTTGTCCGTCCTCGTCAGGCAATCCTAAATCCAGAATAATTAAATCAGGCTGATGATTTGCAGTAAGAGATAATCCTTCTTTAGCATTTACTGCAAAAAAAGTTTTGTATCCATTGGAATCCAAAGCAATTTCGAGCAATTTTCTAATTTGGACTTCATCATCTACAATTAATATTTCTACCGGATTACTCATTTGAAATTTCTTTAGGGTTCATTACTAATGCCGGAAAAGATAATGTAAAAACAGAACCTCCATCTTCTTTATTTTCCAGAGTTACCATACCGTTTTGAGCTTCGACAAAACCTTTTACAATAGATAGTCCGAGTCCTGTCCCTCCTGTTTTTGAATTATGAAGTCGGTAAAATTTATCAAAAACCTGATCGATTTCTTCCTCTGGGAAGCCCAAACCATCATCAGAAACTGTTATAACACATGATTCTAATTTTTCTGAATTATAATCAAAATCTACATCAGGATTATAAACTGCACTCAATTCTATCTTGGCTCCTTTGGGCGTATATTGGGAGGCATTAAAAACCAAATTGTAAATAATTTGCTCCATCAAACCATAATCCAATTTAAAAAGCGGCAAATTCTCATCGGTACTGACCTTAACTTTATGAAATTTCAAATCTTCTTTGAGATTATCTAAAACATTATAAAACAACTCGTTTATATCACACCAATCCATCTTAGGTTCAACAACCCCCGATTCTAATCGAGACATATTGAGTAAATTTTCTACCTGATGATTGAGTCGTAAAGAAGCCTTCTCAATTTCTGAATACAATTGTAATTTATTCTCTTCAGAAATAGTTACATTTTGACTCTGAATCGTATCAATTGCTCCCATAATTGCAGAAATAGGTGTTCGCAATTCATGTGATAATGAATCTAATAATGCGTTATACAATTTCATTGTATTAGACCGAACTTGCTTAATTTGAAGCATTTTCTCTGTCTTTCTAATTTTATGAGTCAAAACGCCATTAAGAAAAGCAATAACAAAAAATAAGACAAACAATAAAGTATCTTCGGCATTACTGATATGGAAGGTATAATAAGGCTTGATGAATAAGAAATTCAAAATCAATGCGCTCAGAAAAGCACTCAGTAAAACCGGAAAAATATCTAAAAACATGGCCAATAAAGACACCACTACAAGCAATATATAAGCTGCTATTTTATAGTCTAAATAATCTCTTGTAAATAAACACAATAGCGACACAATGCTTACAGAACATAAGCTTATCAAGTATTGATTTTTAATCTTTATTTGTCTTAAAATACTTTTCATTTTAATTCTCTGATTATTTACAAGACAAAGTTAAATGATATGTTATAAGTATTTTATAATAAAAACAAACCGGATATAAAGATTTTATAAAGATTGTAATGACTGCCTGTAAAACCAGCACAGTCATTACAATTTACCCTAAAAGACAGGGATTTTTATTCTAAAACCAGACCAATTTGGCCATCATCTTCGAGTTGAATAGAACTATCGTCGGCATTTAATTCGCCTCTAACTTCCAATTCTTCGGCTATAACTTCTTCCGGCTCTTCATAAGGCAACGGTGCTAAAGCGTTTACCTGTTTTAATTTATCCGTAGTTAGTTGATTACCTAACGCTTTAAATCCTTTTATTGCTATAAAATTTTCAACATCTACCGTAATACTCTCTTTTTGAACTCCTTTGACTTTAGGAAAAACCAATTCCACCAAAGGTCTGTAATCGGTAGATACCAATTCCAGTTGCGAATTAGGATGTTCGGTAATAAAACTTTCTTCTTTACCTTCATTCTCTACTAAAAATCGCTTCAAATAGTAGCGCTCTTTTTCTCCATCATAATAAATGGCTGAAATAGGTTTTTTAGGAATCCATTTCTCCAAAACGATCATATCTTCGTCAAAGTGAGTAGACAATTCAGGAATGATTACTTTTAATTTTCCAGATTGCTGAATAATCAAAATTTTATCACTTGGCCTGAATTCACCTAATAATTCTCCTCTGGCATCAACATTCAAACGTTGTACGGTATCATCATACCAAATTTTTCTTGGTAACAAAGTAGAAATTCCTTTCTCCTTAATTTCGATTTTCTTAATTGGATATTTGGTTACTAAATTTCCTTTGGAAGCACGACCTTTAATAGCCAATTTAGCAAAATCCAAATCGAATTTTAACTTCTTAATACTGCTTATTTGACGTAAAAGAATTGTAATAACCTCAGCTTCTCCATTTGGATTACAGGTAAAATACAATACCTGAGAACCTTTGGTTCCATTGGTCAAATCATACAATTTATCTCTGGTAACTCCGGAAACATTAAATCGTTTAATATAAGATGGTCCTGATTTTCCATCGCGATACACCAGATTATAAATAGTACGTTTATCACTTTTGTCAAAAACAGCTACATGAATAATGTCTTTCCCAACAAAAGTTTTAGCATCGACTTTAGTCACCATCATACTTCCGTCACGAAGAAAAACAATCACATCATCGATATCCGAGCAATCGGTAACATATTCGTCTTTTTTCAAATTGGTTCCTACAAAACCTTCTGCTCTGTCCACATATAATTTAGTATTTCGCAACACTACTTTTGTAGCTTCGATATCATCAAAAATACGCAGTTCCGTTTGACGCTCGCGTCCTTTACCATATTTCTCTTTTAACTTGGTAAAATAGGTAATGGCAAAATCAATAATATGTTCCAAATTGTATTCTACCTCCTTCATTTCATCTTCCAACTTAGCGATAAATTCATCGGCCTTATCAGAATCAAAACGGGTAATACGAATCATCGGAATTTGAGTCAATCGCTGTAAATCGTCGTCGTTGATTTCTCGAACAAAGGATTTTTTGAAAGGCTCAAATCTATCGTACATGTATTGGAACAAAGATTCTTTATCATGATACAATTTGAAATCAATGTACATTTCTTCACGGATGAAGATTTTTTCCAAAGTAGAAAAATGCCATTTGTTTTTTAATTCCTCTAAGTGAATCTCTAATTCCTGACGAAGCAAATCGACTGTTCTGTTAGTCGAAATTTTCAACATCGCCGAAACCCCAATAAACAAAGGCTTATTGTCTTCAATCACACAGCCCAAAGGTGCTACCGAAGTTTCACAGGCAGTGAAAGCAAACAATGCATCAATAGTTTTATCCGGAGAAACTCCCGGATATAAGTGAATTAAAATCTCAACATCGGCGGCGGTATTGTCTTCAATTTTCTTGATTTTGATTTTGCCTTTATCATTGGCTTTCAAAATACTGTCAATCAAAGTCGAAGTATTGGTCGAAAACGGAATTTGAGTAATTGCCAGTGTATTTTTGTCTATCTGGGCAATTTTAGCACGCACACGCACACGCCCGCCACGCATTCCGTCATTATAATTAGAAACGTCGGCAATACCGGCAGTCATAAAATCCGGATACAACGTAAACGGCTTTCCTTTTAATATTTTAATCGAAGCATCGATTAATTCGTTAAAATTATGAGGTAAAACTTTAGTCGATAAACCTACCGCGATACCTTCTGCCCCCTGTGCTAAAAGCAACGGAAACTTTACCGGAAGATTGTTGGGTTCAGCACGACGACCATCATAAGAAACTCCCCAATCGGTGATTTTTGGAGAATACAAAACCTCCAAAGCAAATTTTGACAAACGTGCTTCGATATAACGGGAAGCTGCAGCTCCGTCTCCGGTTAAAATATTCCCCCAGTTTCCCTGACAGTCAATCAATAAATCTTTTTGCCCTATCTGCACCATCGCATCAGCAATACTCGCATCTCCGTGCGGATGATACTGCATAGTGTGACCTACAACATTGGCAACTTTATTATAACGACCATCATCCAACTCTTTCAAAGAGTGCATGATTCGGCGTTGAACGGGCTTAAATCCGTCCTCGATAGCAGGAACAGCACGCTCTAAAATTACATAAGAAGCATAATCCAAAAACCAGTCTTTATACATACCGGTAACTTTGGTAATGGTATCATTTGCATCTTCTTCTTCATTATCGTAAAAATGCTCCCCTTCAAAATGTTTAGCCTCTACATCAATAATTTCATCAGCTTCTTCCCCATCCTGATTTTCATCAATAGGATTCTCTTCTGAATTATTTTCTTCGTTGTTTGGAATGATGTTATCGTCTTCTTCGTCTTTCATTTATGCTGAATTTATTTCAGTTTTCTCTTTTATAAAAAGTTTTACCAACTCTTTCAATATGCTCTATTAAACTTTGAGATTTTAAATCCTTATAAATGGATATGTCAAATTTATAAGGGATAAAACTATCATCTAATTTATGCCATAACTTATTTAAATCTTCTTTTGTCACATCACCTTTTAACGTAATATCAATGTCTGAACCTTCCCTGTAATTTCCCTTCGCTCTGGAACCATAGATTACTACCTCATCAATAGAAAGGCAATCTTCAAAAATCACCAAAATTTCCTGATAACTTTTAGGATAGATTCCAAACATTATAAAAGGCTTTTCATTTTATTTTCAAAATCGATGAAAACAGGAAAATAATCATTCAAAATAATTTCTAAAATGGCCAAAACCTCTTTTTCATCATAAATATGAGAAGTTAGATTTCTACTTTTAATCATGTCTAACCAAATATCTCCTTTAGAAATAAGTCCTACATTAAAAGCTTCTTTAACTGCATTTTTACTACCAAACAAGTCTGTTTTTCCTTGCTCCTCCAGAAAATCTTTCATTACTTTCCAAGACAATTCCTGAGAAACCTCAAATGCCTGAATTACCCCTTGAAGTTCTAATTCGGTAAAGTCTCTTTCTTCTTTAAGTTGCTTAGCATTTTTTAATTGCTTAAACGCATTTACAAAATGTTCAAACCTCTGTTTCCAACGAATATCCTGATTCTCCATACTTAATTATTTTTAAAATTAAGCTTCTTCAATGGTATCCAATTCCACCTTCAGATTCTTGATGATAAACTCTTGTCGGTCCGGCGTATTTTTACCCATATAAAAAGATAATAATTGCTCTACCGATGTATGTTTGTCCATCATAACAGGATCCAGTCTAATATCTTCACCAATAAAAAACTGAAATTCATTTGGCGAAATCTCTCCCAATCCCTTGAATCGGGTGATTTCAGGTTTAGGTTTTAATTTCTCGATAGCTGCTTTTCGTTCTTCTTCCGAATAGCAATAAATCGTTTCTTTTTTATTTCGAACCCTAAACAAAGGTGTTTGCAATATGTACAAATGCCCTTCTTTGATTAATTCCGGGAAAAATTGCAGGAAAAAGGTAATTAACAATAATCGAATGTGCATTCCGTCGACATCGGCATCGGTAGCGATAACAATGTTGTTGTAACGCAGGTTTTCCATATCATCCTCAATATCCAAAGCCGCCTGTAACAAGTTGAATTCCTCATTTTCATAAACAATTTTCTTGCTCATACCATACGAATTCAACGGTTTTCCACGCAAACTAAAAACAGCCTGTGTGTTCACATCGCGCGACTTGGTAATCGATCCGGAAGCCGAATCCCCCTCGGTAATAAACAAAGTACTTTCTAAATATCTTGGATTTTTAATATCCGGTAAATGCACACGACAATCACGCAACTTTTTATTATGCAAACTGGCTTTCTTAGCTCTGTCTTTAGCTAATTTTCGAATACCAGAAAGTTCTTTACGCTCTCTTTCAGCTTGTAAAATTTTACGCAGCAACAAATCGGCAGTTTCCGGATTTTTGTGCAAATAATTGTCTAAATTATTTTTGACAAAATCATTTACAAAAGTTCGCACCGACGGCATTCCCGGCTCAGAACCTACTTCGGTAGAACCTAATTTGGTTTTGGTTTGCGATTCAAAAACCGGTTCCATCACCTTAATACTCACCGCCCCTACAATAGATTTTCGAATATCTGAAGGTTCGAAACCTTTGTTGTAAAACTCTCTGACTGTTTTTACAATAGCTTCACGAAAAGCAACCAAGTGTGTTCCTCCCTGAGTCGTATTTTGTCCGTTTACAAAAGAGTGGTATTCCTCACTGTATTGTGATTTACTATGCGTCATCGCAATTTCGATATCATCTCCTTTTAGATGAATGATATCATAAACTTTGTCTTCTTCGGCTATATTTTCGTTTAATAAATCTTTTAATCCGTAATCTGAGAAGAATTTTTCACCGTTGTAGATAATTGTTAATCCGGTATTCAGATAACAATAATTTTTGAGCATTTTCACTACATATTCATTACGAAATTTGTAGTTTTTAAAAATAGCCTCATCGGGAGTAAAAGTAACTTTGGTTCCTTTACGTTTGGTCGTTTCAATAATATCTTCTTCCAGAACCAAATTCCCGGCTGAAAATTCGGCTGCTTTTTGTTTGTCTTCTCTCACCGATTCTACACGGAAATAATTAGACAAGGCATTCACCGCCTTAGTACCCACCCCATTCAAACCCACAGATTTCTTAAATGCCAGGGAATCATACTTACCTCCGGTATTCATTTTAGAAACCACATCAACCACTTTTCCTAATGGAATTCCACGACCATAATCACGAACAGCCACGGTTTTGTCCTTGATAGTCACTTCGATAGTTTTTCCTGAGCCCATAACAAACTCATCGATACAGTTATCGAGTACTTCTTTCAATAAAATATAGATACCATCATCCGGTGAAGAACCATCACCTAATTTCCCGATATACATACCGGGACGCATACGAATATGCTCTTTCCAGTCTAATGACCGAATATTATCTTCGGTATATTTACTTTGATCTGACATTAAATTTTGTGGATTTTTTGCTAATATAGCATATATCACCCTATTTTAAAAAGGCTAACGAACAAAGTTATCAAAAATGATATTGACAAAAGAAAATTGGATTTTAAATTACAGGCTTTATAAATTTCCTTTCTCTGCTAATTTTTCAATCATTTCAATTCGCAACGGTTTGGTAAAAAAATCAATCACAACTTCAAAATTCATTGCTCTTTTAATATCGTTTGGATTATCTGACGAACTTAGCATAACCACAGCGCATTGTTTTTCAATAGTCTGAGGGAACTTTATTATTTCTTCCAGAAATCCGAATCCATCCATTACAGGCATTGATATGTCTAAAAAAATTAATTCAGGAAATTCCACGGTACCTCCTTCTGTGTTTTTTAAATATTCCAATGCCGCCATAGCAGATTTTTTTACAGTAATTTTTTCAGCAATTTTACTTTTAGTAATAATATGATTGTTTACATAATTATCTATCTCATTATCATCTATCAGGAGAATATTTTTGACTTTCATAAAATTAATTTAAATTACTAATTTGATTAGGAATTTCAACAATAAACTTAGTTCCTTTATCCTGCTCAGACTCTACATTAATTGTCCCTTCTAGTTTTTCCAGAGCTTCTTTTACAATATACAAACCAAGACCTGAACCCGAAGAAAGCGTGGTTGCTCTATAAAACATTTCAAATATTTTCTCTTTGTCATTATTAGCAATACCTACTCCATTATCTTCAACAACAATAACTGCATTGGTTTTATCGCTACGAATGATAATATTCACAAAAGACTTTTCTTTAGAAACATCTCTGTATTTCAAAGCATTAGAAAGAAGATTATTCAAAACCACACCTAACCTTCGATAATCAGAAACAAACAATCCACTCGAACTGATCTCTACATGGAATTGCACCCCTTTTATCCCTTCTATAAATTTATGACTTCCTTTAATTTCTTCAATTATTTTTCCAAAATTAATTTCATCTTTATCTAACCCCATACGGGCATTTCTGGAATAATGGAGTATATCTTCAATAAAATCATCCAATTTCCCCACACTATTATTAAGCATTGCCAGCCTTTCATGTAACTCACTATCTTCCGGATCAGCACATTCTTTAGTCACATAAATAAGACCCAACATCGATTTTAACGGTGCACGCAAATCATGAGAAGCACTGTAAACAAAACGATCCAATTCGGCATTTGTTTTTTTCAATTCTGAATTATAGCGAATTAATTCATTTTCAAATATTTTATTATCAGTAACATCTCTATAATTTAGAATGATTGCTTTAACACTTTCATTTTCTAATAAATTAATAGCTGTTCCTTCAATCCAGATTTCATGTCCTTTTTTATGATTAATCCTAAATTGGTTTTGTTTAGGCATATTAGGATTTTCTAAAATTTCTTTCAAAAAAAGTTGCCCACGAAACAACTCATCTGAAACTAAAAATTCGGTAATACTTTTTTCTTTGACATCTTCAAAACTATATCCTGAAATTCGTTCGGCCGAGGGACTTTGATACAAAATTTTACCTTCTTTGTCTAAAAGCAAAATAGCATCACTTATATTTTCGGTCAAAACGCGATGTTTTTCCTCACTTTGTTTTAGTTTCTCTTCGGCTTTGATTTGCATTGTAACATCATTCGCTAATGACAATATGGCCTTTCGATTATTATAATCAATTTTATGAGAAGCAATTTCCATTATCATTTTATCTCCATTCTTCTTATAATGCGACCAGTTTCTTGTTACAATTGGATCATCATGTACCAACATATATTTTGCAAATTCTTCTATTTTAGAATAATCTTCTTTTGGACGATAATCCAAGACTGACATTCTCGACCACTCTTCTTTACTATAGCCATACTTACACAATACAGCATTATTAATTTCTAAAACTTCCAGTGTTTCTAAATCCCAAATTATAATATAAGCAGGGTTATTATCAAACAGATAACGATACTTTTCTTCTGATTTTTTTATTACTTCTTCAGCATTTTTTCGAGCAGTAACATCTCTTAAAATGGCAAAAAAACCTTTTCCATCCATCGATCTATTACTGATTTCTGTCTGAATAAAAGAACCGTCTTTTCTTTTTATTTTTCTGCTTATTTGTGCAAATTTGTCCTTTCTTATTAAAGCAACATCTTCTGCTTGTTTTTCAATTTCGTCGGAAGGTACTAATTCGGATATATTAATATTAAGTAATTCTTCCCGCGTGTAACCAAACAAAGTGCAAGCTTCTTCATTCAAATCAATAATTTCAGTCTCTTCATTTAGAATTAAAATAGCTTCCCCGGCATATTCAATTAAGTTGCGATAATTCTTCTCGGTAAGAAACAATTTAGCCTTATTTAATTTTAAATTATTTACAATAGCACTATTTTTCTTTATCAGGTAATACAAAAACGGAACTGCAAATCCAAAAGCAATTAGTATAATCCAAATAATTTCAGAAGTATAGGTTTTATAATTACTATCATTATTTTGATTAATTGCTTCGCCAATTTTAACTTGCAAACGAAGCAAATTACTCACTTCAATAACAACCAAATTCAAATTAGGATATAACTCATTTTTAAGAATGGAATCAAGCAAATTGGCATCTTCTTTTTTCAACGCCAATTTCAATCTTTCAATAGCCCTATCTGATTTATCAATTTGTATTTTGGCATTTAAAGCCAATTGTTTTTCTTGATCTGTAAGGTAACTTTTTTGATATTTTTTCCAGTTTATTCTGATACTATCCTGTGATTGAACAATCTTTCGCAAAGCATCATTGTAGGCAATTTTTTTTCCATCAATTTGACGAGCAGTTGCTATAATATTAGAAGTGTAAAAACGAATATCCGCCAATTGGTCCATTGGCAATATCCTATCAGTATATAATTCTTTTGAACTATTATTTGATTCTCTAATCTTTATAAAACCAAAAATTCCGACCCCAATAACAAATAGAGACATGATAAACACCAACAAAGTCAGTTCTAAAGATAATTGCTTGCTATTTACCATATTTACCCATTAGCTAAATCAATATTTAGACTATTTTCTATATTTAAAAGACTATAAAGAGATAGTGTAGCAAATATAAAAATTATCCATACTAAACCTAAAACTATCAGATAGAAACATTAAATTAATTAATACCTATTAATTTACACTTTTAACTTCCCAGACTCTTAACAATCTCCCTCAACTGATTATCAAATTCCGGATTAGCTATTTTGCCGTTTTCAACATCAAAATTTGCATCAAAACTTGGCAAAGAAAAAGTTGCTTTAATATCCGCACCATATCGCGGAAAAGCATTTTTGGCTATTTCCAATACCGAAGCACCTCCTCTGGCTCCCGGCGATGTAGCCATTAATAACATTGGCTTATTTTGAAATACTTTCCCCGTGATTCGAGAACACCAATCATATACATTTTTAAAAGCGGCAGAATAATTCCCGTTATTTTCTGCCAAAGAAACCACTAAAAAATCAGCTGATTCAATTTTAGCCAAAAAGGCTTTTGCTAACTCATGCTGACCAATTTCTGCTTCAACGTCCACACTAAACAATGGCATTTGATAATTATTTAAATCCAAAATTTCTACTTCGGCATTTTCAAAAAGTGAAGCTGCATAAGTCGCTAATTTTTTATTGATAGAGTTTTTACTTGGGCTTCCGCCAAAAGCGATTATTTTCATGTTTTTTTTTTATAAATGTAGTAAAATTTGAAAACAAAAAAAGCCACTAAATCTCTTTAGTAGCTTTCTACAAAAAAACAAATATGTATTACAAATTAAATGACCAACTAGTAATTAAACTCAAAGAATTAGTTTTAATACCCCCTGACACACCTTGATTAAAAGTCCCATCAATAGTATTACACAAACCTAAATTATCCCTTAGTTCTATCAAAATTGTATTTCTATTATCCAACTCAAATATTTTCCCTAGTCCCAACGACACACCATAATCACTCGAAACATCATTTGCTAAAGGAAAATTTATTCCTGAAGGTGAATACACTATACTACCTCCATTCTTATTAACGAAATGTGATTTTTGTTTATGACTTTGCCAAAACGAGATAAAACCACCTCCATTTACAAAAAAAGATTTGCTTTTCCCGAAGCTATACTTCACCAACAAAGGAATAGTCAAATATTTATACTTATTGATTGTTTTTACATTAATATCTTCAACAAAATATTCAAAAGTCTGATTATCAAAATAACTTATAGTATAATCTGTTTCGTATTTTATTGACTTTTGCTCCAAGTTTAAACCTGAATTAATAGAAAAATTTTTATTAATCCTATACTCAACAAAAAGACCTGCTAAATAACCAAATCCTGAATCTGTGTGATCTAAAATATCGCTTCCCCTAAAACTTGTATAATTGGAACCAAAATTCACCCCTACACTATAGTTACTTTGAGCTAAACCTACGACATTAAAAACGACAACAAGGAAAACAGTCAATAAAGCTTTTTTCATAGATTAAACATTAAACCTAAAGTGCATTACGTCACCATCCTTTACAATGTATTCTTTTCCTTCCACACGCAATTTTCCAGCTTCCTTCACTTTAGATTCCGAACCATAGTTCGAAAAATCTTCATAAGCAATTACCTCCGCACGAATAAAACCTTTTTCAAAATCGGTGTGGATAACTCCAGCCGCTTTGGGAGCAGTATCCCCAATGTTGATTGTCCAGGCACGAACTTCTTTAACTCCGGCAGTAAAATAAGTTTGTAAATTCAATAATTTATAAGCCGCACGAATCAATACTGCCGAACCTGGCTCAGTTAATCCTAAATCTTCCAGGAAAACCTGACGCTCTTCGTAACTTTCTAATTCGGTAATATCAGCCTCAGCACCAACAGAAAGCACAATTACCTCTGCATTTTCATCTTTTACTAATTCACGTACCTGATCTACATATTTATTTCCGTTTACCGCCGAAGCTTCATCTACATTACAAACATATAAAACCGGTTTGGTAGTAATCAATTGGAATTCTTCCATCAAAACCTCTTCTTCATTCGATTGCGGAACAACTGTTCTGGCAGATTTTGCCTGTAATAAAGCGTCTTTAATTCGGTCCAAAAGCGCTTTTTCAGTCTGCGCTTCCTTATTTCCGGTTTTAGCCGCACGATTTACTTTTTCCAAACGTTTTTCAACCGTTTCTAAGTCTTTCAACTGCAATTCGATATCTATTGTTTCTTTATCACGAATAGGATTCACATTTCCGTCAACGTGTACAATATTATCATTATCAAAACAACGCAACACATGAATAATAGCATTACACTCACGAATATTTCCAAGAAACTGATTTCCAAGACCTTCACCTTTACTAGCCCCTTTTACCAAACCTGCAATATCAACAATATCAACAGTAGCCATCTGAACACGCTCCGGTTTTACTAATTCTTCTAACCTTGCGATTCTTGGATCCGGCACATTTACCACACCAATATTAGGCTCGATAGTACAAAATGGAAAATTGGCACTTTGCGCCTTAGCATTTGACAAACAATTAAATAAAGTTGATTTCCCTACATTTGGTAATCCTACAATTCCTGCTTTCATGATCGTATTGTTTACAGCCGGACTTTTTATAGCCAGACTTTTTTTTAGTTTTTTAATTTAAACGGTTGCAAATATAAGATATAAAAATCTATAGATAGCATATTTGCAAAATTAATCCAACACTACTTTCAAGACTGCAAAACAAGCTGTCCAAACACTTTTTTCTTATCTCTTTTTCTAATTCAGAGCCGGATATTTTAAGATTATAAAACCAATGCTTTCAGCAAAAAATCTTATCTTGCAATTGCCTTTTTCAACCGAATTAACTTCGATTTATTTAAAGATTTTATAGCAAAGCTATCAACAATATTAATTGTATAATTTATGACTAATCTTTATCCTGATAAAATGGCCGAAATATATGACGCTATGTATCAAAGCTTCATAGACTACGACAGGGAATATACTTTTTACAACAACTTACTGCAAAAAAACAAACCTAAAAACATCTTAGAAATAGGCAGCGGAACCGGGAATCTGGCTCAACGCTTTATCGAAAACAAACAAAACTACATCGGTCTTGATTACAGCAAAAGCATGATTAGCATTGCACAAAAAAGGAATCCCGGATGTCACTTTATTCACGCCGATATGCGCGATTTTAATCTCGAAAAGAAAGTTGATGCTATAATTATCACCAGTCGTTCTACGAGTTACTTAATTTCAAACAACGACATCAATGATACTTTTAACTGTCTGCATAACAATCTTAATACAGATGGTGTGATAATTTTTGATTTCATAGACGCCAACAGGTTCATTCCATATATCAAAGAAAACAGCCCTATTGTTCACTCAGCCCAACACAAAGGTGTTAATTATAGTCGAAAAAGCAGCTGGGAAGTAAGCCTGCACGACAATTTTTTACTCGAATGGACCGCTAAATATTATAGTGATACAATAGACGATACTAAAATAATTGCAAATGACTACGCCACCGTAAGAGTCTTTACACTAAACGAAATGCAGCTATTTCTCTATCTCAACCACTTTGAAATCATTGAAATTATTGACAGAAAAACTTATGCTTACGATACTTTTGTAATTGTAGCGCAAAAAAAATCCTGAGTGGTTCACTCAGGATTTTTAAATTGAAATTATATATAATCAACTATTCATTATGCAAGAAAGCCTGTCTGTTTAACAAGGTTTCTTCATCCTCTACATGATTATCATCAGGAACACAACAATCCACAGGACATACAGCAGCACATTGTGGCTCGTCATGAAACCCTTTACACTCTGTACATTTACCCGGAACAATATAATACACCTCATCAGAAATTGGAGTTTGAGCCTCATCAGCATCTACTTCAGTTCCGTCAGGAAGCACTACTTTTCCTTTTAATGTTGTACCATCTTTATATCTCCAATCGTCAGCTCCTTCATAGATTGCTGTATTTGGACATTCCGGTTCACATGCACCACAATTGATACATTCGTCTGTTATGATAATTGCCATTTTATTCTGTATTTATTTTTTAAAAGTTAAAATCACACAACCAAAAAAACATTTGATAGAAGACTTTTGACTTTCGACTTATTAAATCTTACTTTTGTGCAAAATTACAATCAAAACATTTCATAAACAAACATTATGACATTAGAAAATAAAAAAAATGCGTTTATCGAATTGGGAAAATTTTTAAGTCAATTTTCCGAAGCCGAAAATAGTCCCAAAAAAGACGTTTTAGGCAATGCTGTTTTTTTTGATTCCTTTGTTGATTTAATTCACTTATCTCAATCTCATAATGGCTGGTACACACCTGAACAAGTGTATTATGCAATTCAATCCTGGGCAAATGCCCTGACTGAAGAAAACCTGAACATCTGGTTAAACACTTATGATTTTACGAATGTAAAACCAAAGAAAATTGCACTAATATTAGCCGGAAACATTCCGTTAGTTGGTTTTCACGATTTCCTGTCGGTATTAATCACCGGTCATGATGTTTTAGCAAAAACCTCATCAAATGATCAACATTTATTGCCTTTTTTAGCAAAATATTTGATTCATATTGCTCCTGAATTAGAAAATAAAATTACTTTCACTGAAGGAAAATTAGAAAATTTTGATGCTGTAATTGCCACTGGAAGCAACAATACCGCCCGTTATTTTGAATATTATTTTAAAGACAAACCGTCTATTATTCGTAAAAGCCGCAATTCAGTAGCTGTATTAAACGGTGAAGAAACCAAAGAGCAATTAATTGCTTTAGGAGAAGATATTTTCAGGTATTTTGGCTTAGGTTGCCGCAATGTATCCAAACTTTTTGTTCCAAAAGGATATAACTTTGATGCTTTTTTCGAAGCTATGTTTGAATATCAGGATATCATCAAATATGAAAAATACGCTAACAATTACGACTATAACAAAGCGGTTTTTTTAATGAGTAATTTCAAATTACTTGACAATGGTTTTTTAACTATCAAAGAAGATAATAGCCATGCCTCTCCTATTTCGAGTATTTTTTATGAATATTACGATGACCTATCAGAGGTTGAAAAAAAACTAGAACAAAACACTGATAATATCCAATGTATAGTTAGCAATAATTTAATTAAAAACAGCATTGCTTTCGGACAAACACAACAGCCTAAATTATGGGATTATGCCGATAATGTCGATACTATATCGTTTTTGTTAATAACATAGAAAAAATTTTAATAATTATTACGAATATTTTAATGCTTATTCAACTCCTATTACCGAAATTTGCATTTTAATTTTTTGGACTTAAATACACCATGAAAAAACACAACTACAGCGCAGGACCATCTATCTTACCACAAGAAGTTTTTGAAAAATCAGCACAAGCTGTTTTAAACTTCAATAATTCAGGATTATCTATCTTAGAAATTTCGCACCGCAGCAAAGACTTTGTTGCTGTTATGGACGAAGCAAGAGCTTTGGCTCTTGAATTACTAGGATTAGAAGGAAAAGGATACAAAGCTCTTTTTCTTGGAGGTGGAGCAAGCCTTGAATTTTTAATGGTTCCTTACAACTTGATGAAAGAAAACGGGAAAGCCGCTTATTTAGATTCAGGAACTTGGGCTACTGCAGCTATTAAAGAAGCTAAATTCTTTGGAGAAACTGTAATTGTTGCTTCATCAAAAGAAGACAACTACACTTATGTACCTAAAGATTATGAAATTCCTGCTGATGCAGATTATTTCCACTGTACTTCTAACAATACCATTTTTGGCACACAAATGAAATCATTCCCAAAAACTAATATTCCAATGGTTTGCGATATGAGTTCAGATATCTTTTCAAGAGTAATTGATTTTTCTCAATTTGACATTATCTATGCCGGAGCTCAAAAAAACATGGGACCTGCAGGAACAACTTTAGTAGTTGTTAAAGAAGAAATCCTTGGTAAAAACGGCCGTGTTATTCCAAGTATGTTAGACTACGCTAAACATATCAAAGCAGACAGTATGTACAATACACCACCTGTTTTCTCTGTTTACGCTTCTTTATTGACTATGAAATGGATTAAAGAAAAAGGCGGAGTTGCAGCTGTTGAAAAATTAAACAACGCAAAAGCGGAATTACTTTACGGAGAAATCGACAGAAATCCATTATTTAAAGGTGCTGCTGTTGTTGAAGACCGTTCTAATATGAATGTTACTTTCTTACTAACTAACCCGGAGCATACTGAAACATTTGACAAAATGTGGAAAGAAGCCGGAATTTCAGGATTACCTGGACACCGTTCAGTAGGTGGTTACAGAGCTTCTATCTACAATGCTATGCCAATTGAAAGCGTACAAGTGTTAGTAGATGTAATGCAAGCTTTAGAAAAAAACGTTTAAAAACAAAACATACAAACAAAGAGAACGATTAAAGGTCAAAAACTTTTAATCGTTCTTTATTTCAACCAAAAAGAATTCGAATCTTTAAAAATAAAAAAAAAAGAAATGAAAGTATTAGCAAACGACGGGATTTCAAAAAGTGGAATCTTAGCTTTAGAAAAAGGTGGTTTTGAAGTAATCACTACAAAAGTAGCTCAGGAACAAGTAGCTAACTTTGTAAACGAAAACAACGTAAGCGTAGTTTTAGTAAGAAGTGCAACTAAAGTTCGTAAAGATATTATCGATGCTTGTCCAGGACTAAAAATCATCGGTCGTGGTGGTGTAGGTATGGATAACATTGATGTGGATTATGCTAAAAGCAAAGGAATTCACGTAATCAATACTCCTGCTTCATCTTCAGAATCTGTAGCTGAATTGGTTTTTGCTCATTTATTAACAGGTGTACGTTTCTTACACGATTCTAACAGAAACATGCCTTTAGAAGGAGACACTAAATTCAACGACTTGAAAAAAGCCTATGCTAACGGTGTTGAATTAAGAGGTAAAACTTTAGGAATTGTAGGTATTGGTCGTATTGGTCAGGCTACAGCTAAAATGGCTCTTGGTTTAGGTATGAAAGTGATTGCTGCGGATAGTTTTATTCCTCAGGTAGATGTAAAAGTTGAATTCTTTGACGGACAATCTATCACAACTACCATCAAAACTCAGTCATTAGAATCTGTATTCGCTGAATCTGATTTCATCACATTACACGTTCCTGCACAAAACGGTTATATTGTAACTGAAAAAGAATTCGCTACAATGAAAAACGGAGTTGGAATTGTAAACTGTGCTCGTGGTGGAGTTATCAACGAAGTGGATTTAGTTAAAGCTTTAGACAGTGGAAAAGTTGCTTTTGCCGGTTTAGATGTTTTTGAAAACGAACCAACTCCTGCTACTCAACTTTTAATGCACCCAAAAATCTCTTTGACTCCACACATTGGAGCTGCAACTGGAGAAGCTCAGGACAGAATTGGAACTGAATTAGCATCTCAAATCATTAGCATTTTGAGCTAATCGTTTAAGAATTATATAACACAAAAGGACTCTTTATCAATTGGTAATGAGTCCTTTTTTCATTATATTTGATTAAACCATTTTAAAAAAAAGCTCATGTTAGAACAATTAAATCAACTAGTACAAGAATTTGGACAAGATGCTGTTGTAAAAAACGAGGCTATCCCAAACGAACAAAATGAGGCAGTTTTAAAAGAAACCAGCAGTTCTATATTTTCAAGCTTACAAAAAATAGCAACCGAAGCTGATTTATCTCAAATTGCGGGCTTATTACAAGGTAAGGACATTAATAAAAATGATCCCACCATACAAAAAATCACCAATGAAGTATCCAATTCATTGACCCAAAAATTAGGAATTAATTCTACTACTGCCATTAGCACAGCTACAAGCATGATTCCTAAAGTACTCAGTTCCTTAATTAACAAAGCTAACGACCCAAAAGACAAAAGCATTAGCCTTTCCGGATTACTGGATGCCTTAACCGGTGGCGACAGTCCTGAACATGCCAGTATCATGGATGCTATAGGTAAATACGGACTTCATTTTGGTTTAGATCAAAACTCCGATGGAAAAATTGACTTAGAAGATGCCAAAGAACTAACTAAAAAAGGAGGTTTAGGCGGAATGCTGGGAAAACTTTTCGGGAAGTAAATATCAAATAAAATTCTTTTAAAAATGCCATTTGTCTTATTCACAAATGGCATTTTTGATAAAAACCGACTTATATCAGCGATTTAATTCGTAAATTTAAGTAACTCAAATCCGGCTAATATCATGAAAAATAAACTTTACATATTAACATTGATTTTAGGACTCATACTACTAAGTTGTGCCAGTCAAAAAACAACTATTCCTCAAAAAGAAGCTTTAACTTCGGGCAGTAACGACACAATTAAAATTGCTAACAAAGACTTAGAATATGAAGTAATCATTATTGATCCCGGTTTTAATATGTGGCTTAATTCTATGGCTTATCCTCGAGGCTTTTACACCCAAAGTTATTTAGAAAACAAAAATAGATTATATATAAGTGAATGGAATAATCGCTTTTTGCAACCACAACGTTACAGCAGAAATTTATACGAAATGACCATTGATTACGACCCTAATATTGATTATGGCTATGAAGTAAATTATTTGATTTACAATTATATGATTTATTTTCAAAATAATTACCGTCAAAAACTATGGGGTCACGTTCCTTTAAGATAATCTTTACTACATTTGTTATCATTATAAATAAAGATGAAGGGATTAAAAAAACGTTGGGGAATTACTTCTAATTTTCAACTTACAATAGTTTTTATAGTTTTTGCCATTACAGGATCAGCTTCGGCATGGATTTCAAAACCAGTATGTATTTGGTTAGGGATTTTAAAAGAAGATTTTGGATTCTGGCATACTCCTGTCCGATTGTTAATTGTACTTCCTCTGTATCAAATTTTACTTGTAATTATCGGATTTTTATTTGGCCAATTCAAATTTTTCTGGGCATTCGAAAAAAAGATGCTCCGCAAAATGGGACTGGGATTTTTATTCAAAAACAACCCGTCTTAATCATTCTTTTTAATACTATAATTATAAATCCACATAAGTGTAAAAGTGGGAATAAAATCTGTAAAAGGGAAAAACTCTTCTACAAAAGAAATGATACCGCTTATCCTTCCCGGCCTGCCTTTATACATTTTAGTCATTAAAAAACCTGACAAGGGAGCCCAAACCACATCGGAGAACTCACCTATAAAAGGAATGGAAAAAGATAACATCCCGATAATATCGAAAACAATTCCCAGAATAAGCTTTTTATTTTTATTATCCATAAAGCCCTTCTATCCTTTTAACTTATCTTTAAAATAAGCTCTTACTTTGTTAATTTTTGGTGTAATTACAAAAGAGCAATACCCTTGACTTTTATTTTGATTGTAATAATTCTGATGATACTCTTCTGCATCATAAAAAGTCGAAGCTGGTGAAACTTTAGTGACAATAGGCTTATCAAAAACAGCTTCCTGAGTTAAAAATCGAATAAAGTCTTCCGATATTTCACGTTGCTCCTCATTATGATAAAAAATCTCACTTCTATATTGAGTCCCCACATCATTCCCCTGACGGTTTAAAGTAGTAGGATCATGGGTTGCAAAAAACAGTTCTAAAAGTTCACCAAACGAAATTACATTAGGATCAAAAGTAATCTGAATTGCTTCGGCATGACCTGTATCACCCTGACATATTTCTTTGTAAGTAGGATTTACGGTCTTACCACCTATATATCCGGAAACCACTTTTTGGACTCCTTTTAATTCTAAAAAAACAGCTTCTGTACACCAGAAACAACCTCCTGCTAATGTTGCTACTTCTGTCATTATTTCTTTTTCCATAAATACTTATTAAATTAGAAAACAATTGGTTCATTTCCATTAACTCAAATTTATGCTTTTTTAAACCAAAAATATAATAGTGTCAATTTTATAATCGTTAAAATCTTTGTTTCTTTGTAAAAACTGCAAACCATGATACAAGCCAAAAACTTACATAAATATTACGACCAGCTTCACGTTTTGAAAGGTGTTGATTTACATATTCAAAAAGGAGAAATCGTTTCGATTGTAGGTGCTTCAGGGGCAGGAAAAACAACACTTTTACAAATTTTAGGTACACTAGACAAACCTAATAGCGACATCGGCATTGAACTTCGCATCAACAACGAAGACATTTTATCAATGAATGACAAAAATTTATCCAGGTTCAGAAATCTAAACTTAGGATTTATTTTTCAATTTCATCAATTGCTGCCTGAGTTTACAGCTCTTGAAAATGTTTGCATTCCGGCTTATATTGCTAAAAAATCTAAAAAAGAAACTGAGGAAGAAGCAATTAAACTACTGACCTATTTAGGACTTTCGCATCGAATTAACCACAAACCAAGTGAACTTTCAGGAGGTGAACAACAACGTGTGGCTGTAGCCAGAGCACTAATCAATAAACCGGCGGTAATTTTTGCCGATGAACCTTCGGGGAATTTAGACACCCATTCGGCAGAAAATTTACACCAATTGTTCTTTAAACTTAGAGATGAATTTGGACAAACCTTTGTTATTGTTACTCACAATGAAGAACTAGCCAATATGGCCGACAGAAAACTAGTCATGATTGATGGATTGATTAGCAATTCATAAATCTTATTAAAGTCAAAAAATGACACAAGCCGAACTCAAAGATTTTCTGGACGAAAAAGTATTGCAATATAACACCTTAGATTTTATCGAAAGTGATCCTGTACAAATTCCACATCTATTTACGCAAAAAGAAGATATTGAAATAGCCGGTTTCCTTAGCGCCACTATTGCCTGGGGCAATCGAAAAATGATTATCAAAAACAGCCATCGCATGATGGAAATAATGGGAAATACCCCTTATGATTTTGTGATGTCCCACAGTGAAACCGATTTAGAAAGATTAGAATCATTTGTACATCGTACATTTAATGGTCAGGATTTTGTAGGTTTTATCAAAAGTTTGCAAAACATCTACAAAAATCACGGCGGACTGGAAGCTGTCTTTTCAAAAAACCAAGAAGTCAATTCGATGCAAAAAAGCATCTCCGAATTCAAAAAAATCTTTTTCGAAATTCCTCATTTAGCCCGAACACAAAAACATATTTCGGATCCTTTGAATAATTCGGCAGCCAAACGCATTAACATGTATTTACGTTGGATGTGTCGTCAGGACAACAAAGGAGTCGATTTAGGCATTTGGAAATCAATTTCTTCCTCAAAACTTTCCTGCCCTTTAGACGTTCACTCAGGAAATGTTGCCCGAAAATTAGGATTGCTGGAACGCAAACAAAATGACGCTAAAGCACTTTTGGAACTAGATACCAATCTTAGAGAATTAGACCCAAATGATCCTGTAAAATACGATTTTGCTCTTTTTGGACTTGGTGTATTTGAAGGATTTTAGACCGATTTACTATCGATCATCGTTAGTCTCAATTAAAGTAAATTAAAAAGTATAGTACTAGCCAATAAGTCTTTTTGGCTTAGTAATCATTGTGAAAACAAATGCTTTTATTTAAGATTCTATTTTCACATGTAAAAAAAACTTTTTTTGTCAATTTACCTCTGTTTTAGCATCAAATTGCGATTTGCCCCTGCTTTAAAAACAATTTTTACCCCTAATTTATTTTTTGTATATCTAATTTTATCCCCGAACAGAATAACTAAACGTTTTTTTATTACTTCATGTAAACGTTTACAAAAAATTAAATCAAAAAAAAAATGAGTAAAAAATTTTAAACAATAAATAGAATTATTAACCCAAAACCTACATTAAATGCTAAAAAATTACATGAAACCATCATTTGTAAAGGCAATAGCCTGCCTTACAATGACAACCACCGCAATGTTTGCGCAGAATCCTGTAGTCAAGATTGATTTTGACCAATCAGGAAGACAATCGGCCGAAGTAAGTGAACCAGGATATACTCCCTGGGTAGTTACTACAAATACAGCCACTAAGATACTAAATGGAGTTACATTCACAGTAACCAGAGTTGGAGACAAAGGAGACAACTTAGGAACCAACTGGGAAAAAGTAGGAATCCAGGCTCCTTATTACGCAAGATTAGTATGTGACGGACTTACCGTAAAAGGAACAACTGCAAATCAGGGCGGAAAAATAGAACTTCGAATCAAAGGATTAGAAACAGGAACTCATACTTTAATGGCTTTTTTAAATGTGGTAGACAGCCCCGTATTTACCTATAGTCCAATTGATGTTTCTGTAGATGGGAATTTAGTTTTTAATAACGTAATTCCAACTATCAGAGCTCATAAAACCGCTGACGCAAAATCAGTTTATCTAACTTTTCAAGCCACGACAGGAAACGATGTGGTCATCCTTTTTGCGGCAGAAAGGTCAGGTACTGAAGCCAACAAAAATGTCATGTTAAACGGAATCGAATTGAATACCCCTAATATTTTTAATCAGGCTACCAATCCGTCTCCAAGCAACAATGACGAACACGTAGAATTAAATTCCGGAGGTACGGTTTTGAGTTGGACTTCTGCTATTAATGCTGTATCACATAATGTTTATTTTGGAACAGATTTAGCATCGATTGAATCAGCAAACACCTCTTCTTCATTATATAAAGGAAATCAACTTAAAGCAAATACCTCTTATCCGGTAAGCGGACTATATACAGGAGGCACCTATTATTGGAGAGTTGACGAAGTTTTAGCAAATGGTGAAGTAGTAAAAGGAAATATTTGGCGTTTACGTCCCGCTCAACTTGCTTTTCCGGGTGCTGAAGGATATGGCCGTTTTGCCCGTGGAGGAAGAGGCGGAAAAGTAGTAGCTGTTACCAATTTAAATGACAGCGGTCCCGGAAGTTTGCGTGAGGCTGTTACCAATGATATCGGTCCAAGAACTATTGTTTTTAATACTTCAGGAATTATCCAATTGAATTCCCGTTTGGTTTTAAGCCAGCCTTATATAACCGTTGCGGGGCAAACTGCTCCTGGAAAAGGAATCTGTATTCGCTCTGCTCCTTTCGGTATTACAGGAAACGATGCTATCGTTCAGAATGTAAGAGTTCGATTAGGTGCAGGTCCTACTTATGATGGAATGGGATTAACAGGGGCTAATTACAGCATCATAGACCACTGCTCTATCAGTTGGACAATTGATGAAGCATTTAGTTCTCGCTCAGGTAAAAACATTACATTACAAAGAACATTAATTTCAGAAGCGTTAAACGCGGCAGGACATCAAAATTATCCGGCAGGAACTGAACATGGTTATGCAGGAACAATTAGTGGAGATATTGGAAGTTTTCACCATAATTTATTAGCACACAATTACGGACGTAACTGGAGTCTTGGTGGTGGTTTAGATGGTAGCGGAGCTTATTCCGGCAGAATGGATATTACTAACAATGTAGTATACAATTGGGGTGGCAGAACAACTGACGGAGGAACGAAAGAAGTCAATTTTGTCAATAATTATTATAAACCGGGAGCAGGTTCTAAAATTTTTGTTGCTTTTAGTGCTGATAACGAAAATGTTGGAACAGGAATGCAAAGATGTTATTTTAACGGAAATGTGATGCCTGGTCGTTTTGATGAATCAAATCAAATTATTGGTAGAAGAGCTACCTTTAGAAATGGAGCTACTTATCAATACGACAACTTTGTTAACACACCATTTTTCCCGTCTTATGTAACAACACAAACAGCTGGTCATGCTTACAAAATTGTGCTTTCTGACGTTGGTTGTGTTCAGCCTGAATTTGACGAACACGATCAAAGAATTATTACTGAAACATTGGACGGAACTTATACCTACACAGGAAGTGTAACCGGAAAACCTGGATTCCCTGATAATGAATCAGATGTGGGAGGTTATGAAGAATATCCAGTAGTGAACAGAGATATTGATTGGGATACTGATCAGGATGGATTACCTAACTGGTGGGAAGCTATCAAAGGAACTAATCTAAATTCTGCAATTGGAGATTTTTCAGATAGTAATGCCGACGATAATTTAGACGGTTACACTAATCTGGATGAATATTTACAATGGATGTCACTACCTCATTATGAATCTCCTAAAGGACATAAAGTAAATATTGATATCAAAAAACTTTCGAGAGGATTTACCGAAGGAGTTAGTTACTCCTTATCTAATGTTGAAAAAGGAAATGCTACTTTAGTTGCTAACATAGTAGAATACAGACCAACGGCAAACGGATTAGGTTCATTTGACTTTACCGTTACTGATAATACCGGAGCAACAATGACCCGCAGAGTAAATATAGTTAACGGATATTCTTTGTCAGCAACTAAAAAAAATCCAGAAATCTCTACTCAGGTTAATGTTTGGCCTATCCCAAATAATGGTTCTTTTTCGATATTAATGACCAATAATGACACCGAAGACAAAAGTATTGCTGAATATAAAATTTATGATATTTTTGGAAAAGAAGTCAAAAAAGGAATTCTTAAAACAGATCGTTTGGAAAACGTCAATTTACAAGCAAAAGGAATTTTCGTTCTAAATGTTTCAGATATTTCAAGTAAAAAAATAATACATTCACAAAAAATCATTTTAGAATAATTTTTTATTATCATCTTTAAAATGGCAACTTTCAAAGTTGCCATTTTTTTTATATCCAATTTCAATCTACTAATTCTAATTTTTCTGGTTGCATTACTTAATCCCAAACACTCTCTTCAATTACGATTTTACACTTTTTGACTTGATGTATTTGAAGGATTTAAAATTCCACCGTACAAACTTTTTTCACATAGACTCTTTCAACTTCTTTTTAGTAATTCTACAATAGTATTAGCTATAAATACTTTGTAGTATTTTTACCTTTATTTTAATAAAATAATGCATTTTATCGGTGTTTTTATGCACTTTATCGATATAATTAAATTTTATTGTTTACTTTTATCTTGAAATTAAGCCCTAGTACAAAAAACAACTAACCTACTAAAAAATGAATCTTACAAAAAAAATTGTTTTGGCCGAGGATAATTCTATTCTTTCAAAATTATTACAATTTAAATTAGAGAAAGAAGGTTATCAACTCCTAATAGCAAACAATGGCAAAGAAGCCGTTGATTTGATTGAAGACAACGATCCGGACATGATTTTAACCGACATTATGATGCCTTTCATAAGCGGCCTAGAAGTAATCAGTCACGTTAGAAACAAACTCGACAGAAATACTCCCATAGTTGTATTTTCTTCTGCCGGTCAGGAAGAAATGGTTTTGAACGCTTTTAATTTAGGTGCAACCGACTTTATGAGCAAACCTTTTAGCCCAAACGAATTAATTATTCGTATCAAAAGATTATTGCAATAAAGCTTAAATACCAACTATCATGTTAGAGTTTTTCCAAAATAGTATAGACTCTTTGAGCAGTATGCATATTATTATCAAAATATGTATCTACTTATCATTGGTTCTCGCTTCAACTATATTCCTTTCATTAATCTATTTGAAAAATTTAAGGGACCGATTAAAAATAAAGAGACGAATAGAAGCTACGTATCAAAAAAAATACGAATCGGATCTAATTGAATATTTATATGCCGGTGACGATGAAACAGAAAATGAACAACAGCAAAAAATTGTTATTTATTTAAAAAAATGTGCAGCAAACCGATTGAAAAGAAAAATAATCATAGGCACTTTTTTAAAACTAAAAAACGATGTATCTGGAGAAACTGCTGATGCGATTCAAAAATTATATTACCAAACAGGATTGATTGAATCAGCTACCTCTAAATTAAAAAGCAAAAAATGGGATGTTGTAGCCAAAGCAATTAGAGAGTTGACCCAATTTGAAATCAAAGAAACACACGATGAAATTATCAAATTAGTCAATCATCCCAAAAAACAAGTCCGTTTTGAGATTCAAAAATATTTAGTACAATTATTTCGTTTTGAAGGACTTGAATTTTTGAATATCATTGAAAATGAACTTTCAGAATGGGATCAAATTCAACTTTTAGAAATTCTAAATAAATTCAAGAATTTGCAGCTCCCTGACATGAGCGATTGGTTACGATCAAAAAACGATTCAGTGGTTTCTTTTACATTAAAATTAGTTCGAATTCACAATCAATTTGGTGTTAAAGACGAAATAATTGCACTTTTTAATCATTCAAATCCTGAAATCAGAGTAGAAGCCATCAATTTAGTGAATCATTTAGGTATTTACGAAGCTGTAGCAATCTTAAAAACCGGTGTTTTCGAAAGAACTCTTGAAGAACAAATTGCATTCTTTAAAATGATGGAAGAAATGTCTATGCCAGACGACATTGAATTTATTAAAGAGCATATGAATCATAAGAATTTCTACATCCGAATTTCGGTAATGAAAATCATGAACTTAATTACTGTTGGAGACGACAATACCTTTACCATTAACAATATTGCCGAAGAATATCAAATTAACACTAACCTTACCAAAGCCAGTTAATTATGAACATTACAAGTACTATTATCGATTCTCTTGATTTTATATTTTTTGGTTTTGCAATTGCAGCGGTAACATCCTATATTATTTTAGCAATAATTTCTGCTTTTGAAACCGTGAATTATATGAAGAAAAATAGTTTTGTAAACTATACCGAGATATTGTCTTCTTCTATTTCACCGTCTATTTCAATCATAGCCCCAGCTTATAATGAAAGCTTAAATATTGTAGAAAATGTACGTTCCTTACTTTCAAATCATTATGTAAACTATGATGTAATTATTATTAATGACGGTAGTAAAGATGATAGTTTAGAAAAACTTATCGCAGCTTACGATTTGGTAAAAGTAGATTACTTAATCAACAATCAACTTCCTACTAAACCACTTAGACAAGGAGTTTTTAAATCTACAAATCCTGCTTTTGAAAAACTAATTGTAGTTGATAAAGAAAATGGAGGAAAAGCCGATGCTTTGAACTTTGGGTTAAACATCAGCACTAACAAATATGTGGCCTGCATTGATGTAGACTGTTTATTATTAGAAGATTCATTACAAAAAATGATCAAACCATTTTTAGAATCTACCGATGAGAAAGTAATTGCAGCCGGTGGGGTAATTAGAATTGCTAATTCGTGTAAAATTAAAGACGGAAAATTACTGGATATTAATTTACCTAAAAGCAGTATCGTAAAAGCCCAAATTTTAGAATATTTAAGAGCTTTTCTTTTAGGCCGAATGGCATGGAGTAAACTCAATGGATTATTAGTTATTTCGGGAGCTTTTGGTTTATTTGATAAAAAAATAGCTCTGGAAGTAGGTGGTTATGATACTAAAACGGTAGGAGAAGATATGGAAATCATCGTTAGGATGAGACGCTATATGGAAGAAAAAAAAGCAAAATACAGAGTAGCATACATCCCTGACCCATTATGTTGGACAGAAGCGCCAGACAGTTACAAAATATTTATTTCTCAAAGAAACAGATGGACCCGAGGCACTATTGAAACACTTAAAAAACATAAAAAAATCGGATTTAATCCCGAATACAAAGCCTTAGGAATGGTTAGTTATCCTTATTGGTTTTTATTTGAAAGAGTTGCTCCAATTATGGAAATACTGGGATTAATTTACTTCTTAATTCTTATTTTTAATGGTTTTGTAGTTTGGATTTATGCTATTTCTTTTCTTGTATTAGCCTATCTTTTTAATGTGCTTTTTTCAATTATTACAATTATTACTGAAGAGCTTACTTACCATCAATATTCAAAAAAAGGAATGGGATGGCAGCTTATAAAAACTGCTTTTACCGAGCCTATACTCAACCACCCGGTTGTTTTGTATGCTGCTATAAAAGGAAACTTTGACTACTATTTTAATAAAAAAATCAAGTGGGGAGAAATGACTCGCAAAGGAATGAGTAGTAATTAATCTTCAAAATTCACCAATCTTTTTTTCAATGGACTCTAATCAACAACTAAAAAAACACTTTAGTTACGGCTACTTGTGCTTATCAATGTTATCTGTTTTTTGGTTAATAAGCATATTCGAAATAGTCGCTAAAACATATACTGGTATCGAAATACCAAACACAGCTATCACCTTAGTTTACAAACTGATTAATGATTTCTGGACCGTACTTATTATAAGTTTGCTTGGTTTGCCTTTGTATTTTGCTGTAAATTATAAAAGTAATCAATGGGCTGATACTCTATTTAAAACACTTTTTACAATAATTGTAATCTGTCAATTTGCTTTAACCAAATACCATCTGACAACCTTAGTTAATCTGGGAGCTGATTTTCTGGGTTACTCACTTGATGATATGTTTATAACAGTTACTGCATCGGAATCCTTTTCTATACTGTATTTTGTCCCTTTCATTCTCTTTCCTGTTTTGTTTTGGTCAATTTGTAACTATTACGCTAAAACTTTCACATCAAAAAAAATATACCAAATTTCAGGATTTTTTGCTGTTTTTTGCATTTTAATCAAACTCTTTCTAACTGAAGTATCAGAAATTGGATATCAAAATAAACTGGCTTATTTTGCTAACGACATCATTCGTTTTCAAAAAGACAAAAATGAATTTGACGCTGCAAATTTAACCTATAAAAATGAATATCCTTTGTTAAAACCTGCATCGGCAACACCTGATGTTTTGGCTCCTTTTTTCAATATTCAGGAAGAAAAACCAAATATTGTAATGATTATTGTTGAAGGTTTAGGAGATGAATTTATTGGAAAAAATGCCAACCGAGGCTTCACTCCTTTCCTGGATTCTTTAATCCCAAAATCTTTATATTGGGAAAATTTTGTTAGTAATGCAGGACGTACATTTGGTGCCTTACCTTCTATTTTAGGTTCCTTGCCTTATGGCGAAAAAGGTTTTCTGGAAATGAATCCTTTGCCGGCTCACAGCTCTTTAATTAGTATTTTAAAATCTAATGGATACAATACCGCTTTTTATTGTGGTGATGAATCCAGTTTTGACCATCGAATTAATTTTCTGGAATACAACAACATCGATAACATTGTGGATATTAACAAATTTGGCAATAGTTATCAAATGACAAAAAAAGACGAAAAAGGCTTTTCCTGGGGATATCCTGATGCTGAAATATTCAAAAAAACACTTTCAGAAATGGACATCAAAAAAGGACCTCGTCTGGACGTAATCATGACACTGACTAATCATGAGCCTTTTGAATTTCCTGAAAAAGCCGAATATTTGAAAAAAGTTGATTATATCAAAAACACCAACAAATCTCTTGCTCTTTCTTCATCGGAAATCGACACCTATAAGGACATTTATGCTTCTTTACTGTATACCGATCATTCGATTCAAACTTTTATAGAATCTTATGCTAAAAGACCGGATTATAAAAATACTATTTTTGTAATAACAGGTGACCACCGTTTAATTCCAATTGAACAAAAAGACAAACTTTGTCGTTTTCACGTCCCTTTGTATATCTATAGCCCAATGTTGAAAAAAACACAATCTTTCAAATCGGTTTCTTCCCACTGGGATATCACTCCTAGTTTGCTTTCGTTTTTAACTAACAATTACAAAATGAACAAACTGGAAAAAACAGCCTGGATGAGTTCTGGTTTAGATACGGTAAAGCGTTTTAGAAATATTCATTCAATTCCTATTATGCAAAATAAAGGAGTAATCGATGAACTTATCTACAAAGACTATTTGTACTCTAATGGAGAGCTCTATAAAATTGACGCAAATTTTGAAACTAAAAAAATCAGTGATAGCGAGATCCTACAAACTGTTGAAGAAAATATGCAGGAGGCTAAAAAACTGAACGCCTATTTGACTCAAAAAAATAAAATCATTCCAAAATACCTACAGATTTACAATAAATCTAATTATGAATTTTCAAAAGAAGAATTAACTTTCATTAAAAAAGAAATTCAGGGATTAAACTCCGACCAAATTTTCTTTAAAGCAAGAGAATTAGCGTTTAACAATCAAAGAAAAGAAGCCCGTACCTTATGCAACTATGTTTTAAATGATTTACCTAACTATGCCGATGTAAGAACATTAAAAGGCAGAACTTTGGCATGGGACAAAGATTATGTAAATGCCGAAAAAGAATTATTAGAAGTTGTCAAAAGAACACCTTATTATTACGACAGCTACCTTGCATTGATGGATATTTACTGGTGGTCAAATCAGGATAATAAAGGAATAGCAATTGCTAAAAAAGCTTTGAAAAATGAAATTAAAAATCCGGAATTAGGAATTAAATTAGCCAAAGCTTACCGAAGAACAAATAATATCGCCATGGCAAAAAGAGCCGTTGACAGTCTGCTTAAAAAACAGCCTAAAAACAGTGATTTTCTTAAACTTAAAAATGAAATAAAATAATGATAAGTAAACCAATTATCAAATTAACGATACTTTTCACTTTTTCTTGTCTTGTACAAATACAGGCCCAAGTGAAACCTTATAATGGAAATCCGGATACTTCTTTTGAAACTGCCCGTAAACTGGCATTCAATCAACAAAGAAAACAAGCTCAGGATACTTTAGTAAATATTTTAACCAAATATCCTAATTATCATGATATCCGTAGTTTTTTAGCTGCAACCTATTCCTGGGATGGCGATTATAAAAAAGCACGAAAAGAATTTGCCCAGGTAATTGAAAAAGCACCAGAAAACAAAGAAAACTGGATTGCCGCCATCAAAAACGAATCTTGGAGCGATGCGCATTATGAAGCATTAGAAATGGCTAATACAGCATTGAAAATTTTCCCAAATGACCCGGAAATTTCTTTATTAAAAGCAACCGCTTTAAAAAACACTAATAATTCGTTAGAAGCCTTAAGTACTGTTGAAGCAATTATTGCAAAAAACCCCGAAAATCAAAATGCTAAAGAATTTTTAGAAAGTCTAAACAGTACATTAAGAACGAATACTATTGGTGTTAGAGCCTCCGTAGATATCTATTCCAAAGTATTTGATCCAATGCAATATTATACCATGAGTTATGGTAAACAAACAAAATACGGAAGTATCATCGGAAGAGTTAATTTCAACCGTCGTTTCAACGAAAATGGTGCTCAGCTTGAAGTCGATATGTATCCTAAAATCACCAAAGGACTATATGCCTATTTGAATGCAGGATATGCTAACAGCTTTATCTTTCCCGACTTTAGATTTGGTGCCGAATTGTACAAATCTTTACCTCATGGTTTAGAACTTTCAGCCGGTTTCAGATCTTTACAGTACAGCACAACCACTAACATTTATACAGGGTCATTGGGTTGGTACACCGGAAACAGCTATTGGTCTTTACGCCCTTATTTCACACCGGGTGATGGTGGAACCAGTACTTCTGCTGCTTTGACTTATAGAAAATACCGCAGTAATTCCGATAACTACTTAAGCTTTATGTACAGTATGGGAGTTTCACCGGAAGTAAACCAATTCATATTTAATTCAAATGATGCCTCTATTGTACGACTTCAAACACAACGTTTTAACATAGGTTATTTTTTCTCAACCAATAATAATAAAAATGCCTGGGGAGCACAATTTGATGTAGCCCATCAGGAAATAAGTTTTAATCCCGGAAATTATTTCTGGATTTATTCGCTTACTGTTTCCTGGGATTTGAGATTCAAATAACAAAACACAAATAATTTTCCACAGAGATTCACAAAGAAAACACAAAATACTACAAAGAGATTATTTTTACAGTTTTAACCATATTTTTTTGTGAATCTCTGTGATATACTCTGTGAAGCTTTGCGAAATCAGAAAGTATGAAGACATTATTTTCAAAAAGACTATCTTTGCACAAAATATACGTTTTATGGCTACTTTCGAGCAATTCAATCTTCCTAAATCATTACAAAAAGCAGTTGATGAAATAGGACTTACAACTCCTACTCCTATTCAGGAGAAATCTTTCTCTGTAATTATGTCTGGAAGAGATATGATGGGAATTGCACAAACCGGAACCGGTAAAACCTTTGCCTACTTATTACCTTTATTAAAACAATACAAATTCAGTACTACACATACTCCTAAGATTGTTATTTTAGTTCCTACACGTGAACTTGTAGTTCAGGTAGTAGAAGAAATAGAAAAATTAACGCAATTCATGTCTATTCGAACTATAGGAATTTTTGGTGGTGTGAATATCAATACACAGAAAAAAACGGTTTATGAAGGTTCCGACATTCTTGTGGGAACTCCTGGAAGAACAATGGATTTAGCACTGGATAACGTTGTTCGTTTTGAAGACATGCAAAAGCTGGTCATAGACGAATTTGACGAAATGCTGAATTTAGGTTTCCGCACACAGCTGACCTCTTTATTTGCGATGATGCCAAGAAAACGTCAAAACATATTATTCTCGGCAACAATGACCGATGAAGTAGATGCTATTTTGAACGATTATTTCGATTATCCGGAAGAAGTAACGCTGGCCGCTTCAGGAACTCCATTGGAAAAAATCAAACAGATTACCTATAACGTTCCGAATTTCAATACCAAAATCAATTTGTTAAAACATTTATTAGCTACAAATGAAGACATGAGTCGTGTGCTGATTTTTGTCAATAACAAAAAGATTTCCGATATGCTTCACGAACGCATCGAGGAAGATTTTGAAGGGCAATTTGGTTTAATTCATTCTAATAAATCGCAAAATTACCGTTTGAACACCATGGCTTCTTTTCAGGAAGGCAGTTTACGCGGATTGATTACTACCGATATTATGGCGAGAGGTTTGGATATTTCTGATATTACTCACGTTATCAATTTTGAAATGCCTGAGTTTGCCGAGTTATACATGCACCGTATTGGACGTACCGGTCGTGCCGATGCTACGGGAACTGCAATTAGTTTTGTATCACCTCGTGAAGAAGAAGCAAAAGTAGAAGCCGAAGTCCTAATGGATCTGGAATTAGAAATTGAAGATTTCCCTGAAGAAGTTGCCATTTCTGACAAGTTAATTGGTCCTGAAAAAGACAGACAGCCTGTTAAGTTTTTAATGAAAAAACCTAAGATAGAAGGCGGAGCGGCTTTTCATGATAAAGCCAAAAAGAATACAAAAGTCAATCTTGGAGGTCCTTCAAAAACAAAGAAAAAAACACATGGTTCGGTAAATAGAAATATGTTGAAAAACCAAGCTGCTAAAAAGAAAAAGAAGAAATAAACTGCGGATTTAGAAAGCAGTCTTCAATTTGCAGAAAGCAAAAAACAGATTTCAGATTAAGGATTAACCTCTCATCTGAAATCTGTTTTTATTTAAAAAAAACTAAAATCTACCTTCTCCTTTCTGCTGTCTGAAATCGCAGGAACCTTCACACAGTTTCGGATTAAAGTGAGCAGAATTCTCTCTGCCTAAGACAACCTTTATTTCGTGAATTATAAAATTCCTGCAACGAAAAACTCCGCAAAAGCTTGAAACGATGATTACCTTATTTATTTAAAAAGTATTCTCAAGTTTCTGCTTTGATAAGTTGTAGAGAAAATATTCTTGGTTTGAATAATACCAGTCACCATTACCTAAAATTAAACTCTCTTTCCAAACTCCAAAATAATCATTCGCCTTTTTTTTATTCTTAAAGTTTAGCATTCCAACATATATAATCGTATCGTTATTTTGATCTCTAAATCCAGAGTACTGGCGATTATAATTTTTAAACTTCTTTTTGACATTCATTGGGTTTTTAAAACTATTGACATCATAATCGCTTTTAAAATGGTTTAATTCATTTCGTTTATAAATGTAATAGTTTGTTTGAATATATTTTTCAGCTTCAATAGCTTCACTAATATTTACTCTATATTTCGTTGAAAATTTATTATTTGCAAATAAGAAAGGCCAATTTTCGTAATCGTTGATTAATATTCCTTTTGCATTGTAAAATTCTTTCAGCTCAAATTCTGATTGTTGAATATTTACAAGGTTAAAAATCAATAGGAAAATAGTGCTTATTGTTTTCATATGTCCTCGATTTATTTTGAAATATCAGGTAACTGTTTTACTTCTCTGTAAAAACCAAACAAACCGGAGCACACAATTCGATTCTTTTTCCGGTATCAGTCAATGCTCCTGTTTCTTTATTACGTTTAAAAACAACCACATTATTAGTATACTGATGTCCCACTAACAAGAAATTACCCGTTGGGTCAATCGCAAAATTACGAGGACCATCGCCCAAAGAGCTTGTTCTGGAAGCCAATGCTAATTTACCGTCTTTCAAAATTTTAAAACAACTAATCGTATTGGCTTCTTTTCTGTTGGTAGCATACAGAAAACGTTGGTCTGGTGAAATATGGATATCAGCTGCTGTAGAAGTTCCCTTAAAATCAGGGGCAAGCACAGTAGTTTCCTGAACCAATACTAATTTTCCTTTGTTATAATTAAATACAGATAAAGTTCCGTCTAATTCCTGTAATAAATACAGTTGTTGCCCGTTTTTGCTAAAAGCAAAATGTCTTGGACCACTCCCCGCTTTTACCTTGATACTGTCTTTAAGTTCCAAGGGTTTTGCTACTTTAGGGTTATATTGATACAAATACATTTTATCAGTTCCTAAATCGGTTGCCAAAACAAACTGATGATCAGGAGAGAATTGTACCGAATGCACATGCGATTTTTCCTGACGGGCAGGATTAATTCCTTTTCCTGAATGCTTTATAAGCTGCTTTAATTCCGTAAGACTTCCGTTTTTATTTTTCCCAAAAACAGCCACACTTCCTCCTGTATAATTAGCCGTTATGACATTTTTATCATCATTGATTATATAACAAGGCCCGGGATTATGTATTTCCTGTTTATTTACAAATTCAATTTTAGCATTTGAAGTGTCATATTTAAAAGCGCTCACCGTACTTTTAGGTCCGTCTTCATTAACCGAATAAATAAAATCGTTGTTTTTTGAAACACTTACAAAACTAGGGTTGATTACATTTTCAGTTGAAGATTTAAATTGAAAATCCCCGGTTTCAGCATTAAAATCATAGACATAAATCCCTTTGCTTTCACAACTTTTTGTATAAGTTCCAATAATCAGGTTAAACTTTTTCTCTTGTGCCTGAATGCAAATACAGGATAATAATAGTAATGTAATGAGGATGTTTTTTTTCATTTCTTTTGTTTTTAGAGCTTTGCTAAAATACATATTAAAATCATACCATTTCACATTGAAAAAACATGCTTATCTACATCGTTAGTAGGTACAAATTTGTATTTTTGAGTACTAAATTAACCCAAAACAAGAATGCAATTCAAACATCCTGAAATTTTATACTTTCTCTTTTTATTGATTGTACCTGTTTTGGTTCATTTATTTCAGTTTCGAAAGTTTAAAAAAGAATATTTCACCAATGTTCAGTTTTTAAAATCCATTTCAATACAAACCAGAAAGAGTTCCCAACTTAAAAAATGGCTGTTACTTGCAAGTCGTTTATTGCTGCTTTTTTGTGTTATTATGGCTTTTGCACAACCTTTTTTTGATGCCAAAGAAGCAAAAAATCGCTCTAATGAAATGTATATTATTCTGGATAATTCTTTTAGTATGCAGGCCAAAGGAAAGAAGGGAGAATTATTGAAAAGAGCCGTTCAGGAATTACTCGAAGAAACACCTGAAAACACTAAGTTTTCATTACTTACCAATACCGAAAGCTATTGGAATACAGATATTAAATCCATTAGAAACACACTTCAAAATTTAAAATACAGCGCCATTGCATTTGATTTGAATGCTATTTTAGCCCGACTCAATGCACATCCAACTAATGATAAAAAAGATATTATCATCATTACAGATGCGCTGGGATTGAATTCGAAACAACTCCAAAATCTTCCTAAAAATAATGTTAGCTATTTTATAGTTCCAAAAGCCGAACAGCTTAATAATGTGTCAATAGACAGTGTTTTTATTGATGAAACAACTGATGATTTCTATGACATCAACGTCAACTTGTCCTGTTATGGCGAAAACATAAAATCGCTTCCTATAGCTATTTACAACCAGAATAAACTGATTGCAAAAACAGTTACCAACTTGGAAAGTCCAAAAAAATCATTGCATTTCAACATTCCTAAACAAGCTTTTCATGGTTATATTTCCATTTCCGACAACAATTTAACTTATGACAACACTTTTTATTTTAGTATTTCTAACACCAAAAAAACAAATGTAATCAGCATTGGCGAAAGCGAAAAAAGTAACTTTTTACAACGCATCTATACAAATGATGAATTCAATTTCAGTAATTCAGCATTAACTTCCTTAGACTATAATTCTCTTGAAAAACAAGATGCCATTGTTTTAAACGAATTAGACGAAATTCCTCAGGCATTGCAAATTACTCTGAAAGATTTTGTTCAAAAAGGCGGCAATCTTATTTTTATTCCTTCGCCAAAAAATTCCATTACAGCACTAAATTCTTTTTTAGGAAATTTTGGAAACATCCAATTCAAATCCTATGAAACGAACAACAAATTGATTAGCAAAATCAATTTCAATCATCCTCTGTTTTCGGGAGTTTTTGAAAACAGAATTTCTAATTTTCAATACCCGACAACCAAAGCTTCTTTTAGCATTTCAAATACAAATCCGGCTGCTTTACTTTATGAGAACCAAACTGCTTTTTTAACGGCAGTATTAAATCCGGTTTCGGCTGTTTATGTATTTTCGGCTCCTCTAAACACTGAGAACTCAAACTTTCAACAATCACCTTTAATTGTTCCTGTTTTTTATAAAATGGCACAATTCAATCAAAACAATGCTGTAAATGCGCTTACAATTGGAAACCAAAATCCCTTTATTGTCAATGCTTCACTTACAAAAGACGGAATTTTAGAAATTAAAAATGCTACTGAACAATTTATTCCTATTCAGCAAATTAGAAATTCAAAAGTTAAAATGACTTTTAACGATTTGCCACAAGAAGCCGGAAATTTTGAAATATACAATCAAAAACAATGGGTTGAAAACATCAGTTTTAATTACAACCGAAGTGAAAGTAATCTCAATCCGTTGGATAACAATTTGCTTTCCGATTATCAAACTGCCAATTCTATTGAAAGTATTTTTCATAGCCTACAAAGCGAGCGAATGGATAATCAACTTTGGAAATGGTTTGTTATCTTTGCACTGCTCTTTCTATTATGCGAAATGGCAATTATAAAATTCCTGAAATAAAACATTATTCATATATGAAACTAATTATCCGAAGCGCAAAAATTATCGACCCTCAAAGTTCTTTTCACAATCAAACGGTAGATATTTTAATAGCAGATGGTTTAATTGAAAAAATTGGGGCTAATTTACCTAATGCTAACAATGCCGAAGAACTAAAACTGGATAATCTTCACGTTTCACAAGGCTGGTTTGACAGTAGCGTTTCTCTTGGCGAACCAGGTTTTGAAGACCGTGAAACTATTACAAACGGACTTTTGGTTGCTGCAAAAAGTGGTTTCACAGGCATAGCTTTACAACCTAACTCCTTCCCTATAATTGACAATCAATCGCATATTAATTTTGTAAAAAGTAAAGCATTCGGTCAAGCCACCGAACTTTTTCCTATTGGTGCTTTGACCAAAAATGCAGAAGGAAAAGACATGGCTGAATTGTATGACATGAAACAAGCCGGAGCAATTGCCTTTGGTGATTACAACAGAAGTTTAGAAAATGCCAATTTGCTAAAAATCGCTCTTCAATACACTCAGGATTTTGACGGCGTAGTGATTGCTTTTGCTCAGGAAGAAAAAATCAAAGGAAATGGTGTAGTAAACGAAGGTATCGTTTCCACTCGTTTAGGATTGAAAGGAATTCCTAATCTTGCCGAAGAATTACAAGTAGCCCGCAATTTATTTCTATTGGAATATACCGGAGGAAAAATGCATATTCCAACGGTTTCTACTGCTAAATCAGTAGCTTTAATCAAAGAAGCCAAAGCCAAAGGATTAAATGTAAGTTGTAGCGTAAGTGTACATCATTTAACGATGACCGATGAAAAACTAGACAATTTTGACACCCGTTACAAAGTAACTCCGCCATTAAAAACCGAAGAAGACCGTCAGGCTTTATTAGCCGGAGTTCTGGATAATACTATTGATGTTATTACGAGTGACCATAATCCAATAGACATTGAACACAAAAAAATGGAATTTGATTTGGCAAAAAATGGTACTATTGGTTTAGAATCTGCTTTTGGAGCTTTAATGAACGTATTGCCTTTAGAAAAAGTAATTGAAAAATTAACCAATGGAAAATCGGTTTTTGGTATTGAAAAATCAACAATAAAAGAAGGCGCAACTGCTAATATTACCTTATTCAATCCGGAGAGCACAAACATTTTCACAAAAGCCACCATTTTATCAAAATCTAAAAACTCAGCATTTTTAGGGATGCCACTAAAAGGAAAAGCATACGGAATTGTAAATCAGGGAAAATTAATATTAAGCTAATAAATTATATGAATCCAGATAAAGAAAGTAAAAACATAGCCATCATTAGCTATTTCACTATTATAGGAGCAGTAATTGCTCTTTTTATGAATAATGACAAAAAAGCCCCTTTCGCCTCATTCCATATTCGTCAGGCATTGGGTATCTTTTTATCCTTTTTTTTAATTGGGTATTTTATTGGGTATTTTGACAGCTGGACTATTTCATCTGCTTTTTATCTATTTTATTTCATCCTTTGGATATACGGATTTTTAGGAGCTTTACAAGGACAAATGAAAGCTATTCCAATTTTAGGAGAACAATTTCAAAAAATATTTAAAAATGTTTAGTCTAAAACATGAATCTATCCTTAGAATACCTCATCAGAGAACCTAAAATAAAATCAGATAAGAATCCATTATTACTGTTATTACATGGTTACGGAAGCAATGAAGCGGATCTATTCTCCTTTGCATCTGAATTACCCGAAGAATACTATGTAATATCAGCACGTGCTCCTTATGATTTACAATATGGAAGCTATGCCTGGTATGCCATCAATTTTGATGCTAATGAAAATAAGTTTTCAGACCATGAACAGGCAAAATTATCGCGTGATTTAATTGCTCAATTTATCGAAGAATTAATTGCCAATTACCCAATTGACGAGAAACAAGTTACCTTATTAGGTTTCAGCCAGGGAGCCATCTTAAGCAATGCCATTGCCTTATCTCATCCTGACAAAGTACAAAAAGTAATTGCGTTAAGCGGCTATATCAGCGAACCTATTTTTGAAGAAAATTACAAAAACAATGATTTCTCAAATTTGAAAATTTTTGCAGCCCACGGAACTGTAGATCAGGTTATTCCCGTAGAATGGGCACGAAAAACAAAGCCTTTTTTAAATGGTTTAGGAATTCAATCAGTCTACAATGAATATCCTATCGGTCACGGAGTTTCACCTCAGGAATTTTATGATTTTAGAAATTGGCTTACAAAAAATTAAAATAATTTTACTCTAATTAATAATTAAAAAATCCCGTCTTGTTCATACCAAGACGGGATTTTTTGTATTTAATAGCACTTAATTTTAGTGACAATTTTTATCTAAATGTTTTTTAATTCTTGTTGCATTAGTCGTGTTTCCACTACAATCAGGAATTAAATTAAATGGAGTAACAACCTTATTTACTGTAATTTCAAATCTGGTAGAATAACCATCACCATCATCATCTGTATCTAAATAATTTGGAATTCCATCTCCATCAGTATCATCAGGATTAGTTACTCCAGATGCTAAAGTATACATATAACGATTTCCATCTAAATCTTCTAAATAAGAAGGTATTCCATCATTATCTAAATCTGTTCTGTCAACAGCATATAATTTGAAACTAAAAACTAATGGTGAGTAACTTGGAATAGAACCCTGACCAGAACTATAATATCCTAATCCTGAAGGTAAAAACATCACCCCTGCTCCAAAATTATTATACTCAACAGTTCCGTCTGATTTAGACGTTGCAGTTCCTGTTTTAAACTCAGGAAAAACTTCACTCCAACCTGTAACAAGTTGGTATAAATACAAAAATCCCTGAGGATATATTACTTTTTCAAACTGAGTTGCTATAAGTTCAGAAGGAACTGTTGCTGTTGCTGTTGTACGATATAAATAATCTCCTTTATAGGCTGCTAGAACTCCATCTGCATTACAAGGCTGCTCTCCTGTTCCTTCTCTTAAAACTAAATAATAAAGACTATAGGTAATATCATGTAACTTAACTTCTTTTTTTAACAACTTTGGAAAAGTACTACTGTTTAGATAAGACATAACTGATCTTTGATTAACAGCATCTGTAATTTTTGTAAATGTCACATCTTTATCTTCTGGTTGACCAGGGGCATTCGTTTCTACAAAGGTATACGTTTCTAAATATTCTTTAATAGCAATACTATCTGTTTTAAATTGCTCTCCATAATCCTTTAAAGGTTCTGTAGTAAAGGAATTATCATCTTTAGAGCAGGAAAATAAAAAGAGGCTTGTAATTATTACAATAAAATAATACTTAAATTTGTTCATTATAGCTGAATTTTAAGTGCGCAAGATACAATATTGATTTATTTTTGTAAACTATTTAACTCTGATTTTAGAATTTTTATGCGAATCGATAAATATTTATGGTGTGTCCGATATTACAAGACCCGAAACATGGTTACAGAAGCTTGTAAAAAAAATCACATCACTGTAAACGGTGTAGTTGCAAAACCGTCTAAAGAAGTTTTTCCTACAGATAAAATCACTTTTAGAAAAGACCAGATTACCCAAACCATTACCGTATTAGACATTCCTGAAAACCGTGTAGGTGCTAAATTAGTCGATATTTATCGAAGAAATGATACTCCTGCAGAAGTATACCAGCATTTAGAACTATTAAAATTATCAAAAGAACATTATCGTAAAACCGGAACCGGCAGACCAACTAAAAAAGACCGCAGGGATATTGATGATTACGGAAACGAAATCCATCAGGAAGACGATGAAGAGGATTTATAATTAGAACGAAGAAAATCCTAATTTCAACCCAAAATTTAAACATAACAATAAAATGAGCAAAAATATCATTCTAACTGATCAGGAAATCAAACACAAAACAAAAAGAATTGCTTATCAAATTTATGAAACTTTTATAGATGAAGAAGAAGTGGTTTTGGCTGGAATAGCAACTAACGGTTATGTATTTGCTGAAAAAATTGCTGAGGAACTTAAATCCATTTCAGACCTTAAAGTAATCCTATGTGAAGTGCAAGTAGACAAACACAATCCTCAACTGGCTATTCAAACCTCTATTACAGCCGAAGCCTACGCTAATAAAGGTTTAATCCTAATAGATGATGTATTGAATTCAGGCACAACCTTAATTTATGCTGTAAAACACTTTTTGGGTGTGCCTTTGAAAAAGTTTAAGACAGCGGTCTTAGTAGACCGCAATCATAAAAAATACCCTGTAAAAGCCGATTTTAAAGGAATTTCTCTTTCTACTTCATTATTAGAGCATGTACAGGTAGAATTTGATCAGGACGACAAAAGTTACGCCTGGTTAAGCTAAAATCTTCAGAATATCCTCTACAGTCTCACTAATAGTTTGCTTATCTACAGTAACTATATGTTGCGCCTGATTGTAATAATAACTTCTTTCAAATAAATGAGTAGCAATAAACTCTTTCAGCTCGACATCATTTTTGTCGGCAATAAGGGGTCTATTGCTCTTATTTAATGACAATCTGGCGACAAGTGTATCTATAGATGCTTTCAGATAGACAGACAATACATTTTCCCCCTTTAATAATTCATGATTATTAGCATAACAAGGAGTCCCTCCCCCTAATCCAATAATAACGGCCTCAGGAAGATTCAGTAATTCTACAAAACATTCGTGTTCCAACTTCCTAAAATGGATTTCTCCTTTCTCGGCAAATATAGTTTTGATAGTCATTTTGACCTTTTCCTCAATAAATTCATCCAAATCGATAAACGGAATCTCCAGTTTTTTGGACAATTCTTTGGCGATGGTCGACTTTCCGCAACCCATATAACCCAACAGTACAATTTTCTTCATAGAATAAAACCCTATAAATTAGAGTGTTAAAATTTATTATTAAAAAAAGACAAATTTATAATAAAATAGCTTGGAAATAATAAAAAAAACGCCTTATATTTGCACCCGCAATCAGGGAACGATGCAAGACTCGATAGCTCAGTTGGTAGAGCACATCACTTTTAATGATGGGGTCCTGGGTTCGAGCCCCAGTCGGGTCACAAATGAGTGACTCACTTGAAAAACAAACGTTCTCTGATGCAATGACTCGATAGCTCAGTTGGTAGAGCACATCACTTTTAATGATGGGGTCCTGGGTTCGAGCCCCAGTCGGGTCACAAAAGGTTAAGTAATTTTTACTTAACCTTTTTTACTTTTAGGCCATGTGGAGAAACGGTAGACTCGCCATCTTGAGGGGGTGGTGCTCGCAAGGGCGTGAGGGTTCAAATCCCTCCATGGTCACTACAAAAAAGGTGCTAAATCAATTGATTTAGCACCTTTTTTGTATGGATCAATCAAAACAACCTATGGAGAATTAAAATGGGGATCAGGTTCAAAAGTTGGGGATTAAGCAAAAAGATTAGATAATCTAAATAGGAAAAAATCAATTTTTCTGACTCCTCTTAATTGACTTCTAAAAGCTTTTATTTTGGCATTATAAAGATTCAGCCGAAGCATTTGTACTTCGATTATCAAAATAATTCAGAATTGATTGATAATTCAGGTTTATGGTATTGAGTAGGATATTGAAGTTTTTTTTTTGCTATTTTAAAACTTTAATTTTTATATTTTTAAAAAACACCTCATTTCCATGATCCTGCAATAAAATATTACCCTCTGCTGCATTTCCAAAATTTGGCCAGTCTTTGTATTTACTATAAGCTACCAGAGCATTCCACATTTGATTATTTCGGGTATATTCCACAATTTTAACCCCATTTAACCAATGCTCAACTTTATCATTTTTTACTACAATTGTTGCTGTATTAAAATCGTCTTTATTAAACTTAAAATCTTTATCTCTCTTTGAAGTAATTAAATCATATAATGATCCAAGGGTACGATTGCCTCTCACACCATTTTTTGCATCAGGATGATTTTCATCGTCTAATATTTGAAACTCACAACCAATTGCCGATCCCGCTCCTTTATTCAAATCAGAGTCTACAAAGTATTTTATTCCACTATTAGCTCCTTTTGTTATTTTAAAATCAACTTTCAAAATGAAATTTTTATACTTCTTAACTGTAACAATATCACCTCCATTAGAGGATTCACCTCCATCTGTTGCATGCACTTTTAAACTCCCATTTACTATACTCCACCCTTTTGCCGGAAACGCATCCATTCGTGCTCCTCTCCATCCATTAGTAGTTTTTCCATCCCACAATAATTTCCAACCTTCACTCACTTCTTTTGGGGTTAAAGTATTCGAATTGTCTTTTTGTGCCTGTAAAAGAAAAGTACTAAGTAAAATTATACTTGATAATAATATTTTTTTCATGATTTGATTTCTGTTATTATTTCTATTAAATCCTTATAGTTTGTAAAACTCTTCCCATCCTTTACGAGGAGGGACATCTGTTAATAAAGCATTAGCAAACGGATTATTGGTAATTGTTTTGGTATTTCTATCAAACTTAAGTGGTGTATTTAATCTTTGGGCAATTACTCCTAAAGAAAAAACCTGACTTAATGGTCCGAAAATTTCGAACGGTGATCTGGTTTTTTCCTTTCCTAAACAAGACAAAAGGAAATTAGCAAAATGATTAGAAGTACTTACAGGGACATTCGGTAATTTTGATTGGATTTCCTTGGCTTTCTCACTTGGAATAATACTTAAAGTACTTCCATGAGTACCTCCCTTAAAAATAAGATCATCACTGTAAATTATTTTTCCGGGATTTAATTTGGCCTCCTGCAACTTTGCACCCGCGACTGTTGGAATATTAGGATTCAATTCTGAAGTACCGTAACCAGATGGCAAAGGAGGCATATTATTTACCCCATCATACCATGTAATATTCATTGGTGGCATATTGCCTCTTTTAGGAAATTTAAATTGGATTGTGGAAGACATTGGAAAAAAATAATCATTATGACCTTCAAGTTTTATTGGATTTACTTCATAAGGCAAACCTAAATCAAGAAATTCATGAGCAGTATCTAAAATATGAGCGCCCCAGTCTCCTAATGCTCCCATTCCGAAATCGTACCAACAACGCCAGTTACCCTGATGGTATTTATCACTATAATCGTGATAAGGTCTGGCCATCAACCAGGTGTTCCAATCCATTCCTTCGGGAATTGGCTGTCCTTCTGGAAGTTTATATATATTGGGATCCCAACCATGCCATCTTCGTGGCGAATTCATGTGAGCTACTACTTCAGTCACATTTTTAATAATCCCGGCTTCTTTCCATGCTTTAAACTGAAAATAGTTTGCCTCAGAATGTCCCTGATTACCCACTTGAGTTACTAAATTAGGATGCTTTCTGGCTGCCTGCATCATCAGTTCAATTTCATAGAATGTACATGCCATTGGTTTTTCAACATAAATATGTTTTCCTAAAGACAGCGCCAACATGCAAATAGGAAAATGGGAATGATCAGGTGTACCTACCGAAACAGCTTCGATATCATTGGCTGCTTTATCAAACATTTCCCGAAAATCTTTAAATTGTTTTGCTTTTGGAAACATTGCCATAATTTCTTGTGTATGTTTAGCTCCCATATCGACATCACAAAGGGCTACAATTTCACACAAACCGGTAGCATACAAATCCTTAGCAATTTGCCCTCCTCGATTGCCAATACCTATTAAGGCTAACTTTACCTTTTCTTTTTCAACTTTTGAAACAGAACTTGCAAATAATGACGGAGCTATTGCAACTGTTGCTGAAGCTAACATTGCTTGCTTTATAAATTCACGTCTTGATTTCTCTCTTTTATTCATATTAAAATGGTGTTAAAAGCATTACTATTTTTTAGCTACTTATTCTTGTTTCACTACTGAAACAATAATGGTGCAAAAGCAAACAAATCGTGTCTCCAAACCGGCCAGCTATGTCCTCCAGGATATTCACTGTATCGGTATTTAATTCCCATTTGGTCGAATTTGCCCATCATGATTTTACAATTTTCAAAAGCAATATCCTCTTTTCCTCCCATTGAAATCCAAAATTCTTTCAAATTCGAATTAATTTTTCCAACATTCTTTTTCATGAACTCATACTGTGGCTCTGATAAGTCAGGATTATTGGCCCACCAACCTGAACTAAGCACACCAATACCAGAAAACATATCCGAATTTTTAATTCCTGCGTATAGTGTTTGCAATCCTCCCATCGATAAACCTGCTAAAGCTCTGTTTTTAGCGTCAGTTGCCACTCTAAAATTACTTTCTACAAACGGAATTACTCCCATTTTTAACTCATTTTCGAAAGCCTTTAGTGCATTTTCATTAAAACCTGCTATTCCACCTGCATTTGGTAAATTGCCATCCAGCATTGCTATGACCATAGGTTTAACTTTGTTTTCTGCTATTAAATTATCTAAAATCAAATTAGCCTTTCCTTGAGTAGCCCATCCTCTCTGATCTTCTCCACCTCCGTGTAATAGATATAAAACAGGATATTTTTCGGTAGCTTTTTCATAGCCCGGTGGAGTATAAACATACATTTCACGCCAGGAATTAGTTGCTTTTGAAAAATAGTGTTTGATTCTGATGTCGCCATGTGGTACATTGTTTAAAGCATAAAAATCTCCTTCCTTATTTGGAATTTCAATACCACTGGCCATACGTCCCATTCCGTAAAATGTTTCGCTTGCCGGATCAGCAACTGCTACGCCATCAATTACCAAAGAATAATAATTGAATCCTTTATTGATAACATCAGTGGTTACTGTCCAAGTTCCATCTTCCCCTTTTGTCATATCGTATCTTTTACCTAAATCGATTTGGACTTTTGCTGCTTCTGGTGCTTTAATTTTAAAAACAACCCGATTGTCTTGTAATATTTGCGGATACTTCGCATTGCGGATATTCGTTTGAGCGGGAACACCTAATAATTCCTGTTGGGTTTGACTTATCGAACCTTGAGCTTTTACTGTAGCAAAATTCAAAAAGAAAAACACTCCTACTGTTAAGCCAATATTGATGTTATGCAATTCTAAAAATTTACTCATAATTGTTTTTTTTTTAGACCGTTGTTAATCCAATATCTGATTATTTTTACTTAGTAACAGAAGCTGTATCCAATACTGTATATTGGCTCAAAGAAGCTACATCAACTGGTTTAAACAAAAATTGAGAGAACATATACAAACCATTTTTCCAAACTTTAAAATCATGGCCTCCTGGCTCTAAATAATATACGTGCGGAACGTTTTTTTCCAATAAATAATCGTGTAAACGCTTACCGTAAGTAATTAAACCATCTTTGTCACCACAGGAAATCCAAAGTAATTTTAATTTTTTCTTGGTTTCTTCCGGATTAGGCACTAAGACTTCCGGCATTTTAGTATTTGGTGCCGAAGAGAAACCTCCAACCCAGGCAAATTTGTCTAAATTTCCTAAACCAAAATTCAATGATTGTCCGCCACCCATAGAAAGTCCTGCAATGGCGCGATTTTCTCTATCTGTAAAGGTTGGATATGTTTTTTCGATAAACGGAATTAAATCATCCAACAAGTCTCTTTCAAAAGTGGCAAAGCCCTGAACTTTGTCTGGAGCCATAATATTTCCAGTTGCTCGGTCATCTTTAATAGCACGACCGTTTGGCAATACCACAATCATCGGCTTGATTTTTCCTTCGGCAAATAAGTTATCCAATATTATTTGCGGTGTTCCTCCTTTTAACCATTCTTTTTCATCTCCACCAATCCCATGCAGTAAATATAAAACCGGATATTTTTTATCTTTTGAAAATCCAGGAGTTTTATAAACCAAAGCTTTTCTTGTCGTACCCACTGTTTTTGAATCATAAGCGATGGTATCTATTGTACCATGAGCAATGGCTGCTCTTTCCTGATCAAACCCCTTTGGTCCTTCTTTTTCGATTTTTTGTGCAACAACAATTAGATTACACATAAAAAGCATTGTTGCTGTAACAATAATTTTTTTCATTTTTTTATGTTTAGGTTGATTGATAATTCGTTTTTTTTATTGGAATAATTTAGCTGCAAATTGATTCAGACATCTCCTCCAGCTTAGCCATTCATGAGCTGTTTCAGGAGATTCATAATAGCCATATTTAATTCCTTGCTTTTCTAACATTGTTCTGAATGCCCCCACTGATCCCGGAAATGGACTAGGCTCTTTTGTTCCTAATCCAAGCCAAAAAAGCTTTATTTTCTTATTGAGTGCATTCGCATCTTTAAATTTTCCATCTAAAAAAGTGTTCACGTCAATGGCATCAGCACTCGGATAGTTTGAAGTTCCGCTAAATCCTCCATAATGGGAAAAGGTATCCAGATTATTCATCATGATTCTCATAGTCTGATTAGCGCCCATAGAAAGTCCGGCAATAGCTCTGTTTTCTCGATTAGCGATAGTGCGAAACTTGGCATCAATCATTGGAATAATTTCATTGATTACCACTTCTTCGAAAACTGATTCTTGGCGTGCTCCATTCGTTTGAGGTTTGTAAGCGTAACCATTATCCATTACCACAATCATAGGTTTTGCTTTTTTGGAAGTAATCAGATTGTCGAGAATTAGATTTGCTTTTCCTTGGACAGCCCAGCCAGTTTCATCCTCAAAACTACCGTGTTGTAAATAAAGTACAGGAAAACGTGTTTTTGTATCGGTATTATAATTTGCAGGAGTATAAACAAAACAACGTCTAAACGAATTGGTTAATTTAGAGAAATAAATATTTTCACTTACTAAACCATGAGGAACGTCTTTCATAGCATAAAAGTCTCTGTCTGATGCCGGAATTTCGATTGCACTTCCTAATCTTCCAGCACCGTAAAAATATACTGTTCCGGGATCAGGGACTGATGCTCCGTCAATATTGAGTTGATAATAATGAAAGCCTTCATCCTGAGGATTAGAGACTCCAGTCCAGATGCCTTTGTCATCTTTTACCATATCATATTTAGTTCCGCCAAGATCCAACTGAACTTTATTTGCCTGAGGAGCAAGAATACTGGCTCTCACCCGTCTTTCAGAATTAACTTGAGGATACAATTTCCCTTGTTGATTTACTGACGAAGGAACAAAATCTTCAACAACATTAGAAGATACTGATTGAGAGAAAGAAGTATTAGAAATTATCGTAATAACAAAAACAATAATAGAATTTACTTTCATTTTAAAATACTTTATTTGATTTACTAAAAAGAATTATTTCTTATTCAAAAACAAAAGTGGTGCTAATTCCTTGAAACTACGTCTCCATGTTTGAAATTCGTGTCCTGTTCCTTCTGAAACATATGAAACGGCATTAAATCCTGCTTCTTTCAGACCAATTACTGCATTTTTCACCCCATCAGGACGCTCTTTACTTCCACAGCTTAAAAAGACAAGTTTAACCTTTGATTTGTCTTTAATATCCTCTGGTTTATAAGTTCCTCCGCTTAAAAGCGCATAATGAGAAAAAACATCCGGTTTATTTAGTGTTATCGTTTTTGTTTCCATACCTCCCATTGAAAGTCCTGCCATAGCACGATTTTCTTGATTAGCCAGTGTACGGAAATTAGCATCTACATAAGGAATTAATTCATCGACAAGAACGGTTTGAAAAGGTTCTATTTTAAAACTTGCCATACCTCCCCATTTTACTTCATTAGTCATTCCGTAAGTCATAACAATGATAAATGGTTTAATTTTTCCTTCGACAATCAAATTATCCATAATTAAATTCACACGTCCCTGATTGCTCCAGGCGGTTTCATCTTCTCCCCAACCGTGTTGCAAATACAAAACCGGAAAACGTTTTGATTGTTCTTTAGCATAAGATGGTGGTGTATAAACATAAGCACGGCGTGAAGTATTAGTGCTATTTGATGGAAAAAGAATTTGCTGAACATTGCCATGAGGAACATTTTTCAACGCATAAAAATCCTGATCATGAGCTGGAATTTCTATCCCGCTTTCCCAACGGGTAGAACCATAAAAATTCAATGCTCCGGGATCGTTAAAAACACCTCCGTCAATCGTTACATGATAATAATGAAATCCTTCGTCCATAGGACCAGCAGTTGTTCCTGTCCATACGCCATTTTCTGCTTTAGAAAGTTCAGTTCCTCCTTTTGCTCCTCCCAATCCTAAACTTACAACAACTGATTTAGCATCAGGTGCCTTAATTTGAAATCGTGCATAGCCTTGAGAATTAACTTGCGGGTATTCTTGTCCCGGTTGATTTACTGTTGAAGCTTTGAAATCTTCAATTATTTTTACTGGTTCATTTTGTGCACTAATTAATGAGCTAATTAAAGTCATCGATAACACAATCAAAAAGTTATACTGTTTCATAATTTTGGTTCTTTTTTTAAATTGGAGTAATACTATTTTTCTTTTCTTTTATTTCCTTGTAATAAAATTTAATGCACTTGTGGTGTGATTATTTTATAGTTTCCGCTTAAGTGCATCAAACTAAAAAGATACATCAAACCATCATAATAAGGGTCAAAATAACCGTCTTCATAAGGTTCTAACTTCGCATTCCAAACTGCATGTACAAAATCCAGACTTCCTTTTTCATCATTTATTAATGCTGTTGTTGCCGCAGTGGAAACTAACCCAATAGAATGTCTTAGTTTTTTCACTGGACCTGCTTGTAAAATAAATTCCGGTGTTGAACCGTCAAGATTGAATTGATCCTCATAAGTATCCATTCCTTTTGATCTTAGAAATTTTTGAAATTTTACTGCATACTCTTTTTGCCACTTCTTATCTTTTCTAAACCAAGCATAATCCATAGCTATATTCATAGGAACCCGCCAGGAATCATAACGAAATCCTGCTGGCATCCAACGTGTAGGATGAGGTGCACCACTGAATTCGGTGTAGTCAGAATTTAGTCCCGTCATTGGATGCGTTGCTCTTTTAAAAAACACTCTTGAAGTATCTGCACAGGCTTTATAAAATTCTTCATGACCGTCTTTTGCATATTCAGACCAAACTTCATAAAAAGCAGGTAAATGATAGGATGGATCTGTCCAATTGTAACTATTTCCCTCAGGGACAAAAGTTATTTGTTTGTGTTCGGTATTGATAAGATTGTAAATATTTCCCGTCCCATCTTTTTTCCACATAGCATCTAATATGCGTCGGGCTTCCTTATAATAATTGATTCCTGTATCATTTCCCCATTTATTAGAAGCAAATAAAAGACTGGTTATATAATACAATTCTCCATCAGATGCTGAACCCGGAGAATTTTGTTTCATTGTAACAGGATTGAAACTCCAGGCAAAATAGCTTTCTCTTAGTCCGCTTTGATGCTGAAGATAGGCTTTTGAAAACCTCCAAATCCGGTCAAAAACATCTTTTTTATCCAACTGGACCGCAACCATCATTCCATAAGACATTCCTTCGGTTCTTGCGTCCTTATTTTTCACATCAGAAACATAAGCCATCGTATCACCAACAGTAAAATAAACACGATTAGGCCCTTCAAAAATATCATAATAAGCTTTTGAAAGTTTCTTATCGATCGCTTCTTTTTTATATCCTGCTTCTAAAAAAATATTTCTGTATTTAATATTTTCAAATGCTCTAGTTGATTTTTTAGTTTGAGCAAAAAACATAGAAGAGAATAAAATTGTCATTAAAAACAAGCCTATTTTATGAACGTGTGGATATAAATAGTTGTAGTTTTTCATTCAAATAATCGGTTTATTTCGGTTGGTTATAAATAGTATTTCAATCTCTTTGTACTGCTGTTTTTCTTACTACTATTTTAACAAAGTCAACATCTTATCGGCATATCGTCTTCCTAATTCTCTATAACCTGCGGCATCAAAATGCAAATTATCTTTAGCAACAGTACACCCACGAGATGAAATCACGTAGGAATTAGGAATAGTTTCCGGAAGAGTGGCGATAATTTTATTCATACTCGCACATTTACCGTTTTGCTCTTCATGTACCGTTTCACCCGAAAGCAATGGTACTTTTTTAGGATCCAAATTCAAGTCTTTCATCAAATTATCATAAACAATTTTGACCTTTTTTGTCCAAAGTGTATCCCCTGTGTTTGACTCTCCCTGATGTAACAAAATTCCTTTTATCACTCCGCTTTTTTGAGCAATTTTTGCCATTTCAACTAATCTCCCATAAGGATTCCCATCATACTCTTTTATCATACCTTTCATCCAGTCAGGTGCTGTAGCAACATAAGATTCATATTTATCCTTATCAAAAAGCTCTATTTTACAACCACCAACAGCTACATTAATAATTCCAACTTTTACATTTTTAGGAAGACTTTCAACCATAGTTCTGCCAAAATAATCTGTTAGTGTCAAACCTGTTTTGCATCTGCATAATGGTGGTACAGCTGTGTACCATTTACCCATTTCACGACCTAATTCCGGACAATTTACTGCTTCCAAAACCTGAAAACGGCCATCAACTTCAACAGTGTCCTGAGGTTCAATTTTAGCATTTCCTTCCATATTGGATTGTCCAAAACTCAAATAAATTTGGAAATTTTTATCCTGTGAATAGGAATGTTGCACCACTAATATTAGGACCAATACTAAAACATAATTTTTAATTTCTTTTTTCATCTTTTTCTATTGTTTGTTATTTCAAAATTCTAATTTATCGATAGTAAAAAACTAATACTATTATTGTTTAAACAATTCTAAATCAATAACATCACCCATTCTTTTATAACCTAATTGATTGGGGTGTAAAAAATCATTATCGTGCATATTGGATAAAATAGTCTTAGAACCAGGCTCGGAAACCATTGCTTTATCAAAATCAATTACAGCATCAAAACCACTGGTTTTATTTCGAATCCAGACATTTACAATATCTCTTGCTTCTTGTCGGTACGGTGCATCATAAAAGGATTTTTCAAACGGCAAAATAGTACAGCCATACACTTTAATCCCCTTGCCATGTGCTTTGTCGATCATCACTTTGTAAGCAGCAATAAGTTCTTGAGCCCTAACTGGTGCATCTTCGGCTTTTCTAATTCCGCCAATATCATTTATGCCTTCGAGTAAAACGAGCCATTTTACACCTTCTTGAGAAAGTACATCTCTATCAAATCGATCTAAAGCTGTAGGGCCTAATCCACCACGAACCACACAGTTTCCTCCAATTCCTAAATTCAAAACTCCAATATTTTCCGTAGCCTTATTTTCTAATAAACGAGCTGATAAAATGTCTGTCCATCTGTTTTGTTTATTCGTTCCCGATCCACGCCCGTCGGTAATTGAATTTCCTAAACATACTATTGCAGCCGATTTTTTAGGAGCAATTACATCTACCCCCATAATAGAATACCAATGATCTGTTTTTACCGCTCCAGCAAAATCTACATTATTGAGCTGATCTCCCTGCAAAATATAAGAAGTAGTTCGAGAGCCCGGATGTCCTGATGTTTTTTGCGAAGTTGCTCCATAATTAATCGTAATGGCCAAAAGCTGCCCAGGCCGTAAAGCAAAATCAAAGGCATCTGAAAATACTTCCTGCTGCGGATTCATTGTTATACCTGCATTTCCATTGAAGCTAAGTGCTTTTTGAGATTTTCCGTCAATAACGGCTCCTTCCACAACATTTGCAACACTTACAGACTTCAAAACCGTAGCCTGGTCACTAAATATATTCGAAAAACGTAATCGCATACGTTTTCCACCAATTGAAACCCTAATTATTTGTCTGAGTGTATTATCAGTAAGCCCCGGAGCTGGAGGCATATTATTAGGCTCTACTAACATTTGAGCCGTAGCCCAAGTACCAACCCAATTTGAAGTATTTGATTTTTTAGTCTCTTTTAATGACTGATTAGATTTACATCCTACAACAAAAATGAAGAGATTAAAAAGCAATAAGTATTTAAAATATCTTTTTCCCATCTTTAACTTTTTAAAATTGAAAACTCTACTTTGTATTCTTCTCGTATTTGAAAAAATCAACATCAACATAGCCCCCAGCAGTCTTTGTAGCATAATTGAAAATGGCAAACTTGGTTCCCATAAAGAGTTTTCTGTAGTCAAAAATCATTTTGAACTCTGTTCCTATTGCTGTCCAATTTTTATTATCAAAACTATAATAGAATTTTGCCAAATCTTTATTCAAGTTAAAATCTCCATCAATACGCAAATAAACCCGATTCTTAGACAACTCAACACGTGCTTTTTCATCTACCACAACATTAAGTATTGCTTTGGTTTTATTATCTAAATCAACAATATTCGTTGACATGGTCAGGTACTTTTTATTTCCTTGCATAGTCACAGATAAAAGTCCTGAATGTCCATTAAATACACTAAATCCAGCCACATCTCCATCTATCATTTTAGAAATATCCATTGCTACTATTCCACTGCATTTCGGTCCTTCCATGCGCTGTGTAATTGTATTAGGTGCAGCATATAAATTGGTAACAATTCTATCAGTTTTCAATCTAAGGAAACCTTTTCTATCTGTTAATGACCAGGCATTATCAATAGGATTATGATTCCATTGCCAATTAATTTTTAATTGTTTCTTAGAAAAATCATCACTTTCTACAATACGTTTTCCAGAATCAAACGGCTTTAGAGGAACTTCGGCAGTCAATGGTACTTTCCCATTTTTATCTCCTAACATTGGCCAGCCTTCTTCCCAACGTACAGGCATTAATAATGGTACACGGCCAACAGCTCCACGATCCTGAAAAATTAAATCATGCCAATTACCCTTTTCATCATCAATAATACAGCCTTGTCCTGCATAAGGAAAACCAGCAAAATTATCCTCCAGAATTACCTTTTTTTCATATGGTCCGGTAATATTATCGGCTCTATAACAAACTTGTCGGCGAGGTTTACCCCTTGGCCAGGAAATCATAAGCAAATAATATTTTCCGTTATACTTAACAACCTGATTTCCTTCTAAAAGCCCTGTTTCGTCAGCATCTTTCTGAAAAATATCCTGATTAATTCCTCCTTGTTTTACATCCGAAAGATCTTTATTCAACTCAATTATCTTTGTTCCAGTAAAAACAAAAGCGCGGTCATCGTCGTCAAAAAACAATGAAGCATCGTGGAAATGTTTTGTTCTTGTAACCAATTTCCAATTTCCTGTTTTAGGATTATCTGTTACATAGATATAGGACTTGAATGGTTCATCATTAGGTGAAAAAAGAACATAATATTTTCCTTTATGATAACGAATAGATGATGCCCATTGTCCGCGTCCGTAAACGGTACCATTCAGCAAATCATATTTAGAATTATCAGTAAGACGATTAAACACATAACTACCTATTTCCCAATGTACCAAATCCTTAGACGTCATAACCGGAGCTCCGGGCATAAGGTGCATAGTAGTACTAATCAAATAAAAATCACTTCCTGATCGTGTAATAGACATGTCGGGCACATCAGCCCACATCATAGGATTTGTATATGGTGTACTATCACTTTTTTTTGTTTGTTGTGCAATACAACCACAATAAACTAAAGCAAATAATAATAAAATTGAATTTTTATTCATCGTTTTAATTACATTAATTTTATAAAATTATTTCACATTATGTTGCATCGGAATCGGTCCAAAATAGCTTGAATGTGCATTATCAGGATTCACAACAATTTTCTCCAGAACTACTTCCGGATCAATCATGTAAACTTTTAATGTATGAATTCCTGGCTCATCAATTTGTAGCTCTGTATCTAACCATCTTAAATTATCAAAGACTTCACTTCGACGTTGTTTAGCATTTCCATTTAAATAAATATCCTTATTTAAAGGAGGAAGCGGCTTTAACACTTTTGAATGTGCTAAATTACTGGGTGTGTATTCTCCAAAAGTATCTACTAAGCCTTTTCGGGCATCGATAATTACCGGAGTTTGATTGTCTAAAGCCACAGCAATTCTCAATCCTCTGGCTGGATTTATATCCTGAGTTGGAAGTATCCCTAAACAAACAGTAGCTTTTCCTTTTTTTGAAAGAAGCACTTTATATTCTAACCGAGGTGCTGATTCTGGAATTGCACTTGGAGCTGTTACCGGACTGATTCCCATACTGGCATCTGATCTTCCTAAATCAGGCAAAGTAACCCATTTTGCAAATTTTCCCGGAACACTTGTATTGTAGCTATTTGAAGGTATAGAGAACTCTCCTGTTAAGCTTCCAAAATAAGGTTCCTCAATTTTTGGTTGAGCAGCTTTTATAGCACTAAGCTGTATGGGAACTATTGAGTTTCCTTGACTAATTTCAATAGTACCATCAGAAGTTCCGTTGGTTAAAGCATTCCAATCAATATCCACTTGAATACGAGTTTCTTTTTCAACAACTCCCTTTGATTGACTCAATTTAATCCAAGTTTTATTTGCTTTAGCAGTAAATTCAAACTTTCCAAGACCCCGATTATACACATCAATATAATAGCTGGATTTAGCTAATCCATCAAATAATGGCAAAGTTGCTTTATCGGTAGTATTAGGCCAAGATAATTCAGATCCTTCTATAGCCACTCCTATAGTTGGTTCTGGTAATGGTGTGATTTCTTTCATTTCAGGCAACTGATTAGCTCTGGGCATTGACCACATCTTATAACCTATATGGATATCACTCATCATATTCTTCCATTTTCCTTTTGCCATGGAATTATTATAATAATCACTTAATCTTTTGTCTTCTTCGAAAAGACCCTGGGCACGTTTGTAAAAATCATTAGCACTCACTCTGCCTTGTTTTGCATAAAGCATATTCTTATCTGCAGCAAGATAAATTTCAGCTACACCAGCCGAAGCTTTTACCGGATACAATACCAATTGATAATAGGCATCTTGTGCATCAACAGGAATTTTTGATTTTAATTTTTCAGCTTTATCAACAACATCTTTCCATAGCTTTAAGACTCTATCTGATTCCTGATTATTTACAATACTAAAAATATTTGGAACCTGGGCTTCCGGTTTTCTCCAAAGGTTGTATTTAGTATATTTTGATACGATATCTGCAATTTCTTCAGCATGTTCATTTCCAAACATCCTATTTGCCCAATCAATCATATACTTCTGTGTTTTATCAGCAGGAATAGCATCTGGATTCCAGGCAAAATGCATAATAAAATCAATAGGAAGTTCTTTAGGTTTAAGATCTCCCACATTCACAATCCATAATTTATCAAGACCTGATTGGTAAGCTAAATTAAACTGCTCCTGTAATTTTGGAATCGTTGTTGTATTAATCCAGCGATCATTCCACGGGCCACCATTCATATCAATATGATAATATAGTCCACCGCCACCTATTCTATTTTTTACTTTTTCTTTCTCTGGATAGGTACGACGTATATGTCCCCAATTATTATCACAAAATAGAAGAATTACATCATCAGGAACTGTTAAACCAGCGTCATAGTATCGCTGTACTTCGGTAAAAATAGCCCAAACCTGAGGGTGATTTTCGGGAGCATCATTATATACATTTTGAATAATTTCTCTTTGTTTCTTAATTACATTTTGTAAGGTTTGTATATTTTTTAAATCATCTCCTTCTCCCATTGCAACATCACCTTCTCCCCGCATTCCAATCGTAATCAGGTTGTCAAAATTTTTATTCCGGTTTATTCCATCATAAAAAAATTGACTAATATTTTTTTCATTGGTTTCATAATTCCATTCACCAATTTCCTTTTTTCTGTCTGTATATTCTTTTTGCGAACGCATCATAGGCTCGTGATGAGATGTCCCCATTACAATACCATATTCATCGGCAACTAACGGATTAAGTGGATCGTCTTCATTAAATGATTTACCCCACATTGCCGGCCATAAATAATTGGCTTTTAAACGCAAAAGCAATTCAAACATGGTAGCATACATCTTAGAATTAATTCCGCCGTAAGCTCCTCTCGCCCATTGAGCAAACGAAGGTTCTTCATCATTAATAAATATGCCTCGGTATTTTACTTTTGGTGAATCCTGAAAATACTTACCCGCTTTTACATAAAGTTCGCTTGATTTTTTAACCGGAACATCAGCCCAAAAGTACCAAGGTGATACACCAATCTTTTCTGAAATATCATAAATACCGTAAATAGTGCCTCGCTTATCGCTTCCTGCTACTACTAACTGACCGTCTACTGTTTGAATTAAAAATGATTCCCATTTACCTTTTATACTTGAAACATCAATTTTCTTAGCCGCAATTAATTTATCAATAATGCGGCTTTTACCTATGGTTCCTATTAAAATGGCGTTCTTTTCAGATTTAGTGCTTTCAAAAACTAGGGAGGCAATACCAGTTACTTTTCGAGTATCATCGCCCAAATCTTTTGCAGCACGAATCACACCTTTCCAATCATTTGAATCAACATAAATTGAAGCCGATTTACCATTAGCAACAATTTTAAAAGCCTGAGCTTCCATTTTATGCAAAACATAATTAACTGGAGTTCTTTGATCATTTTTTTTAATGGATTGACCAAATACACTTCCTACTAAAAACAATAATAGTGACAGCAAATGAAATTTTATTTTGGATTGAATCATAGTTTAATTATTTTAATGAAATAAACCAACTGTTGATAATTTAACATTAAGGATTACAGCGTAAAAACCCCTAAATCAAATACTTTTAGGGGCTATAATTTTTAAAGCCAATGGACCTTATTGAAGCTGAGCATCATTAGCTGATGTAGCATACAAACCTATCAATGCACCTGTAAAACCACCAGCCACATTAGTTGAAAGAATATCACCTGAAACTGCTCCACCTAAATTTGTAAAATCAACACCATTGGTTGAATAACTAAATTCATAATTATCTCCAGTTGCTTTCACTTGTAAACGAAGCGGTTTTTTAAGGTCAATTTTAGTGCTTGCAATAATTTTAGACACTCCTTTTTCTGTTCTTTCTAATAAAATATAAGTATCATTTCCTTTTTTAGTTACACCAAAAACATAATTGAATTTTTCATTTTGTAAACATGTAATACCTGCCAAATCTTTTTCAGATGCTGGTTTGTAATCTATTGTAGTTGCAAAAGAAAAACTGTTATGTTGTTGTCTGTGAAAAAGTGTAGAAGTAGGTTTCACTTCTTTAATGCTTACCGCAAATGGATTAATTTGCAATCCTTTTTTAGTTACTGTAGCAAAATTTTCGCGTGGTCCTCTCAAACCAATCCATCTGTAATCTAGTTTTTGAGAAGTAAAATTTTCTGTAAACGTAAAATTACCGTTCGGGAAAAAACCGTCTTTTCCGGTTTTATTCTCAGTAACACCTTTAGGCATTTTTAATTTTGGCTCTAAAGGAACTAATCCATTTTCGAAAACAGGAAACTCTCCAGACCAATCCACAGGCAACATAAAAGTTTCACGACCAGCATTTACCCTGTCTTTCTCATTGGGACGAATTCCTAAAAATACGCCATAATATTTATCGCCAGGTCCTTTAACTAAATCGGCGTGTCCAGCCCAATCGTATTTATTAGCCCTATCTCTTGGAAAATAACGTTGCGTTAATATTGGATTACTTGGTGCAGGAATAAAAGGCCCTTTAGGACTATTGCTTTTGAAAATTACTTCACTATGATTTCCTCCTGTACCACCTTCTGCACACATTAAATAATAACTTCCGTCTTTTTTGTACAAATGTGGTGCTTCAATCCATATCGGTTTTTTTGAAAGATCCACTCCTCCGTCAACTATAATTTTATCTGTTCCCGGAATCACTTTATCATTTTCAACATCATATTCCCAAACTTTAATTACACGATGTCCATTGTATAATTCTTTTCCTTTGTCCGGAGCATCGTTGTGAACAATATACCCCTTTCCATTATCATCAAAAAATATGGATGGATCAATTCCTCCAAAACCTAATTTAATTGGACTCCCCCAACCTTTCATTGGGTCTTTTGTTTTTACAATAATGTTCCCAAGACCTCCCGAAAAAGCCGTTACAATCATATAAAAAGTATCATTGTGCGGATTATAAGTAATTCCCGGTGCATAAACTCCGGCACTAATACCTGTATCGTGTGGATTGAATTCGTTAACATTATTAAGTACACCTCCCAAATCAGTCCAGTTCACTAAATCTTTAGAATGAAAAATAGGTACTCCGGGAAACATCGCAAAGGAAGAACATACCATATAATAATCATCTCCTTTTCTAGTAATTGCAGGATCAGGGTAACATCCTTGCAAAATCGGAGTATAAAATTCATCCGCCTTTAATGGATTTTTTTTATAAATATCATCATCACCCTGATAAACAACCTTTGAAAATACAGCTGGATTTTTAGAGGTGTTTTTCTTGGTTTGGCTGTTAACGCCTGTCCCAAAAAACAACCCCATAATGGTGGATAAAAATAATAATTGCGTTTTTTTCATTTTTTAAAAAATATGTATGTTAATAATCTTCTTTTTTATTTATTCAAACTTTACCCAATCAACTTCAACTTGATTGTCGTTTTTTGATACAACAAATACATCTTGAACTCCTGAATCAAATTGTAATAATGGTGATTTTACTTCAACCCATTCACTATTTTTAGGAACTGTTACCTCAGCAATGACGGCACCATCGATTCCTTTAGTACGAATTTGCAATACTCCTCCTTTTTCTGACATAGCTCTTACAGATACTGACTTTAATTTTTTCTTTCCAAAATCAATGCTATTGTACTGTATCCAAGCATCTGATTGATTGAAAGTTGTTTTCCAACCTTCAAAGGAATTCGAATTATCTAAAAAAGAAATGGAACTTCCTTTATCACTTATTTTTGAATACCTGTCGATTTGAATTGGATTTGTCGCTTTCGTAATTCCAACTCCTCTCAAAGTTGGAACGACTTTTTGAATGCTTCCATCCGGATTGAAATACAAATAATCGGCTCTAATGGATCTTAGTTTATCAAATTCAGGAGATAAATCGTTATGATGATAAAACAAATACCATTGCTTTTTAAATTCAATAATCGAATGATGGTTTGTCCAGCAACCTGTAGGCGATTCATCCATAATGACACCCGCAACTTTAAAAGGTCCTAATGGATTATCGCCGGTGGCATATTCCAATCGTTCAATTTTATTTTCAACGTGAGGATAAGTCAAATAATAAATTCCGTTTCTTTCAAATAGATACGGCCCTTCTTTTAGCCCTTTGGTTGGAAGATTTTCGATGGTTTTTACTTCTGATTCCAACTCAGTCATATTCTCTTTTAACTTGGCAACAAAAATATTTCCTCCAGACCAATACAAATAAGCTTGTCCATCTTTGTCAATAAAAACATTTGGATCAATTCCACTAATTCCTTTTATCGGATTAGGTTCCGGAATATAGGGTCCTTCAGGTTGATTAGCAATAGCAACACCTACCGTAAAGCCTCTTTTAGAATTAATGGTATCTTTTGGCGTACTTGGAAAATAGAAATAATACTTGCCATTTCTTTCAATACAATCCGGAGCCCACATACTATAGCCATCAGGCTTCACCCAAAGCACTTTATTTTGTTGCACTATCATACCGTGATCGGTCCAATCGGTTAGATTAGCCGAAGAAAACACGTGATAATCTTCCATACAAAACCAGTCTTTGCGGCCTTTTCCTTCGGTAGCCAAAATATCATGCGAAGGAAAAACATAGACTCTGTCACCAAATACTCTTGCAGATGGATCTGCGGTATATTGATCTTGGATAAGAGGGTTTTGAGCAAAAGAAATACTGCCAATAAAAACCAGCATCATTTCTATTCTAAAAATTGATTTACGATTCATCCTGCTTTGAGTATTCGTTTCTTAATTGACCATTAACACGCCTCCATTACAAGGAATTGTTATTTCAACTAATTGGTTTTTGTTCATTTTGATGCTACTTAGTTTTCCAATTAATTGCTCATCATCAGTGTATTGCTTTAATTCAGAACCTGCTGAAATCATTGGTAATTTGAGTTTAAGTTTCAATGTTTCTTTTTGAGCATTTACTCCAGCGATATACCATTTTGCTCCTTTTCGACGGGCAAGCACCACATATTTACCTGGATAACCATCTAAATAGCGAACCTCATCCCAAGTTGTTGGCACTTCTTTCATAAAGTTAATTGCCCAATCAGGTGCGTCAGTTAAATTATTTGGTGCCAAAGCAAAATGTTGTACTCCACTTTGAAATAGTACGGCTGTTGCCAAAGCATAAACATCTGAAGTCATTCGTTTGGAACCTTTGTTTGGCGTATTTTCACTATTATAAAATTCATTTAAAGCGCTTCCTCCAAAATCCATACTTCCTACCACATTGCGAATAAAAGTATGAATCGAAGCATTTTTGGCTTCATTATTACAACTTCCTTGACCAAAATATAGATTTTCACTCGCCAAAACAGCTTCACTCGCCGCATAATTTGGGTACATACGCTCCCAACCTCTAGGTAAAGTACAACCGTGGAAAATGACCATAATGCCAAAATCATTGGCATCGGCTAAAATGTCTTCGTATAACTTCATCGTTACTTGTTTGTCTCCACCAAAAAAGTCAACTTTAATTCCTTTTACCCCAATACTTTTCATCCAAGCCATTTCTTTACGACGAATGATGGTATTGTCCATAATTCCTCTTGGCCCTTGGGGAGCATCATTCCAATAGCCATTGGAATTATACCACAAATACAATCCGACTCCTTTATTTGCGCCGTATTGAGCCAACTCAGCAATTTTATCTTTTCCTATTTGTGTGTCCCAGAGCGCATCAATTAAAATGGTTTCATACCCCATGGCAGCACTAAAATCGATATATTGTTTTTGTACTGGAAATTTGGTATTGCTATCCATTTTCATAATCCAGCTCCAAGATCCTTTGGTATAATTGTACTTTTGAGAAGCTTCGTATTTTGGTTTAACCAAGTCAAATGGAATTGTTGTTTCTACAATTGGGGCCAATGTTTCGCCAATTGTAATCGTTCTCCAAGGAGTTTCTCCCATAAGCGGAATTCCCGGAGCTGTTGTTCCATTGCCATTGTTTTCACCTATCATTGGAAATCCAATTGTGTACAATCCTTTTTCTTTACCAATTAATCTGCTAGCACAATAGCCACTATCAACACCTGTTTCAGAAATTAAAGCCCATCCGGTATTATTTACTTTAAAAAGACAAGGAAAAGTGTAACCCTCTCCAGAACCGTTCTTGCCCATTGGAGCATCCAAAGTATAGGACGTTTCATAACTAGGCATTGTTCTGGCAAAACCTACCATTGATTTACTCTGTGGACACAAGAAAGTAGTCGTTCCTTCCGGCAACGAAAATCCTGATGCTTCTTCTTGAACCACACAGGAACGAGCTTCTTTTTGCGGATGTATTTTATACTTGAAACCTACATTATTATTACTAACCCTGAAAATCACATCAATGGCAGCTTTGCCGTCTTTAGTAAAAGAAAATACCGCTTCATTGGCAACATAATGTACTTTGCTTTGCTTTATATTAGCCAACTCATAAGTTTCATCAATTTTGTTTTGAATCACATTATCTCCTAAAAGTAATCCCGAAGTAAAATCACCGACATTGGTTTTTAAACCAAGTGGAGACTGCTCCAAGAATGTTTTTGCATTATAAGAAACACTATACGTTGGCATCCCATTATTTACAGCAACTGACACCATAAGTTTTCCATCCGGACTCTTCACAACCGATTGCGCTTTTAAAGCAAAAAAACTCAATAGAAAAAAACATAAAACATTCCCTGACTTTATCATAAATTAATTATTTATTAACGTATTTTTTTTTATTTTAAATATTTATATCTTAAAAAAAAACAAATATAAATATAATAGACTCTGTTTTATTTGATAGGTTTAATTAAGAAATACTAATTTAAAAATAAAAACAACAACAGATTAAAATTCAACAACATAGGATGAAATAAATTTTCATAAATAGTTATTTAGAAAACATCCAATAATCAAAAAACATAATTTTGCTGGAAGCTTTTCCTTTATAAACAAAATAGACATCGTGTATTCCTGTCACTTTTTTGACCTCCGTTTTCACTATTGCCCAACGATCATTTCCACCAGTCATTGGGACTTTTATCGTTCCTATCAATTCTCCGTCTATACTATCTAATCGTATTTCCATAGACACATTTCCATTATGAGTGGTGCCCAAACGCGCCATGAATTTTGACGCTCCTTCTTTACGGAAATCAATCTCTTTCACTTTTGTAAAAGCATCATTTTTCATCGCTGTGATAAACACACCAACTTGTTCGTTTTGCATTGATTTCACCTCTTTTGACCAAGCCATAGTTTCTGCTTCATTTTTAACATAAGGATTAACAGTTGCGAGACTTTTTTTAATTCCCTCGGTCATATTCATTTGTTTAACTGTTCCGTCTGAATTAAATAGTAACTCTTCAACTGCTACTGAACGAGTAAAACCACCACCTCCGGGCAAAGCCCCATTATGATAGAAAAAATAAGACTTCCCTTTAAAATCAATAACTCCGGGATGGTTTGTAAAACTTCCGCCCTGAGTAGGCATTACAACTCCTTGATATTTCCATGGCCCCAAAGGCGTTTTACTTGTTGAATATCCAATATGTTCAGAAATAGGTCCTGCTGCAAAAAACAAATAATACAATTTGTTTCTCTTATACAACCACGGTCCTTCTTCATAAGTAGTTGGTCTTCGGGTATCTTCTTTTCCTTCGCGTTTTCCAAAAGATTCAATTGTATTCGGAAATGTTTGTATTTCTCCATTATAAGAAATCATATCTTCATTTAATTTCACATAATTACACACCGGATTTCCCCATAAAAGATAAGCTTGTCCATCGTCATCTACAAAAACAGTTGGATCAATATCGGCATTACTGTTTTGAATTAGTGGTTTTCCTAACGGATCTGTGAAAGGACCATAAGGACTATTGGCAACCGCTACTCCAATACCATTTTTACCCTGATTATCCGTTATTGGAGCATACAAATAAAACTTACCTCCTCGCTCAATACATTGAATAGCCCAAGCATTCATTTTAGCCCAGCTAAAATTTTTATAGGATAACACTGAACCATGATCAGTCCAATTGACCATATCTTCGGTGGTGTATAATTTCCAATCATTCATAGTAAACCAAGTCGATTCGTCTTCATCATGAGAAGTATATAAATACACTTTGCCATTATATACCATTGGTGCCGGATCGGCAGTATAATTAGTTTGGACGATAGGATTTTGAGCCATTCCTAATATCGGAATGATATACAATGCTAAAACGTGGATTTTTTTTAAAAACATATTCTTAATTATTTATTATGACTATCAGTATTTCGGACTAAACAAAAAATATATCACGCAGATTTTACGGATTTAGGCAACTTTATTAGAGTGATTCTGAGTAAATCTGCAAAATCTGCGTGTTTTTTAAATTTATAGTATGTAATAGAAATGAGCTATTATTGAAACATCCACCAATCTAAATTAAACAACGATCCTCCATCTCCTTTGAATACAAAAACCACATTATGTACTCCTGTTACTTTCTTAACTTTAGTTTTATACTCTTTCCAAGTATTTAAATCACCTGTGCTTTTGATATCACAAACACCTAGAAGTTCCCCTTCTTTAGTATCTAAATGGATTTCTATTTTTCCTCCAATTAAAGAAGCGGCACTTACTTGAAAACTTTTTGCTCCTTTATTAAAATCAACAGCCTGTACTTCTATGTAATCGTTGTTGTCTATTTGATTTACAAAGACTCCTATTTTATCATTTTTAGCTGACTTCACTCCTTCACTCCAAGCCATTGTTTCAGCTTCAACCCGTTTAAAAGGATTGATTGTACCAACGGCTTTCGGACCATCTACTGACCAATAAGAAAGCGTTTGAATAGTACCATCCGGATTATACATAATTTCATCCATATCGACAGAACGTCTTTCATAAAAAGTGGAAGTTTCTCTTTTTAAAAGATCATAACTATGTCCAAAAACATAGGATTTCCCTTTGTAATTAATAATTCCCGGATGATTCCCTCTGGTTTTATCACTGGCTTCCACCACCATTCCCTTATATTCCCAAGGACCTGTGGGGGAATTACTCATTGCATATCCTATACCCTCCGGACAGCAAGTTGAAGCATAAGATAAATAATAATGTCCTGCGCGTTTATACACCCACGGCCCTTCTTGATAATTTTTAGGTTTAGTAGGTTCTTTTACAACTTCACCTGAAGTAGAAATCATATCCTCATTTAGTTTCACATAATACAAACTTGGATTTCCCCAATACAAATAAGCCTGACCATCATCATCTATAAAAGGAGTTGGATCTATATCGTCCCAAATGTTATGATCTGAATAGACTAGTCTTTTACCCAATGGATCTTTAAACGGTCCATAAGGACTATCCGAAACTAATACACCTATTCCTTGTCCGTGCATAGGTGCATATAAATAAAATTTACCGTTTCTCTCAATACATTGAATCGCCCAGGCACCATTATCAGGTTTTACCCAACTAAAATCTTTCAAAGAAGCCACAGCTCCGTGTTCAGTCCAATTCACCATATCGGTTGAAGTGTATAGCAACCAATCCTTCATTTTGAATCCCTTTGCATCGTCCTCATCGTGTGAAGTATATAAAAACACGGTATCATTGTGTACCATTGGTGCGGGATCAGCAGTATATTTAGTTTGGATAATTGGTTTTTGTTTGATACTGCTTTGAGCCATTCCATTAAAAGCAGTCATTGTAAATAAGCAAATCGCTACAATACTATTTATTTTTGTATTCATTTTTTATAATTTAATTGAAATTTTACTTCCTTTATAATCAACATATTTTCCAGTCGTTGTGTTCGGTTGCTTTAGGTTTGAAGAAACTTTTACAACTTTAAATTTCCTTGCTTTTATCATCCCGGAAAAAGAGCCTTTTTGCTCACTGATACTTAAGATTTTCTTGAAATCATTCCATTTAAAAGTAATTGTCGCAAACTTCCCTTTTTCATAATTGTAATTATCCCCTTCATCTTCATAAAGTGTAAATTCTCCATCAGCTCCTTCATAAATTCTAATTTCAAGAGTATCCCATTTCTTCTCATTGGTCGATTGCATTATTGATCCAAAAGGAATTATAGCACCCGCTTTTACAAATAATGGAATTCTGTTTAAAGACACATTTACTTTAACTTCCTGACCTCCATCAAAGCTTTTTTCAGACCAGAAATCGAACCATTTTGTGCCTTTGGGCAAATAAACCTCCCAATCCTTAACTCCTGATTCAATAACCGGAGTAACTAAAAACGATTTGCCGAACATGTATTCGTAAGGCTGGCTCACTGCTTTTTCATCATTTTGAAAATCCATTACCAGCGGTCTCATAAAAGTAGAACCCGTTTTAATTTTAGAGGTTTCAGAATAGATGTACGGCATTAATTGGTAACGAAGATTCAACATTTCTCTCATATTGTCTTCCACTTTCTGACCGTATTTCCAAGGTTCGGTTTCAGTTTGATAGCCGTGTAATCTAAATATGGTACTAAATGCTCCCCATTGAAACCACCTGGTCAACAACTCTTGAAATTTTTCATCCTTGTATTGTCCTCCGCCTGGACGGAAAAAACCACCAATATCCGTTGTCCAATACGGCATCCCTGTTAAAGTAAAATTCATTCCGGAAACAATTTGTCTTTTAAAACCATCCCAGGTTCCTCCAATATCACCTGACCAGTTAATCGTTCCAAAACGTTGTTGACCGGCAAATGCAGAACGTGTTAATATAGTGACCCGCTTTTCAGCATTTGTATTTCGTTGTCCTTCATAAACCGATTTACTCACAAATAATGGATACGTAAGTCGGAAAAAATCGCCAGGACCTTGATGTGTTATTGTGCCAACTAGCGCATCGTTTTCCGGCTCTGTTGCATCCATCCACCAACCATCAACACCATTTGAAAATAAATTATCATTTAATGTTTTCCAATAACTTTTTCCGGTTTCCGGATTAAAATAATCCAGCCATTTGGTGTTGGGAATGTACATTCCGTTTTCAACATATTTTTTACCAATACTGGAATTTTTATCCGGATTAGACCAAACAGAAACCACAAAATGAGAGTTCAAATGGTGTAGTTCTTTGATAAAACCAGCAGGATTTGGGTAGTTTTTTTCATCGAATTGCGGTACACCCCAACCATTACTTCCCCAATATTGCCAATCCTGTACAATTACATCTAATGGTAATTTCCTTTCACGAAATTCTTTAACTGTATTAATTAAATGTTCGCTGGACGTATAACGTTCACGACATTGCCAAAAACCATAAGCCCATAAGGGCAACATTGGAGCTTGTCCTGAAACACTTCGATACGATTTTATTACTTCATCGGTATCTTTTCCTTTGAAAACCACATAATCTAAAGCTTTAGCATTTACTGAACGAAAAGTGGTTGAATTATCCGTTTTTCTAAAAGACAACTTTGGCTTATTTGTAGCATTACAAACGATTTGCACCGAATGTTCTCCGACTTTCAAATTCACTAATTCGCTAACTGCCGGTGGCAACCATAAATTAGATTGATCAATAATGGTTTTATCATCAATAATAACCAAATGACGGCTGTCCATATCACCTAAATCCAACATAATGGAATATTGTCCGTCTTTATCTACATTAAATTTTCCCGTATATAATGCTTGTCTTTGTGATACTTTTTGAGTTCCTGCTGTTGTGGTTACCTCAACTTCCTTATTGTTATCTGATGATTTTTCACTTTTGGTAAGTGTAATCAAATTATCGTTTGGATTAAACTCTGTAAGACCGTATTGATGCCAAAGAATTCCGTATCCTTTATTGGAATACAAAAAAGGAACTGCAATTTGTGTATTAACCTGAGTCAATTTTCGGCTGATGTCTTTTAGATTATAATGTCCGTCCTGAAATTGACCTAAGCCAAAAAGAAATTCATTTTCAGGAGAATTAAAACTTTGCTCCACTACCAAACAAGGATTTCCATTTACAGTGCCGGATGACATTTTTCTACTGTCTGCTTTTTCACTTAAAAACACCTTTCCTTTACTGTCTTTAAAGTTCAATGCTTTAGTTTTTTTATTAAATGAAACAGCAATCGAAGCGGTTTTTAGCTCAATTTCATTCGTATTTTCAGTAACTTTAAAAGCGGGCACCGGTAATTTATTGACTAAAATTAATTCTTCATCCTGCTTTATATTCTCCCCGTTTATTTGAATTCTAATCGAATTGTCTGTCAACGGAATTATATTCAATATTCCTTCACTTAAAGGTATCGAAATACGATCTTTATGTAAAGTATAACTCGTATTGATGCTATTAAAACTAAATAGCAGCATTAAAAAAATGGGAGCAAAAAATTTTAATTTAAAAAACATAATGATACTATTTTAGTATTTAGGCGTAATGATTTTCCCTTGCATTATTGAATAACTATTTTAGTCATTTTTAAATCTTTAGCATCTGAACTCTTGCCATAATAGACTTCGTATTCGCCTGCAGTAACATTCATTGCCATCGTTTTAGCATCATAAAATTCAAAAGAAGAAGCTGGTAAATCAATGGTTATATTTTGTTTTTCACCTGCTTTTAAATCGATTCTTTTGAAAGCTTTTAATGTTTTCAAAGGTCCATCTGGATCATTTACTTTTCGAACATATACCTGAACGATTTCTGTTCCGTTTCGTTTACTAACATTTTGTATTGGAAAACTTAACTGCGTATTTTCAGTAGATTTTATAGTTGTTTTGTTCAATTTGGCTGAACCAATCGTAAATTTTGAATAACTCAATCCAAAACCAAAAGGGAATAAAACATCAGTCGTGTAACGGTAGGTGCGATTTTTCATAGAATAATCTTCAAAATCGCCTAATATATCGGAGTTTCTATAAAATGAAACAGGTAATTTCCCCGCAGGATTGTAATCTCCAAAAAGCACATCAGCAACTGCCTGACCTCCTGCTTCACCCGGATACCAAGCTTGTAAAATAGCATCACAGCTTTCGGTTTCAGGAGTTAACGCAATGGCAGACCCGGAACAGTTTACAAAAATTACTTTTTTACCAGCTTTTTTTAATTCTTTTAAACATTTTCTTTGAACAGCCGGAAGTTCAATATTGGTGCGATCTCCACCTTTAAAACCGGGATAAGAAACAGGCATTTCTTCACCTTCCAGTAAGGTAGAAAGTCCTCCTGTAAAAACTACGGTGTCAATTCCTTTTAATTTTTGAATTAAACCACTGAAATCTATAGCATATTCTTTACCGAAATCAAATTCAAGATTGGCCTGCCAATTGTTGGATTGGGCATAAAGAATTTCGATTTTATATTTTTTACCCGCCTCGACAGCAAAAGAAAAATTACTTGGAATAGTACGCCAATTGGTATATTTTGCAATTGATTTTCCATCAACAAGCAATTCAAAAACTCCTGTAGCACCTGTTTTAAAAACAAGAGTATCAGTTTGTTTGGCTAAGTATTCTGTTTCAAATTTCGCAGAAAACCCTTCTAATTTAACTCCTGAAGCAAACTCATGCTGACCGGCTGTAGTCATTTTTATTGGATTTACAATTTGCTGAGAGATAACACTCGCTCCTTCCCTATTTGAATTATTCCAATAAGTAACCTTCATTCCTTTTTTTCCTTCAAATGAAATTTGATCAAAATAACTTTGGGTTACTTTATCTTCTACTAAATCACAAGCCTTATCATAAAATAGTTTATCAACTGTAATTTTAGATTCAATTCCGTCTTTAATGGTAATCGTTTTAATCGGAGTTCCGTTGTAATTTCCCCATAACATTGGTTCATTATCTGCATTTGGACCTATTAAGGCAATCTTGTCTGTCTCTTTATTCAGAGGAAGAATATTGTTTTTATTTTGTAAAAGCGTCATCGACTTTTGAGCCATTTCTAATGCTAATTGCTGATGTTTTTTACTATTTAGAACAGATGCTGGAATTTGAGCCCAAGGCACAATGGCATCGTCATCCATTTCGCCCAAATCAAAACGCCCCACTAAAACACGTAGCAAACTTTTATCAATATCTTCTTCTTTTATTAAATCTTTGGCAACAGCAGCTGGAAGTTCTTTAAACGGATATTTTTCCCATACACATTCTACATCGGTTCCTGCCAATACGGCTTTCGATGCAGCGTGAACGGCATCTGAAGATACTTTATGAGTAGTATAAAAATCGGTTACTGCTCCACAATCTGAAACTACTAAATATTTATACCCCCACTCATCACGCAAAATGCGTTGTAAAAGCTTGGTATTGCTACAACAAGGTTCATCGTCAATTCGTTGATAAGCACACATTACCTGACGCACATCGGCATCTTGAACCAATGTTTTAAATGCAGGCAAATAAGTTTCATATAATTCCCTTGGATTTACATTATTCAAATTCAATTCGTGTCGGCTCCACTCTGGACCAGAATGCACCGCATAATGTTTGGCACAAGCCAAAAGTTTACGATATTTAGCATCGGTAGGACCTTGTAAACCTTTGACCACCGAAACTCCCATTCGAGAAGTCAGATAAGGATCTTCTCCATAGGTTTCCTGTCCACGTCCCCAACGTGGATCTCGAAAAATATTGACATTAGGTGTCCAAACCGAAAGGCTCAAAAAACGTTTATTCTCATTCCCGTTCTGAATCCATTGGTTGTATTTGGCTCTGGCTTCATCAGAAACAGCATCAAACACTTTGTACAATAACACATCATCAAATGAAGCAGCCATTCCAATAGGTTCTGGAAAAACCGTCACATTATCATTATTGGCATAACCGTGTAAAGCCTCACTCCACCAATTGAATTTTTTAATTCCTAGTCTGGGTATTGCATCCGATTGATCACACATTAATGTCGCTTTTTCTTCCAGCGTTAATCGAGAAATTAAATCTTTGGCTCGTGCCTCTGAACTAAGAGATGAATCTTTATAAGGCAATTGTTGTGCGCTTAAACTCATTATGGAGCATAACCCGATTAAGAATAAATAATTAATTTTCATATTGAAGCTGAATTTGCTAATGTGATTTTTACAGAAAAATAAGCTGAAATTAATTCGTCTTTGAAATTTTATCCTGAATATGGAAATAATCAAAATCAGCAAATCCTCCTATGTTTTTAGTTGCATAATTGAATAAACCAAATCGATACCCCATAAAATGTGGAATAGTATATGGCATATTGATAGGCTTACCGATAGCTATCCAATTTTTTCCATCCAGACTATAAAAGAATTTCCCTAAGTCAGCTTTGTCCTTAAAATTACATTCTCCTTTAAAATAAACTTTACTTTGTGTTAGTGGAATTGACTGTAATTCGTCTGCTTTTCCTTTAACAGCATTTACCATCACAATTTTCTTAACTCCATTTTCTATTTTCACACCAACTAAACCATAATCTTTTTGTAATAAAGCCAAACCGGCAAAATCACCTTCTTTCATATTTGTTGCGTCTAAAGAAGTTGTACCAGTACATACAGGACCAATTGTCCTCTGCGTTAATGTATTTTTGGCTAATAAAAAATCAGTATCAATTCTGCCCGTTTTTAAACGTAAAAACCCTTTTTTCTCTTTAACAGACCAAAGAGAATTATTTGGATTATGATTCCACTGCCAAACTAATCCTAAATCCTTTTCACCTTTTTTTCGTGAAAACTCATCCGAATTTACAATTCCGGGAATTAAGCCTTTGCTGGCGGGTAAATCTAAATATTCAGGGACTTTACCATTTTCTCCTAATATTGGCCAACCATTTTCCCATTTAACAGGAACCAAATAAGGAATACGACCTACTCCACCTGCATCTCTAAATAAATAAGAATACCATTTCCCGTCGGGTGTGTCAATAAGTCCACCTTGTGCAACACCTTGATCTTGCAAACCTACTTTTCCTTCCCATGGTCCTGTAATTTTATCTGCCCTGTGAATAATTACAGTGCGCATACCTCCTCTTGGCCAGGCAATATTGAACAAATAATACTTGCCTTTTATTTTATAAAGTTGAGAACCTTCAGCTCCAAGATTGATATTCTCGCCTGCCGGAGCACTCGCATTTTCAATCATAACCTGATCCAATCCTCCTTCTTTAACACCTGATAAATCAGACTTTAATTCTTTTACAAAAAGTTTTCCGTTCCCATAAACCATATAGACTTTACCATCATCATCAAATAAAATACTATGATCGTGATAAGCAGGACTAAATGTAACTTCCTTCCATGGTCCTTTTTCTATGTCTTTAGTCGTGTAAATATGTGTTTTCCCTGTAGTTTGAGCAAAAGTTGTTACATAAAACATGTTATTATGAAATCGTATGTTACTAGCCCAGGAACCACGCCCATAAGTACTTTTACCATTATTTAAGTTTAATTCATCCATATCTCCTAATTTATCGTGGGCATAGCTAATTAATTTCCAATTAACCAAGTCTTTGGATTTCATTATGGGAACACCCGGATTCATGTGCATTGTAGTGCTGCTCATATAATAGGTATCGCCTACTCTAATCATAGATAAATCAGGTACGTCTGCAAAAATTATTGGATTATGTGCCTTATTTTCCTGGGCTCTTACTACAAAAAGAGTTATAAGACTTAATAATAAAATACTATATCTTTTTTTCATTTTTAGTTATTTAATTGTTTTATTGATTTAACACCTTCTTTAGTTAGAATTACTTTTTGCATACTGCCATCCTCATTAAAATAAAGATTATCTACGCATATTGATCTTCTGTAACTCCCTCCTGTAGGTAATTCTCCGTTGTGATAGAAAAAATAAGTTTTTCCTTTAAAGTCTATAACTCCCGGATGTATTGTAAAACTCTTAGGAGCATTTTCGGCAAGAATTCCTCTGTATTCCCATGGCCCCTGAATGTTTTTTGAAGTAGCATATTCTATCATTTCTGCTTTTGTACCTCTTCCTGCATAAATAAGATAGTATAAATCTTTGCGTTTATAAATCCACGGACCTTCAATAAAATTTTTGATATTAAGTGTTGTAATTTCTCCATCGAGTTCAGTCATGTTCTTTTTTAATTTTACCCATTTACAACTTCCATTTCCCCAAAAAAGATAAGCCTGGCCATCATCATCTATAAAAACTGTTGGATCAATATCGTCCCAGGCATGTTTCATATCGGTAGTCATTTCGTTTACAACTAATGCTTTACCAATTGCATCTTTAAAGGGACCTAAAGGAGAATTTGAAACTGCTACACCAATAGCGGCACCACCTTTACTATTATCGTCATTTTTATGAAAAGTAGAAACAAACCAATAAAATTTACCTCCTCGTTCTATACATTGAGCGGCATAAGCTTCACCTGTGGCCCATGAAAAAGTTGCCGGCGATAATTTAGAACCATGATTTGTCCAGTTTACCATATCCTTAGACGAAAACACATACCAATCGGGCATTTTATAATTGGTATCTTCTAAAGTAGCTCCATCATGACCGGCATAAAGATATACTGTGTTTTTATATACCAAAGGGGCAGGATCAGCCGTGAAAATTTCACTGATAATTGGATTTTGAGCTTGTAATATATTGGTCATTCCAAAAATTACAAGGCATGTAAAAATAGTTTTGAATTTCATAATTTATTTTGTTTTAGTCAAGAACACTCCTTCTTTAGTTTGTATCACTTTTTGAATGCTACCATCTGGATTATAATTGAGATAATCGATACAAACCGAACGCCTGTAACCACCGCCTGTTGGTAATGCACCATTGTGATAGAAATAATAATCTTTACCTTTAAAATTTACTATACCCGGATGTGTAGTAAAACTATTAGCAGAGATATCCTGAATAATTCCCCTGTATTCCCAAGGACCTTCGGGACTTTTAGAAGTACAATATTCTACACGCTCAGGCATTCCGGCAGCATAGACCAAATAATACAAGTCTTTTCGCTTATAAATCCAAGGGGCTTCTGTAAAATTTTGAGGTTTGAACGTATGTATTGGACCGTCGAGTTCAATCATATTTTTCTTTAACTTTGCCCATTTACAGCTTCCATTTCCCCAAAAAAGATAAGCCTGACCATTATCATCTATAAAAACCGTTGGATCTAAATCATCCCAGGAATGTTTCATATCCGTAGTCATATCATTTGTAACGAGCGCTTTTCCTAAAGCATCTTTGAAAGGTCCTGTTGGACTATCAGCAACTGCTACTCCTATTCCTACTCCACCTTTACTATTTTGATCCGATTTATGGATAACTGATATATACCAATAGAATTTATTATTTCGTTCAATACATTGTGCAGCATTCGCAGCTTTTGCAGCCCAGGAAAAATCCTTTGGCGACAAAAGAGGGCCATGATTTTTCCAATTTTTCATATCAGAAGAAGAATACACCAGCCAATCAGGCATTTGATAACTATCTACCCCTACTGAAGCTGTATCATGTCCTACATATAAGTAAACTTTATCTTTGTAAACCAAAGGTGCGGGATCTGCTGTAAAAACATCCTTTATAATTGGATTCTGGGCTTGTATGACAGTTATCCCAAGAATTACAATGGCTGTAATTATACTTTTAAATTCCATATTTATAAAAAATCCTTAATTCAGGTTGTTAATTGTTCAACTTTTTTTTTGGTTTTCATTTTGTTAAAAATCATTATTCTAAAACAAACTGTACAGTATAGGTTTTCACTACCCCATTATAATCAAACTTCACAATGGCATTTTCAGATAATGAAGCTGCCTGTGTAACTGTAATTTTTACCACAGGATTATTGGCTGTAGCCGAAACAACAGGAACAGCAGTTGTACCAGATGCTATTTTGTATTTTGCTTCATAAACATCATAGCCTACAATACCATTTGTTCCAGTAGATCTAACAGGAGTTTCAGATAATGTTACTGCTTTTCCATCGACATTAATGCTAACTTTTGGTGCAATTGGACGTGAAATTTTATTTTTATTAGAACTGAATCCAAGACCGGTAAAATCAAAAAGAGATTCAGTACCACTACCTTCTGCTACCAAATAAACAGCGTGCTTTTTATCCAAATTATCGACAAATTTTGAAACATCAATTGTATATTGTGTAATATCCTGTGAAGCATTTTCAGGAACAATAATCTCGCCTATTTTTTTTCCTTTCCAAGTTTCATTATCCCAAGGTCCATCAAGCCAAACATTGACTTTAAAGGATTTTGTTGTTTTCGGAGTAAGAAAAATATTGAATGCGGTATTGTTTCCTTTTTTTGTTCCTTCAAAAGCTTTCAATCCGTTTTTATTGTTTTTGAGTCCACCAAAACCGAAGTATTTATAACCTATAATATGACCATTTTTCACATTGGTAATAGGCATATGGTTGTCCCAGATATCCCAAGAATCTTGTTGAATACTATTATCAGAAAGATAGGAAGCATAACCTGCTGAATAATATTGATACGGATTAAGCCCATAAATATGAAAACCTTCTGAAGTAACTTCAGCCCCTTTGTATTCATTTCCCTTGCTGTCTTTTACAGTTGGAAATTTATTTTCCGAATAAGGATCGAACATACTAATGGATACAGTTCCTCCTTCAGCAACCGATTTTTCGTCTGAAGTAACCATTACTGGAGCTACCATAGCCTGGCGAGCAAATCCAAAACCTCTTGGAGGCCTGTGATAAAACACATACCATTGTCCATTTATTTGTTCAATGCTACCGTGTGTATTATGACCTGCATTTGAAGTAGTTATTGCAGTACCATCCTGATTCAACACTGGAGCACGGGAATCAACCAAAACCCCACCTATTTTCCAAGGTCCTAGAGGCGAATCACCAACAGCATAACGCAAAGTGGAATTAGAGCTGCTTATTCCATAATCTGGTCCCGAATAACCACTATAAATGGATACATATTTATTACCAATCTTGCGAATGGAAGAGGCTTCAAAGAAATTGAATTTCCCTAAATCTTCTCCCTTAAAAATTTGAGGAAACTGAGTTCCTTCTGGATCACGAATTTCTCCGTAACGTCTTCCAGCTGGCAATAGTCGCTCAATTATTTTAGTTCCTGGTCTTAGTGAATACATCGTATTTTGATCTAATTCAGCTGCTGATGATTTCTGGAAACCCCAAAAACCATAAGCTCTAAAGCCTATTTTGAAATCAGGATCTTTGGGATCAGTAACGTATTCAATATATACAGCAGGGTCAAATCCCAAAATGCTTCCCGGAACAGTACGTTTGCCATCAGGAGTTAGATTGACAGGAGTAAATGGGCCATCGGGGCGACTTCCTTTGGCTACCATTGCCTCTCTATTTTGTCCACGACTGTGCGGATAAAGATAGTATTCTTTTTTGCCGTCTTTTCTTTTTATCTCAACCAGATCTGGAGCATACATTACATCCCATTGTCCATCAATTTGATACGTAAAAGCAGGTCCTTCATCTCTCCAGCTAGAAAGATCTTCTACTGGAGCCGACCATATTCGAATATCTGGCCCACAATAACTTGTCATTCGCAAATCGTGAGAACCAATGATGTAGGCGCGAAATTTTCCAGGTTTATCCGGATCTTCAAAAACTCGGGGTTCGCCGTCGGGTAAATGCTCCCATAATGGAAGATATGGATTTCCTATTGATTGATGTACAAACTTTTTGGCTGACTTGTTTTCTGGAGTAACCTTGTTTTGTCCATTAACGTAACTTACACCGAGTAATGATGTAGCCATACATGCAAAAATTATATTGCGACTTTTCATAGTAATTTTAATTTATTATAATCCATTATAGATTAGGCACAGTTATTTTTTCTCTCTCTATTTTATTCGTTTATTTCACAATTCTCAATTGATAAAACCTCGGACTACTATTTCCTTCTTTAGCTGTTATTTTAACGTCAACAACTTCAAGTTTATCAATATTTATCCTAATCATTTTCTTTTCTACAGAAACTATATCAGCAGACTTTTCATTAATAAGAATATCAATTTTATTTATTTTTAAATCATCTAAAACACTTATTTCTAAAAACTTTCCCTGATTATTTTTATTCTGCATTTGATACGAAATATACGAACGGGTGCTTCTCCAGAACTTACCATCATCATAACCGGAATTACTTTTTTCGCCTTTGTAAAGATGATCTACTTCAGGTTGTTGCTCTCCGCAATTTATTTTATCTACTGTTTTAGCTTCAATAGCCATAGCTTCAATCTCTTGTTGCTTCAATAATGCTTGTTTTTCTTTATATTCATCTTTCGAATAGGTTTGGAAATACATTTGATAACGTGCATCATGCACTTCGAAAAAAGGTTCTAATTCTAATGAATCTAAACTGAAACGCATATTACCCAAATCCTTAAGTCTTGAAACATAACTTGATTTTTCCCCAACTAATGCGTATGCTTTGTCTAAAGGAATATACTTTCCTCTTGTTGCATGTCCCATTCGGTTATTATCAGCAAATAATCCATCTAATCCTTCAGTAGATGTTTTGGCGGCTAATACAATCGGTCCATTGACAAAAGCTCTCCAGTTTGATCCATCAGGCAGACTTTCTAAATGTGTAGCAGTTTTAAATTTAATGGTTATCTTATCACCTGATTTCCATTTTCTTGTAAGGATAACATAAGTAGAAGGTTTAGTAGTTATTTTTTGTGCTTTTCCATTTACCAAAATCTCGAAATTTTCAGCCCATTTTGGATAACGAATATTCAAAGCAAAGCTTTTAGAATTCTTCAATTTTACAACAAGTTCTGTATTGTTCTCATAAGGGAATTTTGTAGTTTGTTCTAATTGTATTCCTTTTTCCTCCCAGTTTAAAGTTGAAGGAATAAAAAGATTCACAAAAACATCATTATCCGAATGGCTATAAATTAATTCACCATATTTAGTATGATTTTCAAGTCCTGATCCTACACAGCACCACATACTTGTTTCTGGTTGAGAATATACTCTGTAATGATTAGGTCGAATAGGTGTAAAATAAACAAATCCTCCTTTTTCAGGATGCTGACTAGATAGAATATGATTATAAAGCGTACGCTCATAAAAATCAAGATAACTGACATCATTTTTATCCAAAAACAAAGCTTTACTCAAGCGTTCCATATTGTAGGAATTACAGGTTTCAGGACCTTGATTTGACTTCAACATACCTCTAAAATCATCTATAGGATTAAAATGCTCAGCCACACTATTCCCTCCAAAAGCTACACTACGCTTTTGCGTAACATTTTCCCAAAAGAATTGTACTGCGTCTGACCATTCTTTATTAGCTGAAAGAGTTGCAATTTTCTCAAAACCAATAACCTTAGGTATTTGTGTATTTGCATGCAGCCCCGTTAATTTATCCTCTTTTTTCAATAGAGGATTCAAAAAAGCCTTGTGTGAAATTTTTTCAGCTGTTCGAAGGTATTTTTTATCTTTTGTAATAATATACAAATCGGCAAAAGATTCATTTATACCTCCATGCTCTGTTTTTAAAATTTTTTCGATTTGCTCATCAGAAAGTGGACGAATTAATTCAATAAACCAATCTCCTAATTTTATTAAAATGTCTTTTGCTTTTTCACTACCCGTATAATGATAAGCATCATTTAAACTTGCAAAAAGCTTATGAATATTATAAATAGGAACCCAAGTATTGTTCAATCCAAAACCACTGCCATCAATATCTCCATTATGAATTCGATCCCAAAAAACTTTTCCGTTAGGAACTCCTCCTACATAACCATTACCATTTTTTTCCTGACAACGTTCCAATTCAGAAAGCATGTAATCTAATCTGTTTTTTAGTTCAGTATTTCCCGTAGAGGCATACATCATCGATAATGCCGACAGGTAATGACCTCCAATATGTCCATCAAGCCCTATACTTTCCCAATTACCATATCGATCAGCTTTTGTAGGAATACCTGAAGCCAGTAAATAAGGAGCTAAAAGTTTATCAGGATTAAGTTCTAAAATATATTTAAGATCAACATCCTGTGCTTTTTTAAATGGTCCCTCTTTTAACCTTACTTCTTTCAAGTTAAATGATTGCATTTGAGCTAGAACAGAAGAAGCCATAAACAATACAACCGAACAATATAAAATTCTATATTTCATTTTAAGGAATTACTATAAAATTATTTAATTAAAAAAGTATATGTTTTACCTTTCGTAGTCATTACATCATATAAATAAGAGGGCTTAATATCTAAAGGTTTTATATTTGATTCTTTAGAAATAATAGGCTTTTCAATCTCCTCAAATTGATAAAACACATTTGAGTTAACTCCTGATGCTTTTTTCAAATTTTTATTATCCTTTAAAATAATCTCATTTGGAGTTCTCAATCTTAAGTTTCCACCAAGATTAGACTGAATACTTACCGCGATTAATTTTCCCTGTTTCCATTTCAAATCTTTTATTTCAAAACCGCCTCTAGCCCTCAAACCACTTATTTCACCATATTCACTTAAAGCATCCGGTAAAGCCGGGAGCAACTGAATAGCACCATCTGAACTTTGCATTAGCATTTCGGTAATCCCTGAAGTACAACCAAAATTTCCATCGATTTGAAAGGGCGGATGTGCGTCAAAAAGATTATTATAGGTCCCTCCTCCTTCATTTATTCCAAGCGGAGTTAATTGATTTTTTATCAATTTGTAAGCATGATTTCCATCTTGCATTTTAGCCCACCAATTGACTTTCCATCCCATACTCCAACCTGTTGATACATCGCCACGTTGCAGTAGCGTGTTTTTTGCCGCGGCAAAAAGTTCTGGAGTCCTGTAAGCAGAAATTTGATTGGAAGGATACAAACCATAGAGATGTGAAATATGACGATGATTGTCTTTAGGATCATCCACATCATCTAACCATTCCTGTAATTGATTGTACTTCCCAATTTGCATGGGTGGTAACATTTTACGCATTTTTTTAAGACTATCAGCAAATTCTTTGTCTTTTCCTAACACTTCTGATGCCTTTATAGCAGTACTGAATACATCAAAAACGATTTGATTATCCATCGTAGAACCCGCAGTAATCGCTGAACCCTGATGTGCTTTTGGAGCATTTTCAGGTGAATTTCCCGGAGCTACAACTAACCAACCATTTGCCGGATCCTTAACCAAAAAATCAGAATAAAAAATGGCTGCACCTTTCAGCACTTCATATACTGATTGAAGAATTTTTTTATCCCCTGTATATAAATAATGCTCCCATACATGCTGACTTAACCAGCCTCCACCGGCATTCCATACTCCCCATGTTGCACCATCAACCGGACCATTTATTCTCCATATATCCGTATTATGATGCGCCACCCAGCCTCGGGCTCCATACATAACTTTAGCCGTTTCTTTTCCTGTTTGAGCTAATTCCTGAATCATTTTCAAAAGAGGCTCATGCATTTCTGACAAATTGGTTTTCTCTGCCGGCCAGTAATTCATCTCCGTGTTTATGTTAATGGTATATTTACTATCCCAGGCAGGTTTCAAACTATTATTCCAAATCCCTTGAAGATTTGCCGCCTGACCTCCAGGTTGTGAAGATGAAATCAACAAATAACGTCCATACTGGTAATACAAAGTCACAAAAGACGGATCTAATACATTTCTAAAATTAGCTAGTCTTTGATCTGTTGGTAATTTAGCCTCTTCTGTAGCACCTAAATCAAGTGTAACTCTTTTGAAATACTTTTGATAATTAGCAACATGAGCCGTTTTCATCTTATCAAAATTCTTATTAAACGCTTTATCCAAAAAGGATTTTGCCAGTTCACTTTCTTTACCACTAATATCCTTATAATTAACAAAGTTAGTTGCGATAGCAACATAGATTACTACTGAATTAGCTTTCTCAATTTTTATGGAACTATCAGTATGATTTACACTACCTCCATCCACTTTAAATCGGGCAAGTGCATTGAAATTTACCTTTCCTTCTACTCCCTCATGATCACTGGTTGTACCCAAAAGAGAAAGTTCATTATTAGCATTAACTACTAATTTTTGTTTTTTATGTTGAGAAGTAAAAGCTGCTGTAAAAGATAATTCTCCAGGTTTATCAGCAGAAAGTTTAATCACTAAAACTCTATCAGGAAAGGATGTAAAAGATTCTCTGGTGTAAGTAATTCCATTTACTTTATATACAGTTTTTGCAATTGCTTTTTCAATATCCAACTCTCTGTAATAATCAGTATAACTTTCTTGATTTGAAAAACTCAATTCTAAATTCCCCACAGGCTGAAACATTTGCCCATGCGATTTTTTAGTTATTATATTTTCATTTATTAATTTTTCAGACTTTTTATATTCTCCCTGAAAAAGCAAATTTCTTATTTCTTCTAAAGCAACTTTTGCATTCGGATTATCATTCCTGTTAGGACTTCCACTCCAAACGGTACCTTCATTCAATTGAAAAATTTCTTTTTCCACATTTCCATAAACCATAGCTCCTTGAAAACCGTTCCCTATAGGTAACGCATTTTCCCATACACTCCCAGAGGGTGTATTATACCAGAGTTTTAAATCGTTTTCCTGAGCAAATAAAGAAATGTTAAAAAACAACAGAAGGTTTACTAAATAATTTTTCATAACTCTTTTAGTCCCACATTTAGGAGAAATTTAAATACATTAAAACCAATTAACAAAAGTGTTAATATCACACTTTTAAAATTGTTTAAAAAAACCCATTTAGGGAAATTCTACTTTTATAAAACAAATATAAACAGATAAATGAGAATAAACAATCGGTTGCGTTATTTTTTTACTCAAAACAAAAAATAATTAAATCATTTTTATGTTTAATATAAATTTTATCTGAAATTATTTGAGAAACCCAATAGTGAGCTTGAATTAAATTAATAAAACTTATGTCGGTTAAAAAAAAACAATGAAGCCAAAGACCTCATTGTTTTTTAAAAATTGGTTGGTGGTTATTAATTTGATTATTGAACAGTAAAATCCCAAACCGAACCGATTGTAGTTCCTCCTTTACCATCTTTAACAACAATTTTCCAATAATACTTTGTTCCTGTTGTTAATGAAGAAGCTGTATAAAAAGCTGTTGTTAAATCGGAAGCTACTTTTTGAGTAGGAGCATTTGAGGTTCCTAAATACACATCATACGACAAATTATCATTATCGGCATCGACTGCTGTCCAACTTAAAGTGGTTGAACTACCGGAAACATTCGAATGCAAAATCGGTGTTTTTACTTCTGGTATAAATGGCAAATGGTTTACTATCCCCTGACTTTCAGTAAAAAAAGTATAAACCGCTGTGTATTTATCTGATTTATTTTTAGAATCAATGGCTTTCACCCGCCAATAATAAAACTTCCCTTTCTCTAAAGACAATGACTTACTGAGCAAGGTAGTCGTTGAAGTAACTACATTTTTAGTAAAAGCATTATCTGTGGCAACATCCAGTTGATAAGTAATCGCATCATTTTGAGCATCAGATGAAGCATTCCATTTAAATTCAACTGTATTGTCTATACAAACCAAATTATTTGTTGGATAAACTAAACTTGGAATAGTCGGTGGAGTTTGGGCATCGCCCTCATCTCCACCACTACTACAAGAAGAAAATAGTGTAAAACTCAATATAATTAAACTTATTTTTTTCATATCGCAAACTACTTTTTAATGATTTTAATTGTCTCTAAAGGATTCGATTGTATTCTAACAAAATAAACTCCGGCAACTTCTTTTCCTAAATCTAAATGTACTTTTCCATTTTCAATGGTATAAACTGATTTAGAAATTAATGTTCCTGTAACAGTATAAATTCCTATTTCTACTGAGCTGTCATTAGTAGGTAAATAAACGTCAAACGGACCATCTGTAGGATTTGGAACCGCTTTAACCAAATCAAACAAAGTAATCGTTTTGGCATAAGTACCCTCACATTCCTTCGAAGTTGTAACTTCTAATACATCCCCATTTCTTACATCGACACCAAAACTAGAATCATTGGTTTCAAATTGTAATACTCCATTAACATTTACCTGATAAGGAGCGGTACCTGACTGAATTTCAACCATTAACTTTTCAGATGTTGATGTTGTTTTAGCTGTAATAGCCGCACTTGCTGGAATGACTATAGAATAGCATTGTTTTGCACTTGTTCCCGAAGCGTCAATACATATATCATAAGTTCCCGGATTAAGGTTCGTTAAGGCTAAAACTTTATTGGTAAAAGCTTTAGGGCTTCCGTTAACAGTTGCTGAATAAGTCAAATTCTGACTGGCAGTGATAGTTATTTGACCATTGTTCTTATTTGGACAACTTTCGCCAACTGCTTCAATAGAATAATTTGTTGAACCTAAAGCTATGCAACCATTGGCATCGACTGCCTGACCACTAGGTGTATTAGGACAAAGATCAGCACTGTTCTTAACTCCATCGCCATCATCATCTAATTGCCCTACAGCACAACCTGAAGCATTAACACTTTGACCTGTTAGCGTATTTGGACATAAATCAATATTGTTCTTAACGCCATCATTATCATCATCTAATTGACTTTGAGCACAACCTGAAGTATTTACACTTTGACCTGTTGGTGTATTTGGACATAAATCAACGCTGTTTTTAACACCGTCGCCATCATCATCTAATTGACTCTGAGCACAACCCGAAGCATTAACTGACTGACCTGTTGGTGTGTTTGGACAGATATCCAGACTATTTTTGACACCATCATTATCATCATCCAATTCACTCTGAGCACAACCAGTAGCATTTACTGCCTGACCTGTTGGGGTGTTTGGACATAAATCTAAATTATTTGGAACACCATCACCATCACTATCATCTGAAATATCAAATTTAAGAGGGAGAACTTCTGCTGTATATGAATTTTCAAAAGTGATATATGCAGTAAATGGATTCATCTCTGAAAGAGAAGAAGCTGTTACTGTATAGAATCCAGAAACACCATTAACTGTTTTAAATATATAACTTTTCACAGGGGATTTATAGTTGATATACACAGGAACTAAATTATTTACAGTAAGATTTTTAGGCGTAGAAACAGCTCCGCTTCCGGTAAAAGTAAAAGTTCCGTTTGCACTAATTAAAACGGGGGTGTTAGCAGGAATAATTCCGTTTTTGATTGATGTACAAGAAACATTTGCAGATGACGTTACCATATTATAAGCAGTAACTCCTATTGGAATCGATGCTTCAAAGGGCAATGTCAAAGTTCTGTACCCTGCAAAAACTCCTGTGTAAGTGGCTGACATAGCATTAAAATTAAATGGAACACTAAAATCCCCTCTTTGATCAGCTAGTGAGAGTAAATTTGCATTATTGTTTGCAATAACATTCGTTGTAAGCCCTGTATAACCTTGAGGCACATAATAAATACTGTTCTTATTTGCAGCTAGTTGATACCAATTTTTACTTTGAGGAATTACCGTGACATCACGTAAATCAAGAGAAGTACTGTAGCTATTTGATAAAGCATCTAATAAGCTACTATCGCCATCAGAATAAACTCCTGAAAATTTAGAAGCTTTTTCGTTGCCAATATTTAAATATACATCTCCAAAATTCATCGTAAGTACCGAACTATAATTAGAATTCGTAAGACTAATAATTCCTTTAATACCATCAGTCAATGTTGCTGTCGAAATATCTAAGACAATATCAAAACTACCAGTGGCAGGAAAAGTTACTCGTCCGTAATTCTTACTTTTTACAACTCCTGCGGCGTTTACATAGATAAGTGTCGTATTGTCAGAATAGCGATTAGCGGATGACGTTGCACTATTCACACGCATTATTAATTTAGTATATCTGTCATCCAAAGCAATATAACCATTTGTTGCGTTAGTATTTGAACTAAATAAAGGATTTGGATTAGACCATGTTTTAGTTTGTCCACTAATTTTATAAGTCGTTCCAAATGAAGCGTTAGAAGTTGGCTGGACATCAATCTTATTATAATGAATATCTTCCCCAATCATATTCGATTGTGGTCTGTCACTATTTTTATTAAAAACAAAAGTGATAACACTAGAAGCTTCCACAGTTACAACAGGACGAAAAGTTTGTTCATTATAAACAAGATTAGAAATAGTATAATCGCTCGTAGCATTTGTAAGCGTTTTTGTTCCTGAAATTGTATAGAAAGGCAAATCTACAGTTAGCGTAGAAGAAGTAGATGCCATATTATATACAAACAAAATAATTTTATTTCCATCTTCAGAAATATATGAAGATCCTTTTAAAACACCTTCATCTGTCCATGTTGCATCGATTCTGGTCTTTCCGGTAACATTTTTAGCTAATTGCTGAAGAACACGACCTCTTTTAGTAATTTCACCATCAACAGAACCATTAGTTCCATCACCCATCAATCCGTAAAAACGCTTGGTAGCATAATGAATCCAGGCATTCACATTTCCTAATAATGCATCATTTACACTTTTAGCGAAAGAAAAACCATCTGTATTCCAATCAAAATTTCTAGGTGTAGTACTACTAGAAGAATTCCAATTAATAAGATACTCTGTCTGCCAGATTTGTTTGTTGTAATTTTGAAATTGCTTATAGACTGATTGTATTCCACCATACTGATGTCCTGCATACACTTCAAAATTAGCCATTACTTCAGGCTTTAAAAAGGCATTTGCATAATTATCTGAAAAACCAACACTCTCGGGTGCTATTACTTTACAATTGATAAGATGTCCGTAGTCTTTCACAAAAGTAGCAATCTGATCAGGAGTCCATATACATCCTTGATATAATGCTTTTTCGTCTGGTTCATTCTGTATAGAAATATAATCCAACTCTACTCCATTGTTTTTAAGATAAGTTACAAACTCATCCAGATATAAAGCATAATCTCTATAATATTCTGGCTTTAAATATCCTATCTGCTGTACGCCATCAGCATCTACATATACTGCATTAATATGGTTATTAGTTTTCCATTCCGCCGGCATTGTCCAAGGGCTCCCAAAAATTGTAAGTCCCATAGATTTTGCAAGTTGTGCAGTAGCTAACACCGCATTCCAATTATTTTTGTTTTCAGGAATATACAAACGCATAATATTGTAACCTGCCTCACTACTTGCACCCCAAACCTTTTGAATTTCTGCTGGTGACATATGGTTATAAGCAAATTGAGGACTATTTACAAATCCACCAAATCCGGTAATTTTCTGATAAGCTATATTCTTGTCAATTCTGACTTTTGGATTCTGTGCAAACCCTAGACCGCAAAAAATTATACCCGCAATAAATGCTAGCTTTATTTTAATTTTTCTTTTCATACATAGTAGAATTATTGTTACATAATTAAAGTGGATAGATTTTTTTTCTTCATTAAGTAAAAAATCAAGTTATAAATCAGGAGAGAAACAAAAAAAAAACAAACAACTAACATTCAGTGTTTTACAAATCACAAAGACATAAAAAACTAATCATTAGAAAATCAAGAATATCTCCTAAAAATCGTTTACTATTTTTTCTTGATTCTATTTCAAGAGATATGAGACCGTCCTAAAATTTGGATAGTCTCATATCAAACTTCTTTTATTGAAAAGATATTTATAAGATAATTGCTATGTGCAAAACTTACTGTTTAGTAAAATCCCAAACCGGACCGATTGTAGTTCCTCCTTTACCATCTTTAACAACAATTTTCCAATAGTACTTTGTCCCTGTTGTTAACGAAGAAGCTGTATAAGAGGCTGTTGATAAATCGGAAGCTACTTTTTGAGTCGGGAGATTTGAAGTTCCTAAATACACATCATACGACAAATTATCATTATCGGCATCTACTGCTGTCCAACTTAAAATGGCTGAACTACCGGAAACATTAGAATGCAAAACCGGTGTCTTTACTTCTGGTATAAATGGTAAATGATTTACTATCCCCTGACTTTCAGTAAAAAAAGTATATACCGCTGTGTATTTATCTGATTTGTTTTTAGAATCAATGGCTTTCACCCGCCAATAATAAAACTTCCCTTTCTCTAAAGACAATGACTTACTGAGCAAAGTGGTCGTTGAAGTAACTACATTTTTAGTAAAAGCATTATCTGTGGCAACATCCAGTTGATAAGTAATCGCATCATTTTGAGCATCAGATGAAGCATTCCATTTAAATTCAACCGTATTGTTTATACAAACTAAATTATTTGTTGGATAAACTAAACTTGGAATAGTCGGTGGAGTTTGGGCATCGCCCTCATCTCCACCACTGCTACAAGAAGAAAAAAGTATCAAACTCAGGATAAACAAACTTATTTTTTTCATATCGCAAACTACTTTTTAATGATTTTAATTGTCTCTAAAGGATTCGATTGTATTCTAACAAAATAAACTCCGGCAGCTTCTTTTCCTAAATCTAAATGTACTTTACCATTTTCAATGGTATAAACCGATTTAGAAATTAATGTTCCTGTAACAGTATAAATTCCTATTTCTACTGAGCTGTCATTAGTTGGTAAATAAACGTCGAACGGACCGTCTGTAGGATTTGGAACCGCTTTAACCAAATCATACAAAGTGATAGATTTAGCAAAAGTTCCTTCACATTCTTTAGAAGTTTTCACTTCTAATAAATCCCCATTACTTACATCTACACCAAAATTGGAATTATTGGTTTCAAATTGTAGTACTCCATTAACATTTACCTGATAAGGAGCAGTACCTGACTGAATTTCAACCATTAACTTTTCAGCTGTTGATGTGGTTTTAGCGGTAATAGCCGCACTTGCAGGAATTACTACAGAATAACATTGTTTAGCACTTGTTCCCGAAGCATCAATACATATATCATAAGTACCTGGATTAAGGTTCGTTAAGGCTAAAATTTTATTACTAAAAGCTTTAGATACTCCATTAACAGTTGCTGAATACGTCAAAGCCTGACTGGCTGTGATGACTATTTGACCATTGTTCTTATTTGGACAACTTTCGCCAACAACTTCAATAGAATAATTTGTTGAACCTAAGACAATACAACCATTAGCATCCACCGACTGACCTGTTGGTGTATTTGGACATAAATCAACACTGTTCTTAACTCCGTCGCCATCATCATCTAATTGTCCTGTAGCACAACCTGAAGCATTTACACTTTGACCTGTTGGCGTATTTGGACATACATCAATATTGTTATTAACGCCATCATTATCATCATCCAATTGACTCTGAGCACAACCAGTAGCATTAACTGACTGACCTGTAGGTGTATTTGGACATACATCAACACTGTTTTTAACTCCATCATTATCATCATCTAATTGCCCTACAGCACAACCTGAAGCATTTACACTTTGACCTGTTGGTGTGTTTGGACATAAATCAACATTGTCCTTAACGCCATCATTATCATCATCCAATTGACTTTGAGCACAACCAGTAGCATTTACTGTTTGACCTGTTGGTGTGTTTGGACAAAGATCAACACTGTTCTTGACACCGTCATTATCATCGTCTAATTCACTCTGAGCACAGCCCGAAGCATTAACTAACTGACCTGTTGGTGTATTTGGACATAGATCAATATTGTTCTTAACACCATCATTATCATCATCCAATTGACTCTGAGCACAACCGTTAGCATTTACACTTTGACCTGTAGGTGTATTTGAACAAAGATCAACATTGTTTTTAACGCCATCTCCATCATCATCTAATTGACTCTGAGCACAACCTGTAGTATTTACCAATTGACCTATTGGTGTATTTGGACAAATGTCTATATTATTTGGTACACCATCATTATCATCATCCGTTTCCAATGTTGCTGATTCATCTAAACCTGAAAAAGCAATATCGTCCATATAAAAGTCCAGACTGTTAACAGCTAAACCCCACACAATTTGTGTAGCTCCAGCTGAATAGGTCGAGCTACCATCGGTAGTAGAACCTGCTGTAGTCCAGTTTACTCCATCAGTTGAATACTCAATTTTTAATGCAACACTACTACTTCCTGAAGCAGATGCTCTGTACCAAATAGGCTTATTAGGAATTGGATCCAAACTTACAGTTGTATTAATCAAAATTGTTAATCCACTTGATGTAGAGCGATAAATCCTAAATTGTGAATCTGTTCCTGTATTATATACTAATAATAAATAACCTTCCATGATCCCCTGAACATACCCAGTTGATGTAGTGCCTATTTTGCTAGTATTACCTCTTAACAAAAAGCCTGTTTTATACTGAGTTGATTCTGATCCAATGTATTGTTTCCATGTTACAGAATAATTTGTAGCTGTTTTAGAAAAAGCATTCAAATCTATTACTCCGGTAGCATTTTTTTGTCCTACACCGTAAGGCTTAATAACATTACTTGTATAATTGTTGGCATCTGTATAAGACACAACGCCAGCTGTTGCAGTATTCCCTACTCCAATAGTAGCATTGATTGCGGCAGGGGTTGTTGCTGATGTAGTAGCCACATCATTTGTAAAATCATATTTAACAAATAGTGGGCTTTGATCTACTTTACCTGTCAAAGTTATTTGACGGTCTATTGCATTAGTAGTTCTTACTGAAATTACACCTGTCTTTTTACCTGTTGACAATCCAGAGGCCATACGAACAAATATTGTGGTGTTTGCCACTGCCCCATTAGTTTGCGGCAATATAAGTTTAGACTGGTATGTGCCATTAGTACTCAAAGACAGTTCGTAATTTACCGGAGCTTCAACAGTTATATCTCCTGTAAGTGAACTGCCTGACACAGAAAACACTTGACTAACTGATGGTCCTGAACCCTGAACATAAGTAAACCCTTCGATGTCAAGCTTAGATATGGTTGTGCTTGATGAAGAAAATTTAATATCGTCCATTACCCAATTGAAATTGTTAGCCCCTAATCCCCAGACTAATTCTGAACCTCCTGAGGTATAAATAGCATCCTGAAATGTGGTTTGTGAAGCACCTTCCCAATTTATCCCGTCTGCAGAACATTCAAAAATTAGCTGATTTCCAATTGCAGAAGCCCTAAACCAAGCCGGCTGACCCGGCATTACTTTTAGAGTCGTGGTTGTATAAGTTGGTTTAGCTATAATACTATTTGTACCAGCAACATAAGGCATAAGCGTAATAGTACCATCTGAATTATTTGAAGCAATAAACATATACCCTTGTTTCATACCTACAGCATAAGGACATGAGCCATTCTCCCCTGTAGCTCTTAATAAAACTCCTTTTTTTGCACCACTTGTAGAATAGTACTCTTTCCAGGTAACAGAATAATCTTTGGCATCAGTCTGAAACAAATCCAAATCGGCTACAGCTGTTCCGTTAGTTGATCCTACAGAATAAGCCTTAAAAGTATTACTGGTATTATTATTTACATCTTTATATGATATTACACCTGCACTACCACTTTTTACGGTAATTAAATTAGCCGCCGGCAAGCTAGCACTCGTAGTAGCTACATCATTTGTGAAATTATAAACACCATTATTTTCATTTTGTGAAAATGTAATATTGTCAAAATAAATAGTTGCCAAACCTGCCGCATTGGCTTCTAATTTTATTTCATTATCTCCCTCATTCAATTCTACATTTTGTGATATTGTTAACCAGGAACTTTCATCATTGGTTTTATTAAATATTGGAGTTGCTACTTTAATCCCATTTACATATAAATCAATAGTTGTAACTGACGAAATTGGAGCTGTATATCGTATCTTAAGTTGATAAGTCCCTTTTCTTAAGGCGTTGATTACATCTTTTATACTTGCTGCAGCATTTGTTCCAAAATTTAAATATCCCTGCCCCTGATAATTTCTTATAGAACCATTTTGACCACCCGTAATAATGCTATTGATATTTTTATAATCAAAATGTTCTGCTTCATTTTGACGGGGTCCAATATAAACTGAAGGTTTACTCGGTTCAATTAGCTTAGCTTCTGTATAAGTCGATAAACGTCCTGTTGCAGTACCCGAGCAATTCACTGTCAAATCAAGAGGACCATTATGCTGAACTGTTAAAGTAAGTACCCCGCCAGACCAGCTTTTTGTAATAATACTCGCCTGATGGCTAGCTCTATCCTGATAAGAATAAGTTGGTTCGGTAGTGCTTCCATATATTTTGATGATATCTGTTTTCAACGTAGCATCATACTCATTATAATTGGTTAAATAGAAATTAACTTTATTTGAAAATTCCTTAATTATTCCCGCTGTGTATTGTGAGTAAGTCAGCTCTACTTTTTCACAGGTATTGTATTTAAAAGGAATACTTCCAGTGGCAACTTGTCCAACTGTTTTATATGGATTATAAGTTACCCAGCCGTTTTCATGTCTTCCTACATATAAATCTCCTGTATATTGTTCAGGAAACAATGCATTTAACTCGGTTTGCTTAGAAGCTATGGTTGGCCATTTAGTAGTATAATTTGATTTATTTATCTGAACATTAAATGACTTCGCCTCAGTATCATCTAATTGAAATACAGTTGGAATTGTTGGATATCGTCCTGTTTTCTTAAAGAAAGTCTTATTGTCTTTAAGATTTCCATCACCATCCATACGATAAAGCCCTTCGAACAAAGTTTCAGGAGTACTATAAATATCATCCGGAGTACCCGATTGAACATCATTAACAATTACAACCTTAGTTCGGTCAATAACTTCAGTTCTGGATGGAATACGAACCGTTCCATCCAATATTTTACGAAAAATATCTACAGAAGTATTATCAAATTGAGGAAAAGTTTCCCAATTTCGACTTGTATAACCATTTGATGAAGCTATACGGTTTGTTTCACGGAAACACTGTGTCCATATAAGCTCCGGACCATCTATTACGGTTTGCCCTGTGAGCATCATGTGTTCAAAATGAGGCACAGCAGCAGTAGCCATTGTAAATCCTTCATTGACACCACTGGCATTTGTCCACCCTGTATCATCATAACGGATACCATAATTTCCACTATAGCCTGAAAGATAAGAACCCAAACAAATACTCTCCATATCAGACTGATAGGAAGTTTGAGTGTATTTTTCGGATAGTATATAGTTTTCAGTATAATCCCGACAAGCTTTGGCAAAAGCAGGATTACGTTTCATCATACCAATAGGATTTATAGAAGGACTCCATTGGTTTCCACACCAACTCACTGACAGATACCCTCCATACTGATTACTCAATTTTAATAAATTGGCAAAGTGAGACATTCGAGTAGACCAGGATGGCGAAAGCGGATCGCTGGCATCATCATATCCCCAGAATTGTTCGGCATAATTAAATCCTATAAAATTGGGGTATTCTTTATAAAACTCTTCATAAACCGAAAGGTCAAAATCTGAAAACTGAGAATAGCCACCACTAGAAGGCTGAATCATAGTCCACATTCTATTTTGTGCACAAGTTCTCAGCCATGATTTAGCAATTTCATAGCCATATTCAGCAACTTTAAATTGACTAGTGGCTACATCATGACTAATCGATAGCGAAATATTCATAACCACATAAGGACGAATATCAACAGGTATTAAATCAATAATTTTTTGAGGATCAGCATAATTCCATGTATCAATATGGATTAGCCACATGGGCTTATTGGGAGAAACAGGCCGTCTTAAAGGAGCATTTTGCTGAGCATAAATAGCATGCACAGACAAGAAAAAGAATATTAAAAAAATATTCGAAGCTAAGAGCTTATTAAAAAGTATTTTTTTTCTCATTATTAAATTATCTCAAATTAAAAATTAAATCCACATAACTAAATAACCAATAACACAATACCAACTAAGAAAACCTTCCTAACAAAGTATACATATAATCTCTACTTGTATATAATAAAAAACCTACACGAAAAAATTAAAACAATAAGTATCCACACTATTTGAGAAATCTGCAGGAACAAAAAGTTTTTGCATTCTACAAATTTCTAATAGCTAATTTTTTATATATAAAAGATTGGTTAAATAAAAAACTTTAAAAAAACGGGAAGATTTTGATTTTAAAATTGAATTAGAAAATATTAAAACAAAAAAGAACTCATGTCTAATATTCTAATACAATTTTATAAAAACAATCGGATTGAATAAAATTAAATTCCTCCAATCCGATGATTAAATTTGTGAGAGTGCTTTTATGTAAAACGCTCTCACAAAATATTTACAATACACTCAATTTATTTTGAATTATTGAGCAATAAAATTAAATGTTTCCTTAACAACGCCCCTGTTTCTCATTACCAGAGTATCTTTAGTTTGGGTTGTAATTCCTTTCCCTGGGTGATTTATTGTGTAATCCAAATAAAGAACATCTCTATCTACATTACCAAAGCTGTTTTTCTCTCCTTTTTTCACAAACTTACCAGTTCCTGTAGCTGTAAAAGTAGCAGGATCAGATGAAACTATAACACAATTTCCATTATCATCAAAAGTAATATCAAGAGTACAAGTATAACTAGCTCCACCAGCATCTTTTAATGCTACAGGAAATTTCAATAGTTTGAGAGAACCCGTTGTTAATTGAACCAACCATGTAGCAACATTTGATGTCGCTGCGTCATAAGTTTGTACATCAACAGGATGTCTAACAATGGTTGTGTTCAAATTTCCAGTAAAAACATCCTTACCTCTTCTTAAATAATAACCATGCCAAGGGTTTATATATTTCACTGCATATAATACATAATCTTTTGAAAGAACATCCCATTTAAGAGTATTTAACCTTCTTGGTTGTGTACCCGCAATAACTGGTTTACCATGCAAAATAGTATCAGCATTGACAACCGTTGTCATTAATAAAGGAATTACATAATTATTTTGTAAAGACAAAGGATCATTGAAAAAAGCATCTGTAAGTTGAACTTCAACACCACCGGAAATTTGACCTTTATTAATTACAATTTGATTTGAAGCCAAAGTATAATAATTATGAGGCATCGGACGTATAGCTCTCAAAGGTGAAGTACCTGCAAAATTGAATCGATTAGGAATTGTATCTGCAACAACAAAATCGATAACCACATCTTTTTTATTCTCATAAACCCCTGACAAAGTAGCCATAATTTTGCATTTGTGTTCAAGATCTAAACTATTATCAAAAATATCCTCCCCTAAGGTAATAGTTCTAACTGGGTATTGATAGGGAAAATAAACAGCTGAATAATCATAATCTGGAAATGAAATTGGATCATTTTCACATCCAGTTATTGATATTAAAATCAATAAAAATAAAATTAGTTTTTTCATATTTTTTTATCATTAAGGTCTATTACTAATTATTCCAACCATCATTTTGTACTAAGTTAGAGAATTTTCTTGTTTCACTATAAGGGATAGGTCCAAAGTACATATGATCTGCAAATATTCTATTTTCAACGTTTACAGGAGCACCATATACAGGACTTGCAGATGTACCTGAAACTATAATTCCTTTAGCTGGAGTATTTAATTCCGAAAGAGCAACTTTCCAACGACGTAAATCCCAAAAACGGAATCCTTCAAAACATAATTCTAAACGTCGTTCGTTGCGAATTAACGCCCGCATAGCCACTTTATCTGATTTAATGGATTCTAAATAAGGATCTGTTGTTATCCCTAAAGCTCTTTTACGAATTGCTTTAATTATATCATAAGCTGTATAACCGTATCCTTTGGGATCCGAAATGGATCCCCAGGCTTCATTAGCTGCTTCAGCATAGTTAAGATATATCTCCGTATAACGAATTCGAGGTTTGTAATGCATTTGTGTATTTCTTCCAGAAGGATTATAATTCACATCCTGTCTCAATAGTTTTTTCATATAGTAACCTGTTCTAGTAGAAGTTGGCAATACATTTACAGCATCATTTCCTGTAGTCATATTAATTGCTGCATTAGTTACACCTGCTGTATTACCATGATATAAAATAAATTCTTTTAGACGTGGATCACGATTAGCATAAGGATTTGTTTGAATATAAACTGTAGAAGAATGTGTTATAGGATAGCCATTTTTATCCGGAAAAGCATCAACTAAATTTTGAGTTGGGTTAATATTTCCACTTCCAAACAATGTTGGAGGAAAATTAGCTGCCTCTAAAGTATTATCATTAGATGTACCTGCTCTCCAAAGACTTTCTGGTGAATTAGCTCCTGCAGTTAACGCACTAATCTCAGCAGTATTTCTATACCAGGCTACCCCACTGTTAAAAGTTGAAGGTAATCCAGCAAGCCCTCCTTTAAGAGCAATTATTTCTGCAGCATATTGAGCAGCATCTTCCCAAGTTCCATTGGAACCATTAGCTGAACCATCAGCAAAAGCCGGACTAGCTGCTAATAAAGCTACTTGAGAACGAATAGCTTTAGCAATTCTTCCACTCATTAGTCCTAAGAATTTTACTCCCATAGCACGATTAAAAATGGCTGTAGTCATTCCTGTTGTATTGTATCTTGCTGGAATATTTGCTGTATTAGTAACATCAACATAATCTAAAGGCAAAAGATTAATTGCATTATTGATATCACTGTAAACTTGAGCTGTACAGGTATTAAAAGTCTCTCTTGGTACATTAAAATTTGAATTTAAATTTAACTCCGTCAAATAAATTGGTACACCAAGTAACTTACCATTAACCCAACCTGCATGAGACTGTAACAAATTATACATAAAAAGTGCCCGAAGCCCATATGCTTCTCCTTTAATTCTGTTTTTAAACAAATTATCAACCAATGGATCCTCTGCAAATGTCATCTTTTCTACTTCAGATAGTACTATATTCATATATTGAATTCCTGAGTAACAGGAACTCCAACGATCTGCTGCATTATTCGACGCACTCCATTGTCCGGTTGCTAACCTTAAAAAACCATTTGTTGTAACATTGGTAACGGCATCATCAGTAGCCACTTCACTAAAAGACCAACCATTAGTAGGAATCCTAGTATAACCTTGTGTTAATAATCCCAATCCAAAATTAGGATCTGCATATGTAGTATTCTTATCACGTAGATTTTCCTGAGCAGGATCGATAAGATCTGTACAGCCCACAAATAACATGGATACAACTAATATTGTAAATATGTTTCTATTTTTTATCATTATTCTAAATTTTAAAATTAAAATGCTGCTGTTAAACCTAAACTATAATATCTCGTTTGTGGAGCACTGCCAATATTTGTTTCCATATAATTTCTTTCTTTTGAAATCAACAACAAATCACTACCATTTACATAAATCCCTAAATTACTAACGAATGTCTTGGCTAACCATGTTTTAGGAAAATCATACGATAACTGAACTCTGGATAAATTAATTCTATCGTTTTTATACAACCAAAAGTCTGAATTACGGAAATTATTATCACCATTATTACCTGTTGACAAACTTGGATAGGTAGCAGTTTCAGCAGTTTCAGGAGTCCAACGATTACGCATTGCTGCAGAATACTTGGCATTATTTCCGGTTGCCCAATAATACGAACTGTTTTTGAAAGCATAAGATCCACTTGTACTATTTGCTAATACGAATAATGAAAAATTATTCCATTTAGCTGTTACATTAAGTCCTAAAGTTAACGGAGAACCTGAGTAACCACCTCTTCCCAAATATACCTGATCATTATTGTCTACGATTCCATCATTATTAACATCAACATATTTAATAGAACCTGGCTTAATTGCTCCAAATGACTGTGGTGCAGGTGCTCCTGGTTCTTTATTAGCCATAGCTGTTATATCAGCTGCCGTGAAAAAGCCATTACTTTTTAATCCCCAAAGTGCATCAATTGGTTTTCCCTGACGGTATTGATAATTATCTTCATAAAGAACATCATTTCTGGTTGAGGCTTTTGTATCATAATAAGTAGCTACAAATCCAACATTTAAATTTAAATTTTGAATTTTCTTGTTATATGAAATACCAAGATCAAATCCCTTACGCTCATCTCCATTATAATTAGTATAAGGAACAAACGATGAAGGAGATGGAAATTGTACTGATAAGAAATTTGGATAAGCATTCACATTTTGAAGAGGGATACCAATCAATTTATTATAAAAATAGGAAGCATTAATTTGAAACATATTTTTAAATAAACTAGTCTCCAATCCTACACTATAATCCTTTCTTTGTTCAAAACCCAAACCATAATTTTCTCCACGGATAATATCAGTTGTTCTAAGTTGACGCCCTTCCTGCCATGAAAAATATGCCCCATTACTAGTACTATAAATACTTCTGAATAAATTGTATCCTGTATTAGGATCATAATCTAAATCCGTATTTAAAATTCCGGCACTTGCGGTTAATTTCAAATCATCAATAAAACTGGAGTTTTGTAAAAATTTCTCATTACTAATTCTCCATCCTACAGAAACTGTTGGTGAGAAAGCTTCACGGTTTCCTTTAGCAAATCTCGATGAGTGTACTTGGTTTTGAGTATAGTCTAAATAATATTTATTTTTGTAATTATAATTAAACTGGAAACCTAAGTTTGCATTAGCTACTGCATGATACACCTCAGATTCAGCCAGTGTATAACCATGAGCCACCAAAAGTGTTGAAAAATTATGTACCTTATTCAAATCGAACTTATACTTGAATACTCCCGAAAAAAACTTTGTTTGACGTTGATAAGCATCATACAATGAACGGACATTACTTTTGGTATCAGTACCCTGTTTTGTCAACATTGAAATATAATCACCATCGGCATCAGTTGACCAACCAGAAACTGGATCTGCTAAAGTGCCCGTAATATAAACTGCGTAGGAATTATCATTAATATTTTGACTGTATGATGTATTATAATCAATACCAAACTGTGTATCAAAAGTTAAACCTTTTAAAACTCTATCTAAATTAAAATTTAATGAAGCATCAAATTGGTATTTACGAGTGGTTGCTTTGTTTATTCCTCTTGTATACACATCGGCAATTGGGTTAGTTAATTGCGTTGAAATTCCTCCCAATAAGTATTTACCATCAATAATATGCAATGCACTTCCTAAATAACCCAGTGTTGTTGCATTTGGATTTCTTAAATAACTTATCGGTATCAAAGGAGTAATAAGATTAGGTCTAAAAGTAGCTGCATTACCCCAATAATTACCCTGTGCAGAATTCCTATCATAAAAAGTAACACTAGTGTTGATTTTACTAGTAATCATACTACTTAACTTAATATCCAGATTTCCTCTAATATTAAAACGGTTTTCTCCTTCTTTTTTTCCATTTCCGAAATTAAGCAAAGATGTAGTATTATAATTCCCCACATTCACATAAAATTGTGCCATATCGTTACCTCCAGTATACTCTGTAACTACCTCCGAACGGGTAGCATATTTTTTTAAATAATCTGAAGAATAAAAATCAACATTAGGATAACGATAAGGATTAATACCTGATGCAGAATTAGTAATTTCCTCATTAGTATATAATGCAGGTAATCCATCATTAGCACGAGCCTCATTGAATAAAGTCATGTATTCTGAAGAATTTAGATATTCTGCATAACGTTTAGGAACCATAATTCCAGTATTCAATCTAACATCAAATCTGTTCTTTTTTTCAAGACCTCTTTTGGTTGTTATTGAAACTACTCCTTTGGCAGCACGACTACCATACAAGGCAACTGCAGCAGCACTTTTCAAAACCGTAATTTGGTCTATCTCCGATGGCATTACATTAAATTCATCACGTGGTATCCCATCTACTAAGACTAATTTTGAATTCATTCCCCAAATACTTCCATGATAACCTGGAATATAACTCCCTAAGTTATCTAAACTATAAGTGGTATAATTACTAGCTAAATTATCAACTATATTGATACTTGAAACTCCTCCAAGTATTTCTGATTTATCCACCTTATTAAAAGCAACCTGAACCATATTTGCATTAGTTGATTCTAACACTATGGTTTTTAAATCAGATTTAGCCTCAACTGAGACTGCTTTATATCCAGTTGCATTTATTATCAAAGGGGTGTTTTTGCCAACGGATAAAGCAAATTCTCCACGATCATTTGCCACACTAGTCTGATTATTATCTCCAATAATTATAGCTCCGGAAATATGCTTACCTTTATTATCAAGCACTACTCCTGAAACCAGTATTTTGCTATTTTGTGCACTCATTTTCAAAGTAAAAAGAGTGTGTATTGCGCATATAAAAACTATTTTGATATACTTCATTATTTCTTAATTTTTCGATTATATATTTGCAATTACCATCCTGGATTTTGACTAAATTCTAAATAAATAGTAGCATCAACATTTTTTAAAGGAAGCCAATAATGTTTATCCGAAAATTGACGTTCTAAAACTACATATTCCTTTAAATTATTAATTTTATTATTTTCAGGATTAACCTTGTCTAAGAATACATTAGTAGGCGTAACATCATTCGTTTCCGGAATATCACGGTCAAATTTTATTCCTGTTTTAATATTGTATGGATATTTAGTCAATAAAAGCCAACGGCGTAAATCATTAAAACGATGCCCTTCATAAGCTAACTCAACAGCACGTTCGCGTCTTACTTCTGACATGAATTTATCAGTTGATGTCAAATAGCTGGCATGAACTCCTGGCAAAGGATTGCCATTTGGAAGTAATACACGATTTCTCACAATATTAATTGAAGCCACAGCATCCTTAGTGTAAGTTGTAGCAGTTGCATGAATATTATTGTATCCCATAGCTATTGCTTCTGCATACATTAAATAGACATCCGACAAACGCATCCAAGCTACATGTATTTGATGATTATTATAAGCATTATCAAACTTATTGAATCCCAATGGATTAAACTTCATCAATAAATATCCTGTATTACTTCCTTTATTTCTATCAGATCTGTAATTTCCTACTTGAATTCCATCATACAAATTAGCATAGGTATATTTTTTTGCATCAGCAGTAGCTGTTGAATTCACCATCTTTCGGGTATCAAAACCAAAATTTAGATAAAAACGTGGATCCCTGTTTTTCCATGGAAAATGAGTATCATAACCCGAAACAGGATCGTCAACATCTGCCTTGCTTACACTATTAATCGGCATACCATTATTCATACCAAAATAGTTCACATAATTTGCCGTAGGATATTGAGACCAACTTCTATCTTGTAGAACTCCAGCACATAAATATTCTTTATCCGTAGACTGTCCAGTACCACCATAATTTGGCCCTCTAAAAATTGCTTCTAAATAGGTTACACCATTAACAGTAGCAGAACCAGGCATTCTTCCACTTTGTCCATTAGTACGGTACACTTGTTCGTATGAAGTACCATTTGTTCCCCAAGGAATTAATTTATATTGACACGCCCCACTATCTACAGCATTCAATAAAGTACCAAAGGCTTCAGCTGCTTTTTTACAATATTCGGCATTATACTCTTCGCCTCCGCCTGAAGCTTTGTTCATTAATGGACTACCTGCATATAAATAGTTTTTACCCAAATAAGCAATTGCCATCCATTTATTGATTCTAAGCTCATTTTTATTCTGTGTTCTTTGTCCAGCAGGAATTAAATCCCAATTGCCAGGTAATAATTCATAAGCTTTTTTAAAATCCTCTGCTATCTTATCAGCAGTTTGTTGATAAGTCAAACGAGGTAATCGTAAAGGTTTGTCTGAAGGTAAAACCTCATCAATATAAGGCATCCCGCCCCAATACGTAATTAAATGCATATGAAACCAGGCTCTAAAAAAATACAATTGACCTGCAATTAAATTTTTCTCTTCATCTGTTGCATCTACTAGTTTATCAAGATTAGCCAAACCAATATTTGCTTTTCGAATTCCATACCAAGCCCCTCTCCATAATGACTTTGTAGATTTATTATTGTCAGTACTAAAAGAAAAACCGTCACGGGTATCTAAGAAAGAACCTCCATTACCAAAACCAGGATTCATCCAGGCACGATAATTCCCTATATCAACCTGCCATACCCAGGCCCCTTGATTAGTAGCATTTTGTTGCCACATTTCTTCTTCACCATTGTTGAAGAAATTATTATCATCCCTATTACAGAAACTTGGGATACAATTGTACAATTCCTCAGTAAACCCCTGAAAACTGGTAAAATTTGAATAAAACTGATTAGTATCTACAGTTGCACCTGATTTAATATCCAAATAATCACTACACGAAGTAGCTCCTCCAGTTAATATTAGAAACAGTCCAAAATAAAGAATTATCTTATTATGTTTTTTCATGATATACTTTTTTATAATGTTAATCTAAACCCTAAATTGAAACGTCTTATAGTTGGATACGCAGTAGATCCATTTACTTCCCGATCATCAGGTGTACGTGTCCATAACCAAAGATTATTTCCATTAGCATAAATTCGCAATGACTCAAGCCCTATTGACTTTGTCCACTTATTAGTAAAAGTATAGGCAAGCTCTGCATTTTTCAAACGAATATAAGAGCCATCATACAAATAACGGGTACCCTGACTATCTCCATTTAGTGTACTATTCAACCTTGGCACTGGAGAATCAGCATTCTGATTGTCTTTTGACCAATAAGTTCCTTCTGAATATACTGTATTAAAATAGGGTAAACCAAAACTCTGCGTAGCTATATATCTGGATACATTGCTTACTCCATAAAATTGAATCATAGCACTAAAGCCCTTCCAATCTAAGCCTAAAGTGGAATTATATGTATTTTGAGGATTCGTTGGATAACCATACTTAACTCTATCTTGAGCATTAATAATTCCATCTCCATTAAAATCAATTATTCTGTAATTCCCGGGAATTTTTGTATCTGCACTTTCAAAAGCGCTACTACCATATAATTCATCCCAATTGTTATAAAAGCCTTGACTTAAAATTGTTGTTGATTGATTATTTGCAAAGCCTGCTCTTTTCATGTAATCAGGTAAAAGTTCAGGATCATCTCTGAAAACCACTTTATCTACAGCATGGGTCATTGCAAAGTTCGCCGACAAACGTAATTCATTTGTAAATCTATGATTAAAACGGACTTCCAATTCATATCCTTTGACTTTAACAATACCTGCATTAGTAGCTGGTGCAGTAAAACCAAAATATGGAGGTACAGCTCTGTCTGATCCATTGATTATAATACCTGTTCGATAGTCATTAAAAAAATCTAAATTTCCTGAAATTGTATTATGAAAAAAAGAATAATCAATACCTAAATTCTTTTTAGTAACTGTCTCCCAACCAATATTTGGATTTCCTATTGCTGTTTGAGTGAACCAAGAATAAGGGCTTAACTCTCCTTGATTTCCTTGTGTTAAAATAGAACTTGATGCCCCTGTAGAGTAAATATCTTCATACAACCAACGTCCTCTATTAAAGCTATCATCTCCTACTTTTCCATAAGAATACCTAACTTTTAAATTATCAATAAAAGTAAGTTTTTTCATAAATTTTTCTTCAGAAATCATCCAACCTATAGCTCCTGAAGAAAAGAATGCAAAACGCTTTGCATCGGAAAATTTTTCTGAACCATTATAAGCTCCGTTATATTCCGCAAAATATTTTTTAGCATAATTATAAGTTCCACGAAAAACCCAATCTTCACGATAACCTGGAACTTCCGTACCAGTTGCTCTCTCCTGTCTTTGAAAATTCCCCATACTGGTTACGGCATGTTTTCCAAAATCTCTAACATAATTTATCTGTGTTTGATAATTCAAATTCCGATACGTTGCACCATCAGTCATAGTACCTCCATTAACCGTCCAAACATTAGGTTCGTAAAAATCAAAATTGGTTGTTCCATCTGGAGTATTTGGAGACACTACTACACCTGTTACAGGATTAATCCATTTTTGTTTAACTGAATAATTACTATTATCAATTCCTCTAAATTCCTCAAGAAATGTATTATCCAATGAAAAAGTAACATTAGCAGAAAGTCCTTTAAGCAATTTTCCTAAATCCTGTCTCAAATTAAAGTCTGTTGCAATACGAGTTGTAGTTTTAGACTCAGATCCCCCAATTGCTAAATTTAATGCTGAGTTAGCACCTTGAACCTGATTATCTGGAGAATATCCCCAGGAACCATCAGAATACAAAGGATAATAAATATCAGGCGGAGTACTATAAGCACCAGCCCACATATAGCCCTCAGAAATTACCCTCCAAGGTGCTTTTTTCAATCCATAAGAACCCGATAAATTTACTTTAAAAACTGTAGATTTTGTTAATTGAAAATCCAAATTGGCTCTTGAATTCAATCTGTTATAACTATATCCTGATTCAAAACCTTGTCCACTAGGTGGTACTTTCACTAAATCCCCTTCGTTCACATAATCAACTGCAGCATAATACTTTACTTTTTCAGTACCTCCAGAGATATTTACATTAGCATTATGAGCCATAGCATAATCCTTAAATAAATAATCCTGCCAATCGATATTTGGGTATCTCTCTTTTTGTTCCTGAGTTGTTTGATTTCTGTAGTTATCTATAAATGATTGTGATCTGATATACTGCCAGCTTGATGGCTGCATATTTAATTCGTATTCAATAACTCTATTTTTAACCATCAAAGCATCATAGGCATCCATTTTACCAGGTAATTTTGAAGGAGATTTCAAAACTGAATTAAATCCAAATTCAATTTTTGCTCTACCTTCAACTCCTCGCTTAGTGGTAATAAGAATTACACCATTAGCACCTCTTACTCCAAATACAGCAGTTGCAGAGGCATCCTTTAAAACTGATATTGTTTCAACCGAAGTGATATCAACACTATTTATAGCTCTTTCAATTCCATCTACAAGAATAAGCGGACTAGTATTATTCCAGGAACTAATACCTCTCAAAATAATCTGAGGATCCTCTTCTCCTGGCTTTCCTGTAGTAGTCATAGTTGTTATACCTGGCAGATTACCCGTCAGAGCAGCAGCTAAACTCGTAACCCCCCCTGTACGTTGCAAAACCTTACCACTAGTTTGCGTAATTGCCCCAACAACACTCTCTTTTGTTTGTTTACCAAAACCGACTACTACAACTTCTTTCAAATCGGTTTGATCTGAAGACATTACAATATTGATTACAGACTGATTTCCAACGCGTTTTTCGATAGTTTTCATGCCAATACTGGAAAAAACCAATATAGCATCAGATGAAGGTAAAGTGATTTTATACTTTCCATCAAAATCAGTTACAACTCCATTTTTAGGATTTCCTTTAACAGATACATTAACACCTGGAATTGGCATTTTATCATCTAAAGATGTAATTGTTCCTGTAACAACAATTTGCTGGTTTTGTTGATTAATATTAGCCGGTAAAGAAGATGAATTGTTTTTCCCTTCTTTTGCCAATAATACACTGGAAAACATAAACTGAAACAAAACTCCTAATGCCACGAATTTTACTTTACGCGGAATTTTAAATAATTGTATTTTCATATTAATATTTTGACATTTTTTTAATTTATTAAAAATTAGAATTATGGACATCGCATATAAAAAGTAAGACATATAGCTTGTCGAAAAAATAAAGATACTTTCGTTGTATTTAAAAGAAAATACCTTTTTAAAAAGTGGTTAACTCATAGGCTTTTTTTTGGTTTATTATTTAGTTAGTTAATAGATTAGTTATAGTTTAAAAATTTATTCTCATTTTCTTTTAATAAAAAACTTAAAGTATTATAAAGCACTTCATAAAACACATTCCAATCAAACAAAAACAATCGGTTGTTTTTATTAAGATTGTTTTTACCATAATTCATTCTTCTCGAATGAATAAAAACAAACTAATCAAGAGCAAAAATCCATTCAGGAAACTTAATTATTTACTGTAATTTTTAAAAAACCGAGAGCAAAGAAATCTCCCGGCTTCAAAAACATATTAACACCAAAAAAACTAAGCCTTATTTTTTAAATGAAAGGGTTACCTAACCAAAGCAACCCAACATTAAAAAAAACAAACTAACCAAACTTCAATTTCACATATAGATCCAAATACTATAATTTTTACAGTGTCAAAAACACACTTTTAAATAAAACACTGTTAAACAATAACAAATCATTTAACTTTAAATTTTATTTATATTAACAAATATAGACAAAAAAACAATTTAAACAACCGGTTGTGTAAAATATTTTTTTATTATTTATAAAAAAACATCTTTTTAAATAAGTAATAAATAATAATAAACAAATATTATTGAATTTAATTAAACCACAACCTTAATAGTAGATAGTTTATTAAACAAAAAACAGATATTAGTAGAAAATCTTAAAAAAAAGATAAAAATTAAAAAATTATCAAAATAAAACAACCGATTGTATAAAACATTTAATTAGATTTAAAATACAATATTTGCAAAGAATTTCAGGAGGAATTAAATTTTCAGTTATTTAAGAAGCATATATACAAAAAAAAAGGAAGCCTTGCTAAAGACTCCCCTTCTACTACAGTTAATTATTCTAAAGCAAAATTCAATAACTTAATTTATCAATTTATAGCAATTTACCTTATTATCGATCAAGTATTGAATAATTTCTTTACTTACATTCCTCGCATTAAAACCAAACTTCTCATCTAAAACAGTTGCAGGAGCCGAATATCCAAAATGTTCCAGACCAATAATCTTTCCAGTGTCACCTACCAAGCCTTCAAGATTTACCGGAAGTCCAGCTGTAAGTCCAAACACTAATTTATCTTTCGGAATTACGCTTTCCTGATACAATTTAGATTGTGCCTTAAATAAACCTTCTGAAATTATAGAAGCAACATTTATCTTCAAACCATTTTCTGTTTCTAAAATAGCAGCAGCATCCAAAAGAGTCGAAACCTCAGAACCATTTGCAATTAAAGTAATATCTGCATCCGGAGTTGATTTTACTAAATAACCTCCTTTTGCTGCCTGAGTAGCATCTTCATATCTGGAAGCACCAGTTGCAGGAATATCTTTAATGCCTTGTCTTGACAAAATTAAAGCCGTTGGAGTATTGGTATTTTTCAAAGCCAAATCCCAAGCTACAGATGTTTCAATAGCATCGGCTGGACGTAACGCTAATAAACTTTGATGACCCGAGTGATTTTTTACTTTTTCCAATAATCTCATTTGTGCTTCTTGCTCAATTGGCTGATGCGTAGGTCCATCTTCTCCTACTCTAAATGAATCATGAGTTAAAACATATTTTACCGGAAGTTCCTGAATTGCCGCTAAACGAATTGCTGGTTTCATATAATCAGAAAACACAAAGAAAGTAGCAACCACAGGAACAACACCTCCATGTAACGCAATTCCGTTTGCAATAGCAGTCATTGTAAGTTCAGCTACTCCGGCTTGTAAAAAAGCTCCCGAAAAATCATTTTTCTGTAAAACAGATGATTTTTTCAAAAAGCCGTCCGTTTTGTCACTGTTTGATAAATCAGCAGAAGAAACAATTATATTCTCAACATTTTCAGCTAAATAAGCCAATACTGCCGATGAAGCATCTCTAGTTGCTGCATTTGATTTTTGAACAACTGAACTCAAATCTAATTCTGGTAATTTACCTGAAAGAAACAAATCTAATTTTTGTGACAAAACCGGATTTTCTTTTCTCCATTCAACAATAGCACTTTTTACAATAGCAGCTTTTGCCTTTTTTTCAACTAAAACATTCCCATAATAATGTCTAACTTCATCATAAATCTCAAACGGCTGCTCCGGATTAGCATTTAGATTAATTAATGTCTTTACAAAATCAGCTTTTGTATCTCCAATTGGTTTTCCATGCAGCTCACACTCCCCTTCATACATTCCACCATCAGCAGTCACACAACCTTTACCCATGATAGTCTTACCTATAATTAATGTTGGTTTTTCAGTTTCTGCATTGGCCGCATTCAAGGCTTCCCTAATTTGCTGATGATTATGTCCATCTATTGTAATGACTTTCCATCCCCAGGCCTCATATTTCATTGCTGTGTTTTCAGAAGTCACTTCATCAGTCATTGAAGAAAGCTGTACATCATTAGAATCATAAAACATAATAAAGTTATTCAACCCTAAATGTCCCGCAATTCTTCCTGCTCCTTGTGAAATTTCTTCTTGTACACCTCCATCAGTTATAAAACCATATATTTTATGATTAAATAGCCCACTAAACCTAGCATCTAAAAATTTCGCAGCAATAGCCGCACCAATCCCCATAGCATGACCTTGCCCTAATGGTCCTGAAGTATTTTCAATTCCTCTAAGAACGTCCACTTCAGGATGTCCAGGTGTAACAGAACCCCATTGTCTGAAATTTTGCAAATCTTCTTTTGAATAATTCCCTAACAAATGATACTGAGAATACATCAAAGCCGATAAATGACCTGCATCCATAAAAAAACGGTCTCTAAAGGGCCAATTCATTTCTGTTGGATCAAAATTTAAATACTCAGTGTACAAAATATGCATAAAATCAGCTCCTCCCATAGCACCTCCGGGATGTCCAGAATTTGCTTTTTCTACCATCGAAATTGCTAATGCTCTAATATTATCTGCTGCTAAATTGTCAATTTTTTTATTCATCATTTTTATTTTTAAGAGATATTTCTAGATAAAGGATTTTATTAATTTAGCGTTATATGCCAAAGTAAAAAGAAACATGATTTTATTTTCAAATCATACCTTTGGTTATTTTAATAAAAACAAAAGGATAAGTTTCTAATCGTACTGTTCTGGTCTGGTATGCTTTGCAAATTTAATCTTTTTTTTTAATTTGTTCAATAAATATTTTCTAAAAATTAAAATCTGTAACTTAAAATCAAAAATCAATCAAACAAAGAACATTAAAATTTTACTTAAAGAAACAATGCTAATAAAAACATAATTTATTGGAAAAGATTACAAAAAATTAATGTTTTATAATTAATTAAATATATTTGTTTACAGAATGATATAATTTATGGAAGAGAATAAAGACGTAACTATTTATGATATTGCCGAAAAACTAAACCTAGCAACCTCTACAATATCAAGAGCCTTACAGGATCATCACACCATTAGTAAAAAAACCATAAAAAAAGTAAAGGAAACTGCTGAAAAAATGGGCTATGTTCCTAATACTTTGGCAGCAGGTTTACGTGGTAACAAAACAAAAACTATAGGTGTCTTAATTCCAACAATTACACAACCCTTCCTGTCATCATTAATTAGTGGTATCGAAATTGCCGCACAAAAATCAGGCTATACTGTAATAATTATGCAATCACATGATTCTTATAAAGAAGAAGTCAATATGGCCAAAGCATTATACAGTAATCGTGTTAGTGGTGTCATTAGCTCTCTTGCTATGGAAACCCGAGATACATCCCATTTTGACCAATTTATAAGCAACAATATTCCCCTAGTCTTTGTAGACAGGGTGCCGAAGAACTTTAATACCTTTAGAGTGATCATTGATAACTATGCCGCTGGTTACAAAGCTACAAAACATCTTATCGACCAAGGCTGTACACGTATTGCTCATCTCACAGCAGGTTCCGAATTTGGCAATCTTTATAACGAAAGAAAAAGAGGATATATTGAAGCATTAAAAGACCACAATATTCCAGTGGACGAAGATTTAATAATTTACTTAGATGCCGTAACTTATGAAGAAGGTGTCAAAGCTAGTAATAAGTTATTCGATTTAGACTCCATACCAGATGGTGTTTTCGCATCAGGTGATATCATCGCAGTTAGTGCCGTTCAAACTGCTAAAAAAAGAGGATTTAAAGTGCCTGAAGACATTGCTGTTATCGGTTTTAACAACGACCCTATTTCCCAAATTATCGACCCTAATATATCTACAATTACACATCCGGCAGAAAAAATGGGTAAAGCATCTGCAGATATTATCTTGAAAAACTTAAAATCTGATAAAAAAGATGATGTCAAGGAAATTACTTTTTTAAATACGGAAGTTATCATTCGAGAATCGTCGAACAAACTAAACAATAAACTGCCATAAATCTTTGAATAATAAAACATCTTTTTATTCTAATTCAGATTTCTATTAACAGGACTATTAGAAATACTATTGTTTAATGAATTATTCTAAATAATTGATTAGGTATTACGCCCAGACGTATCTTCTATTGAAAAAGAAGAAAACATTCTTTTAGCTATTTCAAAGAAAATCAAATTCTAAAAAAAATGACTTAAAATTTTTTTCTTCAAAAACAAAACTATACTTTTACGCAACCGATTGCAGATATAAATTTATTTATTCCGATTCATTATTATCAAATATTCTTTTTTTATCAAAATAATATAGGATATAAACAAAAATAAGCTACAGTAAAAGACACATGAAACTTAAAAACAGTCAATCAATAATCTATATCATTATTATTTTTGCTATGTCTTTTACGGCAACTGCACAAAAAGATTATAAATTATGGTTACAATATGAGTCTAAAACTGATCGTGAAATTATAACTAAATACCTGAATACAATTCAGGGAATTACAATATTAGGGAATTCAGAAACTTTAAAAGTTGCCTTGGCAGAACTTGACCTTGGACTTGAAAACATGCTCGGTAAAAAAATCACTCATCAAGCTGATAATAAGCAAAATAATTCAATAGTAATAGGAAATAAATCATCTCTACCCCTTGCTCTTCAGGAAAATTTGAAATCAGAATTTGAAAAAGTCAGCAAAGACGGTTTCATAATAAAAACCATTACAAGTAAAGGCAAAAAAAATATAGTAATCACTGGAAAAAATGATGTGGCTGTTTTATATGGTGTTTTCAATTTTTTAAGATTAATTCAAACCAATAAATCAATAGAAAATCTGGCTATTGTTGATTCTCCGAAAACTGATATTAGAATCTTAAATCATTGGGATAATCTGGACCGAACAGTAGAAAGAGGTTATGCCGGATTTTCGTTATGGAATTGGCATACCCTACCCGATTTTATTGACCAACGCTATATTGATTATGCCCGTGCAAATGCTTCAATAGGCATTAACGGAACAGTTCTTAACAATGTAAATGCCAATGCTTTAATACTAACTCCTCAATATTTAGAAAAAGTTCAGACTTTAGCAACAGCTTTCAGACCTTATGGATTGAAAGTATATTTAACGGCACGCTTTTCTGCTCCAATAGAAATTGGAGGATTGAAAACTGCTGATCCTTTGGATTCAAATGTAATCAACTGGTGGAAAAACAAAGTAGCAGAAATTTATGCCCGAATTCCTGATTTTGGTGGATTCTTAGTTAAGGCAAATTCTGAAGGACAGCCAGGCCCACAAAATTATGGCAGAAACCATGTTGATGGTGCCAACATGCTTGCCGATGCCTTAGCTCCTTTTGGAGGAATTGTGATGTGGCGTGCTTTTGTTTATTCAGAACATGATGCCGATGACAGAGCCAAACAAGCTTACAGTGAGTTTGTACCTTATGATGGAAAATTTAGAGACAATGTAATCGTTCAGGTAAAAAATGGAGCGATAGATTTTCAACCCAGAGAGCCTTTTCATCCACTATTTGGAGCTATGCCAAAAACGAATACCATGATGGAGTTTCAAATTACTCAGGAATACTTAGGCTTTAGCACCCATTTAGTTTATCTGCCTAAATTATATCAGGAAGTATTAGAATCAAACACCTATAGAAAAGGCAACGGTGCTACTGTTGCCAAAATAATTGACGGTTCTTTATACAACAATAAAATTACAGGAATTGCCGGAGTGGCTAATATTGGAAATGACTTAAACTGGACAGGACATCCTTTTGCGCAAGCCAATTGGTATGGCTTTGGAAGATTAGCCTGGAATCCTTATCTGGATTCAGAAATCATTGCCGATGAATGGTTAAAAAGCACTTTTTCTAATGATGAAAATTTTGTCAAACCTGTTAAAGAAATGATGTTACAATCCAGAGAAGCTGTTGTGAACTATATGACTCCATTAGGATTACATCATATTATGGATACAGGTCATCATTATGGACCAGGTCCGTGGGTGAACAATTTATCAAGGCCTGAATGGAACCCTGTATATTATCATAAAGCCTCAAAAAACGGAATCGGTTTTGATCGTTCTAAAACAGGAAGTAATGCCACAGTTCAATATGTTCCCGAAGTAGCTAAACTATTTGACGATGTAACAACTTGTCCCGAAAAAGACTTGTTATGGTTTCATCATCTCTCATGGGATTATAAGTTAAAAAGTGGTCATACACTTTGGGATGGAATTGCCTTAAAATATCAGGAAGGAGTTGATGAAGTTGCTGCAATGAATGCAACCTGGAATAAAATGGCAAATTATATTGATAAGGAGCGATTTAAAGAAGTTCAAATGCTCTTAAACATTCAAAATAAAGAAGCTAAGTGGTGGCGCGATGCCTGCCTGTTGTATTTTCAACAATTTTCAGGAAAAGAACTACCTAAAGGAGTTGAAAAACCAACTCAATCTTTGGAATATTTTAAATCCTTAAAATTCCCATTTGCACCCGGTAATTAATAAAAATTAAATCAAATGAAGTTAATTAAGAAACACTTTTATCTACTCTTATCCAACTTTTTACTTGTCCTGTCTAGTAGCAATGGCTATGCTGTAAACCCAACAAAATATGTAACCAGTAAATCTTCTTCTGAAAATTTTGCTTTGGCAACAAAAGGCCAAATAGCTTCATTATTAATCAGTAATAATGATTTTCCGGGTGTTATAAAAGTTGTTGGACATCTTCAAAATGACATCAATACAGTTACTGGTATAATGCCAAAACTTTTCAAAGACCAAATAAATTCGGAAGAAAATGTTGTAATCATAGGCACATTAGGAAAAAGTTCCATAATTGACCAATTAGCTAAAGAAGGCAAAATCAATGCGTCTTTATTAGAAGGTAAATGGGAAAAATTCACAACTCAAATTGTAGAAAATCCAATTAAAGGAGTTAAAAGAGCCTTAGTAATTGCGGGATCTGATAAAAGAGGAACTATTTATGGTATTTATGATCTTTCAAACCAAATTGGTGTTTCTCCATGGGCATTTTGGGCAGATGTTCCTGCAAAAAAACAGTCTGAATTACACATACTTCCTGGAATTCATTCTTTAGGAGAACCGAAAGTAAAATACCGTGGAATTTTCATTAATGACGAAGCTCCTGCCCTTACTGGTTGGGTTCGTCAAAACTATGGAAAATTTAATGCTAAATTCTATGAGAAAGTATTTGAATTAATCCTTAGAATGAAAGGAAATTATTTATGGCCAGCCATGTGGAGCGAAAAATTTTACGCTGATGATTCCCAAAACGGAATTCTGGCCGACGAATACGGAATTGTTATGGGAACTTCACACCACGAACCACTAGCAAAAGCACATGGCGAATGGAATAAATCCGTTAATGGTGAATGGGATTTTAATAAAAATCCTGAAGGTTTAAAAAAATTCTGGACAGACGGAGTTAAAAGAATAGGAAATAAAGAAACACTGCTAACCATTGGAATGAGAGGCGATGGCGATGAACCCATGACAGAAGGAACTGCTATTGAACTTTTAGAAAACATTGTTAAAACGCAACGTGAAATCATAAGTACCATCACTCAAAAACCTGCCGAAAAAACACCTCAAATGTGGGCTTTATACAAAGAAGTTCAGGAGTATTATGACAAAGGAATGCAGGTTCCTGATGATGTCACTTTATTATTATGTGATGACAATTGGGGAAATCTAAGAAAACTACCTGCATTAGATGCAAAACCCAGAAAAGGTGGTTACGGTATTTACTATCATTTTGACTATGTAGGAGGTCCAAGAAGTTATAAATGGATTAACACAAACCAAATTGAACGCACTTGGGAACAAATGCACTTAGCCTATGAACATGGAGCAAATCAAATATGGATTGTAAATGTGGGTGATATTAAACCCTTAGAATTCCCTATCGAATTCTTCTTAGATTATGCCTGGAATCCGGAATATTGGAACGAAAGTAATCTAAGCGATTATTACAATCAATGGGCTGCAACTAATTTTGGAGGACAAAATACCGAAGATATTGCTACTCTTTTAAAAATGTATTCCAAATACAATGCTAGTAGAAAACCTGAACAATTGGATCCTTCTACCTATAGTTTAATCCATTACAATGAAGCCGATAATGTCGTTACAAATTACAATAAATTGGTTCAGAAAGCACAGGAAATTAATGCTCAACTCAAACCAGAATACAAAGATGCCTTTTATCAATTGCTCTTATACCCTATTTTAGCTAGTGCAAACCTAAATGAATTGTATTTTACAACAGCAAAAAACAATTTATATGCGAATCAGGGAAGAGCTGCAACCAATGAATATGCTGAAAAAGTAAAAGAATTATTTAACAAAGACGCGGAACTTTCGACCTATTATAATAAAACAATGGCGAATGGAAAATGGAATCACATGATGTCACAAACGCACATTGGATATAGCAGTTGGCAGGATCCAAGAACAAATATTATTCCTAAAACAAAAACTATTGAAGTTCCTGTTAAAGCTGAATTAGGCGTTGCAATTGAAGGCTCAACAAATTGGTGGCCAAATACAACCGAAAAAGCGGTATTACCAAGCTTTAATTCTTCTGAAAACAGCACTTCTTATATTGATATTTTCAACAGAGGAACCACTCCTTTTGATTTCAAAATCAAATCCAAATCAAATTGGATAAAGTTATCTAAATCAAAAGGAATTATTGATACACAAGAAAGAATCACAGTACAGATAGATTGGGAAAAAGCACCTCAGGGAAGTCATACCGAAATTGTGACTATTTCAGGAGCTGGAAAAAAAATCGTTGTAGCTATTAAAACCAATAATACAGAAATAACCAATGAGAAAGGTTTTACAGAAAACAATGGATTTATAGCTATAAAAGCAGTACATTTTTCAAATAAATCCGAACCAGATTCATTTAAATGGAAAGTTGTTGATAATTTAGGAAAAACTGACGGAGCAGTAATTTCATTACCAATAAAAAAAGGAAGAGTAGAATTGAATGAGAATTCTCCAAAACTATCGTATGATGTACATTTTAAAAATGCAGGAACAGTAAAAGTTCATTTGTATTTTTCTCCTACTATTAACTATTCTACAAGAGAAGGTATGTATTATGGATTATCATTTGACAACGAAAAACCTGTTAAAATAAATTATGCTTCAGACCCAATTATTTTTGATTATAATGGTAAGGTGACCAAGAATTGGGACAAAGACGTAACCGAGAATATCAAAGTTATTACAACTGAATTCAAAATCGATAAGCCGGGAAATCATACGCTGAATTATTATCGGGTTGATGAAGGTTTAGTTCTTCAAAAAATCATTATAGAAACTGAAAAAAGCGAATTAAAAACAACTAAACTGGGTCCTCCTGAAAGTTCAAATATCAAAAATTAATCAAAAAAATATAGACTATGAAATCGACCAAACCTTTTCTACTATTTTTCTCGGCTGTAATTACACTGAGCAGCTGTACCGCTATAAGTCAAAAAAAAGCGAACCAAAGCTCACTTAAAGATGCCTATAAAAATGATTTTTATATCGGTACTGCATTAGATATTAATCAGATAGAAGAAAAAGATGCCAAAACAACCCAACTAATTGCTAAAGAATTCAATGCTATCACTGCCGAAAACATCATGAAATCGATGTTTGTGCATCCTGAAAAAAATAAATTTGATTTTGAAACAGCTGATAAGTTTATTGCTTTTGGAAAAAAACACAAGATGTTTATCCATGGACATACTTTGATTTGGCATAGCCAATTACCAAAATGGTTTTCTGAAATTAAAGACAGTGCCGAAATGAATGCTGCATTAGAAAACCATATTACCACCATTGTTAAAAAATACAAAGGAAAAGTTGATTCCTGGGACGTAGTTAACGAAGCCGTTAATGATGATGGAACTTTGAGAAAATCGGTGTTTTTTAAAGCACTTGGCGAAGATTTTATAGCTAAATCATTCCAACTAGCTGCTGCAACCGACCCTAAAGTAGATTTATATTACAATGACTATAGCATGGAAAATCCGACTAAAAGAGCTGGTGTAATTCGAATGGTAAAAAAAATACAGGAGAAAGGAATCAAAATTGACGGTATTGGTATGCAAAGCCACTGGCATCTCAACTCACCTACTATTGAAGAAATTGAAGAAAGTATTTTAGAATATGCTAAATTAGGTGTGAAAATCGCTATTACTGAACTTGACGTATCCGTTTTGCCAAGCCCTTATGGAATGCAAGGTGCTGAAGTAAGTCAACGATTTGCTAATAATGAAAAAATGAATCCATATCCAAAATCTTTACCTGATTCAATGCAGGTTAAATTAGCACAACGTTATGCCGATATTTTTAAATTATTCTTAAAACATAAAGATAAAATAAGCAGAGTAACATTTTGGGGAGTTAACGATACTCAGTCCTGGCTAAATGATTTTCCAATTAAAGGAAGAACTGATTATCCACTATTATTTGACGCTAATTTACAATCTAAAAAAGCATATTATAACGTAATCGAAGCTGCAAAAAAGTAAGCATTCAATTTAAAAAAGCAATTAAATAATTATCTTTTATTGTATTAAAAAAGTTTTGCATACTTTTACACAACCGATTGTATTTTTAATTCGTGTAAAATTATTCTCCAAAATAACAGATAAAAATCTAAAAAAATATTTTTTATAATCTTAATCGACCATAATGAATCCAACCACCGAAAAACTATCCATAAAAGAAAAAATCGGATACAGTTTAGGAGATTTAGCAGCAAATTTGGTATTCCAAACATTGATGACTTATCTCGCCTATTTTTATACCGATATATATGGATTATCACCTAAAGATTCCTCTATAATAATGTTGGTAGTGGGGTTAATAGCTGCTTTTATTTTTAATCCTATTATTGGTGCAATAGCTGACAGAACGGCAACTAAATGGGGGAAATTTCGTCCCTGGATATTATTTACTTCTGTTCCTTTGGGTATCATTGCATTACTTGCATTTACCACACCATATTTTTCTTATAGTGGAAAAGTAATCTATGCTGTTATCACTTATACTTTATTATTGTTATTCTATGCCAGTAATAATTTACCTTATTCAGCTCTTAGTGGCGTGATTACCGGAGATATGAAAGACCGCAATAGCCTCTCCTCCTATCGTTTTGTAGCTGTAATGTTTGCCCAATTTTTTGTCCAGGTTTTCATGCTTGGTATCATTAAAACAGCGGGAAATGGAGATAAAGCTATCGGTATCGAAAAAGTAATGACTGTATTGGCCATTATTGGAACCATTATGCTCATCATAACATTTTTGACAACTAAAGAACGTATTATTCCTAAACCGGAACAAAAATCAAGTTTAAGTGAAGATATTGGTGATTTGTCAAAAAACAAACCCTGGGTAATCATGTTAACTCTTACTACATTAGTTTTTATAACCCTTGCTATGAAAGGTGGAGCTTATGTGTATTATTTTGAAAATTATGTCAATAAACAACAATTAACACATTTTATACAACCTTTACTGGATACATTAGCTTCAATGGGGATTAATCCTTTTGGAGAAGACCCTATCTCAGCAGGATTTGGATTGTTCAATGCCGGAGGAATTATTTTCATGATTGTGGGAATTACATTTTCCAAAAAATTAGCAGATAAATATGGGAAAAGAGACATTTTTAGATTGTTCCTTTTTATCTCAACCCTGTTTATAATTGCCTTTTATTTCTACTCTCCGGAATCCATTATTTTAATGTTTGGATCACAAATTCTACATGGATTTTTCTATGGCATCACAATACCAATTTTATGGGCAATGATTGCCGATGTAGCTGATTACTCAGAATGGAAAAATAATCGTCGTGCCACTGCTATTATCTTTTCGGCTATGATGGTGGGATTAAAAGCTGGATTAAGTATTGGCGGGTCACTAACAACGTGGTTTTTAAGCTACTTTGAATATGTTCCCAATTCACTAACACAATCTGAAACTGCTATAAATGGAATAAAATTATTGATTAGTGTTTTTCCTTCAGTCCCGTTTTTAATTGGTGTAGGAATACTTTTTTTCTATGAAATAAATAAAAAAATGGAGCTGCAAATTGAAAGTGAATTAAAAGAAAGAAGACAATAAAAAAATTAATGATAATAAATTATGCCCGAAAATAATATAGAACAAACTGATTTCAAAGCATTAGACAAGAAGGCCATTTCACAGCCATTAATAAAACATATTTATACAGCAGATCCTTCTGCACATGTTTTTAATGATAAAATTTATATTTATCCTTCACACGATATCGATGCTGGAATTCCTTTTAATGACAATGGGGATCACTTTGGAATGGAAGATTATCATGTTATCTCAATGGACTCTATTAATTCAGAAGCAAAAGATAATGGAGTAGCCTTACATGTAGATGATGTCCCTTGGGCTGAAAGACAAATGTGGGCACCAGATGCAGCACATAAAGATGGTAAATACTATTTGTATTTTCCAGCAAAAGCCCACGATGGTATTTTTAAAATAGGTGTCGCGATAAGCGATTCTCCTATTGGTCCATTCATTCCTGAACCAGAAGCGATTTCAGGAAGTTATAGCATTGACCCTGCTGTTTTTGAAGACGAAGATGGTCAATACTACATCTATTTTGGAGGGATATGGGGCGGTCAACTTCAAAAATATAGAAACAATATTTATTCAGAGATAAATCAAGAACCTCAGGCAGATAAACAAGCTTTAGGGCCTATTGTTGCAAAGCTTTCTGCAGATATGAAGCAATTTGCAGAGGAACCTAAAGAAATTCTAATTTTGGATGAAAATGGTAAATCGCTATTGGCAGGAGACCATGAACGTCGATTTTTTGAGGCTTCCTGGGTACATAAATACAATGGTAAATATTACTTTTCATACTCAACAGGAGACACCCATTTTATTTGCTATGCCACCGGAGACAGTCCTTATGGTCCATTTACCTACAAAGGACGAATCTTAAACCCTGTAGTTGGCTGGACAACACATCATTCTATATGCGAATACAAAGGGAAATGGTATTTATTTTACCATGACTCTAGTTTGTCTAAAGGAATTACCCATCTAAGGTCAATAAAAGTTGCCGAGATAAATTACAATGAAGATGGTTCGATTGTTCCTTTATCCCCATATACAAATTAACGGTATCTCATTCACTAATAGTAACCAATCATTTAAATTCTTTATAAAACAGCACAAAATTTGCTAGTTTAATATTAATCGTGTCATAAAAAAGGTCTTTAATACTATAATTAAAGACCTTTTTTTATACTTAAACTACAAGTTACTCTTGTTTTTTTGCTGCTTTTTCTGCCTTGATTTTCTTAGTATAATCAGCATACATCTGACGCCAGTTGCGACCGTGATTATTCAAATATTGTTCGGCCTGAGTTTTATAAATTTCAAAAATAGCCGATATCTCCTTCATACTTTTATAATCTACTGCCTGCTCACGTGCTTTTTCTAGTAGCTTTTGAATTTCAGCTGTCTCAGTTGTAGTCATTTCAGGAACAATAGACTGATACCCTTTCATTGTAAAAGCAACTTTTCCAATTGTATATTTATCTAAAACTAAAGCCACTTGTTCTTCGGTTAAATCTTCTCTTAAACCACTCATCAAACCTTCATGAATTGTCGAAGGCATAGCAGAATCGGCAATAATTTGTCTGTGAAGCTCAGAAAGAGGTTTTCCATCCAATGGATTAATTCCTGCCGGAACAATTGAAGCCGGATGTGAATTATGCCAATCTTTTATTGATGACAGATGCGTCGCAACTACTTGCACTAATCTGTTTTCTTTTGCGCTGTCATTTAATGATAAAGAACCAATCCATTCCTTAGCTTTTACAGTATCTTCATTAGAAACAGCAACAGATTGTGCTTTTGCAAACGTACCAAAAGCCATAAAAGCTATAAGTAATGCCACTTTAATTTTTTTTGTTTTCATAAAATTTTAATCTTGAGGTTAGCTATGCTTCGATAGCGATTTAATAGGTGTTAAAAATACAATTAAAAAAAGACACAATTTTTATGCCAGCTAATAAAAACCAATTTAATTTTTCCAATCACAACAAAATAAATTGTAATTCGTTACATTTATCTACCCATTAAATCAATTTAATAAAAAACACCTACTTATGAAAAAACTACTTTTATTTTCTTTTCTTGTTTTATCCACTTTCAGTTGGAGCCAAACTGCCGAAAACTATTTTGATCAGGCAATGAAAAAATCAAATGCAGGAAATACAAAAGGCGCAATAGCCGATTATGACAAAGCCATAAAAATGAAACCCGATTTTGTAGTGGCTTATCTAAACAGAGGTATAGAAAAAATAAAACTCAATGATTTTCAGGGAGCTTTGACCGATGTTAATAAAACCATAGAAATGCATAACGACAATATCTATGCTTATACAACCAGAGCCAATATTTACTATAAACTTCAGGATTACAAATCTGCTTTAAAAGACTGTGACTTTGCTCTTAAATACAATAAAGAAGATTACCTTACTTACAACCTGAGAGGATTAACCTATATTCATTTGGAAGACAAAAAAAAGGCTTGTGCGGATTTTACTAAAGCAGTTCAGCTTGGAAGTCAAAGCGCTGCAAAAAACTTAAAAACATATTGCAAATAAACCTTTGATAATGAATTAAAAAAAAGCTGTTTCAATGTTGAAACAGCTTTTTGCTTTTTAAATTACATTGTAATTTACTTTTGCGTAAGCTTTTTAAGCTCAGTCCCGCCCGGAATTTGCATTTTATCGGTAAGAATTGAAATATCATTCAAACTAAAAACACCGGTCAGAGACATTAATACCGAACGATTAATACCATTAGCATCATCATCAATAAACATTATAAACTCATTAAGCTGATTATTATTCCCTGCTCTTTTTACATCAATAGTAATCTGTTTACCATTTTCATTTACTTTTTTCAACTCGTCTAAAGAGGACGATTTTATATAAGCATCAGCAACCTCTTTCATTTTTCGAGCTGCTGCTTTATTAGTAGTTGAAAAAACTCTTAAATTATTTAAATTTTGAATTAGTTTCAAATATTGTTGAGTTTCTTTATCAGAAGCATCTACTTTAACTTTACTCATTAATTCAAACATTTTTTTATTTACAATTACCGAGACAATCTCTTCCTGACCATCAAATTGATCAAAAACCGCTTGCCCGTAAAACGTACCAGAAGCAAAAGCAACTAACAACGTTATAAGTACTTTTTTCATTTTCATATATTTATATTAAAAATTACTTTCTTTTTTTTACTATTACACTTACCATTTTTATGCCAAAAAAAATTAACTCATTAAGTTTAATCTTTAAAGACAAAAATACTTAGCTTTATACAGCATTTTAATTTTCTTACTTTCAAAGAAAATAAAATAAATTTAAAGATAGTACTTTTAGATTAACAGCCCTAATTTTAAACCTAAATGAAAACACAATACAAGCATTTACTCCTACTTTTTGTTTCTTTGTTATTCTTACAAAGCTGTCAGGACAATGATGATACTTTACCAAAAACTACCGACCTTGAGGTTCAAAAATTTATTTGGAGAGGACTAAATCAAATGTACTTGTGGCAGTCTGATGTTCCGGATTTAGCTAATAACAGATTTGCTAATAATTTAGAATATGAAAATTTTCTAAAACAATATTCACCAGAAGATTTATTTGAAAATTTACTTTACAGACCACCAAGTAAATACAGCACAGGTGTAGTTGACAGATTTAGCTGGATTGTTAACGATTATCTTACTCTTGAACAGCAATTACAGGGAACTTCAAAAAACAATGGTGTAGAATTTGGCTTGAGCCTTGTCACTCAAAACAGCAACCAGGTTATTGGTTATATACGTTATATTATTCCAAATTCGGATGCTGCTAATAAAAACATTCAGCGTGGTGAAGTTTTTTACGGCGTTAATGGCACGAGTTTAACCTTAAATAATTATGCAGACTTATTATTTAGTGCTGATGAAAATTATACACTCAATTTTGCCAACCTAACTTATGATACCAACAACAATCCTGTAATTACTCCAAATGGTAAGAATCTCAATTTGACCAAAACAACCTTAGCTGAAAATCCAATTTTAATTAAAAAAGTAATTACAAGTGGCACACATAAAATTGGTTATCTTATGTACAATGGTTTCTATCCCGGTTACGACACACAACTCAATGATGCTTTTGGATACTTTAAAACAGAAGGCATCACCGATTTGGTTTTAGATTTAAGATACAATGGTGGAGGTGCTGTATCTTCAGCAGTTCGTTTAGCCAGTATGATTACAGGACAATTTAAGGGACAGGTTTTTAATGAATTGGCATACAATGAAAGAAAATCTTACCTTAACCAAAAATATCTTTTCATTAGTACTTTAAATGAAGCATCTCTAAACAGCTTGAATCTTTCTAAAGTATATATATTAACAACTGGCAGCACTGCTTCTGCAAGCGAACTCATCATAAACGGACTTAATCCTTATATAAACGTAGTTCAGATAGGTGATTATACTTATGGGAAAAATGTTGCTTCGGTTACTCTTTACGACTCTCCCAGCTTTACCAAAACCGGTGTAAACCCAAATCATCGTTATGCTATGCAGCCTATAGTGGCACATTCGGTAAACTCAGAAGGTTTTGGTGATTATTTAGACGGACTAACTCCGGATTATCAACTAACTGAAAGGATAAAAACTTTAGGTGTTCTTGGAGACACTAACGAACCTTTATTAAGTACCGCAATTGGAAAAATCACAGGAACTGCTAAATTCATTGTACCCGAAAAAACAACAACCGATTTAAAACTCCTAAATGATTCCAAAACATTAAAAGGAATGAATATGATGTATTTTAAACCTTAAAATTCACACATAAAAAAAGGCTTTCAGAAATGAAAGCCTTTTTCGAACCCTAAATACCAATCTTACAAATTAATATTCAACCCTAATTTAAAGTTTCTTCCTCGGGTAGTATACCCAATTACCTCATAAAAATCTTCATTTAAAATATTTGTAGCTGTTGCAAACACAGTCATTCGGTTTTTTATTAACTCATATTTAGCTGTTGCATTGAGTAATTTATATGCAGCTGTAACAATCGAAGTTTGTTCATAAGTAATCGGATCAAATAAAGCATCAGGCTTTTTATCAACAAATTGATAACTTACATTGAAAAAAGTTCGGGTAGTTGGCTGGTACTCTACAGAAGCATTTACTTTATGTCTTGGCACATACAAATCCAAAGCCTTTTCTACCTGAGTAAAAGTATAATTTCCTCTCAACTTTAATTGATTAGTCAAAGCATAGGTAAACATTGTCTCAATACCTTTTGCATTATACTTCCCATCAATATTATCATAGCCTCCGGAAAGAAAAACAATAGAATTAGCTTCCTGTCTGTAAAAAGCTACTGCATTTAAATTGATTTTTTTATTCCATAAATCCAATTCAAAACCGGCTTCAACCGTACTGTTTCTTTCAGGTTTTAAATCTAAATTCCCATAAAAAGAGGCATACAACTGATACAAACTTGGTGTAATATAAGCTGTACTGTACGAACTCACTAATTTCAAAGGAATATCTGAGAAAGAAAATGAAGGGTTGATGTTGTACACAAAATTGTTTCCGTATTTACTATGAATATTCAATCTTGCTCCGGCATTCACATTCAATCCAAAATCAGAATTATAAACTAGTGTAGCATAGGGATCAATGATATTGAATTTAGCCAACTCCTTTTGAATATCTCCGTAAGGTGTTAAATTAACCATATCGAAAAACTGAAATTGCCCCCCGCCTATCACAAATAATTCTTCTGCAATTTGATATTTATTAAACGCATCTGCATTTACGTTTCTTGATTTATAAGTAGATAAACTTCCATAATTAAATGAATCCCTGTTCATCCACCCCGCAGCGGTATTAATTACTAATTCTCCTTTTTCATATTTATATTTTGGAGAAAAACCTACACGATATTGCTCTGACTTACCATAATTATACAAATCATCGGCAAAAGCATCTGCATCAAAATCATATTTAAGACGATCATAATTAGCAAAAAAATCAAAGCTTAATTGCTTTGTTGGTGTAAATCCAAATTTTACAATACTATTCACTCTGGAAGAACCATCATTTTCAAATTTTTCTGAATCAGAAAGCGGTCTTGCCTGAGACATTCCATCAACTTCAGAACTGTTCAAGGCGCCAAAATAATTAAACTTGTCTGTTTTCCCATTAAATGAAAATCCCTGATTATATTCCTGAGCCGAATAATTCTTTTCCTGAGCAGTTGTTTGTGTCCCTATATTTAGATACACATTTCCGGAAACGGCTTTCTTTTCTGCTTTTTTCAAAGTAATATTAATCACACCTGTTGCCGCTCCCGTACCATAAAGCGTACTGGCAGCACCTTTCATTACCTCAATACTTTCAACCTGTTCCGCTGGAATTAAACGCAAATCATATTCTAAATTGATATTAGAAGCATCAGTTACCGGAATACCATCAATTAAAATTAAAGTTTGACGATTGCGCCCCCCACGAATAGAATATTTCAAATCTTTTCCCGCTGCGCTTTGATTTCCGTTAATTTCAACCCCTGTAACGGTACTTAAAACCTGAGCTATGGATTGCCCCGGTCTTTTCTTCAAATCATCTGACGTGATTTTTACAATTACCTTTCCGGATTTTTCTTTTGGTAATGCAAACTTAGAATCCGAAATAACAACCTCATCTAATTCATTGGCTCCAGACAGAACAACTCCTTTTTTTTGTGCCAAAGCACATGTACTTATTAATACGAATAACGCACTAATACGAACGATTTTTTTGTTCATTTTAAAAAACATTTAATAACAGCTTAACTGTTACATGACTAATAAATGGGAGAAAAGCATAGAATTACCCATACCCAAACCTTTTTTCCCGAAAGTTTGATACTCGATGCATTAGGCAGGTCTCCTGGCTTGCATCCTGTTGTTGACCTTCCCATTCCATTTTAGATTTAGGATTTTTGATTTTAGATATAACTAAAATCTGAATTCTAAAATCTACAATTAAAACAGTGGTTTTGTAGATAACAACAAGCTTAATAGCTTACAGTTGCGGGTACAGCTCAGGTGTCTAACCTGATTCCCTTTTAATGCTAAATCCTTAACAAGGACATAGCAACCATAATACGATGGCAAAGATAAAACTTAATTTAGCTAAAAATCAAATTTATATAGCCCCATTCAAAATGTCACAAACTATTGTTTTTCAACAAATAAGCTTTATATCAAAAAAAACAAACCCCGAAATTGCCCAAAAACGAGTCAAAAACGGGGTAATCCTTTCTTTTAAAGTGTGAAAACAAAAACGGTATCCTCTTTTCTTTATTTTGTCTTTTAATATAGTTTAACTCAACTGTTATAGCTTCTTCGCTTCTTCCCAAAAAACATCCATCTCTGCAAGCGTCATGTCTTTTAAGGACTTGCCTACTATTTCGGCTTTGCTTTCCAGGTATTGAAAACGTTTAATGAATTTTTTGTTAGTTCGTTCCAAAGCATCTTCGGGATTAACATTCAGAAAACGGGCATAATTAATCATTGAAAACAGCACATCTCCAAATTCTGATTCTATTGCATCCTGATTTCCCGATGCTACCTCCTGCTGTAGTTCTTGTAATTCTTCCTGTACCTTGTCCCACACCTGATGCGGTTCTTCCCAATCAAAACCTACTCCTTTTACTTTATCCTGAATTCGGCTGGCTTTGACTAAAGCGGGTAAACTTCGGGGTACTCCCTCTAAAACTGATTTTTTACCTTCTTTGAGTTTTAATTTTTCCCAGTTTTGTTTGACTTCCTCTTCGTCTTTTACCACAGTATCGCTATAAATATGAGGATGACGATGAATCAATTTTTCACAAATGTCATTACAAACATCAGCGATATCAAAATCGTTGGTTTCACTTCCTATTTTGGCATAAAAAACAATATGCAGCAACAAATCCCCTAACTCTTTTTTGACTTCATTTAAATTATTATCCAAGATAGCATCTCCTAATTCATAAGTCTCTTCTATTGTCAGATGTCTTAGAGTCTGTAAAGTTTGTTTTTTATCCCAGGGACATTTTTCACGCAAATCATCCATGATTGCTAATAATCTCTCAAAAGCCTGTAATTGTATTTGCCTTGTGTTCATTGAATATAGTTTTGTGTAAAAATAAGAAATCCTGTGTTCTAATGAATTTAGTACACAGGATTTCTTATAAAAATTCAGAATTAATTATTCTGTTACTTTTTTAGCTTTTTTTGGTTTTTCAGCAGCAGTTTCTTCAGCAACAGCAACCTCAACCACTTCTTCTACCGGAGCTTCTTCAACAACTAAACCTTTAGCTTGCAAAGTGTTGTACCAGTTTAAAATTTTCTTAATATCTGAAGCATATACTCTTTCTTCATCATAATTAGGTAAAACTTCTTTAAAGTAAGCTGCCAAAGTTGTATTGTCTTCTTTATGAGAAATAGCAGGACCGTTATTTTCTTTTTCAGCAATATTAGCCATTACTTCTTTTAACGGTTTCTCACCTTCGTAAGTGTAGACTGAAATTTCAGATAACAAACTCACATTACTTTTTAAATTTACTGTGATTTTTTTTCCATCAACTAATGATTCCGCCACAAAACCGGTACGTGTTTGTACTTTTAAAACATATAAACCCGGTTTCCCTGAAATCGCTAATATTTTTTCTAAATTCATGCTTTATTAATTATTATTAAGAATTGATTTTTTTTATTATCTGTCTGTATTTGGTCAAAAACAATACCAAAAATAGTTTTTTACCTAACTTTTTTACCAAAGAAACGCATTCTGTAATCCTGGAATGTTTTCCCTTCCATGATATTTTTCAGCTTTCCTTTAATTAATCTTTTTTTCAGAGAAGATATTTTGTCCGTGAATAAAATTCCCTCGATATGATCGTATTCGTGCTGAATAACACGAGCAATCAAACCATCGAATACCTCAGTTTTCATCACGAAATCTTCTTCACAATATTCGAGGGTAACTCTTTCTTTACGATAAACATCCTCACGCACATCCGGAATACTCAAACATCCTTCATTAAAAGCCCACTCTTCACCTTCTTCTTTAATGATTTTCGCATTAATAAAAGTACGTTTGAATCCTTTTAACTGTTTTTGTTCATCAGCCTTTAAATCTTCGTCATCACTAAAAGGTGTAGCATCTATAACAAATAAACGTATCGCAAGTCCTACTTGTGGTGCAGCCAGTCCTACTCCGGAAGCATTATACATAGTCTCGTACATATTAGCGATAGTTTCTTTCAAATTAAGATACTCTGGAGTTATTTCGGCTCCTACCTTTCTTAAAACCGGATCACCATATCCTACAATTGGTAAAATCATTGTTGTTGTATTAAATATTATTAACCTTATATCAAGGCTTAAGCCTTAAATTTAGGATTGCCAAAAATAGTAAATTTTAAACAATGCTTAAAGGGAATAAAGATAAATAGTATTTAAAAATTTAATCCTAAAACTATCTTAATTTATCCTATTGATAAATCTCACAATTCATACCTTTGTAAATAATCCTAAATATTTATGATTACAAAAATTCAGAAATTTGTTTCGAGTACTGAGTTCGCTAATGCTTTAAAAATAACTATTGCCGCTGTTTCTCCTGTATTATTTTTTTCTTATCTTGATAATTTCTCTGTTGGTTTTACAATTGCTTTAGGTGCTTTCTTTACTTTTCCCAGTGATATTCCCAGCAACCTGAAACATAAAATTAAGGGATTATTAACCACCTCATTTATTATTGCCGGGGTAAACTTAATCATCAACCTTTGCCATCCAATTCCCTGGTTGTTTTATCCGGTTCTGGTTACTTTGATTTTTTGTATTTCCATGATTCTCATTTATGGTCAACGTGCCACAATGGTATCTTTCTCGGCTTTATTATCTCTTTCACTGGCCTTTGCTCACTTAAATACTGGTTGGGAAATGCTACATTACTCAGGACTTTTATTGGCAGGAGGCTTATTTTACACGGTTATTTCAATCATTTTTTTTCATATAAAACCCAATCGTTATATCGAATTGCAATTGGCTGAATGCATCCGACTTACTGCAAAATATTTAAAATTACGCGGCGATTTATGGGAATTAAATTCGAATAGAAAATCCATTACCAAAAAACAATTACATCTTCAGGTAGAACTAAATATTCTTCATGAAAATATTCGGGAAGTACTCATTACAAACCGAACCAAATCGGGTTCTTCGGGACAAAACCGAAAAATGTTACTGAGTTTTATTTCTTTGGTTGAAATTATGGAATTAGCCATTTCTACTTCTTTTGACCATAACAAATTTCATCAAAAGTTTGATGGTTATCCAAAAGCATTGGAAACCTATCAAAATTTGGCTTACAACTTAGCCAAAGCCATGAAAGCTCTTTCCAAAAGCATCGAACAACACAAACCTTATGAATCCAAACGAAATTTAATTGAAGATTTACATCATTTTGAATTAGCGATAACTAATTACAAAAAAGACATTCAAAATGAATCATCTTCAGAAGGAGTCTTAATGCTCATTACCATGTTGCATTATGCCGAAAAACAGGTGGAAAAAATCATCACTTTAGAACGCGCCTATTCTGCTACTGTTAATACGAAAGATTTAATAAAAGGAAGAGATAAAGACATTGAAAAATTTATCAAACCTCAATATTATCCATTAAGTACTTTTGTAGAAAACCTCAGCTTCAATTCTACCGTTTTCAGGCATTCGCTTAGAATCACCCTCACTATTTTAGTGGGATATATGATAGGGAAAGTGCTTCCTTTAGAAAATGTTTACTGGATAATTCTCACCATCGTGGTTATCATGAAACAAGGATTTGGAATCACTAATGAGCGTACTTACCATCGTATAGTGGGGACTTTAGTTGGCGGTGTTATTGCTTTTGGAATCCTCTATGTGGTACACAATTCTTATGCTATTAGTACTATGGCTATTATTGCCATGCTACTGGGTTTTTCATTCAACCCAACCAATTACAAGATTGGATCTACTTTTATTACTATTTATGTCATTTTAATTTATGGTGTTCTGTCACCAGACAATGGAAATGTTATCGAATACCGAATTTTAGACACCATTGTAGGCGCTTGTTTATGCTTATTAGCCAACTATTTTTTATGGCCTTCCTGGGAATTCTTAAGTCTTCCCGCCTATATTGAAAGCGCTATTGAGGCTAATCGCAATTATCTAAAAGAAATTTCGATTATGTATAATAAAAAAGTGGATGTCTCTACCGAATATCGTCTTGCCCGAAAACAAGCTTTTATTGAAATAGGAAATTTAATGGCTTCTTTTCAGCGTATGCTACAAGAACCCAAATCCAAACAAAACAAACTCCCTCAGGTTTATAAATTAACGGTGCTCAATCATTCATTACTTTCATCACTTGCTTCTCTGGGAACCTATATTCAGTCACACAAAACAACCGAAGCTTCAAAAGCTTTTAATGTAGTGGTTAACAAAGTGATTTCCAATCTGGAATTAGCTATGAATTTATTAGAAAATCCTAACCCTGATTCAGAAAACATGGTATCTAACGAAGATTTAGACCAACGACTTACCGAATTAAAAAATATTAGAGCCAAAGAATTACAACAAATACAACTAATTGACCAGGAAGCCTATCAAATCAAAATGCAGGAAGCCCAATTAGTGATTGAACAATTAATCTGGATGACTAATTTATCCGAGAACATTCTAAAAACCACACAGCTGTTAACTTCTGTAAAAAAAGAATCCCAACAATAACGTCGGGATTCTTGGTATTATATGATAAATCAAAAAGATTAATTCAACTTCAATACAGTTGCTGTATGCTCTCTAACTTCATTCAACAACTCCGGATTTTCGTTTAATTTTTGACCGTAAGATGGAATCATCTCTTTAAACTTAGCCTGCCATTCAGGAGTTTTCATTTCTTCTTTATAACATCTGCTAATCACATCAATCATAATTGAAACAGCTGTAGAAGCACCTGGTGAAGCTCCAAGTAATACTGATAAAGTTCCGTCAGCCGAAGTAATTACTTCTGTTCCAAACTCTAATTTCCCTCCTTCTTTTTCATCTTTTTTAATTACCTGAACCCTTTGTCCGGCACGTTCTAAAACCCAATCCTTAGATTTAGCTCCCGGAACATATTCTCTCAAAGCTTTAATTCTGTCAGCCGGAGATTGTCTTACCTGCTCAATCAAATATTTTGTTAAAGGAATATTTTTAATTCCAGCCATAACCATTGGAACAATATTATCCAATTGGATTGATTTAGGCAAATCAGAATATTTACCGTTTTTTAGGAAACGAGTTGAGAATCCTGCGAAAGGACCAAACAACAATTGTTTTTCACCGTTAATCATTCTCGAATCAATATGCGGAACTGACATTGGTGGTGCACCCACACTTGCCTTACCGTACACTTTTGATTCGTGTTGCGCAATAACTTCCGGGTTAGTACATCTTAACCATTGCCCGCTTACTGGGAAACCGCCAAATCCTTTTCCTTCAGGAATATTTGCTTTTTCTAACAATGGTAATGAACCTCCACCTGCACCAATAAATACAAATTTAGGATATGCCTTTCTTATAGAACCATCTGTTAAATTCTTGATTTTTATTCTCCAGGTTTTATTTTCTTTTTGTCTTAGTTTTTTTACTTCATGACCAAAATACATATTCACTCCATCTAACTGGGTCAGATAATGAAACATATTTCTAGTCAATTCTCCAAAATTAACATCAGTTCCAATAGCCATAGTAGTACCGGCTACTTTGCCTGACTCTTTTCTGCCTTCCATCACCAAAGGCATCCATTTTTTTAATTCAGTAAAATCAGTACTGAACTGCATATCTGCAAAAAGAGGGTTTGCCTGTAAAGCTTTATAACGTTTCGTTAAATAATCTACATTTTTATCTCCCCATACAAAACTGATATGTGGAATTCTTTTTATAAAATTTTCCGGAGCAGATACTTTTCCCTGTTGCACTAAATAAGCCCAAAATTGGCGAGATACTTCAAAGGATTCAGCAATACTAATCGCTTTTTTAGGATCAATGCTTCCATCACTTCCTTCCGGAGTGTAATTCAATTCACAAAATGCTGAATGTCCCGTTCCTGCATTATTCCATGCATCTGAACTCTCGGCAGCAGCACTATCTAATCTTTCGTAAATATCAATGGTTAAATCAGGTTGTAATTCTTTTAGAATTAAGCCTAAAGTGGCACTCATAATTCCAGCTCCAATAAGAACTACATCACAGTGTGAACGTATGGTTGTATCAGACATAATATTATTTTTATTCGGCGCAAAGATACTTTAATATTCTTGTAATTAAAAGAGTGATTTAGATTGAAAAAGTTACATTTATCACTAAGATTAATCGTTTTAACAAAGAATTATTAAAACATTTTACGGGAAAGGTAATCTTGCAACATGATAGTTGCTGAAATTTCATCAATCAGAGCTTTATTCTGACGTTGTTTTTTCTTCAAGCCACTATCAATCATGGTTTGGAAAGCCATTTTTGAAGTAAATCGTTCATCTACACGAACTACTTTCATATCCGGAAAATGATTCGTAAAATGCGTTACAAAACCTTTAATAATAGAAGCGCTTTGAGAAGGCTCTCCATTCATCTGTTTAGGCTCCCCAATTAGTACCAACTCTACTTTTTCTTTCGAAAAATACTCTTTCAAAAAATCGATAGCAGTAGCTGAAGGAATAGTCGTTAATCCCGAGGCTATAATTTGTAATTCATCGGTAACTGCAATTCCTGTACGTTTTTGTCCGTAATCAATAGCGAGAATTCTTGGCATTTATTTTTATTTTTCACAAAGATACTATTTTAATTTCCCGATTCTTAACAATAAAGGAAAGCGCACTTGTTTATTGTTCTTTTCCCATGAAGATTGCAATTCATCCCGAATCAAATCGATTGGATTTTGATTGTTTTTTGAAATATAATGCTGTGTTGCCGACCAGGTTTCTAAATAACCCGTTAATTCTTCAAAAGTCCAACTCAATTGATTCTGAAACTTTTTCACAGGAATTTCATCAAACGGAAAAGGAATCGTTTCATAATTCTCATCTAAATATTTTCGTTCTTTATCCCAGTAAGGCCCTACTATATTATAATAGAAATGATTTAAAATTACATCCGAATGGGTATTAGTCGAAAACAATCCATACCCCATTACTGCAAAAATACCATCCGGTTTTAAGATTCGATAGATTTCTTTATAAAACACATCAAAATCAAACCAATGCACCGCTTGAGCCACAGTTATTAAATCAAATTTTTGATTTTCGAAAGTCATTTTTTCTGCTGCTGACAACTGATAAATGATATTATCAGCCTGAATAGCATTATCCAATTGTTTTTGACTGATATCAGTTCCATAAACTGTTTTGAAAAATGGAGAAAGTTTACTTGCTACTTGTCCGTTTCCCGTTGCAATATCAAGTGCCAGCGATTTCTTTTTGACAAAAGAAACCACATATTCAATCAATTCATCTGGATATTGCGGACGAAATTTTGAATATCCGGAAGCCTGTTTCGAAAAATTATCTTTCATAACTAATCATTATTAATCTTTTTAAAATTGTCATTGCTATTGATTTTTGTCATTGCCATTATCAATTCTCTTTTCTAAGATATTAAATTAATTTGACTTTCTGTTTTTGCATTAAAAACATATATTTGCCAAAAATTAATTAACGATGAATAATTTACAAACAATTATAGAACAAGCCTGGGAAAACAGAGCTTTGTTGCAGGAAGAAACAACAACTAACGCGATTAGAGAAGTTATTGAATTATTAGACTCAGGAAAATTACGTGTTGCTGAACCAAAAGGTGACGGATGGCAGGTAAACGAATGGGTTAAGAAAGCGGTAGTGATGTACTTCCCTATTCAAAAAATGGAAACCTGGGAAGCTGGAGTTTTTGAATACCATGATAAAATGGAATTGAAAAAAGACTATGCTGAAAAAGGTGTTCGTGTAGTTCCTGGAGCTTCTGCTCGTTATGGTTCATTTATTTCAAGCGGTGTTATCATGATGCCAAGTTATGTAAACATTGGTGCTTATGTTGATGCTGGTACAATGGTTGATACTTGGGCAACTGTAGGTAGTTGTGCTCAAATTGGTAAAGACGTTCACTTGAGTGGTGGTGTTGGTATTGGTGGTGTTTTAGAACCATTACAAGCTGCACCTGTAATCATTGAAGACGGTGCTTTCATAGGTTCTCGTTGTATTGTAGTAGAAGGAGTTCACGTAGGAAAAGAAGCTGTTCTTGGAGCTAACGTATGTTTGACTGCTTCAACTAAAATTATCGATATCACAGGTGAAGAACCAGTTGAAATGAAAGGATTCGTTCCTGCCCGTTCAGTAGTAATCCCTGGAAGTTATACTAAAAAATTCGCTGCCGGTGAATACCAAGTGCCTTGTGCGCTAATCATTGGTACTCGTAAACCTTCTACTGACTTGAAAACGTCATTAAACAATGCGTTAAGAGAGTACGACGTAGCGGTGTAATATGACTGAAGTTAAAAATGTTTTATGGACTGGAGGTTGGGATTCCACGTTTAGAATTATCCAACTTTATAATCGTGGAATCTGCCTTCAACCCATTTATGTTATCGATAAAAACAGACCTTCCACAACAAAGGAAATCGAAACCATTGAAATGCTTTCTGCTAAAATTGAAGAAAAATTTTCAAATTCAAAAGGTAAAATTTTACCTTTAAAATTAATAAAGAGAGAAAACATTCCTTTTAATCTCTATTTAAAAATAGTCTTCAAAATAATTAAAAAACAACGTAAAATTGCTAAACAATATTATTGGCTGGCCTGCTTATCAAAAAAATACAACCATTTAGAAGAAGGTTTTCACAGAGCAGACCGTGTACAAATAATCAATTTTGAAGATCTTATAGAAATCAAAGATGAAACACAACATCCGAATTGGATTGTAAATCCAAAGAAAACAGATTTCTTTAGAAGGCAAATTTTTAAAAATATTAGATTTCCACTGGCTAATATTTCAAAAGTTGACATGAAAAAGTATGCCGAAGAAAATGGTTTCATCGATATAATGAACCAAACTTGGTTTTGTCATGGCTCAACCACAAAACCCTGCCAAAAATGTATCCCCTGTAAACAGTATATAACCGACAATATGGGATACAGACTAAATATGTCATGATAAAAAAATATATTCCTGCTCATCTCAAATATTATTTCGAAAAAGATATTTAAAGGAAATACACATATATTCATTATAAAAGCACAATAATTGAAGATTTAACAATCTATATTTATGAAACTAAAAGAAATACCATTATCATTATTTTCAGAGTTATATCTTAAATCATTAAACTCAAATAAATTAAAGAATGTAAAATCGAATCATTCAGATATTATTGTATCTTTTACTACTATACCTTCAAGACTTAAAAAAGTACATATAACCGTAAGAAGTATTTTAAATCAGAAACTACAACCCAAGAAAATCATATTGTGGTTAAATGAATCTGATAAAAAATATGTCCCTGAAAGTTTACTAAAGCTTGAAGGCTCAATTTTCAATATTAAATATGTAACACTAAATTGCCCACATATCAAATTAGTTTACGCACTTGAACAGTTTCCTGAAGAATGCATTGTTACTTGTGACGATGATTTTATCTACGATAGAAATTGGTTAAAACGTCTATCGGAAGAACATCTAAAACATCCAAATAATATTATTGCTCTCAAAGTAAGACAAATTCAATTTGACAATAATAAAAAATTACTTCCTTACAAATCCTGGAACTTATCAGACATCAAAAAAAACAAAACGGTTTTAGCTATTGGTTCTGAAGGTGTTTTATACCCGCCAAAAGCTTTTCTTCCTATAGCTATTGACAGTGAATTATTCCTAAAACTAACTCCTAAAGCAGATGATTTGTGGTTTAAAGCTATGGCGATTTTAAATAATACCGAAATTACTTTGGCTCAAAACCCTCCAAAAGAACCTATTCCTGTTTTTGGGACTCAGGAAATATCTTTAAAGAAAGCCAATGTTGGACAAAATCAAAATGTCAAACAAATGGAAAATCTTATTGAACATTTCAAACTTAACCTACACGAATAAATATCTAGTAGACAAATCTTGTTCTTTTTATTTCTTTATTATTAATCCAGTTTTCAAAGTCAAAATACAAAGAAGAAATTTTAAACAACTTAGTTCCTCCAGGAACCTGAATTTGATCTCTTTTAAAAGCTTCAAAAAGCGCAACATGCTTTAAAGGACTCAAATTGTTAATTGTTTTTGCTCCAAACGAAAGTTTGTTTTTAAAAGGTAATTTATGAAATTCCTGAATTATCTTATTGTCAACACGTTCGCGGTCACTAATAACAAAATAAAAATTATCAAAGTCAAAATTTTTCAACATTCGATTTCTTCTGCGATACCATTTTTCCGAGGCTTCCTCTTCACTTGTATAATGTGAAAAATGCAACTCTATATCACCTAATTTCGCTACAGGATAAGTCTTTTCTCTATCCTCATAAATTGATTGCTGAATAAAAACTAAATCTTTTCTTATATACGTTTTAAAATTTTGAAGTAATTTTAAGTAGCAAGGGCCGTATAAAAACATTCCAACGAAAGGTGTATTATAAGGAAGTCCAAAACTTTTATAAACTTGCCCGCCAAAACAATTATTTGCTATTATAACAAAATCAGTATTCTTTAATGAAGTAACATTAGTATTTTTAATTTGTTTATTTATTTTTCGCCTCAAAAAAAACTCAAAGTGCAAACAAACTGCTTTGATTTTGATATAAGAAAAATGAACAACAGCATATTTTAACAATATCATTCGACTAACTAAATCAATTAAATATTAGAATCAATTCCTATTGGTGTTCTTACAACTTTATTTTTACGTGTATTTTCTCTGATAGCATAATTTTTCTTCCAGGTCTCTTCATTTACATATCCTCTTTTATGGTCTAAATGTACACAAATAGCACTGTAGCGAATTTGTTTAGATTTCAATCCGTAGTTAAACAATCTCTCGCCTAACTCACGGTCTTGCCCTCCATATTGCATTTCCTGATTAAATCCATTTATAGCCACTAAATCTTTTTTCCATCCGGATGCATTATGTCCGTTCCAAGTTGCTTTTGTTGGAGTAATCCAATTAAGAAAAACAGCCATCTTTCCAGTGGCAGTAAACTTATTATTTTTACAACTGTCTTTTAACCCATGTAATTTTAACCAGTTAAGATCAAAACAACGTTGCTCCTGAATATCTTCTTTCGAAATTAATTCAGAAATATCCATAGGTAATTTAAAATAGCCTCCTGACAAAAAACACCCTTCTTCCCGATAATTCAAATGAACCTCAACAAAATCTCTTCTCGGAATACAGTCTCCATCTGTAAAGATCAAATAGTCGGAATTAGAAGCCACAATTGCCTTGTTTAAAATTTGTGACTTTTGAAAGCCATTATCTTCATGCCAAACATGAACAATAGGAATTGAAATTTCTTTACGTAATTTATCTAACAATTCTTTTGTTGCAGGTCTTGAACCATCATCAGCGATAATAATTTCAAAATCCTTTTCTGTTTGAACACTAAAACCTATAAGTACTTTTTCTAACCAGGCTTCGGCATTATAAGTACTCATTATTACTGATGCTTTCATCTATTTATTTTTATTAAGACAAAGGTAAGGATAAATTTATTTTTTAAAAATACAGCTGTTAAACCACAAACAATCCATCATCACACAGCTATAAAAACCACTAAATCAGCAAGCTGCTTTTCAGCTCATTAATCATTTTTTCTGCAATGACTTCTTTAGTCGATGTTTCTAGAAAAAACTGATATGCATTTTTAGCTAACTGAACTTGTTTATCACTGTTTTCCAACAGATTTATTACTTTTTCAGCAAAATCATCAGGATTCCCTGCTTCAGCTAACAATCCCGTAACCCCGTCCTGAACAACAGTTGGAATTCCGCCCGCATTTGCCGCTACAACAGGAACTTTGCAAACATAGCTTTCTAAAATTACACCACCTGTTGCTTCATTACTTGAAGTAAAAAGAAAAATATCAAATTCAGGCAAACAATTGGGAATATCATTTCTAAAACCGGTTAAAATAACATGTTTATCTAATCCTGATTTACCAATCATGTTTCTTATTTCCTTTTCCAAAGGACCGTCGCCAATTAAAACATATTTGGCTTTAACTCCTTTATCGACAAGAATTTTTATTGCTTTTATCCAGGTTGGAATATCTTTAACAGGATCAAGAGCCCCTATATTACCAATTATCTTATAATCTGAAGGAATATTATATTCTTTATGAAGTTGTCCGTCTTTTTTAATTTTTCCGAACTTTTTCACATCAACTACACTGCCTACAATACTTAATTTTAACTGATCATCAATAGAATCTTTTAAAACATCTACTACAGTTTGAGAAACACAAATAATTTTTTTTACTCCTCTGTAATTATATTTCCACTTTTTTAAGAAATTAGTATCTATAGGCTTTATTCTCGTTCTGCAAACTACTAATGAGGTTTTCATTCTAAAAAGTAAAGAAGCTATAACTGAAATCGTATGAGCTTTGCTGCTATGTATAAAAATTACATCTGATTTAAATTTATCCGATATTTTTTTCAATTTAAAAGCAACTCTTAAATCGAATTCCGAATCAAAATCCAATCCTACAACATTAAAGCCTTTGGATTTTGCGACCTCATAAATTTTGGACTTTTTTCTGCATACAATGCATTGTTCTTCAACATATCCAAAATCTCTAAATGCCTCATATAGATAGACTATTTTTTGCTCATGCCCTCTCCAACCATCTGAGACCGTAAATTGTATTAACCTCATATGGCATCTTTTTAAAATTATTCAGTTGCAAATAACATAATAAAAAGCATGAAAAGCAAATAAAATCTTACTTACATATTCTTATAGAATCAAAAAAAAGTATCAAATTCCAATTTAAAAAAACTTAAGATTTCCAAAACTTCAATTGTTTCTTAAATCGTTTTTTTCTTTCAAATCCTTCTCTAAAACTTCTGGTTTCGTACCACATTTTATCAAATATCTCACGCGGACTTTTTGACGAATACAATTTAGCATATTCATCACTCATAATAACAACCATCTCTTCTTTTGGTGTGAGTCGGCTTAAATTTTTCATTCGCTGCTCAAAATCCATAGAGGAATGAAAATTCATTCGATTCAAATCAACCAAATAAAACCTATATTGCCCTTCTTCCGCTTTATTTATCAATGTATTTCCGGGAGAATGATCTAAAAATTCAATTCCTTTTTCATGTAAACCAAAAGAAAAACGGGTAAACTGACGTAAAATATTCTCATAATCGGGATAATCCGGAATAGTTATCAATTCTCTGTAAGTCAAATCAACACTTAGATGTTCACTTACATAATAACTATCTTTTAATCCTAACCAATTTGAATTTTCAAAAAAAGCCACCGGTTGTGGGGTTCCTATTCCATTCTCCAGCAGTCTAACCGCATATTCATAAGACCTCCTGGCTTTAGATTTTCTAAAATACCTGTAAACAATTCGATTAACAATATGCGGAACTTTAAACGACTTGATATTAATCGTTTTATCATCTAATTCAAAAAGCTTGATTGTATTTCGCTTACCATCACCAAAAAGAACTCCTGAAGTTTTAAAATTTTCAATCATTCGCATCAAATTCGGAGCGAATTTTAGAAAATGAGAATCAATCTTTATAATCATTCCTAATTAAATTTTTAGAGAAACAAATATAGACATTGCATACAACTATTCCTATCACTAAAACAGAACTCATAATAATAGCTTTTGATGTAAAAAAACTCAAACTACAAAACTGCTATAATTTTCAAAATTATTATTTGTTACTTTGTACTTTGAATTTACGACTACTCAACTCTGAATACAAATGGAAAATCTTAACGAAGAAGTACACAAAGCATTCGAAATCATTAAAGAAGGAGGTATTATCCTTTACCCTACCGATACAGTTTGGGGAATTGGATGTGATGCAACGAATCCTGAAGCAATAGCGAAGATTTACAAATTAAAACAACGAGAGGAAACAAAGAGCATGATTGTTTTAGTAAACGGCGAAAGAATGATTTACAATGTTTTCAAAGAAATTCCTGAAGTAGCCTGGCAAATCATTGATTTATCTGAGAAACCAACTACTTTAATATTAGATCAACCTAGAAATGTAGCCAAAAATATAATTGCTACAGACGATACTCTGGCTGTTCGATTAGTAAAAGAACCTTTTTGCTATAAATTATTAGAACGAATGAAAAAACCATTAGTATCTACTTCGGCAAATATCTCAGGTGCAACTACACCTAAATCCTTCAAAGAAATCAGTCCCGAAATTATAAAAGGTGTAGACTATGTTGTAAATTTGCATCGCGAAAAAATTTGCCAGAATCCGTCAACTATCATTAAGTTAACTAATGATTCTCAGGTAAAGATTATAAGAAAATAAATTTTCTACTATTTGTTGTTTTCGACAAAGGAAAAATCCCATCAAGAAATTCAAACTATGTGATTTCTCCTTCGCCGAAATGGCAAAACACAAAAAAATAAATGAACTACAAAGAATCCTTACATCATCCTATTTTCAAAATTATTTCTCAAGCTGCTCAGGAACTTAATATTGACAGCTACGTTATAGGTGGTTTTGTAAGAGACCTGATCTTAGGACGTGATTTTAAGAAAGACATCGACATTGTCGCTGTGGGAAGCGGAATAGAATTAGCGCTAAAAGTTTCTGAATTACTTCCCAAAAAACCAAAAGTTCAGGTATTTAAAAACTACGGAACAGCAATGCTTCGCTTTGAAGATACCGAAATTGAATTTGTTGGAGCCAGAAAAGAATCCTATACCCGTAATAGCCGCAATCCAATTGTAGAAAACGGGACTTTAGAAGACGACCAAAACAGAAGAGATTTTACCATCAATGCTTTGGCTTTATCATTAAACGAATCGAATTTTGGTGATTTATCAGATCCATTTAACGGATTGAGGGACATGGAAAATAAAATTCTTAAAACCCCTTTAAATCCAGACATCACCTATTCTGATGACCCGTTGCGTATGATGCGTGCCATTCGTTTTGCTACCCAATTGAATTTTGACATCGAAGAACATTCACTTCAGGCTATTTCAAAAAATGCAGAACGCATTAAAATCATTTCCGGAGAGCGAATTGTAGACGAATTAAACAAAATTTTAGCTACAGACAAGCCTTCTATTGGTTTTTTACACTTATACAAAACAGGACTTTTAGACATTTTAATCCCTGAATTAACCGCTTTAAATCAGGTAGAAGAAATTGAAGGACAAACCCATAAAAACAATTTTTACCATACTCTCGAAGTGGTAGATAACATCTGCCCTAATACTGATGATGTTTGGTTACGATGGGCAGCATTGTTGCACGATATTGGTAAAGCACCAACGAAACGTTTCAATAAAAAACAAGGATGGACCTTTCATGGACACGAATTTTTAGGCGGAAAAATGGTCAAAAAACTATTTGAACGCCTGCATATGCCTTTGAACCAAAAAATGAAATTTGTTCAAAAAATGGTTATCATGAGTTCGCGACCAATTGTACTTTCTCAAGATATTGTAACTGATTCAGCTGTGCGACGATTGGTTTTTGATGCCGGAGAAGATGTCGAAAACCTTATGATTCTTTGTGAGGCCGATATCACTACTAAAAACCCTGCAAAGTTCAAAAAATACCATAAAAACTTCCAAATAGTACGTAAAAAAATAGTCGAAGTGGAAGAGAAAGATTCCATCCGTAACTTTCAGCCTCCTATTTCCGGGGAACAAATCATGGAAATCTTTAATTTAAAACCATCGAGAGAGATAGGTATTTTAAAAGAAGCAGTAAAAGAAGCCATTTTAGAAGGAGAAATAGCAAATGAATATGAGGCAGCTTACCAATTTGTTTTAAAACGTGCCGAAAAACTAGGTTTACAAAAAGTAAAATAAGTTCCAAAATAATACCGAACATAAAATGAAAAAAGAAAATAAAGCCGTTATTATCTGGCTCCTTTCAGGATGTTTATTAATATTTTTAATGGTTGTTGTAGGTGGAATCACCAGACTGACTAACTCCGGTCTATCCATGACCGACTGGCATCTTATCACAGATACCCTTCCTCCTCTTACAGAAGCCAAGTGGCAGGAAGCTTTCGAACAATACAAGAAATTTCCCGAATACCAAAAAATCAATATTCACAATGATTTTCAACTTTCTGACTACAAATTCATTTATTTCTGGGAATGGTTTCACCGCTTTATTGGTCGAGCCATTGGAATGGTTTTCATTATTCCTTTCATCTATTTTTTAATTAGAAAAAGACTTGACAACGCAACTATAAAAAAATGCCTTATCCTTTTAGGATTAGGAGGTTTACAAGGGTTCTTTGGATGGTTTATGGTAAAAAGCGGATTAATCGACAATCCGGATGTAAGTCATTTCAGACTGGCGCTACACCTGACCACCGCTTTTATCACCTTTGCTTATACTTTTTGGGTAGCCTTAGATTTAATTTATCCCGTAAAAAGAAATTTTGAAAAAACACTGCGCAGCATTGCCCGATATGCGTTATTCTTTTTGTTATTACAAATTATCTACGGAGGATTTGTTGCAGGCTTAAATGCAGGTTTAATACACAATCACTGGCCCTTAATGAGTGACGGACAATTCATTCACGATAGTGTATTCCTGGAACAAGACAGTCTTTTATTAAGTTTTACCGAAGGCAAAAGCGGCGTACAATTTATTCACAGGACTCTAGCCTATGTCGTTGTAGCTTTAATACTCTTTTTATATTTTAAAAGCAGAAAATTCAATTTAGATTATAATCAGAAAAAAGGAATCCAAACATTGGTTTTCCTTGTCTTTGTTCAATTTGCTCTGGGTGTTTTTACACTGCTTTATGGAGTTCCGTTATGGTTGGGACTAATTCACCAGGTTAATGCTTTTTTCCTGCTTTCAGCAATGACATACAGCCTGCACCGATTGTCTAAGTAGTATTTTTTGACTATATTTACTATAGACTATATTGTCGCATTCCCTTATTTCATTTATATAAATGTCTAAACTGGCTGCAAAGGACAAATTTCTTGATTTCTCTGATTATGGAAGAACAGCAGGAACGCAAATTGCCAATACACTAAAAAACACGCGATTTACCCCTATACATCTCACGTTGCTTTTTGGAATAATTGGACTTATAGCTATATATTGTATCCTCAACAATTATCATTATTGGGCCTGCATATTAATTATATTAAAATCAATTATTGACGCTGCAGATGGCGAATTAGCCCGAATTAAAAAAACACCTTCCTATACAGGGAGATATTTAGACAGCTTGTTTGATTTCATCCTCAATTTTTTATTCCTGACAGCCATTTGTACAATTTCCAACAGCAGTTTTAAAGCCACACTACTGGCATTCTTCTGTATCCAATTACAAGGAACTTTATACAACTATTACTATGTAATCTTAAGATCTAAGTGTAGCGGAGCCGACAAAACAAGTCAAATTTTCGAAAACAAAACTCCAAAAGCTTTAGCAGGCGAAAGTCAAAAATGGGTTTCCATTTTATTCAAAACTTACAAAATAGTCTATGGTGGTTTTGACAAAATCATCCAAAAACTAGACAATTCGGCTCCAAAATTAAAGACATTTCCACACTGGTTCATGACTTTAGTTTCCCTATACGGCTTAGGATTTCAGCTGTTACTAATTTGTTTAATGCTACTATTAAAATGGACTGAATTTATCATTCCTTTCTTCATTGGTTATTCATTATTAATCCCCATTTTGATTAGTATTAGAAAAATATACATAAAAGAAAAAGAGTAAGCTAAAAGCCTACTCTTTTCTATTCATTAAAAATTTACAATTCTATTTTTTACTCTTAATACTACATCCAATTGCTTTTGTCATTTCAGGGGAAGGATTTTTTCCATTTTCTAAAGCTGCAATAGCATTTTCAAGGTATTTTACCTTTACTTCGGCTGCACTATCCACATTATCATCAATCGCTCCAATATATTTCACCACTCGGTTTTTATCCAACAAAAACACATGAGGCGTCTTAGTTGCTCCGTACTGCGGATATATCTTTTGTCCTTCATCTAACAAATAAGGAAATACAAATCCTTTCTCTTTAGCTCTTTGTTGCATTAATTCATAACTATCATCAGGTTCCACCTCGGGATCATTCGGATTAATTGCTAACAAGATATAACCTTGGGATTTATAATTTTTAGCCAAATCATTAATACGGTCTTCGTATTTTTTAGCAAAGGGACAATGATTACACGTAAACACTACTATAAAACCTTTTGCTTTCTTATAATACGACATACTATACATTTTCCCATCAACTGATTTCAATTTAAAATCAGTAGCAACATCACCTATTTTATATGGTGTTGGCGCAATCGAAGTAAAAGCCGCAGTAACGATAAAAGCAACAAATAATAATAAAACTGAAATTTTTTTCATAATTTAAAATTGTTAGTTAATAATTGAATTGACATATTGATTTAATTCTTCGTAGTCCGAAAACATCTTTTCAACAAATTTTTTTTTCCTTTTACTGATTACTAAAGTGGCAGGAATAGATCCCGACCAATCTTTATCCACCACAGAAAGCCATGTATTATAATCCTTATCGGTGAGTAAAACTACTTCCGATTTGATATTATTTTCTTTTAAAAAAGGAAGCAGTTTTGTCTCATATTGATTCTTAAAATCCAAACTTATCAATACTACTTTTAGGTTTTTATTCGCTGAATTGAGTTGTTCAAAATAGGGCAATTCTTTCACACAAGGAAGGCACCAGGTAGCCCAAAAATTCACCACATAAGTTGTATTCTCATCACTCAAAACTGCCTTTTCCAAATCAGAATAAGAATCAAAAACAGCTACTTTTTGAGCTTGAATTTGCACCGAAAAAAGAAACACAACCATTAAGCAAACATAATATTTCATAACCATTATTTTGAATTCTGAAGCTAACGAATTTACAATCTTTAAATCATTTTCTTACTTCCCTTAACAAAAAATTATTAGTAGCAATCACTAAAAAAACTTCAAAAGTCATTTCCAAAAACACATTTAAAAAAGAGAAAAAACATCATTTTCAACCTTCTAAAATCACACCAAAAAACACCCGATTTCAGTCTCAAAAAAATGAACGCAAAAAACAGACAATAAAAATCTCATCAAAAAGATTTTGGAAAAAGTCTTTTTCAATGAGTCAACCATCTCAAAAAAAACAACTTTAATATCACAAAAAAAACAATTAAAAACTAAAAACATAAAATACAATTAAAAAAATGTAAATTAAATTTTATCATTATTTTTACAAAATCAAAAAAATAGCAAAACCAACATGTTTTCATTCAAAAAACACTAAAAATCCCAAAAAAACACCTAAAAAATAACCATAGAAATAATCTATAACAATATATTAAAATATTTATTTCCAGTAATTTAAATATGACAATTTAAACCTTAGAATTAAATATAAAATTTCAATTCAGATTCTTTTAAAAAACAATATAAAAAACCCTATTTCTAAAAAACACAAAGAAAAACAACTCATAAAAGTGATTTTACCTAAATAATTACTTTAACTAAAAACACTTCAAAAAAGAAGCCTTAAACAAGACACTTCACCACTTAAAAACTCCCCTGTCAGACATCTTTTTTGTTTAAAAAAAAAGCAAAACCAGGAACCTATACCAACACCTCTACCCATTCCTTTTTACATTTTTTTTGTTTAAAAATTTCAACTTTGTTTTTTTAAGTTATATTTACATGAAGTAAAATCACAAAAAAAAAGCCAAAACAACAGCGCTTTTTTCACCCTAATTTCAAGCTGAAAAAACAAGAAAAAAACTTAGCTTTTTCAGACTAAAAAACAACTAAAAAAATAGCCTTAAAAACCATCATAAAAACATGAAAACAGAGAAAGAAAAAATGATTGACGGAGAGTATTATTTAGCAGGCGATTCTATCCTTGTAAAAGATCGCAGAAGAGCTAAAAACTTATTGCATCGTTTAAACATAACTGAATACAGACTAACAAAAAAAGCGAGAGAAATTTTAAAAGAACTCATCCCAAATGCAGACACCAATTTATATATCGAACCTCCTTTTCACTGCGACTACGGATACAATATTTATTGCGGCGAAAATGTCTATTTCAATGTTAATTGTGTTGTACTCGATTGCGCAAAAGTTACCATTGGCTCCAATGTATTTTTTGCTCCCGGAGTTCAACTTTATACTGCCACCCACCCGCTCGATGCCGAACTAAGAAAGACACTTGAAAACGCCTTACCAATAACTATCGGAGACGATTGCTGGATAGGCGGCAATTCGATAATTTGTCCCGGTATAACAATTGGAAACGGATGTGTAATCGGAGCAGGTTCTGTTGTTACCAAAAACATCCCTGATAACTCTCTCGCTGTTGGAAACCCGGCAAAAGTCATTCGAAAATTAAACCAATAATAACAATGCTCAAACTCAGCCACGTTCACCACATTGCCATTATTTGTTCTGACTATAAAAAATCAAAACAATTTTACACCGAGATTCTTGGATTAAAGATTATTCGAGAAGTATATCGGGACGAACGCAAATCATACAAACTCGATTTAGCACTAAACAACAACTATTGTATTGAATTATTTTCTTTCCCAAATCCTCCCAAAAGAGTTTCAAAACCTGAAGCCAGCGGATTAAGACACTTGGCTTTTGCCGTTGAAAATTTAGAACAAACAGTATCTTTCTTAATTTCTAAAAACATCAATACCGAACCTATTCGTATAGACGAATTTACCGACAAACGCTTTACTTTTATTTCTGATCCCGACGACTTACCCATCGAATTCTATGAGATTTAATACTTTTAACTTAATTTTATTATAACAATAAGCGATTGATTTTTTAAATTTCGATTTGTTTTAGGTAAATTTGCAATTCTTTTTAACATTATGTTGTAAATTTTAATCTTCTGATGAACAAAACGGCGCAAATCAAAAAAAATCATCAATTCATTAAAACTAGAAAACTTGTTATCGTTTCTATATTAATTGGTTTCCTCTCTGCCTTTTTAGGTATTAGTTTAAAGAAAATAACTGAATACTACGAAGAACTCTTTTTTCACCAAGCCAATTTGAATCCGTTTTTCTATATTCTTTTTCCTGTTTTTGGATTGTCTGTAATTTACTTTTTAAGACAATACCTCTTTAAGAAAAAAGAAAACAAAGGCATCAAAGAAGTTTTTGAAAGCAGCAATTCTAAAACCAAAAATCTTCCGTCTTACAAAATTCCATCGCATACTATCAACGGGATATTGACAGTTATTTTTGGAGGTTCAACCGGAATCGAAGTTTCTACCGTGGTTGCCACTGCCACTATCGGTTCGGTAGCACATCAAAAAGAAAATGTTTTCCGTCAATACAAAACAGAACTAATTTGCGCAGGTGTAGCTGCCGGAATCACAGCCTTATTTAGCAGCCCGATTGCCGGAATCTTATTTGCCCTGGAAGTCATCTCCAGAAAAGTAACCCGAGCTTTTGTAATTTCCAATCTAATTGCAGTATCCATCGCTTTTGGGTTATTGGCTATCTTAAATGAAAAACCCCTGTTTACTGTTACTATAACCACCTGGCATTTAAGAGCAATTCCGTACTTTATTTTGTTGGGTATTTTAGCCGGAATCAATTCCGTGTACTTAACTAAAAGTGTATTGTTTTTCAAAAGTCAATTTGCTAAAATCGAAACACATTACCACAAAATCATTTTGGGGTCAATAATCTTAAGCATTTCGCTTTTTATCTTTCCTCAATTATACGGCGAAGGTTACCATGCTATAAAAACAATCATCAATACCAATAACGAAATTCCTTTAACCCTTACTCTTGGCTTAAGCTTTGCAGGAGTTCTATTTCTAAAACCTATTGTAACCTCTGTTACTCTTGCCTCCGGTGGTGATGGTGGTGTTTTTGCTCCCAGCTTATTTATCGGTGCTTTTTTAGGCTTATTAGTCGCTTCTGTACTTAATACCTTTTTTGATACTCAAATTATCCCGGTTAATTTCATGATTATTGGTATGGCCGCCGTTTTAAGCGCCAGCATTCATGCTCCACTTACCGCTATCTTTTTGGTTTGTGGCTTAACAAATAATTATACTCTGTTTTTCCCAATACTAGCCGCTTGCTTTATTTCTAAATATACAGCCAAAATGATTTATCCCAACACGGTGTACACTTTTGTTCCAAGTATTTAAATTTAATAATCATGCCCACTCACAAAATAAAAAGGAGCTATCGCAAAACCAGATACATTCTCTATAAAGAAACCCTAATTGATTACAAAGAACAATTTTGGTCTTTTTTAGGATCATTCGTAGGAATTGGACTCATTGCTTATTTTCAAAGTCAACATTTTTCTCATCAGGATGTTGTTTATTTAATTGGTTCTTTTGGAGCCTCGAGTGTATTAGTTTATGGAATTATTGAAAGTCCCTTTTCACAACCTCGTAATCTGGTTGGCGGACATCTTATTTCTGCTTTTATAGGTGTAACTGTACATCGACTGCTTCCCGATACCTTATATCTTGCCGCACCTATGGCCGTTTCCTTATCGATTGTAATGATGCAAATAACCAAAACACTCCATCCTCCGGGAGGAGCAACGGCATTAATAGCTGTTATTGGAACTCAAAAAATAAAAGCGTTAGGATATTGGTATGTGTTATCTCCTGTATTAACCGGGGTATTAATCTTGTTGTTTACAGCTTTACTATTTAACAACATGACCACAAGTCGCAACTATCCAGCTAATAGTACTTATCACAAGCGCTATCTGAGAAAAATAAAGCGTCTGATAAAACCAACCCATTCATAATCAAACCAAATCTTATTTTTTGATAAAATTTCATAAATCGCATTGGGATTAAAAAGGATTAAATGTACCTTTGAACTTTTTACAAAAACAACGATTATGGTTTATAAATTTAGAGTAATCTTAGACGCCGAAGAAGATATTTTCAGAGATATCGCGATACTTGAAGACGATACTTTAGAAGATTTACACAATGCTATCTTTAATTCTTTTGGATTTGATGGTATGGAAGTCGCTTCTTTTTACACTTGTGATGACACTTGGAATCAGGAAGATGAAATTTCACTTTTTGATACCGGAGACGTTCTCGGAGAACAACGAATCATGAGTGATTATAAACTTTCAGATATTCTAGATGAGGAAAATACTAAAATCATCTATGTCTATGATTTTATCAATATGTGGACTTTCTTAGTAGAACTTGCAGCTATAGAAGAACAGACTGCCGGATCTACTTATCCCGAAACACTTTTCGCTCACGGGGAAATGCCTGATGAAGCTTTAGAGAAAAATTTTGAAGCAGATAATGCAGATGATTTTTACGATGAATTTGAAGATGGGTTAGATGATGACGACATGGATATGTTTGAAGGAGACGACAGCTACGAAGATTACGGCTTTGAAGAAAATTGGAATTAGTTTTTTTGAGATACAAAGGTTCTGAGGTTCTGAGTTACTAAGTTTTTTCAAAACTTTTTTTATTAAACTTTTTCTTATATTTAATAAAATTTAAATTTTAAGAAATATGAGTACATTTAAAGACCTTTTGATTTGGCAAAAATCAATGACCTTAATCACCCAAATTTACCAATCAACAAATCAATTTCCAAAAGAAGAAATTTTTAGCTTAACTTCACAAATCAGAAGAAGTGCTATTTCTATTCCAAGTAATATTGCAGAAGGTTTTGGACGGGAAAGCAAACAGGACTTCTTACGATATTTAAATATTTCCATTGGCTCTTTATTTGAATTCCAAACACAATTGGAGATTGCAAAGAATATTAACTATTTAAACGAAAACGAATTTAATAATATATTTGAGGACAGTCGAGAAATTGAGCGTATGTTAGTTTCTTTCATCAAAAAATTAAAAGAACGAAACTAGCATACTCAAATCCTCAGAAACTTAGAACCTCAGCCACTTCAAAAAATGATCAACTTATTCAACGCACACATCGAGACACTTTCTATTCACAGAGTAGGAAATAAAAGCCGAAATGAGGCTATCTTTTTATCGGAGCAACCTTTTAGCTTACAAGATGAAATTGTTCCGCTTATCAAAGAATTCTTCTTGAAACCTTTTAGAGAAAAAGAAGAAAACTATTTTCAATTTGCTCATGAAGTGGATTTGGATTACAATGACATGTACAAGTACGCTACTGAAATTTTTGACAATCCGGCTAATCTACACGAAGTTTCAAAAAAAATTACTAAACATTTATTTGAACAATCCAATCATCCGCATATTAAAAACGGTGAAGTTTATGTGACCCATTTAACTAACGTTAATATTGACAACACAGCTGTTGATGCCATTGGAATTTTCAAAAGTGAGTTACAAAGTGACTTTTTACAGTTTGAAGAAAAAGAATCTAATTTAGAAATGATTTTACAACAAGGAATCAATCTAAACAAATTAGACAAAGGCTGTTTAATCTTCAATCACAAAAAAGAAGAAGGTTACAAAATCCTAACTGTTGACAGTAACCGCTACGATGCCCGTTATTGGTTAGAACACTTCCTGTCAGTTGATGCTTTTGAAGATGAAAATTTCATCACTAAAAAATATTTAAAATTCTGTCAAAACTTTGCCAAAGATGTGGTTTTCCCTGCCGAAGACAAAAAAGAAGAAGTAATGTTCATGAACCGTTCGGTGAATTATTTTGCCAAAAATGACGAATTTGAAGAAACTGAATTCTTAAACGAAGTTTTAGACAATCCTGATTTGATTCCGGAATTTAAAAACTACAAAGTTGATAAAGGAGAAAAATACAGTATTGAAGATGTTACTTCATTCCCAATTGCCAATGCTGCAGTAAGTGATGCCAGAAAATCAATCAAAAACGTAATCAACTTAGACACTAATATTCAAATCAAAATGGATTTTATTAATCCTGAAAGCGCTGAAAAATTTGTAGAAAAAGGTTGGGACGAAGAAAAACAAATGTATTATTACTTAGTATATTTCAACAAAGAACAAAAATCATAGCAAGTAAAAATTTTGATTTCACTACTTAATTCATCTCCAATTGTTTAAACAGTTGGAGATTTTTTTTTAAACAACCACAAAAAAGAAAGATTAAACTTATTTATTTTTAAAAAATACGTACTTAATCGATTTTTTAAGTATTTTTATCTATGTTTTAATACTTTTATAATCCCCAAACATAAGAAACCTACATTTATTATGGATTTAAAAGAAATCAAAGCAACTATTATCAGTAAAAAAATTGTATGCTCCATTTTTGGCCACAAAATAGTAACCTCCAGAAACATTACCAATCATTTAAAAGAATATAGATGTACAGTATGCAAAATGGAATTAACGAATGACGAAGAAGGATACATCACCTACCTCACTCCTGAGTTAAAAGAAGTAAACGAAGCCTTAGTTTCATTTTATCAAAAAAAACTTTTAGCCAAACAGCATTAATAATTTTAAACTCCTACCTTTCCTTACAAACAATCTAACCAAGATAATTCACTATTTTTGTATACTAAACAAAAAGTAAGATGAATGATCCTTTGTTTAAAGAGAGTCCCTTTAAAACCTTAATTTCTTTCCATAAACTAATTGAGGCATTAGAAGAAATTGCGCTATCAGATGTTGATTATCGCTCTAACTATGCAAAATCTTTACTGAAAGAAATTGAATCTATTCCTGAACTAAGAACCGGAATTGAAGATTTTTCGATTATTACTGATAATAAAAAAATTATTCGAAACCTGCTTGCCGATTTATTCCCTACAGCACTCACTAATAATGAAATTAAAGCGGTTGCGATACCTTTTCAGAACACGACTTTCAACTATACTAAAAGATTCAAAAAAATCCTTAAAAACGCAGGAGATTTTGATTTAACCATTGGTGATTTCAATCAGGAGCAATTCTACGTACTTAGTTGTATTCTTATTTTGAATGCCTATTACAACCAAAACTTTGATTACAACAAACCATTATATTATGAAATTCCGGATGCTAATGGTGTAATGTACCATTATCGCATTCTTTACAATGCCGATTTTGTAGAAATCTACCCTTTAAAAGAAGCTCCAATTTTAAGCATCGAAGACATTGATGAATTAATGGATAACTTTGACAATGTGGCTTTATGGAAGGAAAAATTCCCTTTAGAAAGCTGGGTTTTAAAAGGCTTTGGTGTCATTAGTTTATTTGACGCTACTAAAGAAACTGCCATTTCAAATCTAAAAAGCAATCTTTTAAAAAGAGACAAAAAAACGGAAGATGATGAAAAATCAATAGAAAGCATTTTCAGATCTTTTTTTAAAATTCCCGATTTACGAATAGGTATCAGCATTTATAACGATGATGAAAAAAAGTTCACGAAATTACCTTATGAGAAATCCAAAATTGGAAGTTTTATACTCCAAAATGCAAATGAAATGGAATCCTGCAGCGCTTTCCTTGGCTGCCCTGTAAACAAACTTCTGGAAGCTAAAGAATGTTTTACTATTTCAAATGTGGAGTCTTTTGGTGAAATTCCGGGAAATGAAAAATTTGCGCAAGCTTTATTACAACAAAATATCAAAAGCTGCATTTTTACACCTATTGTAAAAGAAGAAAAATTACTTGGGATAATTGAACTTGTTTCGGCTACTCCAAAACAATTAAACAGCATTAATGCTAACAATCTCAATTTAATACTACCTAATATTGTCAATACTTTAGAACGCTACGACACCGATTTCCAAAATCAAATTGGAGCTATAATTCAACGTGAATATACAGCTATTCATTCCAGTGTCTATTGGAAATTCAAAGCCGAAGCTCAGAAATATTTACAAACCAGCGAATCAAACAAAGACTATAATTTTAAAGAGATTGTCTTTAAAGAAGTGTATCCCCTTTATGGCCAAATAGATATTAATGGATCATCCGAGCATCGTAACAATACCGTAAAAGAGGATTTAAAACATCAAATGCTAAGCTTATTGGCTATTTTCGAAAAATCGAAATCCATAAACAAAATCCCTTTATTAGAACAACGAAAATTTGAATTGAATTCATTCTTCGCTGAATTAGAAAAGGAATTAAAAGCCGATACCGAACAGCAAATACAAAATTATATAGAAAAGGAAATTCATCCTTTATTAAACAAATCCATTGTAGATAAAGAAGACCATTTTTTGATTGATAACTATTTTGAGAATCTGGATGCTAAAACACATCTTTTTTATCATGCCCGAAAACAGTTTGACGAAGCCATGGCCATTATCAACAAAAAAATGGCAGATGTTTTAGATGCAGAACAAAATGAGGCTCAAAATATCTTTCCACATTATTACGAACGTTTTAAAACTGATGGTGTCGAACATAATTTATACATTGGTTCATCCATAACTCCTAATCAATCTTTTGATGTTATGTATTTGAATAATCTTAGATTATGGCAATTGCAAACCTTATGCAAAATGGAATTAGAACATCATCGACTAAAAAAAGTACTACCTTATAATCTGGATGTCAGTTCGCTGATTTTAGTTTTCAGTTCTCCCATTTCCATTAGATTTAGAATGGACGAAAAACGCTTTGATGTTGACGGCACTTACAACGCACGCTACGAAGTGGTCAAAAAACGCATTGACAAAGCCAATATTAAAGGCACTAAAGAAAGAATCACCCAAAAAGAAAAAATCACCATTGTCTATTCTCATCAACATGAAGAAATTGAGTATTTAAAATACATTCATTTTCTTCAGTTCAAAAACATATTGGAATCAGAAATCGAACAATTTGAAGTCGAAGATTTACAGGGCGTTTATGGTTTAAAAGCTATTCGAATCAAAGTAATGAATACTGATGAAAATTTGGAGACAAATTACACTTACAAGGAATTACTAAGTTCTTTGCATTAAAGACGTGTAGCATTGAATGCAAAGAAAAAAGCGAGAAATGAAATAATGATTCCTACCATGAAAATGGTATAGGTTATACGCAGTAATTTGTATTTTTTTTCTAAAACAATGCCTAAATAATACAAATCCTTAATCATGGAATTGTACAAATAAGTATTGTCTTTCATCATTTCATTTACCGCCCATTCGTATTCTTCCAAAGGCATTTTGTAAAAATTACCAAAGAACAACAAATTAACTTTTCGGTCTTCAATATCTTTTCGGGTAAAAGTGCCACTGGTTACTTTTGGTCTTGTTGAAAGAATTGCAAAAACAATACAAATCACACTAAACATCAACATAATAAAAGTTGGAATCACCAAGTGTGCATTACTCGGACTGTCTAATTTAGGAACTATCGAAGACAAAGCAATAGAAATAATAATTGCATTTACTGACAATAAAATATTGGCTTTGCTATCGGCAATACCACTTAAACGGGTATGATTACTCAAGGTGACTCTGAACAAAGTATCAATTCCACGGTCAGGTTTAGGGACTTTTAATGATTTATCTTTTTTTTGTTTTTTCACCTCGTTCTCTTGCTGTAATTTTTTAATTTTTTCCTGAATCAAAACCACATTTTTTTCCTTTAACGGTTGCCAATTGGCTTTAGCATAATCGGTATAATACTGATGGCATTCTGTCAGCATTTTTAAATTCTCCTGAGCCCATTCTAAATCAGAAGTTTGTTTTTGTTTGACAATTTTCCATTCCAATCTTAAACATTCACAGCTGTCACAGTAATTTTCTTTGGTAAAATGATAAAAATCGGCATCCTTGATTATTTTTTCTGAAATAGTTTGCGGAATATGATGGTATTTCGTTGCCCGAATTAAAGCATCTACCTGAGCTATATAATCGGACGTTTTCCCTTGTTTTTCTAAATAATCGGCAACAATTTTCACACTGTTTTCTTCGTGATTTTCAACTCCGTAAATATACCCCGTATCATGAAACCATGCTGCTACAATAAGTATTTCAAGCTCTTCTTCAGTTAAATTTTCCTGTACTGAAAGTAATTTTACAGCCTCAACCACATCCGAAGTATGGTTCAAATTGTGATAAATAAATGAATCAGAAAGTTTATCTTTGAGTAATTTATAAACAAAATCTTGTGCTTGCTCGATAAGATCCATAGGTAAATTTTTATACTACTAAATTATGAAATTGTTTTCGGATATGCGATTCTTAAAAATCAAAATATTTTGTCTCTCCTGTCTTGTCTTTTTTTCACTCTTCTCTTGTGCCACTCATCATTTGCAATTAGGAAAAGATTCGAAAAAAAACACTCTTACAAACGACAAGGATACAGCAAAAATTGCCCATCGTTTTTTTTTAATTGGCGATGCCGGAAATGCTGATGAAGAAAATGCTCAAAAAATCCTAAATGCTTTACAAGCACAACTTCATCAATCGGATAAAAAAGCTACTTTATTATTTCTGGGAGACAATATTTATCCCAAAGGAATACCTGATGAAAAAGACAAAACCGCATACGATATTGCGCTGAAAAAAATAAAACTTCAACTTGCGCTTTCTAAAAATTTTAAAGGAAAAACCATATTTATTCCCGGAAATCACGATTGGTATTCAGGAATTAGCGGATTAAAACAACAGGAAACGATAGTAAACAATTACCTTGGCGAAAAAAAGGCTTTTCTTCCTGCTAATGGCTGTCCTATTGATGATAAAAAAATAAACGACCAACTTTGTTTGATAACGATTGATAGCGAATGGTTTTTAGAAGATTGGGATCGAATCCCAACCATTAATGACAATTGCAGCATAAAAACCCGCGAAGACTTTTTTGCTGAATTCGAAAATATCCTAAACAAAAACCAAGACAAAACCATCATTTTAGCAATTCATCATCCATTGATGAGTAATGGAACACATGGCGGACAATTTTCACTTGAAAAACAATTATTTCCTTTAGAACAAAAAATTCCTTTACCGATAATTGGATCTTTTGTCAATTTTTTAAGAAAAACATCCGGAGTTAGTCCGCAAGATATTCAAAACAAACAATACCAACTTTTAGTAAAACGCCTAAAAACGCTTTTACAAAATCAGGATAATGTAATTGTAGTTTCGGGTCACGACCATAATTTGCAATACATTGAAAACGAAAATATCAAACAAATTATCAGCGGAGCAGGTTCAAAATCGGAGGCTGCAAGAGCTATTTATCCTAATGATTTTTCTTATGGCAAAAATGGTTTTGCCACTTTAACATTATATACCAATGGAAAAACAGTAGTTGATTTTTACGGAATTGAAAACAATGAACCCAAAATTCTTTTCCAAAAAACACTTTTAGAACCTCAAAAAGCAATCACAAATAATTATGCTGTTTCATTTCCTAAAACAACAAAATCATCCATTTACAACAATGAGATGACCAGCAAAAGCATGATTCATAACTTCCTTTTTGGCAAGCATTACCGAAAATATTACAGTACTTTAATTGATGTTCCTGTTGTTAGTCTGGATGATCTTTATGGTGGACTTTCCCCTGTAAGAGCCGGTGGCGGACATCAATCTAAATCCCTGCGACTTGATTCAAAAGATGACAAAGAGTATGTGATGCGGGCTTTAAAGAAGAGTGTCAGCCGCTTTTTACAAAATGTAGCTTTCAAAGACCAATATGTCGAAAATCAATTTGAAAACACTTATGCTGAGCACTTTCTATATGATTTTTACACCACCTCTCACCCTTATACGCCATTGGCGGTAGGTAATTTGGCAGAGCAAATTGGCATTTTTCACAGCAATCCTCAGTTGTATTATATTCCAAAACAAAAAGCTCTGGGAGAATTCAACACTGATTTTGGAGACGAACTCTACTATGTTGAAGAAAGACCTTCGGACAGTCAAAAAGATTTGAAAAATTTTGGCAAATCTGAAGCTATAATTGGAACTGATGAACTTCTGAAAAATTTACAAAAAGACGAAAAATACGTTGTTGACGAAAACGAATACATCAAAGCACGCTTATTTGATATGCTTATTGGCGACTGGGACAGACATTATGACCAATGGCGCTGGGCGGAATACAAAATGGGAGACAAAATAATTTACAAACCTATTCCCAGGGATCGTGACCAGGCTTTTTCAAAATACGATGGCACTTTGCTGTCGTTGATAATGAATATTCCTGCTCTTCGGCATATGCAAAGTTTTAAAAACGATATTAAAAATGTAAAATGGTTTAACCGGGAGCCTTATCCATTAGACTTGGCACTACTTAAAAATACAGAAGAAAAAGATTGGATTGCTCAGACAAAATTCATTCAGGAAAATTTAACCGATTCGGATATTGAAACAGCATTTAAAAATCTGCCAAAAGAAGTTCAGGACGAGACTATTTTGTCAATTATAGAAAAACTGAAAAACAGAAAAGGACAATTAATCAACTATGCAAGCCAATACAACAAGGTTTTACAAAAAACAGTCATTATCACAGGTACTAATAAAAAAGACCGTTTTGACATCAAACCTATTTCTAAAAATGAAGTTACAATTTCAGTTTTTAGAATAAAAAAAGAGGGGGAAGAATTAGTTTCCACCAAAACATTTGATAAGCATGCAACTAAAAACATCTGGATTTACGGTTTAGACGACGAAGATATTTTTGATTTACAAAACGCTCAAAAATCGGCTATTAAAATAAAATTGATTGGAGGTCAAAATAATGACAGCTATACCATTTCTAACGGAAAAAACATTAGTATCATTGATTTTAAAACCAAAAAGAACAGTTTTGATATTGCTTCTAATACTAAAAAATTATTAACCGATGATTATGAAACCAATTATTACAATTATCAAAAACCAAAATACAATGCGTTTTCAGGCTTACCGTCAATAGGCTACAATCCCGATGACGGAATAAAATTAGGTCTGCAAACCAATTATACTGTGAATCATTTCAAGCAGAATCCTTATACCTTAAAACATATTTTTAAAGCCAATTACTATTTTGCTACGGATGGTTTCGAGCTTAATTATCATTTGGATGCTCCCAAATTAATTAGAAAATGGAATTTCGGATTTGACTCGCAATTTACCAGTCCCAACTTTGCTATAAACTATTTTGGTTATGGAAATAATACCGCCAATTCAGATGAAATCAATGGAATGGACTACAACAGAGTCCGCATCAGAATATTAAAATTTGCGCCTAAAATCGAAAAAACAGGACGATTAGGTAGTCGTGTAAGTTTCCAACTTGCTTATGAGAATTTCGATGTAGAAAATACTGCGGGACGATTTATTTCGATTCCTAATATTGTCAATCCTGAAATTTTCAATCATCAGCAATTTGCAGGAGCAACAGCTGAATACGCCTATGAAAATTACGACAATGCTTCGCTACCCTCTATGGGAATGGGATTTTTGGTTTCGGCTAATTGGAAAATGAATGTTAACAACAGCCAACAAAATTTCCCAACCTTAGAATCTAAAATCAATTTCAATCATAAAATAGATCATCAGGGAAAAATTGTATTGGCTACTTTGATAAAAGCCAAAGCAATTCTGAATAATAATTTCGAATTTTATCAGGCAGCGACATTAGGCGGGGATTATGATTTAAGAGGATTTAGAAACCAACGCTTCATTGGGAATCAATCTTTCTTTCAAAGTAGTGATCTTCGGATTACCCTTGGAAAAATCAAAGAAAGTATTGTTCCAATGTCTTATGGCTTTTTTGGAGGATATGACTATGGCAGAGTTTGGCTAAACAATGAAAACTCAAACAAATGGCATCAGTCCCTGGGAGGTGGTTTATGGCTTAATGGGCTCAATACCCTGACCGCGAGATTAAGTTATTTTAAAGCAACTGCAGATGATGAGGCCAGAATTGCTTTTGGACTGGGATTTGGATTTTAATCTAATGAATCTAAGTCCAATTGATAAAGCTTACCTCCTATTTTTTTCGTTTTTTCATCAACAATCAAAACTGTTTTATTGTCTTTGAAACAAATAGCTTCTTTTTGAGAAAAATGATGCAAATTAATTCTGTTTACATTTCCTGAGAAAAAATTATCGGAAGTAAAATTTTCAAAAATCCATATTTGACTATGACTCAGCAAAACTACTTTTCTTTCATCCGGACTAATACCAGCACTGGTTATTGCTGCATTTTGAAAATCGCCTTCGGCTTTAAATTGCCCAAGTAATTGTGCCTGATGGAATCCTGCCTGATTGGGAACTTTGTATAAGAATGTTGTTCCGTCAAAACCTTTACTTCTGTTTTTAGTAAAGAGATAAAAATTATTTTTGTACACGACAAAAGCTTCCACATCATAGAACAACTCGGTTTTCTTAGGAGGAAATTCCGTTTGTTCAGGATAAGCAAAACTGACTTTATAAGAAGGAATTACACTTTCATTTTTCAAAGAATCTTTGGCAATTTTATAAATAGTCAAATCTTTTCTTTCATTGTCGTTGTTCCCAAAATCGCCAATGTATAAATTGCCTTCATTATCTTTAGTTATATCCTCCCAATCTACATTTTCAGTCTGAGCAATGGTTACTTTTCGTTGTTGTTGTCCTTTGTCATCAACTCCATAAATAGCATTTGCATTTCCGCTGTCTTCGAGCATCCAAATTAAATTAGAATTTCCATTAAAAACAATTCCGGATACCTCTTTTAAATGTTTCGGCAAAACATAAAGTTCTTTTAAAACAGTTGATTCTCTTTGGCAAAAAGCAAACAAAGAAGACATTAAAAGGAAGGATATTATTTTTTTCATTTCAAAATTAACTTTAAGAACCGGGTTTAAACAAATCCGGATGTTTGAAGTTTCTGGTAACGAATTTAAAAGCAGCACTTAAAACATACCCCATTGAAGTCGCTTTTTTAAAATTCAAATCATTGGTATAACGATACAATTCTAATTTCAATTGTTGAATATGTGCTTCCGGAGCAATTGTATCGTGAGACATAATGCGAAGTATTTTTTGAATTCGGGTTTCGGCAGAAAGAATTCTTTTGGCTAAAGCAGCACGCTCCTCATGCTTGTATTGTTCTATGGAGCTTTTTTGTAATTTATCTTTGATTAATTTAATCATCGGAAAGTTTTCTTTAAAAAACTGAGGACGATAAATCTTGAAATTCCCCTCATAACATTGTTGATCAAAATCTATAGCTCTAATTTTATAAACCACCTGATCAAAATCATGAATAGGAACAATTACATAATTATATGCCCGCATATCTCCTAAAAGCCGAATCATACAACGTTCATTGAATTTAACAAATTCTTTTGCAATTTGAGATTTCTCGGTTTCTGTACAACTTTCAAGTAAGGTTTCCATAAAAACATCTCCGGGAATACCTATTATATGCTCTTCAATCAGAGTGTCCTTGTAAACCAAAAAGTTAATTTTATCCGGAGATAAAATATGTTCTAATTCTAATCCGTAAATACGGGAAGCATCGGCTTTTTTTATGTAAAAATGAACATAATTATCGTTCAGAACATTACGTACTTTAATCCTAAAAGGTTTCGAATTTCCAAAAGTACAATAGTCAATTGCATCCACATTTAAGAATCTGATAACATCCAAATTCCCATCGGAATGCAACAGAGAATAGATTTTCTTCAAATTTAAATCAATCTCATTTCTTTCATATTCACTATAAAAAACCCTTGCCCATAAGGTATCATTATCATTTTTATCATAAACGTTGATAGAACCCGAAAATCGCAACAAATCTTCATAAGAAATGGGCACTTTTGAAATTCTGTCAAAACGTTCCAAATATTCAACCAGATATTGATTTATGGAATAAGTTGGTTTTTTAAACAATGGAGAAATCTCGCTCATGCATAAGTGTATTTACACAAAAATACGTTATTTATTTGAAAGCATTAATAACAAAGAAGTTCATAAAAATCAATCTTTATCAAAAAAAGGCTTTACAAAACCTTTTTCACTTAAATACTGACTACCAAACAACTAAATATAAGTATGTTTTCTACACTATAAACAGCTTTTAAAAAAAAGTGTTGTTCATCGATTTTATTTGTACGGGTTTACTTTCTTAAGTATTTTTATTTTTTTTAGACAAAATACGTAAGTACAAAAGCTTATTTTAAAATTATTTTTAAAACTATATTTCAACCACAACCATCCTGAAAAAACAAATTTTAATACAATTCTTTACTATGGCTATTTATGAAAACTAAACAGGATTTTTATATTAAAGAAACCGTTGAAATTGGAAAATGGGATATCAACCTAAATACAAACAGCTTCTTTTGGGATAAAAAAACCAAAGAAATATTTGAAGTATCAGAATATTTTATTCCCAGCTTTAAAAATACCACTGCCTTTTTTAACCGAAAAAACCTGATTGGTTTTAAATCAATTATCAATAAAGCAGTAGAAAATAAAATCCCGGTTTGCGGTAAATTTAAAATCATTTCTGCCGATAAAAAAATCAAACAATTGGAATGCATTTGCCAAGTTGATTTTGAATTCAATAAAATTAATAGAATTTACGGTTTTGTTAAAGATATAAGTTCAGAAGAAGAACGAATTATCAAATTAGAATCAGTTATACAAAAATATACTTCTGTATTCTCCGATATTCATGAAGCTTTAATTATTATTGATACTAATACTGGACAAATTTCAGATTGCAACAAATCAATGCTTAAGCTTAGTTCTTATACCATAACTGAATTAGTAGGCGCTCCTTACACCATATTATTCCCTACAGAAGATAGCAGTTCAATTGACTTAAACACTTCTTTTTTTGCAAAAGAAACCATTTTAAAAACAAAAAAAGACAATCTGATACCGGTACAAATTACTTCCGGAAAAAAGTTTACAATTGACAATCAAGATTACTTAGTTTATTCCATCAAAGACATTACTGAAAACAAGCAAACAGAAGAAAATCTCAATTTACTATCATTGGTTGCATCTGAAACCACTGATAGCATTATCATACTAAATTCAGAAGGAAAAGCTATCTGGGTCAATCAGGCCTACATGAAACTTACCGGTTTAACATTGGAAGAAATCATAGGCCAACAACCCAATTATCTTAGTTTCGGGACTAAAAACAATAACGAAATCCTAAATAAGATTAACCAGACTATCAAGAACAAAAAAGGAATAAAAATTGTTTTTCACCATTTCAACAAACACAATAAAAAATATTGGTTGGAATTAAACATCACTCCAATAATTGACAATGATGGTATTTGTACCAAATTCATTGGTATTGGCAGAGATGTAACCGCCACAAAGAAAAAAGAAACTGAGCTCAAAAAGATATTAGAAGTTACCAATCAACAAAACAACAAGCTTTTAAATTTTGCACATATTGTTTCTCACAACATTCGCTCACACACTAGTAACTTACTCATGGTTTTGGACGTTATCGAAAATACTAACGATACTGACGAGAAACTAAGTTTTATTGAAATGTTCAAGGAAGGTACCGAAAAATTATCAGAAACAATTGAGAATTTGAATGAGGTAATTACCATTCAAAAAAATAACAACACTCTAAAAACAACTATTAATTTTAAAACCGAATTAGAAAAAAGTCTAATTCCTTTTCAAAATAAACTTAGTATTACCCATAACATACCCGAATATTTAAACTTAAATGTAATTCCAACTTATTTGGAAAACATACTCCAAAATCTACTGGTAAATGTAGTTAAATATCAATCTCCAAATCGATTTCCTAAATTAGAAATAAGCCATCAAAACAAAGACGGTTATCATATTTTTTATTTTAAAGACAATGGTCTGGGAATCAATATTAAGAAGAATAAAAACAAGTTATTTGGTATGTATAAAACCTTTCACGAAAATGAAGACGCAAAAGGAATTGGTTTATTCATTGTGAAAAATCAAATTGAAGCCATGAAAGGTAAAATTGAAGTAGAAAGTAAAGAAGGACAAGGAAGTACTTTTAAATTATTTTTTGATGAAAAATAAATTGACTTACATTATTGACGACGATAAACTATCCGTAAAACTAATGAGTATGCTTATCTCAAAAAATAATTTTTGCGAAAAAATCGTTTCGTTTCACAACCCTCAAACAGCGCTGAATGAACTAATTAAAAACGCTCTAAATCCCTCAAATCTTCCGGATGTTATTTTATTGGATTTAAATATGCCTATACTTGATGGCTGGCAGTTTTTGGATGAATTCAAACTCATCACATTTGCTAAAAAAATAATAATTTTTGTGGTTTCTTCTTCCATCGACCCTACTGATTTAGAAATGGCAAAAAACTATCCAACGGTAAAAAATTATATCATAAAACCACTCAACTCAGACAAACTCAAACAAGCTACTTTGCTCATTGAAAACGAAGTTTCTCATTAAGTTTTACAAGCTCAAACCAAGCTGTTAAAAAACAGATATTTATACTAACTTTGTATGATTATGAAAGTCTGCAAAGCCATATTATTCTGCTTTTTGATAAACATCATCAGCTCGCCATTGCGGGCACAAGCCATTAGCGTAGACGATACCAAAAATGCTGTTGAACTAATCAATCTGTTAACAAAGTACAGTTCTTGTTTACAAATAGCCAATGAATCTGTCACAGGAGATCCGTTTAGCTCTGGAAAAAACAGTTATGGAGCTTTTACAAATAGTGCTTCAAATTTTCCGTTTCAATCTGGTATAGTCCTTAGTACCTGGAGCAGCACACAATCAGCAGGACCTTTTGTCAGAACTTTTGGAGGAGGTAGTGATTCATGGCCTGGAGATACCGACTTAAATCAAACTTTAAATAGCAATTCCGTAAACGCTACAGTACTGGAATTTGATTTTACCCCTTTAACAAACAGCATCAGTTTCAATTATTTTTTTGCTTCTAATGAATACCAGGACGACTATCCCTGCCATTATTCTGATGGTTTTGCATTTTTAATAAAAGAAAAAGGAACTGCTAATCCGTATCAAAATTTAGCTGTAATACCTAATACAACAATTCCAATTTCATCCATCAATATCCATCCTAAAATCACCTTCACTCCTACTAAATATTGTGATGCTAAAAACGAATCTTACTTTGGTCAGTTCAACAATACACCAAATAATACCAGTCCTATAAATTATGCCGGTCAAACCAAAGTTTTAAATGCAAAAACCAATGTTATTCCGGGAACTACCTATCACATCAAATTAGTCATTGCCGATGACAGAAATACTTATTATGATTCGGCTATTTTCATAGAAGCCGCCAGTTTTAATTCGGCAATCGACTTAGGAACAGATAGATTATTAGCCACAAACACTGCAATTTGTTTTGGTGATAACTATATAATAGACACAAAATTATCCTCGGCATACACCTATAAATGGTACAAAGATGGTACTTTATTATCTTCAGCAACCAATCCTTCTTATACTGTTACAGCTCCCGGAACCTATAAAGTTGAAGTTACATTAAATCCTTCTACTTGTATTGCCACAAATCAGATAAAAATTGAATATACTCCTGAAATTGTTTTAAACAATAGTACGTTAACACATTGTGATTTTGATGGTGATGGAAAAGATATTTTTAACCTGACCGAAGCAGATAATGAAATAAAAAATAACAACTCTACATTAAGCGATGTTACTTATTATGAGAATTTAACGGATGCGAAAGACAACAGTAATCCTATTTTCAACCCTGCTTATTACACTAACCAGTCCTTGACACAAACTCTGATTGCCAAAGTAACTAACTCTTATAATTGTGCTAATTATGCCGAATTAACTCTGAATCTTTCTAACAATAACACACAAAATCCAATTTCAATAATAACTGCTGTTCAAACTAAAGATTTTGAAGGCAATAAAAACTCTGCAATAATACAATATACAGGTTCCGGAAATTATGAATTTTCTATAGATGGAATTTTATATCAAGACAGTCCTGAATTTTCAAATATTCCTGCAGGAAACCATATTGCTTATGCACGGGATAAAAATCAATGTAACGTATCGATTCCTTTTCCTTTTACTATTTTAGACTACCCTCGTTATTTCACTCCTAATGGAGATGGTATTAACGATTCCTGGACCATAAAAAACTTAAATTTACTTCCTCTGGCTACCATAAATATTTTTGATCGCTACGGAAAATTCATAAAACAATTTAATTCTTCAAACCTGAATTGGAATGGAACCTTAAACGGTTACCAACTACCTGCTGATGATTATTGGTTTACCCTAATTTTTGAAGATGGCAAAAATATCAAAGGCCATTTTTCATTAAAAAGATAAAAAATCGCCAATAATTTATAAATTTATCAAATGAGAAAAATATTTTTACTAAGCCTAACTTTAATCACTCTAAATTGTGTTGCGCAATTTAGCAGAACACATTATATCCCACCGATAGCAAACCAAAACCAAACTCTAAAAGCAGAAGACCAATATTTATACATATCTACTCCCAGCATCAAGGATGTAAACTTAAAAATAATAGCTATAGGAGGACAAATCATTTATGCTACTGTAAACAACAGTAGTCCTTATATTTATAAAATAGGAGTAGGAATCAACACCCAACTATTCACACCAAAAACTATAATTGGAAAATTAATAAACAAAGGCTTCATCATCGAAGCAGATGATTTAGTGTATTGTAGTGTTAGAGTTAATGCCGGTTTAAACCAAAACACCGGCGAATACAATCATGCGGGAGGACTCGTTTCTAAAGGAAATAGTGCCATAGGAACAACCTTTAGGCTGGGCGCAATGCTTAACCCATTATATGATGCTTCGCTACTTAATTTTGCTTCTATACTGGCAACTGAAAACAACACACAAGTTACCATTTCTAATATTCCAATAGGAACTATATTAACTGATGGCACTATAATAAATGGGCCAATTACTATAAATTTAAATAAAAATGAGACTTATGTTATTGCTTTAGAAAACTTTCCAAATTCTATTTCTTCTAATAGTGCCAAAATGATTGGTGCTTTAGTAGAATCAGACAAAGGAATTGTAGTCAATTCAGGTTCTTTTGGAGGAAGTAACAGTATCGAATTAAGCAATAATGGTCCAACAGGAAGAGATGTTGGTTTTGATCAAATCGTTCCTTTAGAAAAAACAGGTAAAGAATACATTTTCACAAAAGGAAATGGAACTAACGAAATAGAACGCATTATTCTGGTTGCTCATAATCCTCAAACAGAAGTTTATTTAAACGGAAACACAACACCAAACTATACACTACAACCCGGAGAATATACGACAATTGATGGAGCTCAATTTATAAACAATAATCTTTATGTAAAAACTACCGAAAATGTATTTGCTTATCAGTGTATAGGTGGAACAAACAAACCGGCAAATCAAAATTTATTTTTTGTTCCTCCACTAAATTGTTCAACACCAAATACTGTAGACAACATACCGCAAATAGAATTTATTGGAAGTATAACTTATACCGGAGGTATGAATATTATAACCGAAAGAGATGCCGTTGTTACAATAAATAATAACCCAATAAATGCAACTCCTTTCGACATTACAGGAAACACTAATTATGTGCGCTATTCCTTAAACAACTTAAAAGGTAATATTAGTGTAAAATCTACTCAACAGGTATACGTTTCTTATTTTGGCACCAATAACGCTGCAACTTATGGCGGATATTATTCAGGATTTGATGCTAAACCTGAAATTGCTCTGGACAAATTAAACATTGGTGTTTCATCCTGCATCCCTAATCTTGTTTTAGAAGTAAGCTCTATATTAAATTACGACAACTTTTTATGGTATTTTAATGACACCCCAATTAGTAATTCAAATAGTAATTCATTTACCCCTAACCAACCAGGATACTACAAAGTAAGAGGTGGTATTACCAGTTGTGGAACTACAATTTTATCGGATATTATACCTGTTAGCAATTGCCCTTCGGATATTGACAACGACAATGTTAATGACAATATTGACCTTGACAATGATAATGACGGCATAACTAACTGCACAGAATCTTATGGCAACCAAAATATCAATATTTCAAATTTAAACTCCGGAAATATTACAGTTGGTGATTATTCCAACTCTTTTACAGGAACAGTCAGCACATCGGTCGCTGTCAGCAGCGCTCCTTTTTCAGGAAATTCCGATGGAAGTTTTGTCTCTGAAATTCCTGCCGGAAAAGGCAATTTCGTAAAATATTCACTAGCCTTTACTAAACCAATAAGTCTTGGAATAGAATATGTAAACACCGCTAATTCTGCCAATTTATTAAATGCAAATGCCGAATATATCATTTCTACAGATATTGATAAAACTGTTACCGTGCTTAATCCAAATAATGAATTATTGATAGACACTAATTACGATGGCATTTACGAAAGTGGTGTAACTGAATTCTCTTCTTTCGAAATCCGATTCCAAATAAACGGAATAGTACCATTAGCAGCCGGAACAACGCATTTCAAATTTCTAACTCATTTAGTCAACTCTTTTAGCTTTACACATAAGAATCTTTTAGATACCGAAGCAAACAAAAGTACTTTAAAGTTTTTTGCTGTTTGTGTTCCAAAAGACTCCGATGCTGATGGAATAGAAGACCAATTAGACAAAGATAGTGACGGCGATAATGTTTCTGATTTAACAGAAAGTCAAGACAATAATTTTACTTTAAACACTACAGACGTCAATAAAAACGGATTATACGATATTTTCGAAACAAAACTTAATCCTAATGATACTGATAACGACAATATTCCTGATTATCTTGATTTAGACAGTGATAACGATGGTATACTTGATTCTGTTGAAACAGGAAGCAATAATACCGATACCGACAATGATGGAATAAAAAACTTCAGAGACCTTGATAGTGATGGTGATTCTTGCTATGATGTACTTGAAGCTGGATTTACTGATACCACCGGCAATCATATTTTAGGTACTTCTTTTCCTCCTACAGTTGATGGAAAAGGACTTGTAACAAGCCGTACCAATGGCTATACTATTCCTAATTCTAATTATAACACAGCTGCTCCTATTGTAATTACAAACCAACCTAACGCAATACCACATTGTTTAAACCAAAGTAATTCGATTTCAATTACTACAAATGGAGACAGTTACCAATGGCAAATTTCAACTGACGGAACAAATTGGAATAACTTAAATAACAACAGTAATTATTCAGGAGTAACTTCTTCTACATTAACTATTAATTCGGTTATTCAAAATATGATTGGATATAAATACCGGGTTTTTATTAATAGAATAGGCAATACATGTGGTTTAATTTCAAATGAAACTGCTCTAACCACCTTAGATTTACCTGTAGTTAATAATATAAGTATTAAACAATGTGACGATGATTTAGATGCAAAAAGCTCTTTTAACCTTACAGTTAAAAATAATGAAATCTCAAACAATTATTTGAATGAGACTTTTAGCTATTTTACCTCTGCTGTGGCTGCAAACACAAATGATTCAACAAAAAAAATTGCAAATCCACTAACATATATTGCTAATAACGGAACAATTGTCTGGGCCAGAGTTGAAAATACCAATACCTGTTTCTCCGTAGCAAGAATTGATTTAATTGTTTCAGCTACTCAAATACCACCTGCATTTAATCTTATTTTCGAAAATTGTGATGATTATATTGACGCAACAAATGACGACTATGATGGCATTAGTACTTTTGATTTTAGCAGCGCAACAAACAGCATTTTAGCAATTTTACCCTCGCCAAAAACAAATTATTCTATTAAATATTACGGAACAGAAGCAGACGCTTTATCTGAAACAAAAGAAATAACAAGCACAACAAACTATCGCAACACCCTTTCTCCTAATCAACAAAAAATATGGGTGAGAGTTGATAATGATTTAGATAACAGCTGTTTTGGTATTGGACCCCATGTAACACTCAATATAAATCCAAAACCCAATATAGATATCAATGCTAATCATCTGTCCGATGTTTATGTATGCAATAATTTACCTAATTTTTTTGTAACATTAGATGCCGGTATACTTGACGGAAGTCCAACTACTAATTACAGCTATGTTTGGACAAAAGACAATCAGGTTTTAACAAACAAAACTAATTCAACCCTGGCTGTAAATACTGTCGGAACATATACCGTAACGGTTACATCACAAAAAGGCTGTAGCAGAACAAGAACATTAACTGTTACTGCTTCAGAAATTGCTCGCGTAAGCAATATTGAAGTAAATGAATTAAGTGAAAACAACAGTATTTTAGTTTCAGTAGAAGGGATTGGAAATTATGAATACAGCTTAGACGACAGCAACAACTACTATCAGGATTCCAACCTTTTTGAAAATGTTGCTGCAGGAATACACAAAGTCTACATTAGAGATAAAAATGGTTGCGGCATTGCCAATCAATCAATTGCAATTTTAGGAATTCCAAGATTTTTCACTCCAAACAATGATGGATTTAATGACTATTGGCAAATCAAAGGAATCAACTCTACTTTTAATTCAAAAACTGTTATTCATATTTTTGACCGCTATGGCAAACTCATCAAAGACATTAATCCTCAAAGTCAGGGTTGGGATGGAACATTAAACGGTAATGAGCTACCTGCTGATGATTATTGGTTTACTGTCAAACTTGAAAATGGAAAAGAAATTAAAGGACATTTCAGCTTGAAGAGATAACTTTTAAAATTTTCAATATCAATGTCAAAATACAATATCAAATCTTAAACTAAAAATCCAATTCATTAAATTCTAAATTCCAATTAAAAATAGTCCTAAAAAAGAATCCCAAATTCCTTCCGAAAGCTTTCGGGATAGGAATTTGGGATTTTTTTATTGAAGATTTAATCTTTTAGATTTTAAATCTTTTTCTATCAGTTTCAGATAAGTAAATTTTTCTTAAACGAAGTGATTTTGGAGTAACCTCTACGTATTCATCTTTTTGGATGTACTCTAAAGCTTCTTCTAAAGAGAATTTGATAGCAGGAATGATTCTCGCTTTATCATCAGCTCCTGAAGAACGAACGTTAGACAATTTTTTCGTTTTAGTTACATTCACAGTCATATCATCACTACGAGTGTTTTCACCAATTACCTGTCCTTCGTAAATATCTTCGTTAGGATCAACAAAGAATTTACCACGATCTTGTAATTTATCGATAGAATAAGGAATTGCTTTTCCATTTTCCATAGAAATCAATGAACCGTTATTACGTCCAGGAATTTCCCCTTTGTATGGTTCGTATCCAATGAAACGGTGAGACATAATAGCTTCACCTGCTGTAGCAGTAAGCAATTGATTTCTCAATCCAATGATTCCACGAGATGGAATATTGAATTTAACAATCATACGCTCTCCTTTTCCTTCCATAGAAAGCATTTCTCCTTTACGGATAGAAACAAATTCTACAGCTCTACCTGAAAGATTTTCCGGTAAATCGATAGTTAATTCCTCAATTGGCTCACATTTAACACCATCAACTTCTTTGATAATAACCTGTGGCTGACCAATTTGTAATTCGTATCCTTCTCTTCTCATCGTTTCGATAAGAACTGACAAGTGTAATACACCACGTCCAAATACCATAAATTTATCTGCAGAATCAGTCTCAGCAACTCTCATTGCTAAGTTTTTCTCTAACTCTTTAGTTAATCTTTCACGAATATGTCTTGAAGTAACAAATTTACCTTCTTTACCAAAGAAAGGTGAATCATTAATAGTAAACAACATACTCATTGTTGGCTCATCAATAGCAATTGTTTGTAAAGCTTCCGGATTTTCAAAATCAGCAATAGTATCACCAATTTCAAAACCTTCAACACCTACAACCGCACAAATATCACCAGCTATAACTTCTTCTACTTTTTTACGTCCAAGACCTTCAAAAGTATGTAATTCTTTAATTCTTGATTTAATTACTTTACCATCTCTTTTTACCAAAGAAATTGGCATACCTTCTTTCAAAACACCTCTTTCCAAACGACCGATAGCGATACGACCTGTAAAAGAAGAGAAATCTAAAGATGTAATCAACATTTGCGGAGTTCCTTCAGAAACTTTAGGAGCCGGAACATTAGCAATAACCATATCTAATAATGGCTCAATGTTCTCTGTTTGAACTTTCCAGTCTTCAGACATCCAGTTATTTTTAGCCGAACCGTAAACAGCAGGAAAATCCAATTGTTCTTCAGTAGCACCTAATTCAAACATTAAGTCGAAAACTTTTTCGTGAACTTCTTCCGGAGTACAGTTTTCTTTATCTACTTTATTGATAACCACACAAGGTTTCAATCCTAAATCAATCGCTTTTTGTAATACAAAACGCGTTTGTGGCATTGGTCCTTCAAATGCATCAACCAAAAGACACACTCCATCAGCCATGTTTAAAACACGCTCTACCTCTCCACCAAAATCGGCGTGACCAGGAGTATCGATAATATTAATTTTTGTTCCTTTGTAAGAAACAGAAACGTTCTTAGAAGTAATTGTAATACCTCTTTCTCGCTCTAAGTCGTTGTTATCAAGGATCAAATCTCCAGTATTTTCGTTCTCACGAAATAACTGACAATGATACATAATTTTATCAACCAAAGTGGTTTTACCGTGATCGACGTGGGCAATAATTGCAATGTTTCTAATAGCTTCCATCTGTGATTTTTAATGGCTGCAAAGGTACACTTTATTTTGATATAAAAAACATTTCTTAAATACTTTACTCTCATTGCAAAAGAACAGGCATACATTAGGATAATCGACTTTTTACAAATAAGTTTTCACAGAAATTTTGCTTTTAACAATTATTAATTATATTTGGTTAATGAAAAGAAAAACGAACCAAATAACAATAATATACTTACTTATTGCCGTTGTTTTGGCAACTTTTTTATATAAATTTTCTTCTCTCTATTTAAACTCTGAAAATTACCTTCTTTTTAATTTAATAAAAGATTTTATTTTAATCTTACTTACTGCATTTGCTATTAGATTTATCCTAATCAATAATGAAGAAAAAAATAAAATCATTTTTGAAAGATTAGAAAACACCAATAACGAAATCAAGGAATCAAATGACAAATACGATATTGTTGCAAAAGCGACAAGCGACACCATTTGGGACTGGAAAATTCAAGAAGACAAACTTAATTGGAGCAAAGGAATAAAAGCTGTTTTTGGTTACGAAGAAGATCAGGTTGGAGACAGTTCAAGCTGGTGGTTTGGAAATATCCATCCGGAAGACAGCATCAAAATGTCTATAAAACTGTATTCTTTTATTGAACAAAAAACAGAAAAATGGCAAGATGAATATCGTTTTAAATGTGCCGACGATACCTATAAATATGTCTTAGACAGAGGATTTCTTTTAAAAGATGAAAACGGGAAAGCTATTCGAATGATTGGAGCTCTTCAGGACATCACCAAACAAAAAGAAGAAGAATTACGATTAAAATTACTCGAAACCGTAATTTTACAAACCAAAGAATCTATTGTTATTACAGAAGCTAATTTAAATAAAAATCTTCTGCCAAAAGTTATCTATGTCAATCCGGCTTTTACCAGCATGACTGGTTACAAACCAGAAGAAATATTAAACAATTCTCTTAGTATATTAAGGGGGCCAAATACCGAAATCGGCGTATTAAAAAGAATTTTTCAAATTATTGAAAATAAAGACGAAGGATTACTTGAAATTAAAGCTTACAAAAAAGATAAAACCGAATTTTGGCTACGTTTTACAATGATTCCAATTTACAATACTGAAAACGAATTATCACATTGGGTATCTATCCAAAGAGATGTTACTGAAGAAAAAAATCAAGAAAAAGAAAAAGAACAGTTAATCAAGGAATTAACACAAAACAATAAAGATTTAAAACAATTTTCTTACATTACTTCTCACAACTTAAGAGCTCCAATGTCTAATTTAACCGGACTCCTAAATCTTATAGAAGACATCCCGATAGAAGATCCTGAGCTAAAAGAAATCATCAATGGCTTTAATAAATCAACCCATTTATTAAATGAAACCATAGAAGACTTAACAAAAGTCATGATAATCAAAGACAATACATCTATTCAAAAAGAAAATATTTCTCTAAAAGATATTTTTGAAAATGTATTCAGTCAATTAACTAATCAAATAGAATTATACAAACCTATTTTAAGATTAGACCTTGACAGTGTAAGCCTATTAAACACTAATAAAGCTTATTTAGAAAGCATATTATTAAACCTTATGACCAATTCTTTAAAATATAGCTCCAAAGATCGTTTATTAAAAATAACAATCATTGCACAACAAACTGGAAACACAATAAAACTTATTTTTAAAGATAACGGTATAGGAATTGACCTCACTAAAAACAAAGATAAAGTTTTTGGACTATATCAAAGATTTCATGACTACCCTGATAGTAAAGGATTAGGATTATACCTCGTAAAATCACAAGTTGAAGCTATGAAAGGCACTATTGGAATCGAGAGTCAAGTAAACAAAGGAACTACAATTACATTAACATTTAAAAACAAATAACATGTTAGATTTAATTCTATGTGTCGATGATGACCCTATTACCCTTATGTTATGTAAAAAAGTAATTACAAAAGCTTCTTTTTCAAACAACATCATTACTGCTAAAAACGGCGAAGAAGCGATACAATATTTCGATTCTATTCTAAATAAAGAAACAGACAAACTTCCTCAATTAGTTTTTTTAGATTTAAACATGCCTGTAATGGATGGATGGGATTTTTTAAACATCTTCAACACTCCTAAATATTCCGAAGTTACTACAAAAATCGTAGTTCTATCTTCTACTATTGATCCAGAAGATCATCAAAAATCAAAAAATTTCCCTATGGTAATTGATTTTTTATCAAAACCAATTACAAACGAAATGCTTAACTATTTACAAACAAAATTTGAAGAATAAAGACAATTCAATTTTCTAAACATAAATCATAATTTCACAAAATAAGAGAGCTATTTAATTAATAGCTCTCTTATTTTTTAATAGCTTATAAAATCCTTTAATCTATACCACAGGCCTGTATCTCAGAAACGTTTTATTTTCTAAATAACCAATTAATTTTAGAATTAATAAAAACATCTAAGAAAAAAACAAAAAAACTCCAATTAGCAAAATGCTAATTGGAGTTTTAGTACTCAGAGCGGGACTTGAACCCGCACGAACATTGCTGTTCACTGGATTTTAAGTCCAGCGTGTCTACCAATTTCACCATCCGAGCAATG
>NZ_FNEO01000003.1 GCF_900100165.1 Flavobacterium glycines
ATACGCGTTACGCACCCGTGCGCCGGTCTCTAGGTCCGAAAACCTATACCCCTCGACTTGCATGTGTTAAGCCTGCCGCTAGCGTTCATCCTGAGCCAGGATCAAACTCTTCATCGTATATTTTGCGAGATATAATCTCTTTTTTATATTTGACTTCAGATCTAGTGGTTTCTTTCGAATCTTTTGATTCTATTACTCTTATTTTATTTGTTTCGATTTACATCGAAACGGCTGTCAATTCAATATGTCTAGGAACGTGTCTTCTTATTATTTTCGCTTCTTTTTCACACCGTGGTGTGTTTCTCGAAGCGGGTGCAAAAGTACAACTTCTTTTCTTTCTGGCAAGCTTTTTTTGAAGTTTTTTTTAGAAAAATTTCTTTTCCGTTTTCTTCGTTTTTCTTGTCAGTCTCTCAAGGAACGTCGCTCGTTTGCGGGGTGCAAATGTAACATCTGTTTTTAAATCTCACAAACTTTTTTAAACCTTTTTTTTAGAAATTAATTTCTAATTTGATTTGTTAGTCTGTCAGTATTTTTATGAACGTCTGCGTTGTTGCGGGTGCAAAAGTAGAACCTTTATTCGTTTTAACAATGACTTTTCTAAACTATTTTCAAACTATTTTTTAATACACTGAAAACGTGAAACTTATTTTTCTGAGATTTTGGGATTTGTAGGAGTTTAGATGGATGAATACCGTGTTTTATAGCTTTTCCGCACAGATGAACCAAGAAAACACAGAGGTTCGCTAAGGGGTTTTCCGGAATTTAGAGTATAAATGTTGTTTTTACCACCACTGCCCTAGCCCTGATAGAAGCGAAAATCCTTTCCTGACGACCTTTAGTCATGAAAGATTGTAGCGGATAGCAGGAAAAAGCTCCAAAAAACTACTCTTATATATGTACCGAATTTTTTTAATTGAAAGGCATAAAAAAACCTGTCTCATTTAGAACGAGACAGGCTGTATAGTTTAAACTTATTATTTTTAATATAAATTATGGTAATCTACTTTCCCAATATTCATTTAATTTGTCCAGATTTACAGGATTAGCTGCTGGTTGATTCTGAAGTCTTCCTGTATCAAAAGCTTCTTGAAGAATATTTTCAATTAAATAATCCTCATTGGTTTCATATGGTAAGTATTGCGATTTTAAATCAATGTCAAACATACTTGCAGCTGTATTAGACCAAAAAGCCTTCCAACCACTTTTCAGGGTTTTAATTAATTCGTAAGTACTTTTCCCTGTTTGCCGATGAATCAACTTAACCAAAATACGCCCCTGACTTCGGGATAACTTTTTTAGCCTTGCTTCAAATTCATTAGTCAAATAATCTTCAACTATTTTAAAGTACTTTCTTTTTTCTCTTTCAGAAGAGAGTCTGGCCATACCTTTATTTAAATTTGTTAATCTGTCGGCAGCTAATTTAGCATAAGGATAAGTTCTGTAAACTCTATTTTGCAATATAAGGTACTGCTTCCTTCCTTCTTCGTCCAACTTACTTTTAGAAACTACAATTTCAGGCAATTTAATAGTATCATTTAAAAGACTGTCTTTTTCGGTCAACACATATCCCATTGCATCGGGATTATAAGGAACCCCCTGACTAAAGCCAGAAAAAGACAATAGAAATAAAATTGCTATAAAATAAATAGACTTCATATTAAGGATTATAATTTGGTGTAAAATTATACATTAAATATACAACTGTAATACCAAATTTATAATTTAGCAAAAAAATATTTTATGAATACAAAATCGATATTAAACAATGAATCAATGGCTTTTTTAGAAAGCTACCTTAATAATGCTTCACCGACCGGTTACGAAAGTAGCGGACAAAAAATATGGATGGAGTATCTAAAACCTTATGTTGATACATTTATAACAGACACTTACGGAACAGCTGTAGGAGTTATCAATCCGGATGCTCCTTTTAAAGTGGTAATTGAAGGTCATGCTGATGAAATTTCCTGGTATGTAAACTATATTACTGATGACGGATTAATATATGTAATTAGAAACGGAGGTTCTGACCATCAAATTGCACCTTCAAAAAGAGTAAACATCCATACTAAAAACGGTATTGTAAAAGGTGTTTTTGGGTGGCCGGCTATTCATACCAGAAACAGGGACAAAGAAGAAAATCCAAAAATCAGTAATATTTTTATAGATTTAGGTTGTGAAACTAAAGAGCAGGTAGAAAAACTGGGAGTTCATGTAGGCTGTGTGATTACTTATCCTGATGAATTTGAGATTTTAAATGAAAACAAATTTGTTTGTCGTGCTATTGACAACCGTATGGGAGGTTTTATGATTGCCGAAGTAGCCCGTCTATTGCACGAAAATAAAATAGAACTACCTTTTGGACTTTATATAACTAATGCTGTTCAGGAAGAAGTAGGTTTACGTGGCGCAGAAATGATTACTCAAACCATCAAACCTAATGTAGCTATTATTACTGATGTATGTCATGATTCTACTACGCCAATGATTGATAAAAAAATAGAAGGAGAAACTAAAATAGGTAAAGGTCCTGTTATTACTTACGCACCGGCTGTACAAAACAATTTAAGAGACTTAATTATTGACACTGCCGAAGAAAAAGAAATTCCTTTCCAAAGACTAGCCTCTTCAAGAGTTACAGGAACTGATACCGATGCCTTTGCTTACAGTAATGGCGGAGTGGCTTCAGCTTTAATTTCACTTCCTTTACGCTATATGCATACCACTGTAGAAATGGTACATAAAGAAGATGTAGAAAATGTTATTAAATTAATCTACGAAACTATAGTAAAAATAGAAAACAACGAGACTTTTTCTTATTTTAAATAAGAGCTTCAAATTACAATTCGGCTATTCAACAATAGCCGAATTTCAAACTAAATAAATATGAAAATTCTACTACTCGAAGACGATTTTACTTTATCCAAAGAAATATCTGCATTCTTTACTTCAAAAGAATTCGAGTGTATTCCATATTATGACGGCTCTTTATTATTAAAAAAATATTCCGCTTATGAATATGATTTAATAATTCTTGACATAAATGTTCCCGGAACAAATGGCATAGAAGTTTGCAAAGGCATTCGTAAAACAGATAAAAAAACACCTATAATCATGCTAACAGCCTTTAGTGAAATAGAAGATAAACTAATTTGTTTTGACTATGGCGCCGATGATTATCTGGTTAAACCATTTCATTTTGAAGAATTACATGCCCGAATTTTATCTTTATTAAGACGAAAAGAAATTCCGCAGCAAACAGAAAACAAAATTATCATTGAAGATTTAGAAATCTTTGAAGATGAAATGAAAGTTTTTAGATCAGGTGAAGAAATTAAACTCACTCCAAAAGAGTTTAAATTGATCTTAATTTTAGCACAAGCCAAAGGAAAAATAATTTCCAAACAATTTATTGCCGAAAAACTTTGGGATTATCATATTGAAACCAATCAAAATACTATTGAAGTTTATATCAATTTTCTGCGAAAAAAGATTGATAAAGACCAAGAAGTAAAACTTATTCATACTAAAATAGGTTACGGCTACTATTTAAACAATCAGGAATGACATTAAAAAACCGAATATCACTTTTAGTAAGCTTACTGTTTACAATTCTTTTTGCTTTGGCATCAACAGTGATATTTATCTTATATTCTAATTTTAGAAAAGAAGAATTCAGAGATCGTTTAGAAATAAAAGCCCTTTCAAATATTAAACTTTTAGTCAATGTAAAAGAAGTTGATAATAAACTTTTAAAAATGATAGACCAAAATTCTATCAATAAACTCTACAACGAAAAAACTTTAGTTTTTGATTCTAATTTTAAACTCATTTACAGTAGTATTGATGATGCTAAAATTAATTGGTCGGCAGAAGACTTAAAATATCTTAAAAAACACAAAACTTTCTTTAAACAACAAGGCGATTATGAAGTATATGGTGTTTTTTATGACACAAACGACAAGGATTTTTACGCCTTAATTTCGGCAACGGATAATTATGGAAAAAGAAAATTACTCTTTTTAAGATACACCTTAATCGTATCCTATCTTCTTTTTACTTGTATATGTTGGGTTTTAACTTCGTTTATGGTCAAAAAAGCCATGAATCCACTCAAATTATTTCATCAAAAAATAAAAAAAATCAACGAAAACAATCTGGATACCCGTATTACCTCTAAGAGCACCAGAAATGAAATTGATTTGATTGCTAATGAATTTAATTTTATGATGGATCGAATAGAAATCTCGTATCAAAAACAAAAAGAATTCACCGCACACGCTTCACACGAGCTCCGAACACCATTATCCAGAATTACAGCACAAATTGAAAATACAATTGATGATGTTACTACATCTGCCAAAGAAAAAACTTTTTTAAAGACTATTTTATCAGATGTCAATCATCTGTCGGAATTAATCAATTCCTTGTTGATATTATCTAAAATTGAATCTAAAAATACCGAAAACAGCGAAGTTCATCGTATGGATGAAATTTTATTTTCGGCAATGAAAAAACTCAAAAAAAGCTTTCCTGATTTTGTAATATTATTTGAAATGGAAGAAAGCGACAATTTAGATACCGCATTAGAAATTAAAGGCAATAAAAATCTATTGGAAATAGCTTTAAATAATGTTTTAAAAAATGCCTGTCTTTATTCAGACAACAAACAAGCTCAGGTGAAAATTAGTACCTCCGGAGATAATCTTATTATTTCGATTTCAAACACCGGAAATACTTTAAGTGAAAACGAGCAGAAAAAACTTTTTCAGGCTTTTATGCGTGGAAAAAACTCAAAAGAAATCTCGGGATTTGGTCTTGGATTGCGAATTGTAAATCGAATTTTAACACTCCATAAAGCGCGAATTATTTATAGTATTCCTAAAGAAAAGACTAATTTATTCCAACTTATTTTTCATTAAAAAACAAATTTCTCTTCATTTTTAAGTTCTTTTTAAGTTCAATTTAAGTCACTTTAAAGACTAACAAAACAACTTTGTATCAAATAAAAATGATACAATGAAAAAGTTATTTGCATTATTATTACTGATTTCTCTCAATCAGCAAATTAGCGCACAAAAAACAGTCACATTAGAAGACTGCGAAAGTCAATTTTTAAAAAACAATCTTTTCCTTTTAGCATCACATTATAATATTGATGCAGCAAAAGCTTTAACTATTCAAGCACATATTTGGGACAACCCAACTATTACTGCCAGTCTAAATGCTTACAATCCCCAAAGAGATCAGTTTTTTAACGTAGGCCAAAATGGTCAAAAAGCTTTTGGTATAGAACAGCTGATTTATTTAGGACGAAAGAAAAAGAATGAAATCAAACTAGCTCAGGCTAATGAACAATTAGCCGAACTTCAATTTAATGATTTACTTAGAAATCTAAAACTGCAATTGCGTCAAAGCTTTTATACTGTTTTTTACAATTCAAAAAAACTGGAAACCACAGATAAACAACTTAGCCGACTTGAAGAATTAATTAACTCCTATTCCATTCAGACTCAAAAAGGAAATTTACCTCTAAAAGACCTGGTTCGTTTACAATCTTTATACCTCAATTTCAAAAACGAGCGCATGGAAATTGTAAATAACAATATTGTTGAACAATCTAATTTAAAATTATTATTAAATGAAACAGAAAACATCATACCCAATGTTTCTAATACAGAATTTAATAAATACCTAAAAACAATTCCTTTTGATATTAAAAATTTGGAAAATGAAGCTATCACAAACAGACCTGATTATTTGGCTAAACAAAAAGAAATTGAGGCTAATGAATTGAATCTGAAATGGCAAAAATCATTGTCGATTCCGGATATCACTTTAGGCGCTAATTACGATCAACGCAGTGGTGCTTTTCAAAAAGAAACTAATTTAACCCTTGACATCCCTTTACCTCTTTGGAATAAAAATAAAGGTAACATAAAATATGCTCAAAACATTTTAGATCAATCTAAAATTGAAAAGCAAAATTTTGATTTACAAATACAAACCGAAATCACTACTGCCTGGAATAAATGGGACGAGTCCCGTAAAAACTACATGCTGATAAAACCAACTCTGAACTCTGATTTTGAAACAGTATACAACGGAATCTTAGACAATTTTCAAAAACAAAATATCAGTTTATTAGAATTTACTGATTTCATGGAAAGTTACAATCTGGCTACAGTACAAATAAATGAATTAAAGAAAAACCTAGTTCTGTCTGCAGAAGAATTAAATAAAACCATCAATAAAGATCTATTTTAAAAACTATATCAAAATGAACTATAAAATAATTTTAGGAATTGCTATCCTGAGTCTATCCTATACAAGTTGCAAAAAAGAAGTTGAAAATCCTGAAATTAAAACTTCTTTTGCTTTGAGCGATACTATGCTAAAATCTACCACAACAGCTCAGGCAAAAATGGAACCATTAAAAAATGAGTTAAGTTTTTACGGAAAAATTACAGCCGACAACAATAAATCTATTGATGTATTCCCATTAGTTGGAGGAAATGTAATCAAAGTAAATGTTGAATTAGGCGATTATGTACACAAAGGACAAGTTTTAGCAATTATAAGAAGTACGGATATCGCCGATTTTGAAAAGCAATTAATTGATGCCAAAAATGATTTATTAGTTGCCAAAAACAACTTAAAAGTTGCTCAGGAATTATTTGCTGGGAAATTAAATGCTGAAAGAGATGTACTGGAAGCAAAATCTGAGGTAAATAAAGCGCAATCCCAATTAAGTAAAATCCAGGAAACCTATAAAATTTATAATATCAAAGCCGGTTCTATTTACGAAGTAACTGCTCCAATTAGTGGATTTATCATTCAAAAAAAGATTAATCAGGATATGCTTTTACGTAACGATCGTTCTGATAACATTTTTGATATAGCTGAAATTAGTGAAGTATGGGCAATGGCTAATATTAACGAAATAGACATCAACAAAATAAAGCTTGGAATTGATGCGTCTGTAACCACATTAAGTTATCCCGACAAAATTTTTAAAGGAAAAATAGATAAAATTTTCAACGTTATAGATCCTGAAACTAAAGCAATGCAGGCACGCGTCAAATTACAGAACCCTAATTATATGCTAAAACCAGAAATGAATGCTAATATAAAATTATCATTCAATGAAGATCAATCTATGATTGCAATTCCTAATAATGCCATCATTTTTGACAAAAGCAAAAATTTTGTCATGATTTTCAAAGATCGTAACAACATAGAAACCAGACAAGTTGATGTGTACAGACAAGTCGGTGACACCACCTATATTTCGAATGGTTTAAAAGAAAACGAAAAAGTAATCACTAACAATCAGTTATTTATTTATGATGCCTTAAACGATTAAAAATCTAAATGCATTGATTTTTGATTCAAATTCCCTTAAAACTTTATTCATTAAAATTATAACTAAAATGAAACTGAAGCTTTTAAATTTCATACTGTTTTCTATTTTTTCCTACACGGTTTCATTTGCTCAAAATCAACAAAATGATAGCATAGCACCATTTAATTTGAGGTTTCAAATGACTTCCGTTTATCAATACCATCCCGCCTTTAAAGCCGATTATTCAGGAAATAACAGCTTACAAAATCATGAAGAGAAAGCACTTTCACTCACTTCTACTCTGTTTTTTGATATGCCTTTATGGAAAGGAGCAACAATAAGTTTGAACCCGGAAATGTCAGGTGGTGAAGGAGTTTCCGGAGCTAAAGGTCTTGGTGGTTTTGCAAATGGAGAAACTTTTAGAATTGGTCAGACTAAACCTGTAGTTTATATGGCACGAATGCTCTTGGAACAAAAAATCGATTTAGGAATTAATCAGTCGTTACAATTTGTAATTGGAAAATTTGGGCTGTCGGATTACTTTGATGGAAATACCTTTTGTCATGATCCCCGTACTCAATTCTTAAATTGGTCATTAATGACACACGGAGCCTGGGATTATGCCGCAAACACCCGGGGTTATACCGATGCAATTTATGCGAATTATCAATTAGACACCTGGCAAATTCGTGCTAGTATAGCTGCTTTACCAACTACCGCTAATGGTCCAAATGTGGAATTTAATTTCAATAAATCAAATGCAATAAATGTAGAAGTTGAAAAAGAAATGAATTTTAAAAACAATGACAAAGCAATCATTAGGGTATTAGGATTCAAAAATGTGGCTAAAATGGGGAATTACAATCAAGCCAGTTCTTCATTTATCGGAACTCCTAATATCATAAGTACCCGAGCAGACGGAAGAACTAAATACGGACTGGGAATCAATGGAGAATACAGTCATGGAGAGCAATGGGGAGCTTTTGGGCGTATTAGTTATAACGATGGAAAAAATGAGACCTGGGCATTTACCGAAATAGACCAATCGGCTTCATTAGGAATTAATTTAAAAGGAAAAATGTGGAATCGCAAAGATGATTTTGGAGGAATTGCCATAGCTACTAACGGATTATCTAAAGATCATCAAAAATACCAGCAATTAGGCGGAAATGGTTTTATGATAGGAGATGGAAATTTAAATTACGGTACGGAAGAAATTGCAGAAGCCTTTTATTCTTTTAATGTTCCTCATTCGCATATTACACTTTCTCCTGATTATCAGTACATCATTAATCCCGGATACAACAGAGACCGGGGACCAGTTCAATTTTTATCACTCCGTTTTCATACAGAATTTTAATAGTTATTAAACACCATGAATAAATTTATAAAAAACATCATTGCTTTTTCTTTAAAGAATAAAGCTTTCACCTTTTTTTGGGTTGGTTTACTGGCTCTATCAGGTTTTATTGCCTTTAAAAATATGCCCATCGAAGCCTTTCCTGATGTGACTAATACTCAAATTATTATTGTAAGTCAATGGAATGGAAAAAGTGCCGAAGAAATAGAACGTTTTGTAACATCGCCTATCGAAATATCGATGAATTCGGTTCAAAAAAAGACAAGTGTAAGGAGTATCACTATGTTTGGTTTATCGGTAATCAAAATCATTTTTGATGATGGAGTTGACGATGCTTTTGCCAGACAACAGGTAAACAACTTATTAAAAAATGTCAATTTACCGGAAGGCGTAAATGCCGATGTACAACCACCATATGGTCCTACAGGCGAAATTTTTAGGTATGTTTTAAAAAGTAAAAATCGTGATTCTCGTGATTTGTTAACTTTACAAACATGGGTAATTGACAGACAATTACGCGCTGTTCCCGGAGTAGCTGATTTAGTTGCTTTTGGTGGTCAGGAAAAAACATATGAAGTAGGTGTTGATCCTATTAAGTTAGCGAAATATAATATTTCGCCGTTACAAGTTTATGATGCTATTAATGAAAGTAACTTAAATGTTGGTGGGGATATAATTGAAAAAAACCAACAAGCTTATGTTGTACGTGGAGTTGGGTTATTAAAATCAATTTCGGACATAGAAAACATTATTGTTGATGACGCTAACGGAAATCCTATTTTAGTTAAAAACTTGGCCAATGTTTATGAAAGTTCTATGCCTCGTGTGGGACAAGTTGGTTTAAATGGAAACGACGATGTTGTTGAAGGAATTGTCGTGATGCGAAAAGGTGAAAATGCTAAAGAAGTTCTAACAGCTGTAAAAGCCAAAATTGATGAGCTTAATAATGGTATTTTACCAAAGGATGTCAAAATGGAAACTTTTTACGATCGCGACCGACTAATGGATTTTACGACCGAAACGGTAATGCATAATTTATTCGAAGGAATCATCTTGGTTACCTGTGTCGTATTTCTTTTTATGGCCGATTGGAGAACCACTTTTACAGTTTCAATCGTAATTCCGTTGGCATTATTATTTGCTTTTCTGTGTCTGAAAATGATGGGAATGAGTGCCAATTTATTGAGTTTAGGTGCAGTCGATTTTGGAATTATCATAGACGGTGCCGTGGTTATGGTTGAAGGTCTCTTTGTTGTACTGGATCATAAAGCTGTTGCTGTAGGAATGGAAAAATACAATAAATTAGCCAAAGGAAGTTTGATTAAAAAAACCGGAACCGAAATGGGAAAAGCCATTTTCTTTTCTAAATTAATCATCATAACCGCTCTTTTACCTATTTTCTCTTTCCAAAAAGTAGAAGGAAAAATGTTTTCTCCCCTAGCCTACACTCTGGGATTTGCCCTAATGGGAGCCTTACTTTTTACATTAACATTAGTTCCGGTTTTATCCCATTTGTTATTAAATAAAAATGTAAAAGAAAAACACAATTCCTTTGTAAGTTTTTGGGACAGAATTGTTACCAAAGGATTTCAATGGACTTTCAAACATAAAATTAAAACACTAACTGTTTCTTTAACTTTATTATTAGGTGTCTTTTTCTCGGCTTCATTTTTAGGAACCGAATTCTTACCTCAATTAAACGAAGGAGCACTCTGGGTAGAAGCCAAATTACCTATGAGTACCGGTTTAACAGAAACCGTTAAAACAACAGCTATTTTACGTAAAGAATTACAAACTTTCCCGGAGGTAAACGGTGTTTTATCTCAAATTGGACGAAGCAATGACGGGACTGATCCCAGTGGATTTTATTATGTTCAAATGCAGGTAAATCTAAAACCAAAAGATGAATGGAAACGAAAAATTTCAATGGATCAATTGGTGGATCAAATGGATAAAAAACTAACAAAATATCAAGGAATTGGCTACAACTATTCACAACCCATTATTGATAATGTAGCCGAAGCTGTTGCGGGAATTAATGCTTCAAATGCAGTAAAAATCTATGGAGATGATTTAGATAAATTAGATGAACTGGCAAATCAGGTCATTAGCAAAATACAACATGTTCCGGGGATAAAAGACGTTGGTATTTTAAGAAACATCGGTCAGCCTGAAATTAGCGTTATATTAGACAGAGAAAAAATGGCTGCTTACGGAGTGACTTTAAGTGATGCTCAGGCTGTATTAGAATTAGCTTTTGGAGGAAAAACAGCAACTGAAAAATACGAAGGGGAAAAGAAATTTGATGTCCGAGTAAGATTCTTAAAAGAATACAGAAAAGACGACAAGGATATAGCCGATTTAAAAGTACGAACAATCAGCGGAGCTAAAATTCCATTAAAAGAAATTTGCGATATCAAAACTGTAACCGGTCCAGCGTTTATTTACAGAGATAATACCAAACGTTTCATTGGGGTAAAATTCTCTGTTCGCGACCGAGATTTAGGAAGTACAATTGCTGATGCCCAATCCAGAGTTGCCAAATTAAAAATGCCTGAAGGTTACCATATAGGCTGGACAGGTGAATTTGAAAATCAGGTGCGTGCCAGTGCCCGTCTGGCTCAGGTAGTACCTATCAGTTTAATTGGAATATTTGTGTTACTGTTTATTTTGTTTGGTAATATCAAAGATTCGTTACTTGTTTTAGCCAATGTTCCATTTGCAGTAATTGGTGGAATTATAGCCCTGCATTTAACCCGAATGAATTTCGGAATCTCTGCCGGTGTTGGTTTTATTGCTTTACTGGGAATTTGTATCCAGAATGGAGTAATTCTCATCTCTGAATTCCATCATAATCTCAAAGCTAAATTTTCACTGGAAGAATCTATTTTCATGGGAGTCAAAGCCCGAACCAGAGCTGTAATTATGACTGCATTAATGGCTTCAATAGGTTTAATGCCGGCTGCCATTTCAACCGGAATTGGTTCTGAATCTCAAAAACCTTTAGCAATCGTCATCATTGGAGGTTTAGTAACGGCGACTATTTTAACACTATTAGTGTTTCCTATTCTATTCTGGATATTCAATCGCAAGAAACACGCACCTATTGAGTAAACAAACAGAAATTATTTAAGCAACTGCAATTAATTATTATTACAAAAAAACATCATTAAATTTTAATGATGTTTTTTTATTTTAAAAAAGTATATATTAGTAAAATACTTATATTTTAAACAGAATACTTTTTAAATAATGAAAAATATTTATATAATGCTTAGCATTTTCTTTATCACCTTAAGCTGGTGTATTATCAATCCTAACGAAAAATTCACTTGCTTTCTCGAAATTGTTCCTGCTATCATTGGCCTTTTAATACTTGCATTTACTTTTAATAAATTTCGGTTTACCAATTTTACTTATTTTCTAATACTCATCCATTGTATTATTTTGTTCATTGGTGGACATTATACTTATGCCGAAGTTCCTTTATTTGATTACATCCGTAATGTTTTTCATCAAAGCAGAAATAATTATGATAAGGTTGGACATTTTGCACAAGGTTTTATTCCTGCCATGATCATCAGAGAACTGTTTATCCGAAAAAAAGTAATCAATAATAAAAGCTTTTTCAACTTTATCATTGTTTGTATTTGCCTGGCCATTAGTGCCGCTTACGAATGGATTGAATGGGGCGTTTCATTAGTAACAGCCGAAGAGGGTGATGCTTTTTTAGGAACTCAGGGCTATATTTGGGATACTCAATCGGATATGTTATTTGCAACAATTGGCGCTATTACTGCTTTGATTATGTTCGCTAAAATACAGGATAAGCAAATACAGAAATTATAAATCTTTATTTATAATACCAAGATAGTATATTTATATAATCCTTTTTAAAAGCTTGATAACAGAATCACCATAAATGAAAAGAATAACACAACTCCATAAAATGAAAATATCACAAGAGCTAAAATCCCCATGAATTTATAATGTGATTTTAAATATTCAAAAGAGGCCGTTAATTTTTCATTGTCTGTAGTGCTAAAAGCGACTTTAGCTTTGGATGCAAATTGAAACAGATAATAAACTGGGAAAAAATACAATACTGCCAACAACAAATAAATAACAGTTATAAATCCGCCTTCCATCATTCCAAATCGTGCTCCAAAAACACCCAATTTAGAAAAAATAGTTCCCATAAAAAGAGCCAAAATAACCATAAAACCTACTCCTACAAAACCAAGTATGGATAAAAAATAAGCCCATTTAGCAGTTTCTTTCAAAAACGATTTTGATTCTTCGTTAATTTGTAAATTTGAATTCGTCGATGTTTGAATTTCTTCCATAAAATTTTAGTTTATTAATTAGATTTTAAATGTATAAAAAAAATATAAGATTTTACACAAAAAAAAGGTTTTCAAAAAATGAAAACCTTTTTTACAATTAAAATTATTTTTTTACAAATTCTTAATTACAAACTCACTTCTTCGGTTTAACTCATGTTGTTCTTCGTTGCAGGATTCACTAGGTTCACATTTCACAATTTGCACTGTTTCTCCGTAACCTTTGGCAAAAATTCGCTTAGCTGGAATTCCCTGGCTAATAAAATATTCTCTGGTTGAAGCAGCTCTTTTAGAAGAAAGATCCAAATTGTATTTAGCATTTCCTCGGTTATCAGTATGCGAACCAATTTCTACTACCATTTCAGGGTATTTCTTCATCAATTCGATTACGCGATTCAAAATAGGTTTTGATTCTTTTCGGATGTACCATAAATCGTAATCAAAATAGATAGGATCGGTTTTAATCAACAATCTGTCTTTGTCTTTTACAATATCTTTTTCAGCAGCAACAATGGTTGCTATTTTTTCTTGTTTCTTGATTTCAGCATCTGCAATAGCTTTTTTAGCTGCTTTTTCTTTTTCTATTTTAGCTTTTTCAACCAGAATAGCAGCTTCTTTCTTTTGTTTTTCAACTAACAATGCTGCTTCTTTTTTCTTTTGCTCAATAACTGCTAATTCTTCTTTCTTAATCACCTCTTTCGATTTCAAAGCCATTGAAGCATCATTTGTTTTCTTTCTATCCTTATATAATTTTAAAAATTTTGAAGCATCAGTATATTGATTTTTGGAAGCATAAACCGTATAACTTTTTTCACAATCAACTGAAAAAGAAAAACTTCCATCGATTGAGGTAATAACACTTTGGACTTCTTTTTTATTAGCATCCTGTAAAATCACTTTTGTTTGAGCCAAAGGCAATTTAGAATCCACATCAGTAATTACACCGGCAATATATTGCATGCAATTTTCAACAAGCAAAGGTTGAATTTCATTAATCTCATAAATATCGTCAGCACCTTTTCCTCCTTTTCTATTCGAAGCAAAATAACCTTGCTGTGTATCCGAATCAATAACAAAAGAAAAATCGTCATAACCGGAATTAATAGGTAACCCCACATTTAATGGCGTAGTAAATTCTCCTTTTCTAATTTCGGAAACAAAAACATCCAGAAATCCATAACCTGCATGCCCATTAGAAGAAAAGTATAATTTGTTGTCTTTTGAAACAAATGGAAATTGTTCTTTTTTATCGGTATTGATAGTTGGACCTAAATTTTTTGGTGTACCATAATCAGAACCTAAAATTGAAACACTGTAAATATCAAAAGAACCTAAAGACCCCGGCATATCCGATGCAAAATACAAGGTTTTTCCATCATTGCTCAAAGCCGGATGTTCTACCGAATAATTATCGCTGTTAAAAGGCAAAGCGGTGATATTTCTCCATTTCCCATCTACTAATTCAGCTCTGAAAATCTGGAGGGTTGAAACCTTGTTTTCATTTTTAACTCTTATTCCGTCTTTAGAATTATTTCGGGTAAAATACACTGTTTTTCCGTCTTTAGTAAAAACAGCATTAGCTTCATGTAACGGAGTATTTAATTCGACAGAAAAATTCTTAATCGAATCAATCTTAGGATTTTTAAGAGAAACAGACATCAAATCCAAATAACTTTCATTGTTCCATTTATACACCTTCCCAAAAATATTTGGTCTGTTATTTACTGCCGAGAAAATTAATTCGTGACCGTAAGTTACTGCTCCAAACTCTGAATTAGATGTATTGATAGTCATATTTTTAATATTGTATCTATTTCCCAAGGCTGAGATATTTTCTAAAACCAAATTATCTTTATCAAGATTTTCAATGGCTTTTTGATTTTTAGTACTTAAAAAATAGTCACGCAAGACCTTATTTGCTTCCTCATAATTTCCTGATGCTTTCAGTGTTTGCGAATACTTAAAATAATATTCGGCAGTTGCTGCCTCCGGAAATCTTGAAATTAATAAACGATATTGTCTTTGAGCATTAGCATAATTATTGGTATTGTAATAACTGTCAGCCAAATTTTTTACGACTTCAAATGAACGATTCGTAGTAATAATAGATTCATACAATGGAATAGCTTCGCTATAATACGTTCTATCAAATAAGCGTTTGGCTCTTTTTAAATCTTGCGACTGTGCTTGCGTAAATTGTATGCTAAATACAATTAATAGCAGGTATATTCTTTTCATGGTCATCATATTAAAAGAATCTTGGTGATTTATCAAATCCTTTACCTAATAAATCGATATTAAACAACATAAAAACTTCGTGTGTTCCTGAATTGAACTGCCCTAAATTAGAAGTCGCATAATCATAAGCATAACCTACACTTATACTGGGTGAAACTTTTATATTCATCAAAGCACTTACCGAATCATCCCATCGATAGGAAGCGCCTAATTCAAATTTTTCATTAAACAACACATTCGCAGAAACATCTAAAGAAGCAGCCGATCCCGGAACAATCTTAGTCATAAAAGCCGGTTTTAACTTGAACGAATCTGATAAATTAAAAACATAACCTCCTGTAAAAAACATATGGATTTTCTCAGAACCTAAAGCGTTAATTCCAGAACGTTTTTCGATGTGTTTAGACGAAAGCAAATTTGGTGCAGACAATCCCAAATAATAGTTGTTGGTAAAAAAATAAGCTCCTGCTCCAATATTTGGAAACATATCATTTAAATTATTTGAAAAAGCCTCGTCTGTGGAAGAATCTCCTGTTTCCAATTGAAAACCGTTGAAATTTGTTTTAAACGAAGTAAAACCGGCTTTCAATCCTAATGATAATTTTGCTGTACTACTCATATTTAGAACATAAGCAAAATCGGCATAGAAATTATCCTCTTTCAATGCTCCGTTTCCAATATCATCAGTAACTACAGAAAGTCCCATTTCTACCTTTTTATTCAAAGGAATGTGACCAAAAAAATTATATGTTTTAGGAGCTCCCTCCATTCCTGCCCATTGAGCCCGATACAAAACTCCTAAATCCAACATAGCCTGTGTCCCTGTTACGTAGGCTGGATTAATAACATTCATATTATACATATAATGTGTGTATTCCGGATCTTGCTGTGCAGTAACTTTTATTATAAACAATAAAAAACTGATACTAAGTATTATTTTTTTCATTCGAAATTTAGTTTTAAGTAATGCAAACAACTATCGGTTTAGATATAAACTTCCTTGAACAGGTTTTTTATTTCCTTTATTAAAATGAAGGACATAAAAATAAACTCCGTTAGGAGCTATTCCATCAATACCTACTTTGTAGTCCGAATTTCTACCATCCCATTCTAACTTATTTTTATTCCCACGAAAGAGAATATTTCCATAACGATTGAATATTTCTAAGCTAAAATCAGGATAAATGAATTGAATATTTGGAATTCTAAACACATCATTTTTATTATCTCCATTTGGTGAAAATCCATCAGGAATAAAAAAGTCCGGAGTAACCTCACAATCAGATAATACAACTGTTACTTCTAATGGATTCGAATAACAATTCGTTGTACCTGAATAATTAAATCCATAATACTTCATTCCGTCTTTTAGTAATGCATTCGGACTTAACAGATTTCCATTTGCAGCAGCGTCATACCAAACTAAAGTATCATCAAAAGTTGTTTTATCACTTAAACTTTGAATCGTTGGCTTATCTAAACCACAAAAATTTTGTCCGTCAGTGGCTAAAACCGGAGTATCAATTTCATTAATTGTTACAGGAATTGCTGTTCTTCCGGATTCACATCCTGTTGCGGAACTGACTTCTTTTACATAATACGTTCCGGTAACTAATAATGTTGATGCGCTTAAAATAGTCGTGCTTGAAACCGAATCAAACCATTGCAATTGTGAACCACTTGGACTTAAATTAGCTATTGTTTTTAAATCATTTTTACAAAAACTAAAACTACTGCCTGCCGGATTTGAAGGTTTAGCATTTACAATAAACGATTTTGTTTTATTTAAAGCAACAGCAGCACAACCATTTCCATTATCTAAAATTGAATTCAGCGTAAATATTGTACTTCCGGTATTGCTTAACACTGAAAAAGGAATAGAAAAATTTGCACTTCCGGAATTTACAGCAAGAGTTACATTCTGATTTGAAATTACATTGGCATCTGATATAGCATAATTTAAAGTAATATTAGTCAAACTTCCTAATCCTGAAAGTTGAACAGTCGCATTTTGACCTAAACAAATATTGCTAATATTTAAAACAACAGCAGAGGCATCGGGTAAAGCTTTAACAGTAATCAGTTTTGCTAAGGCAACTGAATTACTACAGCCCGTAGTTAAATTCACAATATTAGTAACTGTAAATACCGTATTCACTCCTATATTCGGTAATAAATTTGCAGGTACAACAAAATTAGCAACGCCATTAACAACGGTGAAATTAGCTTGTTGATTAGCTGCGGTATTATCACCTGACAAATTATAAGTTATTCTGTAATTACCATTCGTTAAATTAGTATTACCCGAAATTTGAACCTGAGCATCAAATCCTTTACAAACCGGATTGATAGTTACTGTTGCGTTATTAATTCTTGGCAAAGGATTAATGCTTAAAACATCTGTAATACTGCCTAAAATATTAGTACAAGCACCTTTCGAAGCTGTATTAACAATTTTGGTTATTGTAAAAGTATAATTACCTACTGCCTGAAGATTTACAGGATTTACTGCAAAAACAAAAACTCCGTTAGTAAAGTTTCCGTTTACAATAATCGACTTAGTAGTCGCTCCATCGTTTATCGTATAACTTACATCATAATTACCATTTGGAATTGGCTGAGGACCTTTAGTCAGAGTAGCTGAATAAGTAGCCGTTGCAATTTCGTTTTCACAAATATCCGAGTTGACAACCAAAGTACTCCCTGTAAAATTTAAAGGATCTTCAATAATAATTTTAACTTTAGATTGCGAATTTGTACATATAGGGTTAGAAGATAAAACGGTATAAACAAAACTGTAAGTTCCTGCACCAAAAGTGTTATAAATAGTTTGCAGGTTTACCCTATTATCAGATGAACCACTGATTTGATTCGTTCCTGATTCATCACTCCAGCTTCCTCCCGGATCTTCTCCACTCAGCAAATCATTTAAATTCAAGTTGCTATAGGCAGCTAAATTAGCATTACTACAAATTAATAAATCAGAAGGATCTCCTCCAACAGGCTTTCTAAAAATAGATACCGATATTGTTGCTGATTGCTCAGGACAGCTATCTAAAGCCGGTATTTTATAAGTATAAGAATAATTTCCTTCGCCTAATAATTTAGGATTAATTCTGTTTCCGGATAAAGTAACTGAAGTAGTGTTACCTGTCCATGTTCCATTTTGTTGCGGAGCTAATTTTGTTCCATCAAAAGCTAAAAACAAATTAAAAGATTCTACATCATCACAGGTAGAAACATTTGGACTTGGAACACCTGTGTAAGGACCTATTTTTAACGTAACTGTAGCGGTATTATTGGTACAAATTGAAGGATCCTGAACATAGGTATAAGTATAAATACCGCTGTTTCGTAATGCTTGCGCATCTAATATTCCATTAAAAATACTTTCTTCCAGTGGTTTTGAATTATCAATCCAGACTCCTCCTGTTGTTGGAGTACCTCCCAAAAGATTAAAAAGATTAATATTTTTATAAATCGGATTTTGTATATCACAAATAGTTAAACTAGCATCATTACCCGCACATTGAGAATAACTATTTGAAGACAAGATGAATAGAAAAAGGAAATAAAATTCTATACGGTTATTTTTGATACAAAAAAGTATTTTTTTTAGCATACCCCTATTTTTAGATTAAACATCTAAGTAATTTACTGCTAATGTAAGAAATAAAGTATCAAGAATATCTAAAAAAATCGACAAAAACACACCTTATTACGAGTGTATTTTTACTTATTAATATTTTACTTCAAATTATACCTACTTAAAATGGATTTTAAAAAATAATTATTATACAAATTTATTCCATAAAAAAAGTCCCGATTACTCGGGACTTTTAAATTTATAAAACTTGAGAAATATTATTTTTTCTCAGATTTTTCCATTTTAGCTTTCAAAGCAGCTAACACATCATTGTTATCTCCTAAAGTAGCAGCAGGTGCATTAGTAGAAGCAGCAGATGCATTGTTTTCAGCAGCAGCTTTCACATTTTTCTCTTCTTCTTCACGGAAGATAGCAGTGTGAGAAGCAACTACTCTTTTGAATTCTTTGTTGAATTCAATTACTTTGAAATCAGCAGATTCACCTTTTTTCAATTTCTTACCGTCTTCTTTTTCCAAGTGACGAGTAGGAATGAAAGCAACGATATCATCACCAAATTCTACAGTAGCTCCTTTGTCAACGATTTCAGAGATCTCTCCGTTGTGGATAGTTCCTACAGCGAAAGAATCTTCGTATTGATCCCAAGGATTAGCAGTAGTTTGTTTGTGACCTAAAGATAATTTACGTCCTTCAACATCTAATTCTAATACAACTACTTCTAATTTTTCACCTACATTTACAAATTCAGATGGGTGTTTGATTTTCTTAGTCCAAGATAAGTCAGAAATGTAGATTAATCCATCAATTCCTTCTTCTAATTCTACGAAAATACCAAAGTTTGTAAAGTTTCTAACGATACCTGTGTGTTTAGAACCTACTGGGTATTTAGAAGTGATATCAGTCCAAGGATCCTGAGTCAATTGTTTGATACCTAATGACATCTTACGATCGTCTCTGTCAAGAGTTAAGATAACTGCCTCAACAACATCTCCTACTTTCACGAAGTCCTGAGCAGAACGTAAGTGAGTAGACCAAGACATTTCAGAAACGTGGATTAAACCTTCAACACCTTCAGCAACTTCGATAAAAGCACCGTAATCAGCAATAACAACTACTTTTCCAGAAACTTTATCACCTACAGTTAAGTTAGCATCTAATGCATCCCATGGGTGAGCGTTTAATTGTTTCAATCCTAATTGAATTCTTGTTTTCTCATCATCGAAATCAAGGATTACAACATTTAATTTTTGGTCTAATTCAAGAACTTCAGATGGGTGGTTGATTCTTGACCAAGAAAGGTCAGTAATATGGATTAATCCATCAACACCACCTAAGTCAATAAACACACCGTAAGAAGTAATGTTTTTAACAACACCTTCTAATACTTGTCCTTTTTGTAATTGACCGATGATTTCTTTTTTCTGTACCTCGATATCAGCTTCGATAAGCGCTTTGTGAGATACAACAACATTTTTGAATTCGTGGTTGATTTTTACCACTTTGAATTCCATAGTTTTGTTTACGTAAACATCGTAATCTCTAATTGGTTTAACATCAATTTGAGATCCTGGCAAGAACGCTTCGATTCCGAATACGTCTACGATCATACCACCTTTAGTTCTGCATTTAACGAAACCATTAACGATTTCTCCAGTTTCATTAGCAGCAATAACTCTATCCCATGATTTGATTGTACGTGCTTTTCTGTGAGACAATACTAATTGACCTGTTTTATCCTCACGGATGTCGATTAATACTTCTACTTTATCTCCAACTTTTAAGTTAGGGTTGTAACGAAATTCGTTTAAAGAGATAACACCTTCAGATTTAGCATTGATATCAACGATTACGTCTCTATCAGTAATTCTTACAACAACTCCTTCTACAACCTCTTCTTGGTCAGTAGAAATGAAAGTTTTAGATACTAATTCTTCGAATTCTTGTAAGTTTTTCTCATCAACTGCATCAATACCTTCTTCGAAATTGTGCCAGTTAAAATTTGCTAAAAACTCTTCTTGTGATTTTAATTGTTCAGACATGCTGATTGTAAATTTGTATTCTGTGTTTGCTTGAGCTTCTTAATGTGATAGAAAACTACAGAAGTGTTTATATAAATAGTTGATACCTAAAGGAAACTCTTATTCACCAAAAGGTGCGCAAAATTAAAACATTTATTTGTAACCACAAAACAAATCAAACTGATAATCACTAAGTAAACTAAATAATAAGCTAAACAGCGATTTTTATTGGTTTTTGAAGCAGAAAGTATTGATTTCTATAAGAACTTCCCTCCTGCTGTCCGCTCTATCTCTTGTCTCATCCAAAAGACGAGACAAGAGGATGCCACTTCCATCAGGGCTATTTAGAGCGTTTCATTCCCAAAACTTCTTTTGTAAAGATATTTTGATATATTTGAAAAGAAAAGAACTTCGCCAATCTACCTGATTTCGGGTGCATATACAAAGTTTGTTTCACCTATATACAAGTTATGCCTCAGTTTACAGAACCAAAACACCGACAGAAATATGAATAACAATGAAGTTAAAAACCATTTGATATTTTTCAAACAGAACATTGTCAATTTAAGAGACCAAGATTTATACCCAAAAATAGACAGATATTTTGACAGAACTTTGTTTATACAAAATATTGACTTTTTAGAAAGAAATAGTTTGATAGTTGAAGACGATAATCGAGATTCTATATACTCCATAACCGACAAAGGAGAAGCTTTTTTAAAGCAAATAATTGAAGAAGATAAATATCTTGCCGAAAAAGAAAGAATAGAATTTGAAAAATCGAAAATAGATTTAGACCTAGCACAAAAAATGCTTAAAGAATATCCATACACAAAATGGTTTGCTAGAATTAGTATTTTCATTGCAGTAGTTTTAGCAATTTTAGAAATAATACAATGGAAAGACAAATAACTGAACTCACGCTGCCACAAGAATCCTTTCGTGTGGTAATTAAACATAATTATTAAAACTTAATGAGATCCTTCCTTCGTCAGGATGACAAGTTTGCGATAAAAAAAAGCCCCGATAGCGCGGAAATGTTTTCCGTGCCCGCAACAGTTAGCAAACAAGTACAACCATATCGCTCGGATATACAGAAAACGTTAGCGCAGAATTGTATTCTGTGCACACAAAGCTTAGCTCGAAAAATAAATTATTTTGCAGAATTACTTGATGAGATCCTTCCTTCGTCAGGATGACAAGTTTGCGAAAAAAAAACAACCATCCCAAAACTGAAAATTTGACATTTCTTTCTTAAAAATTAATAAAATTTTCAGAAACAAAATCATATCAAAAAACACAACAACTAACTTATTGTCAGTTTATTTCAAATGGTATTTTCTTTGTATAGCTAACTACAAAATAATGTTTAACTTAAATTTTATTATTATGACAATTGTTAGATACCAAAACCAATGGCCTAGTTTATTTGACAGATTTTTTAATAATGATTTTGAAAGTTGGAATAGAGACAATTTTTCAAAAACCAACACCACGCTACCTTCTTTAAATATCAAAGAAAACAAAGACTTCTTTTTTGTAGAAGTGGCTGCTCCGGGATTTGAAAAATCAGATTTCAAAATTGAACTGAATAATGATTTATTAACCGTTTCTTCTGAAAAAAAACTAAACAATGAAGTTAAAGACGGAGAACGAATTACCAAACAGGAATTCAGCTACCAGTCTTTTAGCCGTTCATTTACACTTCCGGAATTAGTCGATGAAGAAAAAATTTCAGCCAAATATGAAAATGGAATTTTATCCATCAGCATCCCTAAAAAGGAAGCCGCAAAACCAAAATCTCCTAAATTAATTGACATCAAATAAACCGGAAATAAAAAAGAGTTAGCACAACACTAACTCTTTTTTTTATATTTCTTTAGGATTTTTGTTTTACCAAATCTAAAACCAGTTCGAACTGTTCTTCTCTGTTCAGATTAGAATTATCTATTTCGATAGCATCATCCGCTTTGATTAAAGGCGAATTACTTCTATGCGTATCGATATAATCCCGTTCTTCTACATTTTGAAGCACTTCTTCAAAAGTAACCGAATCACCTTTTTGGATTAACTCATCATAACGTCTTTGAGCACGAGTTTGCGCACTGGCGGTCATATAAATTTTAAGCTCAGCATCAGGAAAAACAACCGTCCCAATGTCTCTGCCATCCATAACAATTCCTTTATTTTTTCCCATTTCCTGTTGTTGTTCCACCAATTTAGCACGAACTTCAGGAATTTCAGCTACTTTGCTTACAAAATTAGAAACTTCAATGGTTCTGATTTGTTTTTCTACATTTTCACCATTTAAATACATTTCAGCAAACCCCAAATCGGAATTAAATTTAAACTGCAAACGAATAGAAGACAAACTTTTAATCAGGGATTCTCTATCCAGATAATCGGTTTTTATATAGCCTTTTTGCATTGAAAAAAAAGCAATAGCACGATACATAGCTCCTGTATCCACATATACGTATCCCAATTCTTTTGCTAATTGTTTAGCTAAAGTACTTTTCCCGGTTGATGAAAACCCATCAATTGCAATTGTAATCTTTTTATCCAAAATCTAATTATTCTAAGTTGATTGTAAAAAGCAATAAAAGTACATTTTTTTGAGCTTAGCAAACAAAGTTTTCACTGATATAATTACAAACAAAAACGGCTATTGAAATTCTCAATAGCCGCCGCTTGTAATTTATTAGACAAATTATTTGACTTTAGTAAAAGGAATGGTTCTGTCTTCACCTACTATTAAATCAAAACCGGATTTATCTTCTTTAAATTTAAATTTCAAACCCGTACGCTTAGATTCAAACATATTCTCTCCAATTGGTTCCACCGTAAAAGTAGCATAATCAGGAATATCTACATTTAAAAAGGTATTCTTTTCAGTAACCGTAATTTTATAAGGAACTCTGGAATTTGAATAAACCCCTAAATATTCATCTGCTATAATAGCTTTTTCTACTAATCCTTTAGCAGCTGTCCAAATATTATTTTCTTCGTTACTGTCCGGAAAAACATGGTCCGGATCCAAAGTGATGCTTTCAATTTCTTCTGTCGAATTATGTTTAAAAGTCCACTCAACATTTTTCTGCCAAATTTCAACAGGTAATTTTACTCTGTCTACTTTTCCGCTCTTGAATTTAATATCAAGAACAACCGGCATAGGTAATTTTTCGAAATTTTCAATAGTAATAAAAACTCCTTTTGAAGGGTCATTTTTCACATATTTTATTGCATTCACTCCTTGGTCAAATTTCCAATTATTTTGAAACCAACCTCTCCAAAACCAACTCAAATCCTCTCCTCCAACATTTTCCATTGTTCTGAAGAAATCATCCGGTGCAGGGTGTTTAAATGCCCAACGCTTGATATAAGTTCTGAAAGCCAAATCAAAACGCTCAGGTCCCAAAACCTGCTCTCTCAGAATTACCAAACCGGCACTTGGTTTAGAATAACACAAATCACCTATATGTGCTTCTTTCATATTATCAGGTGAAGTCATAACCGGCTCTAATTCAGGATCAGTATAAGAAGCTCCACTTTCATGCATATCTTCTTTTTCATCCTTGTACTCCCCATTATTAAAATCAATATCACTCAAAGTATTAATAAAAGTATTAAAACCTTCATCCATCCAGCCAAACAAACGTTCATTAGATCCCACAATCATTGGAAACCAATTGTGTCCAAACTCATGATCTGTAACTCCCCATAGTCTTTTTCCTTTGGATTTCCAGCTACAAAATACAATTCCCGGATATTCCATTCCTCCTTCATTACCTGCAACATTTGTAGCTACCGGATAGGTATATTCAAACCATCTTTTTGAATAATTTTCAATCGAATTTTTCACATATTCAGTAGAACGTCCCCAGGCTTCTTTTCCTGCACTTTCTTCCGGATAAACAGAAAGAGCTAATGATTTTTTTCCGCTTGGTAAATTAATTCGGGCGCCATCTAAAATAAAAGCTGCCGACGAAGCCCATGACACATCACGAGCATTTAGCAATTTAAACTTCCAGGTTTTAGAAGCTGTACTATTATTTTTAGCTGCTAAAACACCTTCTAATGAACGAATCATTACCGTGTTTTCACTAACTTTTGCCTCATTGTATTTTTTTAATTCTTCTGCCGAAAAAACCTCATTTGGATTAGTCAATTCTCCGGAACACACAACGACATGATTTGAAGGAGCTGTAATCGAAATATCAAAATCACCATATTCCAAATAAAACTCTGATGCTCCTAAATAAGGATTCACATTCCAGCCCTTAATATCGTCATACACACACATACGCGGATACCATTGTGCAATGGTAAAAATCTTTCCGTTTTTAGTTTCTAATACCCCCGTTCTATCCGAACCTTCATTAGGAGAAATATAAGAAAACTCGATTTTGAATTCCACTTTCCCTCCTTTTGACTTTAATTCTTCAGGAAGGAAAAGCTGCATACGCGTATCGCTTATGATATATTTAGCTTCAACTTCGTTGATTTTTTTATTATCTATTTTAGTTATTTTAACCGATTTTATTTTATGTCCTCCGTCAAAAATTTGTCCCTGACGACCATTTCTGCTTCCCATAACCGGAACAATTGCTTCTCCACGAGAGTCTTCTCTAAACAAGTTTTGATCTAAATTCAGCCATAAAAACGACATAGCGTCAGTACTGTTATTGGTGTAAGTAATAACGTCTGTTGCTGTAATTTCATTTGTTTTCTCACTTAAAACAGCTGTCAATTTATAATCTGCACGGTTTTGCCAATATTCCGCTCCAGGTTGACCGCTGGCCGAACGAGTAGCTGTTCCATTTTTAGTATAAAAAAATGGTGCGAAAGCATCACGATAATTATAATTAGAAACTTGTTTTTGAGAAGTAGTTTCCTGAGCTAACAAAGTAAAACTCCCTAATAATATTGCTATTTGAAAAACAGCACCAAATCTATTTATTTTCATGTTTTTTTCAATTTGTTACAAATTAATAAAAAAAAAGATATACAACTTTTATATTTTTTAGGCTTTAATTCAATTTTAAGAAATTATTTAACAATCATTCATCTATTCTGCAAAATATAGTTACTTTAGCTATGCTTTAAAATTCCAATCACTTTGACAACGACGATATCCAACAATCAAATCACAGCAAAAATTAACCATAAAGGAGCTGAATTATTTTCACTAGAATCAATAATCACACATAAAGAATACATCTGGGAAGGAAACCCTGAATTTTGGGAAAAGCATTCTCCGGTATTGTTTCCAATTGTAGGAACACTTAAAAACAATACCTACTCAATTGACAACAATAGCTACAATTTACCCCGACATGGTTTTGCCCGAGATATGATTTTTGAATTAACGAATCAAACTGAAAACAGTGCCACTTTTGCTATTCAATCCTGTGAAGAAACTTTAAAAGTTTACCCATTCGATTTTGAATTTCAAATTCATTATTCACTTAAAGACAAAAAACTAAACATTGAATACAAAGTCATTAATAAAACTAAATCAAAATTACCATTTTCAATAGGCGCACATCCTGCATTTGCACTAAATGGAAATTTTAAAGATTATGCTATAAAATTCGAAAAAGACGAAACTTTAGTTTACAATCTTTTAGAAAATGATTTGATTTCAAATAAAACTAAAATTTTAGAAAAAACAGATAATTTAGTTGAGCTAAACTATGAATTATTTGTGAATGACGCTTTGATTTTTAAAAATTTACAATCAAAAAATCTAAGTATTTTAAAAAATCAAAATCCTTTTTTAAAAATTCATTTTCATGGTTTTCCACATTTAGGAATTTGGACTAAAAAAGACGCTCCATTTCTTTGTATTGAACCTTGGTATGGTTATTCGGACACAAGTGAATCCAATGGTAATCTTTTTGAAAAAGAAGGAATTCAAATCATTGAAGCTGATGCAACTTTTTGTTCAAAATTCAGTATTGAAATCACGTAAAATTCAACTTTAATTAACATAATTATAATAAATATATTACAGAAAAATAATTAGATTTGTGTCAATATTGACAGTGTATTTCAATATTACCACTTCAAAATTATTATGAAAAAAACACTATTATCGTCTTATTTTATTTTTCTATTTTCATTAACGACATCCGCTCAGACCTATCTGAAACTTAATGGTCTTTCAGCTTTAGTAGGAGTTCCTCAAATAGGATTAGAAACAAGTATTGGTGATAAATCTACTTTCAGTGTTGATGTTTTTGCCTCATTTTGGAAATCTTTTGATGGCAAACCAATGCAAACCATCATGTTAACACCGGAATACCGCTATCATTTTAAAGAAAAATACAATGGTTTTTATGCTGGTTTTCATGCAGGTCCTGATGTCTATAAATTACAAAAATGGAATTACTGGGGAACAAATCAATATGAAGAAGGATTGGGATATCATATAGGTGCAACTATTGGTTATCAAAGAAAACTGAGTGATAAATTTGTTTTAGATGCTTTCGTTGGTGGCGGTTGGCATCAAGGATTTTACAAAGGATATTATACAGATGGAACACCAGGAAGATATGAAACTGCTACGCATTACAACAGAAGTGGTGAATGGCTCCCATACAGAGGAGGCATCATGATTTCATATCAACTATAAGCCAATATTTAATGAAACTTTGATAAAGATTTAACATACAATTCTTCTACTTTTTTCCTAGCCCAATCAGTTTTTCTTAAAAAAGTCAAACTGGATTTGATACAGGGGTTATGAGTAAAACACCTGATTGATATTAATTCGGCTAATGTATCGAATCCATAAAAATCAACTAATTTTTCCACAATAACTTTTAAAGTTATTCCGTGAAGCGGATCATTTGACATTTGTTTTTCCATAAAAGCAAAAATAATTCAATTTCGCTGAAAAATTGTGGAATCTTATTAATTGTTTCTACATTTGTAACTATGCTAAAAACAGTCAACATACTCAATAAAAGAGCGCGATTTGATTATGAAATAATCGAAAAATATACTGCCGGAATTGTACTGGCGGGAACTGAGATCAAATCTATCCGCTTAGGAAAAGCCAATATTGCAGAAAGTTTTTGTGAATTTAATGGTACCGAACTCTTTGCTATCAATACTTATATCGAAGAATATGCTTTTGGAAACCAATTCAATCACAAGTCCAGAAGCGAAAGAAAACTACTCTTAAACAAAAAAGAACTAAAAAATCTTGCCAGAAGCGTACAAGCCAAAGGTTTAACTATTGTTCCTTTGCGATTATTTACAAACGAAAAAGGTATTGCCAAACTTGAAATTGGACTTTGCAAAGGAAAGAAAAACTACGACAAACGTGAGTCTTTAAAAGAACAGGATACCAAAAGGGATTTAGACAGGATTAAAAAGGCTTTTAATTAATTTAAAAGCCTTAATTTTTATCTTCTAACAAAGGAACAAAACGGAATTCGCCCAACTCGTGTTTTTCGAATTGAGTTTCATTTTTACGAATAAGTAACGTCATGATTTGGACTTCTTCTCCAAGTGGAATCACCAGTCTTCCTCCTATTTTTAACTGTGCCATCAAAGGCTGCGGTATATATGGCGCCCCGGCTGTAACAATAATACTGTCAAAAGGACCATATGTTGGTAATCCTTTATAACCGTCTCCAAAAGTAAGATGCTTAGGCCTTATACCCAACTTAGGTAAAAAAGCAGAAGTTTTTTTAAACAATTCACTTTGCCTTTCTACACTATACACTTTAGCTCCCATCAAACACAAAACAGCCGTTTGATAACCAGAACCTGTACCTATTTCCAAAACCTTATGATCTTTCTTTATTTCTAACAATTGCGTTTGGAAAGCTACCGTATAAGGTTGTGAAATGGTTTGCCCGGCACTTATAGGAAATGCCTTGTCCTGATAAGCAAAATCTTGAAAACCGGATTCCAAAAAAAGGTGTCTTGGGATTTTTTTTATCGCATCAAGTACAGCTAAATCAGTAATTCCTTTTTGTTGTAAAGTGCTTACTAATTGATTGCGAAGTCCTTGATGTTTGGCTGTATCTTTCAATGTTAAGGGTTTATTTTTTTTGTAAAAATAACAGTAAAAAATCCAAAAAGCAAAATCCAAAATCCAAATCAATTATACTATTATTTTAATTTGAATTTCCTACTTTTGTTAAAAATACATTATCATGCTTAAAGTAGGAGTTTTAGGTGCCGGTCACCTGGGAAAAATTCATTTGCGTTTATTACAACAATCTGAAAAATATGAATTAGTTGGTTTTTATGACGAAAACCAGGAATACGCCGAAAAAATCTCAAAAGAATTTGGATACCAAAACTTCAACACCATAGCCAAATTAATTCACGCAGTGGATGTTATTGATATTGTAACGCCTACCCTTTCGCACTACAAATGCGCCAGAGCTGCCATAAAATCAGGAAAGCATGTTTTTATCGAAAAACCCATTTCAAATACCATTGAAGAAGCCGAAGAAATTATTGCTTTAGCAAAAGAATACAATGTAAAAGGACAGGTAGGACATGTTGAGCGTTTTAATCCTGCTTTTATTGCTACTAAAAACATGATTGAAAACCCTATGTTTATAGAAACGCACCGATTAGCGGAATTCAATCCTCGTGGCACTGACGTTCCTGTGGTTTTAGATTTGATGATTCATGATATTGATGTTATTTTAAGCGTTGTCAATTCAAAAGTAAAAAACATCAGCGCCAGCGGAGTTTCGGTAATCAGCGATACTCCGGATATTGCCAATGCCCGAATCGAATTTGAAAATGGTTGTGTAGCCAATTTAACTTCGAGCCGAATTTCGATGAAAAATATGCGTAAAACACGTTTTTTCCAAAAAGATGCCTATATCTCGGTTGACTTTTTAGAAAAGAAATGCGAAGTAGTAAAAATGAAAGATGCTCCTGAAATTCCGGGTGATTTTGATATGATTTTACAAAATGCCGAAGGTGTAAAGAAACAAATCTATTTTTCGAATCCTGAAGTAACGCAAAACAACGCTATTTTAGACGAACTGGAAACATTTGCCGATGCTATCAACAACAATACAACGCCAATTGTAACCTTAGATCAGGCGACTGAAGCTTTAAGAGTAGCTTATCAGATTATCGATTGTTTCAAAAAATAATTTAAAATTTCAAAAATAAATTAGCCACAAATTCACCTATTCATTAGTGAATTTGTGGCTAAAATTATAAATATCAATTTTAAAAAGATGAAAATAGTAGCAGTAATAGGTGCAGGAACTATGGGCAACGGAATAGCTCATACTTTTGCCCAAAATGGTTTTACCGTAAAATTGATTGACATTTCCGAAGCAGCTTTGGAAAAAGGCATGACCACTATTTTTACGAATCTGGACAGAATGCTTGCTAAAGGAACTATTTCTGCCGAAGATAAAATGAAAACCATTTCAAACATTATTTGTTATACTGATATTGAAGATGGTGTAGTTGGTGCCGATTTGGTCATCGAAGCCGCTACCGAAAATCTGGATTTAAAACTTCGAATCTTTAGAAAACTAAACGAGTACTGTTCTCACAATACTATTTTCGCCACTAACACTTCCTCTATTTCCATTACACAAATTGCTGCTGTGGTGGCGCACCCTGAACGGGTTATCGGTATGCATTTTATGAATCCGGTGCCTATTATGCCTTTGGTGGAAGTCATTCGCGGTTATAATACCAGCGATGAAGTCACAGAATTCATCATGAATTTGGCAAAGAAATTAGATAAAAGTGCCGTTGAAGTTCATGATTATCCGGGTTTTGTAGCTAATAGAATTTTGATGCCCATGATTAACGAAGCCATCGAAACCCTGTATAATAAAGTAGCCGGAGTGAGCGAAATTGACAACGTAATGAAATTAGGTATGGCGCACCCAATGGGACCTTTACAATTAGCTGATTTCATTGGTTTAGACGTTTGTCTTTCGATTATGAATGTGATGTATGATGGTTTTAAAAACCCTAAATATGCCCCTTGCCCGCTTTTAGTTAATATGGTCAATGCTAAAAAATTAGGAGTAAAATCTGGCGAAGGATTTTATGATTATTCCAAAAATAAAAAAGCCGAAAAAGTTGCTAAACAGTTTCTTTAAATCAATTATTTCAACAATTCATTTAAGATGTCAATACAATTTAATTTACACGATATAAAATCCACTTTACCCGAAAACGTAACCTTAGTTGCGGTTTCAAAAACCAAACCTGTTTCGGATTTAATGGAAGCCTATAATGCCGGTCAACGTATTTTTGGTGAAAACAAAATCCAGGAAATGGTTGAAAAATGGGAAGTCATGCCTAAAGACATCCAATGGCACATGATAGGCCATGTTCAGACGAATAAAGTAAAATTTATGGCTCCATTTGTGAGCTTGATTCACGGTGTGGATAGTTTGAAATTATTACAGGAAATCAACAAACAAGCCTTAAAAAACGACCGAATTATCGATTGTTTATTGCAAATGCACATTGCAGAAGAAGAAACTAAATTTGGTCTTAACGAAGAAGAACTTTCAGCACTTTTAAATTCAAATGAATTTCAGGAAATGAAAAACATTCGTATTTTAGGACTCATGGGAATGGCAACTTTCACCGATAACCAAAAGCAAATTCGAAAAGAATTCACCCATTTGAAATCTATTTTTGACAAACTGCAATCGCTGAATACTGATTCCGATAACTATCGGAACTGCCAACTGAATACTATCTCAATGGGAATGTCAGGTGACTATAAATTAGCTATCGAATGTGGCAGTACAATGATTCGGGTAGGAAGTAGTATTTTTGGAAATCGCAATTATCAATAGCAATGGCAATGTCAATTGCAAAAAGCAATTGCAATAACAAAATTCAATTAAAAAAAGTTAATATGGAAGTTAACGAACCTAATTTTGATAAAATTTATAATTTAGAAGATAGATTGGTTCGTTTTGCAGGAGAAAGTATTTTCTTTGTTAGAAAATTAGATAAAACTTTTGAATTGGATTATTACAAAAACCAATTGATTAGATCTTCCGGAAGCGCAGCACTCAATTATGGTGAAGCACAAGGAACAATAACCAGCAAAGATTTTATTTTTAAAGTTTCATTAGCTGTAAAAGAACTCAAAGAATCCAGAAATTCATTAAAAGTTCTTGATTATATTAAAGAAGGGGAATCAGAAGAAAGAAAATGGCTTTTGACAGAAGTTGAAGAACTTATCGCAATCGCTTCAAAAATGATAAACAACAAGAAAGAATAACAATAGCAATTTCAATTACAATTTTCAAGAATTGATTTTTTGATATTGAAATTGATTTTTGACATTGAAATTGAATATGTACGCAATATTAGACATAGAAACTACCGGAGGGCAATTCAACGAAGAAGGGATTACCGAAATTGCTATCTATAAGTTTGACGGTCATCAAATTGTTGATCAGTTCATCAGTTTAGTTAATCCCGAAATTCCTATCCAGCCTTTTGTGGTAAAACTTACCGGGATTAACAATGCTATGTTACGTTCGGCACCTAAATTTTATGAAGTTGCCAAACGCATCATTGAAATGACCACCGACTGCATCATAGTGGCGCATAATGCTGATTTTGATTATCGTATTTTACGAACTGAATTTCGTCGTTTAGGCTATGATTTTAATGCTAAAACACTTTGTACTGTAGCCTTATCTCAAAAACTATTACCGGAACAAACTTCCCATAGTTTAGGAAAATTAGTTCGTGCTCTGGGAATCCCAATGGCCGACAGACATCGTGCCAGTGGTGACGCCATGGCTACGGTAAAATTGTTTAAAATGCTTTTGGATAAAGATGTCGAAAAAGCAATCATCAGCGGTTTGATTAAATCAGAAATCCAAAAAGGAATTGCTCCAAAATTATTAGACATTATTACTAGCTTACCTTCAAAAACAGGAGTGTACTACATTCATAACGAAGAAAGTAAAATTATTTTTATTGGCAAAAGCCGAAATATCAAAAAAAGAGTCAACCAGCACTTTACAGGAATTACCCGTAGCGCAAAAAAAATACAGGCCGAAGTCTTTACCGTAACTTATGAAGAAACTGGAAATGAACTCATAGCCTTAATAAAAGAATCGCAGGAAATTAAAATCAACAAACCGGTCTACAACAGATCGGCAAAAAAGAATCATTTTTCATGGGCTATTTATTCTGAAAAAGATAATGAAGGTTATTTACGTTTAAAACTACAAAAAATCGATGGTCGAAAAAAGGAAATCATCTCCTACACCAATGCTGCTGACGCTAAAAATGCCTTGTTCCGTATTACAGCCAATTACCATTTATGCCAAAAATTAACCGGTTTATATGAAACTAGAACACATTGTTTCCAGCATACAATTAATGAGTGCGATGGTGCTTGTGTAGGTAAGATTACAGCCTCAGAATACAACGAACGCATCCAAAATTTCATTGATAAAAACAGTCTTGATAATAAAAACATGATTATCATTGACCGCGGTAGAAATATCAACGAAAGAAGTGCTATTTTGATCGAAAATGGTGTTTTTAAAGGATATGCTTTTTATGATTTGAATTACCAAATTACCAATCCTAATATTTTGAAAAACATATTGGTTCCTATGGAAAGTAATAAAGAAATTCAACGTATTATTCAGGCATACATTAGAAAAAACAAATCCTTAAAAATTATTCATTTTTAAAAAAGATAATCTTGTTTTTAAAATTTACAAGTATAAAACTTACTAAGAATTTAGTTTTTCAACACTGTATTCCTTAGAAATCAAACATGAAACACCTAATTACTATAATCGGACCAACAGCCATCGGAAAAACGGCTTTAAGCATACAATTAGCTAATCATTATAATTGCGAAATTGTTTCTTGCGACAGCCGTCAGTTTTTTAAGGAAATGACTATTGGAACTGCTGTTCCTAATTCGAAAGAATTGGCTGCCGCAAAGCATCATTTTATCCAAAACAAATCCATTTTTGAAAATTATACCGTAGGTGATTTCGAAAAAGAAGCTATTGCAACCATTGAAGAATTGTTCAAAACCAATGATTATGTAGTGTTAGTTGGCGGTTCCGGTTTGTATGTCAATGCTATCCTAAAAGGATTTGATGATTTCCCCGAAATCGATGCAACTATCCGTCAGGAAGTCAATGCTAATTATGAAAAGTTAGGCATTGGTTATTTACAAGATGAACTCAAAAAACTAGATCCAGATTATTTTGAAAAAATTACTGTCGAAAATCCGCAAACCTTACTCAATCCGCAACGGATGATGCGATTTGTAGAAGTCTGTATAGGGACAGGGAAACCTTATTCTTCCTTTTTAAATCAAAAGAAAAACGAAAGAAGCTTTACTCCCATTCTTATTGGCTTAGAAGCCGAAAGAAATGTGATGTACAACCGCATCAACCAACGGGTAGACATTATGATGAATGAAGGTTTGCTTCAGGAAGCTAAGAATTTGTATCCAAATAAAGAGCTGAATGCACTTCAAACCGTAGGTTATCGCGAATTATTTAGTTATTTTGATAAAGAATACTCATTGGAATTTGCCATTGAAGAAATCAAGAAAAACACCCGTCGTTTTGCAAAACGTCAATTAACCTGGTTCAAACGCGATGAAAATACCAAATGGTTCAATTATTTAACAGACAAAGAAAAAATTATTGATTTCATAAAACTAAAAGCATAAACTTCTTACAAAAAAATAATATCTTTAACTCAATCAAATTGACTTGATATGAAAAAGATATTATTTATTTGTTTTCTATTATGCCTAATTTCCTGCGAAATACAATATGATGGCGAAACCAAAATTGTGTTAACCGGAAAGCTTATTGATGAAAATGGGAATTCTCTTCCTGATAAAGATATTGAAATTACAATAGATGGAGGTGGTTCTATTCTTAGTAGTTCCGATTTAATTTCCTACGGTAAATCAAATCAAGATGGCAATTTTACCTTAATTTTTCCTGCACCAAAAAATGATAACGAAATTTCTATTTCAATCAACAATCTAATCAATCAAACAAATGAATTTCAGGAAAAAGAATTTAGAGCTAAAAAAAATAATTTTGAAAACTACAAACTGGATCTAAATAAAATCACTATATACAAAAAAGAATCTGTTACTAATCTAAAATTAATCTTAAACAAAACTTCCACAAACAAACGATTGGAAAACATCATGATAGAAGGGAAATTGCCTAATTTCTATATTAATCTAAATCCTTTACCAGACAATTCTGATTCTATAGAAACATTTTATAATGTAATTAAAAATCAAAATATCACATTAAAATATACGATCATCGATTATTCCAATTCTACTATCGTATCCAAAGAAGAAACAGTTATCATTCCTGTAAATGATACCCCTGTAATTTATAACCTTAACTATTAATCATGAAATATATACTATTCATTTTAATATTCTGTATAAAGCTCTCTTATGGACAAGAAAAAAACACCAAAAGTATTCTACTAGCTTTCAAACCTGAATTTAGTCTATATAGTATTATCCCTAATAGCTTTGGTGATAATTATTTATCCAAAGCTAATAAACCCAACATTGGATTAGGAATCAATTTTGATTGTATCGAATTGAAACATTTTCATGTAGGAATAGGATATGAATATATCAATTATTCAGTTACAGACATCACAAGAGCGGGAAACATCAACAATACACAATATTCTACTTTTCATGGACTCTTAGGATATCAAATTAAATTCTCTAATAATTTTAATTTACAACCGTATTTAGGTATGGGTTCCGTAAAATTAAAATTCAAATCTGGAGATAGAAATTTTGGACATCAAGACGGAACTAATTTCAGAATTGGATTCAATACAAACTATAAATTAACCCAGTCAATTTTTGCATTTGCAGGAGTAAGTTATGTTTCTTCAAAATATGATATAAATACAAATTCTGAATTTGTTTCTTTTTATGATAATTCTAAAACAATACAATTAAATATTGGAGTTAAAATAAATTAAAACAAACTAACAATACAACCGAAATTTAGAAAAACTAATCAATACAAATAATAAGAAAAAATACTTCGTTAGTTTTTATTAAATTACTTATTTTGTCAAAAAAACAAAATACAATGCCAATAGCAGCTAATTTCACTTCCATACTAAACAAAGACTTTGAAATCAATTTCACCCAATGTTTGCCATCAGGAAGTTTAAAATATACCGAATTATGCAATTTATTGCAACTTACCGCAGCTGAACACGCTGAGATGGGTGGTATTAGCTTTAGCGATATGCAGGAATTTGACCAGGCTTGGGTTTTGAGCAGAATGCGAGTTGAAATTAACGCCTTACCGAAATGGAAAGATACCGTAACGGTAAAAACCTGGATAAACAGCTTAGAAAATTCACGTTCGGTGCGTGCATTGGAAATGTATGTAAATGGGAAAAAGATTGTGGGTTGCGAGACTTTTTGGGCAGTTTTTAATACCAAAACACGTCGACCGGAGCTACTCAGCTTAACTCACGATCATTTCAAACTTTTTCCTGAAATTAAAGCAACTCAGGAAGGATTTTCTAAAATTGACATCAATCCCGAAAAAGAAGAAATCTTCAGCAAAACCGTTATCTTATCCGATTTAGATATTGTAAATCACGTAAACAATGTCAAATATCTGGAATGGTGCATGGATTTAGTGGATGAAAACATTATTTTGAAACAAAAAATAAAAAGCTTTGAAATGAACTTTATGAAAGAACTTTCACTTCGAGATCAGGTTGTTATACATGAAAATGTTTCCGATGACTGCATTGTTTTTAGCATTACCAAAGAAGACAAAAACTGCTATGCACTGCAATTGAATTTGAAGTAATTTTCTAAAGTCAAGCTGAATTTTTATGCCCGGCTATTTTATTTCATTTTAAATTTAGAAATATCACTATTGAAAATCATTTCAAAAATTACCGGGATTTAGTTTAATGGATAAACATTAAATGTTTTTTTATACTATACATAGACATTAATCGTTAGAAAGTATAGAAAATAAAAAAACTAAAATGAAAAAAATAATTCTAATCTTATGTCTGGTAACTTTAGTAGCTTGTAAATCAAAAAAAGCATATCAAAAAGAGGCTAAAGCTGATGAAGTTGTAAAATTAACCCCAACCCAAATTAACAACAGTCAAAAAAACAAAGCCTACGAATTAGGCAAACGCGTTTTAATGACCTGTAACACTTCTAAATTCAAAGCTTTTACTACTAACGAAGCAACGCAATCCGTAATTAACAATATAACCATCGAAAAACTATCCAAAACCTGTGCGAAATACAGAATGTGGTACGGCAGTTTCATTGACCTTCAATTAGCAGAAGTATATCAAAACACGCACGATCAAACGGTGGTTTATCGATTTAAAGCTTTATACACAAAAAAAGTAGCTAATAAAGAATTACGTGTTTTTATGAATGCTGACAATCTTGTTTCGGCAATAAAAACTTCTGATTGGGTCGACAAATTTCAGAATAATTAAATTTGGAACAGTTCCCCAAAAGCTACTGCTGCTTTATGCACTAAAACCGGCCAATCTTCAGCAGCATTATCATCGGCTCCATCAGAAATATATTTGAGACACAAAAAAGGAATTTCTTCTTTCATAGCAATAGTTGCTAATGCATAAGCTTCCATATCAACAACATCATATTTTGTTTCAGTATGTCCCATTTCAAAATTATCTCCTGTTCCACAAATACCATGAGGAAGCATTTCCATATGTAAACCGTACTCTAAAACCGAAGGCAGATTGGTATACGGAGTTACGTATCGTTCATAGCCTAAACCACTAACATCCATATCACGTTGAACAAATTGAGTGCAGCAAACAACATCTCCTTTTTTAAAACTACTACTTCCTGCCGAACCTAAATTAATTATTAAATCAGGTTTTTTTTGATGAATTGCTTTTGTCAACTGATAAGTAGCATTTACTTTCCCTACCCCTACAAACAAAGTATTATGATTTTCAAATACTTTTGCCGCTTCCATTTCTAAAGCAAATACAAAAAGTACATTTTCTATTGGAAATCGTTTGTTTTTATTTATTGTTATCATTTATTTGAAATGCTGTTTTTGGAATTAAAGTCACTCAATACTGAGTTTACATTTTTTTAGGCTGCAAAATTACAAATTAAATAATAGTCTTTGATATTATAGTCACTCTGAAATAAAAAAGCCATCTTTGATTATCTCAAAGATGGCTTTTTGTAAATAATTAAATAATTATTTTTTCATTTTTGCTTTTAAAGCATTTTTCTCAGCTGTCATTTCTAAAGCCCCGTAAACTCCTGAAAGGGTTTTAATAATATCCGCATTTTCAGGATCTAACTCATAAGCTTTTTTCAAATAAGGTAAAGTACTTCTAAACAAATCTTCTCTTTTCTTTTTTAGCACATCATAACGCTTAGTGTCTTTATCAGAAGTACCTAACTTATTCATTTCCTCAATAAGTACTTTCTCATTTTGTAATTTCAAAACTGCCAGGTTGATATAAGCATTTAAATAATCAGGTTTTAACTCAACTGCCTTTTTATAATATTTCTCTGCTTCTTCATTATTATTATTACTAGCTGCAATAACACCTAAATTATACACTAATCCAGCATCATTAGGATTTTTTGCTAATACCTCAGTAATGATTTGTTTGTATTTATCAAAATCTTTTGTTTGCAAATACAAATTAGCTTCTGTCAATTTCAATGAAGTATCTTCCGGATTTGCTTTTACAGCGTCAGCAACAGCTTGTTTTGCTTCAGCAATTTGTCCCTTTTCAACTAAAATCAGAGCCATGTTTTTATAAATCTCTCCTCTTTTAGATGGAATTTCTTCAGTTCTGGGTTTTTCATGAGTGCCTAACTTCACTGCTTTATCTCTCTCTGCAGCAGAAGCAAAAGCAGTTTCTTCTCCGTTAACTTTACTTACAGCAAGAAATTCTTTTCCTTTTCCTGAATAATTTAATTTTTTCAATTCAGTATACAACTCCATTGCTTTATCATAATCTTTAGCACTCACATATGTTGAAGCTGCATAATAAAGATAAATAGTGTCTTTTTTGTCTAACAAATAAGCTTCATGCAACTTTTGAGCACCTTCAATATTATTATTTGCTTTAGTTGCAGCTACACCACTGTTAATCAATAAATTTCTGATTTTAGTGATTGAAGTTGCTGCCTGAGCGGAATACTTTAATTTACCAGACGCTTTTTCAGCTGCAATTAACTCTTTATAAGCATCTGCTGCTAATTTCATATTAGCTTCAGTATCTACTTTTTTATCAACAAAATCCAAGTAAGCATTTGCTTTTAAAAACAAAGCCTGCGCTTTTTCTTCATCAGTGGCATTAGCCATTAACGGTTCAGCAGTTTTCAAAACAGCTAATACTTCTTTCATATCACCACTTTTTGCAGCTTTATCAGCAGCTTTTAATTCTTTTTTCTGAGCAAATACTGCAACAGACAGCAATAAAGCTGATGATAGCATTACAAATTTACCATTCATAATATTCATTTTTAATATTTATAATTTATTTTGATTATAGTTTATGCTTCGTCATCATCTTCAGAATCGTCATCTTCATCTTCAGGAGTCTCATCATCATCTTCATCGTCATCTTCAACAACACCTTCATCTTCCAGGACTTCCAAAACTGGTTTCACTCTTTCAATTGCAGCATCCTCAATCACATTTCCATCTTCGTCAACTACTACTTGTTCCTCGTCATCTTTCATTACTTTGGCAACAGCAGCGATAGAATCATTCCCTTTCAGATTAATCAACTTAACTCCCTGAGTAGCACGTCCCATTACCCTTAAATCTTCAATTGCCATTCTAATAGTCAATCCTGATTTATTAATAATCATTAAATCATCGGCATCAGTAACCGCGCTTATCGAAATTAATTTTCCTGTTTTCTCTGTGATATTAAGTGTTTTAACTCCTTTTCCTCCACGGTTCGTGATTCTGTAAACATCTTCTCCGTCTTCGTCAACTAACTTCGTACGTTTTCCATATCCGTTTTCAGTTACAACTAAAATTTGAGAATCGCTTATATCATTCTTATCAACAGTAACCATTCCAATCACTTCATCGGTTTCATCTTTTAAAGTAATTCCACGTACTCCGGAAGCTGTTCTTCCCATTGGACGGGTTTTAGTTTCTTCAAAACGAACTAACTTACCGGATTTGACCGCTAAGATAATTTGACTTTCACCGTTTGTTAATTCAGCACCTAATAATTCATCACCTTCTTTAATAGTAATTGCAGCAACACCATTAGCTCTTGGTTTAGAATATTTCTCCAAAGAAGTTTTCTTAACCTGACCTTGTTTAGTTACCATCACTAAATTGTGGGTTTTAATATAATCCTGATCTTTTAAATCCTGAGTACAGATAAATGCTTTTACTTTATCATCACTTTCGATGTTAATCAAATTCTGGATTGCTCTTCCTTTAGCAGTTTTAGTTCCTTCCGGAATTTCATAAACACGCATCCAGAAACATTTTCCTTTTTGAGTAAAGAACATCATATATTGATGATTTGTAGCCACAAACATATGCTCTAAGAAATCCTGATCTCTGGTTCCGGCACTTTTTTGTCCTACTCCTCCTCTATTTTGCGTTTTGTATTCGGATAAGTTCGTACGTTTAATGTATCCTGCATGTGAAATAGTAATTACCACATTTTCATCGGCAATTAAATCTTCGATACTTACATCGCCACCGGAATATTCAATAGTCGAACGGCGTTCATCACCATATTTTTCACGAATTTCAATTAATTCTTCTTTAATTAAATCCGTTCTTAAATTTACATCAGCTAATAAAGCTTTTAAATGATCAATTAACTTCATCAACTCTTCATATTCAGCACGTAATTTGTCCTGTTCCAGACCTGTTAACTGACGCAAACGCATCTCAACGATTGCTCTTGCCTGAATATCTGAAAGTTTAAATCTTTCAATTAATTTCTCACGTGCTTCTTCTGTATTCTTAGAACCTCTGATTAACGCAATTACTTCATCAATATTATCCGAAGCAATGATCAATCCTTCTAAAATATGTGCTCTTTCTTCGGCTTTACGTAATTCAAATTGTGTTCTGCGAATAACTACATCGTGACGGTGCTCCACAAAATAATGAATCAAATCTTTCAGATTCAACATTTGAGGACGGCCTTTTACCAATGCAATATTATTTACACTAAAAGAAGATTGTAATTGTGTAAACTTAAATAAGGTATTTAAAACTACATTTGGTGTTGCATCGCGTTTCAGAATATAAACGATACGCATACCATTTCTATCCGATTCATCGCGAATATTAACGATTCCTTCAATCTTTTTCTCGTTAACTAAATCAGCAGTACGCTTAATCATATCTGCCTTGTTAACCTGATAAGGAATTTCAGTTACTACAATACACTCTCTTCCGTCAACTTCTTCAAAAACAACTTTAGCACGCATTACTACACGCCCTCTACCTGTTTTAAAAGCTTCACGGACTCCCTCATAGCCATAGATTACACCTCCGGTTGGAAAATCAGGAGCTTTAATATGAGTCATTAACTCATCGATTTCAATTTCATTGTTATCAATATAAGCCAATGTACCATTTACAACTTCAGTAAGGTTATGCGGAGGCATATTAGTAGCCATACCTACAGCAATACCAGTAGCTCCATTTACTAATAAAGTAGGAACACGTGTAGGCATTACTTTTGGCTCATATAATGTATCATCAAAATTCAGTTGAAAATCAACGGTTTCTTTTTCAATATCAGCCAGGATTTCTTCTGAAATCTTTTTCATTCTGGCCTCGGTATAACGCATTGCAGCCGGACTATCACCGTCAACAGAACCAAAGTTACCCTGACCATCAACTAATAAATAACGCATACTCCACTCCTGTGCCATACGCACCATAGTGTCATATACTGATGTATCTCCGTGTGGGTGGTACTTTCCTAAAACTTCCCCAACAATTCTTGCCGATTTTTTATGAGCAGATCTTGAAGTTACTCCTAAATCATACATTCCATAAAGTACTCTTCGATGCACAGGTTTCAAACCATCTCTAACATCAGGAAGCGCTCTTGACACAATTACCGACATCGAATAATCGATGTAAGCTGATTTCATTTCATCTTCTATGTTAATAGGAATTAACTTTTCTCCTTCAGACATAAGTTGTTATATTAATTAATTATATTTCGTTTCAAAACGTGCCAATATACGGATTTTTGAAATTTCTAAAAGCTTTTCAAAGCACTAATTTCAACGATTTATTAACAAAGTAAACACCGCTTTTGTTTACTAATTTCACAGAAAAAACAAGCTTTTTTCTCATTTTTTTTGTCAATTAGCTGACATAAGTACTTAGGTACGGTTTTTGTTTTTCAATTAGTAATTCACTAAATTTACAATACTAGAAATAAACATTATGGATGACAATTTTTCACCAAGAGTAAAAGATGTTATTACCTACAGTAAAGAAGAAGCTTTACGACTGGGTCATGACTTCATTGGGACAGAACACTTGATGCTTGGTATCCTTAGAGATGGTAATGGTAAAGCAATACAGATATTAAACAACTTATCTATAGACCTGGATCATTTACGTAGAAAGGTAGAAATCCTAAGCCCTGCAATCCCCGGAATAGATAGTAATTTAGAAAAGAAAAACCTGCATTTGACCCGTCAGGCGGAACGCGCTTTAAAAACAACATTTTTAGAAGCAAAAGTTTTCCAAAGCCCATCGGTCAGTACAGCACATCTGTTACTATGTATTTTAAGAAATGAAAACGATCCTACAACCAAGCTATTGAATAAACTAAAAATAGATTATGACGTAGCCAAAGAACAATATTTAAATATGACACCAAACGAAGAAGAATTCTTAGAAAACTTACCAAGAGCAACAGACTCTTATAATGACGATTTAGGACAAGATGACAGTCTAAAAGAAGGTAATTTCAACAACCCTGCTAATAAGTCCAATAAAAAATCCAAAACCCCTGTTTTAGACAACTTTGGTAGAGATTTAACTGACATGGCAGAAGAAGGAAAATTGGATCCTGTTGTAGGACGCGAAAAAGAAATTGAACGAGTTTGCCAAATTCTAAGTCGTCGCAAAAAAAACAACCCTTTATTAATTGGTGAACCAGGAGTGGGTAAATCTGCTATTGCTGAAGGCTTAGCTTTACGAATTATTCAAAAGAAAGTTTCCCGAATCTTATTTAACAAACGAGTAGTTACTTTAGATTTAGCAAGTTTAGTTGCCGGTACAAAATACAGAGGACAGTTTGAAGAACGCATGAAAGCCGTGATGAACGAATTAGAAAAAAATGATGATATCATTCTTTTCATTGACGAGATTCACACTATCGTAGGTGCTGGTGGAGCAACAGGCTCACTTGATGCTTCAAACATGTTTAAACCTGCTTTAGCCAGAGGTGAAATCCAATGTATTGGTGCAACAACCCTTGACGAATACAGACAGTACATTGAAAAAGACGGTGCCTTAGAAAGACGTTTTCAAAAAATCATTGTTGAACCTACTTCTGTAGAAGAAACAATCACCATTTTGAACAATGTTAAAAACAAATACGAAGACCATCACAACGTAACTTATACACCAGAAGCTATCGAAGCATGCGTTAAATTAACTAACCGATATATGTCGGAACGTTTTTTACCGGACAAAGCTATTGATGCTATGGATGAGGCAGGTTCTCGTGTACACATTACTAACATTGAAGTTCCTAAGAAAATATTAGACTTAGAACGTCAATTGGAAGAAATTAGAGAATTGAAAAATGCTGTAGTTAAAAAACAAAAATACGAGGAAGCTGCTAAACTTCGTGATGACGAAAAACGTCTTGAAAAAGATTTAGCTATTGCTCAGGAACAATGGGAAGAAGATGCTAAAAGCAATCGAATTCTGGTAACCGAAGACAATGTAGCCGATGTGGTTTCGATGATGACAGGTATTCCGGTAAATCGTATAGCGCAAACCGAAAGTAATAAATTAGCTAAATTACCTGAACTAATTGAAAGCAAGGTTATTGGACAAAAAGAAGCAGTGATTAAAATTGCCCGTTCTATTCAAAGAAACCGTGCCGGATTAAAAGATCCAAACAGACCAATTGGTTCGTTTATTTTCTTAGGTCAAACAGGAGTTGGAAAAACGCAATTAGCGAAAGTTTTAGCGAAAGAATTATTTGATTCTGAAGACGCCTTAGTACGTATTGACATGAGTGAATACATGGAAAAATTTGCTATTTCCCGTTTAATCGGAGCTCCTCCGGGATATGTTGGATACGAAGAAGGCGGACAATTAACTGAAAAAGTTCGTAGAAAACCTTATGCAGTGGTGCTTTTAGACGAAATTGAAAAAGCACATCCGGATGTATTCAACATGTTGTTACAGGTTCTTGATGATGGTTTCCTAACAGATAGTTTAGGCCGAAAAATCGACTTTAAAAACACTATTATTATCATGACTTCTAACGTAGGAGCACGACAATTAAAAGATTTTGGTCAGGGAGTAGGTTTTGGAACCGCTGCTAAAGTAGCTCAGGCAGATGACAATTCGAAAAGCATCATTGAAAACGCTTTAAAGAAAACATTTGCCCCTGAATTCTTAAACAGAATTGATGACGTAATTGTATTCAATGCTTTAGAAAAACACGATATCGATTTGATTATCGAAATCGAATTGAAAAAATTATACGCCAGAATAGCTGATTTAGGATATATTTTAAAACTTTCAGACGAAGCAAAAGCTTTTATTGCCGAAAAAGGTTTCGATAAACAATTTGGAGCCAGACCTCTAAAAAGAGCCATTCAAAAATACGTTGAAGATGCTTTAGCTGAAGAAATAATCACTTCAAAAATTGCAGCCGGTGACGAAATTTTCATGGATATCGAAGAAGGTTCTCAAGAACTAAATGTAAAAATTAACAAAGCAGGAGAAACAACTAATCTATAAAAATTGTTATCCTTTTTCATTAACAAACCCGTTACGTTTTCATAACATAACGGGTTTATTTATTTAACACTGGTTTATTTTTATTTGAAATACAAATAAGTAGTTTTAGCTTTTAAGATTTCAATAAAAATTACAATGAATAAAGTTATCGTAGGTAGTGAAGAATGGTGTTCGTTTCCTGAATTAGGAATTCCGGTTATTAAAGCCCGAGTAGACTCGGGAGCTAAAACCTCAGCCCTGCACGCCATCAATATTGCTCCTTTTATAAAAAATGAAACCAATTGGGTTAAATTTGACCTCAACCCTATACAAAACAATTCTAAAACAATTATTCATTGCGAAGCACCTTTAATTGACAAAAGAGTGGTAAAAAGCTCCAGCGGCTTCAGAGAACAACGCTATGTTATTCAAACCAATTTAAAAATTGGAGATACCAGCTGGGCCATAGAAATGACCCTGACTAATCGTGACACCATGGGCTATAGAATGCTATTAGGTCGTGAAGCTATGAGCGGAAGACTTTTAGTTGATCCCGAACAACAATTTTTATTAGGACAACCAAGTAGCGACAATCTAAAGGAAATCTACAAAAATTCAGAAAAAATGCCTAGCGGATTACGCATCGGTTTATTGGCAAGCAATCCTGAATTATACAGTAACAAAAGAATCATGGAGGCTGGAGAAATGCGTGGTCACGAAATGCATTTTTTGAATATCAAAGAATGCTACATAAAACTGGATGCTAAAAAACCCGAAATTCATTATCGTGGAGGAAAAATACTGAATGAATTTGACGCAATTATACCCCGGATTCGTCCAAGCGTTACCTTTTATGGCTGTGCTTTAACCAGACAATTTGAAGCCTTAAATGTATTTTGTCTCAATTCCTCAACTGCTATTACCCAATCCAGAGACAAACTCTTTTCTTTGCAATTGCTACTTCACAGCGGAATTGGAATCCCTACAACCGGATTCGCTAATTCACCGTTAGATACTGACGACTTAATTAAAATGGTGGGAGGGCCGCCATTAGTTGTCAAATTATTAGAAGGAACTCAGGGGAAAGGAGTTGTATTAGCCGAAACTAAAAAAGCTGCCGAAAGTGTTATCAATGCCTTCAAAAGTTTAAATGCAAATATTTTAGTTCAGGAATTCATCAAAGAGGCAAACGGAAAAGATCTGCGCCTATTTGTCGTTGATGGAAAAGTGGTCGCTACAATTCAACGTGAGGCAATGCCTGGCGAATTTAGAGCCAATATTCATCTTGGCGGAACAGCCTCCGTAATCAAAGCCACTCCGGAAGAAAAGAAAATAGCCATCAGAGCCACAAAAGCAATGGATTTAAAAGTTGCCGGAGTAGACATCATTCGATCAACAAAAGGACCTTTATTACTCGAGGTAAACTCTTCTCCCGGACTGGAAGGAATCGAAACAGCAACCAATAAAGACATTGCCGAAGAAATGATTAAAGCCATTGAAAAGAATTTCAAATTAGACGCAACAGCTAAACAGAAAGAACAATAAACAGTATAGAAAGAGTTCCATCACTATTTACATCTCTACTTATAGTATTAGCCAGTAGAGAACCAGACCCCATAACCGCAATTAATACAATAAAAAAACATGCAATCCCAGCGGTTTTTTTCATAAAAGCAAAAACTATAATTTTCTGACAAAAATATATATAATTTTTCATTGTTGACTGTTTTGAAAAAAATTAAAGTGTAAATCCAACATTTTGTTCAAAAAATCCAAAGAAGCGCTGAAAGTAGTCGTACTTTTCTAAATGCTATTATTACTTCTCTTCATAAAAATAACTATTTTTGCAGTCTAAAATTTTTATCGATGCCAAACAAAAAATACAAAATTGCCGTTATTCAACTGAATTTGAATGACATTGCCGAAAATAATTTAAAAAAATGTATCAGTTGGGTTAGAGATGCTGCCGCACAAGGAGCTGAAGTGATTTCTTTACCAGAATTATATAGCAGTCATTATTTCTGTCAAAGTGAAGATGTAGACAATTTTGCTTTGGCTGAACCTTTATACAGCACTTCTTTTATCGCATTTAGCGAATTAGCAAAAGAATTAGGTGTGGTGATTATTGTTCCTTTCTTCGAAAAAAGAATGGCCGGAATCTACCATAACAGTGCTTACATCATCGATACTGATGGAACTGAAGCCGGATTATACCGAAAAATGCATATTCCGGACGATCCTGCTTTCTATGAAAAATTTTATTTCACACCGGGGGACTTAGGTTTTAAAAATAATCCAACGAAAAAAGGAAATATTGGAACTTTAATCTGCTGGGATCAATGGTATCCGGAAGCAGCACGTTTAACTGCTTTAAAAGGTGCCGAAGTATTATTTTACCCAACAGCTATTGGTTGGCATCCTCAGGAAAAAGAACAATATGGCGAAAACCAATATGGTGCCTGGATGAATGTAATGAAAGGACATGCTGTTGCCAATGGTGTTTATGTAGCTGCTGCTAACCGAATTGGTTTAGAACAATATTTACCGGATACAGCCGGAATTGAATTCTGGGGAGCTTCCTTTATTTGTGGTCCGCAAGGAGAGATTTTAGCACAGGCTTCTCACGATAAAGAAGAAATTCTAATTGCTGAGGTTGATTTGGATTTACAGGAAAACGTACGTCAAAACTGGCCATTTTTCAGAGACCGAAGAATCGATGCCTTTGGAGATATTACTAAAAGAGCTATTGACTAGAATTTCAAAAAGTTAACCGTAAAGTTTCTCAAAGGAAGTACAAAGGCTCGCAAAGTAATTTAATTACTTTGTATAAACTTTAAAAACTTAAATAAAAATGGACCAAAACAACACGTTTTAGTCCATTTTCTTTTTTCATATACTTTTCACAAATCCTCTTATGGCCTGTCAAAAGACTTAGAGTTCTTTAAATAGCACGCAGATTTTGGCAGATTTATACAGCTTTTTTTAACCCTTTGTGGAGCTTAGCTTTTCTTAGCGAATCTTTGTGATAAAAAATTATTGTAAGTTCGGTTGGAAAAACTTAACTGTTCCATCTCCTTCACTGCTTACCACTAATAAACTTCTTTTGTTTGGACTCTTCGAAGCAGGAACAAACAACAATCCTTCAGGGGCATCTCCTGTTTTAATACTTTGCAAATATTGTGGCGCCGAAGGATTCGTAATATCATAAACCATTACCGTATCGGTTCTTTCCAAACCAACAAACAAGATGTTTTTATTCCCCATCTTGGCAACTACCACCGCTTCCGGTTCAGAACCTTTGTCATCACTACGAGCATCATCATAAGTTCCAAAATCATTTGAACGTTTATCCAAATCGTTTTTACTGTCAAAAACCAAACTTCCGGTATTTCCGTTCCAAATAGTGAACGAACGTGCTCCAAAACTAATTAACTCATCCAAATCGCCGTCGTTATCGGTATCGCCTTCTGTCGAAATCAAATTCAAACGTCCCATTGAGGCATCGGCTTTTAGAGTAGCTGCATTAGGAAAAACAGTCGCATCTAAAGTCAATGTCTTTAATCTGGCTACATCTGTATAAGGATTGTATTCTCTGGCATCACCTTCATTGGCTGTAATAAAATATGACGTTCCATTTACCGTATAATTTGCAATGGCATCCGGCATGTACATCCCTTTTAATTTCCAGGGATTAAATGCTATAGTCAAATCTTTATCACTAACATCAATTCCGTTTTCGGCAGTATTAAAATCTTTATAGCCCAATCCAAATAACGAAGTGATTGTTTTAGAAGCCAAATCTATCTTAGCCACTCCGTTATTTTCCTGCAAAGTTACCCAGGCAGTTTTTGAATCGGCAGAAATTGTGATGTATTCCGGTTCTATATCAGCAGCAAAGCTTTTAGCTGTTTTTGAAACTCTAAATCCTTTGGTTTTTAAAGTAGTCAACTGACTTGCAAAACCAGCAAAATTCAAAGTGGTTACCGCATAATTATTGTTGACTTCAATAATAGAAACTGAACCATCCGGATCTACCGAATAATCCGCATTTGGTTCTCCTTCGTTTGCCGTCATAATATATTTACCATCTGGTGAAAAAGTGACCATATCCGGCAGAGCTCCCACGGTAATTTCTTTAATCAAGCTATAATCGGACGTATTAAAAACAACTACTTTTCCATTCCCTTGTTTGTTTACAGTCGATTCCAAAGCAACTGCCAGTTTCCCTCCGTAAACAGAAACACTATTTGAAGCACCACTATAAACGGATAAATCAATCACCGCTAATTTTTTAGGATTTGCAGGATCCGATACATCAACAACATCAATTTGATTAGTTGCACTGTTGTTTACCGTAAAAAGTCTTTTAGTAGTTTCATCATACGCACTGATTTCGGCTGCAGCTAATCCGCCAATAGTTATGATACCTACTTCTTTAAAACTTGCCACATCTTCGTTAATCTCAATTTCCTGATTGTTGTCACTTTTTTCATTTTCACAACTGCAAAATATAAACAGCGCTGCTATTAATGAAATTCCAAAATTTTTCATGTTTTTTCTTTTTGATAGTTTTCAGCAAAAATAAACGCAGCATGAAACTTTTGGATTAAGCCAGGATTATCAAATATTTAACAAGAATGAATGCGATGTTAGCAAATGGTTTCGAAAAAACAATCAAGGTTAAGACACTGAAAAAATAACAACATAAAAAAAGAGGATATGGATTCCTCTTTGGGGTATTTTGAATATTATCAAATAATTATTTCGCTTTATATAATGTCATTTTTTTATTTTCAGGATTAATTTTGACATAACCACCTACGATCGTAACAAAAACATTTTTCTTATCGAGTACTAAAACTGATGTTGGACGTAAACCTTGCCAAAATAATTCATCAAAAACAGTTGTTACTTGCCAATTTTTATCAATCATATAAAAACCTTTGTTACCTGCTATATATAAAATATCTTTGTAAATATACATTGCATCGGGTGAACTCCCAAGTTTTATAGCTTTGGAGATTATAAACGAATTATCTGTGCTTTGAAGTTTATAGAGATTACCATAATTATCCCCCATATGTGCTAAACCTCCCATAAAGCAAATAGAATCATTAAATTTAAAAATGAAACTTACATTTCCACCTTTAATGCGTTTCGATTCTTTAAGAATTTTTGCTAATGGATCATTTTCATCATACATTAAACTTATAAAAGAACTGGGACGAATTTCATTCATATTTTTTCCATTGACAAAAAATTGTTTAGTAGAATCTTTAGCTTTAAAAAATAACCCACCTCCCCATTCACCTTTATTAATTCCTATTAATTTTCCGTTTGGAATATCAAATATGACATTAGAATTCGATTTAAATTTATCTATTTGAATTTTACCATTTTTCAATGAAAATATAAACTTTCTATCTGATGCACGATTAAATTCATACCATTCTTTACTAAGTCTTTTAGGTATTGGACAAGCTATAAAATCTTTTAAAGAATAGTCCTGAGCTAAACAAAGCAAAGGATTATTTATAAACAACAAAATGGATATAAAACGTATTATTTTCATTTTGGAATAAAATATTAAATCAGAGACTTATCAAATATAACCAACTTTATCTCACAAATCATTCTTTTGAAATTTATTTTTCCTATAAAAAATCATTTCCCTAGTCCTGACCGAAGAGGAAAGCGCATACAGAGAGAGCCTTTCATTTTTCTTGTACTGGGATAGCTACTATAAGAAACTCTTGCCTGTACTTAGATAAACAAGTTATACCCAAAAACTTTGTAAAAGACTGCTGGAAATTGCTCCATAAAAAACTATAAGTAACAATGGTTACTCATTTTTATAATCCTTACGAATGCTTATATTTGCGGTCATCAAATTTTAGCATCTTTTTTATGACAACTACAAACAGACGTTTTCCTGCTGAATGGGAAAAGCAAGAAGGAATTTTACTTTGTTTTCCACATAACGGAAACGATTGGCCGGGAAAATACGAAGCAATTCAATGGGCTTTTGTAGAGTTTATTAAAAAAGTAGCTGCTTACGAAAAAGTTTTTCTGGTAGTTATTGACGAAAAACTGCAAGCCAAAGTAACTGACATGTTGGACCGTGCCCGCGTGAATCTGGATCAGATTACTTTTATCCAACAAAAAACAAACAGAAGTTGGATGCGTGACTCAGGCCCTATTGTAGTATATAAAGACGGAAAAAGAGAAGCCTTAAATTTCAACTTTAATGGTTGGGCAAAATACAAAAACTTCCAACTTGACAAACACGTTCCTGCAAAAGTAGCTGATGCTTTAAATCTTCCGTTAACACAAGTAGTATACAAAGGGAAGCCTGTAATTGTAGAAGGCGGTGCTATTGATGTCAATGGCAAAGGAACTTTATTAACTTCCGAAGAATGTCTGATGCACCCGAGTATTCAGGTACGCAATGCTGGTTTTACCAAAGAGGACTACGAAGCTGTTTTCAAAGAATACCTGGGTATTACCAATGTAATCTGGCTAGGTGACGGAATTGAAGGTGATGACACTCATGGTCATATTGATGATTTGGCACGATTTGTAAACGAAGATACCATCGTGACAATAGTAGAAACTGATCCGAATGACGCCAACTACAAACCATTGCAGGACAATTTAAAACGCTTGCAAAGTGCTAAATTAGAAAACGGAAAATCGCCTGTGATTGTAGCTTTACCAATGCCAAAACGTTTGGATTTTGAAGATTTACGCTTACCTGCAAGTTATGCTAATTTCCTTATTTTAAACAACTGTGTTTTAGTTCCTGTTTTCAATGACCCTAACGATAGAAAAGCCTTAAACATATTAGCCGAATGTTTCCCTGACAGAGAAATTATCGGAATTAGCGCGATTGACTTAATTTGGGGCTTTGGAACACTACACTGCTTAAGTCAGCAAATACCGGAATAATATTTACATTTTTTTTGTAAACGCAAAGAGAAAAAGTTTACCACAAAGCTTCGCAAAGTTTTTTTAAAGATTTTGCGAAGCTTTACTATTTTTAATCTGCCAAAATCTGCTGAATCTGCGTGCTATAATTTTACAAGCAGATTCAATACATTATTTTTCTTTGTAAACTTTGCGAAGAACTTTCAAAACTTTGCGGTTATTTTTTTCACCACAGATTAACACAGATTTTATAAATATTTTCATTTATGAAAATAACTTATCTGAGCTTCTTATCTTTTCAGAAAGTATAAAACTTATATGACTTATATGGTGAAAAACATTTAGCCATTGATTAACACATATTATAAAAAAAATTTGCGAATCTTTGCGTTTACTCAGAGAGCCTTAGCGGAAAAACTTTGCGGTTAAATGATGCTCTTATAAAGCATTGCACATAAAATCCCGAATCCAAAACTCAATAAAGTTCCTATCAAAATATATTCAGTCAAACGAACATCTTTGGATTCTTTTAAATCACCAAACCTAAAAATAGATTTGGCTGCCAATAAAAACCCTATTCCTTCCCAGAAATTAATCACGACAAAAAAGAAGATAAACAGCCGTTCCAAAATCCCAATATATTTCCCGGCGTTATTGGTATCTCCGGTATCAATTTTTATAATTTGCTCACTCCATTTAGACAACAGCACTTTTAAAATAATAGCACTTACATAAGTCACAGCAACCAAAGCCGTAATTAAAGCCAAACTTTGCTGTGAATACAAACTTGCAATAGCAATTTCACATGGAAAATAATACAATACCACCATAGCAATCACAGCCAAATGCGTCAACTGATCAATAAAAAACCAGGTTTTTTCTGTTTTCTTTTTTTCAAAATATAATTTGGCGCAATCAATCCCAAAATGACTCAAAGCAATCAAAACTATAGCCAGAAAATATTTTGAAGCAAACTGTGTTGTAATAAGCAACAACAGCAAATGCACTCCTATGTGGTAATATAAATATTTTGACTTGATTTTTTTCTTCTTCTTGTCTTTTACCCAAGTTGTGGGCTGCAATAAAAAATCACCTATAAAATGGGCCAAAAGCAAACTTAAAAATAATACTACCATTGTTTTTTAATTTCTTGTTTGTAAAATGCAATCGTATTTTTTATCTCCTCATAACCCGCTCTTTTAAGCGAAGAGCTTATCGAACTTTGGCTTTTTCTATTCAGAGCTGTAGCCAATTGATTTTGGTTAACCCCCGGGTTTTCTAAAGCTTTCTTTAAAATTTCAGCCGAAGTACTCGTCCAGTTATCTGCAACTAAAAGAAGCAAAGGTATTATAACTTCAAATGCTGAATTGAATCCCGTCCAGGGTGTTTTTATGCCCAATGTTTGTTTTTTTAAAGCCTCAAAACACTCGCCTGAATTGATAAAAGCTACACCATTAGATTCTGTTATCTTATCGGCATTATAATCGATAGTCCCCACTCCTATTGCTATACGCGCGTCAAGTGCTTTATGTTGTTTGATAGTAGCTTTAATCAACAATGCTATTTCAAGTGCATCTTCGACCGGAACAACTAACTGAAAACTATCGCCCCGATAAATCTCCCAATCTTTAGGTTCACTGCCATAACTATTCAAAACAGCCTTTAAATCAGCCAGCCATACAGCAGAAGCCAGTTTTCGGGAATGCATAATATCTCCTGTAATTACCGCTTTCATAATTTATGATTTTAATGCAAGATACAAAAAAATATCGCTAAATAAAGTGATATTTAAAATTATCGCTAAATTAAACGATATTTAAAATTATCGTCAAATTAAACGATAACAAATCAAAATTTGCATTTTCAGAATTCCCAATTATAAACTATCTTCGTTTTCAAAATTGAAAATCTCTAAATGTCTTCTAACAATCTCCTGCTCACTCCTATCGAATACTTAAAAGGCGTTGGTCCCAGTCGGGGCGAGTTGCTTCGCAAGGAATTAGGGATTCATAAATATGCTGATTTACTCAATTTTTATCCTAATCGCTACATCGACAGAACCCGATATTACAAAATCAACGAGTTACAAAACAACATTGCCGAAGTACAAATCATCGGGAAGATTATCAATATCAAAACGGTAGAATTTGCCAAAGGCAGAAAACGTCTGGTAGCTACTTTTGTAGATGATACCGGCCAAATGGAATTAGTATGGTTTCAGGGGCACAAATGGATTCGGGAATCTCTGAAATTAAATCAAACCATAGTGATTTTTGGAAAATGTACTTCGTTTAACGGCATGTACAATATGGCACATCCCGAAATCGAACTGTTAAGCGAACACGAACAAAGTTTGCGTTCAGCGATGCAACCCGTTTATCCTTCAACCGAAACCCTGACTAATCGTGGAATTTCAAATCGTGTCATTAACAAAATGATGCAGCAATTATTTCTGGAAACACAAGCCTTGTTTACAGAAACTTTGCCTGATTACTTAACGCAACAGTTAAAGTTAATTCCTAAAAACGCTGCTTTATTCAACATACATTTTCCTAAAAGTGCCGATGCTTTGGCGAAAGCCCAATTTCGATTAAAATTTGAAGAATTGTTTTTTATTCAGATACAACTGATTATGAAAAACATGATTCAGAAGCACAAAATCAAAGGACACTCTTTTACTAAAGTAGGCGAATTTTTCAACGAGTTTTACCAAAACCACCTTCCTTTTGAACTGACTAATGCTCAAAAAAGAGTAATTAAGGAAATTCGAACGGATATGGGGAGCAATGCCCAAATGAATCGCTTATTGCAAGGCGATGTGGGTTCGGGAAAAACCATTGTAGCTTTTATGAGTATGTTATTGGCTATGGATAATGGTTTTCAGGCTTGCTTAATGGCTCCAACAGAAATCTTAGCCAATCAGCATTTTTCAGGACTTTCAGCATTAGCTAAAAAGCTGAATTTAAATATAAAAATACTAACAGGTTCAACTAAAACTTCAGATAGAAAAATTATCCACGAAGAACTTGAAAACGGCAGTTTACAAATTCTTATTGGTACTCATGCCTTACTGGAAGACAAGGTAAAATTTCATAGTTTAGGTTTAGCAATCATTGATGAGCAACATCGTTTTGGGGTAGAACAACGTTCTAAATTATGGAAGAAAAACGATATTCCGCCACACATTTTAGTGATGACCGCTACTCCTATTCCGCGTACTCTGGCAATGAGTTTGTATGGCGATTTAGATATTTCGGTTATTGACGAATTACCTCCGGGAAGAAAACCCATTCAAACGGTACATCGTTACGATAGTAATCGTTTGAAAATTTGGAAATTTATTCGGGACGAAATTGCTTTGGGTCGCCAAATATACATTGTTTATCCGTTGATTCAGGAATCGGAAAAGATGGATTACAAAGATTTAATGGACGGTTACGAAAGCATTTCAAGAGATTTTCCGCTGCCGCAATACGCCGTTTCTATTGTTCATGGCAAAATGAAACCGGCTGATAAAGATGCCGAAATGAAACGCTTTTCCGAGGGAAAAACTAATATTATGGTGGCTACAACAGTAATCGAAGTAGGTGTAAATGTTCCTAATGCCTCGGTAATGATTATCGAAAGTGCTGAACGTTTTGGTCTTTCACAACTACACCAATTGCGTGGTCGCGTAGGTCGTGGTGCCGAGCAAAGTTATTGTATTTTGATTACCAGCCACAAATTGAGTTCAGACAGTAAAACCCGAATGGAAACGATGGTACGCACCAATGACGGCTTTGAAATTGCCGAAGTTGATTTAAAACTACGCGGTCCCGGAAACCTAATGGGAACCCAACAAAGTGGCGTATTAAACCTTCAAATTGCAGATATCGTTAAAGACCGTGAAATATTATCACTCGCCCGAGCACATGCTTTAAAAATACTTTCAGACGATGCCCCGTTACAAAAACCGGAACACGCTGTTTTAAGAGCTGTGTATATAGAACTAACAAAGAAAAAAAATATTTGGAATTACATTAGTTAAAACAACTTTAAATCATGATTTCGTACAACCCAAAAGACTGGATTACTTTTATTTTTCGTTTTCACAAAGCCGATACTTTTCGAAAATTGTTTCCATTAATCATACTTATTGGAATTTATTCAGCAGCAGTAGCCTATCTCGAACTCGAATATTGGGATTTACCCGATGACAGTCACGTAAAAAACATTTCGATGATGCACGGAATGCTGGGATTTGTAATTTCGTTATTATTAGTTTTCAGAACAAATACGGCTTATGATCGCTGGTGGGAAGGCCGTAAAATGTGGGGCGCATTGGTAAACAACAGTCGTAACCTGGCTTTAAAATTAAACGCCATTATTGAAGACGAAAAAGACAGGGCTTTTTTCAGAAAAATAATTCCTGCTTATGTCTCTATTTTAAACAAACATTTAAAAGACGAAGAAACGGGTAAACAATTATCGGAGGAAATTTCGTTTCCGGTAAACCATCATACACATCGTCCAAATCAGGTTGCGAAAATGCTCTTTATGAAAGTAAATGAATTGTATAAATCTCAAAAAATCACCGGAGACCAACTGATTATTTTAAACAACGAAATTCAGTCTTTTACGGATATTTGCGGTGCCTGTGAACGCATTAAAAACACTCCTATTCCCTATTCTTACAGTGTTTTTCTAAAAAAATTCATCTTTTTCTACGTAATGACTTTACCTTTTGGGTATGTATTTAATTTGGGGTATTTTGTAATTCCCGTAGTGGTTTTTATCTTTTATGTTTTGGCCAGTTTAGAATTAATTGCCGAAGAAATTGAAGAACCTTTTGGGCATGACGACAATGATTTACCAACCACTAAAATTGCAGCGAATATTAAGAAACATGTCGAGGAATTAATTCAATAAGTGCCTTTTAGAATACTATAAAATCATCATTCCAAAATTGTTTATTGGAAGACAGATAAATTATAAAAAGTGACTTTAATAACTTTGAAGCTCGGTTGACAATGTTTATATTTGCAACCTTATTAAAATTTACAAATGAAAATATCATACAACTGGTTAAAACAATTCATTAAAACCGACTGGAATTCAGAACAAACAGCAGCCTTATTGACTGATTTAGGTCTTGAGGTAGAAGTGGTTGAAAAATATCAATCTGTAAAAGGAGGATTAGAAGGTATTGTTGTTGGCCATGTACTTACATGCGAAAAACATCCGGATGCCGACAAATTAAAAGTAACTACTGTTGATTTAGGAAATGGTACACCAATACAAGTTGTTTGTGGTGCCAGCAATGTAGCAGCAGGACAAAAAGTGCCGGTAGCAACCATTGGAACTGTTTTATATGATAAAGAAGGAAATTCATTTACTATAAAAAAAGGAAAAATCCGAGGACAGGAAAGTCATGGAATGATTTGTGCCGAGGACGAATTAGGTCTGGGAGAAAGCCATGACGGAATTATGGTTCTAGATGATGCTTTAGTTCCGGGAACTCCTGCAGCTAAAGTTTTCAAAATAGAAAATGATGAGGTTTTCGAAATAGGTTTAACACCAAACCGCGCCGATGCGATGAGCCATCTGGGTACTGCCAGAGATTTAAGAGCCGGATTATTACAAAATGGTGTGAGCGTTGAATTAATTACGCCGTCAGTTAGTAATTTTAGAGTGGATATGCGTACCTTAAAAATTGATGTTAAGGTTGAAGCAACTGCTTTAGCACCTCGTTATTGTGGAGTTACGATTTCAGGTATCACCGTAAAACCTTCTCCTGCCTGGTTACAGGATCGTTTGAAAGCTATTGGAATCAATCCAAAAAACAATATTGTCGATGTAACTAATTATGTTTTGCACGATTTAGGACAACCATTACATGCTTTTGACGCTGCCAAAATCAATGGGAAAATCCATGTAAAAACAGTTGAAGCAGGAACAAAATTCATCACTTTGGATGAAGTGGAAAGAACATTACATGAAGAAGATTTGATGATTTGTGATGATAAAGGTCCACTATGTATTGCAGGTGTTTTAGGAGGACAAAACTCCGGAGTAAGTAACAACACTACTTCTATTTTCTTAGAAAGTGCTTATTTCAATCCGGTGAGTATCAGAAAAACAGCCAAAAGACATCAATTAAGTACAGATGCTTCCTTCAGATTTGAAAGAGGGATTGATCCTTCCATTACAGCTTATGCTTTAAAACGTGCGGCTTTATTAATTCAGGAAGTAGCCGGTGGAAATATTACTTCAGAAATTGTTGAAATTTACACTAAAAAGGTAGAAGATTTCTCTGTATTTGTAAATTTTGATAAGGTTACTAAAATTATCGGCCAACAAATTCCAAAAGACACTATCAAAAAAATATTAGCTTCATTAGATATTAAAGTCAATAGTGTTTCGGATGCCGGTTTAGGATTAACAATTCCTGCTTATCGTGTAGATGTACAAAGAGAAATTGATGTTATTGAAGAAATTCTGAGAGTTTACGGTTATAATAAAATTGATTTTTCAAATAAGTTAAATGCTACTGTTTTCAACGCTCCGAGAAACGAAGATTATAAAGTACAAAATATTGTTGGCAATCAACTGAATTCACAAGGATTCCACGAAATGATGGCCAATTCATTGACTACTGCTTCTTATGTTCAGCTTTCAGAAATGTTAAAAGAAGAGCACAATGTAACGATGTTAAATCCATTGAGCAACGATTTGGCAGCTATGCGCCAATCATTATTATTCTCCGGATTAGAAGCTATTGCTTATAACATCAATCGTAAAAATGCCGATTTAAGATTATTCGAATTTGGAAAATCCTACCATAAATTCCTTTCGGGTTATGAAGAACAAAAACACCTTACGCTATTTTTAACAGGAAACAGAAATCAGGAAAACTGGACTAATCCACAAAAACCTTCCGATTTCTTCTTATTCAAAGGTTATGTAGAAGGAATTTTTACCCGATTAGGAATTCAAAAAACACAAAACAGCCCTGTAAAATCTGATGTTTTCTCAGAAGGAATTGCGATTGTTTCCGGTCATAATATTTTAGTTGAATTTGGTGTGGTAAAAAAATCTATTCTGAAACATTTCGGAATTAAACAAGAGGTTTTCTTTGCTGATTTTAATTGGGAAAATGTTTTAAAATCGATTCCAAACAAAATTAAGTACAGCGAAATCACTAAATATCCGGAAGTACGTAGAGACTTGGCTTTATTGATTGACCAAAATGTAAACTACGACAGTATTTACGCAATTGCAAGACAAACTGAGAAAAGCTTACTAAAAAACATCAACCTTTTTGATGTATATGAAGGTAAAAATCTGCCGGAAGGTAAAAAATCATATGCTTTAAGTTTTATCCTTCAGGATGATTCAAAAACACTTACTGATGCTCAAATTGATAAAATCATGAGCAAACTGCAAAAGAATTTTGAAACTGAACTTGGAGCCAGTTTGAGATAATTCTCAACATTTCAAATAAAACAAAACCCATCTTGTTCTAAAAAACGAGATGGGTTTTATTGATTCTATTTGTATCAAAATTATTTTTGACCTGCTAAATAAGCCAAAACATTCTTTTCAATTCTTTCATTGATATTCGAAATATCAGCCTTAACAAACTTCTCTCCTATGATATTTTCGTATAATTCGATGTATCTTTCAGAAACACTTTCAATGTAAGCATCTGTCATTTCAGGAATTTGTTGTCCTTCCTGACCTTGAAAACCATTTTCTATTAACCAACGACGAACAAATTCTTTAGACAATTGTTTTTGCTCCTCACCTTTTGCCTGTCTTTCTGCGTAACCTTCAGCATAAAAATAACGGGAAGAATCCGGAGTATGAATTTCGTCAATCAATACAATTTTTCCATCCTTAGTTTTTCCAAATTCGTATTTGGTATCCACCAAAATCAATCCGCGGCTTGCTGCAATTTCAGTTCCTCTTTGAAACAACGCTCTGGTATATTTTTCTAAAACTAAATAATCCTCTTCGCTCACGATCCCTTTTGCCAAAATATCTTCTCTTGAAATATCCGCATCGTGTTCACCGTTATCCGCTTTGGTAGTTGGTGTAATAATTGGTTCCGGAAATTTATCGTTTTCTTTTAAGCCTTCAGGCATTGTAACTCCACAAATTTGTCTTTTACCAGCAGCATATTCGCGTGAAGCATGCCCTGATAAATAACCACGAATAACCATTTCTACTTTGAAAGGCTCACATAAATGACCTACAGCCACACTTGGATCCGGAGTAGCAATCAACCAGTTTGGAACAATATCCTGAGTCAATTCCATGAATTTAGTAGCAATTTGGTTTAGAATTTGTCCTTTGTACGGAATTCCTTTTGGCAAAACCACATCAAAAGCCGAAAGCCTGTCGGTTGCCACCATTACTAATAACTCATCATTAATATTGTAAACTTCTCTTACTTTACCTCTATAAACCGATTTCTGATTTGGAAAATTAAAATTAGTTGTTCTGATTGTATTGCTCATTTAGATACGTATTGCGTTGATTTTATAAGAATGCAAATTTAGGATTATTTTGAATAGAAAAACAAAGAAAGTTCCCTGTCTTTTATTTAGATTCTAAGCTTGTATTTTTTAAAATATTTTCAACCAAATAATTCGCAACTCCGTCTTGGTGATTTTTTGAAATCACTTCCAAATGTGCCAATTTGTTTTTCAAACTATCCGGTGCATTTCCCATCAACAAACCTTTGGCAGTAGCATTCAACATACCCTCATCATTGTAACCATCTCCAAAAGAAATGGCCTGATGAAATTCGTATCCTTCTTTTTCTAAAATTCGCCCAATAGCAACACTTTTATCTACCGATTTGTTCATAAACTCCAAACAATGTGGCAAGCTAAACGCATGACTAAATGTATCAGGATATTTCTCTAAAATTTGCTCTCTCAATTCGAGCAATTTTCCGTGGCTTTCATGCTTAAAGAATATTTTGATAGCATTAAAATCGGTAATTTCTTTATAATTAACTAATTCAGGAACATAACTTAACTTAGTTTGAAATTCCAACAACTTATTGTCATGTTTATTTGTTTGCCAAACATTTTCTTTAAACAAAACAACGGTATATTCATCTGGAATATCCATCTGCATTACAGATTGTACGGCATTACTTTCCATATTAGTAGCAAAAATCAATTCTTTATCTGGTGCATGAATTCTAGCACCATTAGAAGTAACCAAATAAATAGGAAAATCTAAAGTTTCTACAATGGACATCGCATCCAAATGATGACGACCTGTAGCCACAATAATTAAATAATTCTGATTGTATAATTCTCTAAAAACCTCTTTGGTATAATCTGAAATTTGATGATCACTGTTTAATAATGTTCCGTCTAAATCACTTACAATGACTTTTATCTTTTCTTTTATCATAAATTCATTCGCTCTTATTGTTTTGCAAAAATACCGAAAATACAGGGAAAGAATTTTAAATATATATCAAAATAACAGCAATTTAACGTATTGCTAAACATTATTCCTGTTCTAAAATTTTCAAAATTTACCAAGGATATAAAAAAAGACGACCCCAAATGGAGTCGTCCTTAAATTTGTTCTCAATAATCAAAAATTAATCGGTGTTCTCAGTATACTTATAAGCATCGATTACTTTTTTAACTAATCGGTGGCGTACAATGTCTTTGTCGTCCAGATAAATAATTCCAATTCCTTCAATATCTTTTAAGACCAATAATGCTTCTTTTAATCCTGAAATGGTTCTGCGTGGCAAATCAACCTGTCCCGGATCTCCGGTTACCATGAATTTGGCATTTTTCCCCATACGGGTTAAAAACATTTTCATTTGCGAATGGGTGGTGTTTTGAGCTTCATCCAGAATTACAAAAGCATTATCCAGTGTACGTCCGCGCATAAATGCCAATGGTGCAATTTGGATAATTCCTTTTGCAATATGATCTTCCAGTTTTTCGTTCGGAATCATATCGCGTAAAGCATCATAAAGCGGTTGCATGTAAGGATCCAGTTTTTCTTTCATATCTCCCGGAAGAAAACCTAAATTTTCCCCTGCTTCTACTGCCGGACGGGTAAGGATGATGCGTTTTACCTGTTTTTCTTTCAATGCTTTTACAGCCATTGCTACTCCTGTATACGTCTTTCCTGTCCCTGCCGGTCCTACAGCAAAAACCATATCGTTTTTGTTGATGGTATCAACCAGTAATTGTTGGTTAGGAGTCATTGCTTTTACAATTTTCCCTCCTACTCCGTGTACTAAAATTTTATCATTTGGACTCATTTTTCGGTCGTCCTGAGCATCTCCTAAAATTACGCGTTCAATTACATTATCATCAATATTGTTGTAACGGGTAAAATGAAGCATCAATCTTTGAAAACGCCTTTCGAACTCGTCCAATATGTCTTTTTCTCCAAATGCTTTTAAAGTTGTTCCTCTGGCAACTATTTTTAATTTTGGATAATATTTTTTAATGGTTTCAAGATGAGTGTCTTGAGCACCCCAAAACTCTTTTGGAGCGATGTCTATGAGCTCGATGATTCTTTCGTTCAAAGGGTATAGTTTTAGAATATTACTAAATCAATTTAAAAACTCATCCAAAATGCTTTTTCATCTTGGCTTTATTTGGTTACTATATTAGAATTTATTTTTGCTTTTTTGCTTTTTTGAGATTACTATTATTAGCTTTGCATATCTCAAATTTAATAAAATTTAATTTTAGATTTCACCAATAGTTATAAACAAAAATATGTCAATAATTACCCTTACTACCGATTACGGCTTGAAAGATCACTTTGTTGGTTCTTTAAAAGGGAAAATTTTATCTGAGTATCCGGAGGCTCAAATTATTGATATTTCGCATGATATAGATCCGTTTAACATTGTAGAAGCCAGCTACATTATTGGCGCTTCGTATTCAAGTTTTCCCAAAGGAACCGTTCACCTTATTGGTGTAGATATGGAATTGAATAAAGAAAACCTACACATTGTAATGCAATGGAACGATTCGTACTTTATTGCTGCCGATAATGGAATTTTAAGTATGCTTTCGCAAAAGATAGTTCCGCAAAAAATTGTAGCGATCAATATACACGATCGCTTACCCAGTGATGCTTCGGGACTGGACGTTTTTGTTACAGTGGCTTGTCATATTGCCCGCGGAGGTTTGCTCAATGTAATTGGCAGAGAGATAAACAATGTAAAAGAAGTGACCGAAATGAAAGCGGTAGTTTCTAATGATTCCAACAGCTTGAAAGGACATGTAATTTATATTGACCATTTTGGAAACGTGGTAACAAATATTACCAAAAAACAATTTCTGGAAGTTGCCAAAGGCAGACCGTATGAAATCCAGATGAAAACCAAAAATATCAAAACCATATTGCCTAATTATTCAGCCATTGCTATTTCTGACAAATACCCAATTAAAAATTACGAAGGCGAAAAACTGGCCATTTTTAATGAAGCGGGCTACCTCGAAATTGCTATTTTCAGGAGTAATCCATCCAAAATTGGTTCCGCAAGCAGCTTATTAGGACTGAATTATCGCGATGCCGTAACTATTGAATTTAAGAATTAAAAAATTCAAATAACCAATTAACAAATACACGAATAAACATATATGAAAGCCCTATTATTACGTGAAATTAAATCCTTTTTTGGTTCGCCAATAGGTTATTTAGTTATCGCCATTTTTCTTATCATCAACGGATTATTCCTTTGGGTATTTGAAGGCGATTACAATATTCCAAATTCAGGATTTGCCGACATGACTCCTTTTTTCAGCCTGGCACCCTGGATATTAATTTTCTTAATTCCAGCTGTAAGTATGCGTAGTTTTTCGGACGAAAGAAAACAAGGAACACTTGAGTTGTTACTAACTAAACCATTGTCTGTTTGGCAAATAGCCGGAGGAAAGTTTCTTGGCACTTTATTCTTAATCATCATCGCGATTATTCCAAGTTTTATTTATGTCCAAGTCATTTCTAATTTAGGAATACCTGAAGGCAATATAGACATGGGAAGTACTATTGGTTCCTATTTTGGATTATTATTTTTAATTGCTGCTTATTCATCAATAGGAATATTCACTTCTACCCTATCTGATAACCAAATTGTAGCTTTTATTTTAGCCGTTTTTTTATGCTTCTTTTTCTATTTTGGATTCGAAGGTTTTGCTACTATTACACCATCAATTTCTTCAATAATTTCATCTTTAGGAATGCAAAATCACTTTAAAAGCATGAGCCGTGGTGTAATTGACACCCGCGATTTAATTTATTTTATAAGTCTTACACTAGCTTTTCTTTCGTTTACTGTTTACCAACTTAAATCTTTTAAATTGTAATGATAACTGCTAAAAAAAGAAACCTTAAATCAGTCGTAATTACAATTGCTATTCTTTTAGTATTAAATATTATTGGTAATTACTTTTTTCATCGTTTTGATTTAACCAAAGACAAAAGATATACCTTATCGCAAACCTCTTTAAACATCATTAAACAGGTTAAAGAACCGCTTTCGGTAAAAATCTATATGGAAGGCGATTTACCTGCCGAATTCAAAAGATTACAACAGGAAACTAAAGAATTACTGGAAGAATTTCAGGCTTACAATTCGAATATTATTTTCGAGTTTGTAAATCCTTTAGAAAATGAAGACGAAAGCATGAACAACATCAAAGCGTTGTACATGAAAGGCCTGACCCCTGTAAACATAACCGTAGACGACAAAGGAAAACAATCTCAGGCTATGGTTTTTCCGTGGGCAATAGCCGTTTATCATAACAAAGAAGTGAATATTCCATTGTTGAAAAATATTATGGGAGCCTCAACTACCGAAAAAGTAATTGGTTCAGTACAACATTTGGAATACTCCATTGCCGACGCTTTAAATAAAATTACTAAAGAGAAACAAAAAAAGATAGCAGTAATTAAAGGAAACGGAGAAATCCAGGATGTTTTAATAGCTAAATTTCTTTTACAAATTAGGGAAAGTTACCACATTGGACCTTTCACCTTAGATTCTGTAGCAAAAAATCCAATTGGTACATTAGACGCTTTAAAAAAATATGATTTAGCCATTATTGCCAAACCAACAGAAGCTTTTACAGATGCTGAAAAACAAGTCTTAGACCAGTTTGTCATCAATGGCGGAAAAAGTATGTGGTTAATGGAACAAACAACTGTAGAAATGGACAGTTTGTACAATGAAGCAGGTGCTACTCTCGCCTTTCCCAGAAATCTGAATTTGAATGATATGTTCTTTAAATACGGAATTCGAATCAATCCTGAAATTGTAAAAGACGAACAAGGAAGTCCTATAAAACTTGCTACAGGTGAGCCAGGAAGTGCAACGCAATACCAATCTTTCAACTGGAAATTTGCTCCTTTAGTTTATCCGGAAAGTCAGCATCCTATTGTGAAGAATTTAGGAGGAATTAAATTTGATTTTGCCAATCCAATTGACACTTTGAAAAACGGAATCAAAAAAACGGTTCTATTACAATCTTCACAATATTCTAAAAAAATCGGAACACCAGCCGAAATCAATTTGAATATTGTAACTGAAGAAACCAGTCCGAATCATTACATCAATACCGGAAATATTCCGATGGCGGTTTTACTCGAAGGCAACTTTCATTCGGCATTTCAAAACCGGGTTTTAGCTTTCAAACAAAACAATTTTGAAGCAACCGGAAAAAACAATAAAATGATTGTCATTTCGGATGGGGACATCATAAAAAACCAATTGGATAAAAATTATGCTCCTGTAGAATTAGGATTTGATCAACGTTCCGGAAATTTATACGACAATAAAGATTTCCTGCTTAATTGTGTAAATTACCTACTGGATGACAATGGACTTATTAACATTCGTTCTAAAGATTTAGACCTGCCTTTATTAGATAAAGAAAAAGTTTACGACAATTACACCCTGACTCAAGTCATAACTATCGGGCTTCCAATTCTAATTTTAGGCATTTTTGGAGTTGTATTTAGCCTTTTAAGAAAACGCAAATACAGCAGATAGATGTTAATAAAAAATTTTCTAAACTAGATTTGTTTACGATATATTTGTAAAAATGTATCATTTGTAAATTCCAAAAAAAGATACCCAAAAAAATAAAATATACCAGATGAAATTTATAGTATCGAGTTCGTACTTATTAAAGCAATTACAAGTTTTAGGAAGCGTTATCAACAGTAGCAATACCCTGCCTATTCTGGATAACTTCTTATTTGAATTAGACAATAACGAATTAACAGTTTCTGCCTCTGATTTAGAAACTACCATGTCAGCAACTTTGTCTATCGATTCTACAAGTAAAGGAAGCGTAGCTGTTCCTGCTAAATTACTTTTGGAAATCTTAAAAACATTCCCGGAACAACCTTTAACATTTACAGTTGAAGAAAACAGCACTATAGAAATCAGCTCTAATTCAGGAAAATACGCTTTAGCTTATGCTCCTGGAGAAGAATTTCCTAAAGCAGTAAACTTAGACGAACCATCTGTAACTTTAGTTCCTGCCGATGTTTTAGCAACTGCAGTAAGTAAAACCATTTTTGCTGCCGGAAACGACGATTTACGTCCGGTAATGTCCGGAGTATTCTTCCAGTTTTCTCCACAAGGTTTGACTTTTGTGGCTACTGATGCTCACAAATTAGTAAAATATGCCCGTACAGATGTTACCGCATCTCATGTTGCTGATTTTATTATGCCAAAGAAACCGTTGACTATCTTAAAAAATATTCTTGCTACTTCTGACGCTGAAGTAAAAATTGAATACAACGATTCGAATGCTACTTTTTCTTTTGACAACTATGTTTTAATGTGTCGTTTAATTGATGGAAAATATCCAAATTACGAAGCTGTAATTCCAAAAGAAAATCCAAATAAATTAATGATTGACCGTTCTCAGTTTTTGAGTTCTGTACGTCGTGTGGCTATCTTCTCAAACAAAACAACGCATCAAATTCGTTTGAAAATCGCAGGAGCTGAATTGAATGTTTCAGCCGAAGATATTGATTACTCTAACAAAGCCGAAGAAAGACTGACTTGTGATTATCAGGGTGACGATATGCAAATAGGTTACAATTCCCGTTTCCTGACTGAAATGTTAACCAATCTTCAATCAGATATGATTATGCTGGAAATGTCCTTACCTAACCGTGCAGGGATCTTAACACCTGTTGATGGATTAGAAGAAGGCGAAACAGTAACCATGCTTGTTATGCCTGTAATGTTAAATAGCTAAAATATTTTTGCTAAAAAAACGAAATCAATAAAATTTGCAGTATTTATTTTTGATATTAAAATATAATACTTATAATTGCAAAACAAAAATTGTTATTAACCAACCATTTTTTATATTTAAAAAACCGCGATTCCTCCTTGAAAAGCGGTTTTTTTTCGTTTTAAACTTTTTTAACCATTTAAGTCATATAAGCTATATAAGTTTAAAAAAACAACCACAGGTCAGATAGACTAAAAGGGTTTTAAATCCTTTGTGAACTTTGCAAAAAGATTATATGTAACTTATATGGTGAAAAATAATTAATCACTGATTTTTACCGATTATTTTTGATTAAATAATTTCCATTTTTTTCATTAAAAAGGTTGCACTCTTATTTTGGCAAATTCCTTTTCGAAGTTTATAATCAAAATGCAAATCATTCTCCTTGATTTCGACCTCAAAGCAATTGTTAGTCAAAATCTCCGGAAATTCATTAGTAGTTAAACAAACTTCGATATCGTGAGTAGCAATAGCTCCTAAAGCTTTTTTAGCAATCACTTTTTTTAGCACCTCAATGGTTCCATTGCGTTTATCATCTGAATTGGTTCCTCTTAAAATTTCATCCAATAAAACAAAAGCCGGCTCTATAGCCAAACCATCCATAATTTGTTTTAAACGCTTGATTTCGGCAAAGAAATAGGATTCGCTATCTGATAAAGAATCCGACAATCGCATGGAAACCAAAACCGGCAACGGATGAACATCGGCCTGAGCAGCACAAACCACCGAACCGGTTCCCGTCAAAACCATATTAATTCCTAAACTGCGTAAAAAAGTACTTTTGCCCGACATATTGGAACCGGTCAAAATCATAAACGATTGGGGATAAAAATAAGTATCATTCCCTACCCTTGTTTTCGGATTCAACAACGGATGACCCAAATTAGTAAAACCAATTTTATATTCGGAATTAATGCTTGGGAAAACAAAATCAGGATTATTATAGGAGAAATTAGCCAGACTATTCAGTTTTTCGAATTCGCCAATAACATCCAGCCAATCTTCTAAATCGGCGGCATGTTCTTTTTTCCAAGCTAATAAGGCTTTTAAAACATGAAAATTAAATAAAAATGTTCCGTTGAATACCACTGCGGTGACCAAATTAGCAATAGTATCATTTCGGGAAAACAATTCCGAAAGTTGTTTTAAATGTACACTTGCAGGCTCTTTTTTCAATTGCAAACGTTGTTGCAGGACTTTTAATTTTGCGGAAGCAAAAATGGTATTTTCTATTTTTTCAAGCAAAAGTCCGTACTTGCCAATTATTTTATCAATATTATCCGAATTGGCTATTTCTAACTGAATACGTTTGATAAACCTACCCAAAACCATCAAATTAATCAGAAACAGATAACTCAAACTTTTAAGAATAATCATATTAGACGTAAATCCATAAATCACCGAAGTCATCAAAAATAAAACGGGACTCACATAAGCGAAAACCAGAGTCCAATTAGGCAAAGATTCTCTATTAAAACGACTCCAATCTAATAAAGACTGATAACTGGATTCCTTATCCTCGGTTACTTTGGCCAAAGCCAGAAACTCCTGTCGAAATGCTATTTTTTGAGTTAACTCTTTAATGGCTTCCTGGTTTTTCTGAATTTCCTCATTTAAAGATTTGTGTAATAAACCATCCGCTAAAATCTTTTTCCCAATATAAGTCGCCGTTCGATTCAGATACTGAAACAACGAATTATTTCCAAAAATATCTAAATCATAAGCATATGAATGATGGAAATCAATAAATTCAGCTCCGTTTTCAAAAGGAATCGCTTTCCTTTCTAAAAAATCAATTTCATTCTTATTGATGTCTAAAAGTGCCTGATTTATTTTTTTCTTAAACTGAAGTTTAGAATGAATTCGCATTAAAAAAATGAAGGCAGCAAAAAACAAAACGGCCAATAACAAACACAAAACTCCTGTATTTTGAAAATAATAATACAAGAAAGTAAAAAACAGCGCAACACTAATCAGTCTTAACAAACTAATTAAATTGTACTTACTGTTAATTCTACTCAATTCATCTGTGTAAAAACTAACCTTAGACTTATATATATCCATAATTTATTAAATGAATTACAAATATATAGGAGCCTAATTTATAAAGTGTAAAAAAACGCTAAAAAGTAAATTATTGAATAGGAATAACTAAAATAGGAAGATCCCAATGCGCCGCACAATCCTTAGTCAGACTGTGATGAAATAGATTTTCAAAAAAATTGCGTTTATAAGTCAACATTGCTAAAATGTCCACATCTTTAAACAAAATAAAATCAAGAATACTTTCTTTAACTTCTTCGCTAAAAACGACAGTAAATTCTACCGGCTCTCCGGCAAATTCTTCTTCCCATTTTTTAATGGTTTCTTTAGAGACATCTGAAGTATCCGTTTTAACATAAAGACATTTGATTTTTGCTTTCATTTTTTTAGCAATTTCAACAACATCTTTCAATGCCGCCTTGTCTTTAGGTCGAAATCGGGTTGTAAAACCAATATTTTTTATCGATTTGTATTTGGCTTCCAAAGGAACACTCAAAACAGGAATACGAACATCCGAAATAACAGTAGTAGTATTGGTTCCTAAAAATAATTCGGTCCAGCTCTTTTCCCCTTCTGTTCCCATAACAATGTAATCAATTTGATCCTCTTCTATCGCTCTTTCAATGGTATACAATAAATTTCCATCCATTAACCGATGTGTCATTTTAATATTTTCCAAATTGCGTTGCTGAGCAATGGCATGAAGTTTAGGTAATTCATCTTTAAAAACCTCAAATTGTGTCAATTCTACTGATTCATAAATCAACATATAATTTTCCGGAAAATACTGACTGTCAAAAACAGGCAAATCAAAAGCATGCAATAATATGAGTTCTCCATCTATTCGATTTGCAAATTCTAAAGCATGGACAAAAGCATTGGTAGCAGTTTCAGAAAAATCGGTAGGAAATAATATGCGTTTCATTTTAAATCAGATATAAAATTAGACATCAACAAACAGAATAAAGATACGATTTTAACGTATTAATTCCCAATAAATTATACTTTTATATTTCAAGGTTAAGCTATACTTCTTTAGATTTAGTACCTTTGCGGCCAATTCAGAAAAAAATGCTAAACAACGATTCTATAGTAGCTCTGGCAACAGCATCCGGAGCAGGAGCCATTGCCATTATTCGTATTTCGGGAGCCGATGCCATTAGCATTGGGAATTCGGTTTTTAAATCGGTAAAAAACAAAGATTTAACCCAGCAAAAATCACATACCCTGCATTTAGGGCAAATTGTTGACGGTACAAAAACACTGGACGAAGTTCTGGTATCTGTTTTTAAAGGTCCTAATTCATACACCGGAGAGAATACAATAGAAATTTCCTGCCACGGTTCTACTTATATCCAGCAGCAAATTATTCAGCTGTTGCTTAGAAAAGGCTGTCGCATGGCTGAAGCAGGCGAATTTACCCTGCGTGCCTTTTTGAACGGAAAACTCGACTTATCTCAGGCCGAAGCCGTAGCCGATTTGATTGCTTCAGACAACGAAGCCAGTCACCAAATTGCGATGCAGCAAATGCGCGGTGGTTTCTCTAACGAAATTGCCAAACTGCGTGAAGAATTATTGAATTTTGCTTCTTTAATCGAATTAGAATTAGACTTTGCCGAAGAAGATGTAGAGTTTGCCGACCGTACTCAATTTAACGAATTGATTAACCGAATCGAATTAGTCTTAAAACGCTTAGTTGATTCCTTTGCTGTTGGAAACGTAATTAAAAACGGAATTCCTGTAGCCATTGTGGGTGAACCCAATGTTGGAAAATCGACTTTACTGAACGCTTTACTGAATGAAGAACGCGCCATCGTTTCAGACATTGCCGGAACAACACGAGACACTATCGAAGATGAATTAGTCATTGGCGGAATCGGATTCCGTTTTATCGATACTGCCGGAATTCGTGAGACTCAGGATTATGTGGAAAGCATCGGAATCAAGAAAACTTTTGAAAAAATAGAACAGGCACAGGTGGTTTTGTATTTAGTTGATGGTTGTCAGTTGTCAGAAAACCAAAAATTAGATGATTTATTGGTGGATATTGGAAAAATAAAAAATCAATTTCCTTTAAAACCTATCGTTTTTATCATCAACAAAAAAGATTTAATTTCCGAAGAAAATTTAGCAGAAATCAACAAAAAACTTACTTCTGACAACGATCAACTTACCACCATTTTCATCTCTGCCAAACAAAATAGTGGTATTGAAGAACTGAAAAACCAATTGCTATCGTTTGTCAACACCGGAGCATTACGCAATAACGAAACAATCGTTACTAATACAAGACATTACGATTCGCTACTTAAAGCTTTAGAAGAAATTCAAAAAGTAAAATACGGACTGGAAACCAATCTATCCAGCGACCTGATGGCATTGGATATCAAAGAAGCTCTGTACCAGTTTGGTATGATTACCGGACAAGTCACCAATGACGAATTACTTGGGAATATCTTTGCTAACTTCTGTATCGGGAAATAAGTCACAAAAACACCACATAACAGAACACTGTAAACCCTTTATTTTAAAGGGTTTTTTATTTTTATAAAAAATTATAGTAAGTTATATTTTGTTATTTTTTGGTATGATTTGTACCTAATTTGTACCTCAAATTAATATAATTTCTATATTTGTTAGAAACTGGATAAATTATGTCCCTTAATTCATCTTATTTCATCATAATTCCTCTTAATTCTATTTAAATGAGTTCAAACATTTTTATAACGAAAATTTGTGAAAATTGTAATAAACCATTTACAGAAAGAACAACGAAAACAAAATTTTGTTCTCAGACATGCGCCAGCAAAGCCTTTAAAATAAGGCAAAGACAAATTAAGGTGCAAAAAACAAATGATGAGACTTTTTTAAAAATAAACAAGATAAAAGAACCGATAAAAGACAAGGAATTTTTATCGGTGAAAGTAATTATCTTAAAAAAAATAAAGCAAAACAATAACATACCGCAAACCTAAATTTTCGTTTATTCAATGTTTAATGCTAAGAACAGTAATATAAATATGTTTTATTTACTATAAAATCTAATTCTATTTTTCTAAATCTTTCATCGCAACTACTTCGTATTTTTTATCTTTTAAATATTCCAGAATATTTTTTAAAAAATCAATGGAAGTAGTATAATCCGGATGTAAGATATCAGGAATACCATGGAAAGTTAATACTAAAATATCCTCTTCTTTTATATTTTGTAAAGCTTCTAATGTTCGATTTTCGTATTTATCAGAAGATATAACAGTAAAACTTGGAATAGCAAATTCTGAATCCTTATCAGCTTTATAATATTTAGCTCCTCCGGTTCTTGCAAATTGATACCCCAATTCTTTTAATATGCGTTGTGAAATAGTGTCATACCGATTTCCGGGATAAGCAAAAGAAATTGGTTTTGGAATTCCATACTCTTTGCATTTATCATCAATATACTTTACTTCCTCTTTTATTTTATCAGGACTCAGTTTCGTTAGATTTTTATGATGTCCGCTATGATTTCCAATTTCAAAACCCTTTTTATGTAATTCACGAATTTGATTCCAATTCATAAATTCCTTTTCTTCTCCGGCATTTTTTACAGGAAAATCACAAACAAAAAAAGTTGCTTTAAAACCGTACTTTTGCAACAATGGTGCTACATTATTGTAATGCGAAATTTCAGCATCATCAAAAGTCAATACTACTTTAGCTTTAGCCGTTTTTTTTAAAGAAACTTTTTTAGGCTTCTCCGCTTTAGACTTATTGCTTTCCTCTGGGGTTTTCCCTTCCAGCTTTTTCATCGCAGCTGCATATCTTTTACCTAATTCACGAGCCGAAGCAGTATTAAAATGCAAATGATCCCCGCCATCAGTCAAATCCTGTGCAGTTACTACTGCTGCATTAGCTACTTCATTAGGCAATTGACTAATAATTGGATTAATGTAATTTACTTTGTTAAAATACCCTATTTCTCCCGCAATAAAAGGCAAATTTGGCGCATTTAGATCTTTTCTTAAATTATCCACCAAAGCTTTGAGTTTTGACAAATAAACTGCTGCTCTTTTAGCATCATTATCCGATTCCCCCTGATGCCATAAAATCCCTTTCAAGACTCCGCTTTGCATGGCAACTTTAGCACGTGCAACGGCTTCATCATAAGGGAAATTATCAAAATATTTAGCCCCGGGCGACCATACTTTTATTGGAGAACCTCCCCAGGCACAAGGTATCAAACCTATTTGAGAATTTTTCTTTCCCTCAAGCATGCTTTTGGCAAAACTGATAGCGGGTCCAACTCCTGCTGAAGCCCTGTCAAAATGAACCGGATCTTTGGCTACTACCCAATTATTATTTTTATCAAGCATTAAAATAGCTTCTGATGTTTCCTGACTTTGTGCATCAACAGTTCCTCTACCCGCCATATTAGACTGTCCGATAAGCAAATACAAATCCAGTGTCCTGGCTGTTTTATTTTGTGCATAAGCATTAAAACCGATGCTTAAAAATAAACAACTTATTAACTCGAATATGATTTTTAATTTTATTTTCATCGTCTTAACAATATAAAATTCCCGTTATTGACTAACGGGAATTAAACTATCAAATCAATTTATTTATTAGCCTTCAACTCTTTTTGACGGGCTACTTGATCAGGAGTTAAAATTGCATTAATTTGTTTTCCAATCTCTCTGATTTTTGCTCTGTTAGCATCCTTCGTATCTGGATTAGCCTTGATATCATCATATAATTTTTTTTGTTCTTCAAATAAAGGCAACATTAATTTTTGTTGCTCAGCAGTTAAAGACAATTCAGTTGTCATTTTCTCTACTTTTTTTGTTGACCAAGCTGATACTTCCTGAGCAAATCCGTTTAATCCTAGAGCCAATAAGGCTACAATAAATAATTTTTTCATTTTTGGTTAATTTTAAGGTTATTCAAAACATTCATAATTAATCCCCAAAATTAATTTCACTAACAAATCTTTCATTATCACACTTTGCCAATCTTTATCAAAATAGGACATCAACACACAATCACCTTAAAAACAATATTTTAAAATTTTAATTTTAGCTACTTATTTCCATAAAAGTCAAAAAAATGATAAAATTGTTATTATAAAAACGAAAGAGCCTCCTATATGAAGACTCTTTCGTTTTTATAATAATACAGAATTCTTTTTTTCTTTAATTTTGAATTGAATAACGAATTCCCATTTCAAGTCCTGCCAATTCAGCCAGACCTTTTAACCTTCCAATTAATGGATATCCGGGATTTCCGCTTCTGTTAAAATCGTCTAACATTTTATGTCCGTGATCCGGACGGATAGGCAAATTATAATCGGTTCTTCCTACAGACTTTCTTCTGATTTGTTCTTCGACAATGGCTTTCATTACTCCCGGCAAATCCACTGTTGGATCTAAATGCTCTGTTTCATAAAAATCTCCGTTGTCTAAAATTTTGGTACTTCTTAAATGAAGAAAATGCACACGCGCGGCATATTTTTTGAAAATTTCAGCCAAATTATTGTCTTTTCTCGCTCCTAATGAACCGGTACAAAAAGTAATACCGTTATGTAAAGACGGACAAACAGTAGATAACCATTCGAAATCATCTGCTGAACTCATAATACGTGGTAATCCTAATAACGGGAAAGGAGGATCATCTGGATGTACGGCTAAACTAACTCCGGATTCTTCAGCAACAGGAATGACTTCGTTTAAGAAAAAAGCAAAGTTTTCTCTTAATTTATGTTTGTCAATCCCGTCATATTCAGCCAATAATTTTAAAAATATTTTGATAGGCTCTTTTTCATCTTCTCCCACAGCTCCGTCAATAAAAGACTGAGTAGCAACAATAATATTATAAGCAAGTGCACGAGCATCTTCTTTGGTTAAAGTCTGATAAAGATCCTCTGCTTTTTTAATTTGGTCTTCAGAATAATCCTTAGAAGCATTGGGTCTTTCTAAAATAAATAGATCAAATGCAGCAAACAAATCGGCTCCAAAATACATCGCTACCGTACCGTTCTCAAGTGTATAATTCAAATTGGTTCTGGCCCAATCCAATACCGGCATGAAATTATAGCAAATAGTTGTAACTCCACATTTTCCTAAGTTTTTGACGCTTTCCTTATAATTGGCAATAATTCTGTCGCGGCTTGCTTTTCCTTTCTTGATATCTTCATGAACCGGCAAACTTTCAACCACATCCCATGTAAGACCATGCGATTCAATATTATTTTTAGTCTTCAAAATCTCTTCTACCGACCAAATTTCGCCATTCGGAATATGGTGTAATGCCGTAACTATACCGGTTGCTCCTGTTTGTTTAATTTGCTCCAGACTAATTGGATCCTTTGCTCCAAACCATCTTAATGTCTTTTTTAATTCCATTTTATTATTTTTTAAACTCCGCTAAAAGAACTAAATCCTCCATCAACCGGAATAATCGTACCAGTTATAAAACTTGCCGCATCCGAACATAAAAATTGAACAATTCCATTCAATTCATTGATATCTCCAAAACGTTTCATTGGGGTTCTTGCTAATACTTTTTTACTTCTTTCTGTGTAAGAACCATCTTCATTGATCAACACTTTTCTGTTTTGATCTCCAACAAAAAATCCGGGAGAAATTGCATTTACTCTTACTTTTTCTCCAAATTTAGTCCCCAACTCCATAGCAAGCCATTTAGTAAAAATATCAATCCCACTCTTAGCTACAGAATATCCCGGTACTCTTGTTATTGCAGACAATGTTGACATCGAAGATACATTAATTATACTTCCTTTCCCTTGATTTGCCATAACTTCTCCAAAAACAATACAAGGATAAACACTTCCATTCAAATTCAAATCGGTTACTTTTTCAAAGTCACTAATTTTCATATCAAAAACAGTTTGTTCCTCAGTTAATGTTGCACCGGGCATATTTCCTCCTGCTGCATTGATCAGGATATCAATTGTTCTCCAGCTATCCAGGATTTTTTTGCGTGTTTCTTTCATTTCTTCAACATCCAAAACATTGGATACAAAACCTATGGCTTCACCGCCCATTTGTTTTAATTCCTCCACACGATCATTTACATTTTCTTCTCTGATATCCAGTACAACCACCTTACATCCTGCACTAATTAAGTGTTTTGCAATGCTTCCTCCAAGTACTCCACCACCACCGGTAACAATTGCCACTTTTCCTTTAATACTAAATGTATCATTCATATCTTATTTATTTTTAGATTAATAGAGATACAAATTTAAAGAGAAGCAAAGCCAATTTTATTTCCTAAATTTGCATACAATGACACTATTTTTGCAAGTTAAAAAATGTTGCCTATGAGAACAATTATGAACGAACGGCTTCCTATTTCGGAATCTTCTCCTTTAAAAGCACGTTTTTTTGATTATGCCTATTTTTCTTATCCCTTACATTTTCATTCCGAATACGAGATTATTTACATTCAGGAAGGTACGGGAACCCGATTTCTAGGTAACAACATTGCTCAATTTGATGCCGGCGATATATTGTTGATTGGTTCTAATTTACCGCATTTTATGAAAAGTGATGATGAATACCATTCCGGAAATACCGATTTAAGAGTGAAGGGTACCATCATTCAATTTGAAAAAGATTTTATGTATTATGCGATCAATCATTATCCGCATTTTATCAAAATCAAAAAATTATTGCAGGATTCTGTCAGAGGGATTTACTTTTCTTCAGCCAGGTCGCCAAAATTAAAGGATTTATTAGCCAGACTGCCTCTGGAAAACGGTTTGAACCAACTGATGCTTTTTTTGGAATTGCTGAAAGAAATGTCGGAAACCGACAACAGACAAATTATTTCCACGTCGGATTTTATCAATGAAACCATTTATGATACAGCAAGAATCGACAAAATAATATCCTATTTGAATAAAAACTACACCCGCCATATCAGTCTTGAAGAAATCGCCTCTTTTGCCGCGATGAATGCAGCTGCTTTTTGTCGTTATTTTAAAAGCAAAACAGGTAAATCTTTTAAAAACTATATATTGGATATGCGCATTGGTTATGCCTGCAAATTATTGATTATGGAAGATATCAGTATTTCAGACATAAGTAGTCAATGTGGCTTTGAATCCATTTCTCATTTCAATAAAACATTCAAAAAAAGCCTGGGATATGTTCCGTCTCAATACCGAAAAACAATGTTAAAGAATTAAATATTCTTTTCTGTCTAAAAAAAGTCTTCGACAGGCTCAGACTGACAGAAATAATTATAAAAAAAGAGCCTTCTATCTGAAGACTCTTTCTTATACTATTTCTCAAATTTTAATTCCCATCCGGTTTAGTTGTTTCAATTCTAACACTAGCCGGCACAGTCCATTCACTTGGCTGAGATGGCTTTTTAGGATCATATTTAGGCACTGTGGTTTTTATATTTTTAGCAATATCTAACTTTAAATCTCTGATTCCCTGCACCACACATTTCGCTACTTCATTAGCACCGAAACTACAAAAATGGGTATTATCAGCTAAGGCTTTTTCCTGATTTGGGAAAGTATTGGCAGGATAAAATACGAATGCTTTTTTAGAAAGTTCGTCATCCCAGCTTTCATACATAGACGTCGTCATGTCGGTAATATCTATCAAAGGTACTTTCATTTCAGCAGCTACCTTACGCATCGCGTCCGGAAATTCACCATGTGTTGGTTCTAAAGTTCCGTCAGCATTAAAGTGGCGTCTTTGGGTAGGCGTTATCAATACCGGAATTCCTCCTTTTTCTCTTGTTCTGCTTACAAATTCTTTCAACAAAGTGGTATATTGTCCCCAGGCACCTTTTCCTTCACCTTTGGCTTTTTCATCATTGTGACCAAATTCAATAAAAAGATAATCGCCTGGTTGCATCAAGTATAGAATTTTCTCCAATCGATTGCCTGATTTAAAAGAACTCAATGCCAAACCGGAACAGGCATAATTAGCCACTGACACATCTGTAGTTAAATAATTTGGAAAGTACTGTCCCCAAGAGCCCCAAGGCTCGTTCCCCTGATCGGTAACAGTGGAATCTCCTGCTATAAAAAGTGTTCTAATTTTTGAAACTGCTGTAATTTTAATACTTTGGATATTAGGCGTTCCTAAAAACTCCAAAGTCAATTTATTATCCCAATTCAAGCCGCTGATTTCGCTAGGTTTTAAACCTATTTTTTTATTTCCATCAAATTCTCCTGTTCTTACATTTACAATAAAACGCTCCGTTTTTATTTCTTTTTCAGCTGTTTTTATTTCGCGTAACATCAATCGTCTGGATTCCGCATTTACTGTAGTTACTGCTTTTGTATCTCCTCCTAAAACAACCTCAACACTGTAATTCCCTTCAGGCAATTTTATCGAAAAATAAAACGGACTACTGGCTGAAATTGATTTCTTATCAAAGGTTAGGTTTTTATCCGATTGAAAATCGAATCCATAACCCAAAGCATCACTATATTCAATTACTTTATTAATTACTGTTCCTGAATTGCTTTTAGCTTGCTCTCCAAAATTAAATTCTAATGCAGCTTGCTTTTTTTGAGCATTTGCACTGAAAAACAAGCTAATAGCCAGCAGCGATAAAAAACTTTTTTTTAAGTGTTTCATGGTAAAATTTATAATTATATTTTTTTATTTTTTGGTTCTAAAAGGCAAGGCAGGCAAACCTTCGTTATTAAAAAGATTAGGCATAGCAGCTTCATTCCAAGCAAATCGGACTTCGACCGGTTTTTTTATTTTTTCACTGCTAACAATTACTTTATTACCAACAATCACTGCTTTTGCATTTTCAAAAGAACCATCTCCTGAACCTATTTGGAACCAGGACAACAAACCGTCATTAGCAGTTGTTTTCAATCCCGAACCAACAGAATCAAACTCCAAAATGGCTTTATCACCATCAATAGTCATTTTTTTAAAAACAGGTCCGCTATACACCACGTTTTTCTTTCCATATTGCGTTGCCAATGCCCAGCCGGCCAAGCGTTCGCCTACAATCCATTTGTAAGATGGATGAATATCAGCAAGATTATCAACTAAGTCGGTTGTCACTACCATACCTGTGTTGGGAACGCGTTTCATAACCTGAGTTTGTGCTTCCCAAAATTGTGGCAAAGTTTCCGAAGTATGTTTTATCGGGTCTTTCTCGCGGTGAGAATAATTATACGGAGCCAATTGCACAAAGTAAAACGGTAGTTTGTTATCCAGCCAGGCTGCTCTCCAACTGTCTATGAGTGCTTTTTGCTTATCAGTATAAATCGCTATATCTCCATTAATCAAATTGGTTTCGCCCTGATACCAAAGAAAGCCGCCCAATGTGTAAGGAGCCATAGGGCGAATCATCGCTTCAAAACGCATTCCTACTTGCTGATTATCCAATTTTTCATTTGTAATTTTATTAGCGAATAACGAATTAGAAGCATAAGCCTGCATTGGAGTCCAATTTTCGATAGGAGTCCCTCCCCAGGCCGAAGTGATAATTCCCACAGGAACATTCAATTCCTTCATTAATCTTTTAGCAAAAAAATAAGCCGCTGCCGATGTTGGAACCAATCCGGTGCTGTCAGCAATATGCCAGCCATCCGAAGGCAGGGTTTTGGATTTCAAATCTTTATTTACATACAACAATCTCAAACGCGGATCCTGCTTAGCGCGAAATGCGTCCTTCAAATAGTTTGGGTTTCCTTTTTGAGGTTTGGCATATTTGGGATGATTGTTCATCGAATACTCCATATTGGACTGACCCGATGCCAGCCAAACTTCTCCTACCAATATATTTTGAAGCGTAATTTTATTTTTAGCTCCCATAATTTCCATAACAGCCGGAGTCGAAGACGCTTCCATAGAATCCAAAGAAAGCGACCATTTGCCTTCGGCATTAGCCTTTGTTTTCTTATTTTGTTTTTTAAAACTCACCGAAATACTTTCATTGGGCTCAGCATTACCCCAGATAACTACTTTCTTACCACGCTGCAATACCATATTGTCACTAATCACTTTCGGCAGTTCAATCGCGTGTAAATTGCAAATACTTCCTAATAACAATAAGCTAAAGATGAATTTAAGTTTGGTTTTCATTTTATATTTATTTGGTTGTTGTTAATTTTATTTTTTTAAAATTATGTGATTTATATTTTTTTAACAAATGTTAAATTTTTACATTTTTAAACTGAACACGGAGGACTTCAATATCGACATTTAAAAAAGCCTATCTCCATTTAAAAAAAAATTTCGATAGACTTTTCAAAAAATTGACTAAACCATTTATAAAAAATATAAACTTCTCTTTTGTTCGTTTAAAGTGAAAACAAATTAACGAATAGGCTCGTAAAATTCCACTTCAACAATAGGCAATTGTGGCGTTTTCGAATTAGATTGTTTTAAACCTGCATCATCTACTTTTCCGGTGATTTCAACCAGATTGATGTCTTTACTGTTTTTTGAAGTTCCCATCAATTCTATCTGAACTATCTTTCCTTTAACCGGAGTGACATCAAGGGTTACATAACCCAAACTGGTAGGAGTAACTCCTTCAAAAACTTTTTTCCCATCTACCGAAATTCGAATAGGATACTTTTTACTTCTCCATCCGGCTAATTTCAATACTACCTGATTGATAGTAGCTTCACGTTCTAAAACGTATTCAATTTTTGGGCTTCCATCATCATTTGTCCATTGGCTCAATTCGTTATCGTCGAAACTTTTTGCGGCATCAGCAGGATTAGCATCGGTTTTTGCTTCTGAAATCTTAACACTATTTCTAGTTTTTTTGAAAGAAGGTGTAGCTGGCGTAGGTCCTTTTTCAACATACGATGGCAGCTTATCCGCTGGCATAGCCAATGATAACTTTTGAAGATCTGTTTTATTCGTATTGATACTTAATTCAGCCGTTTTCAGTGACTCAGAAGTTGCTTTTACCTTAATTATCCCGGCTAAATCACTGGCTTTTACAAAAATTCTATTCACTCCACATTCTACCGGAAGATTTTTAGAACCAATATAATTATCTGGTCCTTGCGCAATTCCTCCTATGAAAGTCCCCTGACCCTGAACATCAAAATTAATCATGTTCATCGCGGTAGGGCAACGATTGCCTTTGTTGTCCACAACTTCAACTTCTACAATTGCCAAATCATTAGCATTGGCTAACATTCCGCCCGGTCTTTGAATTGCATTTAATTTTAGCGCAAAAGGCTTTCCAGCTGTTTTAATTTCGTCCGCACAAACTTGTTTCCCTGACTGATTATAACCAACAGCTTTAATAGCTCCCGACTGATATTCTATGTTTTTAAATGTAAACACAAACTTTTTATCCTGTTTTCCTTTTCCAAAACTTTTTCCGTTAACGAATAATTCTACTGCATCGGCAGTTGAAATAACCGTAATGTCTTTAGTCACTCCTTTTTCGTAATTCCAATGACCAATAATATGAGCTGCCGGTTTATCAGTATCAACCCAACCATCCCAAATTACCTGATGGGTATAAAATCCGTCTTTAGGAATTCGCATTGGGTCTACTTCCCCACTTCGACGGTAATTTTCCTGTCCGCGGTAATGCGTATTCGAATCACTAAAAATAATATTTACACCTCCTGAACTCACACGGTCTCCCGTTCCCGGACGCGCTTCCCAATAGTCATACCAACGTACCGCATTTTCTATAGCATGCGCATCCTGATTGTGATTGTAAGCACTGGCATCAACTACTTTTGTTCCGTTTACATTTTCATGTGTAGTTCCTCCGGTTCCTTCTTTATGATAAGGCGGTGTAAATTCGTCCCAATATTTACGCAAACCTTCGTCACGGCTGTACTCAGTGGCCCAAAAAGGATGTTTTGCACTCTTATTAATGTATAGCATTTCTCCTCCATATTCAGCTACCTTACTATCAAGCATTTCTCTACTTCCAATCGCTCTTCCTCCAAAAGGATCATATTGATCTCTTATAGCTTTCATTTCCTGCATATGTTCTTCTGAAATACTTTCGTTTCCTGATTCGTAGAACAAAATACTAGGATTATTACGGTTGTAAATTATCGCATCACGCATCAATTCGGTGCGTTGTTCCCATCTGCGTCCTGTAACATCTTTCTCCGAATCTCCAGCCGGCATCGCTTGAATTAAACCCACACGGTCACAGGATTCTACATCCTGTTTCCAAGGCGTAATGTGCATCCATCGTACCAGATTACCATTACTTTTTACCATCAGACTATTCGAATAATCACTCAACCATGCCGGAACCGACATTCCTACCGAAGGCCATTCGTTACTGGTACGTTGTGCATAACCGTGCATCATAATCACACGGTCGTTTAGATACACCATTCCTTTTTCGAACTTCGTTTTACGGAAACCTGTTCGAACAACTACTGCATCAACTGGATTATTATCAATTAGTAATTCACTTGAAACAGTATACAAATAACCATAACCCCAACTCCAGAAATTCAGATTATTTAGTTCCTTGGATGCTTTAAGATCTTTCGTTTCGTTAGCAGCTATTGTAAAAGCATCTCCTAAAAATGAAGCCACTTCTTTTCCGTCCATATCGGCTACACTCACTTTTAATTGAGCTTTTACCGCTGTTGGATTCTCGTTCCTAACCTGTGAAGACACATTGATTAAAGCTTTTTTCTTTGCAATATCAAAATCAGTAGCATACACATAAGTTCCTGTAGTTCCTAAACCGGAATACAACGGCAATGTTTGATACACTTTTGACTTAATATGCAGGAATACATTCTTTGGAATCCCTCCGTAGTTAGCATTAAAATTTTTGTCATTCCATTGAAAAGTAGAACCTGTTGCTTTTTCATGGTAGCGCCAATCATTATCCGTTTTTACGGCAATCACATTTTCCTGAGGATACGGTTCCAAATACGAAGTCACATCCAAACCAAAAGCCATAGCTCCGTTTTCGTGCAAGCCTACCAAAGTACCATTCACATACACTTCGCCCATTTGTCGCACTCCTTCGAACTCAATAAAAACTTTCTTGTCGGCAGCTTCTTTAGGCAATTGAAACGTTTTGCGGTACCAGGCAATTCCGGTGGATAAATGCGAGATATCCACTTTAAACGCTTCGGCCTGATTCCAGGCATAAGGAAGATTAACATTAGTCCATTTGTTATCATCAAAATTGAGCTGCTTAGCTTCTTCTGCCTCGCCCACATTTAACTTCCAACCGTAATTGAAATTATACTTAACTTTTTCCGATTCCTTTATTTGAGCAAAAATGCCGTTTGTCGATAAGGATAACAAACACACTCCTGCTACTAATCCTTTTAAGTTCATATTACTTTTTTATTAATTATTCATTCGAAATTATAACACTTATACTTCGCCATAAGCTTTTACAAATGTAGATTTCCCTCTATATTTTGAATTATCAATAGTTGCCATTTTCTGTCATATCCTGACATTTGACCGTATTTGATAAGAAATGGCGCAATCTGACTGCTGAAAATGGATAAAAACTTAATGTTCAATCCCTAAATTTAAAAAAATCTGCCTAATATCTGTGAAAACAATCTCACGCAGATTAGGCAGATTTATACAGATTTTCTAAAATTGTTTAATACTTACGTATTAGGAAAACGAGGTATGTCTTTTTTAATACGGACTTTTAGCTGTTGTTGCATTTTCAGGTAACTGAAATTCTTTATCATCAAGTTTTAACTCTTTCACTTCTGTAGCGATACTTGTCAGGGTATATTGAGGATTATCAATAATAATTTTCAATGGTAATGCTTTGGCTACTTTTAAATAGTCGTACCAATTTCCAAATAAATGTTTTGTAAAAAAAGATATATCTGCGCCAATTTTAGAGTTGAAGTAATATTTTTGTATTCCGCTTTTACAAGTCAAAACAACTTCGTCACAATTATAGCCAAGAACTTCTGTCACACCTTTGTTTACTTCAACTTTTAAAACTTCGTCAGGATTTGTAGCACCATCATTCCAAAAAATTGTTTCAGAGTTCGACATTTTATTGTAAAGTTTGTTGTCTTTGTTAATGTAAAGTTGCCATTGAAACATTTTTCCATTAAGATTAGATTTGTAATCGCCACCTTTGATGATGTAATTTTGTGTTGTACCCATCATTACTTCAAATTGTTCGCTTGTTACATTTGGAAGTTTACTGGTGTAAGCATTTTGGTACACAATTTTACCTTGAAAAGTCTGTCCAAAAACTGCTGATGTCAGAACAATCATTGCGATTGTAAATAATTTTTTCATTTGCCTTGATTTGTTAATTATGTTTTTGCTTTATAATAAATAACAAACCTTTCTTAATCTCACTTTAATGAGCTTATACACGAAAATTTGTTTCTCTCTATTACTTTTCAAATATATTTAAATATTCTTACAAATAATTAAAAACTATTTTCCATACTGCGAAGGACTGCAACCAAAATGCTTGGAGAAAGTTCGTGAGAAGTTAGACGGTTCCGAAAAACCTAACTTATAGGCAATCTGAGAAATGTTCAAATCAGAATTTCGGAGTAATTCTTCCGCCTGATTCATCTTGACTTTCGTAATAAATTCATGCACGGTATTACCGGATATTCCCTTTAATTTTCGATACAATTGTCTGGAACTGATATTAAGCAGTTTGGCCAATTCTTCCGAATTGAATTCGACATCTTCAATATTCAGTTGAATCAGATGAATTACTTTTTCCAAAAACTCATTATCCTGATCCGGCATCTCTTCCTGCAATTGCTCAATGGTGGCAATACCGGCCAATTTTTTCTGAAGAATGATTCTGTTTTCTAAGACACTTTTAATTTGGGCTCTTAACACATCCACATTAAAAGGCTTCATCACATAGGCTTCGGCACCTAAATTATAGGCTTCTATTTTACTTTCGTCGGCACCTTTAGCCGTTAACAAAATAACCGGAATGTGACAGGTATTTTCATCCCTTTTTAATTCCTTACAAAGTTCTGTCCCCTCCATTTCGGGCATCATAATATCAGAAACGATGATATCGGGAATTTGTTTAATAGCTGTTTCTAATCCTTTTTTACCGTCATACTCCTGAAATACAATATAGTCTTTGCTCAATTCTTTATTCAAATAAGTTTGAATATCAGGATTATCTTCCACTATCAAAATAGTTGGTTTAACACCTTCAAAAGACGGTTCATCCAGCGGCTGAATCGGATAATTATCTTCAAAAAACGTTTTTTCAGGAACCAACTCTACTGCATTCTCAGATGCTGCAACAAATGGTAAAGTGATAAATACTTTTGTTCCTTTTTTCAAAACACTCTCAATGCTTATAGTTCCATTTAAAAAGTGCACCAGATTTCTGGTTAGTGACAAACCAATACCGGATGAATAACCATAATACGGACTTGGCCCCACATTATTAAAAGGTTCGAATATTTTCTCTAATTCCGATTCCTCGATTCCAATACCATTGTCTTCAATTACTATATCAATAGTCGATGCAGCAATATTTTGCGTTACCGAAATACTCACTTTTCCTCCATCGGGAGTGTATTTAAAAGCATTGGAAAGAATATTGGTAATAATTTGCTCTGTTTTTTCAAAATCCAGATAACAAGGCAATGTTTTTTCGGAAGTATGCAATTGCAGACCAATATTTCGTTTTGTCGAAATAAATTTGAACGTATTGTAACAGCTTTCCATGAATGCATTAAAATCCTGAACCGTAGGATTGCTTTTTAATTTTCCGGTTTCGGATTTTCTAAAATCCAAAATTTGAGCTATCAGCTTACTCAAATAACTAATATTTCTATTAACAATTGAAAAATAAACTTCCTTATCTTCGGGAGGCAATGTTTCGTCCTGAAGACGTTTTAAAGGATCAACAATTAACGTTAAAGGTGTTTTTAAATCATGGGAAATATTGGTAAAAAACTCTATTTTTTCTTTGTTTAACTCTTCCTGTTTTTCTGTATTGAGTCGCTCTAATTTAATTTCGTTTTTCAATCGATCCCTATATAATATCTCTTTGAAAATCCAGTAAACAATACCCACCAACAAAGACAAAAACAGTATCTTAGCTAACCAGGTGTCATACCAGGGTGCATCAACATGTACCTCTAAAGTTGTTATTGGTGATTTTGTATCATTAAGCGAAACGATACGGGCTTTAAAAACATAACTGCCCGGAGGCACTTTGTTATAGGTTATTTTACTACTGGCTGTCTTAATCCATTTGTCTTCATAACCTTCTAACATGTACTCATAAACCTCTTTATTGGTTTTATTGTAATTTAAAGAAGCTAATTCTATGGCAAAATTTCGATTATCATAATCCAATTCAATCGATTGAGTTTGCGACAAATCCTTAGTCAAAACATCCCTTCCTTTTACGGTATCCATCGGTATCACTTTCTCATTGGACAGATACAGGGTTTTAAAAATAAGTTTATTATTGGTCACAACCGTTTTTATCTCAGCAGGATTAAAAGCCAGGTACCCATTTTTATCCCCAAAATATATTTTCTGACTTAGCGGATCTTTATAAAAAGCTCTTTCCGAAAAAGTCCATGAACCAAATTGGTCTTCTTTTCGATAATTAGAAATTTTATTGGTAACAATATTAATCATCGAGATTCCCTGTTTGTGGGCAATCCATAGATTTCCTTTGGCATCATCCGTTATCGAAGAAATGTATGTATTTGGAGTTTCCGATAATAACTGCACTTTTTCAATTTTCATCGGATTACTACGGGGATTAATTTTATTCAAACCTTCACTACTACCCACCCAAATGTTTCCTTTTTTATCCTTATGTAAGGCATAAATAATATTACCTGAAATAGTATTCATTGAATCAGATCCGAAAGTATTCAGTAATAATTCGTCATAAATAACTCCTTTATTATTTATTTTCAATCGAATAACCCCATTTCCTTCTGTTGCCAACCAAAGTTCATGATCATTTACCGATAAGACATCCATAACACTTCGGTCTTTAACTTTGTTTGACAAATTAAAAAAGCGAATACTGTCGTTACTTAAATCGATACGTGCAATACCATTATAAAGTCCTACCCATAAATAATTATCCCCAGACGCTTCCAAAGCATAAATGGACCAGGTTTCTAACTTTGGAGATAAAACTTTATTGATTATTGACTTACAACGATTCGTTTTTGGATTGTAACACTCTAAACCGTTAATACCTCCTATCCAAATTTGACCTTTAGTGTCTCTGAAAAAACTACGTACAAGCCCTACCTGACTATTTGACTTATAAAAAGGATTAGCATAATCCAAGCCTTCTTTATTGTAAATTAATATGCCTTCGTCCGTCCCTAACCAAACTCTATCTCCTACTTTCAATACCGCTTTGACAATAGCCAATTTAGTATTTTCACTTCCTTTTCTAAAACTATAATGCAGTTCAAAAGGATTCCGGTTTGGGTTTGCCTTATAAACATCACCTCCACGAGTACCCAGCCAGATTATATTTTCGTCATCTACAAAAAAATCGGTAATATAATCATCCAATAATTGTCCCGGATGATTGATATTAGCCGTATAACGATATTCTTTGCCTGATTTTATATCCTGAGCAGTAAACTGATGTTCCGATAAAAGATACCTTTTTCCGTTTACAATACGGTCTTTATTTAATAAATTAGAATTACTGCTTAACTTTTCAACTATGCTCTTAGGCACTTTATTATTGGCAACAATCTTAAAAGAATTTAACTGATAATTAAAGCGAACATATTTTTTATCGAAAGTTAGAAACCAAAGCCCCAACTTCTTATCCGAAATAATATTACGGATTCTGTTATTAGGCAGTGATGTTTTATCATTAGGATTGTGATAATAGAAATCAAATGTTTTGCCATCATATCGATAAGCTCCATTCCAGCTCCCAATCCAGATATACCCCACAGAATCCTTGGCAATACCGTGAATCTGAGTAACAGGATTAATCTCACGACCGGTAATTTTTTCAAAAAAGAGATTTTGTCCTAAACAATTTGTTACAGATAAATTGATGAACAACAAACAAAATAAAACAACTAACTTTCTATACATTATATTTTGACTAAAATGTTACACAAATATAAAGGTATGTTAATCATAAATCCTATTAAACATTTTAATTTTAACCCTTTGGGATGAAATAGTTTTGGTCCTGTTTTTTTGTCAGTTCTAATCTTTTGAAAATAAAAAAAGAGCTAAACAAATCATTTAGCTCCTTTCTAACTCTTTTATAATACAATTTTAATTCACCTTATTCTGATTCGAATTAGGTTTTAATTCATCAGGACTGTCTTTTGTATAAGTATTAAAAACCTCTTTTGAAGGACTTTTAAAAATATCTTCAATCAACTCAACCGACAATTGATTTTTAGGATTGAATGCATCAGAATTCATATAATTTTGCAGCGAATAAAATAATTGTTTCGAAGCTAATTTATTTTGAACCTCAGGACCTAAATCAGCACTGGATACGATAATTTTGCCTTTACTTACTTTTGCTTCGAAAACCAAAGCCAATCTACGGTTCATAAACCAAGTATCAATCGGTTGGATTAACGGACGGAAATCAGCCGGAAAATCTTCTAAATTCATCACCTGAGCGCGATTTTGAATATCCCACCACTGTAAATCGCTATAGTATGAAGTTGGAAAATTTTTAAAAGCAGCACTTTTATCCTGAATCAACATTCCGGTTACGTGTGGCGGACGCATTTTAAACCAGGAAGTATTCCAAAAAACAGGTAAAAAGTTCATCACTACTTCTTTTCCTTTTACCACTTTTCCGGAAGCATTTAAAAACACCTTTCCTCCATTTTTCAATACCTCTTTGGCTTTGTCATCCAAAACTGTTGTATAGTATATTGATGGTTCTACTTTTATGCTTACTTCAGGATAAACCCAAAAATCCCAGTCGTTTGCAAAAGTTGTTCCGTTTACTTTTACTTCGAGATTTAATTTAGATGCCTCTTTGATTTGATTCAAAGGAAAACTTACATTACCTACATTCAACCCATTTGCGTTTTCATAGGTTTTAGCATCAAAACTGCCTGAAGCCAACTGTTCCGCTTTTTCGTTTTTAATAGTCCAACTGATTACAGCATTTTTCAAAGGAGTGGCTCCGGAATGAAAAAGCGCAATTGTTGCATTAAAACTTTCATTATTATGATAAACAAACTTTGCAATTTTAGCCAATGGTACAGTTGAATTACAAAAACGACTGAATTCTTTCGCCGTTACATATCCTTTTTCCTGAAAAAAGGCATCCAACATTCCCACCAAAGCGGTTCCCTGCCCTGGAAAATCCTGCAATCCTAACATTTGGAATCCACCATAATCAGGTGTTCTTAATATTTTTTCAATCTCGTTCTTATAACACAACACCTGTAATTTTCCGGAGGCATTTAAAAAATCTTTCGCCTGATCACTCATATGGTGATCCGCTAAATCCTGACGGAACATTTCGAAATTTTTAGCTCGATATACACCTGTATATTTTTGAATTTCATCAAAATTTGGAAACACGCAATATTGACCAATTTCGTGCGCTACAAATGGCACTTTGAACTTTTGAATTTCGGCACTGAAATCAGATTCAGTTTCTAAGGTTTTATCCCATTTTAAACCTCTTACTCCACCACGTACTAAATATTCGGCATTAGGAATTACAGGCCAGCTTCCTCCTACTGACATTCCCGTATAGACTCTTCTGGAATCTTTTGCTTTCCAAAAATCAACAAATTCGTTCAAATATTTTACCTGATTTCCAGCAGGCTCATTCCCTGCTGACAACATCGTAAACGAAGCATAATTACCATATTGTTTAGCCATACGTTGGGTTTCGTAATAAATAAACTGATCAACAGCCTGACCTAAACCAACTTTCACTCCGTGGTTAGGCCAACTTGGACCTTCGGGTTGCAAATACAATCCCACTTTATCTGCCGCTATAAAAGCTTCTTCCGGAGGACACCAGGAATGAAAACGAACATGATTTAAACCATAGGATTTTATTTTCTGTAAAATGGTTTCCCAGGCTTCTACCGTTGTTGCGGGATAACCTGTAAGCGGAAATTCGCAATTATGCACTGTTCCTCTCAAAACTACCGGAATACCATTAATCATAAAATGATTCCCCTGAATTTTAAATTCTCGCATTCCGAAGGAAACGGTTTTTTCAGTTTTTATTTCTTTGGAAACCAACTTTACATTCAAATTATACAAAGCCGGATTAAATTCGTCCCAGCTAAGCATACCTGCTCCAAAAGGCAATTCGAGTGTGATACTGTTTTTTGATTTTTTGCTTACTGAAAAGTTAGCTACAACTTCTTTGGTTTGATCTGAATTATTACTGTTGAAACTTTTTGCTGAAATCGAAACATTTCCTTTAAAATTTTTCAAAGAACTGTTTTCAACGGAAATTTTTACAATTGCTTTACGATTTTTTAAATCCGGATATACCTGAACATCATCAAAGAAAACCGGTTCAAAAGTTTGCAAAGCAATCGCACCTATAATTCCGTTCCAATTTCCCTGGGTATGGTCGGTAACACTATGCGAATCCGGCCCTACATTTATCTTATTTATTCGATTATCTATACGAATAGTAATGCGTTGTTTCCCTGGTGCCAGATAAGCCGTTAAATCATAGTCATGCGGCGCAACTAAGGAATTTTGCATGCCCACTTCTTTGTCGTTTACCCACACACGGGTTTCAATATGAGCTCTTTCCAAATGTAAAACAATACGTTTGCCTTTCCAATTTTCAGGAATAGTTACCTCTTTTTGATACCAGGCAGCACCCACATAATGTCGGGCAGGTGTTAACCAAAAAGGAATATGAATATTTCCCGGCTCACGGTATTTTTTTAAACTGGGTCTGAAATAAAAGGAACTGTCATAAATAGAACCAGTCCATTTGGTCTTAAGTGTAATTTCATCTCCTTTTAAAAATTCAGCCATGGAACCCGGCAAATGAATATTATCCGAAAGATTGCGGTTGTACCATTTTTGAGAAATACCTTCATCTTGTCGGTCTATTTCAAAATGCCAATTCCCTTCCAGACGAATTTCCTCATCCTTCTTAGTTTTATCTTTGAAACTACTCAAAAAGACAATGATTGCAAAAAAAAGGCAGAAATAACTATATTTTTTCATTAGGCTGATTTTAATTTTTAATAGAAAATGGATTCTGTTTAATGTAAAAACGATATGATTTTATATTCCCATTCGTATTTTTATCTGTTCGGGGTAAATACTTAAAACCTTTAATTTTTATGGTTTCACCTAAATCCACTACTACTTGATGAGGATGAGGCATCTTTGAAACTGTCCAGGCAGTAGACCATAAAGTAGATTCCTGCTGGTCAAATATTTTTTCAGCCGAATAATTACCTACTGAAACTTCTTCACTGTCAGCATAGACTATTTTCCACTTAGAACGGTTTATTGCTAGGCCATCAGCACCAATTAATTCCAATTCTGCAATACAAGTACTTTGATCTTTTGGATTTTGTGAATCTAAAGCCTCAAAACAGAAATACTGACCTTCAACTTCTTTATTAAAAATCACTTCCTTCCAGCCTTGTCCAGCACTAAACGATCCTGAATCCGTTACTGTTTCAGCTGACAAATCGAGTGTTTCTCCTTTTTTTCGGTGTAAAAGAGATTCATCAATTACTATTTTATCTAAAACGGGTACTGTAAAACCTACTGTTGTAAGTTCTTTTGGCGTTTCTAAATCCAGAATGATAATTTCGTTTTTACCTTTTTTCAACCAGCATCCAGGCATATAAAGGGTTTGTTGCGGACCAATTTTCCAATATCTTCCAATATTATAGCCATTCACCCAAACCATACCTTTTCCCCAGCTACTCATATCGATATAAGTATCACCTGCATTATCAAGATTAAAAGTTGCCCGATGCCATGCCGGACCATTAGCTTTTGCTATTTTGAATTTTAGATTTTTCTGGAAATTATAATCTACCGGAAAATTAAAAACTTCCCAATTGGTCAATAGAGTCGCATTGGAAGAAACTAACATTTCCACTTTTTCTGTAATCCCTTTTCGATCAATAATGGCTTTCCCATAGTTTACGCGACCATTAGCGTCTACTAAAATATCCAGCACATCTCCTTTTTTGGCCTGAGGTATTTTAATTGTATTTTCATCTTTGCGACGATCTAAATTACCAATCAACTTTCCATTGATATAAATGTTTGCCCAATCATGCAAATCAGTAATTTTCAATTGAAAATTAGTAGCTGATTCCGGGAATTTAGTTCTGTACAAAATTCGTCCCCAACCCTGATCAAAGGCTTCCATAGGCTTAATCGTTTCCGACGCAATGCCTTTAGGAAGATTTTCAAACAAGGAAGCTGATTCCTCAAAAGTTATTTTAGGAATTGCTATGACCGGATAATTTGCAGGCAATTCCGAAATAGTTTCACCCGGATTAAGATAATTTTTCAATAGATCACGAACAGCATAGAATTTATCCGTTGGCTGTCCTCCCTCATTTATTGGAGCATTATAATCGTAAGAGGCAACCATAGAACCAAAAGGAGGTGCATTGGCTCCACCCCATTGCCCAAAGGAAGTTCCTCCATGAGCCATGTAAAGACTACAGGAAATATTACGATCCAACATGTCTTTTAAACTGCCAATAAAACTGCTTACCGAACGGGTTTCGTGTGCTCTTCCCCAATAATCAAACCATCCTGTCCAATATTCACTGCACATTAATGGCGCTTTAGGATACACTTCTTTATACTTTTCAAATTGCTTATCAATATTAGAACCAGCGCCAAAGTTTAAAGCAGTATAAACCCCATCAACATCATATTTGAAAAAGTTGGAACTCCAGTCACAACGGAATAGCTGTACTTTGTCAAATCCTGATGCACGAACGGCATCACGCACTTGTTGCATATAAGCTACATCCTGCCCAAAAACACCATATTCGTTTTCGACCTGAACCATAATAATATTTCCTCCATTTTGAATTTGATAGCGGGCTAATTGCTTACCCACCTGCTTCAAATAATTAATGGAGCGTTCCATAAAATACGGATCATTTTTAGTTCTTACCTGAATGTCATTTTTCTTCAAAAGCCACCAGGGTAAACCTCCCATATCCCATTCGGCACAGGCATATGGACCGGGACGAACAATACAATACATACCATTTTTTTGAATGAGTCGCACAAATTCGGCCACATCTTTTTGTCCCGTAAAATCAAATTTACCAGGCTGTTGTTCGTGAAAATTCCAAAAAAGATAAATACAAATAGTATTCATACCCATGGCTTTACACATTTGAATGCGATGTTCCCAATATTCACGTGGTATTCTGGGGAAATGAATTTCGCCGGCACGCACTATAAATGGCTTACCATTTAACAGAAAGGATTTCTCCCCGGCAACAAATGTTCCTTTTTTGGAATCAATTTGAGCTATCGCCGTCAACGAAATAAAAAAAATAAGAATAAAAATACTCCTCGATAATTTCATGTTTATTTTTGGTTGGGTTTAGTTAGTTTTCAAAACTACATTTACTTTGTATTCTACCGAAATTATTGGCTGCTTAATTTCCAAAAAACTTTTCTTCTCCCCAAAATCAGGAAGCACTTCTTTATCCAGATAACTTAAGTAAGGTGCATCTTTTTGCATAGGCATAAAATAAAAATACATATCATTGCTTTTCAAAGCTTCCTGATATTTTTTCAATCCGATAGTCCACGGTTTACTGGTATAAAGATTGTCGGTTTGTAATTCGCCATTCATCATACAAATACCACGATCACCACGATAATCAAAAGTAACAAACAAGTCATTCACCTTAGACAAATCCAAACTTCCGGCTTTAAGTACAAAATGACTGTTGTCTGTTTGTATCAATTTTATATCCGATGCAACTTTAGGCAAAGTCAGACGCCAGTTACTGATTTTTTTTGAAATTGATTTCATTTTTTCCAATTTTCCTTCAGCTGGTGTAGGCTTTGTATCATTTGGGAAAACAGAAAAATTGATTTGCTCATTATCAGTACTGATTAACGAAATTTTCTCTTTAGCATCCAATACAACCGCTTCACTGATAATCAATTTTTGATTTCCAAATTCTCCCACTAAATAGGCTTTTTGAGCTTCTTTTTCAGGAAGCACCAAAAATGAAATACCATTCACTTCAAATTCATTTATTTGTTGAGAATTGCATTTCACAACTGTATTTCCATTTCTAGTTTCTGTTTGGATTCCAACAACTTTTTGTTTTCCTTTAAAAACGATTTCAGGAGCAATCGCGTCAACAACAAACAAAACATTATATTTTTTAGTTTGATTTTCAAATCGACATAGTGGTTGCACTGTAGCCATTTTGATAGGCACTCCATCATAATTAACATTAAACGGAAAAATGGCCGAACTTCCTGCTTTCAATGTAAAAGTTCCCGATTCCGGAAATTTAACTGCTCCTGTTTTGGTTTGAACAGTCACACTCAAATTTTCCAAATCATTCATTTTTAAATGATCCTGAAAATTGTGCATGAATAAATAGCCTTTTGTGCCGTCACATCTTACCGAATAACGCAAAGTTTGAGTATTTTCCGCTTTAATTGTAGCATTCGTTTCTGGCAAAACAGGGTATAAGGGTGCTAAATCATCTCCGTAGGTTTTTAAAAAATAATTAATCAATTTTAAGGAAAAATAACCGGAGCTCAAATTCCCAAATTCACCAATTGGCGACTGATAATCATAGGATTTATTGTTTAATCCCGAACCTTCTGACATGAAATAATTACCCACAGAAGGTGTCGTTCCTCCATGATACATATAAAAACCTAATCCGTTAGTGCCACTACCTACGGTTCTGACCATCATTGGAAGAAAACTTTCTCCGGGAACTCTTGGACGTCTTGCATAAGTAACCGCCATTCCGGTTCCCAATTCTGCCGCCATAGAAGGATACAAATTCACATCATAACTCACTGGTGAATAATCCGGTTGCTGATGAATATTTTTAAACAAATAAAAAGGTGACGGACTGTTTCCTGCTGTCCAAAACGGATAAGCATAACCCGCCATTACCGGAATAGAACCTTTTTCTATAATTGTGGCATAACCCCATCCTGTTGCGGTATAAATTGGAGCAATGAGTCCTGCTTTTATAGCCAATTCTTTCAGGGTTTTCATATGATCTTTACCCACATTGGCAAATTCGTTTCCCTGTTCGTTAATTCCAACACCATCCTGAACAATTTTTTTGTCGCGACCTGCCGCTGTTCTTTCTTTTGGAGCATCCGTATAAGTAAATCCCCAAGGTGCCGAAGAATGCTGGTATTCATTTTCAATCTGAACTCCTATAATTGGTCCTCCGTCTTTGAATAGTAAGCCTGATAACTGCTGTCCAATTTCCTTATAAAAACGATTGGTATAAAACAAATAGATCGGATCGTTGCTTCTTACATCAATTGGTCTTCCGTATAACCAATCCGGAAGTCCGCCGTTACGCATTTCGCCATGAGCGAACGGACCTATACGCATTAAAACCTGCAAACCATTTTTGGCACACAACTCAGTAAATTTCCGCACATCCAAATCGGCTTTCCAGTCAAAAACACCTTCTTTGAATTCGTGTAAATTCCAAAAAACATAAGTAGCCACAACAGTAATTCCGCCGGCTTTCATTTTTTTTAATTCTTCGTCCCAATATTGATGTGGATAACGACTAAAGTGAAATTCGCCAATAACCGGAATAAAAGCTTTGCGATTATGTTCTAAATAAAAACTATTAACCGTGATTGTATCTCCTGTTTTATTATTTCCGCCCAAATCCAAATGCCCGCGCAAGACATCTGTTTTGACCTTTGTAATATCAATAACATAGGAATTTTGAGCAATTGTTTTAACAGAGTAACAACTTAAAAGTAAAATGAATAACTTTTTATATTTAAACATTATATATCTATTTAATTAAATTAACAGTTTAAATTATATAATCTCTTTTTGAATACTATTTGCCATTGCTAAATGAACCTGAACTCCCTGATGGTTACTATCCATTTTAGCTGCTTCTTTCAAATGAAAGATGGCATTATCCACTTTGTCCAATCCAAAATAACCTAAGCCTAACATATAATGACAATGAATCTTATTTCTAAAAGTCAAATCATCTTCCCATATTAACAAATCGGGCAAAGAAACCGCAAAATAATCCAATTTAATCAATTCGTTTATATATCTGTTTCCAAAAGCAATCAAAGCATCAAAACGTTGTTGAGCCTCTTCGGTATTACCTAATTTTAACAAAGCCAATCCCTGATAAAATATTTTATCCGGTTTTTGGTCGTTGTAAAATATTGCAGCTGCGGGTTCGCTACTTCCGTCTTTGGCTAATTGCCAGTATTCTTTTGCCAATTCGATATTTCCCAAGCCTTCATATGCACAACCCAACCAATAATGAAAATCATTTTCCTGAGCGCCATCCAGTTTTCCTTCGCCTAAATTATGCGGGTATTCTAAACAAGCATTCAACAAAACAATTGCTTTTTCAAACTCTTTTTCGGAAAGGTGTTTTTTAGCCAATTCAACTCTGGCAATTTGATATTGATTGGGTACTTTTCCTTCTCCTCCTTCCCAGGGATGAAAAATTTTAATATCAATTAAATCAATTGCTTGCTGAAAATCATTTAACTGATTACATAAAGTAGCATATTCCAAATAAACATCATCCCGTTGCTGTACCAAATGGTAATGTTTTTTCAAAAATTCCAATCGTTCCTGATGTGGTCTGCAAATACGTTTGTACAATTGATCCAATTCCATTAAAATACGAGCATCTGAAGTATCCAAAGAAAAAGCTTTTTCTAAAGACGCTATTGCTTTTTCTTGCTGTCCCAATTTATTAAAATAAGCTAAAGCTAAATTTCTATGCGCTGTTGGAAAATTACCATCTATAGTAACCGATTTTACCCAACAGTAAATTGCTTCAGAATACTGACGTTTGTCGTACCATAAATTTCCTAAATAATAAGGTGCTTTACCATCTTTTGGATTTACTTTTTGTGCTATTTCTAAAGCCAAAATAGCTTCTAAACGATTAGGAAAACAATATTCCGGAGCATGAGAAGCTGCTTTTTCAAAAGCAACTTTAGAATCTTTTGAGGCCAAATTCAAAGCCCAACCCATATAATAATACGTCATTGGAGTAGTCTGACAAACTTTTATCCCTTCCTCGATTATTTGTACAGCTTCATCATACATTCCGGCAGCTATATAATCCAAAGCTACTATTTCATAATTATGAATTTCGCCTCTCATTACAGCATGCATCTCTTCTAAAATACTAGAATCATTGGAAATTAAATAAGTCTCAAAACGACATCCAAAATTGAATAAATCAATTTTCAAGCTGTCTTTAATCAATGTTAAAGCATCCTCATTTTTAGATAATTTACGCAAAATCGCTACTTTTAATGTACGCGCTTTTTGATTGTGCCAGTTGCGCACTAAAGACTTATCAATTTCATACAGCGCCTCTTGAAAATTAGTATTTACACAGGAAATTTGGGCACATCCAAAATAACCGGCATCCTGCATAGCTGCGTTCCAACAGGATTTATAAAATGCATCGTAAGCTTCCTTATACTTACTTTGATACTGCAAAGCCAAACCTAAATTATAATGTGGTTCTCCATCATAAGGATTCGGATTGCGTTGCAGTTGTGTTTTTATAGCTTCTTTAAAATACTTTTCTGCTTCTGCAAATTTTCCTCTGCGAAGCAACCACAATCCCATAGCATTATTATTTCGCACATCCGAAGCATCTCTTTTTAAAGCTTCCAGATAATAATCGGTCGCACTGTAAGTGGCGTGACGGTACTGTTCTAAATGTAATCCTGTTAAATACAATTGCTCACAAGTAGGCGTTTCTTCAGGTAAAAGAGCCGCTTTGGCCGGTTCAGGTTTTTCTTTTTCCTGTTGTTCTTCGGCTTTAACACTTAATAATTCACGACCATTTTCAGCAAAAACAAATAATGCTAAATCAATTATTTTTGCTGTTCCAACAGTCACTTCACGTTCATAAACCGCTTCAGGACTTAAATCTGTTATTTCTTCAAAAAGACCTTCCAAGACAATCTTGGCATTTTTTTGCAAAGAAGTAGCAAAAATTTTGATTACTGCTTTATCCTCATTCTTATCAATATTCATCAAAATATCCTGAGAAGCATTTTTAACTACACCTAACTCGCGATACGGTAAAAAATACTGAGTAAAAGTCTTTTCCTCATAAGGTTGCATCCAACTGAAATCGGGTTGGTTATCCGTATAAACACCAGCCATCAATTCGATATAAGGACCGTCTTCATCAGTTAAATTTCTATCCCAGGCTTTTCCAAAATCGCCATTACCCCAGGTCCATTGTTTTTTTCCTGGTGAAATATGATGATTAGCCACATGCAAAACACCTGCCTGAGTATCATTTTCATAACCTCCAACAAAATTAAATTCGGAATTAATGGCCATATACGACGTTGGAACCGGAATATTTTTATAATTCGAAATATCCACTTCTGCAGAATAATCTACTTTATAATAAGTCCCTGTTGCAATTGGGAAAGTAGAAACATCTCTTTTTCCATGATCAAAAACGGCATGCACATCCGGTGGAAAAACAGATTGATAGTGTTCATTTACAGCAACAGCCGGATTAGCCCACCATAAAAATGTTTGTGGTACCGGAGTTGGATTATACAGTTTTCCTTTAATTTCTAAATAAGCTTTCCCGGGATGTAATGTAAATCCCGCCATCCCTTTTTGATGGAACATTTTCTCATTTTCACTTACCCAAACAGTAAAGCTGCCATCGGCATTTTTTTCAATAGTATGATCTACAGGCAAAAAAGTACTCGGACGATGGTGTTGTGGCCAGTTAAATTCGATTCCTCCCGAAATCCATGGTCCAGTCAATCCTACCAGAGCAGGTTTTATCACCTGATTGTAGTAAATAAAATGGCGTTGTTTGATTTTGTCGTAAGCCATTTGAACCCTGCCGCCTAATTCTGGCAAAATCATCACTTTGATGTATTCATTTTCAAGATAAATGGCGTTGTAAATTTTATCCCGCTTCTCATCTTCAATTTTTTCTACCACCGGATATGGATAAACTGCACCACTGCTACCCTGATACACTCTTTTTTCAAGAAAAATAGGATTCTTTTCAGCTTTCCCAATTTCATAAGTAGGGATAACTACATCTTCTTGCCAGGCTTTTACACTCATTGTATTCTCTTCTTATTATATTATACAGCGTTACTTCACTAATTCATTTTCAATTTCTTCTAAAGTTTTTCCTTTTGTTTCTGGTAATCGTATCAAAACAAACAAAAACCCTAAAACACAAATTCCTGCATATACCCAAAATGTACCTGCTGCTCCTAAAGTTTTATTTAGCAAAGGGAAAGTATAAGTAAGAATAAAACAGGCTACCCATAAAGCAAAAGTGGCCAATGCCATAGCAGCACCACGTACCCGATTAGGAAAAATTTCAGAAAGAATTACCCAGGTTATTGGCGCCAATGACATAGCATAAACAGCAATAGCAATTACTACCAAGGAAAGAACTGCAACACCTTTTAAATCAAAATAAAAAGCACTACCTAAAAGCAAATAAGTGATTGTTAAACCTAATGCACCAAAAACCATCAGTTTTTTGCGTCCCCATTTATCTACCGTAAACATAGCAACTAACGTAAATATAAGATTTACTGTTCCCGTAATAACGATATTGAACAAAGTATCACTTACACCATAACCGGCAGCTGTAAAGATCTCCTCGGCATAATTAAAAACAGTATTGATGCCACACCATTGTTGAAATACCGCTATAACGATTCCAATGACTAATACATCTTTAAATTTCGGATTAAAAAGCGCTTTAAAATCAATCTTTTCGGTCACATCATCTAAAGTTGCTTTTATATTAGCCATTTCTTCGTGAGCATAAACTTCGCCACCAATCTTTTGCAACGTGGGGAATGCTTTATCCGCTTTACCAGCTTTCATCAACCAACGCGGACTTTCCGGAAGTGTAAACACCAACAGGAAAAAAACTACTGAAGGCACGGCACAGGCAAAAAACATCCAGCGCCAGCCCATTTGTCCATTCCATGAAGAACGAATAAATGCATCACTCACTCCTGCCGGAACTTTATCTGCAATTAATAAATTGACAATTTGTGCCGCCAAAATTCCAACAACAAGTGTCATTTGATTCAATGCCACAAAACGTCCTCTGAGATGCGAAGGAGCTACTTCGGCAATATACATCGGTGAAAGTGCCGATGCCAAACCAATTCCTACTCCCCCTACAATCCTGAACACAACAAATATCCAATAAGCAGAAGCCAATCCTGTTCCCAAAGAAGCAACTGTAAACAAAAATGCGGAAAGTAATAAAGGCCATTTTCGACCAAACTTATCGCTGATGACTCCCGATACAACCGCACCAAGAATACAACCAATCAAAGCGGAACTCATAGCCCAGGCTTGTAAATTGGCCGAAGTGGTAATATCAAAAAAACGTTCGTAAAAAGGCTTTGCTCCACCAATTACTACCCAATCATATCCAAAAAGTAGTCCGCCCAAAGCAGACACCATGGAAATTGCAAGTAAATAATTATTGTTAAATTGTTTTTTTTGGCTTGTCATAATATTTGGTTGTTTTTAATAGAAATGCTTTAAAACAAAATTACATTTCATTATACGGCAACCAATGGATAATTTATTGAAAAAAATGGACTATATTACGACGCTTTTTAAAATTAATAGCAAATACTACTTTTAGAATGAACAATCTACCGAATCCAAAAATAAAAGCCGGTTTTTTAGGCCAAACAATGGTGGTCTTGTCACCGGAACAAAAAAAAGAAATAGTAAATCATCCTTTTTCACAAAATTTGTATTTGGATGCTATTGGCTATTTTCCCAACGCCAAACATCATAACCGATCCCGAAAAAATGGAATAAACGAATATATATTTCTGTATTGTTTAAAAGGAGAAGGCTGGATAACAACCAATAAGAAAACGATAAAATTAACACCAAATACAGCTTTTATTATCCCAAAAAACACGCCGCATAAATATGGAAGTTCTTTAAAAGATCCCTGGAGTATTTACTGGATCCATTTTTCAGGAAATTATGCTGATGTTTTTTATGAACGCTTTTTTAAAGAAAAAGAAAACAATATCCCCATCCCTTTTGACGAAAACAAAATTGTGCTTTTAAAGGATATTATTACCGTTTTGGAAAATGAATTAAACGAAGAAAAAACGGAATTCATTCATTTTAAATTAAGCAGTTTTTTAAGTTCAGTTTGTTATTCAAATTTATTAGAAAACACCATTAATGATAAGATTAGTCAATCCATTTCCTATATGAAAAACAATTTAAACCAATTGATTACTATTGAAAAATTGGCCCAAGAAGCCTGCTTTTCTGTTTCGAGGTATTCAGAACTTTTCAAACAAAAAACAGGGTATTCACCTATTTTATATTTTATTCGATTAAAAATACAAAAAGCCTGTGAATACCTCTATTTTACGAATATGAGTATTAAAGAAATATGTAAAGAAGTGGGCTTTGAAGACCCTTACTATTTTTCCAGAATGTTCAAAAAACAAATAGGAATCTCTCCTATGCAATATAAAAAATCACTCAGCTAATTTTGATTGATAAAATACAGTGTCTGAGGATAATTGGCAATTGAAAGTAAAGCATTGTAAATATACTGAGTAACTAAAGCTCCACCCTTAAAATTTATTAAATCAAAATCGTCTTCCGGAGTATGGTATTGTGGATGACCTCCAGTATGAAATCCTACTGCCGAGATACCCGCTTTATAGAAAGAAACATGATCAGAACCTCCTACGTCACCGGCATGAATAACAGGATTCAAGCCACTGTTTTCTCCTATTTTTTTCATCAAATCCACACCATCTGGAAAAGTTCCGGCTCCTCCCATGTAGATTTTTTTTTCGACATTTAAACGTCCTACCATATCCATATTCAGCATTACTTTTACGGATGCCATAGGCACTGGCAAATGTTTGATAAAATATTTAGAGCCCAACAAACCTTCTTCTTCTCCGCTAAAAGAAACAAAAATAATACTTCTCTTAGGTTTCACTTTAGCTTTGGTAACTTGGTCCAAAATACACAACAAAGCCGAAACTCCGGATGCATTATCATCGGCACCATTATGAATGGCTAGAGTATCCTTTTTTTTACTGCTTGAACCTTTTCCACCCCAGCCCCAATGATCATAATGAGCACCAATTACGATGTACTCGTTTTTGAGTTGACCATCCGAACCTTCGATATAACCAACCACATTTTGAGTAACTACACTATCCGATTTTACTTTATTGATATCTGCTTTTACAAACAATTTAAAGGGTTGAAAATAATTTCCATTGAATTTTTCCAAACCATATTTCTTAAAATATTTTCTAACATAAGCAGCCGCATCATTATTTCCTTTAGTACCTGGAAACCGGCCTTCCAATTTATCTGATGAAAGGTATTTATCATGTTTATAAAAAGTTTTTGCTAAATGATTATTTTGTGCATTAACAGCAAAACTAAAAGCCACTAAAACAACAACACATTTTAATTGATTTTTTTTGAAAAGTAACATATTTCAATTCAGATTATTTATTTGTTTTCTAAACCTTGGTTTTAAAATCAAAAACTATTTAAACTCAAAAATTTTATCCATCAACAGCCATTTTTCAACAGGTTTAGCTCCGGGAAGAGCTTGTTGAAACTTCCACATTAGATCCTCCCATTCCTGAACTTTTGGGTTTGACGCGTCTAATTTTGATTTTTCTTCAAAAGAAAAATGAGTATCAGCTTCAATAATCATAAACAAACGATCCTGAATATTATAAATCTCAAGATTTTTAATTCCTGACTCTTTAATACTTTCAAGTATCTCCGGCCAAACATTTTGATGAAATCTTTTATATTCTTCAATTAAATCTGAATCATTTTTTAAATCTAAAGCAAGGCAATATTTTTTCATTTCTTATTTTATTATACTAAGTTCAAAGTAACTCAGGTTTGTTATTTTTTGATTTCAAAATTTACATACTTAATGTATTTTCGGTTGTAGGTATAAACCACATGAATTTGGCCATTCATTGTTTGAATAATTGCCGGATAACTGAATTCTCCTTCTTTTTGATTTTCAAGATCAAACAACTTTTTCCATTTTATACCATCATTGGAATATTCTACATCCAAAACATTACGTCCGTAAAACCAATCTTTTCCTTGTGGTAATGGATTATTTACCAATAAAAAAGATTGATTAGTTATTTGCAAAGCATCAATTCCGGAATTAGAATTAACAACTTCTGTCATTTCTGCATTTGTCCAGGTTTTTCCGTAATCATAAGACCAACTTGTGATTAACTTATTATGTTTGCTTCTGAAAAATAATTGCAAACTTTTATTGGAATGGACAAGAATTGTTGGCTGAATGATATCATATCTTTTATCATTTGGAATAGTAATTTTAGACCAGGAATCCGTGCTTTCATTATACATTTCAACATGCGCTCTCCATTCATTACTAGAAACACTTTCGGTACTACTACCACATAAAATAATTCCGGGACTTACTTGAATAGCTTTATTTCTTATTGGTCCTAAGAATCCATCCGGCAAATATTTAGTTGCAGTCCAGGTACTTCCGTTATCAACAGAGGTAATCATTGCTCCCAACCATTCTCTTGGATTTTTTCCAACTTTATAAAAAAGGTATAATTTTTTAGTCTTTTTACTTTTAAATAAAACCGGATTCCAGCACGGCAAAGTATCTCCTTTTATTATTGCAGGTTTTACAACTAATTGAGGCGAAGTCCAAATACCTTCTTTTAATTTGGATGTATAAATACCCACATCCTTTGCTCCTTCATAACTTCCGCCAAACCATGAAGCCATAATTTCATTTGGCAGATATTCAACTAAAGTAGCTGCATGGCTATTTGTTGTTACTGGTGGATTTGCAATATATGATGTTGTAATATGTTTCGCTTCAGATTTTACTGGTAATGATTTACACGAATAAGTTAAAAAAACAATCGTGAATCCAATACCGTATTTTATCAATTTTGAGTTCATCCAAACATCTGTTTATTAATATCTATGTTGTTTATTTTTTACCAAGACCTAATTTATGACCTGCTACTGCATAATACAAAATGATGATATAACAAGGCAACAAAATCCAATATCCTTTAGTTGCAGCTGTAGCAGTCGCTAAAGCCTCATTCATACCCTGAGCCATCAAATCTACTTTTTTAGCATCAACTAAGTTTCCATACAAAGGAGGAATAATCGCTCCACCAGATATTGCCATAATTAATAATGCTGAAGCTGTTTTAGTAAACTTGCCAAGACCTTTTAATGTTAAAGGCCAAACAGCCGGCCAAACCAAAGCATTTGCCATTCCTAAAGCAGCCACAAACAACACCGAAGTAAATCCTGAAGTGAAAACGATACAAAATGATAAAACTATTCCTAAAACAGCACTAACTTTTAAAGCCAATGTTTGTGAAATATATTTAGGAATTAATATAGCACCTAAAGCATAAGTAGCTACCATTGCCATCAAAGTAAAAGTGGTAAAAAACTTAGCATCGGCAACAGGAATGCCTAATGAAATTCCATAAGCAATAATGGTATCTCCAGCTATCACTTCTACTCCCACATACATAAAAAGGGTTAAGACTCCCAACCATAAATGTGGAAATTGAAAAATACTGGTTTTTGTTGTAGCAGCATCATTGGATTCTTTTATTGGTTCTGCTTCTACATCAGGAAGTGGTGCTTTTCTTATCAGAAATCCCAAAATAAATAAAACAGCAGCCATAACAAGGTAAGGCATTACAACACTATCTGCCATTATATTTAACAATTCTGCTTTTTCTGTTGCACTAACCACGCTTAACTGCTCTTTGATTTCATCAATTCCTGATAACAATAATGCTCCAAAAATCAGAGAACCTAAAGATCCGGCAATTTTATTAGCAATTCCCATAATTGAGATTCTTTTTGCCGCACTATCAATTGGTCCTAAAATAGTAATGTACGGATTAGAAGCGGTTTGCAACAAGGTCATTCCTGCTCCTTGAATAAAAATTCCTGTCAAAAACATCCAATACGTTCTTGCTTCGGCAGCAGGAATAAAAACCAAAGCTCCTATTCCCATGATAAACAAACCTAAGGACATTCCTTTCTTATAACCTATTTTTGATAATATCAGTGAAGCTGGTAAAGCCATGACCACAAACGAAATATAAGAAGCTGAAGCTACTAAAAGCGATTGTGCCGATGTTAATTCGTTTATCGTTTTCATAAACGGAATTAAGGCTCCGTTAATCCAGGTAACAAATCCGAAGATAAAAAAGAGACAAGCGATAATTAAAATAGGCAGTAATGTATTATTACTTGTTTTTGGCAAAGACATGGTATTTGTATTCATAATTCAATTTTTACTATTTGATTTTTCACTAACGAATCAAATCAACTATATTTTTAATTTTATCATAATCGGAATGAACAATACTATTTTCATTAAAAAAAACACTACTGTTCATTGGAATTTTTCCTTCATCTTTTAGATATTCTATTTTGGAAGCTGAACAATGAATTTCCTTAAATCCTGCTTCTTTAAAAGTTAAAACATTTTCAGAATTAATCCCTCCACCTGGAAAAATTAGTAACTTGTTTTGGGCTTTTATTTCTAATTCTTTAAGAAGCACTATTCCTTCTTGTGCAGAACTCTTTTTTCCTGAAGTCAAAATTCGGTTAGCACCAATAGCGATAAGTTGTTCAACTGCATCTGAAGAATTTTCTATCCAGTCAAAAGCTCTGTGAAAAGTAAAAGATAATGGTTTTGACAATTCAATTAATTCTTGCGTTCTGATAACATCAATAGTATTATCGGCTTTCAAAACGCCTGAAACAATTCCCTGACAACCCAATTTTTTACACAGCTTAATGTCTGTTTTTATAATTTCAAACTCTTCTTCTGAATATGTAAAATTTCCACTACGCGGCCGTATCAAAACATGTACAGGAATGGAAAGATTTTCTATCACTTTTTTTATCAAACCGTAAGAAGGTGTAATTCCTCCCAATGCTAACTCAGAGCAGAGTTCAATGCGATTTGCACCGGCATTTTGAGCATTTATAGCCGATTGATAAGAGGAAGCACAAATTTCAAGAAGCATATACTAACTTTTAAAAGGTTCTAATGATTTGCGAAACTTATAATCCACACACACTTAGAAAAAATAAAAGGAGAATTACTTCTCCTTTTATTCTAATTATTAAATGAAAGAGACTAAAAATTATCTCAAAAAAGAATTAATTAACGTCCCACCAAAGTTTAGTGCTTCCTTTATCAGCACCACCTAACAATTGAACTGCTGCATTTACCGCATCACCATTAGTACTATATTCATTAGGTAAATAAGTTATACGTTTCATAACTCCTTTTCCAATTGTAGCGTCCTCAGTTGTAAGCAGAGGATACAAAATATTAGCATCAGTTCTACGTAAATCAGACCACGCTTCCCATGATTCAGGAAAAAGACCTAAATATTTTTGAATTGCAATTTGTTTCTTTTGATTTGCTACAGTTCCTGACCATGCAACTGGTACATTCACAGGTGGTGTAGAATCAGTATACAAACTTCCAAATGTAGGTACAGCACCAGTAGTAGTTCCTGCAATATAGGCAGTTATTTGGCTTTCATCAGTTACACCCCATTGTTGTAAAGACAAACGAATACCATCTTCATATAATGCTTTCGCTGTTCCTCCCATACTCCAACCTTTCAAAACACCTTCAGCACGATTAAAATCTGTCTCAGAAGCCATCATTACTTCTATGTTTTTTGTAGCATTATCTGAAAATGTTGTTACCTGATTAGTTCCACTAAAATCTTTACTTTGCCATGGAATTGTTGCTCCCATCCCATTTGGTAAACCAACAAACTGACCTTTATATGTAGAAGTATTATCTAATACAGGACTAAACCATTTTGCCATTCTAGGATCATTATATCCTTTAAGCATACTTTCCATATCAGCAGTCATATAAAATCCCCAATATTTCATAATATCTACAAAATTATTATATGTATCTGAAGTAACTTTATAATATGCATTATCACTGTTTGAAACCATAACACCAGCACTTACAGCTGCTTCTGCTTGAGTTTTAGCTTTTGCAGCATCTATGTCTGAAATTCTCAAAGCTAAACGCAATCTTAATGAATTTCCAAATTTTCTCCATTGTTCAATATTTCCACTATACAAGGCATCATAGTCTTTAAATACCCCAACAGTCGTTGCGGAACTCGCACCTAATGTAGTATTTGCAGCATCTAATAATTTAAAAAAATCAGTATACATTGCCTCTTGAGAATCATAAGCCACTGATTTACCTCCTATACCTGCCTGAGTATATGGAATTGGTCCCCACTCATCCGTAAATCTGTGAAACATATATACTTTCCAGATATCTAAAACAGCTAATGCTTCCGCATTTCCTTCAGCTGCTTTATACGTATTTAACAATGAAGGTACTGCCAAAGTATAAAATCGTAACCAACCTCTGCTTCTCCATCCATCATTAACACCATTTGCATCTGTAGCTGCTGCCCATCCCGGAGCCATATAATGTGCAAACATCATAGAGTGTAAAGCCGTTGCTAATCCATAAGTTCCATAATCATCTCCCGGTAAACTCCATGAAGCATTACCAATTCCTTTATATAAAGCATTTGCAAATGCCGGACCGGCCATTGTTGCATTCAATTGATCAGAGGTAAGTGTATTTGGATTTGTATTTACTTCATTAAAATCCGAAGTACAACCCGTTATCTGAAACAAGAAAGCTATCGCTAAAAATTTAACTATATTATTTTTCATAATTTATTTTTTAAAAGTTGAATTTTACATTAAATCCAAAATCTCTAGTACTTGGAATATTATAAGATTCTATTCCCTGAAGGTTTCCAACACTTACTCCTTGTTCAGGATCAAAATATTTTGCTTTATTAACAAAGAAGAATAAATTTCTACCTACAATAGAGAAATTAACTCCTGTAAATGGTGATTTCTTCAAAATTTCACTTGGTAAAGAATAACCTAAAACTACTTCTCTCAATCTGATATTCGTTGCATCAAAAACAAAATCTTCAGCTGATTTTGGATCTCTGCTTGCTACTTGTGACCAATAGTTTTCTGCAGTAATTGAAGTTGTATTAGTAGAATAGGTACCATCACCATTATCATTAACACCATTAACTACAAAACCGTCTCTTCCAGCCAAAGTAATTGTACTTGCTCCTGCACCTGCCATTCTTGCCTGAGAATACGAAATAGTTTTTCCTCCCATACGGAAATCAATTAAGAAACTCAAACTAAAATCTTTATATTTAAATGTATTTTGTAAACCTGCAGTCCAGTCCGGATTAAAATTCCCGGCAAGAACATCAAAACCTGATGTAAACTCCGGTAATCCAGTTGTTGCATTAACAATTATTTCTCCAGCACCATTACGTTTGAAACCACGAATATATAAATCTCCATATCCACCACCTTTTTTCACAATTGTTTGCGCTAATCTTTCGTACCCCGTAGATAAATTTAATTCATCCTGACCTTCAGCCAGACTTAAAACTTTAGTTCTGTAGGTTGCAAAGTTTGCTGTTGCATCCCATGAAAAATTAGGTTGGTCAACAATTTTAGCATTCAAAACTAATTCAATTCCTTTATTCTGAATTTTTCCTCCGTTAATTACTTGTTTAGAATATCCTGAAGATTCAGGTAAATTAATTGTGAAAATTTGATCCTTAGTATCCGTTTGGAACCAAGTAAAATCTAAACCAATTCTATTATTGAAAAATCTTGTATTTAAACCAAATTCTGTTGAACTTGAAATTTCAGGTTTAAGATTAGGATTATTTTTTAAAGTTGATGCTTGAACTACACCTCCGTTGAAACCATAAAAATACAATTGATTAGCTAACAGATAAGGATCAGTATCATTTCCAACTTGTGCAAACGATCCTCTAACTTTTAAGAAAGACAACCAGTCTGATTTAATATCTAACATATCTGTAACAATTCCTGATAAACCAACAGATGGATAAAAGAAAGATCTGTTATTAACAGGTAAAGTAGAAGACCAATCATTACGTGCAGTAACATCTAAAAACAAATAGTCTTTATATCCTAGTTGAGCTGAACCATACAAAGAGTTCACTTTTTTATGACTAAATTCAGGTGTTACTGTAGTGTTTTGTAAATTAGTTAATGTAAAATAGTTTCTTTTAGTTAAGGTACCTCCACTACTTAAAGAAGTATTTTTTTGATTTCTGGCATTACCACCAAAATTTGCATTCAATTTAAAATCACCCAATTCTTTTTTATATGACAAAAGAAAATCTGTATTCATTTCTAAATTGTCTCCAATTGATTCAGAGTAACTACCAAAATCCTGATTTAGGATAGCAACAGCAGCATAACGAGAGACTTTAGATTTATTTGTAGCCTGATCTAAACCAGTTCTAACCATCAAACTTAACTCCTTTGTAAAATCATAGCTCAATGAAGCGAAAGTAATAATTCTACTTCTTTCATCAGTTCTTAGGTTTCTTTTTGCTAACCAAAAAGGATTTGCCCCCAAAGTACTCAAAGTATTTGCATCGATATAATTATATCTTATTTGACCTGCATCATCAATATATTGATAATCTTTATATTGACTGTAAGGTAAACTTCTTGGCATAGTATAAAGTGCCTCTCCTATTGAACCTTCTCCAGCACTTATTGCATTATCTACTTTTTGATTGATGTAATTAGTTTTAACATCCAATTTTAATTTGTCTGTTAAACTGCTAGTCAAACGTAAATTTACATTATGCCTTTCAAGTTCATTTCCTATAACAATCCCTTTTGCATCAGTATTAGTATATGAAAAATAACCTTGCGTTTTTTCATTCCCCATAGATGCAGTTAAATTTTTAGACCAGTTGTAACCTGTTTTGAAAAAATCTAAGGAATTATTTGGTTGAGGAGTCAATGCATAAGTAGCCGGACCATCATAATTAGGATTATGATTTAATTGCCAGGCTGCAACTGACTGACCTTCCATTTTTGGTCCCCAACTAGTTTTAGATAAAGCATTATAAACTCCGCCAGCACCTTGTCCATAAACATTTTGTTGATTTAACAAATTATAAGCACTTGATGCCATAAAATTTGATGAAACCGAAATTTGAGCTTTTCCTTTTTTGGAACCACTTTTAGTAGTAATAACGATAACCCCATTACTAGCTCGAGAACCGTATAAAGCAGCAGCAGAAGGGCCTTTCAATACTGTTATCGTATCTATATCATCAGGATTAATGTTTGAAATTCCATCAAAACTTGTAGTTCCTCCGATATCTGTAGCTGGTGAAGTTACAGTATTATCCATAGGAACTCCATCAATAACATATAAAGGTTGATTGTTTCCTGTGAGAGAACGATTTCCCCTTAATGTAATTCTGGAAGAACTCCCCACTCCACTTCCTGTAGTTGAAAAGTTAAGTCCCGCTACTTTTCCAGAAAGTGAGTTTGCAACGTTCAAAGATCTTGCTTCCGAAAGTTCTTTTGTTGACACTGTCTGTGCCGAATAAGTCAACGACTTTTTTTCTCTTTTAATACCTAAAGCTGTTACAACAACCTCATTAAGTTTTTGGGAATCTTCAGTTAAAGAAATTGTAATAGTACCAGCTCCATTAAGAACTACTTCTTTTGTAGTATACCCCATAAATGAGACTACCAAAGTAGCAGTCTTATTAGGAACTTTAATTGTAAAATTTCCATCCAAATCTGATGAAGCACCAGCGTTAGGAAATCCTTTTACAATAACACTCGCACCAGGCAGTCCTATCCCGTTTGCAGCATCTGTAATTTTACCTGAAACTGTTGTATTTTGTGCTTTTGCATTGTGAAACATAAACAGGCAAAATACAAGCAGTAGTTTTAATACTTTTTGAATCATAATTTTGTTTTTGAGTTAGTAAATTTGTTTCAATTAGTTAACCTTGAGTTAATACTTAGTTAAATGTAAAGAGAAAGATTCATTTGCTTTTCATAATTTCGACCAATGACAAATTTAAAAAGGTGTTGGTCAAATTCGGGTATTATTTTCATTAAAAAACTTATTTTACTACATATTTACTAAAGATTTTAACACGATTACATGTATTATTAAATTATCAATTACACCTAAAATCAATATATCTTTCAACTTAAATATTAAAACAAAATCTATTTCTCAAAAAAACTAAAATAATCTTAAAACAAAAGAGGTTGTTTACAAAATAGTAAAACAACCTCTTTTTTATTAGTGTAATTTAATAAATAACCAAAAAACTAAATTACACTCCCAACCTAACCAATTTTTAAAAGTGATAACGCTTAAATGCCTCAATTGCAGCATAATCAGCTAATCCTAAATCATTATATTTTTTTGCCGTAGCTCTGTTTCTATCTTCAGCACGAACCCAAAACTCTCTGCTATCATCTCCCTGAAACATAACTCCGTCTTTTTGAGATTGATGATAAAAAATAGCATGTCGCTTTTTTAATACCTGATCCGGACTCATAGGAACCGCCATTTCAATTTGATAAGATTCCCATTCGTGCCAGGCTCCGCGATACAACCAAACCCAACAATCATCCATATAACTGTTGTGCTTCAATTGTTTTAATGCTTCAAACAAACTATCCAAACACACTTTATGAGTTCCATGCGGATCAGCCAAATCTCCTGCTGCATAAATTTGATGCGGTTTTATTTCATCAATAAGTTCACACATGATTTTAATATCAACCGCTGTAAGATTTCCTTTTTTTACTGTTCCTGTTTCGTAGAATGGTAAATTAAGAAAGTGAACATTAGAATCAGGAACTCCTAAATATCGCGTTGCTGCCAGTGATTCACTTCTTCTAATTAACCCTTTTAACTTTCTAACTTCGATAGAATCGATATCATTCTTTCCTTTATTTTTCAGAAAATTAATAATGTCATTTGACTCATTTGATTCTGAATTTAAAACCGAAGAAACTTCCGCAAACTTCAACGCTTCCTCATTTGAAACTGCAATATTACCGGAAGTTTGATAAGCAACATGAACCTCATGTCCCTGCTCAACTAATCTATCAAAAGTTCCTCCCATTGAAATTACATCATCATCCGGATGAGGACTAAAAATAATAACTCTCTTTTTAGCCGGATTAGAACGTTCTGGTCGATAAGTATCATCTGCAAATGGTTTTCCACCTGGCCATCCTGTAATGGTATGCTGCAAATGATTGAACATTTTTATATTCAAATTATATGCAGTTCCTTCCTCTGCCAATAAGCCTGACATACCGTTATCATTATAATCTTTATCAGTTAATTTCAAAATAGGTTTACTGGTTAATTCACTTAACCACACTACAGCTTTTAACTTTAATTCGTCAGTCCAAACACATGATTTAACTAACCACGGCGTTTTTACTCTGGTCAATTCTGAAGAGGCTTCAGTATCTAAAACAAAAGTGGTATTATTATGTTCTTGCAAATAAGTAGCTGGTACCTGAGATGACATTTCGCCTTCAATAGCTTCTTTCAATATATCTGCTTTACTAATACCCCAAGCTAATAATACAATTCTCTTAGCATTCCTAACAGTTCCAATTCCCATAGTAATTGCTTTTCTGGGCACATTATCAATACCTAAAAATGCAGGAGCAGCATCTACTCTGGTCAGATGATCTAAAGTAATACTTCTTGTACCTGAATTGATATGAGAACCTGGTTCATTAAAACCAATATGCCCTGTTCTTCCAATTCCTAAAAGCTGAAAATCTAATCCTCCATAAGAAATTATTTTCATCTCATAATCAATACAATATTGTTGTAATTCTTCAGGACTTACAGTACCATTGGGAATATTAATATTTTCGGGAAGAATATCTACATGGTTAAAAAGATGTTCATGCATAAAATGATGATAACTCTGAATATTATTCTTATCCATAGGATAATATTCATCTAAGTTAAATGTTACCACATTTTTAAAACTCAAATTCTCCTCCTTGTGCATTCTTACAAGTTCTTCGTACACCTTTATAGGAGAAGATCCCGTTGCTAATCCTAACACACATGGCTCATTTAATCCTTCTTTTCTATGAATTAAATTGGCTATTTCATGAGCAACCAATATTGAGGCTTCTTTTGATGACTCGAAAATAACATTATGAATTTTTTCGAAACGTGTTTCTTCAAACTTTCCAGCTTCTCTGTAACTAATACCTTCTTTAAACATAACCATTTTTTTATTTATAACATAAAATTACTATTTCATACAGGCCTGAAATTATAAATTCGACTAACAACAAGCCTACTTCGGCAAAAGACATTTTTTTTTGCTTTTATAGTTTATTTTAATCAAATTTTGATCTCTTTGTCATTCAACAATACTAATCTCTCCAATTGTAATTATCTTAAAATCAGCTACTACAGATTTAGCAACAAAACGCAAATACTTTGTTTTCAAAGAATTAAAAACCTTAACTTGTTCTATTGGATTATTCTTAATATTTGAAAATTCACCTTCTGATTGTTTTGTCCAGTTCACTCCGTCTGTACTGCTATACAATTCATAATTTGAAATTAAACCAGGATTTTCAACCGCTTGATTTGGAGTATAAGTGAATCCTTTAATACTGATTAGATTACCTAAATCAATTACTACTTCTTGCGGATGCTGACTAAGATCAGCTCCAAAACTCCAGCTTGAATCGGGATTACCATCTATTATCCTGTTAGCTGTATTGATATCGCCGCTGGAAACAGAAACAATTTTCCAATTTTCTTTTGAAACCCCATATTTAGCAATCCTAACAGCACTACTGATTCCTTCTTCATTTATCGAAACAGCATTTATTTCGACAGCTTTATCATACTTAAATGGAACTGTATATTTTGTACTGGACAAAGTAGGTTTTGAACCATCGAGCGTATAATAAATGTGATTTCCTGTTTCTGCTTCCATTGTAATCATACCCAATTTATCCCTTTTCACCATTGGCATTCGAACAAATGTTGGCGCATTAAAAGCCTGAATATTAGAAATCATAATACTTGCTTTAGAGTCCGTAATATTGACTCTAAGTGCTGTGGCCGTAACTCGAGGTATTCTCAATATTCTTTTGTAACCTATAGTTGTTTCATTGGCAATAGTTTGCCATTTACCATCCACTTTGGCCTCCACTGTAAAAGCTTTAACCCGTTGCCCTAGTCTTATATACTCCTGAAGCAATATTCTATTAAAAGCAGTTGGTTTTCTGAATGTAAAGAGTACCGAAGCTTTAGTTATATTATCATCTGTAGCCCAATAACTTTCTTTATTTCCATCAATAGTATTTTTAGGAGCATAACTATTATTATTTGCTCTAAAATTATCAGCTGTAACCTTAGCATTAGACAAAACTTCCGTTTTAAAATCAGCTTTAATTACTACTGAATATTCTTTTAATCTTTGGATATCATTTTCATGTATTAATCCTCTTCTATCCGGAGGAATATTCAATAAAAACGTTGCATTTCGTCCAACTGATTTATAATAAAAATCAACCATTTCGTCTAATGTATGCACTTTATCATCTTCTGATGTATGATAAAACCACCCTGGTCTAATCGAAACATCAGCCTCGCCAGGCACCCATTTTTCCCCATCTTCATGTCCTGACATATATTCTGTATAATGTACTTTTCCGGCTAAATCATCTTTTTGACGCAAAAGAGACCAATTAGTTGTATTAGCATAACCTTCTTCATTGCCTATCCATCTCGCTTCTGAAGGTCCAATTCCCCAAACCAGAGTATTAGGAGCTAAACTATAAATTAGTTTATAGGTTTCATCCCAGTTGTAATATTCCAAAGTATTTATTTTTCTCGTTTCATTTGCTCCTCCGTAATACCCATCTCCACCATTAGCACCATCAAACCACATTTCAAAAACATCTCCATAATTAGTGAGCAATTCTTTTAACTGATTTCTGAAATAAGTAATGTATTCCGGCTTACCGTATTGTGGATGATTTCTATCCCAAGGAGAAAGATACAATCCTAATTTCAGATTGTACTCTTTACAAGCTTCAGCCAGCTCTTTTACTACATCACCTTTTCCATTTTTCCATGGTGAGTTTTTAACCGAACGTTCAGTATAAACAGACGGCCATAAACAAAAACCATCATGATGTTTAGCTACCAATATAATTCCTTTCATTCCGGCTTCTTTAGCAATACGCGCCCATTGTCTTGCATCTAAAGCTGTTGGATTAAATAATTGAGGCGATTCATTTCCATACCCCCATTCTTTATTGGTAAATGTGTTTAGTGAAAAATGAATAAATGCATAAGACTCCATTTCATGCCACTTCATTTGTTTTTCAGAAGGAAGAGGACCATAAGCTTGTGGCGGATGAACTATTTTCTGACTGTAAACAGGAAAAAATGCAGTTAAAAAACTAAATAACAGAACCAGTTTTTTCATTACAATTACAATGTATTTAAGGTGAAGCCAATCATTTGTAATATAAAATTATAGCATTATAATTCCGAATTGATATATTTTCGACCAATGACGTTTTTAATACTATTTAGGTAAATAATACCCCTTAAATGAAAGAAAGAATTAATGCTCGTTACTAAAAAAACAATTCTAATTAAACATATCTTTGTTCCCTTTTAAATAAATTCAAAACACAGCATGATGGTTAATGAGAATTTTATTTTTTGTCTTGAAGGCGTTCCTGACGTAGAAACCAATATTACTACTGAAGTACTTAAAAATTTAGAACATCTGGCTTTTGAAAATAAAATCTCCAGTATTTATAAAAGCTGCGACACAATAGAAGGACTTGAAGAGAGTCTGGGAGCTTTGTTGTACGATGATCATAATTTCAAAGATTACCAAATTATCTATTTGGTAATGCCTGGACAGGAAAACAATATTTGTCTACACGATTATTACTACAGCTTAGAAGAAATAGCTGAATTATTTGAAGGCAAACTAAAAGGAAAAATCATTCATTTTGCTAATGAGAAAGTATTGGATTTAACTTCGGAAGAAGCGCAGTACTTTCTTGATATCACTGGCGCAAGAGCCATTTCAGGTTACGGAATCAAAAACCAAAAAATAAGCAGTATTCATCTGGATAAATTCTTTTTTAATTTATGCGATGAATTAGATGATATTATTGAAATAGTAGAAGAATTACATCAAAAAAACTATGCTCTTTGTAAATTTCTTGATTTCAGATTGTATTACTAAATCTTACTATTTTATAAATTCGACAAACTTTAATAACTTCGAAAAGCTTAAATATAATGGGATACTATAAATTCTTATTTTCTGTTTAATCTTTAGACGCACATAATATTAACACTAATGAAAAAATACTATTTACATAACGGTGTCGAAAGCAGCGGTCCTTTTGACCTGACCGAATTAGAAATGAAACAAATTACAGCAACTACTCCGGTATGGTTTTCAGGAATGCCGGATTGGAAAACGGCTGCAGAAATAGACGAACTACAAATACTCTTAAAAGTTAGTCCGCCTCCATTTAAATCACTTCCGACAGAATTGGAACCGGAACCAAAAGAAAAAGTAAAAAAAACAAAACTTATGGGACTTCATAAGAATACATTTTATTTGGTTTTACTATTTGTATCATTAATTATTGGAAGTTTTGTTTTAAATATTTTAGAAGAAAACAGAAAAGCGGAATTAAGTAAAATAAACCACCAAACTGAAATTGAAAACAGACAATTTTTACTAAAAGAGAGAGAAATTAAGGAACAAAATGAACGTTTAGCCGAACAACAAAGACAAGAAGCAGAACGTATTGCCCGAGAAAGAAAGGATACAATAAACAAAAGACTTTCTGAAATAAAAATTGAGAAAATAGAAAATCAAACGCTTTTAGATGAAGCTAAAAACAAATTGCTCAAAGCCAACAATTTTCAATTTTTTAGAACTGCTGATGAAAAAAGTAAAGAAATAAATGTGTTACAAACTGAAATTTCACACCTTAAAAGCGAACTGGAAATATTAGAAAATGAGCAAAATCAACTGAATTTAGAGCTGGAAAGAACACACTAGAAAGCAACTAAAGTTTCTTACTTAATCTAAAACAAAATGGAAAATCGTTATTCATTAGTTATAAGTCCGCCTGAAACGATTATTGATTTGGTAAAAATCATGAAAAACGAATTAGCGCATGAGATAGGCTGGTTTCACAGCAAAAATTCATTGGCACATATTACAATTAATGAGTTCATGGCTAATGAAAATGAAATCGAAAGTATTAAGAAACAATTAGATACTATCTGTGAAAGTCTAAAGCCAGTTTTTGTATGCTTAAACAGCTTTGACCACTATCCTAATGGTGCTTTTTTCATTGCTCCGGATACTGTTTCAAAAATTGCTTTGAAACAAATCATGAAACACATCAACCAATCTTTTCCAATAAAAACAATCTTTAAAAACAACGAACCACATTTATCCATTGCCCGTAAATTAACTTCTGAGAATATATCCAAAAGCTACCGCTTATTTTCCAAACCAATTGATTTGAAATTTGAATGCAAGAGCATTGCACTTCGGTTGTTTAATCCTAAAATAAAGCAATTTGAAATAATTGCCTATTTCGAATTGAGGAATAACCCAAAACCTACATTTGAGCAGGGAACTCTTTTTTAGTTTTATCAAAACTAAAAAACATTAAATATTTTTTGATAAAATCAAAAATCGTAATTTTAAGATACGAAATAACCTCAATACTAAATCAGTCTAAAAAAGCAATAAATAGATGCAATTGAGGCAATAACGAAGAGCTTAAACAATAACATATGACCGATAAACAACAATAAATATCAACATATGAAAAAGCATTTCAACATTATCATAGCGGGAGCAGGCGGAATAGCAGAAGCAGCGGGTTTGATTCTAGCTGAATGGAGCGAAGTTACTCCTTCTCTATTTATTGGAAACAGAACGCTCGCTAAAGCACAATCTGTAGCTAATTGGATTAAGGAAGGAACGACAAAACAGTGTGCTGTAGAACCTTTTCTACTTCCTGAAGAAGAATTGACTGAGGAAATGAAAATAATTTTCGACGAAGCCGACATTATTTTGGATTGTTTACCGGGAAATCAGGCTCCAAGAATAGCAAAACTGGCTCAGGAATTTCATTTGCATTATGCAAATCTTACCGAATACGTTGCCGAAACCGAAGAAATTATTGCTTTTGCAAAAGATGCTAAAACGGGTTTTATACTACAAACAGGAATTGCACCGGGTTATATTGATGTACTTGCTAACTACTTATTTCAACAATTTTGTATTGACTTCAATGTAAATACAGCAGATAAATTAGAATTTAAAGTAGGTGCATTGACTAAAAATGCAGTAGCTCCGCATTATTATGGTTTTACCTGGAGTCCTATTGGTGTTGCTACCGAATACCTGAAAAATGTAATAACTATAAGGAACTTTAATAAAACCGAACTCCCAGCCTTATCCGAAAAAACTACAATAATTCTCAACGGAGTTACTTATGAAGCCGATTTGACTTCAGGAGGTGCTGCCGATTTACCAGATACCTTGACTGGAAAAGTACGGGATTTGGATTACAAAACCTTACGCTTCCCGGGTCACTATGATTGGATTCAAAATCAAATAGCAACGATTGGTAACTCAGAAAATAGAATTACAGAATTGCAAAAGATTATGGAAAAAGAAATTCCTCTCTTTGAAGATGACCAAATCATATTGTTCGCTGCTGTGGAAGGTAAAGATATTAAAGGAATTTTGAGAAGACGTGAAATCACCAAATGTATTCTTCCACTAAAAGTTGGAAACCATCAATTACGTGCTATTCAAACCACAACTGCAGCTTCTTTAGTACAATCAGCTCAATTATTACTTGAACAAAATTTAAAAGGAGTTATTCTTCAAAGTCAAATTGAATCAAACTCTTTTTTGAACGGAAATTTCATCGTTCCTGTTTACGGGAAAATAGAATAGCACCTAAAATTTTCGCTGAAAAAAAGAACACAGATTTAAGAAATTTGAAAAATAAAAACAGATTTTCTAAAATTTTTATCTGATAAAATTTCTTAAATCTGTGTTCCCAAATACTACTTCAAATCCCTATTAGAAGATTGTCTAATTATCAATTCCGGTTCCAGAATGATTCGGTTAATCGTTTTTTTCTTAGGATTTTTCATTCGCTCCAGAAAAGCTTCAGCAGTTAATTTTCCTATTTGGTCACTATGCTGATTTACTGTCGAAATTGATGGTTGGGTAAGCGAAGTAAAAGGCTCGTCACTAAAACCGATTAAAGCGATTTCCTCAGGAACTTTGATATTATTTTCTAAAAGTACCTGCAAAGCACCCAAAGCCGCAATATCTCCCGCCACATAAACTGCATCAGGTCTTTCCGACGAATCCAATAATTGCTGCATAATTCGGCGTCCGTCTTCCAAGCGTAAATTACTTTCGATAATCCAATTTTCTTTACTTTCTAAATTCCATTTTTCAAGCGCATCTTTATAGCCACGAATACGCTCTTTATAAATTCGAATATGCTTAAATCCTGCGATATGAGCAATGCGATTGCAATTTTGTGAAACCAAATGATCAACAACTAAATGGCTACTTTTATAATCGTCAATTCCCACATAATCCACATTCAATTCCTCTTCACCTCTGTCAAATAGTACCAATTCCGTTTTGGATTTTATTTTTTGATAATATTCTAAATTGGTCGTTTCATTCGCCATCGAAGCAATAATCCCGTCGACCTGAATTTTTAACAAAGTATCAATTTCCTGGCATTCTTTGACATACAATTCATTCGATTGTGTCATAATGATATTGTAACCATTGAGGTTAAGTACTTTTTCGATATTTTCCACTACCGAAGAAAAAAAATGACTGTTTACGCGAGGAATAATAACACCAACCAAATTACTCTTCCCTTTACGCAAAGCACTCGACAAATAATTGGGCTGATAATCCAATTGAATTGCAGCTTCTTTCACCGCAATTTTAGTCTTTTCACTTATTCTGGGATGATTATTCAATGCTTTAGAAACCGCCGAAGGTGTTAAACCCAATACGGCAGCAATATCTTTTATCGTGGATTTTTTTTTATTCTCCAATTAGTTTTTATATTTGTTCAATCGATTGAACAAAAATAGGATTTTAAACGAAAAGCACAATACATTTTTAGTTGTGTTTTTTTATTTCAAAAACTGTTCAAACGTTGGAACAAATAAAATAATCAAGAAAATGAAATACATTGTTTGCGAAAAACCGGGTGAATTTATTCTAAAAGAAAAAGAAGCACCTGTTAGAAAAGAAAATGAAGCCTTATTACAAATCAACAAGGTTGGAATCTGCGGAACCGATTTACACGCTTATGGCGGAAATCAGGCTTTCTTTAGCTATCCTAGAATCTTAGGACACGAATTAGCTTCGACAGTTCTTGAAATTGGAGACAATCCTAGAGGAATTAAAGCCGGAGATAATGTGGTTATTATGCCTTATGTAAGCTGCGGGACTTGTATCGCTTGCCGAAACGGAAAAACCAACTGCTGTACCAATATCAAAGTTTTAGGTGTTCATACTGACGGCGGAATGCAGGAACAAATTACGGTTCCTACTTCTATCCTATTGCCTGCTAACAATTTATCTGATGACCAAATGGCTATTGTAGAGCCATTGGCAATTGGAGCTCACGCTATCCGCAGAGCTGCCATTGTTCCGGGAGAAACTGTTGCAGTTGTAGGTTGCGGCCCTATTGGAATTGGGATTATGAAACTGGCTCAAATTGCCGGTGCTAAAGTAATTGCGATTGATATGAATGAGCAACGTTTGGCTTACGCCAAAGAAAAAATAGGTGTAGATTACACCGTAAAAGCAGGTGAAAACACAGTTGAAGAAATTACAAAAATTACCAATGGTGATTTGTGTACAGCTGTTTTTGACGCTTCAGGACACAAAGGTGCTTTAGAAACTTGTCCTAACTATATGTCCCACGGTGGTCGTTTTGTTTTGGTTGGTTTATCTAAAGGAGAAATGACTTATAGCCACCCTGCCATTCATGCTAAAGAAATGACTTTGATGTGCAGCCGAAATGCTACAACGGAAGATTTCGAACATGTAATCAGTATTTTAGACCAATTTCCAACGGAATCCTACATTAGCCACAATGTTCCTTATACTGAAATGATTGCCAATTTTGACAGCTGGTTAAATCCTGCAACAGGAGTTATCAAAGCTACAGTAGATTTTAAATTAAAATAATCATGGTAATAGATTCGCATCAGCATTTTTGGATATACGAAACCGAAAAACACGCCTGGATAGACGATGACATGAAAGTGATTCGTAAAAATTTTCTGCCTGAGGATTTAAGAATTGTATATCAGGAGAACAACGTTGATGGTTGCGTGGCTGTTCAGGCTGACCAAACATTAGCAGAAACGGATTTTCTTTTAGATTTAGCCGAGAAAAACGACTTTATCAAAGGAATTGTGGGCTGGGTCGATTTAAGAGCTGCTAATATTGACGAAGTTTTAAATCAATACATTGCATTTCCAAAACTAAAAGGTTTCAGACATGTGGTTCAGGGAGAAGCCGATCATAACTTTATGTTACGTCCTGATTTCCTAAACGGAATTGCAGAATTGGAAAAACACAATTTCACTTATGACATTCTTATTTTTCCGCACCAATTAGGAGCGGCTTTAGAATTAGTACGACGTTTTCCAAATCAAAAATTCGTAATTGATCACATTGCGAAACCCTACATAAAAGACGGATTTTATGACGGTTGGGCTTCTTTAATGAAAGCGATTAGTGAATATCCAAATATCTATTGCAAACTTTCAGGAATGACCACCGAAGCCGATTACAACAACTGGACTTCGGAACAAATCGAACCTTATATGGAATTGGTTTTGGAAGCTTTTGGAACAAACAGAATCTTGTTTGGTTCTGATTGGCCGGTATGTCTGGTAGCAGGAAATTATACAAAAACAAAAGAATTAGTAACCAATTTTATTGCAAAATTAAGCTCAGAAGAGCAAGCCGCTATCATGGGAGGGAATGCAATTAAATTTTATAACTTATAAATTATGGATTTAGGATTAAAAGGAAAAGTAGTCGTTATTACGGGTGCTGCAGGAATCAAAGGAAGTATTGGAGAAACTATCCTTCAACATTTGGCAGCCGAAGGTGCTATTCCGGCTGTTATTGACAGAAACGACAGAGGTTTTGGATATGTTGAGGAATTACAAAAAAAAGGAATTGATGCTTTATTTTGTAAAACAGATGTAACTAATCCTGTAGAAATTGAAAATGCCGTTGCTAAAATTGCCGAAAAATATGGTCGTATTGATGCTTTAATCAACAACGTAGGAGTAAATGACGGAGCTGGTTTAGATGCTTCTTACGAGGAATTCATGAATTCTTTGAAATTAAATATGGTAAGTTATTTTGTAACTGTAAAAAGTGCACTTCCTTACTTAAAAGCGTCTAAAGGTCCAATTTTAAATATTGGTTCCAAAGTAGGATTAACAGGACAAGGTGGAACTTCAGGATATGCAGCTGCCAAAGGTGGAGTTCTGGGATTAACCCGCGAATGGGCTGTGGATTTAATTAAATATTCAATTCGTGTAAATGCAATTATCATTGCCGAAAGTTGGACTCCTGCTTATGATACCTGGATTAAAACATTGGAAAACGGAGAAGAAAAATTACAATCTATTGTAAAGAAAATTCCTTTAGAAAACCGTATGACTACTCCGGACGAAATTGCAGATACTTGTTTGTTTACCATTTCTGAAAGATCTTCTCATACTACAGGACAATTTATTTTCTGTGACGGAGGTTATGTTCATTTAGACCGAGCATTACTAACAGAATAAACGGTTAGTACTTAAATAAAAAATCCGTCCCGATAGTTATCTGGACGGATTTTTTCGTTTCAAATACTTTATAATTTACTGATATAACTTCCGTAAATATCTTTAAACTGGTAGCCATCAGCAATTCGATCTTTGCTTAGTTTTCGATATTCTACTAAACCCCACAGAATAAATTCTTTTACAAAAAACTTATCTTCTTTGGCAAAATCCGGTTGGTATTCTTTTAGCAAAATTTCCAATGGCACCACTGCCGCTAAAATATTTTGGTATTCTTCATCAGAACAATCATCCAATAATTCGAAACCACTTTCGGCAAAAAACCATTCTATCAAATCCGAATAAGCTGTTTTTTCATTTGGCTTTTCCAATTTTTCAATTTTTGGAAAATAATTAGGGAATAAAGTTTTAACTGCTTCTGCAATTAAACGTTCAGCAACCGCAGCAGCTCCCTCCTGCTCTCCTTCATAAACCAATTCCACTTTTCCCGTAATAGCTGGAATAATTCCCATAAAATCTGACAATCGCAAAGTAGTTTTATCGACACCAGCTTTTAAAGTGCGACGTTCGGCTGTACTTAGCAAATTCTCATAAGCGGTAATACTCATTCTGGCACTTACCCCGCTTTTATGATCGATAAATTCGCTTTCTCTGGCCTCAAAACTAATTTGTTCTAATAAATCTTTGGCTAATGAAGGCACATAAACTGCTTCACTTTGAATAGTATCTAACTTAGCTTCCTGTTCCGTAATTTTTCTGGCAATCTCAAGGGTTTCCGGATAATGAGTCAAAATCTGAGAACCTATCCTGTCTTTCAACGGCGTTACAATACTTCCGCGATTCGTATAATCTTCCGGATTTGCTGTAAATACAAATTGCATATCAAGTGGCATTCGCACCTTAAATCCGCGAATCTGAATATCACCTTCCTGCAAAATATTAAATAAAGCAACCTGAATTCGGGCTTGCAAATCCGGTAATTCGTTTATCACAAAAATACATCGATTGGCACGCGGAATCATCCCAAAATGAATCACGCGATCATCAGCATAAGACAATTTTAAATTAGCCGCTTTTATAGGATCAACATCACCTATCAAATCGGCAACAGTTACATCAGGAGTGGCAAGTTTTTCAAAAAAACGCTCACTTCTGTGCAACCAGGAAATAGGCGTTTCATCTCCTTTATCTATAATTAAATCTTTAGCAAAACGCGAAATAGGATTTAATGGATCATCGTTTATTTCAGAACCGCTCACATACGGAATGTATTCATCAAGTAATTCGACCATTTTACGGGCCAATCGGGTTTTGGCCTGACCGCGAAGTCCCAATAAATTGATGTTATGTCGCGAAAGAATAGCCCGTTCCAACTCAGGAATTACAGTGTTTTCAAAACCATGAACTCCTTCAAATGTGGGAACTCCCAATTTAATTTTTTCTCTCAAATTGTTACGCAATTCGTCTTTTATGCTTTTACTTTTATAGCCGAAAGCTTTTAATTCACCTAAAGTATTAATAGTTTCTATTTTCATATTTAAAATTTAAAGATTGAAACATTGAATAATTTAAAAATATATTCAGTTTTATCAAATAAATACCATTGTTCCTAATTTCTTTTTTCTTGCTTCTTTGTTCTATTTTCTAATTACTTCAATTTACTTCAATCTCTTTTTACGATTCATTTCATAATCTTCAAAAATCATCTCACCCAAACCTTTCAAACCGGTATAAAAGGCTTTTCCCTGATTGGCTTCAGTAAATTTATTTACGAATTTTTGCAGATAAGGATCACTGGCAATCATAAAAGTGGTAATCGGAATGTGCAATTTTCTAGCCTGCTGTGCCTGAGTATAACATTTGTCAACTATATATTCATCTAACCCATTACTGTTCATATAATAAGAACCATCCCGTTCCCTTACGCAGCTGGGTTTTCCATCTGTTATCATGAAAATTTGTTTGTTGGTATTTCGTTTTCTTCGAAGCATATCCATTGCCAATTGCAAACCGGCAACGGTATTAGTATGAAAGGGACCAACTTTTAAATACGGTAAATCTTTGATAGCAATTGGCCAGGCATCGTTTCCAAAAACCAAAATATCCAGAGTATCTTTTGGATAACGAGTCGTAATTAATTCAGCCAGTGCCATAGCCACTTTCTTAGCAGGTGTAATACGGTCTTCGCCATACAAAATCATACTGTGGCTGATATCAATCATCAAAACAGTACTCATTTGGGCTTTGTACTGTGTATCTTCAACAACCAAATCATTTTCCGTCAGCATGAAATCATTCACGCCGTTATTGATTTGGGCATTACGTAAACTTTCAGTCAATGAAATTCGTTCCAAGCTGTCGCCAAAATGAAATTCTCTGAATTCTCCCGTATGTTCATCGCCGTTTCCGGCATGTTTTGTTTTGTGATTTCCGTTTCCGGAGCGTTTTAGCTTACCAAATATTTGGTCTAAGGCTTGTTGACGAATGGCTCTTTCGGTCTTTGCAGTGATTCCAAAACCTGAAGTTCCATCGTCTTTCAGTTCGTCTTTGATGTAGCCTTTTTTCTTTAAATCTTCAATAAAATCATCTATAGTATAGTGTTCATCAGTCAATTTATATTCCTTGTCTAATTCACGCAACCAATCGATAGCTTCATCAAAATCTCCCGAAGCATGTGTGATCAACTCTTTGAATATCTCAAAAAGTTTATCAAACGGAGACTGATTGGGAGCCTGATACTGTTTAAAATAGAAACCTTTTTTACTGCTCTTTTCCATAACCATTAAAATTACATTATTTTAAAATGTACTTCAACTCAACGGTTATTAATTTTAAGTTAAAAGAAATCCCTAAAAAGTAAAATTTTCTCTTCCCCGTCCCTAAAGCGTGGAAAATTTCTTGAAAAATCAATAATATTCACCATCAACATAATACCAAATTCCGTCTTCCTGAACAAAAGTGGAAAACTCGTGATGAATATGCGACTTTTTATTTGAATCCAAATAATAGGCTTTAAATTCAACTGTAGTAGCAGTTGCTTTAAGAACTTCTAATTTTTGCCATTGATTAGAAGTAGCCCAAAGCAAAATATCTTCTTTAGGATATAAAGCCCTTTGCGACACATCCGTTGTTGCCACTAAATAATCAGCCTGATGTGTGGCGTAAGCACTATAACGGGAACGCATCAAAGCTTCGGCTGTGGGTGCCTTTTCTAATCCTTTCAAATAAGGTTCGCAACAATCTTCAAATGATTTTTGCGAATTACAATAACAGAGACTCATAACTGAAAAAACTTAGACCTGACCATTGAGCGCCACGATCCTTTGAAACAATTGATTCAACAAAACCTGATACTTACTCAATTCTACTAAATCCTCGTCGTCATCACTTATATCTAATAAATCATCTAATTGTTCGCTAACATCTACCAATTTATTATTGGCTTCTTTGGCGTTTTTTGCAGCTATTAAATCGATTATTTCCTGAACCTCAGCTTTCAATAAGGCGTATTTATCGTTTTCCATTTCTATTTGTTTTCTTCGTTTTTGTTTTCATTAAACTTTTTGACAATTTCCTTCAATTTTTCTTTTCTAAGCATTTCGGCCTGTTTTGCTTTAGCCTGAGCTTTATGCAACTTGTCATTGTGTTTCTTTATATTTTTTTCATTATTTCTTCCCATAATCCTCTTTTTTTAATCTACAATAACAATTTTCAAAAACTTTAAGCAACTAAACTATTTTTTAAGCATCTTAATACTGCACAAAGTTTATCATTTTTAAATAAAATATTCAAATTAAAAAGAATCATTTCACTGGAATTTCTAAAAATAAAATAGAAAACCCACAATTTTAACATGATTTAACAAATAGTAATCAGCAATAGTTTTTTTCTAAAATTATCAAAAAAACAATAATCAATTTCGTTCAATTTTTAAATATTTTTCATAGTTTTGAGCTAAAAGCATTACTTTATTGCGATAGCTAAGCGTTTTTAGTAAAAAGCTAAAAGCATTACAAAAACAAAATTTCTTAAAAAATGAAATTAACAAAATTTTCTTTAAATCATAACAAATGGTTTCTGCTAAAACCCAAGTTGATAGGGATATTCGTTTTTTTATTTTTTTGTGTCATTTTTTCACTGATTATTTCACAACAATACCATATTTTAAAAAAAGCAAAGAATGATGCTATGCATACAAAGCTTCAGGCTATCCATAAAAGCATCGAGCAATCTTTGAAAAAAAATTATGTTGATGCATTAACATTAGCATTAACAATTAATGACAAAGGTGAACCCGAAAATTTTGAAGCTGTTGGAAAACAAATTCTTGCTTCGGATTCTAATATTGATGCCGTACAACTCGTTCCTAATGGGATTATCCGTTACACTTATCCTTTAAAAGGAAATGAAGCGGCAATAGGAATTAATCTTTTCAACGATAAGAAACAACGTCCTGAGGCCTTAAAAGCTATTAAAACCCGAAAAATGCATTTTGCAGGTCCGTTTGAATTAAAACAAGGAGGAATGGGGATTTTAGGCCGATTAGCTATTTATAAGAACAATAAATTTTGGGGATTTTCAGCAGTTTTAATTCGATTAAATACACTATTAGAAAAACCGGAAATAAAAAAACTCGACCAGTCTAAATATTATTTTCAATTTTCTAAAATAAATCCAATTACAAAAAAAGAAAACTTTTTTTTAGACACAAAAACAAAGCTTAACCCTAAAAATGCTATCACTTCTATTATACCTGACGGCGACTGGAAACTATATTTGGTAGATAAAAAACCTTATGAGCTAATATTTCCCTTTGCAGTACGTGCATTTTTAGCTTTGATTTTAGCTTCTTTAATTGGTTTTTTAACAGCTTCCTTTTTTAAAAAACCAGCCGAATTAGAAAAATTACTTCGCAAACAAACAGATAAACTTTTAAGAAACGAAATTAAATTCAAAAGTATTTTTGATCAGGCTGCTGTAGGAATTACTTATTTAGACTCTATTACCGGACGATTCTCGGAAGTAAATAAGAAATTTTGCGATTTAACAGGATACAGCAGTGACGAATTAAAACTATTAGACGTAAAAGCCATTACTCATCCGGATGATATAGAAAAATCTTTGGATTTCCTAAAAAAACTCTACCGAAAGGAAATTCAGGAGTATGCAATGGAAAAAAGATACATTACTAAATCAGGAGAAATAATCTGGGTTAACATCACTGTTTCAGCTCTTTGGAAAGAAGAAGAAGCAACTTCAAAGCATGTAATAATTATAGAAGATATTACAAAAAGAAAAAAAGCAGATCAGATTATTATTGACTCACAACAAAGAATTGAGTCACTAATCAATACAGTTGACGGAATTGTATGGGAATGTGATGCAAAAACCTTGGAATTCACTTTCGTTAGTAAAAAAGTAGAAGCTATTTTAGGATATACCGCCAAAGAATGGATGAGCACCCCTTCTTTTTGGACAGATCATATTCACCATCAAGACAAAGACTTTGCGATACAATTCTGTGCAGAACAAACAGCTCTAAAATTAGACCATGATTTTGAATATCGAATGATTGCAAAAGACGGTTCAACTGTTTGGCTTAGAGATATTGTAAACGTAATCATTGAAAACGAAGAAGTAAAAACCTTAAGAGGTATCATGATTGATGTTACTAAAAACAAAGAAATTCAAAAAGACTTAAACAATTCATTTAATCTGGTTAGCGAACAAAATAAAAGATTATTGAATTTTTCTTATATAGTTTCACATAATTTAAGATCACACACCAGCAATATTTCATCAATAGTTGATTTAATTGAAAACTCAGATTCAGAGGATGAAAAAGAAGAAATGATTCAGTTATTGAAATCCGTTTCCGATTCCTTAAATGAAACCATGCTTAATCTTAATGAAGTTGTAAATATCCAAACCAACGTAGATATTGTAACCGAAAAACTAAACTTAAAACAATATATTGACAATACACTAACCATTTTGTCTGACCAAATTCAGTTAAAAGGCGTAAAAGTAATTTCTTCTGTCAAAAAAGATATTGAAATCATCTATAATCCGGCCTATTTGGAAAGTGTTCTATACAATCTTATTTCAAATGCTATCCGTTACAGTCATCAGGAAAGACATCCTACTATTCAGATTGACTGTTATACAGAAGGTAAAAAAACAGTACTTAAAGTTTCGGATAATGGAATTGGAATTGACCTAAATAAAAATGGTCATAAAATCTTTGGAATGTATAAAAAATTCAGTACCCATAAAGACTCAAAAGGTATTGGATTATTCATTACAAAAAATCAAATTGATGCTATGGGTGGCAGTATTACTGTTGAAAGTGAACCCAATTTAGGAACAACGTTTAAAGTGTATATATCATAATGGAAAAAACAATTTGGATAATAGACGATGATCCTATCTATCAAATCATCATGAAAAAAATAATCCTGAAATCAGGAATATTTTCGGCTACACAATCATTTACAAATGGAAAAGAAGCTATTGATTCATTAAAGAAAAATATAACCGAGAATGAAAAATTTCCGGATATCATACTATTAGATATCGAAATGCCTGTTCTTGACGGATGGGGATTTATGGAAGAAATAGCCGTTTTAAAATCACAAATAAACGCCAAACTCAATATCTATATTTCCAGTTCTTCAATTGCCATTGATGATAAAGAAAGAGCTAAAAACAATCCTAATATTTTTGGTTATATGTGTAAACCTATAAGTCTTGAGGATTTAATAAAAATTGCTTCTTAATTAGAAAGTTTTTCAGCAACTTCCCTTTTAACCCTATCCAGACTTTTATCTGTATTAATCAATTCTTCAATAATTAATGAGCGTAAAAGTCCAATATCATCACATTCAAAATGCTTTGCCCAGGAAGTAAGCTCAATGATGTTCCTAATTTGCTTGATTCTTTTGGTTGTTTCCAAACTATTGCGCAGCAAGGTTTTTTGATTGTAATCCGGATTTAATTTATGCTGATAATTAACAGCATTCTTAGTGTAATCCATTTCTAAATAATACAGTTTTTCTGTAGCATTATCAGGATAAAAACAATCCCATTTTGCAAAACCTATTTTATACTTAGACGCAGTTTCGGGTTCCATAGGTACCAACCGCCATTTGCTGTTTGCTAATCTTCCCCAGTGATTAGAAAGACGATACATTCCTTCAGTTGAATAATAATAACTACTCCCCGCCTTGCTTTCAAATTGCTTTTTTAATCCTTCAATAGCATCAGGAAGTACTTCATGAAAAACACAAAAAGTGTTTTTAAATGAATTAGGATGTGGTTTGTAATTTTTTTGCATAGGCGCAAATATACTTAGAATGCCCAAAACAGCCTAAAGCCAATTTTAATTGATTAACTTTGTCCTGAAATTTTTAAAGAAACAATCATGACCAAAGCTTCAGAAGAAAAGAGGTTACAAAAAGGAATATTTACAGGAATTATTGAAAAAGACGAAAACAACAACTTTTTTTGTGGAGAATATCTGTTAGATTACAAAATGGTTCTGGCCAAATTTGCTGTTGGTGATTGGATCACTATAAAATCAGTTATTGAAAACCCAAGTGACATTAGTTATAAACAGTATCCTAAAAAGTCTAAAAACTTTGACAAGGCCAACAATAAAACCGAACAGTAAACACTGATAATCTGCATTTTACATTTTAAAAAACTTTTTTCCTTTTTTTTTAATCATAAAGTGAAAACTTAAAAAAAAGTGTACCTTTGCAAAAAAATTGTCGATTTTGAAAGTAAACATAATTACTTTCACACTAACAGACAAGTAGTTACATTAAATTTATGAAAAAAATAGTTGAATACCGCAAGCTTTTAAATGTTGATAAAACTGTACAGCTAAAAGAATTGAAAACCATTTATCGTAATGCGATGAAAGAATCTCATCCTGATAAATTTCAAGGAGATGATGCCGGATTAAAAGCAGCTGAAGAAAATAGTAAAAAAATCATTGAAGCTTACCACTTTTTAGTAAGTATCAATCCTGAAACTATCAAACAAAATCTACCTGAATACCAGGAAACTATTGCTACTGCTACAGTTACTGATTATAAATTTGAAGAAGCCCGATTAATTATTAATTTCTCTAACGGTAGTGTTTATGAATACATTAGTGTTCCTAAAGCAACTTACATTAAAATGGTAAATGCTGATTCTCCTGCGAGATTCGCTAAAAGACATATTTTTGGTTCATTTCCTTACAGAAAAGTTACAAACCAAGATTAATTCATTAATCTGATAAAATATTAAAAAAGCCAGTAAAATACATTTACTGGCTTTTTTATTTGTATCCTTTTAAATAGGGAATTTATTCTAAAATAAAATTCACACTTACATTTGCTATAATGGTAATTTCTCCAACAGCTAAGGTTTCTCTTGGAGCCGAATCGCTTTCCATAGCTGTCATTGTTTTAAATCTGGCATAAACAGGTTCCGGCGTATAACTTTGTGTATTATCGGATATTGTCATTGCTTTACCAACTTTTTGTCCTAAAACCGAAACATAATCTTCCGCTTTATGTTTGGCTTCTTTCATTGCTAATTTTCGGGCATCCGATTCGTATTGAGCCATTTTAGACGATTGAAAAACCACATTGTCAATTCGGTTTACACCTTGACTAACTAAGCCTTCCATCAACTCATCGTATTTATTCAAATCTCTAACTGTAATTTCAATTGTTTGAGTAGCATTATACAAAGTTTTCTTTTTTTCGTAATCGTATTGTGGATTCAGGCTCACGCGTTGCGTTCTATAATCCGCAGGTGCTAAATTCATTTTTTTAATGAGTTTTAAAACGGCTTCTGTTTTTTCGTCGTTTTCTTTTTTCACCTCCTTAGCCACATTCCCTTTTGTTTCAATAGAAACCGAAACCGTAGCCTGATCCGGAATTACTTTTACTTTACCTTCACCGGAAACCGATATTTGTGGGACTTGTTTAATTTCCTGACCATAAGATAAAGTCATGAACATTACTGCTAAAAATACTATTACTCTTTTCATTGCTATATTTTTTTAATTTCTAGACAACATTCAAAATTTGTGCCATTAAAGCTTCTTCATCTTTATTAAAATAAAAAGAAATACGATAGGTATTGTTAACAAACTGACCATCAATGGATGTAAGATAAGTAAATCCGGATAAACCAATAACGTAATTAAATAGCCTCCTATAGCGCCACCAAAATGTGCTGTATGCCCTATTCCATCATTCTTAGCTTTCATTCCGTAAATAGAATACAACAAGTATAAAATTCCAAACACATAAGCAGGCATTGGGATAATAAAAAAGATACCCAACATCATATCCGGCTGCAATAATATAGCCGAATACAAAATTCCCGTAACCGCTCCCGACGCACCGATAGCCCGGTAATTATATTCGTTTTTATGTATTGCCAAAGTGAGTAAACTACCAAAGACTAAACTTGCAAAATAAATGATTACAAACATTAAATCACCTAAATATGCACTCACTACAGGAGCAAAAAAATAAAGTGTAATCATATTGAAAGCCAAATGTCCTAAATCGGCATGAAGAAATCCCGAAGTTAACATTCGGATTTGCTGACCTGAACGAATACTACCAACATGAAATTCATATTTTCTAAAAAAAGAATAATCATTAAATCCTTTGTAACTAAAAAGTACATTCGCCAATATTATGGCAATCAAAAAAGTATTCATATCGTATTTTTATTATCACTGGTAAATATAAGAATTCCAACAGATGCAATGAGTAACTACTCAGACTTTATTATGATTAGTCAATTTTGACTTATATTTGCCCCATAAAAAAAACTGCATGCAATTTTTAGCTTTTATAATCGCTTATCCATTACTTTGGTTCATATCGATTTTACCTTTCCGAATATTTTATTGGATTTCTGATATACTCTATTTTATTGTTTACTACATAATAGGTTATCGAAAGAAAACCGTAAAACACAATTTAGAAATCGCTTTACCGCATTTAAACGACAAAGAGCGTTTGCAAGTCGAGAAAAAATTCTATCACCATTTTTGTGATTTGTTTATGGAAATGGTCAAAACCATGACTATTTCTCCGGAAGAAATGCAAAAAAGATTTAAAATCACCAATCTGGATTTACTCAAAGAATACGAAGAAAAAAACCGAAGTATCATGGTTTTAGCCTCTCATTATGCCAGTTGGGAATGGTTAATAGCCATCAATCTTAAATCCTCCTATCAGGGTGTAGGTGTTTACAAAAGAATAGCCAACCGCTATTTTGACAAATTGGTCAAAGACATTCGTTCAGAATACAAAACCGAATTAGTATCAACTGACAAAACCATTCCGTTGATGGCAAACAACCAACGAAAAGGAATCTTATCCCTGTACGGACTTGTCAGTGACCAATCACCTAAAACCAAACAAATTGCACATTGGGAAAATTTTATGGGAATGGAAACTCCGGTTCACATTGGTCCGGAATTATTATCTAAAAAATACAATCTCAATGTTGTGTTTGCCAAAGTTACTAAGGTAAAAAGAGGTTATTATGAAGCCACTTTGGTTCCTATTACTGACGAACCGAAATCACTTCCTAATTATGAAATTATCCATCGCTATATTAAAGAAGTAGAAAAACAAATTTATGAAGCTCCTGAATATTATTTCTGGACTCATAAAAGATGGAAACACCAACATAAATAAAACAAAAAAGCTTAGTCGTATAATTACAAACTAAGCTTTTTTTATATAGCAAAATGATAGATTTGGGGCTTACAAATCAAATCCTAAAGAAAACATCCAAACTCGATTTTGAGCTTTTTGTTCATCGTACAAATCTCCTAATCCCAGATGGTATCTTACACCTAAACTAATACCTGAATCTGTTTTAATACCTGCTCCGAAATTCATTCCCCAATCAAAACTATCCGGATTATATTCCTGGGTACTGCTAAATACTCCGTCATAAACTTCTTTATGAGTCACCGCAACTCCTATTTGCGGCCCTGCTTCCAGAAAAAAGTTTTGAGAAGGATAAGCTTTAAACATTACAGGCAAATTGATATAATTCAATTTTTGAGTAAATTTCCCGGAACTATTGGTGATTTCATAACCTTGTTGTGAAAATAGTAATTCCGGTTGAATGGAAAAAGCATCACTTAAAAATGACTCTCCATAAATTCCAACATGAAAACCACTTCTGCTATCAGTTTCTCCGTCACCGTCAAAACTTACAGCAGCTAAATTATAACCTCCTTTGATTCCTCCATGTGACTTATGCAATGAAGTTTCCTGTGCTTCTATAGACATTACTAAACCTAGCAACAATCCAACTAAATATATTTTTTTCATTATTTTATTTTTAAAATTATTTACCCCCATTAGCCTGAAGATCGGCTATACACTGAGTATCTAATTGCGGAATAGTTCCTCCCAGTAAATTACTTCCTGATTCGGCTTCCCAAAACATCAAACAACTTGACACATTACAATGTCTTTTATGTTCTGAATCTTCATGACTGGATTGCATAGCTGTTCCGGCATTAGTTAAACCTAAAATATGTCCGAATTCATGCTCGATTACTGTAGATTCTAAAACTACTGTACTTGGTTTATACAAACCACCACTTAATTTGCGAACTGTATTTTCATAAATTACAAAAGAAGTATTTCTATACGCTGTTCCTAAAACCACCGAAGTGCTCGTATCTGTAGAAGATTTTGCATCAGCAAAAAAAGCCCAGACTGCAATCTGACTTCCTTCATTATAATAAATTCGATTAGCATCTTCAATGGCAATAATTTGTGTATTGGTATAGCTGTCATTACCAGGAGACGGAATGGCTCTTTTTTGAATTGTAATCCCTCCCGTTTTATTAATTCTGGTATTTAGAAAAGAAACAAAGTTATTAATTGCTGTAGCGGTAGGTTCATAGCCTTCTACATAAACTATCTCTACAATCATACTATCAAATTTATCTTCTGATAATAAATCGTGTGCAGAAGTTCCTAAGGTTTTTTTATTATTTGCTTTAACAATTACATCTGAATTATCATCACTCGGAGAACAGGAATTCAGTAAAAAAAAGGCTAAAACAAATACAGCTATTATTTTCTTCATTATCTAAATTTTATAAACTACTTCTTTTAAAAAGATAAATTAAACACAAATTAATGGTATATACCAATTCCTTAGCATTTAAATTTGTTTCAATACTAATTTTACAGCACTATTGGTTTTACTTTCTAATGTAATGGTTGAAGCAGTAAAACTGATTACTTTCCATGTATTATTGAATACGGTAAAATTAGTATTACTGGTAAAACCTAATTGTAAATACACATCCGTGTCTGATGTCATACTATAAGTACCTGTAGCAACAGTAGTCAAAGCTTCCAAAGACTTCACCTTCCAATCGTTTGTAAAATCAATAGTCTTATTCAAATAATAACTAGTAGCCGATTCTACTCCAGCAACAATATAAGAACTCACTTTAAAAGTTCCGTCAACTAAGATTTTTTCTAATTTGGCTTTATTTTCAACAGCCGCATCAATTTTTGATTCAATACTCAACGCAGCGGTAATTTCCGATTTCAATTCAGTATCACTGTTTACAGTTGCGGTAGTTCCATCAGCAAGTGTAACTGTCACTGGATATTTTACTGAAAAATAGTCGGTGCTTGATAAATTAACCATATAAGTGTACAATTGTCTTTCGGTTGTAATAACAGTACTTCCTGTTTGTACTAAACTCGCATCATAGGTTAATATTGTGATTGGGAAGCTAATATTTAATGAAGAAATAGCAGCCTGACCATTATTTTCTGCCTGAGTACAATTATTTACTATAGCATTATATTCTGATTGACTGTTTACAGTAACCTCTGTATAATCGCTCATTCTGATTCTTAAAGGAAATTGAAGTACCACTGTATCGGTATCATTATTAAGTTGTCCAAGAATAGTAATTGCTTGTTCATAACTCAATTGGTTTACAAGGCTTACACCATTAACTGTAGCACTAAAAGGAAACAAAATAGAAGAGCAGGAAGAACCATCTAAAGCATCATCTGATGATCCATCATACATGGAAATTCTCTTAATACTATTGGCTGTAGTTGAATTAGCAGTGTTCGTATTCGGATTATCTCCCTGAACTTCTTCAACCTCACTTTGGCATGATGTTAAACTAAAAATTCCCATCAATGCAATTCCGGCAATCAATTTAAATGTTTTCATAATTTACAAATTTAATATTTCTAATAGTTAATAATGACGATTTATTCGCATTTCTATTAGTAAGACAACAGCAATTGATTTTTCCCTACCCTGAAAAATTAAAAAAAATAAAACTTTTCATAACAAACTGATTTACAATAATCTTAAAGCCGTAAAAAAAATACATTTTTTTCAAACACTGATGATTTCAAAAAAATAATCTAATTTTACAAAACCCCTAAACCAATCCTACAAGAAGAATGAGTAAGGAAAACAACAATCTTTGCGAAGAATCTTATTTTAGCGAATTTTATATAAAAAACGTACAATCAGCAACCAATTTTGCCTATTACAAATCGGGCGATAGTGATGCCGCTTTAGATATTGTCCAGGATGCCTTTGCTAAAATCTGGGAAAACTGTTCCCAAATTGACTACACCAAAGTAAAAACCTATTTATTCACCACGGTAAATAATTTGTTCCTGAATACGGTTAAACATCAAAAAGTAGTTATGGCTTTCGCCAAAGACACTCCTGCTCTGGATAAAACCAATCAAAGTCCCGAATACCTTTTAGAAGAAGAAGAATTTAAAATCAAACTGCAAAATGCCATCGCTTCATTAAGCGAAGCACAAAGAGAAGTTTTTTTAATGAACCGGATTGACGGAAAAAAATACAGGGAAATTGCCGATGAACTGGGCATCAGCCAAAAAGCAGTTGAAAAAAGGATGTCCGGAGCTTTAAAAACCCTAAAAGAACGAATCGAAAATATCTAATTAACTGAAAAGTAGGGTAAAAAACGATACAGTTGTCTTATCACTATAGCGAGAACAAATGAAAAAGGAAAAAGAAATATTAAAATGGCTTAATGGCGAACTTTCTGCTGAAGAAATTGAAGATTTAAAACAATCCGAAGATTTTGAAACTATAGAAAAGATTGCTCATTATTCAGCTCATTTGGCAACTCCAAAAGTAGATGCCAGAGAAGCTTTGGCTTCATTAAAAAGCAGAAATTTGACTAAAAAAGAACCTAAAGTGAGAACACTCAACTTTAGAACTTTCTTTAAAGTGGCTGCTGCTGTTGCGGTAGTATTAACTTCGGCTTATTTCTTATTTTTCAATTCGACACAATCTTTCGAAACCGGAATTGCACAAACCAAAAGCTTTCAGCTTCCCGACAACTCCGAAGTTTTACTGAATGCTTCTTCCAAAATTACTTTCAATGAAAAAAATTGGGACAAAAAAAGAGATTTAACTTTGGAAGGAGAAGCTTATTTTCAGGTACAGAAAGGTAAAACCTTTAGCGTAAAAACAGCTGATGGTGTGGTAAAAGTCCTCGGAACACATTTTGATGTAAAACAAAGAGACAACTATTACGAAGTAAGCTGTTTTGAAGGTTTGGTAAGTGTGACTTACAATAATACAACCGTAAAATTACCTCCCGGAAAAAGCTTTAGAGTCATTAACAAACAGATTGAAAAAACAGATGATTTTGATGCGCAAACACCTTCCTGGTTACAAAAAGAATCCAGTTTTACCCGTGTTCCACTTAATCAGGTTATTGCCGAATTAGAGCGTCAATATGATATACAAATTGAAACCCAAGGCATCGATACTTCTAAATTATTTACCGGAGGTTTTACACATACAAATCAAAAAACAGCTTTGGAATCCATTACTATTCCGCTGCAATTAAGCTATACTATAAAAGGCAAAACCGTTACATTATACCAATATGAAGTTCAATAAATGGATTTTTTATTTAGTGTTTTTTGTTGGGAGTATTGGTACTGCACAAACAAGCAGTAACAAAACTCCTTTAACCACTATTATAAAAACCCTTGAACAACAATTCAATATTAAATTTTCCTATGCTGTAGAAGACATTACCGCAATTAGTATCGAAAAACCATCTAATGCCTTAAATCTGCAGCAAACCATTGATTATTTGAATGCAAAAGTTCCGCTTAATTTCAAAGCGCTCGACAGTCGCTACATTACCATATCACGACTCGATAAAACCATTAGTATTTGCGGATTTATTCTGGCCGCAGATTCTAAAAACACACTTTCGGGAGCAACTATTCGAACCAATAACTCAAAAGTAACGATTGCTTCAAAAAACGGAAGTTTCAATCTGGAGAATATTCCTCTGGAAACGATTATTAGTATTTCTTATTTGGGTTTTGAAACTAAAGAAATAAGAGCAACTGCTTTTTTTGCTGCTGCAAAAGATTGTCCAACTATCTATTTAAAACCTTCCAAAGAAGAACTCAATCCGGTTTTAATTCCGGTATTTTTAACTTCCGGTTTACAAAAAACCACCGATGGGAGTACGGTTTTAAACACTAAAAAATTCGGGATTCTTCCCGGACTTACCGAACCTGATGTTTTACAATCCATACAAGTGCTGCCGGGAATTGAAAGCGCTAATGAAAGTGTTGCCAATATCAATGTTCGCGGAGGTACTAACGACCAAAACCTAATGCTTTGGGACAATATCAAAATGTATCATTCGGGGCATTTTTTTGGTTTAATTTCAGCTTACAATCCTAATTTGACTAATAAAATTGTAGTGACTAAAAACGGTACCAGTGCCGAATTTAGTGATGGTGTTTCGAGCATGATTAATATGAGTACCAATAACGAAATCAAAAGTTCCGTTTCCGGAGGTGCAGGTATCAATTTAATTAGCGGAGATGTATTTGTTCAAATTCCGTTGGCCAAAAATCTGGAAATCGATCTTTCTGCCCGTCATTCCATCACCGATTTTGTCAACACGCCTACTTATACCAACTATTACAAAAAGAGTTTTCAGGATACCGAAATCAATGCTGATAATACCACCAAAAACAGTAATTCCGATTTTTATTTCTACGATTATACCGCCAAAATCCTTTATGATTTAAACGAAAAACATCAGTTTAGAGCAAATCTTATCGGGATAACCAACGAATTGAATTATTCTGAAAATAATAACAGCGATGACACCAAATCCAAATCCAGTGCGCTTTCGCAAAAGAACATTGGGTTTGGTGGTAATTGGAAAGCCCAATGGACACCCAAATTAAGCACCCAATTAAACAGCTATTTTTCCAGATACAACATTGATTCCCGTGATCATCGTGTGGCTACCGATCAGCTGTTGACCGAAGCCAATGAAGTGATTGAAACGGCGACCAAACTGAATTTGCATTATGTTTTTAATGAACATATCCGCCTTTTATCCGGTTATCAGCTAAACGAAACCGGAATGCTCAACCAAACCCGTGTCAGCGCACCATTCTATTCCAGCACGAAAAAGAATGTGTTATTGAATCAGGCTTTATACGCCGAAACCGAATACAATAAGAACAAAACCTATTTTCGTTTAGGACTTCGTTTGAATTATTTCCAGAAATTTCAAAAATTCCTTTTCGAACCCCGAATCAATTTCAGACAGGAACTTTCAAACCAATTCGCATTCAAACTGGAAGGCGAATTTAAAAATCAGACTTCTACGCAAATTATCGATTTTGAAGATGATTTTCTGGGCGTAGAAAAAAGACGCTGGCAATTAGTCAACAACAAGGACATTCCAATTGCAAAAAGCAAACAGGCTTCTTTTGGCTTCGAATTCAATGATAATAACTGGAATATTGACCTCACCGGATTTTACAAATTGGTTGACGGCATTACCGCTTCCAATCAGGGATTTTACAATAATTTCCAATACAAAAATGCCAACGGAAGCTATACCGACAAAGGAATCGAATTCTTAATCAACAAAACGTCCAAAAAACACAGTGCCTGGCTGAGTTATACTTTTAGTCAAAACAATTATCATTTTGAGAGTTTTATACCTTCTTCCTTTCCTAATAATGTTGACATTCGTCATTCAGTAAACATGGGATGGAATTATGCCATTTTAGAAAATTTAAAAATGGCCATTGGAGGCAGCTGGCACAACGGACTACCCTACACCAAACCCGTTGCAGGAAATGAAACGGTACAAAATGGAAACCGCTATTTTGTAAATTACGATACCCCTAATAGTCAAAACCTGGATCATTTTCTTCGAATAGACGCTTCCTTTAGTTACAATTTCAATTTCAGTTCGGCTGTAAAAGCAATCCTAAGGGCTGGTGTTATAAACATCACCAATCAAAACAACATCATTAATCGTTATTATAAAGTAGATCCTAACGATACTTCGAAAACCATACAGGTCAACAACAAATCCCTGGGCTTGACTCCTAATGTGAGTTTTAGGGTGAATTTTTAATTAGTCTACTACCTCCCTTAATAAAAAAAATCTCCATAAATAAAATATGCCGTAGTAATTTATCTCTATATTTGGATAAAACAAAATTGGATTAACATCATACCTTTAGTACTAAAAAAAAGATGGCTTTGTATAATTTTGTTATAAACATAAACTAGTTGAGGGCAATTGTAGAAAAAACATCCTCAACAAGAAACAAAACAACCATATAATCTATATATAATGGCATTAAAAAAAATTGAAGCAAATACTAAATTAGCTCAAAAAGAAGAAACTGTAGCAAAAAAAACATCAACAATTAAAAAAGTTAAAGTAAAATCACTACAAACAAAATTTGGTGATTTAACAGTTTTTACACAATCAATGAAAATTTCGGATGTCCTTTACATATATTATGTAGCTGTTCGAGGACGTGACGAAGAAGAAGGAGCTGTACAAAGAGTATTGAATAAACAAAGAATCGCTGCAATAAAAAAATATATATTAGAAGGAAATATATTTTACAGTACATTCATTTTAAATTGGACTGACACAAAAGTTAAACCCATATTTTCAAATGATGAAATCATAATACCTATTATTCCTTTTTCAGCCCAAGCAATCGACGGTCAACATAGACTTGTTGGACTTCAAGAAGCAATAAAAGAAAATCCAGAAATTGGTGAGAAAGAAATCATAGTGACTTTAAGCTTGAACCTATCAACAAAAGATGCTGCAAGAATTTTTGTTAATATTAATTCAGAGCAAAAACCTGTTCCTAAAAGCTTGATTTATGATCTATTTGGTGAAATTGAAAATGACACAAACCATTCTATAAACAGAGCAACGGATATCGCAGAAGAATTAAATGATAATATTGAGTCTCCTTTTTATAAAGCTATTAAATATCCTGGACAAGGTAAAGGTGTTGGATTTGTTGACTTAGCTACTGTAGTTAGCTCATTAAAAAAACACTTAGAATCCGATGGAGTATTTGCAAGCCATAAATTAACCAATCTACAAAACCAGAAAATAGTCATAATGAATTATTTTACCGCTCTCAAATTTTACTACGACAGAGAAAATTTATGGACAAATCGAGCCAAAAATCCTTTCTTGACAAATGCAGGTTTTTTTGGAGCAATTGAGCATCTGATTAAAAATTTACTTATAAAATGTGCAGAAAAAAAATCGTTTAAAGTTGACGATTTTAAATCTCTTTTAGACTTACCAAAAGGAGAATTACTTCAAAGGTCAGATTTAAAAAATCTTGAAGGAAAATCTCAGAGAAAAGCAATTGTGGATTTTTTACAAGACAACTATTTAAAATCATTACCAAACCAAGACGAATATGAGTTTTGATAGACACAGAGCACAAACATTTTGTGAAAGTATTTTAGGTTGTACTTCATTTGATGATTTCTTTTTGGCTGATATTTCAACATTGACACTTGATAATGCAAATGCCTATGCTTTTAAAAACTCATTAATTGAAGACGCTAAAGATTTGTTTTACAAAGGGCATTTAAGTCTATTAGAGGGAATTAATGGTATTGAAAATAAAAACTATTCTTGGTCAATTATAAAATGTTATTATTCTGTTTTTTATATGATTAAAGCAGATTTAGCATTGAGAGATTATGGGCTAATTAGACATAAGACAATTTATTATTTACAAGCTTCTGCTGGTGCAACTCCAATATCAAAAGGAACTCGCGGACCAAATAGAAATAAATATTCTGGAGATCATAAATCAGCAATAAATTACTATAAAGATTTATTTAGTGGTTCTGACATGTTACTCTCTCAGGAAATTGATGGTTTAAGTTCGTATGAATGGTTAATGAAAAAACGGGAACAAATTAACTATCAGGAAAGGTATTTCAATGATCCTGGTAGTTCAGATTTTTTGACCTATATAGCTAATGAAGTGTTAAGTGGAAATTTCACTAAACTTATTGAAGATATTATTTCTGACACATTTATAATAACTTTTCAAAATGAATTCGCACCATTAGCCATACCAATTAAAAGAGCAATTTTGACAAAATCTAATTTTGATAGTAATGGTTTAACTTTAAATTATACTGTTGACCAGCTTAATCATCTTAAAACTTTTCCAAGATACGAGTTGTTGGGAATTTAATAAACCCCCAGCTGGCGCGAGCGTTTTTCTTAAGGTTCGCTAGCGCGAGCGTCCCGCTCGTGCCCGTAACAATATATAAACTTTTTTTAGGACGAGACACAATATGGGTACGAGCGGGACGCTCGCACTAGCAAAGTAGAAAATCCCAGGCCAACGCGAGCGTCCCGCTCGTGCCCACAAAGTGGAGCGAGTGATTTTTATCTATTAAAAAAAACAATGAGCCGAAAATATAAATTTGGAGAAAAATCAGGAGCTTATTTCATAAGTTTTGCTACCGTAAACTGGATAGATGTGTTTACCAGAGATGATTATTTTTGGTGTATAATAGAGTCGTTAGATTTTTGCAGAAAGAATAAAGGAATGGAACTCTATGGTTATTGCATTATGCCGAGCCATGTACATTTAATCTTTCGTTCCGCATTAAATGATCCTTCGGGATTGATAAGAGATTTTAAAGGATTTACCTCAAAAAAAATGCTCAAACTCATAGAAGATAATCCGCAAGAAAGTAGAAAAGAATGGATGCTTTGGATGTTTGAGAGAGCTGGAAAAAAGAATAGTAATGTTACCAATAGACAGTTTTGGCAACAAAATAATCAACCAATCGAGATTTGGTCATTGAAAGTATTTGAGCAAAAGTTAGAATATATTCACAATAATCCTGTTGAAACAGGATTTGTAACTGACCCTATAGATTGGAAATATAGTAGTGCTAGAAATTATGGTAATAATAACCAAACCATTTTGGAAATTGATATGAATTAGATGGTGGGCACGAGCGGGACGCTAGCGCTAGCGAAAGAGTTTGATAAAATGTTTCCTGTTCCTCCTCCTATCATCAACTAATGACGTTACCTGCTATTTTGGGACGACGTACATATTAACAAACTATTATAATGAAGATATTTCAAACCATAAAATCCATTTTTCTCCAGCTACCGCGAGCGTCACGCTCGTGGACATAAAGAAATTAAAAAATTCAGGATGGGTACGAGCGTGACGCTCGCACTAGCAAAATAGAAAATCAGTATTATTAATTATTTATAAAAAACAAATCCCTTTCAAAATCAAATTTGAAAGGGATTTTATCTTAAAAAAAAGCAATTAAATTCCTGCTATTGCTTTTATTTCATCAATAATTCTTAATGCCAAAGCATCCGCTTGTGATTGCAAAGGTGCTTCGGTATAAATACGAATAATCGGTTCGGTATTTGATTTTCTCAAATGTACCCATTCTTTAGCAAAGTCTATTTTAACTCCGTCAATAGTGGTAATATCTTCGTTTTTGTATTTCTCAGTCATAGCAACCAAAATAGCATCCACATCAATTTGAGGCGTCAATTCGATTTTATTTTTGCTCATATAATACTCCGGATAAGAAGCTCTCAAAGCCGAAACACTCATATTTTTGTTAGCCAAATGCGTCAAAAACAAAGCCACTCCTACCAAGCTGTCACGTCCATAGTGTGACTCCGGATAAATAATCCCTCCGTTTCCTTCACCACCAATGATAGCATTATTCTTTTTCATCAATTCCACTACATTCACCTCTCCTACTGCACTGGCTTCATAGCTTCCGTTATGAGCGTTAGTCACATCGCGCAAAGCACGGGAAGAAGACATATTAGAAACTGTATTTCCCGGAGTTTTGCTCAATACATAATCAGCAACGGCTACCAAAGTATATTCTTCACCAAACATTTCTCCGTCTTCGCTAATGAAGGCCAAACGGTCTACATCAGGATCAACCACAATACCAAGATGTGCTTTTTCTTCTACTACCAATTCGCAAATATCCTTAAGATGTTCTTTTAAAGGTTCCGGGTTATGAGGGAAATGTCCGTTAGGCTCACAATATAATTTTACCACTTCCACTCCCATTAATTCCAGTAACTTAGGGATAATAACGCCTCCTGATGAATTCACTCCATCAACAACCACTTTAAATTTGGCTGCTTTTACGGCCTCAATATCTACTAAAGGCAAATTCAATACTTCATCAATATGAATATCCATGTAGGCATCATTTTCAATAATTTCGCCTAAACTATCCACATCCGAGAAATCAAATGCTTCCGCTTCGGCAATTTGAAGAATCTTTTCTCCTTCAACTCCGTTTAAAAATTCCCCTTTATCGTTTAACAATTTCAAGGCATTCCATTGTTTTGGATTGTGTGAAGCCGTTAAAATAATTCCTCCATTGGCACTTTCTAACGGAACTGCCACTTCAACGGTAGGCGTTGTAGAAAGCCCCAAATCAATTACATCAATACCTAATCCTATTAAAGTATTCACTACCAAATTATGAATCATTGGTCCGGAAATTCGGGCATCACGACCTACAACAACCTTTAGATTTTTATTATCCTTGCCATAGGTATTTTTCAACCAAGTTCCATAAGCCGAAGCAAATTTCACTGCATCAACCGGAGTAAGATTGTCTCCTACCTTTCCGCCAATAGTTCCACGAATTCCTGATATTGATTTTATTAATGTCATTCTGTTATTTTTAAAATTTTAAGTAAATTGATATTAAGTTGGACACAAATATAAAAAAGTTGTTGGGTTACTGAGATGCTGAGAAGCTAAGATTTTAAAATAATATTCAGTGCTAAGTTTATTTAAAGCTAAATTATACATCCAGATGATTCAAAAAAGTTTTAATACATTTACTAAAACAAACGCAGCTCCTTTGTCTCTAAGAACCTTAGCAACTTAAAAAAGATGAATTTCCTAGCACACATCTACCTTTCCGGGAACAATGAATTTATAAAAATTGGCAATTTCATGGCCGATGGTATCCGTGGAAGAAAATTTGAAGACTACCATCCGGAAATTCAAAAAGGAATTTTGCTGCACAGAGCAATTGATACATTTACCGATGCACATCCAATTTTTAGAGAAAGTACCAAGCGTTTACACGAACGATACCACCACTATGCTGGCGTAATTGTAGATATTTTCTACGATCATTTCCTAGCAAAAAACTGGACTAATTATTCGGATGAAGATTTAGAAGAATATATTAGTCGTTTTTACCAATCCATGCACAAACACCATGATTTACTCAGCGAAAGAGCCAAAGGAATACTGCCGTATATGGAAAAACAAAATTGGCTTTCAAGCTATCAAAGTATTGATGGAATCCATGAGATTTTAAGCCGTATGGATCGTCGAACTGACAACAATTCGAATATGCGTTTTGCTTCAGAAGAATTAAAAGAATACTATTCAGAATTTGAACAGGAATTCAGCAGTTTTTTCGAAGACATAAAAGCCTATTGCTCATCCAAATTAAATACACTTTAAAATGGCATTTATAAACCAATTAGAAAATGCTTTTCAGGAAATCAACAATGCAGAAAACGCATTGGCAATGGCAAAATACATGAAAAATCATTTATCTTTTTTTGGCATCAAAACCACCGAAAGAAGACAACGATTTAAAGAAATTTGGAAAGCAAACAAACCGGAAGTTACAAAAAATACCAGAGCAATCGCTTTAGAATTATACGCTAAAGAACAAAGAGAATTACACTATTGTGCCATAGAAATTCTAATCAAAGAACTCAAAGGTAATTACAAAAAAGAAGATATTTTACTCATAGAAAAACTACTCACCACAAATTCCTGGTGGGATAGCGTAGATACCATTTCGAAATATATGCTGGGACAATATCTAGTTGAATTCCCTGATGCTATTGATACAACTATCGATAAATTTTCAAATTCAGACAATATGTGGCTCAACAGAAGTGCAATTTTATTTCAACTGGACTATAAAAAGAAAACCAATTTTGAGTTACTAAAAACCATTTGTATTCAACATCAATCGTCTAAGGAATTTTTTATTCAAAAAGCCATCGGATGGGCTTTACGCGAATATGCAAAAACAAATTCTGAAGCCGTAAAACAATTTGTTTTGGTTAATAACTTAAAGCCTTTAAGCCGAAAAGAAGCCCTTAAAAATGTATCCGATGCTTAAAATTGTAGTATTTTAGCACTTTCAAAAAAACACAATAATGTTCAAAAAATATATTTCAAAACTAGAAAGTATAATTGGTTTAGCGCAATCTTTGTTAACCGAAAAACAATTTATTTTCCTTTCAAGTGTATTAGTAGGCATTAGTTCGGCCATTGCCGTTATTGTTTTAAAATCCTTTGCGCACTGGGTATTTGTTTTTGCCACCAATATCAATAAAATCCTAAAACTAAGTTTCATCAACAGTATCTTACCCATTGCGGGACTTTTATTGACCGCATTCGTTATCAAACGATTATTAGGAGGAACTATCGAAAAAGGAACTTCGCAAATTCTCTATTCGGTTGCCAAGAAAGCGAGTATTATTCCGCGTAAACAAATGTATGCCCAAATTGTAACCAGTTCCTTAACGGTAGGCTTAGGGGGTTCGGCAGGTTTAGAAAGTCCAATTGTGATAACAGGTGCTGCTTTTGGTTCTAATTTTGCACAAAATTACAAGCTAAACTATAAAGACAGAACCTTACTTATCGGTTGTGGTGTAGCTGCAGGTATTGGTGCTGCTTTTAATGCTCCCATTGCCGGAGTCTTATTTGCTATCGAATTTTTATTGGTCGATGTAAGTATTTCAGCCTTTACTCCTATTATGATTGCCGCAGCAACAGGAGCTTTGGTTTCTGTGATTACGCTGGACGAAACCATTTTGTTAAAAGTACAGCAACAAAAAGAATTTGATTACCATAACATTCCGTTTTATGTTTTACTGGGCGTAGTCACCGGATTTATCTCGATTTATTACACTCGAAACTTCCAAAGAACCGAACATTTTTTCTCTCATTTAAGATTAAATCCATACAAAAAAGCGCTTTTAGGTGCTTCCATATTAGCGGTACTGATATTTATTTTTCCAACGCTTTTTGGTGAAGGATACGAAAGCATCCGAACCCTTGCCGATAACAATGCCGGGGAATTATTAGAAAACACCTTATTTAGCTCTTTTCAAAACAACAGATGGATCATTCTTCTTTTTGTTGCTGCAACAATGATGATGAAAGTTTTTGCCACATCCATTACTTTGGGTTCCGGAGGAAATGGAGGTAATTTTGCTCCTTCTCTTTTCATGGGTTCTTACGTGGGTTATGTTTTTGCAAAAGCGTTCAATCTAACAGGATTAACTCATTTACCTATCAGTAATTTTACAATGATAGGCATGGCGGGAATTTTAAGTGGATTATTTCATGCACCGCTAACGGCCATTTTCCTTATTGCCGAAATTACGGGCGGTTACAGCCTGATGCTTCCACTTATGATTGTAGCTTCCATCAGTTTTGCGATTTCAAAAACTTTCGAAAAACATTCGATGGATGTAAAAAGTTTGGTTCAAAAAGGACATGCTTTTACCAGTAACAAAGACACTAATGTACTTTCAACTTTAAACACTAATTCGATTATTCACACTGATTATCTTACTCTTTCTCCGGATGATAATTTAGAAAAATTAGTCGATTTGATTTCACATTCAACCCAAACCGTATTTGCTGTTGTTGATAAAGAAAAACATTTATTAGGCGTGGTACACTTTAACGAAATCAGAGAAGTTATTTTTAACAAGTACAGAGTTAAATACACGCTGATAAAAGAAATCATGAAAGATCCTGCTGATATCATATATCCATTCAACAACATGGAAATCGTTATGGACAAATTTGAAAAAACGAGAAAAACCTATTTACCCGTTATCAAGGATCAAAAATACTATGGTTTCATTTCAAAATCAGAAGCACTGGAAGCTTACAGAAGTAAACTAAAATCGATGACGATAGAGTAAAATTTCACAGAGATTTGCAAAGTTAGCACAGAGACACAAAAAATAGTTCTCAAAATGCCAGTCAATGTATGAGTTAACTTAGTGAATTTTTATAAAATTACTCTTTTGCCATAAATTCTCCGCGATACTCTGTGTTAACTTTGCAAATCTCTGCGAAACAAATAGTAACTTTGCTGTCATTGTGATGAAAAAAGCAATCAGTAAAAATTATGTTAGACAAAGACAATACTATTGAAGTTTTAGGCGCCAGAGTTCATAATCTCAAAAATATAGATATTTCCATTCCTCGTGAAAAAATGGTAGTTATTACCGGACTTTCGGGTTCCGGGAAATCTTCCCTAGCTTTTGATACTATTTATGCCGAAGGACAACGCCGTTATGTAGAAACTTTCTCGGCTTATGCCCGACAATTTCTGGGCGGCCTGGAACGTCCTGATGTGGACAAAATAGATGGATTGTCACCTGTTATTGCTATTGAGCAAAAAACGACTTCAAAAAGTCCGCGTTCTACCGTTGGGACAATTACTGAAATATATGATTTCCTGCGTTTGCTTTACGCTCGTGGAGCCGATGCTTACAGTTACAATACCGGCGAAAAAATGATTTCATATTCAGACGAGCAAATAAAAGATTTGATTGTAACTGATTTTGCTAACAAGCGCATCAATATTTTAGCTCCGGTAATTCGCGCCCGAAAAGGACATTATGGTGAATTGTTTCAACAAATTGCCAAGCAGGGATTCTTAAAAGTAAGAGTAAACGGTGATATTCTGGATATTACTCCCGGAATGAAACTGGATCGCTATAAAACCCACGATATTGAAATTGTGGTAGACAGAATGCTTATTGATAACAGTGAAGACAATCAAAAACGCCTTTCCGAAAGCATCAATACCGCCATGCATCACGGTGAAAATGTTTTGATGATTTTAGATCAGGACAGTCAAGAGGTTCGTTATTTTAGCCGAAACCTTATGTGTCCTTCAACTGGAATTTCGTACCAAAATCCGGAACCTAATTTATTTTCATTCAATTCTCCAAAAGGAGCCTGTGAACATTGCAACGGATTAGGAACGGTAAACGAAATTAACGTTAAAAAGATTATACCAGACCCAAAACTATCGATAAAAGCGGGAGGTTTTGCGCCCCTTGGTGAATACAAATCTTCCTGGATTTTCAAACAATTGGAAACCATCGGACAGAAATACAATTTTAAAATCACCGATGCCATCGAAAGTATTCCCGAGGCAGCGATGGAAATGATTCTGAATGGTGGTAAAGAAAAATTCACCATCAACTCTAAAGATTTGGGTGTTGCCCGTGATTACAAAATAGACTTTGAAGGAATTGCAAATTTCATCAAAAACCAACACGACGAAAGCGGTTCGACAACCATTAAACGTTGGGCAAAAGATTTTATGGACGAATTAGAATGTCCTGTTTGTGAAGGTTCACGTCTAAAAAAAGAAGCCTTATTCTTTAAAATAGACGAAAAAAATATTGCCGAATTGTGCAATATGGATATCTCCGATTTAACAAAATGGTTTCATAATTTAAACACCCATTTATCCGATAAACAACTACTTATCGCTTCTGAAGTCATCAAAGAGATTAAGGATCGATTAGACTTTTTGATGAACGTAGGTTTGGATTATTTGGCTTTAAGCCGAAGCTCCAAATCGCTTTCAGGTGGTGAAGCACAACGCATCCGTTTAGCAACCCAAATTGGTTCACAACTCGTTGGCGTACTTTATATTTTAGACGAACCAAGTATTGGTTTACACCAAAGAGACAACGAAAAACTGATTCATTCTTTGGAACAATTGCGTGACATTGGTAACTCGGTAATTGTGGTCGAACACGACAAAGACATGATTGAACGCGCCGATTATGTAATTGATATTGGTCCCAAAGCGGGAAAATTTGGAGGCGAAATTATTAGCATTGGAACACCTAAAGAAACCCTGAAATCCAACACTATTACTGCACAGTACCTTAACGGAAAGATGAAGTTTGATATTCCGTCAAAGCGTCGTGAAGGAAATGGAAAAATGCTAAAACTTACAGGAGCTACCGGAAATAATTTAAAGAATGTTTCTATCGAATTACCTTTAGGAAAAATGATTTGCGTAACGGGAGTTTCAGGTAGCGGAAAATCGACTTTAATTAACGAAACACTCTACCCTATTCTGAATGCTTATTATTTTAATGGCGTTAAAAAACCACAGCCTTATAAAGAAATTGAAGGATTAGAACATATCGATAAAGTGATTGATATAGACCAAAGTCCTATTGGAAGAACTCCGCGTTCGAATCCTGCAACTTACACCGAAGTTTTTACCGAAATTAGAGCTTTGTTTACCAAAACTCCGGAAAGTATGATTCGTGGTTACAAGGCCGGACGATTTAGTTTTAACGTAGCCGGAGGTCGTTGCGAAACTTGTCAGGGATCTGGAGTTCGCACAATTGAAATGAACTTTTTACCGGATGTGTATGTAGAATGCGAAACCTGTCAGGGAAAACGTTTCAACAGAGAAACTTTAGAAATTCGCTATAAAGGAAAATCCATTTCAGATGTACTGGATATGACTGTGGACGAAGCCGTTCCTTTCTTTGAAAATATCCCAAAAATATACCGCAAAATCAAAACAATCCAAGATGTTGGTTTAGGATACATCACTCTGGGACAACAAAGCACTACGCTTTCCGGTGGTGAAGCCCAACGTATCAAACTGGCAGGAGAATTGTCTAAAAAAGATACCGGAAATACTTTTTATATTCTGGACGAACCTACTACAGGATTGCATTTTGAAGACATTCGTGTATTAATGGAAGTGATCAATAAATTAGTCGATAAAGGCAACACCATCCTGATTATCGAACACAATCTTGACGTTATCAAACTTGCCGACTACATCATCGACATTGGTCCTGAAGGAGGAAAAGGCGGCGGAACGGTTGTTGCCAAAGGAACTCCTGAAGAAGTAGCAAATGTCAAAAAAAGTTATACCGCTAAATTTTTAAAGAAAGAGTTAATTTAATTCCCCATTCCCCTCTTCCGGAGGGGTTCCGAAGGGCGGGTTGGTTTTTGGTTACTATTATCATTTTGTAAATTATATTTTACTAAATATTTTTATATATTTGATTCAAAACCAATTAACCAAACAATTATTTTAACCATGAACAAACTTAAATCCTCACTGTTCCTATTTTTTCTATTGCAATGCTTTTCAATATTTGCGCAAATCCCTAAAGAAATTCCTTTATTTCCTGACGGAATCAAAGACAATCCAATTCTACATGAACAAAAAGAAACCTATGTTGATTCACTTGTAAAACCAGGTTCATTATCACAAAAAAATCGTGTTTTTTCTAATATTTCCGAACCAACTTATATGCTTTTTCCTGCTGCTGAAGCAAACAACAAACACATTGCAACCATCATTTTTCCCGGAGGCGGTTTTGTTACCAACTGGGTTGACAAAGAAGGAACCGATTTGGCACTTTGGCTTTCGCAACAAGGAATCACTTGTATGGTTGTAAAATACCGTACTAATACCAAAGATGAAAAAGGAAAATATAAAATTCCGATGGAGACAGTCTATTTTGAAGCACTCAAAAACGATGTAAATGCAAGCGTGATGACGATGATTGGATTGGCAGATAAATTAAAATTTGACAAAGACAAAATAGGAGTACTTGGTTTTTCAGCAGGTGGATTTATATCGGAATGGTTAACTTTTACAAGTGTTAGTCAAAATTTGCCTTGGAAACCAGCCTTTGCAGGTCTAATTTATGCAGGAGACAGATTAAAATTACTTGAAAGTATAAAAGACAAATCAACTTTACCTCCCTTTTTTATGGCTATTGCAAGGGATGATAAAAAATGGACTTTAAAAAGAGCGCTTCCCTTTTTATCTGCTGTAGTTGCCGAAGTTGACAAATCGGAATTACACATTTATTCTAAAGGAGATCACGGTTTTGGATTAGCCTATAACGAAGGCCATTCCGTTGAAATGTGGAAAAACAGTTTTTCCAATTGGCTTTTAGATATTTACAAAAAGTAATTTTTATTATACTCAAATTTTATAGTTTAACCACAAAATCAAATATCATTATAGAGAAATCATTTCAGATTTCTCTTTTTTATTTTATACAAATTACTATCCAACAACAATTTAGGCTCCTCATAATTTTTTATGCAAATTTTAAGACATTAAGCTGTAGTATTTGTAAGCAAAAAGCCTTAATTTAGTGTAAGACGCTCCAAGTTAATTAAAAAACTAATCTTTTTTAATTCACATTTATTAACCTTTAATTATTCGTTCTGTAATAATTAAATAAAAGCCTAAAAGATGAAATTAGAAGATTTTGATAATGACGAAGAAAAAATCATCCAAGATAAATTGAAACAAAAAACATGGAATGAAATTCGCACCAATGACAGTTGGGCTATTTTCAAAATCATGTCGGAATTTGTTAATGGATTTGAAAACATGGGACGTATAGGTCCATGTGTTTCTATTTTTGGATCAGCCCGTACTAAAGCTGATAATAAATACTATCAATTAGCCGAAAAAATTGCTTTTAAAATAAGTAAAGCAGGATACGGAATCATCACAGGTGGTGGTCCCGGAATTATGGAAGCCGGAAACAAAGGAGCTCATTTAGGTAATGGCACTTCGGTAGGTCTAAACATTGATTTGCCTTTTGAACAACATTTCAACCCTTATATTGATCCGGATAAAAACCTTAATTTTGATTATTTCTTTGTTAGAAAAGTAATGTTTGTAAAATACTCTCAAGGTTTTGTGGTTATGCCGGGAGGCTTTGGAACCTTAGACGAAATGTTTGAAGCCATTACCTTAATCCAAACCAAAAAAATTGCCCGTTTCCCTATTATTCTGGTGGGCAGCAGTTATTGGTGCGGTTTAATTGACTGGGTAAAAAAAGTCTTATTAGAACAGGAAAACAACATCAATGCTGAAGATTTAAATCTTTTTAAAATTGTTGACAACGAAGACGAAGTGGTGGAAGTTTTAGATAATTTCTACAAAAAATACACTTTAAAACCCAACTTTTAAAAGCTGTTTTCGCTACAGCTTTTTTCATTTCAGCTTTTACTGTAAAGTAAAAAAAAATGTATCTTCAAATGCTATTTAAAACCCCAGCTACCATTGAAAACTGTTTTCAAAATCTTGCTATCATTAGTTGTTTTTGTTGCTTCCATAAATACTATTATGGCTCAGCATCACAATCAGCTTTTTGTAGATGTTGATACCGAAACTCATGTTTTACATATTAAACAAGAAATTGAATACTTCAACTCTTCTACTGATAGCATTTCTGTAATTGTTTTGAATGATTGGAATAATGCCTATTCAAATGTACAAACCCCTCTGGCACTTCGTTTCTCGGACGAATTTTATCGTGGATTTCACTTAGCCAAAGATGCAGAAAGAGGAAAAACGTCAAACATTAGTGTTTTCAATAACGAGCATCTGTTTTTCTCCTGGAACAGAACTAAAGAAAACCCGGATATTATCACTATAAATCTTCCCGAAAAACTGGCTCCAAATAAAAAAATAGCCCTTCAACTAAGTTATGACGCAAAAATCCCTAACAATAAATTTACCAAATATGGTTATGATGATTTTGGCAATATGCATCTGAAATCCTGGTTTTTAACTCCTGCACGTTATGAAAATCATGGCTTCACAAAATACAGTAATGAAAATTTAGACGATATTGCTAATGCTGTAAGTGATTTTGATGTCGAATTAAGGGTGGGTAAAAACTTTGAAATCACAACAGATTTAGACACTACTGAAGAAATTGATAATGAAGACTTTATCATCTATAAATTAAACGGAAAAAACAGAGTTGATTTTAGTCTTTTTATCGAACCAATATCCAATTTTACCAGTTTTAAAAATGATAGTTTTGAGGTTTTAAGCAATTTAGATGGCGAAAAAATTACCCCAATTGCACAAGCACAAGCTATTGATTGTGTCGTACGATTTGTAAAAAAACTCATTGGCGATTATCCTTTTAAAAAAATTGTAATTTCTCAAACCGATTACGAAAGAAATCCTTTCTACGGACTCAATCAATTACCCTCTTTTATAAGACCTTTCACAGATGAGTTTACTTATGAAATCAAATTTTTAAAAACCTATTTAAATGTTTTTTTAAACAATAGCCTGTACATAGACAACCGAAAAGACAGCTGGGTCCACAACGGAATTCAAGTCTATATCATGATGAAATATATAGAAGAAAATTATCCGGACACAAAAATGTTAGGAAGTGCCGCTTCTTATAAATTATTAAAAAGCTTTAATCTTACTAACTTAGATTTCAACGAACAATACAGCTATTTTTATATGTTAATGGCTCGAAAAAATCTAGACCAGGCCTTAGGTGAACCAAAAAACACCCTTATAAAATTTAACGAACAAATTGCAAGTAAATACCGTGCCGGATTAAGTTTACGTTTCCTAAATAGTTATCTCGAAAATGAAGCTGTTACTCAAAGTATTCGAAACTTCTACACCCTAAACAATAAAAAACAAACCAATGCATTTGATTTTGAAAACACATTAAAAAATCAAACTTCAAAAAACATTGACTGGTTTTTTAAAACTATCATTTATTCCAGAGATCTTATCGATTATAAATTTAATAAGGTTACTAAAACCAAAGACAGCATTCAGTTTTCACTAAAAAACAAAACAGGAATTAACGTTCCGATTCCTGTTTATGGCACCAACAAGGGCGAAATTGTATTTAAAAAATGGATTGAGCCTACAACTAATGACAGTATTTATAGTTTTTCCAGAAATAATGCTTCTAAAATTGTATTGAATTATAAAAACGAAGTTCCTGAATACAATTTAAGAAACAATTGGAAATCGTTAAAATCCTTTTTTCCAAACAACCGTCCTGTCAAATTTGTTTTAATGAAGGATTTGGAAGATCCGTTCTACAACCAGCTTTTATATGTACCTACACTAGAATACAATTTATATGATGGAATAACTCCAGGAATACGTCTGCATAACAAAACTATTTTGGATAAACCGTTTATCTTTAACATAAACCCTGCCTATTCTACCAATGCCAAAACACTTTCGGGTTCGGGTACATTTACAATTAACAAAAATTACCGTGAAAGCCGATTATACAATATAAAATACTCTTTTACAGGTTCTTATTTTCATTATGCTCCTGATGCAACTTACACAAAACTAAATCCTAATATCCTATTACAAATTAGAGAAAAGGATTTTAGAGATAATAAAAAACAATTGATCTATTTTCGTCAGGTAATGGTTAATCGTGAAAAAAGCGATATTATAACCGATAACTCAACTGAAAATTATTCTGTTTTTAATGCAAAATACATCAATACCAAAACCGAAGTCACTAAACACTTTAGCTTCGTCAGCGATATTCAATTTGCTAATAATTTTGGAAAACTTGCTGCCGAAATGGAATACCGAAAGCTCTTTGAAAGTAATCATAAAGTTAATTTTCGCGTATACCTTGGAAGCTTTCTTTACAACAACAGCCAGTCCGATTTCTTCAGCTTTGCGCTGGATCGTCCTACCGATTATTTCTTTGATTATGGTTTTTATGGTCGTTCAGAAAGTACAGGTTTTTTTAGTCAGCAATTTATTCTGGCAGAAGGCGGTTTTAAATCCAAACTAAACACAGCTTATGCTAATCAATGGATAAGCACAATCAATGCAGGCTATAATATCTGGAATTGGATAGAAATTTATGGTGATGCGGGTTTAGTAAAAAACAAATATCAGGATCCAAAATTTGTTTTTGATAGTGGAATTCGCCTAAACTTAGTTACAGATTATTTTGAATTATACTTTCCCGTTTATTCATCTAATGGATGGGAAATAAGTCAAAATAAATACAATGAAAAAATACGATTTGTCATCACATTTTCACCTAAAATCCTTATAAACTTATTCAATCGGAAATGGTTCTAAACAAATAAATTAACACAGCACATTAAATAAAAACCAAATATCTGTCTGAAAAATTATTTTTTTACTAAAAAACCAATATTTTTTTTAAACAAAAACATCAATTTATAGTCTGTTTTTATTTTAATAGATTATGATAATACTTGGTTTTTAAGTAAATTTGCGGCAAAGAATTATAATCTTTCAATTATGATAAAAGAACAAACCAATACTACATTGACATTTGAAGATTTCAAAACTGAAGTATTGAATGATTATAAGATAGCCGTAACTAGTCGTGAGTGCAGCCTTTTAGGCCGCCGGGAGGTATTGACTGGTAAAGCAAAATTTGGAATTTTTGGAGACGGAAAAGAAGTGCCGCAAATTGCAATGGCTAAATTCTTCAAAAACGGCGATTTTCGCTCAGGTTATTACCGTGATCAAACTTTTATGATGGCTATTGGCGAATTAACAACCGCTAATTTTTTTGCTGGATTATATGGCAATACTGACATCAAACAAGAACCGATGTCGGCTGGTAGACAAATGGGAGGACATTTTGTTACCCATAGTTTAAATGAAGACGGAAGTTGGAAAAACCTAACAAAACAAAAGAACTCAAGTTCAGATATTTCTCCAACAGCAGCTCAAATGCCCAGGCTTTTAGGATTAGCTCAGGCTTCAAAAGTTTATCGTGAAATAAATATTCCTAATCAGGAAAACTTTTCTATTAACGGTAATGAAGTAGCCTGGGGAACCATTGGTAACGCCAGTACCTCTGAAGGTGTGTTTTTTGAAACAATAAACGCTGCCGGTGTCTTACAAGTACCAATGGTTATTAGTATTTGGGATGATGAATACGGAATTTCAGTTCACGCCAAACACCAAACAACAAAAGAAAACATCTCTGAAATCTTATCTGGTTTTCAAAGAGATAAAAACAATAACGGCTTAGAAATCATAACCGTAAAAGGTTGGGACTACTCTGATTTAATAACCGCTTACGAAAGAGCATCCAAAATTGCGAGAGAAAAACACATTCCTGTTTTAGTGCATGTTACCCAACTTACTCAACCTCAAGGACACTCAAGTTCAGGTTCACACGAAAGATACAAAAGCAGTGAGCGACTAAACTGGGAAAGAGAATTTGACTGTATAAGACAAATGCGACTGTGGATGATTGCCATAAATATTGCATCTGCAGAGGAACTTAATGAAATTGAAAATTCTATTAAAAAAGAAGTTTTAGAAACCAAAAAAGAATCCTGGACTTCTTTTATTACTCCTATTGTTGAAGAAAAAAACGAACTTATTGCTTTATTAGAAAAAATTGCTCCTTCAAGTAAAAACAAAGATCAGCTTCTTAGACTTTCAAACAATCTTAAAGCAATTAAAGATCCTTTGAAAAAAGAAATTCTTGTTACGGCCAGAAAATCTTTGCGCTTAATGACAAACGAAGCTGTTCGTTCGGAATTATCCTCATGGATACAAAACTATTTCAAAAAGAACCAACCACTTTTTAGCAATAATTTGTATTCTGAAACAAAAAACAATGTGTTTTCTGTTAAAGAAGTATTACCTACCTATGCGGAAGGCACCAGAAAAGATACGGATGGCAGAATGATTATCCGTGATAATTTTGATGCCTTATTTGCCAAACATCCTGAGGTTTTAATTTTTGGTGAAGACTCCGGAAATATTGGTGATGTAAACCAAGGGTTAGAAGGCATGCAGGAAAAATATGGAGAAACTCGTGTAGCCGATACCGGTATTCGTGAAGCAACAATCATTGGACAAGGAATAGGACTTGCCTTAAGAGGATTAAGACCCATTGCCGAAATTCAGTATTTAGATTATCTCTTATATGCTATTCAAATTTTAAGTGACGATTTAGCATCCTTATTATACAGAACGGCAGGAAAACAAAATGCACCACTAATCATCAGAACCCGCGGGCATCGATTAGAAGGGATATGGCACTCGGGTTCTCCTATGGGAATGATTATCAACGCCATTAGAGGTATTAATGTTTTAGTTCCCAGAGACATGACAAAAGCGGCCGGTTTTTACAATTCACTTTTAGAATGTAACGAACCCGCCTTAGTAATTGAATGTTTAAACGGTTATCGTTTAAAAGAAAAAGCTCCTAATAATTTCGGAGAATTCAAAACTCCAATAGGAGTTGTAGAAACCATCAAAACCGGAACCGATATTACGTTAGTTTCTTATGGTTCTACTTTAAGATTAGTGGAACAGGCAGCTAAAGAATTACTGGAAATAGGTATTGATTGCGAAGTTATTGATATCCAGTCTTTAATACCTTTTGATAAAAATCACGATATCGCTAAAAGTGTTCAAAAAACAAATCGTCTTTTAGTAATTGACGAAGACGTTCCCGGAGGAGCTTCGGCTTATATTTTACAAAAAATTATTGAGGAACAGGATGCTTACCAATATTTAGACAGTAAACCTCAAACTTTATCTGCTCAGGAGCACAGACCTGCTTACGGAACTGACGGTGATTATTTTTCTAAACCTTCAATTGAAGATATTTACGAAAAAGTATACAGTATTATCTCTGAAAGTAACCCAACAAAGTACCCAAAACTGTACTAATAACAGCCACATTTAAAATGTGATTATATAAAAAAAGTCCCGAATCATCGGGACTTTTTTATTTTTAAGCTTTATTTTTAATTACCAAACGGAAACCTTCTCCATGAATATTTAAAATTTCAACATCTTCGTCTTGTTTTAAATATTTACGCAATTTGGCAATATAAACATCCATACTTCTGGAAGTAAAATAATTGTCATCTCTCCAAATTTTAGTAAGAGCTAATTCTCTTGGCATCAAATCATTTTCATGAAGAATTAACATTTTTAATAATTCATTCTCTTTTGGAGAAAGTTTCACAGGCTCTTCACCGGCAAAACTTAAGAATCTTAATTTTGAATTCAAATGAAACTTACCAATTGTAAACTCAAAAGGAACCTGTTCTGCTTTTACATCCGAAGCTTTTCTTTGAATTATAGCTTTGATTTTCATCAATAGAACTTCGGAATCAAAAGGCTTATTTAAATAATCATCTGCTCCGGCTTTATATCCTTTTAAAACATCTTCTTTCATTGATTTTGCAGTAAGAAAGATAATAGGCACTTCGGCATTTTTCTCTCTTATTTCTTTGGCTAATGTATAACCGTCTTTATACGGCATCATTACGTCCAAAATACATAAATCATAAGAATCTTTTTTAAACTTTTCAAAACCTTCCATTCCGTTCTTTGCCAAAGTAACATCAAAATCATTTAGCATTAAATAATCTTTTAGAACAGCTCCAAAATTCAAATCATCTTCTACTAAGAGAATCTTTTTATTTATACTTTCCATATTCTAATTTATTAGGGGTAATTTTATAATGAAGGTACTTCCTTTTCCCTTTTCACTTTCTACATAAACTTGACCGTTGTGGTCTTCAACAATTCTTTTTACATAAGCCAAACCTAAACCATGACCTTTAACATTATGTAAATCTCCTGTATGCTCGCGATAAAATTTCTCAAAAACCCTCTTCTGAGCTACCTTACTCATCCCTAGCCCCTGATCCTTTACCTTTATAAGAATCATATCTTTGATATTTTCAGTATAAATGTCAATCTGAGGTTCTTCCGGCGAATATTTTATTGCATTTTCTAAAATATTTACAATAACGTTAGTAAAATGAACTTCGTTAATTAAAACCGTGGTTCTTGCTGCTTCAAAATGATTTCTTATCACTCCTCCTCTATCCTGCAAAATCAAATTTACATGTTCAATCGCATCGTAAATCACTTCTTCTACATTACTTGAACCTTTTTCTATATCTAATTCTTTCTTCTCTAATTTAGAAATTCGCAATACATTCTCAACCTGAGCATGCATTCGTTTATTCTCATCCCTAATCATCTGCAAATACCTATGAACCTTCTCCTTATCTTCTATAATCTTAGGGTTCTTAATAGCATCTAAAGCTAAATTAATGGTAGCGATAGGTGTTTTAAACTCATGGGTCATATTGTTAATAAAATCCGTCTTAATCTCCGATATCTGACGTTGACGAATTAACTGATTTAAGGCACTGGTATAAGCAATTAAAATAATTAACGTAAATACTATGGATAAGATTGTAATACTTACTAATTCTGACAAAAGAAATCTCTTTTTGTGCGGAAAAGTAATTGACAATCGATACTTTTCATTCCCTTCATTGTCTGTCAATATTGGAACAGAATAATTAGCATCCTTAATATAATGGAAACCATCCGATTTTATTTTCGTCTCTATTCCATTACTAAAAATCCCAAATTCAAATTTGGTATCAACACCATATACTTCTAATTCTTTCTTAATTAATTTTTGTACCGTTTCCTTAGAAATTCTTTCTTCCAAAGGCATCGCCGATGCTATATCCTTAAAAAAGATTTCAAACTGAGCATTATCTAATATATCTAAACTACCTGATTTTTCAATTTTTACATCCGGCACTAAACTTTGCTGTAAGCTGGGTTTGTCAATTATATTATTATTGTAAATCTCAGTTACTCTTTTTGAATTAAAATTTTTAAATCGTTCACTGCTGAACTTTTTATTGAACAAAGCTGAAGAAATATTATAATCTTCAGATATAATACTATTTGAATAAACTATTGTCTTATTCGTTTTTGGATTCTTTTGAACATAATAAAACTCAGACAAATCATCTTTTCTGGGTACCTTTCCTGTACTGTCCTTATAACGATTGTATTTAGCATAAAAACTATAAGCCTCCTGTTTTTCAATTTTTTCAGCAACATTATCAATTACCTGAGTAACATGATAACCAAACTGCTGATCATTATTTTTAAAAGAGGTATTAAACCAATACACCTGAACAAGTATTATCCCTATCAGGGACAAACTCATCAAAAGAACAAGAAATCTAAAAAACAATTTATTCATCAAAACAAAATTAATATTTTAACATTATGTCTGATAATACATTAACCAAACATTAACATCTAGCACAACAATTAACTAATCAGCAAAATTTTAAGAAATTCATCCATTTTTTGCTTAGCCAAATCAATATTTAAATTTTCTATAACAAAATCACTCTTAGAAATTCGTTGCTCGTCTGTCCATTGTGCATTAATCCGATTTAAAACTTGTTCTCTTTTACTATTATCTCTTTCTAAAACTCTTGCAATTCTCTTTTCCAAAGGTGCTATTACGGTTATTATTACATCAAAATCGTTATAACTTCCACTTTCGAATAAAATAGCCGATTCATAAAACACCAAAGGCGATTCCAAATACCGTGTTAACCAATTTTTAAAATCCTCTTTAACAGCAGGGTGCACAATGGCATTTAACTTTTTTAATTGTTCCGGATTATCAAAAACAATTTTAGCAAGTTTTGCTCTATTCAATAAATTATTCTCAAAAATTTCAAGACCAAACTTTTCTTTAATTGCATCAATAATTTCCTGTTTCTGCATTACTTTTCTCCCTGCATCATCAGCAATGTAAACAGGATATCCAAGTGAAACCAAATAATTAGCAATTGTAGTTTTACCACTCCCTATACCACCTGTTAAACCTATAATTTTAGGCATAATTAGACTTTAAAAAACATATTAGGAAAAGCTACTTCAGGCTTTTGTTTTAAAAGAATCACTTTATAATAGGATTCCATAAATCCAATCCCGTATCCTAAAAACTGCTTCCAAACTGCTGTTACCGACAAATAACCTATTTTAATACTTTTATTTTGAAAACTGGAAACCAAAAAAATCACAAAAAAATAAACACAATACAATTTAGCTAAAAAATCGTAAGTAAACACCAACAAAGCAACAGAAAGTGCTAATCCAATGATAAATAATGAAGGAAAAAAGAAAGTTAACTTATTATACTGTGGATACCAACTATTTAAAATAGGACGGGCTTTACCAAATTTATTTACCTGAATCGAAAATTTATCCCAATCAATTCTCCTTTTATGATACACATAAGCTTTAGAAAAAAGTCTGGTTTCAAAACCTAAATTCCATAATCGAATCGACAAATCAGGATCTTCACCGGGATGAATATTCCCAAAACCATTAGAAGCTTCAAATGCTTTACGAGAAATCCCCATATTAAAACTTCGCGGTTGAAACTTTCCTATTTTTTCCGAACCGCCTCTTATTCCTCCTGTTGTCAGGAAAGAAGTCATAGCAAAATTTATTGCTTTTTGAATGTCCGAAAAACTGTCCAATGCTTTATCAGGACCACCAAAACAGTCTACATAATCTTCTTTTAAAGCCTTATCCACTTCTGTCAAATATTCAGACGGAATAATACAATCCGAATCAAATATGATGAAATAATCGCCTTTAGCTTTTCTCATTCCATAGTTTCTGGAATCTCCGGGACCTGAATTTTCTTTGAAATAATAGGAGATGGCTAATTTGCTTACATATTGATTGACAACATCTTCGCATCTAACTGTAGAACCATCTTCTACAATCACAACTTCAAAATCTTCTTTATAATCTGATTTTGACAAACTTTCCAAAAGTTCATCGACTTCGTCCGGACGATTATACACGGGAATAATCAAAGAAAAATACATATTCTTAAAAGCGGTATTAATTATACAATATAAATGTAATATTTTAACAAAGATAACCTTTAATCAATAATGCGCCTTAATTTTAAATGCTTTTATACATTTAAAATCAAGACGCATTATCAAAAAAATTATATTTTATTCTTTTTCGAAATAAAATTAGGCGATACTTTCCACCTGAACCATTTCGTCAGCCTCAGCCTTATAATCTACTCCGGCTAAGTCAAAACCAAATAAGTTATAGAAATCTTTTCTGTATCCTTCTAAATCTCCTATTTCTTCAAGATTTTCAGTTGTAGCCTGAGCCCATAACTCAGCCACCTGAGCCTGAACATCTTCGCGCATTTCCCAGTCATCAATACGGATTCTTCCTTTTTCGTCTACTGGTACTTCTCCACCTGTAAACAATCTTTGTTGGTATAAACGTTGGATTTGTTCAATACAACCTTCGTGAATTCCTTCCGCTTTCATTATTTTGTACAATAAAGAAATATACAATGGAATTACAGGAATTGCCGAACTTGCCTGAGTAACCAAAGCTTTATTTACCGAAACATACGCTTTTCCGTTAATATCAGCCAAACTATCAGAAATAGTGAAAGCAGTAGCTTCTAAATGGTCTTTAGCACGTCCGATAGTTCCTTTTCTGTAAACCGCCTCAGTAACTGATGGCCCGATATAAGAATAAGCAACTGTAGTAGCTCCCGGAGCTAATAAATTTTCAGCTTTTAAAGCATCAATCCACATAGCCCAGTCTTCACCTCCCATTACGGCAATTGTATTTTCGATATCATCACCTGCACATGGTTCGATAGAAACCTCAGAAACTTTTCCTGTGTGGAAATCTACTGTTTTATTAGAAAAAGTTGCTCCGATAGGTTTTAAAACCGAACGGTGCGTAACTCCTGTATTTGGATTTGTACGAACAGGAGAAGCTAAACTGTAAATTACTAAATCAACCTGACCTAAATCCGCTTTAATCAAATCTAAAGTTTCTCTTTTTACTTCATTCGAAAAAGCATCTCCATTGATACTTTTAGCATATAAACCAGCTTTATGAGCTTCTTTTTCGAAAGCAGCAGAATTGTACCAACCTGGTGAAGCCGTTTTTCCAGCCATAGGTGGTTTTTCAAAAAATACTCCAATAGTTGCTGCATCAGAACCAAAAGCGCTTGAAATTCTTGAAGCCAAACCAAAACCTGTAGAAGCACCAATTACCAGTACTTTCTTAGCGCCATCAATGGCTCCTTTTGATTTAACATACTCAATTTGATTTTTAACACTTTGCTCGCATCCAACCGGGTGTGCTGTCAAGCAAATAAATCCTCTCATTCTAGGTTCTATGATCATAGGGTATCAATATTATATTTTTATTTTTTTTTTAAGGCAAATAAAACAATGACTTTATCAAGAAAAAGCCATCATTTTGGTTGGCAAATATAGAGCATTTTTTTAGTTCAACAAGGCTTTTGCATGATTTAGAGCCGAATCTGAAACAATAGTTCCCGATAGCATTTGTGCAATTTCAACAACACGCTCTTCTTCTGATAGTAATTTTAATTCTGATTGGGTATCCTCGTCAATTGTTGATTTAAACACTTTAAAATGAGCATCACCTTTGGCAGCAATTTGTGGTAAATGTGTAATGGCAAATATCTGCATGGTCTTACTCATTTCCTTCATGATTTCTCCCATTTTTATAGCAATCTCTCCCGAAACTCCAGTGTCAATTTCGTCAAAAATCAAAGTTGGTAATTTTGAATATTGTGCCAAAATAGCTTTTACGGCCAACATAATTCGAGACATCTCCCCTCCCGAAGCCACTTTTTTCAGCAATCCAAAATCAGTTCCTTTATTAGCCGAAAACAAAAATTGCAATTCGTCTTTTCCATTAGAAAAATAGCTTTCACCTTGAGTTACTTCTATATTAAAACGCGTATTAGGCATTCCTAAAGTCGCTAATATTTGAATCATTTTTTCAGATAAAACAGGAACTGCCTGAATTCTGTTATCATGAATGGTGGTAGCCAAAGCATTTAATGCTGACGTTTTTTCCTGAATAGCAGTATTCAAAAGCGCTATTTCTTCTTCAATATTTCCTAATTCAACAACTTCGTTTTCTAATTTAGCCTGGATAGCCAACAAATCGTCAACAGTTGCAACCTGATGCTTTTTTTGCAAATTATAAATCAATTGTAACTTTTGATTCGTTTGTTCCAATTGTTCCGGATCTGAAACAATTCTTTCCGAACAACGGTCCATTTCTGCTGAAATATCATCAAACTCGATTGCCAAACTTGTAATTCGTTCTAACAATTCCTGATATTCAGGAGCAAAAGAAGCTATTCTAGAAAGTGCATTTTTTATCTCTTTTAAATTACCGGAAATTCCGAATTGCTCCTCATTGGCAATTGCCAATGATTTATCTATTACCTCTCTGATACTTTCAACATTATTGAGTTTTTCAAAAACACTTTCCAACTCTTCTTGCTCACCCATTTTTAATTGAGCTGCTTGCAATTCGTTCAGTAAAAAAGCATGATATTCTTGTTCTTTATTGACCTCACTTTGTTTTTTAATAAGCGAATTTAATTGGGTCTTATCTGATTTATAACTTTTAAGAAGTGATTGATACTCTGAAATAATTCCTGAATTTGCAGCAATAGCATCAATAATATCAAACTGTACATTTTCATCGGTAAGCTCTCTGGTTTGTTGTTGTGAATGAATATCAATCAAAAACAACCCTAAATCCTGCAATTCCTGAAGGTTAACAGGACTGTCATTAACAAAAGCACGCGATTTTCCAGACGGAAGAATTTCTCTTCTTATGATGGTTTCATCTTCGTAATCCAAATCATTAGCTTCGAAAAAAGCTTTTAAATTGTATTTCGAAATATCAAATTGGGCTTCTATAATACATTTTTCTTCTTTATTTTTCAACGAAGTCAAATCGGCTCTTTTTCCTAAAACCAATCCTAAAGCGCCTAAAATTATGGACTTCCCTGCTCCTGTTTCACCAGTAATAATTGAAAATCCTTTAGAAAAATCAATAGTCAATCTCTCAATTAAAGCATAATTTTTTATTGATAGCGCAGTAATCATTAAATAATATATTTATTATACGTTGTTATGAAGTTATTAGAAAATCTAAAATTTTAAACTAGCCCATTTACTTGAATTAATAGGCGAAATTTTGTTTAAATTATCAACTAAATCTGTAATGGTAATATTGGGTCCACCAGTAAACACTGAAGTAATTTCATCTGATTTGGCATCAAAAAATACCCGGGTTAAATAAGCATTTGGTTTTGAATTATACAATTTATTCAAACCTAATATAGCTGTTTTTACTTTTTCTTTGGCCGACTTTAAATTATCAGTCATTACATCCAATCCCTGATGGTAATCATATACTGTTTTTCTAATTTCAGAATAAGTTGGCGACAATAAATCATTGATTAAAAAATAACGATTTTGATTTCCATCTAACTGACTCCATCCTCTATAACTACTTTGTTGTGCAACGGTAGCGATAGTTTGAGCGATTTGGAAATTTTCATCTCCTCCTTTAAATTCAAAAGTATCTCTGTCTGCGCCTAAAATCACATAACTGTAAAAAGAAACTACCGAAACTAAATTAGACTGAAAAGTATTCGCATTAAACGTTAGATTTTCAAACTCAGCATAAGTAAAGCTAAAATCTTTATCATTAATATTTAAAACCGGGGTTTCGTAAGACGAATTAAAAACAGGACGTGACGATTGTACCTGAATTGTTGCTGTAAATTGATCCGAACTATGCGACATCAAAGTAATATACATGGAACAATTTATCTTTTCCTGTTGCTTAAAAGCCTGACCTGTCCAATCGGTTTTATTTACAAATTCATTTAATGAAGTTTCTAGTGTTTTATAAATCTGCTGATTGGGATTACCCATTTTTTGAGCATTAACCGTAACGGTACAATTCAATTGCTGTCCTTGAACAAAACCAAAGCTTAGTAACAAAAAAAAGGCAATTATCTTATTCATAAAAATGAGCTATTACTTTATTTAAAATATCATCAGCAACCGCTTCTTTGGATTTTAATTCCATCGGTTCTATTTTAAAATCTTTATTAATAAAAGTAACTTTGTTGGTCATTTTTTGGAAACCGGCACCTTCATCCTGTAAAGAATTTAAAACAATCAAATCTAAGTTTTTTTTCTGAATTTTAGCCTTTGCATTCTCAATTTCATTTTCAGTTTCCAATGCAAAACCAATTAAAAATTGCTGTTTTTTATTTTCTCCCAATGAAAATAAGATGTCTTTTGTTTTTTCGAGTTCGATGACAAAATTTTCAGCGGCTTTTTTAATTTTTTGATTCGCTACATTTTTCGGTCTGTAATCAGCTACCGCTGCGGCAGCAATAGCCACATCAACTTCAGCATAATATTGATGACAGGCATCGTACATTTCCTGAGCCGAAGTAACTTTAACAACCTGAATAAAAGAATGATTTACAACACAATGCGTAGGTCCGGAAATTAAAACAACAGAAGCACCTAAATTAGCCGCACTTTTTGCAATATCAAAACCCATTTTTCCCGAAGAATGATTTCCGATAAAACGAACAGGATCAATAGCTTCATAAGTAGGCCCGGCAGTGATTAGTATTTTTTTTCCTTTCAAAGGCAATTTACTTTCTAGATCGGCTTCCAGAAAAGCAACAATATTCTCAGGTTCAGCCATCCTCCCTTCACCAGATAAACCACTGGCTAATTCTCCGCTTTCAGCAGGAATTATAATGTTACCAAAATTTTCTAAAGCTTTAAAACTGGCTAAAGTTGAAGGATGTTTGTACATATCCAAATCCATTGCAGGCGCAAAATAAACCGGACATTTAGCTGAAAGATAAGTAGCAACAAGCAGATTATCACAAGTACCATTTGCCATTTTAGACAAGGTATTAGCTGTTGCGGGAGCAATAAGCATTAAATCTGCCCAAAGTCCCAATTCCACATGATTATTCCATTTTTCATCTTCATCGTCCTGATTAAAAAATGTGGAATAAACCGGGTTTTTAGATAAAGTAGATAATGTAAGTGGGGTTACAAAATCCTTAGAAGCAGGTGTCATTATCACTTGGACATGTGCACCTGCTTTTATAAAAAGTCGTACTAAAGACGCTGTTTTATAGGCGGCAATTCCGCCAGAAACACCTAGCAAAATCTTTTTACCGCTTAAAACTGACATAGTATCTTATTTGTTTGATTCTCTGTGGTAAATTTTACCATCTAACCATTCCTGAACTGCTAATGCGTGTGGTTTTGGTAATTTTTCATAGAATTTAGAAACCTCGATTTGTTCTTTGTTTTCAAAAACTTCTTCAAGACTATCATTATATGTAGCAAACTCTTCCAATTTTTCAGTCAATTCTTTTTTAATTTCAGAATTGATTTGGTTTGCTCTTTTAGCCATAATGGTAATTGCTTCATACACATTTCCAGTAGGTTGTTCAATAAGCGTTTTGTTATACGTTATTGTATTTACTGGAGCATTCGTCTTTTTTAAATCCATGACTTATATTTATTTAGTATATTTTTGTAATTCTTGTTCAACACGAGCATACATTTCGTCTGCTTTTTCTTTATATTTTGTATCAGCTTTAAATTTAATCAAACTTTGATACGAAGCTTTAGCAACAGTAAGTCTTTCTTTCATTTTTTCAGGAACACTATTAATTCCTAACTGATAAGCCGAATCAAACTTATAAAACAAAGCATCTTCTTTAAACTTAGTCCCCGGATAATCGATTATAAAATTATCAAAGGCAACTAAAGCTGATTTAAAATCAGATATTGTATTGTAACCCTTTGCGTTTTCATAAACTTTTTTCTCAATCTTATCCGACAACAATTTTGTCAAACCATTAGCTTCAGTTAAATATTCTGAATTTGGAAAACGATCAATAAAAGCCTGCAATTTTTCAATTGCTTTGTATGTATCTGCCTGATCTAAACTGTAAACAGGTGACAAAATAGCATAACTTTTAGCCCCTAAAAAAGAAGCTTCCTGTATTTTTTCACTTTTTGGATATCCTGAAGCAAAACTTTCAAACTGATAGGCCGCCAGATAATACTGTTTTGTTTTATAGTAAGATTGCGCATACATATAAAACATTTTTTCTGCCTGTGGTTTTCCTCGGAATTCAGGAGCTATTTGTTCAAAAAGACGTAATGCTTTAGAATATTTAGCCTGAGCATACAAGGTGTCTGCCATAGCATACTTTACCGAAACATCTTCGCTTTTTAAAGCTTTTTGATATTCATTACATGAACTAAAAAGAACAACAAGAAGCAATAAGGATACAATTTTTTTCATTTTTTTGTTTGTTTTACTAATACAAGCTAACCACAGCCTATAAAAAATCATACCGAAGTTTCGGTGGCAAATTTAGTTATTAATTTAGCGACTACAAAATATTTCTTAGTTTAAAAAAATACTTGCAAAAAGCTGCTATTTATCTATTTTCTTTACAAAATCAGCTATTCTTTCCTGCAAATCTTCATCAACAGGAACAAGTGGCAAACGCACTGTATTATCAGCAAGACCTAAAACCTGAAAAACCTGCTTAATCCCGGAAGGATTTCCTTGTTCGAAAATCATATCAATACAATCAGACAACAAATATTGTGATTTGTAAGCTTCGTCAACTTTACGATTCAAACCTAAACGAATCATCTCAGAAAACTCTTTTGGAAACCCCTGACCAATTACAGAAATAACTCCTGAACCTCCAGCTAATACAGATGCTAATGCAGTCATATCATCTCCGGAAATCACATGGAAATCTGCCGGTTTATCTTTCAATAATTGCATTACCTGAACAATATCGCCAGCAGCTTCTTTAATAGCTACAATGTTTTTAAAATCATTTGCTAAACGTAAAACCGTTTTAGGCAACATATTACTTGAAGTTCTTCCCGGAACATTATAAACGATTACCGGTACCGGTGAAGCCTCAGCAATTGCCTTAAAATGTTGATAAATCCCTTCTTGTGATGGCTTATTATAATATGGAGAAACCGAAAGAATTGCCACATAAGGCGACATATCTCTTGTCTTTAACTCCTCAACCACTTTCATAGTATTATTTCCTCCAACTCCCAAAACCAATGGTAAACGACCATTATTTGCTTCAATAACAGTTTGAATCACCAATTCTTTTTCGTCATTGCTAAGTGTAGCATTTTCAGCAGTTGTTCCTAAAATTACCAGATATTCAACCCCACCATCGACAGAAAAATTCACAATTCTTTTTAAAGCATCGGTATCAATTGAAAAATCTTGTTTGAAAGGAGTCACAAGAGCAACACCAGTTCCTATTAATGATTGCATGTTTTTAGTTTCTATTTTTTGTTTAATATTTTTAAATACCTAAATAATTCCTCAACAAAAACCTTATAATTTCCCAGATTAGTAGCAATCATCAAATTATTCAGGCGTTTGTCAATACTCGAAAAACCAACTTTAAATTTAGCATTCGATTGATGTGTAACTACCAATAAAATGGCTTTTTCAACATCATAATAATTCACTAATAAATCAAAATCCTTTTCAAGAAATTCAATCACCTCTTTATTGGTAATTTGAGCTTTCCAATTTAAATGACTGGATTCTAATTTTATTGTTTTAATTCCAAAATCAACAGAAACTTTACTTTTGAAAAGTAACAATTCAATATTTTCTTTTGCAATTCCATTTAGAACAATTTCATTAATCAAAGACTGAGTATCTTTAAAATAACTCTCGTCGATAATCAGTCCAACTGTTTTTATATCACTTAAAAACAAGCCATTCTTTACATTAAGCAAGCTGTTTTTTACTATTTTCTTTACCGAAAACCCTTTTAAGTAATCTAAAAACATAACTTATCTTTATAAGTAAACAAAATTAACTAATTAAGTTACACTAAAGGTGGCAAATCTAAAAAAGTATAATGACGAATTAAAACTTTTTGTTAAATTCTTAACACTATTTTTTCATTAAAAATCACCTTTAAAACTTATAAATACATAATTAAACAGTTGCAATCATATTCATAAAATCCGTTTCAGAAATAATTGGAATATTTAATTTATTAGCCTTTTCTAATTTAGCCGGCCCCATATTATCCCCAGCCACCACAAAATCAGTTTTTGAAGAAATTGAACTCCCTACTTTTCCTCCATTATCCTCAATAGCATTTTTAAGTTCATCTCTGGAAAATTGAGTAAAAACACCGGACACCACAAACATTTTACCCTCAAGTATATTTGTAGCATTCAGATTTACCTTTTCAATAATTTCAAATTGAACACCATAACTTTTTAAACGTTCAATAATAATTTTATTTTCGCTATTCTCAAAGAAATCAACTACACTCTGTGCAATTCGCTCCCCTATTTCATCAACTAAAACCAAATCCATCAAACTTGCCCTGCCTAAAGCATCAATATTTTTATAATGTTTGGCTAATTTTTTAGCAACCGTTTCACCCACATAACGAATACCTAACGCATACAACACACTTTCAAAAGGAATAGCCGTTGATTTCTTAACCCCATTAACTAAATTTTCCGCCGATTTTTGAGCCATTCGCTCTAAAGGCAAAATTTGTTCAACAGTCAATTCATATAAATCGGCATAATTTTGAACCAAATGATTATTATACAACAACGCAACCGTTTCTCCTCCAAGACCTTCAATATCCATCGCTTTTCGCGAAATAAAATGCTGAATTCTACCTATAATCTGCGGTGGACATCCATAAAAATTTGGACAATAATGATTCGCCTCACCCTCATTACGCACCAATTCCGTATTGCATTCCGGACAATGAGTTATATATTCTGTGATTTTCGAATCTTCCGGTCGCTTGCTTAAATCAACAGCAATAATTTTAGGAATAATCTCTCCGCCTTTTTCCACAAAAACACTATCCCCTATTCGAATATCTAATTTTTCAATTTGATCAGCATTATGCAAAGAAGCTCTTTTTACAATGGTTCCCGCTAATTGAACAGGCTCCAAATTAGCCACAGGCGTAATAGCTCCTGTTCTTCCTACCTGATATGAAATCGATTCTAGTTTTGTTGCAACTTGCTCCGACTTGAATTTATAAGCTATTGCCCAACGCGGCGATTTTGCTGTATATCCCAATTCCTCCTGGTATTGGATTTTATTCACCTTTATTACCACCCCATCCGTTTCATAAGGCAAATCATGTCGATGCACATCCCAATAATCTATAAAATCAAAAACCTCTTGTAAATCACTAACTACCTTCGCTTCTTTAGGCACTTTAAATCCCCATTTTCTGGCAGATTCCAAACCTTCAAACTGAGAGGCAAAAGGTAGTTTTTCTCCAGTTACAAAATACAACAAACACTCCAAAGGCCGCTTAGCTACCTCCGAACTGTCTTGTAATTTCAAACTGCCCGAAGCTGTATTCCTGGGATTAGAGTATGGTGCCTCACCAATTTCAATCAATTCCTGATTCATTTTTTCAAAACCCGCAAAAGGAAGAATAATTTCTCCTCGAATATCAAATTTTTCAGGATAACCATCCCCTTTTAATTGCAACGGAATAGATTTTATCGTTTTAATATTATTGGTTACATCATCCCCCTGAAAACCATCACCACGTGTCACCGCTCTGGCTAATTTCCCGTTTTCATAAGTAATACTGATTGACGCTCCGTCGTATTTCAATTCACAGGTATATTGCAAATCGACATTTCCTAAAACTTTTTGAATTCTAGCTTCCCAATCCAATAAGTCTTCTTTAGAATAAGAATTATCCAAAGAATACATACGCTGTGTATGCGGAACGGTTTGAAAATTTTTAGTAATCGTACCGCCCACTCTTTGCGTTGGCGAATTAGCATCGAAAAACTCAGGATGTTTATTTTCTAAATCCTGAAGCTCTTTTAATTTTATATCAAACTCATAATCAGATATCGTCGGATTATCCAGAACATAATAATTGTAATTATGAAGATTTAGCTCGTCTCTTAATTTTTGAATTGTTTCTAATACCGTCATATAAAAAAATTGGTCATTTTAGTTTCTGTGTAAACAGCGTACTAAAATAACCAATTAAAAAGAAATAACATTCAATTTTAAGACTCTATAATCGAATTTATTTGTTTAAATAATTGTCCGTCGCTCAGGAAAGCTCCTTGTTGAATTAGTGAAAAAATCGAAGTATTACGTTCCTCTGTAAATACTTTTTTTCCAACCTTCATTTCTATAGTTTCAGTAAACATATTATCACTAAGCCATTGCAAACCTTCTTTAGTCAAAAAATCTACATCAGGAACCAATGATTTCAAAACAATCGACTGCACATAGGTATCAAAAGTCTGAAAAAGGAAAATATGATTTTTAGAAAAATGTTCTAAATATTCTGCTTTAGCCAAAACACCTTCCCAAATCAAATCAGAAAAAACATCCAATTCCTGTTCTGCTACTTCCGGTTTTTCTTCTTTTATTTTATCCCATTCCGCCTTATCAATAGATTGAGTTGCTAAAAAATTAGTAAATTCAGGATGTAATTCTTCAAACTGTTCTTTAGTTAATCTAGAATATTTCATTATTACATTATTTTGAATCAAAATGATTTCAGTTAAAAACAAAAAAAATCCCGACTTTCATCGGGATTTTATTTTTATACACTTAGAAATTAAGCTTTTTCAGCCACAATTTCATATGGTAACTCAACGATAACATCTCTGTGTAATCTTACAGTAGCTGAATATTTTCCAGTACGTTTAACAATACCACTAGTGATGAATTTTCTTTCGATAGTTTGACCAGCTTTCTCTAAAGCCTCAACGATGTCAATATTTGTGATTGAACCAAATAATTTTTCACCACCTGCTTTAGCAGCAATTTTAATCTCAAGAGCTTTTAAAGCATCAGCAGTAGCTTTAGCATCAGCAATAATTTTAGCTTCTTTGTGCGCTCTTTGTTTTAGGTTTTCAGCCAATACTTTCTTAGCAGAAGCAGTAGCTAACTGAGCAAATCCTTGTGGGATTAAGTAGTTACGTCCGTATCCGTTTTTTACAGTTACGATATCATCTTTAAAACCTAAGTTTTGAACGTCTTTCTTTAAAATAAGTTCCATGTTGTTGTCCTTGTATTTTAGAAGTTAGCCCGCCGTAGCGAGGCAACAACTGTTATAATTAAATTATTATTTTAATAAGTCAGCCACATATGGCATTAAAGCTAAGTGACGAGCTCTTTTTACAGCTACAGACACTTTTCTTTGGTATTTCAATGAAGTACCTGTTAAACGACGAGGAAGAATTTTTCCTTGCTCGTTAACAAATTTCAATAAGAAATCAGCATCTTTATAATCTACATATTTGATACCTGATTTTTTGAAACGACAATACTTTTTAGTTTTGTTAGTTTCGATATTTAAAGGAGTAAGATATCTGATATCTCCGTCTTTTTTTCCTGAAGCAGATTGTTGTAATGTTGCCATGATAATTAAGCTTTTTGAGATTTAAGTTTTGCTCTTCTTCTTTCAGCCCAAGAGATAGCATGTTTGTCAAGACTTACAGTTAAGAAACGCATAACTCTTTCGTCACGTCTAAATTCAGTTTCAAAAGCAATTAATACTTCTGGTGCAACTTTAAATTCAAACAAATGGTAAAAACCAGATTTTTTGTTTTGGATTTCGTAAGCCATTTTTTTAAGACCCCAATCCTCTTTAGCTACCATTTCTGCTCCTCTACTAGTAAGAAAATCTTCAAATTTGCTTACTGTTTCCTTTACCTGTACGTCAGATAAAACGGGATTTAAAATGAAAACAGTTTCATAATGATTCATAAGAAATAATTTATTTTGTTAAATAAGGGTGCAAAAGTAATTAAATAATTCGAATAAAAAAACAAAAAACAACTTTATTCGTTGTATTGCAAAAAAAACCGATAAAGATTAGTGATTGTAAATAATTTACAATACTTTTACTAAGCCAAATCTTAAATTCAAAAAATTATGAAACTTAATTGTGTCGTAGTAGATGATAGTTCGATACAAAGAATGATCATCGCAAAGTTAGTAAATAATCACCCAAACCTACATCTTATAGGTGATTTTTCCAATGCAATTGAAGCAAAAAGTTGCATGTCTGTACATAGTGTAGACTTAATATTTCTTGATATAGAAATGCCTGTAATTAGTGGTTTTGACTTTTTAGACGGTCTAAAAACAAAACCTCAAATTATATTTATTACTTCAAAAGCAGAATATGCACTAAAAGCTTTTGATTATGATGCTACTGATTATCTACAAAAACCTATAGCTGTAGATCGTTTTAATGCATCTGTAAAAAGAGCTATCGATTTACACCTACTTAAACAAGACACCAAAGAGGAAGAAGGAGAACACATTTTTATCAAAAGTAATTTGAAAAAATTAAAAATCTACACTTCAAAAATCAAATGGATTGAAGCCTTTGGGGATTATGTAAGAGTAGTAACTGAAGATGATAGCAATCTGGTACTTTCTACAATGAAATCATTCGAAAATGATTTACCTAAAAAGAAATTTGTTCGTGTCCACAAATCCTACATTATAAATATAGACAAAGTGGAACGCTTTAATAGTAAATTTGCCGAAATCGGCACAACTAAAATTCCTTTGAGCAGAAACAAGAAAGAAGACTTAATCAAAGCACTTTCTTACGCCTAAGAAATTAATAGAAATCTACATTTAGTGTAACTTTTATTGCTCTAAATTGTGCAACACTATCAAAACTATTCAATATTTTTTGGATAGTTTTTTTTGTGCTTACAATTGACGATTCCTGAGGAATTTTAATCATTATAGTTCGGATATATTCATTCCTGATTCGGTTAATAGCCGGTTCCTCCGGACCAAGTACCGGAATTCCTAAATTTTGAAACAAAACCTGATACAACCAGATTGAACCTTCTTTTAATTTATTAAAATCACGATGTTTTAAACTTATTTTAATTATTCTGAAATAAGGAGGGTATTTATAAATCAAACGATCATAAAGCTGTTCTTTATACATACCTATATAATCATTATTAGTCACCTGCTGAATCGTATTATGATTAGGATTGTACGTTTGAATAATTACTTTCCCTTGTTTTTCCGAACGACCTGCACGACCCGCTACCTGAGTCATTGTTTGATAACTTCTTTCAAAAGCTCTAAAATCGGGATGATACAGCATATTATCCGCATTCATAATCCCTACCAGACTCACATTGTCAAAATCTAATCCTTTTGCAAGCATCTGAGTCCCTACCATAATATCTATTTCGCGATTTTTAAAACTATCAATGATTTTTTCAAACCCAAATTTACCTCTGGTAGTATCCTGATCCATCCTTCCTATTTTTCGCTCCGGAAATAATTGTATCAATTCCTGTTGAATTTGTTCGGTTCCAAAACCCTTGGTCGTCAAATCAATTCCGGAACAACTATGACAACGCGTAGGTTTTGCAATCGAATAACCACAATAATGACATCGCAATTCATTTCGATGTTTATGATATGTCAAGCTCACATCACATTGCTGACATTGCGGAACATGACCACAAGTCATACATTCCAGCAAAGGAGAATACCCTCTCCTGTTTTGAAATAAAATAACCTGTTCACCTAAAAACAAAGCCTCCGTAATCCCATCAATCAAAACATCACTAAAATGTCCGGTCATTCGCTTACGGAAATATTTATCTTTTAAATCTACCAATACAATTTCCGGCATTCTCACATTGGCATAACGATTTTTAAGTTCAACTAATCCGTATTTACCTATAGCAGTATTATAATAAGATTCCAAACTTGGCGTAGCCGAACCCAACAAAACTTTAGCTTTGAAAAAAGCAGCCAAAACTATAGCCGCATCACGAGCATGGTATCTTGGCGCAGGATCGACTTGTTTAAAAGTCTGCTCATGCTCTTCATCAACAATTATGAAACCTAAGTTTGAAAACGGTAAAAACAAAGCCGACCGGGCTCCTATCACTATTTGGGCTTTCTCCGAATTTTGCAACACCTGATTCCAAACCTCTACACGCTCATTATTATTATACTTCGAATGAAAAACAGCTACTTTGTTTCCAAAATACGCCTGCAATCGGGAAACCAGTTGTGTTGTTAATGCTATTTCAGGCAGCAAATACAAAACTTGTTTTCCAGTTGTCAAATATTCTTCAATCAGTTTTATATAAACTTCCGTTTTTCCACTTGAAGTCACGCCATGCAAAAGAGAAACTTCTTTTTCCAAAAAACTTGATTTAATTTCGTCAAAAGCTTTTTGCTGCGCTTCACTTAATTGCAATAGATTATCATTAGAGTCGCCGGTAAAGCTTACCCTATCTTCCTGAATCAAATAATCCTCAAAAATTTCTTTATCAATTAAAGCTTTTACAACAGCCGAAGAGGAGTTAGAAACATCAGTTAATTCCTTTACCGAAATCGGTTTTTTATGATTCGTCGCACTCAACTGAAAATAAGTCAGTACAATTTCTTTTTGCTTATTGGCATTTTTTAAAACACTCAATAATTCATTCAGTCCTTCATTAGATTCATACTTAGAATGCAAACGAATATACCGAACCATTTTAGGTTTATACGATTCCTGAATCTCGTCATGCAAAACCACAACACCTTTATCAATCATTTTTTGAATAATCGGAAAAATATTCTTTTTATTCAAAATACCGATAACATCCTGCACTTTTAAAGAAGATTGTTGTTGCAACGCCTGATAAATCAAAAATTCTTCATCAGTAAGTTGACTTTCATCAATAAAGCCTACCGTATTTTTAGTAATCAAGGTTTCGTTCTCCAACAACAGAGCACTTGGCATAGCACCACGATAAACATCACCAATTGCACACATATAATACGATGCAATCCATTGCCAATGTTTAATTTGATTTTCGGTAACTATAGGTTTTTCATCTAAAATTTGATGAATTTCTTTCGCTTCGTATAAAGTGGGTTTGTTTTGATGTAAATCTATCGCTAATCCCGTATAAATTTTACTTTTCCCGAAAGGAACCGCCACACGCATACCTTTTTGAATATAATGATACTCTGCTTCAGAAACACTATAAGTAAAAGTTTTAGCAAGTGCTAATGGTAAAATTACTTCAACGAAATACATCTATTATTACTTATTCTTTTAATATTAAAAGCCAACTATCTGCATCTATATTATTGCAAATGCGTATGTTCTTTTCTTTTCTTCAATTTATTTATTACCTCATTGAGTTCAAAACCAAGTAATAATATCATACAGTTAATCCAAATGTAAAACATAACAATCAACAAGGTTCCAATAGAACCATAAAGCTCATTGTATTTTGAAAATCGGATAACCCAAACACCAAAAAAATACGAACTTATAATAGTCAAAACTGTAGTAAAAACTGAACCTATAGAAATAAAAGAGCGGTCTTCCTGATTTTTAGTTCCAAATTTGAAAAGTACCGATGTGGTTATTAAAATCATCAAAATCAGAAACGCATAACGTCCCATTACTATCAATGGAATTTTATCACTTAAAAAATCCCTGGCAGTAAGTTGTTGAATAAAAACCTCAAAAACAACAATAATAGCCACTGTTACAATTAACAGAACAGCTAAAAACAACGACATACCAACAGCTACAAAATACTGATGAAAGAAACCTCTTTTTACCAATACATGCTTGGAATTTTCAAAACCACCTAAAATAGCATTCAAACCATTTGCCATTAAAAAAACAGACAACAAAAATCCCGACGATACTAAACCGGAATGACTGTTATGAAGAATATCGTTAATAATGTTTTTTATAGCATAGAAAGTATTCGGCGGAACACCGTCGGCAACAAAATCCAGAAAATCATCCTGAAATCCTTCAATAGGTATAAACGGAATAAGATTCAAAATAAAAAGTGCAAAAGGAAACAAAGCCATAAAAAAACTAAAAGCAATAGATCCTGCACGATTTGACAAAGCCGCCTCAGTAATTCCGATAATGTATAATTCTAACAAATCATACAAGGACAATCCACTGAGCCAATTGAGTTTTACCTTTTTTGCCCAGCGCACAAAATTGCGTAACAAAGGAATTTTCTGGAGCTTTATTTCTATCTCTACTGACATTAATAGTATCTTTTTACCGAAGAAAAATTATTCAATTGCCTTTAAACTCAAATCCATATTATAAATAGAATGCGTCAAAGCACCCGAAGAAATATAATTCACCCCGCATTCAGCATAATGACGAATAGTGTCTTCATTGATATTTCCAGACGATTCTGTTTGACATTTATCTCCAATAAAAGCAACCGCATCTCTTGTCATTTCGTAATCAAAGTTATCCAGTAAAATTCTAAAAACACCACCGGCAGCTACAATTTGTTTCACTTCATCCAGATCTCTGGCTTCTACAATAATTTTCAAATCACGATTGGTTTCTTTTAAATAGGCTTTGGTTTTGGCTATAGCCAATGCAATTCCGCCGGCAAAATCAATATGATTGTCTTTCAACATCACCATATCATACAATGCAAAACGATGATTCTCCCCTCCTCCTATTTTTACAGCCCATTTTTCGGCAACACGAAAACCAGGAGTCGTTTTACGAGTATCTAAAATTTTAGTATTTGTTCCTTCCAGCAACTTTACATAACTATTTGTCTTAGTTGCAATAGCCGACATTCTTTGCATCGAATTCAAAACCATACGTTCAGCCTTTAAAATAGACTGGGAACTTCCAGACACATGAAAAACAACATCTCCAAATTTCACTGGAGTTCCATCTTCTATAAAAGTTTCTACCTCTAAATTAGCATCAACATAATTGAAAATCATTTTCGCAAATTCAACACCTGCAATAATACCTTCATCTTTCACCAAAAGCTTCGCTTTTCCTTGTGCCGTTGCCGGAATACAGGCTAATGAACTGTGATCACCATCTCCTACATCTTCACGAATGGCATTTGCAATTAATAACTCTAACTCGTTTTGAAATTGTGCTTCGCTAATCATTTTTACTCGAAATTTTTATCTCGCTAAAGTAGGACATATTTTGTGTATTCTAAAATTTGTTTCAACTTCCCTAAAATTTATTCTGAAGCTAATTCTGTCAAAGATTTAAATACTATATTTGAACAAAATCAATAAATAAGCAAATCCAAATGCCTTCCATAACCCCTGAAAATGAAAACGCCAAAATAATCGAATTGGTATCTCAATACATCGATCTTAGTGTTACTCCTTTTAGTAAATCCGAAAGAACTGTTGTTAGAGTTGACAAACGCGACCCAATGTACGGAGGAAATGGAATTGTGTATTTATTACAAATGTTTGACGAAGGCGAATTAACCAATAACCGCATTGGCGCTTACATGGTTTTTTGCAACAAAGGAGATGAAGCCGGATTTCATACCCATGGCACCCGCCATGAAGAGGAACTTTATATCGTCATGCACGGAGAAGGCGAATACACCGAAATGACTAAAAAAGACGGAATTATCAGAAAAAAAACACTAACAAAAGGAAGCATTACCGCTATGAGCGGCGAAGGTTTTCATTCGTTAATCAACACTACTGACGAAATTTTGATTGTTTTTGTTATTACAACCAATAATCCGAAATAATCTTAATACAAATCATTATTTTCTAAAATATAATTTGAAGGCGTTTTTCCCAAATGCTTTTTAAACATATAAATAAATGCACTGGTGGTTTCATAGCCTAAATCGAAAGCAATTTCTTTTATCGATTGTTTTTCTCCCAGTCTTTTAATGGCTTCTAACAATTTTAAGCGAATGCGCCAATCACTGAAATTCATTCCTAACTCTTTAATGAATAAACGAGATAAAGTCCGGCTGCTCATACACGAAATTTCGGCGTAATAATCGATTGTATATTTACTGGCAACATCGTTCAACAAAAGATGCACTACATTTTTTAATCTCAGATGATTAGTCGTAGGCAAAAAAGTAGCACTTGGCTCAATTAAAGCCATTTCGTCTAAAAATACTTCCATGACTCTTCTTTGAGAAGACGTAACCCCAGCATCAGTTCCAAAAGAAATAATTTTAAAAAGCAATTGTTTTAAAAAAACCGAAATATCAAAAGAAAAACTAACCGTAGGCAATCCATCCGTAAAAGAGGGATCGATAAAAACACTGTATAAGTTAACATCTTTTTGAAAAGACACCTGATGCTCCATTCCTCCCGGAATCCATAATCCCTGTAATGGATTAACAACCCAAATTTGATTATCTACCACTACATTCATCACACCGCTGGTAGCATAAATTAACTGTGCTCTGGGATGTGCATGCGACAAACAAACAGCATTAGTTACCCTTTCGGTGTAACCTACAACGGGTAAATCAGGATTGATTTGGAATCCAAAATCTACAATCTTGTATGTCTGATAATCGTTATTCATTGTCCAAATATAGCAATTCTGACAACATCATTTATTAGCATCTTTGTAAAAATAATACAGCTGTTATTTTTTAAGAATAGTAAAAAACAAAATAATGACTCATGGAAAATGTAAAAACACATCCGGAAATAGTTCAAAAAACAACCTACTCAATACTTTTTATCATAAGTTTTTCCCATCTGATTAATGATCTTTTACAGGCAGTAATCCCGTCAATTTACCCATTAATCAAAGAAAACTTCAATTTAAGTTTCTCTCAAATTGGGATCATCACTTTTACTTACCAAATCATTGCTTCTATTTTACAGCCTTTTGTGGGAATGTATACGGATAAAAAATCAAAACCTTATTCTTTACTAATTGGAATGAGTTTTACAATGCTGGGATTATTTTTCATTTCTATAGCTTCCAGTTTTACTTATTTATTATTATCGGTAAGTTTAATTGGGATAGGATCTTCTATTTTTCATCCTGAATCCTCAAGAGTGGCGCATTTAGCTTCAGGCGGAAAAAAAGGTTTGGCTCAATCCATTTTTCAATTGGGCGGTAACGCCGGAAGTGCAATTGGTCCTTTATTAGTAGCATTAATCGTCATTCCACACGGACAGACTTATATTATTTGGTTTTGTCTAATTGCTTTAATAGGGATTTTTGTTTTGTACAAAATCGCATTGTGGTACAGCGAGCATTTATCTTTAAAAAACGCTGGAAAAATAGCTAAAGAACCAGCCGTTCATCATTTATCAAAAAGAAGAGTAATTATTTCATTGATTATCTTGCTAGTGCTAATCTTTTCTAAATATTTCTATATGACCAGCATTACAAGTTATTACACCTTTTTCCTTATCGATAAATTCCATTTAAGTATACAAGAATCCCAACTGTATTTATTTACTTTCTTAGGAGCTGTAGCAACCGGAACCTTAATTGGCGGGCCATTAGGTGATAAATTTGGAAGAAAATATGTGATTTGGATTTCTATTTTAGGTGTTGCTCCTTTTACACTTTTATTACCGCATGTATCCTTATTTTGGGTAGGCATATTATCGGTAATCATCGGATTAATCATTTCTTCTGCTTTTTCGGCTATTTTAGTTTATGCAACCGAATTATTACCCGGAAAATTAGGTTTAGTAGCCGGATTGTTCTTTGGATTTGCCTTTGGAATGGGCGGTTTGGGTTCGGCTATTTTAGGAAAATTAGCCGATGCGACCAGTATTGCTCATGTTTTTAATATTTGTGCTTTTTTGCCTTTATTGGGAATCATAACAGGATTTTTACCTAATATCGAAAACAAAAAAGTGGCATAACAGTTATTTGTTGATTTTTGAAGCTGCAATTAAAATCAAAAGCAGTTTAATATATTTGCAGCTTCGAAAATCATCCTCAAAATGAACATCAAACTCATCGCCATAGGCAAAACCGATAATAAAGCATTGCAAACCTTAATTGACGATTATACCAAACGATTGTCTTTTTATATCAAATTTGAGTTAGAAATTATTCCTGACATCAAGAATGTAAAAAACTTATCGGAAAATCAGCAGAAAGAAAAAGAAGGTGAATTGATTTTATCTAAAATCGGTTCCTCTGACCAATTAATTCTTTTGGATGAAAATGGGAAGAACTTCTCCAGTGTAGGATTTTCGGAAGAATTACAAAAAAAAATGAATTCGGGAATCAAAACCTTGGTTTTTGTAATTGGCGGGCCTTATGGATTTTCGGAAACTGTTTATGCCAAAGCACAAGGAAAAATTTCACTTTCTAAAATGACTTTTTCACACCAAATGGTTCGTTTATTTTTTATCGAACAATTGTACCGTGGTTTTACCATTTTAAGAAACGAACCTTATCACCATCAGTAATTTAAAATAGAAATAAAGATTGCTTTGATTTTTCAAATTTTCTCAATCGCTGTTCCAAAATAAATCAATGAATAAACTCGTAAGGAGCAATAGGATTTACATTATACAAATCAAATTTTCGTAATAAAATCTTATTTTGAAGATACTCTCCATAAGACATATTTTTATCGAATTGTATAACAATACGCGGTTTTAATATAAACTGAATACTGAAAAATTCCTGTAATAAATCTGATTTTTTTACATATTTTCCATTTAACGAAACCATGTCTGCGCGTTTTTTAAAATAGATAACAAAGTCATCTTTTTTTGGTTTTCGCATACTGTAATACACTTTTGTAAAAGGAATAAAAGCCATATTTTTCTTTATCGAGTCGGCGTAAGCAAAATAATTCTCTGCTTTTTCGTTTTTATGAGCTTTTTCCTGACGCTTTTTTTCCTGCAATTTTATCACTTCCGGAATTACTATTTTCAAGGGCAAACGCTTATCAATATTAAAAATCCAATTTGTGGTGATGATACTGTTTTTTCGATTCACTTCAACTAAAGTATCTTTGTCTTTTGTTCTGAAAAAAAGATAAATCGGCGAATGATCCTGAACATCACTAACTACTGTTGTATCTGATTTTGGGAGTAAAATATCTTCTTTATTACCACAGGAAAACAAAAAAAACACAACAATAAGACTAAAATATTTCATTTTTAAGAATTTAATTTTTCGAACAATTTCACGCATTCAACAGCCTCTTTCACATCATGTACCCGCAATATTTGCGCACCTTTAGTTAAAGCAATGGTATTTAAAAACGTAGTTCCATTTAAAGCTTCATCGGCACCTATTGCTAAAGTTTTATGAATCATCGATTTTCTGGAAATACCAACTAAAACAGGCAATGCAAAATTATGAAACAAACTCAATTTTTGCATCACTTCGTAATTTTGTTCAATCGTTTTTGCAAATCCAAAACCAGGATCAACAATCAAATCATTTATCCCTAAACTTCTTGCCTGTGCTATTTTTTCTGAAAAGTAGAACAACATTTCTTTCACAATATCCTCATAAGTTGTCATACTTTGCATCGTTTGAGGCGTTCCTCGCATGTGCATCATAATATATGGAACCTGATAATGCGCAACTACTTCCAACATTTTATCATCAAGATTTCCAGCCGAAATATCATTAATTATTGCCGCCCCGTTTTCGATACAGGCACTGGCAACTTTACTCCTGAATGTATCTATAGAAATTAGAATTTTAGGAAAATGCTTTACTAATAACTGTACAACCGGAACAATTCTATTCAACTCCTCTTCTTCTGAAACAAATTCCGCACTAGGTTTACTGGAATAAGCCCCAATATCAATAAAAGTAGCTCCTTCAGCCAGCATTCTTTCAACTTTAACTAAAATTTCTTCTTCACTGGAATACCTACCACCATCAAAAAAAGAATTAGGAGTAATATTCAAAATCCCCATCACTTTAGGCTGTGATAAATCAATCAGTTGTCCCTTACAATTTATTGTCATTTTTTAATCTTAATTTAAAGTTGAATCCTTTTAAAATTTATCCCTATTTTTGGGAAAATTTTAGACAAATATACATCAATAATAATGAAGAATACTTCTCAACAGTACGATAAGGTAATTGAATTTTGTCGTTCCTTATTCGTTAATAAAATGCAGGATTATGGCAGTGCGTGGCGCATTTTACGATTACCATCCCTGACTGATCAAATTTTTATCAAAGCGCAAAGAATTCGCAGTTTACAGGAAAACGAAGTTCGAAAAGTAGATGAAGATGAATCAAGCGAATTCATCGGAATTATCAATTATTCGATTATGGCTTTGATTCAATTAGAATTGGGCGTTGTAGATCAGCCCGATTTAAATGTTGAAAAAGCTACCGAATTATATGATGCGAAAGTAAAACTTACCAAAGATTTAATGGAAGCCAAAAACCATGATTACGGTGAAGCCTGGCGTGATATGAGAGTAAGTTCATTAACGGATTTAATTCTTCAAAAATTACTTCGCGTAAAGCAAATTGAAGACAACAAAGGAAAAACAATCGTTTCTGAAGGTATTGATGCCAATTACCAAGACATGATTAATTACTCTGTTTTTGCTTTAATATTAATGGGATTTAGCAGCACCAAATAATACTTATGAAGAACTTTATAACCCAATTTTCCAGATTATTTGTTGGCGTTTTATTTATCATCTCCGGATTAATTAAGTTGAACGACCCAATAGGATTTTCCTATAAATTAACTGAATATTTCAGCGAACCTGTTTTCAATCTGCCTTTTTTAACTCCTTATTGCCTGTATTTAGCCTTATTTTTAGTTATTGTAGAAGTGGTTTTAGGGGTCATGCTGCTTATCGGTTATAAAACTAAATTTACAGTCAGGAGTTTATTGCTAATGATTGTATTCTTTACATTCCTTACTTTTTATTCCGCTTATTTTGATGTAGTCAAAGATTGTGGTTGTTTTGGAGATGCTTTACACCTGACTCCCTGGGAATCTTTCACTAAAGATGTCATTCTATTAGTTTTAATTCTAATTTTATTTGTCAACCAAAAACAAATAAAACCTTTATTTAACAATAGTAGTTTTCAAAATGCCATTGTTTATTTAGGTTTAGCAATTAGTATTTCTATTGCATATATCGTTTTAAATCATTTACCAATAATTGATTTTCGTCCGTACAAAGTAGGCAACAACATTCAAAAAGGAATGAAAATTCCCGAAGGCGCTCCAACTCCGGTTGTAGAAATGATATTCATTTACAAAGTGAACGGTGTCCAAAAAGAATTTACCGAAAAAGATTTAACAAACCTTCCTGAAGGGGCTGAATTTGTAGACAGAAAAGATAAAGTAATCAGTCAGGGTTACATTCCTCCTATCCACGATTTTACCATGATGAAAGACGATTCCGACTACAAGGATGAATTGCTTCAGGAACCTAAATTAGTAATGATTGTCACTTACGATTTAAGTTTATCCAAAGAAGAAGGTATGATAAAATTAGCTTCATTATATAAAGAAGCTTCTGCCAAAGGATACAAAGTAATTGGTATGACTAATTCACCAAAGGAAGAAATTGAAAAAGCACAAAAAAAATACAATCTGAAATTTGATTTTTATGGCTGTGATGCTATTGCCTTAAAAACCATTGAAAGAGCCAATCCCAGTATCATAGTTCTTGACAAGGGAACCATCAAACAAAAAGTTCACTACAACGATATTAGTGAATTAAAATTATAATAATAAAAAGCTTGTAAATGCAATTTAAAGACATTTATGAGCTTTTTTTATATGTTTAAAGTTTAGAAAAACGACTAAAACAAGTCTTTTAAGCGATCGTTTAGATGGAAAATGAAAGTTTTTATTGCTCCTTTTTAAAACAACAAAGCTAACTATTACGTTTTCTTTTGTTTTTTTATAACTCTAAAAGCCGTATTTGTTATTTTATTTATTAATATTCAAAAAACAATCATTTGAGATATAGGTTTATTTTAACTTTGTTACAATGAAAAAAATAAAAACAACAATAGCTTTTTTAGTGTTTTTTGTAGCTTTTTCTTGTTCCAAAGCAGACAGGCAAAAAGCAACATTTTCTAAAGAAGCATTAGCCGAAACGGTTTTAAATACTGATGGGAATCAAATTGCTTTCAACAAGATTTTATCTCAAAATAAAGGAAAAAATGTAGTGATTAAAATTTGGGCAAGCTGGTGTCGCGATTGCATCGAAGAAATTCCAAAAATGAAAGAATTACAAGTTGCTCATCCCGAAACTAATTACATCTATATTTCGATGGATGATACAGCTGAAAGATGGAAATACGGCATTGAAAAATACCAATTGAAAGGAGCGCATTTTATGGCAAAAGATCAAATGAAAGGTGCTTTTGCAAAAGCGATAGATTTAGATTGGATTCCAAGATATATCATCGTTAATAAAACAGGAAAAATTGTTTTGTATCATACAAGTGAAAATGATTTTGATAAAATCAGCTCAATTTTAACCCAATTAGAAAAAGGAACGATTTAAAAATTTAATAAAAACAAAATTCAAATATAACACTACGAAAATGAGAAAAAAAATTGTAGCAGGAAACTGGAAAATGCACAAGAATGCAGCACAAACTAGCGAATTATTAAGTGAATTAATTGCAAAAGTGCCTGCTAATACTACAGCACAAGTAATTGTTGCGCCTACATTTGTAAACTTGGCTGCAGCAGTAAACCAATTAAAAGGGACTAACATTAGTGTTTCAGCTCAAAACGTTCACCAAACTGAAAGCGGAGCATTTACAGGAGAAATTTCTGCTGATATGTTAACATCTGTTGGAGTAAATACAGTAATCCTTGGTCACTCTGAGCGTAGAGCTATTTTCCACGAAAGTGATGCTTTAATTGCTGATAAAGTAAATACGGCGCTGAAACATGATATGACAGTTATTTTTTGCTTTGGTGAAGAATTAAAAGACCGTCAGTCAGGAAATCATTTCAACATTGTTGAAAACCAATTAAAAGATGGTTTGTTCCAGGTTGACGCTAAATCATGGGATAAAATCGTTTTAGCTTACGAACCGGTTTGGGCTATCGGAACCGGAGAAACAGCTTCTCCTGAACAAGCACAGGAAATGCACGAATTTATCAGAGAAACAATTCTTAAAGCTTACGGAAAAGAAATTGCTGAAAACGCAACAATTCTTTACGGAGGTTCAGTAAAACCAGAAAATGCTAAAGAAATTTTCGGAAAACCAGATGTAGACGGTGGTCTAATTGGTGGAGCTGCATTAAAAGCTGATGATTTCGTTGCTATCGTTACAGCAATCTAATACCAAAAATATTTTTATAAGAATCCTCAATTACTCCTGTAATTGGGGATTTTTTGATTAAAAATCGAATTACAAATACTACTCTCCTTAGAAATACGTTATCCAAAAAACATTGTTTTAAAAATGGAATCTAAAAATCTAATCAACAAATCAGCAAATAAAATTTGGCAAAAATGGTCTATCGCAATCCGAATAACACCATTAATCATTATTCTTGCGCTACTTAAAACCCTTACCCATTATTTAGGATGGGAAGTACTTGAATTAAATGCCCTTTTTACCAGTTTGGTCGCAGGAACTATATTTCTTATTGGATTTTTAATCAGTGGTGTATTATCCGACTATAAAGAAAGTGAAAAATTACCTAGTGAACTTTCGGCTTCCATGAAATCACTAGTTGATGATACTTACACCATTTACAAAACTAAAAATACCTTAACAGCGCTGGAATTTATAGAATTTCAAAAAATGTTTTGTAACTCTCTTATAAATTGGTTTTACAAAAAAGAGAAAACAAAAGTCATTTTGAAAAAAATAAGCGATATGAATCATTTTTTCATTGAACTGGATAAAGAAGGCGTTCAGGTCGGTTATATCATTAAAATGAAAAATGAGCAAAACAATCTTCGAAAAATGATTCTTCGCATTGACACCATTAGAGATACTAATTTTGTAGGGTCGGCTTATACCATCTTAGAAGCAATGGGATTTCTAATAGGATGCAGTCTTTTAATTATCAAAATAGAACCTTTCTATGCATCTTTATTTTTTACATTAGTAGTAACTTTTTTAATAGCCTATATGTTTCTCTTAATTAAAGATTTAGACAATCCGTTTGACTATTCTAATAATGGAGAAAGCGGAACAGAAGTTTCTTTAAAACCAATACACGACCTCAGAAAAATACTGATCGATTATATATAAAATAACTAGGTTAATTTTAATATTCCTTATCCATTTTAGCTTAAAATATTCCTGAAATAAATGCTTACCTTTGCAAAAAAATAATTTTTATGTCAAATATTTATATCGCCTATCATTTTAGTATTGAACCAAAAGAACTGGGTTCGGAAATATTAATTGCCGAATTAGGCGAATTAGCATTCGAAAGTTTTACTGAAACAGAAACCGGAATTTCAGCTTTTGTTCAAAAAGATTTATGGGACGAAATGATTCTGGAAAATGTCAACATCCTTCATTCCGAAGAATTTGAAATTGATTACAATTATGAAGAAATTGAGCAGGTAAACTGGAATGAAGAATGGGAAAAGAATTTTGAACCTATTGATGTAGACGGAAGATGTCATGTAAGAGCTCCATTCCATCCTAAAACGGATGCTGAATTTGATATCTTGATTGAACCTAAAATGAGTTTTGGAACAGGACATCACGAAACCACTCACATGATGATTCAGCATTTGTTAGAAATAGATGTTACCGGAATGAAAACCTTAGATATGGGTTGCGGAACTGCTATTCTTGCTATTCTTGCCGAAATGAAAGGCGCACAGCCTATTGATGCCATCGATATTGATAACTGGTGTTATTTGAATTCTATTGAAAATGCGGAGCGTAACAATTGCAAGAGCATCAGCGTTTATGAAGGTGATGCTGCTTTATTAAAAGATAAAAAATACGATTTAATTATCGCTAACATCAATAGAAATATTCTGTTAAATGATATGCAAGCTTATGTGGATTGCCTAAATCCTAATGGAACTTTATTACTAAGCGGATTCTATAACGTGGACATTCCTGCAATTGATGCTTGTTGCACCGAAAAAGGCTTAACTTATGTTAAAAAATTCGAAAGAAACAACTGGGTTTCACTTAAATACGTAAATTAGTACTTTGTTAATTATCAAACATTTAAAAGTATAAATAAAATCAGTATGAGTACGATAGAAAAAGTTAAAGAAAGAGTTAGTGTAAATGAAGTCACAACTAAAAACAACGAAATTATTCTTTATAATGACGATGTAAATACTTTTGATCACGTAATTGAAACTTTGATGCGTGTATGCGAACATACTCCTGAACAAGCTGAACAATGCTCTTTAATTGTACATTATAATGGAAAATGTACTGTTAAAACCGATTCTATAGATAAGCTAAAACCACAATGTACGCAGCTGTTAGAAGCCGGCTTAAGCGCTGAAATAATTTAACTAAATTTTTAGTTCAAAAAAAAGCATTCGAATTTTACGAATGCTTTTTTTTTGAACTAAAGAGTCTTAATGAGGTAATTTATCTTTTAGAACTCCATAAAGAAAAGTTCCTAACAAAGCACCCAACAAAACAATAATAACAGTTGTAAATCCTGCACCAATTAATATAAATATTGGCCCTGGACAAGAACCTGCTAAAGCCCATCCTAATCCAAAAATAACTCCGCCTAAAAGATAACGAACTGTTGACGGCTCTTTATCGCCAATACATATTGGTTCTCCTGAACAATCCTTTAATTTAAACTTTTTAATCAATTGAATTCCAATCATTCCTGTCAACACAGCAACCATAATAATGCCGTACATATGGAAAGATTGAAATTGAAACATCTCATAAATTCGATACCAGGAAACTGCCTCCGATTTGGTCAATACAATTCCGAAAATAAATCCAACTAAAATAAATTTTATCAATTTCATATTTTAATATTTATTGTTTTTTATAAGTAATATGCAATTCGCATATAATCATTTGTCATTTCAAACAATTCCAATTTATGCTCATTTCATAGCTTATAGAATTAAAGGTAAAATAAAATGAGCCATGATTAAACCACCTATAAAAAAGCCAATCACTGCTTTTAAAGACGGAAGTTGCAAATTACTCAATCCGGTAATTGCATGACCCGATGTACAACCACCTGCGTAACGAGAACCAAAACCAATTAATAATCCGCCAATTAACAAAATAAACATTCCTTTTGGCGATTGAAAAACCTGAGTAGAAAACAATGCATCAGGCATTAATTTCCCTTCAGGAGCATCAATATTTATAGTCTGAAGTTTTTCAATTGTTTTAGGATTTATCGAAACATTAGAAGGATCACTCATATAATGTGTCGCTACAAAACCTCCTAACATGGCTCCTGCCACCACTGCAAGATTCCAACGTTGCGATTTCCAATTCCAATTAAAAAAAGACACTTTTTTTCCTGCACCCGCAAGACTACATAAGGTTCTTAAATTAGACGACATTCCGAAAGTTTTCCCAAAGTAAATCAAGCTTAGCATCACTAAACCAATTATAAAGCCTGAAATATACCACGGCCAGGTATGATAAATTAATTCCATATATTTTTATTTTTAATGCAAATTTAAACACTAAGTTTTCAATGGTATGTGAGAAATGTTACAAAAGCCTAAAAAGCGCTTTCGATTTAAAAAAAAGCGAAAAATTAGTTTAAAATTTGAAGTTCTCAATATCTTTGTATGACTATTAAAAGCCAATATTTCAAAATTAATTCCATTTTATGAAATCACTATTAATAAGTAACCTCCTTAAGAAAATACAAGGAAATAAAAAGTTACTTACTGCTATAATCGCTAAAAAAGTAATCGTCTCAATACTCTTGATGTTTTTAAGCAGTTCCTGCATTAGTACCAAATCAACATTGAGAAATGTCAATGATAATGCTCCCATTCCTAAACTTTCAAAAGAAAACACCTTTATCATTACAGAATATAGTAAAGACAAAAAATATGGTTATAACAAAGACTACCCAATCAATATTTTTTACTACAACACTAATAATGAGCAATTAAACGAAGAACGTTTTTTGAATGCTCTGGCCGGTCCAAAAGGCGAAAAAATCACCTATACCAAACTAGAAAGCTGCTGTCCTTTTCCATCTAAAAGAACGGCTATGGGCGCAGGTTTTCTGGATGTTTTTGAAATTCGTTGGGAAGGTCAAAAAAAACCTGTTATTCTATATCTCAACATTTACGAAAAAGGCTTCTTGTTGTGTCCAATGGGACTTACAATTAAAAAACTGTAATTCTTAAAAATACATTTTATTACTTTTTCAATACCAAAAAAACAAAAAATAAAAACGCTAAGTCGCAAATCATAACTACATTTGCAACTACTAAAAAACACCTATGAACATACAAAATATCCCTCAAATTAAGCATGCCGAAAGTGGTAATTTCTTTTTACTTTCTGGTCCATGTGCCATCGAAGGAGAAGAAATGGCATTGCGTATTGCTGAAAAAATTGTTGGCATTACAGACAAATTACAAATTCCTTACGTTTTTAAAGGTTCTTTCAAAAAAGCCAATCGTTCCCGAATTGATAGCTTTTCAGGAATTGGAGATGAAAAAGCTTTAAAAATTCTTAGAAAAGTATCCGAAACTTTCCATGTTCCAACTGTAACAGACATCCACACTAACGAAGATGCAGCTATGGCAGCTCAATATGTAGATGTTTTACAAATTCCTGCCTTCTTAGTTCGTCAAACGGATTTAGTTGTGGCTGCCGCCAATACAGGAAAAACAGTAAACCTGAAAAAAGGACAATTCATGAGTCCTGAAAGCATGAAACACGCTGTTCAAAAAGTACTGGATTGCAACAATCAAAATGTAATGGTTACTGATCGTGGTACTATGTTTGGCTATCAGGATATGATTGTTGATTTCAGAGGAATTCCTACTATGCAACAATATGCCTCTACAGTGCTTGATGTAACACATTCATTACAGCAACCTAACCAAACTGCCGGAGTTACCGGAGGTCGTCCTGATATGATTGAAACAATTGCAAAAGCAGGAATTGCTGTAGGAGTTGACGGAATTTTTATTGAAACTCATTTCGATCCGGCTAACGCTAAAAGCGATGGAGCTAATATGTTGCATTTGGACTATTTCGAAGATTTAATGACCAAATTAGTAGCGATTAGAAAAACCGTAAATTCATTTTAATTTTAATCAAAATAAACTTTCGTGAAAAAATTATTTACTGCTGCTTGTGTAGCATTCTTATTCACAAACTGCCTTAGCGCACAAGAAGAAATAAAACTTCAGGACAAATACACCGCTCACAACAAAGGAAAATTTTTCATTTCCTGGGGAGGAAACAGAGATAGTTATTCAAAATCTGATGTAACTTTTAGAGGTGACGGTTATAAATTTACTGTAGAAAATATGACAGCCCATGACAAACCTAAAGGTTGGCATATTGATTACATCAATCCTTCTAAAATGACCATTCCGCAAACTAATTTTCGTTTAGGTTATTTCTTTAGTGATCACTACAGTGTAACTGTTGGCTTAGATCATATGAAATATGTAATGACACAAAATCAAATTGCTAATGTTAGCGGAAATATTGCCATTGGATCTGATTTTGACGGAACATACAATCATACTCCAACAGAAATGACTCCTGAATTCCTAAAATATGAGCATACTGACGGTTTAAATTATGTTCATACCGAAGTTTCCAGATTTGATGATATTTCTGCTTTGTTTAAACTTCCAAATACTGATAAAGTACAAATTAATCTAACCGAAGGCTTAGGAGCTGGTCTTTTGTATCCAAAAACCAATACTACCTTACTTGGAAAACCACGCCATGATGATTTCCATACTTCAGGATATGGAATTTCTGCCAAAGCCGGTTTAAATATTACTTTCTTTAAGCATTTCTACCTTCAGGGTGAGTTAAAAGGAGGCTATATCAATATGCAGGATATTCGTACCACACAAAGTCCAACTGACAAAGCAGCACAGGATTTTTATTTTTTCCAAAAAATCATTGCTTTTGGAGGTATTTTCAAAATATAATTTAAATCGATATTGGATTTTTAAAAAGAGGTTTGTTAGTTAACAAACCTCTTTTTTTTCTTAATAAAAGGAAAAATATCATCATAAAAACACAATTAATTTAATCGACACATCCTCTAGTTCTAAAAAAAAATTATTTTTGTTTAAAAATACTTCCCCCCGAGTCTTTTTTAAAACCTATTTACTTGTATTGAGCCTATATTTTAAATAAATGCCTATGACAAAAAATAGAGAAAATGACAATGCTTGCAATTTAGATGTTTTCAATAACTTCGAGAGTTTTTTCGATATCTCTCACGATTTATTTTGCATAGCCGGATATGATGGGTATTTTAAAAGAATTAATCCTGCTGTTTCTAAATTATTAGGATATACAAACGAAGAATTATTTGCTAATCCTATAAATTATTTTGTTTACAAAAATGATCAGGAAAAAACCACTACAGCCCGAAACGAATTAAGAAGTCAGATTCCTTTATTTGATTTTGAAAACAGGTATTTAACTAAAAGTGGTCAAATTGTCTGGCTTTCATGGACTTCTATACCGATTGAAGACGAACAAATAATCTATGCGGTTGCTAAAAACATTACTCATAAAAAAGAACTTGAAAAAGAACGAAAATTACATCTCAAACAACTAACTGAAATCAATCAGGAATTCAAAAAATTAAGTTATTCTACTGCACATGATTTACGATCTCCAGTAAATAATATACTTACTATTCTTGAATTAATAGATACTAGTGATATTAAGAATGAAGAAACTTTAGAATTCATAAACATACTAAAGGCTACTACTGATACATTGAAAGAAAATTTAAACGAACACTTCAAGTTTTTAAACGATAAAAATCAAAACCCAAACACACCACTAGAAGAAATTACCTTAAGTGCTACTTTAAATGAAGTTTTAGCTTCAATTAACTCATTAATACAAAATTCCCAAGCTACAATTAGTATCGATTTTTCCAGGATTGACAAAATCAATTTCAACAAAACCTACTTAAAAAGTATTTTTTTGAACTTAATTACAAATTCTATTAAGTATGCAAAACCCAATACATTATCAAATATTTCTATTCATTCAGAAATAACCAATAGCGCCACGCAATTAATTATTTCCGACAACGGAATTGGATTTGATCTTGAAAAAGTAAAAGATAAAGTTTTTGGTTTACACCAAACCTTTAACGATCATGCTGACAGTAGTGGTATAGGATTGTATTTAGTACACAATCATGTAACTAATCTTGGCGGTCAAATCACACTTGATAGTAAATTAAACGAAGGTTCTACTTTTACCATCACTTTTAAGGATTAAAAAACTCATAAAAAGATTATTTTTACTAATTTAAGGCCAAAATAATCATCTAAATATGAGTCTTATTCCAAAAACACCAATACCTGTCAAAAATAACAACGCGATCTCAGGTTTAGAGATGCTACAATATTTTATCCTGACATCGTTAGTGCTTTATTTTGGAAAACTACTTTTTATTCCTCTTTCTTTTGCACTGCTTGTAAGTTTTATTCTTTATCCAGTTTGCAAATGGTTAGAAAAAAAAGGGATTAGTCCTGCAATTGCAATTGGTATCTCATTATCAATTGTGTTTTTTTTAATAATAAGCATATTGAGTTTACTTATTTTTCAAGCCAAAGAATTTCTTTTGGAATGGGAGCCTTTTAAAACGAAATTACTGGAGGCTATAAATCAAATCAGTATTTTTATTTCACAATATTTCAATGTTACAAATACAGAACAAATTTCGTTTTTTGAAAATCTAATAAACCATTCCGAAAACCAGGTTCTGGGAATTCTGGAGTCTTCATTTTATTCTTTTTCCCACACTTTATATTATACTATAATCATCCCTGTTTTTTCAGCACTTATTCTTTTTCATCGCAGAATGTTTACGGATGCTTTACTTGTTTTTTTTCCAATAGAGCAAAAAGAAAAAATCCTTGAAATCCTTATGGAAACCATAAGTGCTTACTATAATTTTATAAAAGGAATGCTTTTAGTTTATCTTATTGTTGGAATACTTAACAGTATTGGACTTTTAATTGTTGGAATTCCCCACCCTTTTATGTTTGGATTCATTGCTGCTATCCTTACATTTATTCCTTACATAGGAATCATGATATCAGCATTATTACCAATTGCAATTTCATGGATTACTTACAATTCAATTTGGTATCCTATTGGTGTGATAACCGTTTTTGCCATTGTACAAATCTTAGAAGCTTATATCATTTTCCCTTATGTGGTAGGCAATCGTTTAAAAATAAACACCTTCGTTATTATCATCATGATTACGCTGGGAGGTATTTTATGGGGTGCTGCAGGTATGATTTTATTTATTCCGTTTACGAGTATCATAAAACTTATTGCAGACCGTACCGAAAGCCTAAAAGCTATTTCGATCCTTTTAGGTGACGGCAAACAACAAAACAACGAAAAAGTAAAATAAAAAAGCCTTTCAAAAGAAAGGCTTTTGAAACTTTTTTAATTTAAAATCAAATCATATACCTGATTCGCTATTTCCAATTCCTCATTTGTAGGTACTACCAAAATTTTAGTTTTCGAATTCACTGTATTTATTTCACGAATTTCCGAAGAACGAATTGCATTTTTAGCTTCGTCCAGTTCCAATCCCAAAAACTGCATATCAGCGCATACCGATTTCCTAATATAGGCTGAGTTTTCTCCTATTCCAGCAGTGAAAACAATTGCATCAATTCCGTTTAAAACTGCAGCATAAGAACCTATATACTTTTTAATACGATACACATTCATATCCAGAGCCAACTGACAATTCAAATCGCCTTTTTCGGCATTGGCCTGAATATCCCTTAAATCACTATGACCGGTAAGTCCCAGCATACCACTTTGTTTTTGCAGTACCGTGTTGACTTCATTTAGTTGATACCCCAAAGTATTGACCATATAAAAAATAACTGATTGATCGATATCCCCGCTTCGGGTTCCCATTATCAAGCCGTTCATGGGACCAAAACCCATGCTGTGATCGATGCTTTTTCCGTCTTTCACCGCAGTAATACTACAACCATTTCCTAAATGAACTGTGATAATTTTACTGCTTTTCTCTAAAAAGCCAATCGCTTTTTCCGAAACATATTTATGAGAAGTTCCGTGAAAACCATAAGCTCTGATTTTATTTTCAGTCAATAGATAATTCGGAATTGCATAACGATATGCGACTTCAGGCATCGTTTGATGGAAAGCGGTATCAAAAACCGCAATTTGCTTTGCCGAAGAAAATACTTCTTCAGCAACAATGATTCCTTCTAAATTGGCAGGATTATGCAGGGGAGCGAGCTCAAAAAGTTGTTTAATTTTCTCTTTTACTTCTTCAGTAATTAAAACCGTATCCGAAAAACTAGCCCCTCCATGAACCACTCGATGTCCCACCGCTTCAATCTCGGCAGTACTTTTTATTACACCAAGCTTTTCATCCATCAATAGAGATGAAATCTTTTCCAATCCTATTTTATGATTGGGAATTGGCAAAATTTCTTCCAATGAATCCTTATTGGTTTTATAACTAAAATTTGAAGTTTCTAAACCAATTCTGTCGATCATTCCACTACAAATTACTTCTCTTGCTGGCATATCGATCAATTGGTATTTAATAGACGAACTTCCTGAATTTATAATAACTATTTTCATTTATATTTCATTAAAAGATTAAAAAATTGAAATATTTAAAGATTAATTTTTAAATCATTTAATATTTCAATCTTTAAATTAAAAATCACAATCCCTGAGCCTGAATTGCTGTAATCACAACTGTATTGATAATATCATCTACGGTACAACCGCGACTTAAATCGTTTACTGGTTTATTTAACCCCTGTAACATCGGACCAATGGCCAATGCTCCTGTTTCTCTCTGCACGGCTTTATAGGTGTTATTTCCTGTATTTAAATCCGGAAAAATAAGCACGCTCGCCTGCCCTGCCACTTCCGAATTTGGCATTTTACTTTGCCCTACTTCCATATCCACAGCAGCATCATACTGAATAGGTCCTTCTATTTTTAAATCAGGACGTTTTTTCTTTACAATTTCGGTTGCTGTTCGCACTTTTTCCACTTCGTCTCCTTTTCCTGATGAACCAGATGAATAAGATAACATAGCTACTTTTGGCTCTATTCCGAAAGCTAAACTCGAATCGGCGGAAGAAATAGCAATTTCGGCCAATTGTTCAGCTGTAGGATTCGGATTTATGGCACAATCTCCAAAAATCGATACTCTGTCTTCCAAACACATGAAAAAGATGGAAGAAACCACACTGGAATTCGGCTTAGTTTTAATGAATTGTAAAGCCGGCAAAATAGTATGCTGTGTGGTATGTGCCGCTCCGGAAACCATTCCATCTGCATGACCTTTATACACCATCATTGTTCCAAAATAAGACACATCTTCCATTAAATCTCTAGCCATAGCCATAGATACATTCTTGTTTTTTCGAAGTTCATAATAGGTATTTACATAATCTTCATAATTAGGAGATTCTATTGGAACAACAATATTAACTTTTGAAAAATCAAATGCGATTCCTAATTCGTTCACTTTATTTTCAATTTGTTTTTTATTTCCAATGATTGAAATATCCACTACATCCATGGCAAGCAATCTCGAAGCCGCAATGATGATTCTGTCATCATTACCTTCCGGTAAAACAATATGTTTGCGGTGTTGTTTTGCTCTTTTAACTAAATTGTACTGAAACATTTTAGGAGTCATTCCTTCTGCGTGGAATGCACTCAATTTATCTGCAAGTGCATCTAAATCGACATATTTTTCAAATGTGCTTATCGATGTTTCTATTTTATGTTTATTCTCCGCATAAATTTTAGATTGAATGGATCCTATTTTGTTCGTGATGCGATACGTACCTCCGTCAACAGCTATAATTGGCACTACACTATGCAACCCTTCAATCAGTTTTAAAATACTATCTTCCGGAAGAATATTTCCTGTCAAAACAATTCCTGAAACAGAAGGATAATTAGCCGATTCATTAGCCTGCAATGCACCTAAAATAATATCAGCCCGATCGCCAGGAGTAATTACTAAAGCATTTTCTTTAAGATGTAATAAATAATTGCGTAACTGCATCGCACCCACACTATAACTACCTACTTCATTATTAATAAAATCTTTACCAAAAAGTATTTTAGCATCCAATTCCTCAACTATTTCTTTAACAGTTGGATTATTTAAGCTTGAAACAACAGGAATTGCACTTACCAAAACTTCTTTTGGTAAAACACTACGCAAACCATCTTCTGCTAATTTTAAATTCTCAGGCTGGATTTTATTAGCAATAAAAGCCAATACCTCTACTTCTTTATTTTTGAAAGAATCATAAGCCAAGTATTCTCCGTCTAAAAACTCTTCTAAGGTTTTTCCAACACCTGAACCAACAATTATCGTTGGAATCCCTAAATTTTTAGCGATAAGCACATTCATATCCAGTTCGATAGCTGTTCCTTCACCACTAAAACTGGTTCCTTCTACCAATACAAAATCAAAACGTTCTTCTAAATGTTTGAATTTTTCAATAATCAAATCAAGAACCTCTCCTATCTTACCTTTATTCTTCTTCTTAATTAACTGACTTTTGGTAATGGCAAAAGCGTCTTCAAATCGGATATCAAGTCCAAAATAAGAAATTACAGTTTCGATGTGGTTATCTAATTTACCATCTTCAAAATCTTCTACTATGGGTCTAAAATAACCCACCTTAGCTGTTTTACCAATTAGCATACTCATTAATCCAAGAGTAATAATCGATTTTCCACTATTACTCTCTGAAGTTGCGATATAAATAGCTTTGTTCATTATATTTGATTTTACTTGTTTTATTCTTTTAATTCCTTTTACAATTCCATTGATAACACATAACCCACAATTGTTCTCAAAACCACCTTCTTTTTTTAAAATAAACAACCATCAAAATCCCTATTAAAATCATTACACCTATAACTGTGTAATAACCATTTTCATATTTCAATTCGGGCATGTGTTCAAAATTCATCCCATAAACACCAACAATAAATGTTAATGGAATAAATATAGCCGAGACTATTGTTAGCGTTTTCATAATCTCATTCATCTTATGCGATTGAGACGAGAAAAAGAAATTTGATGCACTTTCTAACATTCCCAAATCAGATTCAATTTGCTCTAAAAGTTCCAAACTTTTTTGATGCAATCTCGAAAAATAAACATACGAATCCATTTGAATTACATTACACACCACATCTTCTTTTAAAGTTTTAATGCCATACAATGAATCCCTAAGCGGAATAATGGAGCGTTTTAAAAAACTAAAATTATCACGATGTTTCTCAATTCGTACCAAAATGTCCGGATTCGTACTTACTTTTGATAAATTAATTAATTCCTCTACTTTTTCTTCCTCATTTTCAATGGTAATGTAAAAATTTTCCATTACAGCATCTAAAAGAAGTGATAGCAAATAATCCGCCTTTTTAGTTCGCACCACTCCCGAATGAGTACGTATTCTTTCTCTAATATGTGTAAAAAAATCACTACTCTTTTCCTGAAATGAAATTAAAATTTCATCTTTAATCAAAAAACTTATCTGCTCTACATTAATATTATCTGAGTTTTCTGTTGGCAATATTGATTTTATATTGAAAAATAAACTACTGGCTGATTCTTCCATTTTGGTTCTTCTGGCAGTATTTAAAATATCTGAAAGCAAAAAATTATCAATACCAAAAAAATCCCCTATTCCTTCTACTGTTTCAATATCACTTAGACCATGTAAATTAAGCCAGTTTGTTTTTTTATTATCAATACATTCTTTAAAATCTGAAATCTCTAAATCCCTGTATTCGGTAAAATCCAAGTCGTCATAAACAAACAACTGCATTTTGGATACCAAATTCTTGTGTTTTCCAGTATATACTAATTGATTAGGTTGGACTTTTCTAGCCTTTTTATATTTTATTTTTCTCATACAAAAAATCATTTAAGTAATATTACAAAAAACTTTTGGCAAAGAATAACAACTTAACAATTTAAAAACACGGATTAACTCTGACAAAAGTAATTTTAAATAGTTACTGCTTTTATGAGATAAATCATGTTTCATTTAAAAACAAACTGCATTTACTTATTTTTTCTCAAAAAAAAGCACCTTAAAAAACAAGTAAGAATATTCTTTTTATTCAAAAAAAACTAATTCTAATTAAATAAAATTAAAGTATCCTGCCCGAAATGCAGGATGAGTATTTCCTTTTAATTTTCATACCTTCGTTTATTCCAAATTTTGGAAACAGTAAATACGTTAAAATCAAAAAAGGCATCTTTTTTGTGAAGACCAACATTATTAACCATTATTCGAAAAAATGAAAAAAATCTGTTTATTTCTGATTGCTTTACTGGCAATTACTCCTAAAACATTTTCGCAAAAAAACAATAAAGATCTTTTTCCTGATGGAACAAAAATTCCGGACTGGTTTCATGATGCATCAAAAATCAACCCTGTTAATCTGGGAAAATTCTTTTCTATCACCGATTATGGAGCAAAAAATGACAGTACAATTGTCCAAACTGCTGCAATCCAAAAAACAATTGACGAAGCCTACCGTAATGGAGGTGGTGTTGTAGTTATTCCAAAAGGAACTTTTATGAGCGGTGCTTTGTTTTTTAGACCCAACACCCATTTGCATGTATCTGAAGGGGCTATTTTAAAAGGTTCCGATAACATTAATGATTATCCGTTTATGCCTTCCCGTATTGAAGGACAAAGTATTGAATATTTTACTGCTTTAGTAAATGCTTACGGAATTAACGGTTTTACTATTACCGGAAAAGGAACCATCGACGGTAACGGATTGAAATATTGGGAAGCTTTTTGGCAAAGAAGAAAAGAAAATCCAAACTGTACTAATCTTGAAGTTTCGAGACCGCGTTTAGTATTCATTTGGAAATGTGATAATGTTCAGGTTCAGGATGTTAAATTGCACAATTCCGGTTTTTGGACCAGTCATTACTACCAATGCAATAATGTAAAAATCCTTGATTTACATATTACCTCGCCACACGAACCTGTTAAAGCACCTAGCACTGACGCAATTGATATTGATGTGTGTACTAACATGTTGATTAAAGGTTGTTATATGGCGGTAAACGATGACGCTATTGCTCTAAAAGGAGGAAAAGGCCCTTGGGCAGATAAAGATGCCAGCAACGGTGGAAACGAAAACATCATTATTGAAAACTGTAATTTTGGATTCTGCCATGGTGCTTTAACTTCCGGTAGCGAAGCTATTCATAACAAAAATATTATTGTTCGTAACTGCACTGTCGATAATGCAATACGTCTTTTATGGCTAAAAATGCGTCCGGATACTCCTCAAAAATACGAATACATTACTGTAGAAAACATTACAGGTTATGCTAAAAGTATGATTTATGTAAAACCATGGACTCAGTTTTTTGACTTAAAAGGAAGAAAAGATGTTCCTTTATCTTATTGTGACAATATCACTATGAAAAATATCAATATAAAATGTGATGTTTTCTATGATATGGCAATCACAGAATACGACAGATTGAGCAACTTCACTTTTGAAAACTTAAAGATTGAAGCCAAAAAAGATACTATGGACAAGAGCATCATCACTGGTTTAAAACTTAAAAATGTAGTGGTGAACAACAAAACCATTAAATAATCATTGCTAAATTCCTAAATTAGCAAAACCAATTAACAAAGGGTATAATATGTTCGGTATTATACCCTTTACAATTTAAAACCTGATTAAATTATGAAACTACTCGCTCATTTTTCATTATTTCTGGGACTACTAAGCATAACTTTAAAAGCACAAAATACTCCTGCTCCAATTAAACTAGTGGATATTATTCTTACTGCTAATCATTCTGATTGGAACTACAAACTTAATGAAGAGGCTACTGTAAAAATCAGTGTACTTCGATATGGCTCAGCTGTCGAAAATGCCGAAATAGAATACCAATATGGTTCGGAACAGCTAACCCCTGAAAAAAAAGGAACACTTAAATTAGAAAATGGTGTTGGCGAAATCAACATTGGTACGATGAATAATCCAGGTTTTCGTCAGCTAAAAGTACAGGCAAAAATTGATGGTTATGTGTATAAAAACGAAATCAAAGCAGCTTATGCTCCATTTGATATCCAACCAACAGTAAAGCTCCCAAAAGATTTTGATGTATTTTGGAACAAAGCAAAAGCGGAGAACAACAAAATCCCAACGGATGCTCAAGTCACATACAAACCCGAATTATCGACAGCTACAGTTGACATTTATTTGGTGCGTTTACAGAATTACAAATTAGGACACTATTTTTACGGCTATTTGAGTAAACCCAAAGACAACAAAAAACATCCCGTTTTATTTAATCCTCCCGGTGCCGGAGTAAAAAAGATAGTACCTTTTACCTCTTATGCCGAAAAAGGTTTTATTAGTTTCACCACCGAAATTCACGGAGTCAATCCGGAAATGAATGAAAGTGACTTTCAGGAAATGAGAAAAAACCTAAGTGATTATTGGGCAATCAATTTAAATGACAAAAACAACTATTATTACAAAGCTGTTTATTTGGGTTGTGTTCGTGCTATTGATTTTTTGACCAGTCTTCCAGAATATGACCAAAAAAATGTGGTCGTAACCGGTGGCAGTCAGGGTGGAGCGCTTACCATTGTAACGGCAGGAATTGATAACAGAGTCAATTATATTTCGGCTTTTTATCCTGCTCTAAGTGATAATTCAGGTTTTTTATACAACCGTGCCGGAGGCTGGCCTTCTATGTTTAGCGATAAATACCAAAATAACAGCCCGGAAAAAACAAGCACTATGGAATATTACGATGTAGTTAATTTTGCTAAAAAAATCAAAATTCCCGGTTTTTATTCTGCCGGATATAATGACAATACCTGTCCGCCTACTTCTACCCTTGCAGCATTTAATTCGGTGACAGCTCCAAAAGAAATCGTTATTACTCCTATTTCGGCACACTGGCGATTTGGAGAAACAGATGATCAATCTATTAAATGGTTACGTGAAAAATGCGGAATACAATAGCTATATAACACTTTAATAATAAAATTATGACTAGAAAAACCACCTTTCTTATTTTAGTTTTACTCGCCGGAAGTCTTTCTTCTTATAGTCAGATAAAAGATTCTATAACCGATTATATTTCGGTTATCAAGACAAATGTTTACAAAGATTACAAAAAAATGTATCGTAAAGGCGGAGGATCATTAGTCTATCCATTTCTTACTCCGGGAAGTAATCAATATGACAATGTATTGTGGGATTGGGATTCCTGGTTAAGTAACATTGCGCTCCGACAAATTCTAACAGATATTGGCACAGCAAAAGACAAAGAAGAAGCTATAAAATACGAACAAGGTTGTGTGCTTAACTTTTTACATTACGGAGATTGGGATGGCTATTTGCCAATTGTAATTTGGGAAGATTCAAAACCCCGTGATATCCGTCCTGAGAACATTTACGATGTCAATATGCACAAACCGGTTTTAGCACAACACGCAGCATTCATTACAAAGACAAATGGCGGTGACGCTGAGTGGATTCGGGAAAAATTTTATCATCTTCAAACATTTGTAAACAACTACAAATCGCATCACAGAAACATAGCTACAGGGCTTTATTACTGGCAGAGCGATGTTGCCATAGGCGTAGATAATGATCCTGCCACTTTCTTTCGACCAAATAAAAGTTCGGCTTCTATTTACCTAAATTGTTTGATGTACAAAGAATTACTGGCAATGGTTTACCTGGCAGACCAACTGAACTTATCCAATGTAGGTAAAGAATTTGCTGCCGATGCTGAAAACCTGAAAGCTGCTATCCAAAAAAATTGCTGGGATGAAAGAGACGGTTTCTTTTATAGTGTGGATTTAAATTTACGTCCTGTTGCAAACGTAGCAGATAACACACTGGGACGTTCCTTTATAATTCATAGCGGTTTTCCAAGAGATTACGATTGTATCATTCAGCGTATTGAAGTCTGGAGCGGATTTTTAGCACTTTGGGCCGGCATCGCTACACCGGAACAGGCCGAAAGAATTGTTAAAGAACATTATTCGAATACAAAAACATTCAATTCGCCTTCCGGAGTTCGAACACTTTCCAAAATGGAAAAAATGTACAGTTTAAGATCAAGTGCTAATCCGTCTAACTGGAGAGGTCCTATTTGGGGAATTTCAAACTATATGGTTTTTAAAGGCTTAGAAAAATACGGTTACACCAAAGAAGCCAACGAATTAGCCCAAAAAACAATCAGTTTGTTTGGAAAGGATTTCAAAAAAAATGGTGCTTTGCATGAATATTACGAACCGGAAACGGGAGTACCTATGCTAAACAAAGGATTTCAAAACTGGAATTACCTTGTTTTGAATATGGTAGCCTGGTTAGAAGGAAAAAAAGCCGTTGAAGAATTTTAAACTGCTTTTAGAATACAGCTAAATTAGCTTTTATTTATTTCATCCAAATTTGTTTTACTACTTTTGCAGTTCCTAAAACTATTACTATGTCGACAGCGAAAAAAGACTATAAAAAAATTACGACAAAGTCCTTAATTGATATGAAGGCACAGGGAGAAAAAATCTCTATGCTTACTGCCTATGATTTTACAATGGCTAAAATTGTTGATTCTGCTGGTATCGACGTGATACTTGTAGGAGATTCAGCCTCTAATGTAATGGCAGGACACGAAACGACACTTCCTATTACCTTAGACCAAATGATTTATCATGCTTCGTCTGTAGTAAGAGGTGCTGACAGAGCTTTAGTTGTTGTCGATTTGCCTTTTGGAAGTTATCAGTCGGACCCTAGAGAAGCTTTGCGCTCTGCTATCCGAATCATGAAAGAAAGTGGCGGTCATGCTGTAAAATTAGAAGGTGGAAAAGAAATTAAAGATTCTATCAAAAAAATATTAAATGCAGGTATTCCGGTTATGGGGCATTTAGGATTAACTCCTCAATCTATCTATAAATTTGGAACTTATACTGTAAGAGCTAAAGAAGAACAGGAAGCTTTAAAATTAATCGAAGATGCTAAACTTTTAGAAAAACTAGGTTGTTTCTCTTTAGTTTTAGAAAAAATCCCTGCCAAATTAGCCCAACAAATTGCTGAAAGTATTTCGATACCAGTAATTGGAATTGGTGCAGGTTCGGGAGTTGACGGACAAGTATTAGTCATTCATGATATGCTGGGGATGAATAATGAATTCAGTCCGAGATTTTTAAGACGTTATATGAATCTTTACGAAGGAATGACTTCGGCCATCAGCCAGTATGTAGAAGACGTAAAATCAAAAGATTTCCCTAACAAAAAAGAACAATATTAATCGTTCTTACTCCTTTAAAACAGCATTTCTTTAGAAATAATTTTGCATAAAAAATGCTCGAAATAGCTCTCCGTTATACTACGAAAAGCTTTTTCGGGCATTATTTTTTAATGTTCTAAAACCCCGTTGTATTCATAAAAAATAACTGGCAACAAAATAAGTATTCTAATTTTCGAAAAAATATCAATACAAGTCCGGATTTAAAAGATAACTATTTTAAAACTGTTATTTTTGTATTCAAATAAAACAATTGATGAAAGTACTTTCAAATAAAAACAATCTTCAGGTTTTACACGAAGACAATCATATTATCGTAATTAACAAACGCGTAGGTGATATTGTTCAGGGTGATAAAACGGGAGATAAACCCCTTAGCGAAGTTGTAAAAGAATACATCAAGGAAAAATACAACAAACCCGGCGAAGTATTCCTGGGCGTGGTTCATCGGTTAGACCGTCCTACAACCGGAATTGTAGTTTTTGCCAGAACTTCAAAGGCGCTAACAAGATTGAATGATTTATTTAAAAACAGAGAGACACAAAAAACCTATTGGGCAATTGTAAAAAACAAACCTTTACAAGCTACTGCCAAATTAGTTCATTATCTAAAAAGAAACGAAAAAAATAATACTTCGAAAGCACATTTAAAAGAAGTTCCCGATAGTAAAGTAGCAAGTTTAGATTACCAAATTATAAAAGAACTCAACAATTATGTTGCTTTAGAAATCAATTTACATACAGGAAGGCATCATCAAATTAGAGCACAATTGGCTGCCATAGGTTCGCCAATAAAAGGCGATTTGAAATATGGATTTGACAGAAGTAATCCCGATGGAGGCATTCATTTGCATGCAAGAAAATTGGTTTTTGTTCATCCGGTTTCAAAAGAAACACTCACGATTATCGCTCCCACTCCTGATGATGTTATTTGGAACGCCGTATAATTTTCAGTTAACAACATTAACAAACTACAATTTCATAAAAACAACTATTCTTAATCAACCCTATGAAAACTAATAAAGAACGAATACTGGAATTAAAAACAAATGGTTATAAAATAAGTTTTGAAAATGTTTTTAATCTAGCCTTTGAAAATTATAAAAAAATTGCCGTTTATGCCGGTTTGTTATTTTTAGTCACAACTGTGTTTTTAGGAATCATTTCGGTTCTAATAATTGCATTTACCTATGGAATTGCTAATTTTCAAGATTTAATAAAACCTGAAAATCTGGATCCTAAAAATTTTTCTGATGAATTTCTAATGATTTATATTGCATCTGTAACTTTATTCAGCTGTCTTGCAAGTCCATTTTTAGCAGGTTTTATCAAAATGGCGCATTGTGCCGAAATAGATGAAGAATTCCATGTTTCTACCGCTTTCGAATATTATAAATTCAGCTATTTTAAAGAACTTTTTGTTGCGACTTTAACCCTCTCTCTTTTAAATATGGGAATAGCATCTGTTCTGGAAGCAACAGGAATTCCTGCATTAAGTTTCATAGGATCTTTGACCGTCACTTTGCTAAGCATACTGACTGTTCCTTTAATTATTTTTAGTGATTTCAAAGTATTTGAAGCTATAAATACCAGTTTTAATTTGGTTTTAAAACAACCACTCATACTTTTAGGTCTATTAATTGTAGCTTATTTATTTTTACTAACCGGAGTTTTCATGTTCTTTATTGGCTTGTTTTTTACCATGCCTTTTTTATACTCCACCTATTATGCTGTTTATAAATCAATTATTGGATTTGAATAATCACACCTAAATTAGAATAAAGAAAACATATTGTGTTTTTTTCAATATATTGTATGCTGTTTTCTTTCAATTATTGTTATTTTTAAAAAAAATCTCGTAGCTATTTTTAAATAAAATTTCCGATTTTAATTCCTATACATGGCTTTACAGTATAATTTTATGTTGAAAACGTTTTCAAACAGTGTTGGCTTTAGTGGGGGTAATAATTTTTCATCAATTAATATGTTTGAAATTATGACTCAGCTGCCTATCGATAAAGATCTTTATCGCACTGTTATTCCATTTGTTTTTTTCATCATTTTTCTATTAATATATAAATTCCATAAAATCAAATATACTTTTGGAAACAAGTATGTTAAAAACTTTAATCCCGAAAATTCAGAAAAAAAAGAATACCAACTTTATTTCTTTTTTCTGGGAATAATTGTTTTGATTTTAGAATTAAGCTTTGAATATTTTAAATTAAGACCTCAAAGCATGTTAGTTACTAATGTATGCATTTCATTGTTCTTAATTACAATGTCTTACATCAGTACTCAGTCGGATTTTGTATTTCAAAATATCAAAAAAATATTCAGAATTGTTTTTTTTATAGCATTTCTCAATGTTTGCCGAAACATCATAAAATTTGAAAATGATAATATTCCCTTTTTAAGCTTTCTTTTATTTACCTACTTTTCATTTACAACTCTTAAACCGCAAAGATTATACTGGTTATTTGTTTTGTTTGAATTAAGCTTCCTCATTGGAATTTCATTATTCAAATTAGCACCTGTAAACAGAGTAACGGTAATTTTTAATTACACTTTAATAGTGATTTTTATCAATTTCATCCGTAATATGTCGATAGAAGATTTGAATAATAAATTTCAATTTTACGATCAAATCATCAATAAAGGGAACTCCCTAATTATGGCAAAAGACAGAAACAATAAAATTGTTTTCTGCAGCAAAAGTGCTAAAACTATTTTAGGATATACTACTGACGAATTAATGGATTATGGTTACTATAAACTGACCGATAATCCTGAAAAAACAGTAACAGAAACCTTTGAAAGTCAAATAAATGACAAAACTTTCATTAGAAAATTAAGATGCAAAAATGGAGAATACAAATACATCCAATGGAAAAACAAACAATTTTCGGATAATTTAATTATTGGAATTGGACAAGATATTACCAATGAAATCCAAATTCAAAATCAATATAAAAATCTCGTTCAAAATGCACAGGATTTTATTTATGAGTTAGATTTAAACGGCAAGATCGTATTTGTTAATCATTACACACTAAAGACATTAGGATATACCGAAGATGATATTCTAAAAAAACATTATTCACATTTTATCCGAAAAGATTACCTTACTATCTTAGAATCTTTTTATAAAATAAACGAAGATACTGAAATAGAATTTCCAACTCTTGAAATTCCTATTTTGAAAAAAAACGGCAGTGTAATTTGGATTGCCCAAAAAATTATGATTAGTCGTAATGATTGGGGAAAAACCAGAGGCTATTCAGGAATTGCCCGAGATATTACTTTTGTAAAAAACATTGATATCGAAAAACAAAAAAGAAACGACAAAAACAAAAAGTACACCGAAAGTCTAAAAAACTTTACCGCAAAGAGTTTTTCCAATGAAGAAACTTTAGAAATAAAATTAAAATCAATACTGGAGAACACTACTAAAACTATTGATGTTAACAGAGCAAGTTATTGGGAATATTTAGGAGATAAAATTGTATGCATTCAATCTTATGACTCCGAAAATAAAATATTTACAAATGGATTTGTTCTCACAAAAGAAAAGTATCCTAACTTCTTTTTATCCTTAGAAAACAAAACTCCTATTGTTGCTTCTAACATTAAAAACAACCCTATAACTCAGGAATTATACCCTGATTTACAGGAAAATGCCTTAACTTTTTCGATCATAAAAACTCCGGTTTTTATCAACGGAGAGCTTGTTGGTGTAGTTTGTATCGAATCAGGTCATTCTCCTAAAGAATGGGATAATGAAGATATTAATTTTTCCAGAGCCATCGCTGATAGTATTGCTATTGCACTCGAATCTAAAAAAAGATTAGAAGTAGAACAAAAATTGACTTACAAAAGCGATTTGCTTTCAGCAATGAACTTATGTACTGAGCGCTTTTTGAATGTAAAAAACATCGATAAAGTTTTCGAAGATGTACTTATTATAATTGGAAAAGCAACAAAATCATATCGTAGTTTTTACTACCTAAACAATCCCGGAAACAACACTATTAGTCAAAAATACCGTTGGACAGATGGCCAGAATGAATTAAGCACTTTAGACCCCTCTTTTCAAAATTTACCATATCCGTTTTTTGAAGAATTATTACCTCCTTTATTAGAAAATAAAATTTATCGCAATAATTTTTCTAATGTAAAAAGCGAAAGCCTAAGAGAAAAATTAAAAGTATTAAAAGCCGGTTCAATAATCCTTTTGCCAATTTTTGTCAAAAATAAATTCCACGGTTTTATGGGATTGAACGATTTAGATGAAAATCGTATTTGGGCTGATGATGAAGCTCAAATTTTACAAACTTTAACCATGAATATCGGTTCTTCAATTGATAGAATTGAAAATGAAATAGCGATTAACGAAAGTGAAGAAAAATTTAGATTATTAGCCAATAATATCCCCGGAACAGTTTACCTGTCCGAAAACGATGCCGATTACAGCAAAATATACCTTAATGATGAAATTGAAAAACTAACAGGTTATCCAAAAGAAGATTTTCTTGAAAAAAGAATACGATTCAAAGATTTAATTCATCCCGAAGATGTAGAAAAAACGCTCATTAAATCAGCTCAAAAACTAGCTAAACTAGAACCTTTTCATCTCACCTATCGCATTCTTAATAAAAAAGGTGAAATTGTTTGGATTGATGAATTTGTGGATACCGTAGTTAAAAATGGTGAAATCAAATACATCGAAGGAATCATGCTGGACATCAGTAAACGTAAAGATGCCGAAAAAGCCATTAAAGCAAAAGAATATGCTGAAACAGCCAATAGAGCCAAATCAGAGTTCTTAGCCAATATGAGTCACGAAATCCGAACACCACTTAACGGTATTATCGGATTTACCGATTTATTAATGAAAACAGAACTGGATCATATTCAGGAAAAACATATGATAACAGTAAACCAGTCTGCTCATACTTTATTAGAGATTGTAAATGATATTCTGGATTTCTCAAAAATTGAGGCCGGTAAACTGGAATTGCATATTGAAAAACATGAAATCAAAGAATTAATGCACCAAGTGATTGATTTAATTCAATATGAAGCCAATCAAAAAAACTTAAAATTAGAATTAAATATTGATACTGAAGTACCTCATTTTGCCTGGATTGATATTGTTCGTATCAAGCAGGTACTCATCAATTTATTATCCAATGCTGTTAAATTTACCGAATCTGGCAGCGTTAAACTAAATGTAGATTTAAAAGAAAAAACTACGGATACACAATCCAAAATTCGTTTTTCAGTAATTGACACAGGTATAGGAATTTTAGACAGAAATCAGAAAAAAATATTCAAAGCTTTCTCTCAGGAAGATAGTTCTACAACCAAAAAATTTGGAGGAACAGGACTGGGGTTAACCATTTCTAACAAACTCCTCAATTTAATGAATAGCAGCTTACAACTAAAGAGTGAAATTGGAAAAGGAAGTTGTTTTTATTTTGATATCGATTTAAAAACAAAAGACGAATCTTCAACAAATATAAAAAATGCAAAACCTACAATTGAGATTGACAATACTAACATTGCTACAATTAATCCAAATTTAAAAAATGCTAAAATTTTATTAGTCGAAGACAATAAAATTAATATGTTACTTTTAAAAACCATCATAAAAAACAGTCTTCCCGAAGCTCAGATTTCCGAAGCTTTAAACGGACAGGAAGCTGTCAATAATTTTGAAAATATTAATCCTGATATTATTTTCATGGATATTCAAATGCCTGTAATGAATGGATACGAAGCTTCTGTAGCCATTAGAAAATTGTCAACCGGTAAAGAAGTTCCTATTATTGCCATAACTGCCGGAACTGAGAAAGATGAAAAAAACAAATGTTTCGAGATGGAAATGAACGATTACATTTCGAAACCAATTGTAAAAGGTATCGTAGAAAAAACACTCCTCAAATGGATTAAATCATAAGCTGCCTAAAAATAATTTGATAAGTAAGGAGATATGTTCCAGATCTTTCACTCATAAAATCTTAAGAATAATTATTAGTTTATGAGAGCTTTAAAAAAAGAAGCTATCAAGCAGGTAAATATTTTTGTCCTATTTAATTTAAAAGATATTATACAAATAAAGGGATTGCTATTTAAAGCAATCCCTTTTTATATCCACCGTATTAAATAAAATCCATCCAAAAAAGCAAATCTGCCGGATTATTTTCAGAGTACTTTTTTATTTAATTACAACTGTATTTATCATTCATCATGCTAAAACATATCTTACTAACAAAAAATCATAACGGATTAAACAACTGCTTCTTTATTTCAACTTCTTACTTTTAGATTTTTACCAAAGAAAAAAGCTTAGTTAACGAATTAACTAAGCTTTTTCAATTTATTATAAAGTTAAAAACCTATTGGCAATCAACTATTGAATAGTAATGATTACAAATACTCTCCGTGTTGAGAGATATCTAATCCTAACTCTTCTTTATCTTCACTAACTCTTAATGGAGTGATTTTGTTCACAATGAAGAATAATGCATAAGAAGCACAGAATGCAAAGATTGATACAATTACTAACGCTGTTAATTGGTTAATAAACAATGTAGACTCACCAAAGATAAGACCTTGATCAACAACAGCAGCATTAACTTCTTTAGAAGCAAAAACTCCTGTTAACAACATACCTACCATACCACCTACACCGTGACAAGCAAATACATCTAAAGCATCATCAATTTTACCTTTAGGGAATTTGCTCACCATAAAGTTACTTACAATACTACTGAATAAACCGATGAAGATAGCGTGTGGTAAACTTACAAAACCAGCAGCCGGAGTAATAGCAACTAAACCTACAACTGTACCAATACAAGCTCCCATAGCAGATAATTTATGACCTAAAATTTTATCCATAAATACCCAAGCCATACCTGCAGCAGCAGCAGCAACTGTAGTTGTTCCTAAAGCCTGAACAGCTAATCCATTAGATCCTAAAGCTGAACCAGCGTTGAAACCAAACCATCCAAACCATAATAAACCAGTTCCTAATAATACATAAGTAATACGAGCTGGATTTACTTTTTGTACCTTTCTTTTTCCTAAGAATATAGCTCCTGCTAAAGCAGCCCAACCAGCACTCATGTGTACTACAGTACCTCCGGCAAAATCCAATACTCCCATTTTGAAGAATAATCCATCAGGATGCCAAGTCATATGACATAATGGAGCATAGATTATTAAAATAAATAAAACCATGAACAACATGTATGCCCAAAAACGAACTCTTTCTGCAAATGCCCCAGTAATTAAAGCTGGAGTAATAATCGCAAATTTAGCCTGAAACAAAGCAAATAACATAAAAGGAATTGTACCTGCTAAACTCCATGCAGTATTAGTACCTACACCCTGAAAAAATGGATAAGTTGTTGGATCTCCAATGATTCCGCCCATTGTAGTTCCAAAGGACAAACTAAATCCTACTACAATCCATAAAACTGTTACAATAATCATTGCCATAAAACTTTGCAACATAGTACTGATAACATTTTTTTTACCAACCATACCTCCATAGAAAAATCCTAATCCCGGAGTCATGATTAATACTAAAGCTGTCGCAACGATCATCCAGGCAGTATCTCCTGTATCAAATTTAACAGCTTCTGAAGGAACTGGATTTCCAGTTAAAATAAAACTTGAAAATAGTGTAACGACTAACATCGCAATCATAATAACACTTAAACTTACTTTTCTCATTATTTTTTTGGTTTTAAAATTTTCTCAAAAATATAAAACTAAGAACAACCCCCATAAAAATACCCCCTATTTCTTTTAACTTTTATCATTTATATAGTTTACCCCCCTAAATTTTAACGTATAAAACTATAAAACATGTAAAAAATAACGATTTGTTAAATTCAAATGTTCCATAATTTTGATTTCTCAAAAAACACAGCTGTTTTTTTACAGTCAAAACTTACACAACTTATAATAATGCAACCAAAAACGATTTTGTCTGGTGTTTTTTTTAATAAAATCTCAATTTCACAGATAATGTATGTCAAAAAACCAATAAAAAAACGAAATAATCAAATCAATCATTTTTTATAAAATACCTCATCATTTGCAAACTATAAATACAAATCAGAAACAACATTTAGAATAATCTCTTTTGAAGCTATAAAATATCATAAAAATAGCACAATAAAAAATAGTGTTGTAAACAAAAAATATTTATTTTTAAAAAATATCTTACTAAAGTTAATTGTTTCCATATAATATATTCAGTATGCTAATAAAAGTATTTGGAAGTGCTGTTTTTGGTGTTGAAGCCACAACCATTACAGTTGAAGTAAATATTGACAAAGGAGTAGGCTATCATCTGGTGGGTTTGCCTGACAATGCCATAAAAGAAAGCAGCTACCGAATTGCAGCCGCACTAAAAAACAATGGTTATGTATTACCTGGTAAAAAAATAACCATCAATATGGCTCCCGCTGATCTACGCAAAGAAGGTTCTGCATATGATCTCACACTTGCCTTAGGAATTCTTGTTGCTTCCGGACAAATAAAAGGAGATGCTATTGATAAATACATTATAATGGGCGAATTGTCTCTTGACGGAAGTTTACAACCTATAAAAGGCGCTTTACCTATTGCTATTAAAGCCAAAGAAGAAGGTTTTAAAGGCTTTTTTCTACCCAAACACAATGTAAAAGAAGCGGCTATAGTAAAAGATTTAGATGTTTACGGAGTTGAAAATGTTCAGGAAGTGATTGATTTCTTTGAAGGAAAAGGCAATTTAGAACCTACAAAAATTGATACACGAGCCGAATTTTACAAAGATTTGGATTTTCCTGAATTTGATTTTTCAGATGTCAAAGGTCAGGAAAGCATCAAAAGATGTATGGAAATTGCCGCAGCAGGCGGACATAATATAATTCTGATTGGCCCTCCGGGAGCAGGAAAAACCATGCTTGCCAAACGCTTACCCAGCATCCTCCCTCCCATGACGTTACACGAAGCCTTAGAAACTACTAAAATTCATAGTGTAGCCGGAAAACTGAAAGAAGTAGGATTGATGAATCAACGTCCATTCCGAAGCCCGCATCATACTATTTCTAATGTAGCATTAGTTGGTGGCGGCAGTTATCCACAACCGGGAGAAATTTCCATGGCTCACAATGGCGTCTTATTTTTGGATGAATTACCCGAATTCAAGCGTGACGTTCTCGAAGTGATGCGCCAGCCTCTGGAAGACCGCGAAGTAACAATATCCAGAGCCAAATTTACGGTAACCTACCCTTCTTCATTCATGTTGGTTGCCAGTATGAATCCCAGTCCGAGTGGTTTTTTTAACGATCCCAACGCTGCACAAACGGCATCACCTTATGAAATGCAACGCTATCTAAGTAAAATTTCCGGACCTCTACTGGACAGAATTGACATTCATATCGAAGTTACTCCTGTCCCTTTTGAAAAATTATCCGATAATCAAAAAGCCGAAAGTAGCATGACTATTCGACAAAGAGTCACTTCTGCACGCGAAATTCAATCACTACGATTTGAAAAAATGGAAAACATACATTATAATGCTCAAATGAATACCAAACACATTCGGGAATTTTGCGTTTTGGACGAAGATTCTAAAACTTTACTAAAAAACGCTATGGAGCGTTTAAATCTTTCGGCTCGGGCTTATGACCGCATTTTGAAAGTAGCACGCACAATATCTGATTTAGAAGCTTCTGAAAAAGTACAATCCAATCATATTGCCGAAGCTATTCAATATAGAAGTTTGGACAGAGATGGTTGGTTGGGTTAATATGTCTGGTTTATGATTCTAAATCAATTTTCAGAATTTTTTTTGTTGAATCGTCAATTTTAAATCGTTCATCCTGACGGATTCCCACAACCCAAACGATTTCATTTGCTGACCAAAGTACCCATGTATTTTCTTTTTCTATCAATGATAATTTTTCATCTTTAAAAAGCTTGCTGAGCTTTTTAGTTTTTCCGTTCATTCCAAAAGGTTGAAAAGAATCACCTTCCTCCCATCGTTTTAAAACTAAAGGGAAAGTCAATTTATCTTCATCAACAAAAATTGTTGTATGCGAAGCTTTAGAAATTTCATTCACTCTTGAAAAAACTAACATTAATGGATTTTCAATTTCTTGAGTGTCTTTTTCAATCAAATAAACGGTTTCATCTCCTTCCTGAATCGGACTCAAAATTAATTGCATTCGATCTTTTAGCAATCGGTAATCACTTGAAAAAACCTGTTTCCCAGATTGGCTTTCTACTAAATCATAAATATCCTCCCAAGCCGTAAAACCAAACTCTTTTAACCATTGGTACAAATAGGATTTATAATTGGGTAATCGCAATAATTGCTTTAAATCAATTCGAATAGTCTCACCCTCTTCCTGAGCTACCTGCTGATAAACCATAACTGCAGCATCTTCAACTAATTCTTGAGATTCTTTTAAATAACTACACGTTTTTTCAAAAGATTCCAAAAAATGCGGATTCAATTCTTTCAACAAAGGAACAATATGATGTCTGATTTTATTTCGCAGATATTTATCAGAAGCATTGCTGCTGTCTTCACGCCATTGAATATGATTTTGTGCAGCATATTCCTGAATCTCTTCTCTCGAAAAAGGCAATAAGGGACGGATAATTTTATCATTCTGCTCCGGAATTCCCACCAGTCCGTCTAAACCGGTTCCTCTGCTCAAATTAATAATAAAAGTTTCAATAACATCATCGGCATGATGCGCGGTAATAATATAATCATAACTCTCTGTTTCCAAAAGCTCATAAAACCAATTGTAACGCAATTCCCGAGCTGCAATTTGAATCGAAAGTTTGTAATCTTTTGCAAAAGCTTCGGTATCAAACTGTGTCAAAAACAACGGAATTTCATTTGCCTCAGCATAATCCTGAATAAATTTTTGATCCCCAAAACTTTCTAATCCTCGCAATTGAAAATTACAGTGACACATTGCAATATCATAATTCAACTCATGTAATAAATGAACCAAAACCATACTATCAATTCCTCCACTGGTAGCCAGCAAAAGCTTAGCATTTTCCAAAAAAGGAAAATTTTGATTGAGGTTTTCTTTGAGTTTATCGAGCATTTTCTATGATTTAGAATTATTGTAAAACTTCAAACATGGCTTTAGCTTTCAACAGACATTCTTCATATTCCTTTTCAGGTACGGAAAGCGAAGTAATTGCACTTCCTACCGAAAAAGAAAGGTATTTATTCTCCTGATTGTACAATATACTTCGGATTACCACATTAAAATCGAAATCACCTTCAGGAGTAAAATACCCCACTGCTCCGCTATACAAACCTCTTTTGGTTTCTTCCAGTTCTTCAATGATTTTCATTACCGAAATCTTAGGAGCTCCCGTCATACTTCCCATAGGAAAAGTATATTTTAAAGCATCAACTGCAGTATATTGCGCATCCAGTTTTGAAGTAATCGTTGAAATCATTTGGTGCACCTGCAAAAACGAATAAATCCCACACAATTCCGTTACCTGAACCGAACCTTTTTGTGCCGTATGTGATAAATCATTCCGCACTAAATCGGTAATCATAATATTCTCGGCACGTTCTTTAGAATCTGCGGCTAATTTATTCTTTGAAGCCTCATCTTCAATTGGGTCTGTAAATCGTTTGGCTGTTCCTTTTATAGGCTGCGAAATAAGCAACTCTCCTTCTTTTTTCAAATAACGCTCCGGAGAAGCCGACAACAAATAATGCTTGTAATTTTTGAAAAAAACAGCAAATGGCGGTTTCGAGATTTCATTCAATTTCAAAAAAGTCTCAACGGGTTCTATTTGGACATTTTCAGCATAAAATTCCATGCAGAAATTAGCTTCATATGTATCGCCATGATGAATATATTCTAACATTTTAGACACTTTTTCCCGATAAGCTTCTTTCGAAATTCGCTGTTGAATTTCAACATTAGGAGTCTGACTTTCAAACTCAGTAATAATAGTTGTAATTTCTTCCCAATCTGCTTCAAATTCGTCATCACAAAAATGCAGATAACGAATTTCAAGTTCGTTTCCTTTCGCTAAAAAGAGTTTTTTTGGTTGGAAGAAAAACAAATCCGGAAAACCTAAGCCATCAAAATTGTTTGATTTTAATTCTTCAGTATCATTTTTTAAATCATACGACAAATAACCAAAAACCCAATCCCTGCCGGATTGCTGATATTGTTTTAAATCTTCAAAAGCATTAAAATAATCCGTTTTTATAGAAGTAAAAGCATCAACCGCGAGAATCCAATCGTAACTCGAATATTCTTGTTGGTATTGATTGCTATCCATAAAAGCCACTTCCCGAAATTGTTGTGACCACAATAAAAGCTGTTTTTTAATGTCGGCGAAATGCGTTATGTCTTGTTTAAAGGATGTTCTCAAAGCAAAATTTTAAAAAGTAAAATTACAATAAAAATAAGACTTATCTTTTATTGATTTTAGAGATTTCAACTTAATAAAGTTTCTAAAAAATCATCCAAAAAGATTAATTCTCCCCTTGTTTTATCCTAATAAATAATTAATTGATTATCAAATTAACATTATAACAAATAATAATTACCTATTTTAAGAAAAATGAGTTCTATTTTTTGTAAATTTACAATACAACAGAAAACTAAATAACTTCATGACACAATCCTGATTGTTCACAAAGTTCGTTTTTCTGATATGTACGGTTATCCAGGGAGAGTTTTTACCAAAATGAAAGTGACGAACCGCAACAGATTTTTTTTGATTTGTTAACCCATAAAACCTAATATATCATGAAAATTGCAACCCTTATTGTTCGTACGCTCATGGGAGCCATATTTCTTTGTACTTCTATTAGTTATTTTGTACTCTCCAATCCGGAACCAGCTACAACAGGTGATTTCAAAGCTTTTCAAGTAGGATTAATCGCTTCAACCTATTTGATGCCATTAGCTAAATCTGTTGAGTTTTTATGCGGATTGTCTTTTCTAACCGGAAAATTCACAACACTAGCCAACATTATAATTTTCCCTGTTATTATCAATATTTTATTGATTAATTACTTTTTAACCCCAAACAACCTTCCTATAGGTATTGCTGTTTTTCTGGGGAATCTATTCCTAATTTACAGCCATTGGAAAAATTACGAAGGATTATTTAAAATGAATGGTTAAAAATCATAAAACCCGTTCCAATATCAATCGGAACGGGTTTCTATTTTTAGAAAGCAATTCAATTAAACGTGTAGCGCTCTGTTATCAGTTGCTGCTAATGCTGCTTCTTTTACCGCTTCCGCAAATGTTGGATGCGCGTGAGACATTCTTGAAATATCTTCAGCAGAAGCTTTGTATTCCATAGCTACAACCGCTTCAGCAATTAAATCAGCTGTTCTTGCACCAATCATGTGAACTCCAAGAACTTCATCCGTTTTAGCATCAGCAAGGATTTTTACAAATCCATCTAAATCAGCACTTGCTCTTGCACGTCCTAAAGCTTTAAATGGAAAACTTCCTGATTTGTAAGCTACACCAGCTGCTTTCAATTGCTCTTCTGTTTGTCCAACAGCAGCAACTTCCGGCCAGGTATAAACAACACCAGGAATTAAGTTATAATCAATATGTGGTTTTTGACCAGCTAAGATTTCAGCAACCATAGTTCCTTCTTCTTCTGCTTTGTGAGCCAACATCGCACCACGTACCACGTCACCAATTGCATAAATATTAGAAGCAGAAGTTTGTAAATGATCGTTTACTTCAACTTGCCCTCTTTCTGAAATTTTAACTCCTGCTGCTTCAGCGTTCAATCCATCTGTATAAGGACGACGACCTACAGAAACTAATGAATAATCTCCTTCTAAAGTAATTACTTCACCTTTAGCATTCTCAGCTTTCACAGTAACAACATCTCCTGCTCTTTCAACAGATTGAACTTTGTGAGAAGTATAGAATTTCATTCCTTGTTTTTTCAACACTTTCGTCAACTCTTTAGACAAAGCACCGTCCATTCCAGGAATAATTCTATCCATGAATTCTACAACAGAAACCTGAGCTCCAAGACGCAAGTAAACTTGTCCAAGTTCAATTCCGATAACTCCACCACCAATGATAACAAGGTGTTTAGGCACTTCTGTTAAACTTAAAGCTTCAGTAGAAGTAATAATTCTTTCTTTATCAATTGAAATAAAAGGCAAAGAAGAAGGCTTAGAACCAGTAGCAATAATAGTATGTTTAGCTTCAATAGTCTCAGAAGTTCCATCCGCTTTTGCAACAGCAATATGTGTAGCATCAACAAAAGAACCTAAACCGTTGAAAACAGTGATGTTATTTTTATCCATCAGGTAGTTGATTCCACCGGAAGTCTGATCCACAACTGCTTTTTTACGGGCAATCATTTTCTCTAAATTAACTTTTACCTCTCCCGAAACCTCGATTCCGTGATCGGCAAAATGAGCAATTTCAGCATAATGGTGAGAAGAAGATAACAAGGCTTTTGAAGGAATACATCCTACATTCAAACAAGTTCCTCCCAATGTGGAATATTTTTCGATAATAGCTGTTTTGAAGCCTAGTTGCGCACAACGAATCGCTGATACATATCCTCCAGGTCCAGAACCTATAACGACTACGTCAAATGAATTCATAGTATATTTTGTTTTTTATTATTTTTAAAAGTCGAAGAGCAAAAATAGGGAATTCTATTTTGTTTAAAGTTTAAAAAATAAGATATTTTGTTAGGTTTTTATCATGCTTTTTAAAATTTGGAACACAGATGAAACTGATATAACAGATAAAAAACGGATTTTTATTCTTTGACAGCCTTTGTAGCAATAGTCCCATCAAATATCCAGACTGCACTAACAATTGTGGTAAATCTGTTCGATCGGGTAAAAAGTTTTTAAAATTTTACCGCAAAGTACACAATGCTTTTTCTGCTGATTGTATAAGAGAACGTAAAGTTTGCAAAAAACAGATTAAAATCTAAAAACCAACAATTTAACCACTCGTAATTTCATAAAACCTGATCATTTTTTCGTAAATTTAATACTCGTTTTTAAAGTTTTGGTATCCACTTGAGTCTTAACCCTTCAAAAAAAAATTATTATGGATAATTATGTTGTTAAAGTCCTGCAAGCTGTTTTCATCACCCATGATGTAAAACGTTTTGTTGTCGAAAAACCGGAAGGATATCATTTCATTCCCGGTCAGGCAACAGAAGTTTCCATCAACCTACCGGAATGGAAAGATGAATTAAGACCTTTTACATTTACCTGCCTGAGAGACGAAAACCATCTCGAATTCATAATTAAAATTTACAACGACCATAAAGGGGTTACGGCCATGCTGGGTCGTGTGAACAAAGGAGATGAGTTAATTATTCGCGATGTTTGGGGAGCTATCCAATATAAAAAACCGGGAATATTTATTGCCGGTGGTGCAGGAATTACTCCTTTTATTGCTATTTTCAGGGATTTGTATCAAAAAGACCAATTAAAAGGAAACCGACTTATCTACTCCAATAAAACCTCAGAAGATGTCATCTTGGCTGAGGAATTACAAAAAATGCTTGGCGATGATTTCATCAATATCTTTACCAGAGAAAATGTCACCGGATTTATGGGTAAAAGGATAGACCGTAAATACCTAATAGAAAATATTGCCGATTTCGGGCAACATTTTTACATCTGTGGACCATCTACTTTTGTAAAAAGTATCAGCAATTTATTGATCGAATTAGGCGCAACCGCTGATGAAGTTGTTTTTGAAAAATAAAATTGACCCTAAATATTTACTCGGGAATTTTTATTATTAGATTTCCTAAACTGTCGAAGAAAGAACTATCTTTCAAAATAATTTCATCGTTCAATGACATATTTTGTAATTTTCTACAAAGTCTTTCGTAAACTTTTTAATTTCTTTACTTGGGTTTGTTATACCTTCTTCTTGCATTTCTTTTCTAATAGTATAAATGTCTAGATAATGTTTAACATCGAGCTTTTCCATGTCATGTATTAATTAGTTTTTTGTTATATCTTATTCAACATTTTATATATTAAAAAGACAATAAAAATTATATTAATCAAATACCATAAATACAAACTAATGTAATTTACTTTTTGCCAAAAAGTCATACTGGCTAAACTCCAATACTCACCTTTACTTTCCTCATAAGTATCATCATAACCCATTAACATCACTCCAAGAAAAAGATACACAACTAAATCAAAAACAATTAACCCAATTGCGATTAAGATGTTTTTTAATGTGAATAGTTTTTTCATTTATAATATAGGTTTCAGTCCCCTTCCTGTTTTATTTTAATTCTTTTTCAAAACATACACTATTTTCAGCATTTATATATTCTCCAAAATTTGGTATTATTTTATAATCATTCTTCTTGTAAAACCCAATTGCATACTGTTTTTCTTTAAGTGTTTCCAGTATGCATTTCTTAAACTTCAGTTCATTCCCCCACTTTTCCAATTCACTCAATATTATTGTTGCTATTCCTTTTCCACGATAAGTTGGAAGGACGTACATTCTTTTAATTTCAGCTTCACTTTTTGAAAACTTTTTAATTCCTCCGCAACCAACAGGCTTATCTTCCTCATCATACACAACTATAGCATATGCTATTTTTTCAATATTATTCAGTTTTTCATAAAAAGATTGTTCTTCTTTATAATATACTCCTAAATCAACATCTAATTCATCAACCAATTTTTGAAAATCTTCATTCCTAGAATCTGTTCTCTTTATTGTTATCATTTTTCTCGTCTTGTTATTTGTTTTTTCGCAATTAGTTACAACATTTTGGATTCAACTAACTGAGTAAATCACTCGGTTTAAACAAAAAAAATCTAAACCCTTTACTATTGCGAGCGCCAGCATGGATTCTATTCCTATTAAAATATTTTTAAAAGTAAAAAGTTTTTCATTTATAAAAATTAAAGAATACCTACGTTAATACATAAAAACTTTTTCAAATCTATTCTAACAATAAAATTGCTATCATTATAAGAAACCATATAACAGTTGCAAAATTTATAATGAGCCACATTACTCTGTACTTAATTTTTAATTTTAAATTATTAATTATATATACACTGTTAACAATAGCCCACATAAAACCAAGTAACCATAAAGCAAAACAAAACATTTTTCCTGTTGAATAAATCCAATGATATTCTAAAAAGAATCTATATCTGTCAGTGAGTAGAGAAATCCCTATTCCTATGAATGGAACTATAGGAATTAAAAGTGCATACTTTTGATATTTATTCAACTTTAAATTCATCTAATTTTATCGGTTAACTTAATTCATTCTACTCGTTATCAACTGAAATTGTAATTGTATTGATTATTAGCATACCATTACCAATTGTATTCTTAACTTGTGGCAAATCATCAAAATCTTTACCTAGATAATCATGCTGAGTTAACTGCTTGATATATTTTACAGAGCCTAGTTCAAATTTTATGTTTGGTATATCTAAAAAGTCAATTGATAAATTATTAATAACTATTCTGTCTAAATTCGATTTATATTTTTTTTGAATTAAAAGATCATTTAAAAAAATAAATCCATTACTATCATTTTTTCTTATTATCTGAATTATTTTGTTTTTTCTGTCAATACTGACTTTCAAAATATTTTTTTCATCCAAATATGTATGAACTAAATCAATTTCTTGAGAATCTAAAAAAACTTTATAACCATTGCTATTTAATTCGGATAATTCAAATTGTGAAAAGTTAATCTTATTAATAGAGCAAGACATAACCAATACCATTAAACCAATAAGTACAAAATAGATTCTTTTCATTACTAATTTTATCATTTAATAAGCTAATCATTGTGTTTATAAATCCAAATGGTCTCAAAATATGATTTAACATTTATTTTCAGCAGGATTAAGACCGTGAGAAAAAATTCTGCGCTAACTGTTGTGATAAATCTGCACGGTCATAATTTTATTTAGAAGTCTTCAAGTATCTGCTCAGAAGAAATTATTTTTGTTTTTAATATTTTAATTTCATCAGATGTATATAATCCTTTCATAGAATCTAAAGCATCAAACAATGCAATCATTTCATTTTCTTTATTGACAATAATGTATTTGACGTCTTCAGATTTAAACTTTAAAGAGAAATCTTTTGCAATTGTATCATTTGCAGAGGCTCTTTTAATATCATTTAAAAACTCTTCTTTTGTAAGACGATAGTGACCATCCTCAACTTTCAAAAAAGGAACATACCTCCATTCTCGTTCATCGTAGAATCTCTTGTCAACATATGTGTTTATTCTCCACATTTGCCCGCTATATGGTTTGTAAAAACCTGATAATTCAAAAAGTGCAACTAATGGATTTTCTTCCATCGGTAAATCTTTAAAGGCAGTTGATCCACTTGCTGTGGCTGTAGCTGATGCGCCACCAATTAATTGACCGAGCTGCATCAGATATTTAATTTGAGTTGAATTATCATGTATATATGTTAATGGGGTCAAACCATTTTTTTTACCCCAATCTTTGGACAACCCTATACCATATGATCCATAAAATTGTAAATGTCTATCTATTTTTGATAGAGGTAGGTCGCAGAAACAAGTCATGGGAACTGCGGATTCACTCTTTGAATCCTTAGAAAAAAATAAGTCATAACCTAGTTCTTCTAAACAAAATTTTGGAGCAAAACCATTCTTTAAAATGCTAATTATTCTCTCAGCTGAATTAGTGAAATGGAATAATGTATTAGAAGAAATTACAGACATATATATTTAAATTACAGTAAAATTAAACAAACACACAAATTTAAAAATATTTCTTACACATGAAAGACCATTTACTTTAAAAACAAAAAAAAGCTACACTCCAAAAACGAAGCATAGCTCTTTTACTATTGATTTTGCAATTGTTATTGCAATTGAAATTTAATTAATCAAACAACTTTTCAAAATACTCACCGGATGCTGTGCTTTTCGGCTGGTTCCGTCAAAAATTTGGTGGCGGCAGGAAGTTCCCGCAGCAGCAATGGCTACATCGGCATCGGTAGCTCTGATTTTTGGGAATAAGGTATCTTCACCCATTTTCATACTTATTTCGTAATGCTCTTCTTCATAACCAAACGAACCCGCCATACCGCAACAACCGGAGTTATAAATAGTAACCGAATTGTTTTTAGGTACATTCAACATTGTAAAAGTAGCTTCAACAGCACTCAGGGATTTCTGGTGGCAATGTCCGTGGATTTTAATTTGCTTTTCGTTGGTCGAAAATTGTCCTGCGTGAATTTTTCCGGCAAGGATTTCTTTTTTGAAAAACTCTTCGATAGTCAGCACGTTTTTGGCCAGTTTTTCGGCAGCGGTTTTATCTTCTGCCAAGCGTAAATACTCATCCCTAAACGTCAATATTGCAGAAGGTTCCAATCCTATTAACTGGCAATCATCGGTAATAATCGGAGCAAAAGTGGCTACGTTTTTAATTGCAATCATCTTCGCTTCTTCGAGAAATCCTTTAGAAAGATAAGCTCTGCCACTTTCTTCGTGATCCACAACAATTACTTTGTATCCTAATTGAGTCAGCAATTCGAAAGCATCAATCCCAACATTTACATCGTAATAATTAGTAAACTCATCACAAAACAACACTACTTTACCATTTGGATATTTCTTATTGTCATTGCTATTACCATTGTTATTGCTAAGCCATTTTCTAAAAGTCTGACTAGCTAAGCGCGGAACTTCTCTTTGCTGCGCCACTCCCATCGCTTTTTTCACCAAAGAAAGATTCGAAACAATATTGGTTAAGGCAGGAAACAAACTTCCCATCTTATTCATTTTAGCATTGTTGGCAAAGAGTTTATTGCGCAACGAAAAACCATTTGCTTTTTGGTATTGGTATAAAAATTCGGCTTTCAATGTCGCCACATCCACATTTGACGGGCATTCGCTGGCGCAGGCTTTACAGCTCACACACAATTCAAAAACCTCGTACAATTCCTTATGATTGAATTTATTGTCTTTTTCGGAATGCGTTAAATATTCACGAAGTGCGTTGGCTCTCGCACGTGTAGTGTCTTTTTCATCACGGGTAGCACGATAACTCGGACACAAGGTTCCTCCCGCTGAAGGCATTTTTCGACAATCGCCTGAACCATTGCATTTTTCGGCAGCTCTCAAAATTCCCATACTGTCTGAGAAATCCTGAATGGTTTGAATATCCGGTTCTACCCTATCTGTTTCAAAACGGAAATTCTCATCCATTTTTAAGGCATTCACAATTTTCCCCATATTCAAAACCGAATTCGGGTCGAATGCTAATTTCAGTCTTTTTAGTAATTCGTAATTTTTTTCACCAATCATAAAAGGCAGAAATTCCCCTCTCACGATTCCGTCACCGTGTTCACCACTTAAGGAACCACGGTATTTTTTAACCAAAATAGCCACCTCGGTAGCAATATTTCTAAACTGATAAACGCCTTCTTTGGTCTTTAAATTCAAAACAGGACGCAGGTGCAATTCTCCCGCTCCGGCATGTGCATAATAAATAGCTTCCTGTCCGTGGCGTTGCATCATAGCCGAAAAATCGGCAATATAATTAGGCAAATCACTCAATTCCACCGCTGTATCTTCGATAGAATCAGCCGCTTTGTCATCGCCTACAATACTTCCTAAAAGTCCAAGACCCGCTTTGCGGAGTTCGTTTACTTTTTCAACATCGGCACCATATAACTTTACCGAAGCGTAACCGAAATTATTGTCTTCTAAATCTTTAATCAAAGCTTCTGCTTGTTTTTCGGTCTCTTCCATACTGATATGCGAAGCCACCTCAAACATCATAATCGCTTTGGGTTCACCCTGAATAAAAAAGCGATTTTTACTCTGTTCTTTATTATGTTTGGTACAATCTAAAATGGTATCATCAATCATTTCACAAGTGTACAAATGGTGCTTCATCGCAATCATTACCGCTTCTAAACTCTCCTGAATGGTAGTAAAATGAGTCACCACCATGATATTATTTGTTGGCGGTAAATCATCTACTTTTAAGGTTACTTCAGTTGTAAAAGCCAATGTTCCTTCACTTCCACAAAGCAGTTTTCCCACATTTATTGTTGGTTCAGTACCTCCAAATAAATCCGATTTCAACAAAACATCAACGGCATAACCGGTATTACGCCTGTGAATTTCCGGCTTTGGAAATTCATTTTTTATTTCCTGCTGATTGGCTTCAACAGACAATTCTTCGTATAATTTTCTATAAATCTGATTTTCTAAAGAATCTCCTTTGGTTTTCTCTAAAAACTCAGCCGAAGTAATCGTATTAAAAACAGCTATCGAACCATCGGCTAAAACGGTTTTAATTTCAACAATCTTATCACGGGTAACTCCATAACGAATAGAGGTAGTTCCCGAAGAATTGTTCCCCACCATTCCTCCAATCATACAACGATTAGAAGTGGAAGTATTAGGTCCGAAAAATACTCCGTGTGGTTTTAAATACAAATTCAATTCGTCGCGAATGACACCCGGTTGCACGGTAACGGTCTTTTTTTCGGCATCAAAAGCAATAATTTTTGTAAAATATTTGGAAACATCCACCACTATTCCGTCTCCGATAGTTTGTCCCGCTAAGGAAGTTCCTGCTGTTCTTGGAATTAAAGTTGTTTTATTATCTACTGCATAACGCACTAATTTTACAATATCCTTCGTTGATTTAGGTAAAGCTACCGCCAACGGCATTATACGATAAGCCGAAGCATCGGTAGCGTATAAGGTTTTATGAAGATCATCATATAAAAGTGTTCCTTCTAACGAATCAGACAATTGCTTTAACGAATGTAAATTGGACATAAATAAAATAGCTTTTGTGTATTTAATACAGTTCTAAAAATTATTTGACAAATATAAATATATCGGTTTTTAAAAAAACATAAATAAACTATTTAATATTTTTAACTTGTAGCATGAGTTATTACAATTTTAATTCAGGTATTTTTTATGTAGCCAAAAAAGCTTCAAACATTTGGCACTCAACTGCGGAAGCTAAGGACATTTAAAACTTAAAATTATCTTCAAAATTCAATTATATAAATTCGTGGCAAAAAAATTGCAATACTAAAAACATAAGGAAAATTAATCCTAATTTATCTGCTAAACTTCGCTAAAAAAACTATTTTTGGTAACTGTAAAACACCGTATTCGATGAGTCCTAAAAATCTAATCTGCTTATTTATCTCCATTTTGTCGCTGTCTATTGGCTACAGCCAGATACAAAAAACAACTAATCCTAAAAACGAATTCCGAGCCGTTTGGATTGCTACCGTTGCCAATATTGACTGGCCCATAAAAAACACTGATGCTGTCGAAAAACAAAAAGCCGATTTCATTGAAATTTTAGACACTTATAAAAAGCTGAATTACAATGTGGTTATTGTACAAATTCGTTCTTGCGGGGATGCCATGTACCCAACTGATTTAGCACCTTGGTCAAAATACCTGACAGGTAAACAGGGACAGGCTCCTGTTCCTATTTATGACCCTTTAGAATGGATGATTGCCGAAGCACATCAAAGAGGTTTTGAATTTCATGCCTGGTTTAATCCTTATCGCGCATCGATGGATTTAAACACAGCTGAATTAAGCAGAAATCACGATATCATCAAACATCCTGAATGGATGATTAAATACGGTGGAAAATACTATTACAATCCGGCATTACCTGAAGTTCAGGCACATTTAATTAATGTAGTTGATGAAGTAGTAACAAAATACGATATTGATGCTGTTCATTTTGACGACTATTTTTATCCTTACAGAGTGCCTGGAGAAGCATTCAATGATACTGCTTCTTATAAAAAGTACGGCAAAGGCATGGGACTTGAAGACTGGCGTCGTGACAATGTCAATACTTACCTAAAAAACACCTATGATTCTATCAAAAAATTAAAACCCTGGGTGCAGTTTGGCATTAGCCCTTTTGGTGTTTGGAGAAACAAATCGGTAGACCCAAAAGGTTCTGACACTCAGGCAGGACAAACCAATTATGATGATTTGTATGCCGATCCAATGGCTTGGATGGAAGGCAATTATATCGATTATCTTTTACCGCAATTGTATTGGAGCATCGACCATCCGAAGGCTTCTTATGCTAAATTATCAAAATGGTGGTCAGAAAACACTAATAAAAACACCGCACTTTACATTGGTAACGGAAGTTATAAAATCAACGCCGATTCGGATAAAAAATGGTTTAATCCAAATGAAATTCCAAATCAAATTGACCTGACACGTGGCTTTAACAACATTAACGGAAATGCATTTTTCAGTGCCAAGTCTTTTGTAAACAAAAACGATGCGGTGACCCAATTACTAAAAGACAACCAATACCAATATCCGGCCTTACCTTTTGTGGTTCCAAATTCTAAAAAAGAAGTTTTAGATATCCCCGCAATTACTAATATTAATAATCAAAGTGACAGTACGGTTGTTACTTTAGGTTTTCCAACGCAAAGTAAAATTCGTTATGTAATGGTTTATGGTACTACCAATAAAAACCTAATTAACGTGAATGACCCAAGCCAAATTATTAATAAAATAGCTTTTAAAGAAACCAAAGACAGCATCGCTATCAGAATACCAAAACTCTATCTTGAAAAACACAACAATTGTGCATTAACTTTTGTTGATTATTTTGGAAATGAAAGTCAGGCGACTTTATTGAAGGTAAACAATCAAAACTTAAAAACGAATGAAGACAGATAATACGCCTTGGTATTGGATTCCACTATTAAATTTTGCTTCGGGTTTTCCGTATGTAATTATAATTTCCGTTTCGGTATTAATGTATAAAAACCTTGGAATCAGCAATGAAGACATCGGTTTGTACACCAGTTTATTATACCTACCTTGGGTAATCAAACCTTTATGGAGCCCGTTTATTGAATTGCACGGCACCAAACGAAAATGGTTTTTGAGCATGCAATTATTCATTTCCATTGCCTTTTTAATTGTAGGTTTTATAATTCCTACAAACCAGTTTTTCATGCTGAGCCTGGCTATTTTTTGGGTAGCAGCCTTTGCTTCGGCTTCGAATGATGTAGCCAGTGACGGTTTTTATTTATTGGCTTTAACTAAAGATCAGCAATCGTTCTTTTTAGGAATTCGAAGCACTTTTTATAGAGCTTCAATGCTAACTGGAAACGGATTGATTATTCTATTGGCCGGTTATTTGGAAAAACAATATGGCGACAACCAAAAAGCCTGGTCTTACACCATGATTTTAGTTGGATTAGTAATGACTTTTTTAACAGTTTACAACTATTTTGCTACTCCAAAAAATGAATTATCAATAACTAAAAAAGAAGCAGAAGAGAAAAATTTCGCCACTGTTTTTGCCGATTTTTTCAAGAAAAAGCAAATTGGGTTAATCCTTGCTTTTATCCTTTTGTTCCGTTTAGGAGAATCACAATTATTAAAAATGCTGACTCCTTTCTTAGTTGATAAAACTGATGTTGGCGGATTAGGATTAGAAACCGAAGATGTTGGAATTATCTACGGTACTTTCGGATTGATCGCACTGACTATTGGAGGAATCTTGGGTGGAATTGCCATTTCTAAACAGGGTTTAGGAAAATGGATGTTACCTATGATTTTGACAATGCATTTACCAATTATTGGTTTCATTTTACTGGCTCATTTTCATCCGGCCTCCGTTTACTACGTTTATGTGGTAGTTATTTTGGAGCAATTTGGCTACGGATTTGGTTTTGCCGCCTTTATGATGTATTTGATTTATGTTGCCGAAGGCGAATCGAAAACTTCGCATTATGCCATTGCTACCGGTTTTATGGCTCTGGGAATGATGCTTCCCGGAATGCTTAGCGGATACATTCAGGAATATTTAGGTTATGGTAATTTCTTTATTTGGGTTTTAATAGCTACTATTCCCGGATTAATTTTATCTAGATTTTTAGTTTTCCCAAAGGATTTTGGGAAGAAGGTGGAATAGTATTCGTTGTTTATTACAATCAAAAACAGCTTCTTACTTCATGAAAATGAAGTTATTTAATATTAAAAATCATTAAATAAAAAATATTTTGAAAAACAAAGTCAAGATTTTAGAAGTTCAAAATGTTTCTATAGCAGTCGTTTCTTCCAATAATGAAGACGATTACATCTGTATAACAGATATTGCTAAAACCAAAGAATCTGATTCTCGTGCTGCTGATATAATTAAAAACTGGATACGAAACAGAGCAACTTTGGAATTTTTGGGTACTTGGGAGCAAATGTATAATCCAAATTTTAAAGTGGTCGAATTTGACCACTTTAAAATGCAGGCAGGTTTACCAAGTTTTGTTTTAAGTCCTGGAACTTGGGCTGAAAAAACAAATGCAATTGGCATTTATGTCAAATTAGGCAAGTACGGAGGCACTTTTGCACACAAAGACATTACCCTTGAATTCTGTTCGGCTGTCAATCCTATCTTCAAATTATTCTTAATCAAAGAGTTTCAACGCCTAAAAGAAGAAGAAAACAGTAACAAAAAACTCGAATGGAATTTACAAAGAACCATTTCTAAAATAAATTATAAAATTCATACTGATGCTATAAAAGAAAATCTAATTCCGATAAGCTTAACAGCAAATCAAAAGAATTTTATTTATGCCGATGAAGCTGATATTCTTAACGTAGCTCTATTTGGCAAAACCGCAAAAGAATGGCGTAATGAAAATCCAAACGAAAAAGGAAATATTAGAGACACAGCCACTATTGAACAATTAGTTGTATTATCTAATCTTGAAAGTATTAACGCAATGCTCATTCAACAGGAAATAGTACAACAAGAACGATTAATAAAATTGAATGAAATCGCTATTAGCCAGATGAAATCCCTTATCAATACCAACACATTGGGTAAATTGAAATAATTTTAAAACCAATGCTAAACTCTAAACAATGACATTAGAACAAAAAATAGGACAATTCTTTTTCCCGGCTGTATTTATCAATGACAGTGAAGAAAACATTCAGGCAACCGAAGAATTAATTAGAAAATACAATATTGGCGGATTGACGTTTTTTCACAGTCGCGCCAGTGCTGCAACGAATTACGAATCGAAGAAAAAAATCGAATTCAACGATGACAGTTATTCCCGTTTAAAAGAATTGATTGTTCGCTATCAAAAATGTGCTTCTACCCCCCTTTTAATGAGCATTGATGCCGAATGGGGACTTGCCATGCGTGTCGAAAAAACACCGCAATATCCTTATGCAATAACGCTGGGAGCTTTGCCTGAGGATAAAAAAGACTTGGTTTACGAAGTTGGAAAACAAATCGCCTTAGACTTAAAATCGACTGGGATTCATTATAATTTGGCTCCGCTTGCTGATATCAACAACAATCCAAATAATCCAGTGATTGGTTACCGTTCTTTTGGTGAAAACAAAGAAAAAGTAGCTGATTTTGCGCTGGAATATTTACGCGGAATGAGTGATGCAGAAGTTTTAGGCTGCTTAAAACATTTTCCCGGACACGGAAATACCAATGTTGATTCGCATTTAGGATTGCCTGTTTTGGAAGAAAACTTAGAACAATTAATAACTAACGAATTGTATCCATTCATCAAAGGAATCGAAAATCAAGTCGATTCGATTATGATAGGACATTTGGCAGTTCCGGCTTTAAATGAAGGAATAAACACTTCGGCAACCTTGTCTAAAAATATTATTCAATCCCTTTTAAGAGAGCAATTGGGCTATGATGGTTTAGTAATTTCTGATGCTTTGAACATGCACAGCGTTTCTAAATTATATGAAACTAAAGGACAACTGGAATGGGAAGCTTTTAATGCCGGAAATGACGTCTTGTGTTTTGCCGAAAATGTTCCAGAAGGAATTCAGGCGATTTTAGAAAATGCTTCTCCGGAAAGAATTGAAGAGAGTTTCAATCGTATCCTGAAATGCAAAGAAAAAGTAGGTTTATTGCATTTGGAACAAGAAAATAACTATACTCTGAATTTTGAAAAGGCATCCCAATTGAATAAACAAATTGCCAGATTCAGTATTACTAAAATCCAGGATCAAATTGATTTTGAAACGATAAAAAATGCCAGTCAGGAACAAAATACAGCGCTGCTTTCCTTGTACAAATCAGCCGATAATGATTTTGCAAGCATGATTCAGGCTGCTTTAAACTGTGCACAATTCAGTATCGAATCGATTGTGGATTTTGATTTTCAAGTTTTAGAGAACGAAATAAACACTTTTGAATATTTAATAATTGCACTTTTTGTTCCCAAAGCCAAACCTTTGAATCGTTTTGAAATTGATGACGTTATCTTCAATTTGTTGGAAAAACTATTACTAACTAAAAAATGTATGGTTTATGTTTTTGGAAATCCTTATGCACTGCCTTTAATTCCTAATTTAAGCAAGGCTTCAAAGCTTATTCAGGTCTATCAGGATTTTAGCGAATTCCAAATCAATGCGGCTCATCAATTTTTATCGGATTCAGAATGTAGCGGAAAACTCCCGGTTTCAATTGATTTACAATAATCTAAACTTTAAAAAAAGCTCAATATAAGTAAAAATTATTATTAAATAAATATTAATAATCAACTACTATCATTATAAGTCTTTTTTAAGGCTTACTTTTGCATCCAACAAATAATAATTAAAAACAAATAAATATGTCATTAGTAGGAAAAAAATTCCCAAACATTACAGTTGACGCCATTTCTGAAATGGGTGATAATTTAAAAATCAACATCTTTGAAGAAGCAGTAAACAACAACAAAAAAGTACTTTTATTTTGGTACCCAAAAGATTTTACTTTCGTTTGTCCAACTGAATTACACGCTTTTCAGGCTGCTTTACCAGAATTTGAAAAAAGAAACACAATCGTAATCGGTGCCTCATGTGATACTAACGAAGTTCACTTTGCATGGTTAAACACTCCAAAAAACAACGGAGGTATTGAAGGTGTAACTTACCCACTTTTAGCTGATACAACAAGAAACTTATCTGCTGCTTTAGGTATTTTGGATGCTGAAGCTGGTGCTTACAATGAAGATGCTGATACGTATTTAGTAGAAGGTTCTAACGTTACTTACAGAGCTACTTATTTAATTGATGAAACTGGAAAAATTTTCCACGAAAGTGTTAACGATATGCCATTAGGTCGTAACGTAAACGAATATTTACGTTTAGTTGATGCTTACACTCACATTCAACAAAAAGGTGAAGTTTGTCCTGCTAACTGGGAAGCTGGTAAAGAAGCAATGAATGCTGACAGAAACAGTACTGCTGCTTACTTAAGCGCAAACTAATTTTTTAGAAGTCACTAAGATTCTAAGTTACTAAGTCTTTAAGATTTTAAACTTAAATCTAATCTTCCAAATTATAACTTATAAATAATTAAGTCAAAAGATTCTAAGTTGCTAAGTCATTATAATTCGAAACAATTATAAAAAACTTAGCAACTCAGAAACTTAGTAACCTAGAAACTCAAAGAAAATGTTAATCGAATTAAACGAAGATACTTTAGCCAATTTAGTGGCTGAAAACGAAAAAGTAGTAGTTCAATTTTCGGCATCATGGTGCGGTAACTGCCGTATTATGAAACCAAAATTCAAAAAACTGGCTACCGAAAATGAATCCATCACATTTGCACTTGTTGATGCTGAAAATTTTCCGGAGTCCAGAAAATTAGCCAATGTAAGTAACTTGCCAACCTTTGCTACTTTCGTAAACGGAAAATTGGTAAACGAAACACAAACTAACAAACAGGAAGTGTTAATCGAATTGGTTAATGAAATAGTTTAACCGATTATTCGTCAAATTGATAAACAAATAAACGATTCAACGAATAACCAAATAAACAACTAGAAAATGAAACTACCCGTAATAAAACATTTGACTCAGTTTATCGAAGAAAATGATCAGGATTACATCATCGAAACCATTGAAGTATTAGAAGCAATGACTGAGATTTCTTCACTTAAAGATGAAGAATTGGATGTTATCGGAGAATTAATATCGAATATGTACGGCGCTTTAGAAGTACACAAGCTGGTAAAAAACGGAACTGACAAAAAAGAAGCACTCAATACTTTTATGAAAAGAGTATTAGGTTCCATAGATAAATAAGCCCTTTTCAAACCCTAAAAATAGCTTAAAAATGCCTCTCGCTGAGTTGCATTTTTTTGCGTTTATACCTATTTCTCAATCTTTCATTGAGTTAAAACCTTTCCTTTTCTGATTTAAAATCTTAAATCAGTAATCCTAATTCTTAAATAATTTTCATACTTTTGAACCTCATTAAAAAAATTAATTATGGCTTCAATCACATTAGGAGGAAATCCAATAAACACTGCAGGAGAATTACCAAAAGTAGGTACAAAACTTGCCGATTTTAAATTAGTAAAAAACGATCTTTCTGTTGCTTCTTTAAGCGATTTTAACGGAAAAAAATTAGTTTTAAATATCTTCCCTAGTATCGATACAGGAACTTGTGCTACTTCAGTAAGAAAATTCAATGAAGCTGCTGCCAAATTAGAAAATACTGCTGTTTTGTGTATTTCAAGAGATTTACCATTTGCTCAAAAACGTTTTTGTGGAGCTGAAGGAATCGAAAATGTAGTTAATTTATCTGACTTTCAGGAAGGAACTTTCGGTAAAACAAATGGATTAGAAATCGTTGACGGGCCTTTAAAAGGATTGCATTCAAGAGTTTTAATTGTTGCCGATGCTGACGGAACAATTTTACACACAGAGCAAGTTGCTGAAATTGCTAACGAACCAAATTACGAAGCTGCTTTAGCAGTACTTTAATCTTTACCGGATGGCATTTCAAAAAGACGAAACCTTTGTTACCGGAAGATTTAAAAGTGTTGGTTTTGCTCTAAAAGGAGCTATAAAACTAATTACTACGGAACACAGTGTTATGGTTCAAACTTCTCTTGGAGTTATATTAACTATCATTGGATTTGCAGTAGGAATTTCACAAACTGAATGGCTTTTTCAAACTTTTGCTATCGGTTTAGTCTTAAGTATTGAAGGACTGAATACCGCAATAGAAAAAGTAGCCGATTTTATTCATCCGGATTACCACGAAAAAATTGGTTTTATAAAAGACATTGCTGCCGGATCTGTATTTTTTGCAGCAATGACAGCGATAATTATTGGTTTAATCATATACGTACCTCACTTTATTTAAGAGGTTTAGTTACATTTATAGAATGGCAAAAACAACAAAAAAAGAGACTTTAGATCCGAACAACAATTCAAAAACTAAAGTTTTTAAATCATGGGAAATGTCTAAACAGCATAAAACTATCTTAGGCTGTCTTCTCATCTTATTCTCTATTGCTTTATTAGTTGCTTTTGTTTCTTTCTATGTATATGGACAGGAAGATCAAAGTGCTGTTCTTGAATTATCGAACAGAACTGAAATAGTAAAAAATTGGCTGGGAAAGTTTGGTGCTTACCTGGCCAATTTAATCGTTTACCAAGGATTTGGACTGGCTTCATTCCTATTTGTTCGCTTATTATTCTTAAGCGGAATCTTTTTAATCCTTGGACTTTCAGCAAAAAAACTCAAAAACATCTGGTTTTGGGATTTATTTGTAATGATTAATTTATCGGTTTTGTTTGGATTTTTTGCCACTTCACTACCGGAATTAGGCGGAATCATTGGTTACGAATTGAATTTATTCCTTCAGGATTATATTGGAAAAACAGGAACCTTATTACTACTCATCTTTGGCTTAGTTATTTATGTGATTTTCAAAATGAAATTATCTCCTGAAAAGATTCAATCTTTTTTTGAAAGCAACAAAAAAGAAATTATCCCTGTAGAAGAAAACAGTTTCATCAACAACAGTTCTATATCAGACAGCGCTTATAATCTGGAAGAATTTGCTGTTCCTGAAGAAGAAGAAATTATTGAAGAACCGGTTGTTGAAAAAATTCCTGAATTCAAATTATCACAATTCGAAATCAATAAAGAAGCACTAAAACCAACCATTAATCATGCTTCTGAAATTAATTTAGATCCTATTTCTAAACCACTTCCTATTGAAAAAACTACTACTATTCCAGTTGCAATAAACGAAGATTTTGTAATCGAAGCGGCATCTGAGGAAGAAGTGGTAGAAGAAAACTTAGCGGCTCGTTTGGTTTCTGATTTTGGTTTATTCGACCCAACATTAGACTTATCGAACTACAAATTTCCAACAATTGAATTACTAAAAGAATATTCAACCGGAGGAATTACCATCAATCAGGAAGAGTTAGAAGAAAATAAAAACCGAATTGTAGATACACTTCGTAATTACAAAATTGAAATTGCACAAATTAAAGCTACTGTTGGTCCTTCGGTAACTTTATATGAAATAGTTCCGGAAGCAGGTATCCGAATTTCTAAGATTAAAAGTTTAGAAGACGATATCGCTTTATCACTTTCGGCACTTGGAATCCGTATCATCGCTCCTATTCCGGGAAAAGGAACAATTGGTATTGAAGTACCTAACAAGAATCCTACTATGGTTTCGATGAAAAGTGTTATTGGTTCTACTAAGTTTCAGGAAGCCGAAATGGAATTACCTGTAGCTCTGGGTAAAACCATTTCTAACGAAACTTTCGTTGTTGATTTAGCTAAAATGCCTCACTTGTTGATGGCCGGAGCTACCGGTCAGGGAAAATCGGTTGGATTAAATGCGGTTTTAACTTCGCTCTTGTACAAAAAACATCCTGCTGAAGTAAAATTTGTATTGGTTGACCCTAAAAAAGTAGAACTTACTTTATTCAACAAAATTGAAAGACATTATCTGGCAAAACTTCCTGATGTTGAAGATGCTATTATTACTGATAATGCTAAAGTAATCAACACGCTAAATTCGCTTTGTGTTGAGATGGACAATCGTTATTCTTTATTAAAAGATGCGATGGTGCGTAACATTAAAGAATACAATGAAAAATTCAAATCCCGAAAATTAAATCCTGAAAACGGTCACCGATTCCTGCCTTACATCATTTTAGTAGTCGATGAGTTTGCCGACTTAATTATGACTGCCGGAAAAGAAGTTGAAGTCCCTATTGCCCGTTTGGCTCAGTTAGCCCGTGCTATTGGAATTCACTTAATTATTGCCACCCAAAGACCATCGGTAAACGTAATTACAGGTTTAATCAAAGCCAATTTCCCTGCCCGAATTGCCTTTAGAGTAACATCTAAAATTGACTCCAGAACCATTTTGGACACTCAGGGAGCCGATCAGTTAATTGGACGCGGAGATTTATTATACACTAACGGAAATGATGTCGTTCGCGTACAATGTGCGTTTATTGACACTCCTGAAGTTGAAAAAATCACTGATTTTATTGGTTCACAGAAAGCATATGCTACCGCATATTTATTACCTGAATACGTAGGAGAAGAAAATGGCATTAATCTTGATATTGATATTTCTGAAAGAGATTCATTGTTCAGAGAGGCTGCCGAAATCATCGTAAACGCTCAACAAGGTTCGGCCTCTTTATTACAGCGAAAACTAAAATTAGGCTACAACAGAGCCGGCCGATTAATTGATCAATTAGAAGCAGCCGGAATTGTGGGGCCTTTTGAAGGAAGTAAAGCCCGCTCTGTAAACATTCTGGACATGCATGCTCTTGATCAATTTTTTAATAATGAAGAAAACAATTAATACAATGAAAAAGTTTATCCAAATTACATTTATCTTACTTATTTCTTTTGCAACGCAAGCACAAGACAAAAAAGCAAAAAGCCTTTTAGATCAAGTTACTGCTAAAGTAAAAAGTTATAATAATATTGTAATTGATTTTAAATACTCACTAAACAACAGTAAAGAAAACATCAATCAGGATAGTAAAGGAAATGTAACCTTAAAAGGCAATCAATATGTATTGAACTTCATGGGAATGACTAAAATTTTTGACGGAAAAAAAACCTACACTATTGTTCCTGAGGATGAAGAAGTAAACATCTCTTCGGTAAATGAAAAAGACGATAACGCTGTAACTCCGTCTAAAATGCTTACTTTCTTTAATAGCGGTTACAAATATTCTATGGACATTTTGCAAAATGTAAGAGGCAGAAAAATTCAATACATTAAATTAATCCCAACCAACACTAAAGACCAAAGAAAGGAAATTCTGTTAGGAATTGATGTGCAAACAAAACACATTTATAACCTGATTGAAACCGGTAAAAAAGGAACGAAAACAACATTAACCGTTAATTCTTTTAAAACCAACCAACCTTTGTCAAAAAATCAATTTACCTTTGTAGCTAATAAATATCCAAATTACTACATCAATAAATTAGATTAATCCATTACGTGAAAATTCTCGATAAATACTTATTAAAAACATTCCTGATTACATTTACTACGGTATTTGTAATCTTGTTTTTTATATTCATATTACAAACCATTTGGCTTTTCATCGCTGAGCTGGCCGGAAAAGATTTAGACGTTACTTTAATTGTTAAATTTCTACTCTTTTCAATGCCTAGAATCGTTCCGTTAGTACTACCCCTTTCGGTACTGCTATCCTCAATTATGACTTTTGGTAATCTTGCCGAAAATTATGAATTTGCAGCAATGAAATCCTCAGGAATCTCTTTGCAAAGAGCTATGAGAGGACTTACTATATTTATAGTATTTCTTAGTGTTATAGCCTTCTTTTTTGCTAATAATGTAATTCCTTATGCCGAATATAAATTCATCAATTTCAGAAAAAACATTGCCCAATTAAAACCTGCAATGGCAATCACTGAAGGACAATTTAGTGATGTCGGTTTTTACAATATTAAAGTCAATAAAAAATCAGGAGAAAACGGGAACAAACTAACAGGAATTACAATTCATAAAAAATCTGTTAGTGGCGACGGAGGCAAAACAGTTATCAAAGCAAAAAATGGTGAATTAATCAGCAGTGAACAATCGAGTATTTTACAACTTGTTCTAAATAACGGTAATTACTACGAAGACATTACTCCTAAAAAATTTAACGATAGAAAGAAATATCCATTTGCCAAAAGTTCGTTTAAAAAATACACTATCAATATTGATTTATCACAATTGAACAATGTAGATGTTGATGAAGAAAAAGTAACTAATTCGAATACCATGTTAACTGTAAGCGAATTAAATTACACCTTGGATTCATTAAAGAAAAATTACAAAACCGAAATTGCTTCTTATTCTGAAAACATCAATCAAAGAACTATTATTCAAAATAAGACTTTTGATAATAATTCTAATGTAACACTAACTAAACCTAAAAAGAAATTACCTTCAGATATTTTATCTTTATACGATAATCGTAAAAAAGTGGAAATATTAACAACTGCAGGCAGTAACCTTAGCAGCATTGGTTACAGCATCGACGGAAGTAGATTCAATTTAGAAGCCAAACAAAAAAGCATCAACAATCACTTGTTAGCTTTATACGACAAATTTGTTATTGCTTACGCTTGTTTAATGATGTTTTTCATTGGTGCTCCACTTGGAGCCATCATTAGAAAAGGAGGACTCGGATTACCTATTATTTTCGCAGTATTAATATTTATAACTTTTCACTTTATTAATACTTTTGGAAAAAGATTTGCGCAAGAAAACGGAATGACACCTTTTATGGGATCATGGATGTCTTCAATGATATTAACACCTCTAGCCATACTACTAACCTATCGAGCTACAAATGATATTGGTTTGATTAACATGGATATTGTTTTGGCTCCAGTACAAAAACTATTTCAAAAAATCATAGCTAACAAAAAAACAACTACCTAAAAATGGTCGCAGATAAAATACAACTCAATACAATTGAAGAAGCAATAGAAGATATCCGTCAGGGAAAAATTATCTTAGTTGTTGATGATGAAGACAGAGAAAATGAAGGTGATTTTTTGGCTGCAGCCGAAAAAGTAACACCTGAAATGATCAACTTTATGGCAACCCATGGTCGTGGATTAATTTGTACTCCACTAACCGAAAAACGTTGTAAAGAACTAGATTTAAAACCAATGGTCACAAACAATACTGACCATATGGAAACAGCTTTTACCGTATCAGTCGATTTAAAAGGAAACGGCGTAACCACAGGTATTTCTGCTGCCGATAGAGCAAGAACCGTGCTTTCTTTAATTGATCCTAAAACAAAACCACAGGATTTAGCCCGACCAGGACATATTTTTCCTTTAATTGCTAAAGAAGGTGGTGTTTTAAGAAGAACAGGACACACTGAAGCCGCAATAGATTTTGCCCGATTAGCAGGCTTTAAACCGGCTGGTGTAATCGTTGAAGTAATGAACGAGGATGGTACCATGGCCCGTTTACCTCAATTAGTAAAAATTGCAAAAAAATTTGATATCAAAGTGGTTTCTATTGAAGCTCTTGTTGCTTACAGAATGCAACATGACAGCATCATTGTTAAGAAAGAAGATTTTGATATTAATACCCGATTCGGTGTTTTTCGTTTAAGAGCTTACGAGCAAATAACCAACAAACAAATTCATATCGCTTTAACAAAAGGAACCTGGAACTTAGGAGAACCAATCTTAACCCGAATCCATTCTTCTCAGGTTAATAATGATTTGTTAGGTACATTAACTAATAACGTGGACCAACAATTAGACGATATGTTTAAAATAATCAACGAAAACGGTCGTGGAGCTGTTATTTTTATCAATCAGGACATGTCGGCGGTTAATTTACTTAATCGTATTACCGAACTGAAAGGTTTACAAGCCGAAGGAACAATGAAAGCACCAAAAGTAGTTATTGATATAAAAGATTACGGAATCGGGGCACAAATATTACACGATATTGATATTTCAAAAATCCGATTAGTATCTAATTCAACTCAAACTAAACGCGTAGGAATGATAGGTTATGGTCTTGAGATTACCGAATATGTTAACTACTAATAATTATTTTCCCGTTTTAAAGAGGCTAACTATCACATACTAAAAACATTAAATCAGCTATAAAAAAATAGCTGATTTTTTTTATCCAAATATATTTTTTTATCTGGAAAAACCTCCTATATTTGCACTCGCAATCACGAAACGATTGCTACATACTGGAGAAATGGCAGAGCGGTCGAATGCGGCAGTCTTGAAAACTGTTGACTGTAACAGGTCCGGGGGTTCGAATCCCTCTTTCTCCGCAAGAAAAACCGAAACTTTTGTTTCGGTTTTTTATTTTTATATAAGTTAGATAAGTACACCTGCCTTCTAAGCAGGCGATCCAAAATTCGAATCCTTCTGTGCAATTGCGTTTAAACCGATTAGCTCGTACTTTAATTAATATTTTTACTTCAAAACCACCTTTCTATACTGTACGCCATACTTTACAGCTACTATAACACTTAATAATGTCTATCGAAGCGTAAGCAAATACTGTTTCATAAAAATTTAAAAACTACTCAAACATTATACTAAAGTTTTTAAATAGAAAAGTGAGCGAGAATTTAAAATCAATAAAAAAACTACCCGAAATTAATCTTCAAACTTATTAAAAATAAAAGAGGCAGTGCGGGTTGCACTGCCTCTTTTAAAGTTGGTTTTGGTTGATTTGCATTTGTATTATTTCACTTTAAAAGTGCTTCTTCTATTTTGTTGATGTTCTGTTTCGCTACATTTAGTATTATCTTTACAATTATTCACTAATTGTGATTCTCCATAGCCATTTGCCGTTAATCTTGATTTAGCAATACCTTTTGATACTAAATAAGCCAGCGTTGCATCTGCTCTTTGTTGTGATAACCTTAGATTGTATTTTTTAGATTCTCTACTATCAGTATGAGATCCTATTTCTAGCATAATTTGTGGATATTGATTCATAATTGCAACAATTTTATCCAATGCTACTTTTGCATCTTTACGGATAAATGATTTATTTGTATCAAAATATACACTATTTAAAGCTAAAAGATTAGATAAATCAACTTCAGGTTTAATTTGCTCAACGGCTTTTACAATTGGATACAATTCGTTTGAATCCTTCTTATAAACATTTACAGATTTTGCTGAAGCAACATAGTTTATTTGTTCTATTTTGATAGTATAATTAGAATTAGGCTTTACATCTTTAAAAACAAAATTCCCATTCAAATCTGTTTGCAAAGCTGTCAAAACATTGTTTTTAGAATCCAATATAGTTATTGATGCATTCGGAATCATTTCATTTGTTGCTGCATCAACTACTTTTCCGGAAACTGTAACGGGTAAGTAAGCCAAATTAAAAGAATACAGGTCATCATCACCTATTCCTCCGGGACGATTACTACTAAAGTAACCCTGATTCATTTGTGAGTTTACTGTTAATGCAAAATCATCAAAAGGACTATTAATACCAGAACTCAGGTTAATTACTTCAGAATTTGGATCAGATAAATCAATAGAATACAAATCTAAACCTCCCAAACCAGGATGACCATCGGAAGCAAAAATCAAGGTATTATCTTCAGTTATATAAGGAAATGATTCTCTTCCTTCCGTATTAATCTTATTGCTTAAATGTTCAATTTTTCCAAATGATCCATCTACATTTACAGCTACTTTAAATAAATCTGATTTACCAAAACTTTCTTTAAAATTAGCTGCAAAATACAAAAACTTCCCATCTGGACTCAATGCCGGATCAGCAATATTAACAGAATCATTGTCAGTCAATGAAATAGGGCCTTTATTATGCCATTTCCCCTTTGAATAAACAGATTTGTATATTTTAAATAAGCCATTAACCAATTTGGATTTTGAGTTTTTTGACAATTGATTTTGACTGTAAAACATTGTCTTTCCATCTTTAGAAAAAACAGCTGTTGCTTCATGATAAATTGAAAAGCTATTCTTTGAAAATATTTTTGGACTTGTAAATTCTCCCGAAGGTTTTTTTACGGATTGATACAAACTTGTATAAGACTGATTTGTTCTTGCATACGTTTTATTATCCAAAACAAAATCACGGGCACTTGCAAAAACCAATGTATCTCCTTTTATTGCAGTTCCATAATCCGAAAATTTCGAGTTAAATGGCAATAATTTTACATTCGTAAATAATAATATTGATTTTTCATTCAAGCCATTTTTATATCGTTGGGTTCTAATTTCATTTGGATACTTTCTTTCAAAAATTTCCATTTCTTTTTTAGAATCTTCATTTAAACCAACCGATTTCAATGTTTGAGCATACCTGTATTGATGTTCGGCATCCATTTGATAATTCAACCCATCTAATTTCAAATACCATTTGTAAGCCTGAACATAATTTGCATTTAAATAGTTTGCATCGGCTAATTTCTCAAAAACAGTTACTGTACTAATACCTTTATTAACAAGGTTCTCAAAAAGCGCTATAGATTCAACATAATGTTCTGTGTTAAAAGCTTTATCAGCTTGTCTGATTTCTTTTTTTTGAGAAAAAACCAATAAAGGAAATGCAAATATGAATAAAAATGTTTTTTTCATGTCTTCGTTTTTAAAAGAATCTAGGTGTTGCTATACGTGAATGTTTTCTAAATAAATCAAATTGTAGAAATAATTCATGAGAACCTGAATTATAATTAGAAAGTCTGGTTGTTTCGGTATCGTAACCATAACCAACAAATAAATTATCACTCAATTGAAATCCTGCAAGCATACTTACAGATGCACTCCAACGGTAAGCAGCCCCAATAACAAATTTGTCACTAAACATGAAATTTGCAGACAAATCTAATTGTAATGGAGCCCCGGCAACTACTTTCGAAATAAAAGCAGGTTTAAATTTAAGGTTATAACTTAAATCAAATACTTTTCCTCCCATAAAATACATATGGTATCTTTGATTTATTTGAGCTCTATTTACATCATCATATTTTTCGGTATCAAACAGCATGGGTACTGAAGCCCCAAAATAGCTAGTGTTATTATAATAATACAATCCAACTCCTACATTAGGAGAAAATAAATTTGTTATATTATTTTGAAGTACTTGTTCCCCCGGATTGTATTGATTTAATTTATTATAATCAACATTTAATAAATTACCACTAGCTTTTAAACCAAATGCCAATCTGGAATCATTTGATAAAAATAAAGTGTATGCTAAATCCACCGAAATTTGTGTATCGTCACTAACTCCAATATTATCATTCAAAACAGAAACTCCATAACCTAATTTACTTCCTTCAATAGGCTTATTCATTGAAACATTAACCGTTTTAGGAGCACCATCTAAACCAACCCATTGGGTACGATATAAACCGTATATACTAGTAAATCCTTTTGAACCTGCATAGGCAGGGTTTACCACTGTTGGATTATACATATATTGTGTGTATTGCGGCTCTTGTTGTCCATATGACATTAAGCCGATTAATAGCATTATATTTAAAATTAAAATTCTTTTCATGTTGCTGAATATTATTTTCTAATCTGTATAAATCTAAATCCCCTACTCCTTACTTGTTTATATATAAATATCCCGAACGTTGTTTTGTTATTCCCTGGGCATTTTTATATTTAACAACATAGAAATATACACCACCAGGTAATTCTTCATTTTTACCAATGGTTGTTCTTCCTTCTGATATTCCTCTAAAGAATTTTCCATCCAGACCATATGAACTAACATCATACACAACAACTCCCCATCTATTAAAAATAGTTACATTATTTTCCGGATAAGATTGAATATTTCTAATTACAAAAACATCGTTCTCTCCATTACCATTAGGCGTTACAGCATTGAAAATTTCCAAATCATCTTCCGAAGCACTAAAATTATTTACTTCTAAATAATCAAAAGTTTTACTTGCATTCGAATCGTTTGGTTTTTTTGGATTCAAACCTATTTCTTCTCTGTTTGTTAATCCATCATTATCACAATCACTATCTAAAAATGTATCTGACAATGGCAAAGTGATATTATTTGGGATTGAATTACAAGGATTCAACGAATCTGTTTGATCTATTTTCTCTTGTCCATCAGTTACCCCATCACCATCTGTATCCGGATTTAATGGATTAGTACCGTCAAGTTTTTCTTGTTTATTAGTTACTCCATCACCATCACAATCAGAAGTTTCCCATGCAGATGTAGGGGCAACAGTTTGACTGGCTAAAACAAATTTGCATGGATTTTTAGAATCTGTTCCGTCAGTTTTCTCTTTTCCATCGGTTACTCCATCACCATCTGTATCCGGATTCAATGGATTAGTACCGTCAAGTTTTTCTTGTTTATTAGTCACTCCATCACCATCACAATCAGCAGTTTCCCATGCAGAGGTTGGTGCAACAGTTTGACTAGCTAAAATAAATTTACATGGATCTTTAGGATTTGTTCCATCGGTTTTTTCCTTTCCATCGGTTGCTCCATCACCATCTGTATCTGGATTCAATGGATTAGTACCATCGATTTTTTCTTGTTTATTATTTACACCGTCATTATCACAATCGGCTGTTTCCCATGCAGATGTTGGTGCAACAGTTTGACTCGCTAAAATAAATTTACATGGATCTTTAGAATCTGTTCCATCGGTTTTTTCTTTTCCGTCAGTTACTCCGTCACCATCTGTATCCGGATTCAATGGATTAGTACCATCAAGTTTTTCTTGTTTATTATTTACACCGTCATTATCGCAATCGGCTGTTTCCCATGCAGATGTTGGGGCAACAGTTTGACTCGCTAAAATAAATTTACATGGATCTTTAGGATCAGTTCCATCAGTTTTTTCTTTACTATTTGTAACACCATCACCATCACAATCAGCTGAATTCCATGCTGTACTTGGTGTTACTGTTTGACTTGCCAAAACAAATTTACATGGATCTTTAGGATCGGTTCCATCAGTTTTTTCTTTTCCATCGATTACTCCATCACCATCTGTATCCGGATTCAATGGATTAGTACCATCCAATTTTTCTTGTTTGTTGTTGACACCGTCATTATCACAATCGGATGTTTCCCATGCAGATGTTGGTGCAACGGTTTGACTTGCCAAAACAAATTTACATGGATCTTTAGGATCTGTTCCGTCTGTTTTTTCTTTACTATTTGTAACACCATCACCATCACAATCGGCTGAATTCCATGCTGTACTTGGTGTTACTGTTTGACTTGCTAAAATAAATTTACAAGAGTCAGCAGGATCGGTTCCATCAGTAACTTCTTTTCCATTGATTACACCATCACCATCACAATCTAAATCATTCCAATTGATCGTTAGAGTAACAGAATTGGATTGAGAAGAACAATTATCCGTTACTGTCAACGTATAGGTTCCGGCAGGAAGATTAGAAACCGTTGCCGTAGTTCCAACTACAATATTAGCTGAATTTTTCCAAGAATAATTTACCGTTCCTACTGAATTAGTAACTGATCCGGCAATTACTGATCCGGTAGTACTCGAACAAGAAGCTTCAATCTTAGAAGAAGTGGCAAGTGTTAAAGCAGCACTTGGTTGTGTAATAGTAACTGTTTTAGTAACTGTACATGCATTTACGTCTGTAACCGTCACCGTATAAGTACCTGATGCCAATCCTGTAGCCGTAGCCGCTGTACCTCCCGATGGAGACCATGAATAGGTATAAGGAGCTGTTCCGCCCGTTACACTGATAGTAGCACTACCATTCGAACCTCCGAAACAAGCAATATTCGTTTGAGAACTTATTGATGCATTTAAAGCAGTTGGCTGAATAATTGTAAATGATTTTGTAGCAGTACATGCATTTGAATCTGTAACCGTAACTGTATAACTACCCACAGCTAATCCTGTAACCGTAGCCGCTGTACCACCCGATGGAGACCATGAATAAGTATAAGGAGCTGTTCCGCCTGTTGGAGATACTGTTGCACTACCGTTTGATCCTCCATTACAAGAAACATCCGTTTTACTACCTGTACTTGCATTTAAAGCAGCACTTGGTTGTGTAATAGTAACACTTTGTGTTTTCGTACATAAATTAGCATCCGTAATTGTTACGGTATAAGTACCAGCTGCCAATCCTGTTGCAGTAGCCGCTGTTCCGCCCGATGGAGACCATGAATAGGTATATGGAGCTGTTCCGCCAGAAGCTGTAACTGCAGCACTACCATTAGAACCTCCGAAACAAGCAATATTCGTTTGAGAACTTATTGATGCATTTAAAGC
>NZ_FNEO01000006.1 GCF_900100165.1 Flavobacterium glycines
AGCCGAGTAGTACTAATAACCTGTAAGCTTATGTACATCCGCTTGTCCCAGTGTAAGCTGGGACAGCAAACTTTCTAATACTAAAATACTTTTCTTTATCTCAGTATGTTAAGATATTAGCTCGACGCGAGCAGTTATGGGTTGTGAGTTATCAGTTTAAAACAATAAACTAAAAACAACAAACCATTAACTAAAAACCTTAAGGTGGTTATTGCGGCGGGGCTCACCTCTTCCCATCCCGAACAGAGAAGTTAAGCCCGCCTGCGCAGATGGTACTGCAGTTTTGTGGGAGAGTATGTCGTCGCCTTTCTTTATTGAAGCCCAATCTTTTCAGGTTGGGCTTCTTTTTTTTCATTGGAACGACGTGTTCGGCTAAAGCCTCGGTTCGTCCCCTTTAGCTTCGCTCCGTTCGGGCTAATGCCCTCGGGTCTTTGAAAACCCTATCCAATTCGGATAGGGTTTTTTGTTTTATATGTATTTTTGGAACCTAATTTAAGAATTTATAAAACTATGAGTAAAGAAAAATTAGTGGACATGACCCGCGGAGCGATTACTCCGAAGATTATTCATTATACTTTGCCCTTAATTATTGGTAATTTTTTTGTGTTGTCTTACAACGCGACTGATTCAATAATTGTGGGAAGGTATATTGGTGCTAATGCTTTGGCTGCATTAGGTGCTGCGAGTCCAGTAATGAATATTTTACTTTTTTTAATTATAGGAATTTGCTTAGGCATGTCGGTATTGATGGGGCAAAGTTTTGGTAAACAGGATTATTCTAAATTGAAGAGGTTAATATCGACTTCCTTTATTGCTGGTGGTACTTTTACCTTAGTATTAATCGCATTTGGATTTGTTTTTTCAAGATCGATACTCCTTTTTTTAAATACGCCTTTGGTTATTTTAGATGATGCCACTTCCTATTTACAAATCATTTTTATTGGTTTAGTTTTTTCTTTTATTTATCATATTTATGCTTCTACTTTGAGAAGTATGGGGAATTCTAAAGCCTCGCTCTATTTTTTGATAGCTTCAGCTTTGTTGAATGTTGTAATGGATTATCTTTTTGTGGTGGAATGGCATAAAGGAATTGAAGGTGCTGCCTGGGCAACTGTAATGGCCGAGGCTATAGCTGCATTATTTTGTGTTCTTTATGTTCGATTTCGGATTCCAATTTTACGTTTTAAATCAAAGGATTTTGTTTTTGATAAAGATTTGTTGCGAACAATTGTTAGTTATAGTTCAGTGGCAGCTATGCAGCAAATTACGTTGCATTTAGGTAAGTTTTTCATACAAGGTGCGGTAAATCCATTAGGTGTGGTTGCTATTGCGGCCTTTAATGCAGTGACCCGAATTGATGATTTTGTGATGGTTGTCCAACAAAATATTGCGCATGGGACTACAGGTTTTATAGCTCAAAATAATGGTAAAAGAAATTTTTCCCGAATAAGTAGAGGATTTCGCATAGGTTTCAAAATGGAAGTTGTTTATTCTGTTTTGGCAATGCTAGTAGTTTTGTTTTTTTCAAAAGAACTTATTTCGTTATTTGTAGGTGAAGGAGCTAACGATATCATTAGTGAAGGTGTAAAATATTTAAGAGTGATGGTGTTTCTTTATCTTCTTCCTGGAATTACTAATGTTATTCAGGGATATTTCAGAGGTTTAGGAATGATGAAAATTACTTTGAATGCTACCTTTTCACAAATGTTAGGAAGAGTAATTGCGGCTTATTTTTGGGCTCCTTATTTTGGAATAAAAGGAATTGCATTAGCCTGTTTAGTGGGTTGGATTTGTATGTTGTCTTATGAATCTCCGTTGTTTTATAAGAGTTGGAAACAAGGTAAATAATTCTTTAATATTATTTTGTCTAGGGGTTTGTGTTAGGGATTGAAGCGGATAGCCCGCAGTCCCGATTTTTTTATCGGGACGAGGACTTGTAGCGGAAAGCCCGACCTCGTTGCTGAACAAAATGGAATTTTTTATCCAAAAGTTCTGCAACGAGGGAACGCCATAAAAAAAAGAGTTTAACTAAATGCTAAACTCTCTCTGATAAAATATTTTGTTGAAGAATTTATTCTTCGTTTTCTTCCATAGTGTGATAAACGTTCATTACGTCATCGTCCTCTTCGATTTTCTCGATTAATTTTTCAACATCTGCAATTTGTTCTGCGTTTAGTTTTTTAGTAATCTGAGGAATTCTTTCAAAACCTGAAGAAAGAATATCGATACTTCTGTTTTCTAATTCTTTCTGGATAGTTCCAAAGCTGTTGAAAGGTGCGTAAATTAAGATTCCGTCTTCGTCTTCAAAAACTTCTTCGGCACCAAAATCGATGAATTCTAATTCTAATTCTTCGGCATCCAAACCTTCTTTTGGAATTCGGAAGTTGCAGGTATGATCAAACATGAATTCTACCGAACCCTGAGTTCCCATAGTTCCGTTACATTTGTTGAAATAACTACGGATGTTAGCTACGGTTCTGTTGTTGTTATCAGAAGCCGTTTCAATCAGGATAGCGATTCCGTGAGGAGCGTATCCTTCAAATAAAATTTCTTTATAGTTAGCCGTATCCTTGTTAGATGCATTTTTAATGGCGCGTTCTACGTTGTCCTTAGGCATGTTAGCAGCCTTAGCATTTTGAATTACAGCTCTCAGTCTGGAGTTGGTTTCAGGATTTGGACCTCCTTCTTTTACAGCCATTACAATATCTTTACCAATTCTGGTAAATGTTTTGGCCATAGCAGCCCAACGTTTCATTTTTCTTCCTTTTCTAAATTCGAATGCTCTTCCCATTTCTGATTCTTTTTTTAACGGTGCAAAAATACAATTATTCTGTTTTTTTTAAAGTTTTAGTTTTTATAAAATGGCATTTTTACCACTTTGGCAGCTACATCTTTTTTTCTGATTCGAATAAAGATTTCACTGTCTACAGCGCTATTGTCCACAGTTACATATCCCATTCCGATACCTTTGTTCAATGAAGGCGACATAGTTCCTGAAGTTACAATTCCAATAGTATTTCCATTGGCATCAACAATCTCGTAATCGTGTCTTGGAATAGCGCGTTCCTGCATTTCAAAACCGATTAGTTTTTTAGTTACTCCGGCTTCCTTTTGTTTTGCTAAAGTATCTGAGTTTGTAAATTCTTTATTGAATTTTGTAATCCAACCCAATCCTGCTTCTATTGGCGAAGTAGTGTCGTTGATGTCGTTTCCGTAAAGACAGAATCCCATTTCAAGACGTAAAGTATCACGGGCTGCTAAACCAATTGGCTGAATACCAAAAGGAGCTCCAGCTTCGAAAACCTTGTTCCAGATTTGTTCTACTTCTTCATTTTTACAATAAATCTCAAAACCTCCGGCACCTGTATATCCTGTAGCCGAAATGATCACATTTTCGATTCCTGCAAAATCACCTACTTCAAAATGATAATATTTTATCGAAGATAAATCTACTGAAGTCAATGATTGTAAAGCTTCAACAGCTTTAGGTCCCTGAATAGCCAATAAAGAATAGTCGTCAGAAAGGTTTTTCATTTCAACCCCTAAATCATTATGAGCCGAAATCCAATCCCAGTCTTTATCAATATTGGAAGCATTTACCACTAATAAATACTGCTCTTCTTTCATTTTGTAAACCAATAAATCATCTACAATTCCGCCTTCGTTGTTAGGTAAACAGGAATATTGTACTCTTCCTGTTGTCAAGGTAGCAGCATCATTAGAAGTTACTTTTTGAATCAAGGCTAAGGCATTTGGACCAGAAAGTAAAAATTCCCCCATGTGCGAGACATCAAAAACACCAACAGCCGTTCGCACGGTTTCGTGTTCAGCGTTTATTCCTTCATAAGTTATAGGCATATTGTATCCTGCAAACGGTAGCATTTTTGCTCCCAAGGCTTCGTGTATGTGCGTTAGCGCAGTATTTTTCATTATGATTTTTGTGTAAATTTTGATGGCGCTAATTTATTGCTTTTATTTTGAGTAACAAAGGCGTGAGAGTCAAAGTTTATCGGTAATTGGTGGCAAAGAAAAATAGTTGAGAAATTTATTTTATTAACGGAAATAGAACTAAATTAGAGTATATTTTTAAAAAGTAACTTTTATGTTGAAGTCAATTGCTATCGACCGAAATGAAGTCTTAAAGCATTACAAAACCATTGCTGTGGATACGCACAAAGGAATCCAGGGACATGCTTTGCTTATTGGCGGGAGTTATGGAAAAATGGGGGCTGTTTGCCTGTCTTCGAAAGCGGCGCTGAAAACAGGCTGCGGATTAGTGACTGCTTTTGTTCCTAAATGTGGCTATGAAATTCTTCAAATTGCGATTCCCGAGGTGATGGTTTTGACCGATGCGAAGAAACGCTGTATCTCCAATATCAATTTCGATTTTCAGCCCAATGCTATTGGAATTGGTCCCGGAATGGGGCAGGACGAAGTGACTCAGAAGACTTTTTTGAAACTGCTAAGAACCAATAAATCTCCTTTGGTAATTGATGCCGATGCTTTGAATATTTTATCAAAAAACAAAGCATGGTTTCTTCTTTTACCAGCCAGAACGATACTTACGCCTCATCCGAAAGAACTGGAACGATTGATAGGGGAATGGAATTCGGAAGAAGAAAAATTCGAAAAAACCATTTCTTTTTCGTTGCAATATAATGTGATTGTGGTGATGAAAGGAGTTCCCACGCATATTGTTGACGGCGAAACGATTTATAAAAACACCACAGGAAATCCAGCCTTGGCAACGGCCGGAAGTGGCGATGTACTGACCGGAATAATTACAAGTTTGTTGGCACAATCTTATGAAGCTGTTCAAGCGGCTATTTTAGGAGTCTATCTACACGGATTAACGGCTGATATTGCTGTGCCTAAAACCGGATTTCAATCGTTTATAGCCTCGGATATTATTAGTCATATTGGTGAAGCTTTTTTGAGTTTGGAATGAAATAGTTGGTGGTCTTTCAAGATTCCACACGAAAGAATTTATGCGGAAGCGTGAGTGATGTTGTTTATAGTTTGCTTTTTAAATCCATTCTTCCATGGAGAATTCTTATGATTTCTATTTCATTCTTTGCTATAATGGAATAAAAGATAATATGCTCTCCTGATTTAAAACCTAATATTCCTTTGGTCACCATATCATAGTTTCTACCAAATTCCGGATTATTTGCTAAATCATCACAGGATGCTAAAAGTAAATAGTAATATTTTTCAGCTTGCAATTCAGACCAGGTTTCGATTGTATAGTCCCAAATGTCCGATAAGTCCTCAACAGCTTTATTTGTTAAATAATATTTAGCCATTTGATTTCTTTTTTGCTTTTAAAACAGCAAGATGTTTTTTAGCATCAAAATCTACTGCACGTCCGCTTTCTATTCCATCATTGATCGCTTTTCTTAAAGCTATAATTTTATTTTCCTCCTCTTCTAAAAGACGAAGACCGGCTCTCACTACTTCACTGGCGTTGTTGAATCTTCCATCATTTACACTCTGTTCTATAAAACTTTCAAAATGATGACCTAATGATATTGATGTGTTTTTTCCCATAATTGCTACAATTTTAAGTAAAGTTACCAAATTTTGGTAATTATGCCATCTTTGTAATGTAAAGGTTTTGACAAAATGTATCAAGAAGCTACAAGAAAGGATTGACTTCGTCGAATTTCATTTCGTGCGGCAGCGTGGGGGGACAGTTACCGCTGTTATGTGTTCGCCTTTTATAATTAGCTCATTTCACTAATTAGTTTGTTCCATTTTTCTTTGTGTTCAAATTTTAATGCATTATCGTTCTCAAGTAGATTTACATATTTATCAACAAATTCAAAAGTATTGTCAAGTAAGCGCAAATAATATTTTAATGATTGCATAATTCCATTTACAATTAACTGACAACCATGCACATTTTTAATGCGCTGTATTTCGTCTTGAATTTTACCCCATTCTTCTTCGTTAGGTTGTGGCGCAGTTGAAAGTATATAATAGCGATTTACGGGAGTTGTTTGAAATTTTGCATAAGCATCCAAGACTAGTTGTAAAGTTATAGTGATTCCATGCTTCACTTCAACTGCTTCAAAGGATCTTTCGTTTTCATCAATAATATCAATATCTCCAATTCTACCACTTCTTGCATCAGCGGAGGTATGGCTTTCAATTGGAAGTAGTTGTTTGTTTTCAAAACGCTTAGCTTCGTTTATTAAACATTCATAAATCGCATAAAATGCTAAAACAGGAAGGCGCGAAGCACCTTCTGCTTTATATGTAGCATTAAAATGATTTCCCAAAAGATATAAAATTGAATTAATAGAGAGCGCTGTTGGTTTTGCTAAATCAATTGTATGTTGATTTCGTTTAATAATTAATCCTTGAAGCATAAAGCTTAAATATTCTTTGCAATCTGCTCCTTTTTGGATATTGTCAAGTAAAGTTAAAAATGCCCCTTTTAAATTGTCTGGTTTAATTGAACCTGTATAATTCAAGTCATAAGGAACTTTTTGTTCTAGGGAACGTGTAAGCCAACCACTTTCAGCCATGGCGGGAAATTTATGCTGTTTTAAAAATGGTGTAATATTTTTGTTATCAAAAGTTCTACCAGAATATCCATTTTGAATTCCATCCTGATGATTTCTTATATCTTGTTGTGGATTCAATATTTTATAAACTACACTTGTAATAAAAACGGTGAGAACTCCTTTTGCTGATTCTGAATATTGCAAAATGGTATTTATAAGAGCCTGTTCAGTTTCAGTTAATTTTGATGTAATTGTTTCTTTTGAGCCGACGATTGACATTGCGTCATTATATTGTTCATTAAGAAATTCTGATGGTGTAGCCATTTTATAGTAATTGTTTTTTTATTTCTTTCATTATTTCTTTGACCATAGGAACGCAAACACTATTGCCAACTTGCCTATATAATTCACTTAGATTATTTATTTTAATAAAATTTTCTGGAAATCCCATGATTTTATAACATTCATTAATGGTTAATTTCCGAACTTTTCCATTATCATAAATCCAAAATCGACCAGAACTTTCTTGTGATGGTAACGCAGGGTGCAAACCATCAGAAGAATAAATACGATTAGGTTGCTTATGAACCCTTGATAGATTTTCAGTACCTGGTCTAACTCCAGCTTTTCTAATAGTTTTATTTCTATAGCCAATAAAGATTAACCCACTTGTTTGAGTTTTAGGATTTTCAATTAATGTATAAGGCTCGTTCAAATATTCAAATTCAACATCTTTATCTAAAAAACCTTTTAAAATTGGTTTAGGTATTGTTTTGATTTTTGAAAAATCAAACTCTTTCTTTTTGTGTCCAACAATAATAATTCTTTCTCGATTTTGAGGAACCCCAAAATCCGACGAATTTAGTATCTCACAGGAAGTTTTATATCCTAGTTCTTCTAAATGTTTAAGTATAATCTTTAAGGTTCTGCCTTTATCGTGATGTACTAAGTGTTTTACATTTTCAAGTAATACAACTTTTGGTTCTCTCAACTCGATTATTTGTAAAACATTATAAATCAATGTACCTCTTGTATCCTCGAATCCTTTCATTTTACCCGAGATACTAAATGGTTGACAAGGAAAACCAGCCATTAAAATATCGTGTTTTGGAACAATATTTAAATCCAATTTAGTAATATCCCCAAATGGAACTTCTCCAAAATTAATTTCGTATGCCCGTTGTGCATGATAATTAAATTCAGAAGTAAAGACACATTTACCATTTAGCTCTTGAGTAGGAATTCGGAAGCCTCCAATTCCAGCAAATAAATCAATAAATGTAAAATCGTAATTTTCAGGTGGTGGAAATGGAACATCAAATTGTATAGGTAATAATTGTTGCATTTGAGGCTCTTCAACCAAATTTAAATCTTCAGAAATTTTTTTTAAATATGATGTTGCAGGCTCAATATAATGCTGAGATACACCGTTGATATGATTCTGAAAATAATGAGTAAGATGAGCTACACCAATATTATTTTCGCGTTCAACTTCAATTTTCAACTTATCTTTTATTGCAGAATAACTAACCATTTATTACTAAAATTTAATTTCTCGCAATTTACAAAATTGGAAAGTTTTTTAAAGGGAGGAAATATTTTATTATTAACAAGATTATCTCGTGGCTTGTTTGTTGAAATCGTGTTACAGAGTTAAGCATAAATTATGTGTACTCGCTACAAAGTAGCGCTTATACAACCCAAATAGGGTAGATTGGCGAAATTTTATCTCGTTTTATACGTTCTTCAAATATAGAAATTAAATCTTATAAACTACGACTTTGATTATTAAAGTGTTTTTTGTGTTCTGCCCAGTAAAATAGGGTTTCAGAAGCAAAAAGAATGCCCTGAAACGAGCTTCGGACTCCCTGTTGCATGCTTCGGACTTCTATTTATATACTTCGATGTCTTGATTCATTCTTCCGTCAGCCTGATGCGAGCTTCCGTGTCTTTAGTACAAGCTTCTGTTGTCGTGATGTTTGTTTCGTATAGGTTAGTTGATCTTCAGCAAGACCGTTGGCATAAAAAAAGGCTTTAGCCTAATCTTGATCTAGATTTCGGCTAAAGCCTTTTGGAAACTTTAATTTGTAAATCGGGCTAAAGCCCTACCCAATTCATACTTTAAAATAGGTATTAATGAAAAAAATCAGTGTTTATCTGTTTAAATCTGTTTCATCCATGTCCCAAATTTTTTAGTATTTCCACACCAACACATCAGCTGTTTTCATGGCTTTTGTACCAATTATAATTTCGGCATTGGCAGGCAATTTCATTTCATAAACTTTATCCGAATAGTTTACAGCAATCCCAAAACCGTCGCGGTATTCTACCAATATTCCTTCCGGATAGTTTTCAATAGGGATATTTTGTTGTTGGTATAATTTGGTCAAAACCTGTTTTTCTAAATCTCCTTTTTTAGAATCAACGCCAATATAAGTCACCGTTCCTTTTCCTAATTTACGCGAAATCACAGCCGGAGTTCCCGCATAGAAATCGCCCTGGAAAGTGCCCCAGATTTCGGTTCCTTTGTTTGGTTTTAATAAATCGCCCCAGCTTACCCAGTCAAAATCCTGATTGTTGAATTTGATTTTGTCCGGTGATTGCGGCATCAATAAATCATAAGATTCTACTTCGGAACCAATTAATTTCCACATCGGTTCATAGAATTTAGCTTCCCATAAATGCCCTTTTCGGTTTTGAATTCCTGTACGGCAGCTCATTACTAAGTTTCCTCCGTTTTGAGCATAGGCAGCTAGTTTGTCAATCATTTGCTGGTCAATCATTTGATAAGCAGGGACTAGCAACACCGGATATTTTGAAAAATCAGTTGTATCACGAACAAAATCCACCGGAGCTCCAAAAGATTTTGCAGCCTTATAATATTTTGTAAAATGATTAAATGTATTCCATTGGTTGGTTTGTTTGTTCAAATCAATTCCCATTACATTATCGGCATTGAACAGAATTCCGGTTTTGCGTTGCAAATAATCTTTTGGTAATTGTGCTTTCGGATTGTATTTTTTTCTCAAAGCAGCAATGTCTTTGATGAATTGGCTGAATTCCTGTCCGCCGGGAGTAGGTGTAACTCCATCGGTGCCCACAATTCCGTAGTGGTATTGCTCATAACCGTACAAAGGCGCACGGAAACGATAGGTACAGGTAAATTTACTTCCGCCGGCAAAAACATGCCACAACCAAAGTCGCATAGCTCCCGGTAAGGGCTGCGGATTGATGCTTCCCCAGTTTACCTGTCCCGGTTGTAATTCCATTACACCGTAAGCCCCTTTCATTGGACGGAAAAAATCATTCGACATTGCAATGCGTGAATATTCGCCCACACGATAACCTTTTGGTCCAATGCCTAAATCACCACCATAAACCATATAACGGGTGTAAGAAACAAAGTCCAGTTCTTTACTGTCTCCCACATAACCCACATCATACATTGGAATGTAATTAGAAGTAACCCATTGATCCGGATTGGAATATTTGCGGATTTCTTTGGCTTGTTCGTCAAGGAAAGTAGCTGTTTCGTCATCTGCAAAGCGATAATGATCCAGTTGGGAGTGTAAATTCATTCCCCAAATGCCGTGTTTAGGAATATTAATTTCGTCAAAACTACTGTAAGTTCCGCTCCAGAAATTGTTACCCCAGGCTTCGTTAAGTACATCGATGGTTTTGTATTTATTTTTTAACCAATTGCGGAAACGTTCGTGTGCATCCTGTCCGTAATCCAGAAAACGACGCGGTTCATTATCCACTTGCCAACCAATTACATTTTTATCATTTCCATATCTTTTGGCTAATTCGGCAATCATTTTCATCGAATAGGAACGATAATAATTGCTTGAAAAAGTAGCATGCTGGCGTGTTCCATGATCCATTTTAGTGCCGTCTTCATTAGTTGCCAAAATATCCGGATGCTTGCGAACCAGCCAAACCGGAGGCGTGGCGGTTGAAGTACACATAATTACTTTAAGATGGTATTTTTTAGCCAGTTCTAAGGATTTATCGAGCCATTTGAAATCGTATTTGCCTTCTTCGGGTTCGAGTTGTGCCCAGGCAAATTCACCAAAATGAGTAAATTCAAATCCCATTTTCTCCATGTTTTGGAAATCGCGCTCCCACTGCGAAGGATTCCAATGTTCCGGATAATAATAAACTCCCACCGAAGTTAAATCTTTGGAAGGGAAGAATTTTTCTGTTTTTTGAGCAAAAGTAGCTGTACTAAACAGCAGTAACAGCGCCAGAAAGCATCGTTGATACAATGCAGTAGTTTTGTAATTCATAATAAAACGGTTAGCTAAATAGTGAATTACAAATCTAAGTTTTTTTAGCTATAAAGTGTAATTTTCTCACTTATTTGTGTAAATGGAAAAATCGCTATATAAAGCATTTCTTGTTGCCATTTGTCTTAAACCAATTCGTCCTTCAATAAGTTCTGGATGGTTTTTAAGATTCCAGGAGAATAATTTGGAACTGTTTTTTCCAACAACTTTAAAATAAAGTTTTTCATTGGTTTTAATCACTGTAATTTTATAGGTTTCATCCGTTTTGAACAATCCGGTTTCAAAATAAGGATTCGGAATTTCGGTAGTAGTGTTGAAATTTTGTCCAGGAGCTACAGGATATTGGCGCACTCTGATATAATCTTTTTTACTGTCGGTATTGTCATTTTCAAAGGAAGCATAACTAATATGCAAAGCTTTCATATTAGTAAAATAGGTTTTCATAGCCGGAATTTCTCTTAAGTGATTCCATTTCGAAATGTCTTCAACATAAGGAGCAACGCCTGTACCGGTTGCCTGCAGGTATAAAATAATAGCCCATTTAGTTTCAGTATCTTTTCTTGTGAAATTGTATTCTAATTTCACATTTCCCTTAAAGGATTCCTTTGTCCATAAAACAGCATGACCGGCATCAGTCCCAGCGGTAGTTCCTGTGCTGAATAACATTCCTGCTTTGGTATTTTTGATATTTGCCTGAAGTCCGTCTAAGAACCATTTGGATTGCCAGTCTTTTGTTCCGCTATCCTGAAATTGCAATTGCCATTGTTTAGGCTGATTGAGAATGTCAAATTCTTTAGTTTCCGTATTTTGGGCATGTATTGAAAAGGAAAGAAAGTATATTGGAATTAGAAGTTGTTTATAATTCATTTTAAAGAGAGGTATGTTGTTTCAAATGTTTTTTATGTGATAGAAATATTAATAAAGACATCAGTGTAATTGAAACAATAGAAGCGTTTAAAGTTCCTAAATCCAGACCGCCTTTAATCAGAGGTTTAGTTAAAAAATCACCAAAAGTCGCCCCAAAAGGTCTGGTGAAAATAAAAGCAATCCAAAAGAGGGCATTGTGATTGATTTTAGTTGAATAATGTAAAATAACCACAATCAAAATTATTGCTGCGGTGAATAAAGCACCATTGAGGTAACTTAGTCCAATTTCATCGCTTAAATAATCGCCGAATGCAGTGCCTAAACTGTTTGAAAATAATATTGCAATCCAGTAATAAATTTCATTGTTTTTTTCGAAAATTGGATAAACACTTAATGAGTGGAATTTTTTGTGCCAAAAAAATAAAGTTAGGAGTAATCCAATGAACAGAATAATGCTGCCCATGGTGTATCCTAAATGTAAACTTCTATCCATAAAATCAGAGATTTCAGTTCCCAATGTAGTCGTGGCAATAATTACTAACCAAAAAAATACAGGGATGTATTTTTTTGATACTAATTGAAAACTAAGAACAACCAAAAAGAAAAGTAACGTAATAAAAATTCCGGTTAGATAGCCAAGATTTAATGTCATCGATAAATAATCTCCCAAAGTTTCACCTAAGGTTGTTGCCACGATTTTCATTAACCAGAATAGCAGGCTAATTTGTGCTACTTTATTTAATTTTTCCATTGTTTTAGGGTTCAATTATTAGTTTCAAACTTAAACTAAAGTAGTCACTAAAAGTGTTAAATGATTTTTAAATTCTTAATGAGCCTCGAAAGCCTCTGGCGGCATAATAAGATTCAGCGCCATTGTGATAGATAAAGACATTTCCGTAACGGAAATCAGCAAAAATAGCTCCGCCCAGTTTTCTGATTTCGGCAGGAGTTTGAATCCAACTCGAAGTTTTGCTGTCAAATTTTCCTAATTTTTGCAATTCCCGATATTCGGCTTCTGATAAAAGCGTAATTCCCATGGCAGCAGCCATATCCTCCACACTATTTTTAGGTTTGTTTTCTTTTCTGGAATCCAGTGCCTGACGGTCATAACAAAGACTTCTACGCTCTTTAGGACTCTCGGCAGAACAATCATAAAACATGTATTCTCCGGTGTTTTTATCATAATCAACAACATCCGGTTCGCCGCCTGTTCTTTCCATTTCGTTTAGCGACCAGAGTTTCTCAGGATTGGCTTCGAGTTTGGCTTGAACTTTATTCCATTCCAAACCTTCATGACGCTGGCTGTTTTTTTCAAAACGCTCTTTCAGTATTTTTAATAAGGTTTCCAATTCTGTTGCTGCTAATTTCTTTCCCATAATTGTATTTTTTTGTTTGCTACTGTCTTGTTTTACAATTTTGCTCACACAAATCGATAATTTGAGCAATTCTGTTCTGTCTAGTTGTTGACCGTTTGGCTTGATTTAACCAATGTAAATAGCCTTTTTTATACGATTTAGCAAAATTTTGATAATGAGTAAAGGCAACAGGATTTTGATTAAAGGCCAATTGTAAATCATCCGGGATTTCCAGGTTTTCAACAGCATCCAGACTTTCCCAGGAACCATTTTTCTGAGCGATTTCAATTTTTTGCAAGCCGCTTTCGTGCATTAAATTGGACGCAATCAATTCTTCTATGTAGGTTTTGTTGAGTTTGCTCCAAACGCTTTTGTCTTTTCGGGGCGTAAAAAGTTGCAGTCTTCGGTCTTCATCCAGTTTTTTAACTGTAGAATCTATCCAGCCATAGCAAATAGCGACTTTTACAGCTTCTTCCCAACGCATACTTTCGGCTTCGTGTGCTACTTTGTAAAAAATCAAATATACTGCCTTGTGCGTACTATGATTTTCATGTAGCCAGGCTCTCCACTCGGAATCGTTTTTAAAGTATAAGGTTGGTTTTTCGTGCATGGTTCTTTTATTTTCTTTTGAATATCCATCTTATTTTTGAATCCGCTGTTGGATAACTGTTTGTACACGTTGATCCTTCACAAAATCTAATTGACCAACCTGAAGTTAATTTATAAAAATAGCCCCAACCCGGATATCTGATTAAGTTTTGTTGAATTGTAATAGGTAATTCTGTGAATAGTGTTCCTACATGATATCCTTCTTTAGTTATAAATTTAGGCTCCATTGTTTGAAGATAAATTGTATCGTGATTGCTATTCTGGACTAAATCAAAATTGATATCGTTAATTTTAACGGTTTTATATTCTGAAAGTTGGCCACTTGTTATTAAAATGAGTTTTCCGGGTTGATTTTGTCCCATTAATGTTGTAGCAAAAAAGCTAGTTAGAAGTACTAATAGTATCTTCATAGGTCTTTTTATGTTTAATTGTTATGGACTTTTTTTTTCGATTTCTTCTTGCGATATAGTATGTATAGTTGTGTGAGAATGACGATTAATAACACAAATCCAAAAAAGTATTCCATCATTAAAAGAGCCAACCAAGGCATGCCACATTTATAGGTTGCATGTTTTAAAGATTCACTCATTAGTTCAAGATTTATAATCGCAAAAACGATGTGTCCAAGCGAACTTATCAAAATTACTTCCAAAAAACTGAAAGAAGTACTGTCTTTAATCACTTTGTTCCCAAAGATAAACTGGAATAGCAATGGCGAAAATAAAAGAAGAAACCAAAATATTATATATACCATATTGTTTTTTTTTATTAGTTATCTATTAAGTAAGCTTGTCATTTCTGTAAAAGTTGTTTATCGTTAAGGGTACGGAAAACATTTAGACGCTATCAGGGGTTATTCAGTCATTAGATCTCTAATTTCTTCAAATAAATCTTTACATGTAGGATTGATAGATTGAATCAATTTGTTTTTGGAAGCTCTTGAACCTGCTTTTATTTGTTTTTCACGAGCTATAGCGTCTCCAATCCATTGAAATTGCTCATAGTAAACTAATGTGCTTATATCGTATCTGGCTGAAAAGGATGTTGGGTATTTCTTGTTTTTATGTTCTAAAATTCTTTGCGGAAGATTTGATGTAACTCCAACATAAACTACCGTTTGGTATTTATTGGTAATGATATACACAAATCCTGGTTTCATCTTTTTTTTAGTTTTATTGAGCGACTAGCGATGTAATTCGATTTTTGAGACTTGATTTACTCTTTTTTGTGCGATTCAATCTGTTTTTTTGTGAGACTTAATTTACTCTTGTTAGTGAGATTGCTTCGCTATCGCTCGCAATGACTTTGCGCCCAGTGTGTCATTGCGAGTTCCGATAGCTATCGGAACGAAGCAATCTCATCCAGTACTCGACAAAGTTGCTTATTGTTGTAAATAAGAATAATATTTACTCGCTATTAAATTTTATTTTAGTAAAAAGGGGCAAATCTCTGATTGTTTTATGTTTAATTTATAATCTTTAAAATTGTCTAAATTTTCTTTTGGCTTGTCTAAAAAATATTCACAAGTAAAGTCTTTTAAAATTTTGTATTTTACTAATGCGGTTGATAATTTTAATTTCATTCTTTCGGCATCAATTTTTTCTAAAAATTTGATTAAAATATCTGTTTCTTGATCCGATTGGAGATTTTGATAATTCGGAATTGAAATGATATAAAATTCTGTGCATTCAAGTTTATGATTATTCCAACAGTTTTTTATTTCGGTTTCTATTTTTTTTAGATTAGAAAGATCACAAGTTAAAACTTTGAATAGTTTTAATCCACTTGATTTTCCGTAACTTAAATGACGTATTTCATAAATTTTTTTATCAATTTTCAACGAATCAGATTTGATATAATCTTGAGAGTAAATAGATGTTTGAATCAGAAAAATTGATATTATAAAAAAGTATTTTTTCATTCGATTATTTTTGTTAAGTCAAATATATTAAAATATTCTTACAAAATTATTTTGATTTACTCCTAAAACAAAAAAGACCCGCAAGTTTTCACTCACAGGTCTTAATACTTAATTCTATGTTACTTGAGACTATTTAATCATCTCAAAACTACGTTTTACAAAAGTAGTCAAAGCTTCACCTTTAAGCAGGTTTTGCGATAGTTTAGCTAAATCCAAAGCCTGTTTTACCAGGTGTTCCTGATTAGCTTTGTCTTCGGTATTTAAAATGGTAGATGCCAGAGGAGAGTTGGTGTTAATAACCAAATTGTACATTTCCGGCATGTTGCCCATTCCAAACATTCCGCCGCCACCAGTTTGGCTCATTTCTTTCATTCTACGCATAAATTCCGGTTGCGTAATCATAAAAGGTGCTGCCTGACTGTCCAGAGCTTCCAATTGTACTTTGTAAGTTTGTTTAGAAACTACTGCTTCAACTGCTGTTTTTAAGTTGTTTTGTTCGTCTTCAGATAGTTTAGAAATAACCGTATCGTCTTTCTTGATTAGGTTGTCGATATGATCTGAATCCACACGAACGAAAGTTACGTTTTGGTTATCGTTTTCTAATTTCTGAATTAAATGTGAGATAATTGGCGAGTCTAAAAGTAATACTTCATATCCTTTTTCTTCAGCAATTTCAATGTAAGAATGTTGTGCTTCTTTGTTTCCTGCGTATAAAACAACCAGTTTTCCGTTTTTATCCGTTTGCTTGTCTTTCAGGTTTTCTTTTAATTCCTCAAGTGTATAGTATTTGTTGTTCACCGTTGGATACAATACAAAAGCACCCGCTTTTTCGTAGAATTTATCTTCCGATAGCATTCCGTATTCCAAAACGATTTTGATGTCGTTCCATTTTGATTCGAAATCCTCACGGTTTTCGTTGAAAAGTGATTTTAATTTATCGGCAACTTTACGAGTGATGTAGTTAGAAATTTTCTTAACCGCAGCATCGGATTGTAAACCCGAACGGGAAACGTTCAACGGAATATCCGGTGAATCGATAACCCCTTTCAACATTGTTAAGAATTCAGGAACAATTCCTTCTACGTTATCCGTTACAAAAACCTGATTTTGGTACAATTGGATTTTATCCTTTTGAATTTGTAAATCAGAACCTAATTTAGGGAAATACAGGATTCCTGTTAAGTTGAACGGATAATCTACATTCAGGTGAATGTTGAATAATGGCTCTTCAAATTGCATTGGGTACAATTCGTGGTAGAAAGTTTTGTAATCTTCGTCCGTTAAATCAGCAGGTTGTTTAGTCCATGCCGGATTAGGATTATTAATGATGTTGTCCAGTTCAACAGTTTCATTTACGTAATCTTCCGGAGCGTCTTCCGGTTTAGGTAATGTTTCTGTTCTTGTTCCAAATTTAATTGGAATAGGCATGAACTTATTGTATTTGTTCAATAATCCGCTGATTTTTGAATCTTCTAAAAACTCTAATGAATCTTCGGCAATATGCAGGATGATTTCAGTTCCGCGTTCGGTTTTGTCAGCCGGTTCTAAAGAGAATTCAGGACTTCCGTCGCAAGTCCAGTGTGCTGCCGGTTCGTCTTTGTAGGATTTAGTGATGATTTCTACCTTAGAAGCTACCATGAAAGCAGAGTAGAATCCAAGACCAAAATGACCAATAATTCCGGAATCTTTAGCAGTGTCTTTGTATTTTTCTAAAAATTCTTCGGCGCCTGAAAAAGCCAGTTGGTTGATGTATTTTTCAACTTCGTCGGCTGTCATACCGATACCCTGGTCAATAATGTGCAGTTTTTTACCTTCTTTGTCAATTTTTACCTCAATAATAGGATTACCATATTCTACTTTGGCTTCACCTATATTAGTCAGGTGTTTTAATTTTAATGTAGCATCGGTTCCATTCGAAATTAACTCACGTAAAAAGATTTCGTGATCACTGTATAAGAACTTTTTGATTAATGGAAAGATATTTTCCACCGAAACATTAATTTTTCCAGTTGTCATATTTAAAAATTTTTATAGTGTTTTACAATCAGTTAGGCTTTTGTTCAAATAAAGTACCAATTTTATTGGAGGTGACAAATTGTCTTAGTTGTGAATTTTGTAATAAAATAATAGCATTTTGAAATAAAATCTGTAAGTTAGATTGTATCTTTGTCTTAGTTTAATCATTAAAACGAGAAACGATGAAAAAAATATTTTTTGTTACAGCATTTGCATTAGCGCTATTTTCCTGCAAAACATCTTCGGTAACAGCAACCAAATTAGACAGAGGAATTCAAACCGGAATTAAAGGAAATTGGGTTATTAGCTCGGTTACTTATCCGGGTTCAGAATACATTAAGGTGAATTCTTTTCAATTAGCTGATTCAAAATGTTTTGAAGGAAGTACCTGGAAATTTGTTTCTAATAACAATAAAGGGAATATGGCTTTAACTAAATACGATTGTCCGGTTTTTAGTTCGCCAATTACGTGGTTTGTCAATTCAAACGGAGAGTTCATATTGAAAATTTTAGATGCCGGTGAAAAAGCCAGAAAAGTGAGAGATGGTTATGTATTACACGTAGCCAATCAAACAGAAAGTTCTTTTCAGTTAATTGACAAAATTAATGTTGGAGGAAAATTAACAGATGTAGTGTACCAATTTCAACGTGTAAACTAATTAGTAAGTACAATTTTTAAAGAGATAATTATGAAAAAGATATCGGTATTAGCATTAGCTTTAATCATGACAATGAGCACAGTTTTTACAAGTTGTGAGGCTGTAAAAAATACGAACAAAACGCAAAGAGGAGCTGCTATTGGAGCTGCTGGTGGAGCAATCATAGGAGGAATCCTTGGAAATAACCTTGGAAAAGGTGGAAAAGGCGCTATGGGAGCTGTAATTGGTGGTGTTGTAGGTGGTGTTGCCGGAGGTGTTATTGGTAATAAAATGGACAAACAGGCCAGAGAAATTGATCAGGCTATTCCAGGTGCTGAGGTAAAAAGAGTAGGTGAAGGAATTCAATTGGTTTTAAACGAAAATGCAATTCGTTTTGATACAAATAAATCTACTTTAACTGCTGCTGCAAAAGCAAACTTAGACAAATTAGTTGCTGTTTTCAATGAATATCCGGATACTGATATCACTATTTTTGGATATACTGACAGCACAGGACCGGCTGATTACAACTTGAAACTTTCAGGTGAGCGCGCTAACTCTGTTAAAAATTATTTAGCAAGTAAAGGTCTTTCAGCCAGCAGATTTACCATTCAGGGAATGGGAATTGCTGATCCAATCGCTACTAATGATACAGCAGAAGGAAGAAGCCAAAACCGTCGTGTAGAATTTGCAATTGTTGCCAATGCTAAAATGAAAGCTGACGCAGAAAAAGAAGCAGCGAAGTAATTAGTTGACTTTTTGAATATAATAGAAGTCGTTCCTTATTTAGGAGCGACTTTTTTTTTTTACCACAGATGATTATAAAGAAATCTGTGAATCTGCGGTGTTTTTTTATAAAAACTTATAGGAGCTAATTGTCTTTTTTCTAACATGAAAAAAACTTCAATGACTTATATGGTTATTTATTCGTCATAGATTAAAAACGATTTTTTTTGAAAATCTGTGCAATTTGCGGTTAATATTTTGAGCTATCTTTTTAAAGATATTTATTTTTTTATACCAAAGAAATCTATCTTTGCAATCCAAGAAAAATAACAATTCATACTAATGCTTCAAGTTCAAAATATCTCCTTTGGTTACACCGAAAAACCAGTAGTTCAAAATATTCATTTCTCTGTAGAAAAAGGACAAAATATAGCAGTAATTGGCGAAAGCGGTTGCGGTAAAAGTACTTTGTTGAAGTTGATTTATGGTTTGTACGATTTAGATCAGGGACGTATTTTTTGGAATGGAGAAGAAGTTTTAGGGCCTAGTTTTCATTTGGTTCCGGGAATGCCTTATATGAAGTATTTGTCTCAGGATTTTGATTTGATGCCTTATACTACTGTGGCTGAGAATGTGGGTAAATTTTTATCGAATATTTATCCTGAACAAAAAAAAGCCCGTGTTAAAGAACTTCTTGAAATTGTTGAGATGACAGAGTTTGCCGATGTTAAGGCTAAATACCTGAGCGGCGGTCAGCAACAACGTGTGGCTTTGGCAAGGGTTTTGGCTTTAGAACCTGAAGTTTTGTTGCTGGATGAACCTTTTAGTCATATTGATAATTTTAGGAAAAATGCCCTCAGACGCAATTTATTTGCTTATCTTAAAACAAGAGGGATTAGCTGTATTGTGGCTACTCATGACAGTACCGATGCACTTTCATTTGCCGATGAAACCATTGTTTTACAGAACGGAAAAATAGTCGATAAGGCTGATTCTTATAGTTTGTATAACAATCCTATTAATAAATATGTTGCTTCTCTTTTTGGAGAAGTTAACGAATTGAAATTATCTCAACTAATCAATGTAAGTGAAGAAGATGACGAATTACTTTTATTGTACCCACATCAATTAAAAGTGGATGAAAAAGGAATTATGAATGTTCTTGTAAAACAATCTTATTTTAAAGGTGGTTATTATTTGATTAAAGCAGTTTTTGACAGAAAAGTGATTTTCTTCGAACATGAATCTTCTTTAGAATTTAATCAGGAAGTGAATTTGAAAATATGTTGATTTTTCATTTTTTTCTTTGCTATTAAATTGTAAAAAATCTTTTTATTTATTGAAAAAGTAGTAATTTGTAGGTTAGAATGCAGGACGCATTCTTTGTTATTCTAATCTAAAAATACTGCTATGTATCATTCAAAAATTTCGGGTTTAGGTTTTTATGTGCCTTCCAATGTGGTCACTAATGATGATTTGTCAAAAATCATGGATACTAATGACGAATGGATTCAGGAACGAACCGGAATTAAAGAACGCAGACATATTGTTAAAGGAGAAGACACTACAACTTCTATGGGTGTCAAAGCTGCCAAAATTGCTATAGAGCGCGCCGGAATTGACAAGGACGACATTGATTTTATCGTTTTTGCTACCTTAAGTCCGGATTACTATTTTCCGGGACCGGGCGTTTTAGTACAACGGGATTTGGGATTAAGAACCGTGGGAGCTCTGGATGTTCGCAATCAGTGTTCGGGTTTTGTGTATGCGCTTTCAGTTGCCGATCAGTATATTAAAACCGGAATGTATAAAAATATTTTGGTGATTGGTTCCGAAGTGCAGTCTTCAGGATTAGACATGACGACTCGCGGACGGGGAGTTTCCGTAATTTTTGGTGATGGAGCAGGAGCGGCTATCCTGAGTCGGGAAGAAGATTTGACAAAAGGAATTCTTTCAACCCATTTGCATTCAGAAGGAATCCATGCCGAGGAATTAGTCCTGACCGCTCCGGGAATGGGAGGACGCTGGGTTAATGATATTTTAGTTGATAATAATCCCGATGACGAAAGTTATTTTCCACATATGAACGGACAATTTGTATTTAAAAACGCCGTTGTTCGTTTTGCAGAAGTAATCAATGAAGCTTTGGAAGCTAATGATTTACAGGTTTCGGATATTGATATGTTGATTCCACATCAGGCGAATCTGCGAATTTCACAGTACATTCAGAATAAATTCAAGTTGAATGACGATCAGGTTTATAATAATGTGCAAAAATATGGTAATACCACTGCGGCTTCTATCCCAATTGCATTGACTGAAGCCTGGGAACAGGGAAAAATAAAATCAGGAGATATAGTCGTTTTAGCGGCCTTTGGTAGCGGTTTTACCTGGGCAAGTGCAATTATCAGATGGTAATTTTTTAAATCGAAAAGCCCGAAGTTGGCATACTTCGGGCTTTTCTTTCACTACATAACTATCTAAAACTATTTTTATAAAACGCCACCACCCTGGCTTTCGTTTTGATCTCTTGTTTTTCGTTGGACTGCCTTGTTTTTACCGCTTCCAAATCGGTAATTGAAACCTATGTAGACTGAGCGGCTTTCCCAGTTGAATTGTCCGTATTGTTCTTTAGGATATTCTGATGTAAAGCGATAGCGCATCGTTTTAAAAATATCACTGTATCTGACAGTGAATGTTCCGGCTCCTTTCAGAACGTTGAGACTCGAACCTAAATCCATTTTCCACATGGGTTTACCCAGCATTTGCAGGGTTAAATCTTTTCCCTGATACATGGCAGAAAATTGAAAACGTAAATTTTTAGATGCTTTGAAAGTGTTGTTCATTCGTGCATTAAAAGCAGTTACATTGGCTTCGAGGAATTTACCAGAAACGACACCTCTAATCGTTTTGTTATAAGCATCTACACTCATATTGCTGCTGAACCATTTTGTAAAATCTAAATTAGCCGAAGATTCGAATCCATAAGCATTGTTGCCATTCAGATTGGCGTAAGATAATGTTTGCTTGGAAGGATCGTTAGGATTTTCGACTAAAGTTCGGGTGATTTCATTGTTGATTCGTCTGTAGAAAATCCCAGAGGTTACGGAACCTATTTTTGTTTTTCGGGTGTAATTTAGTTCGAAAGAATTAGTAAACTGCGGACGCAAATTAGGGTTTCCTTCTGAGTCTATTTGCGGAGTACTCCAATCTCTGATAGGATTTAGTTGGTTAATGCTGGGTCTGTCCACTCTTCTTGAAAAACTTAAGTTGAACGAGTTTTTTTCAGAAGGAGTATAGTTTAAAAATCCCGAAGGATACAAGGTTAAAATGTCGTTATTAAATTTAGCAGGGGTTTCATCAACTTTGTTGAAATCAGCATTAGCTTCGTATTTTTCTATTCTTGTTCCCAGTTGTGAGCTCCATTTTTTCCATTGTTTACCAATAGTAGCGTATCCTGAATAAATATTTCGGGAGAATTTAAAATTAGAGTTGTAGTTGTTGTTCAATAAAAAATTATTACGCGCATTTTCGATTCGGCTTTCCAAACCTAATTCTAATTTTAAGGTTTCTGACAGCGGATTAACGTAATCTAAATTGATTAAAGTGTTGTTTCTTTTGTTGGTGATATAATTAGTTCTGGGATCGCTGTAAAAAGCATCTTCTTTATTGTCTCCATCAGAATAATTAGCTTCCAGTTCTATGTTGTGTCCTTCTTTTTTAAAATTCTTTTTATAATCTATATTATAGGTTTGGGAAAAATTGTCAACCTTGTTGTTGAATGTTTGGTTAATATCAGTTTTTGAAGGATCTACAAAATCAATTTTGGATAAGGAACCTGATTTTCCTTTGAATAGGTTTTGATTAGTGTAGAATGACAAGGTGTTTTTTTCATTGATGTAGATGTCAAAACCTATTTTGGCTAGATGTGAAGTGTTGTTTCTGGTGAAAGTATAATCTTGAAAATCTTCCAATCCGGTTTCGGTGGTGTTTATAAAGCCATAATTGGTACGTTTTCCGGTGTTTAAACCGTAATTAGCAAACCAGTTGATTTTTCCGTTGCGGTAATTCATGTCAACTGACGAGTTTAATTTTGGTGTGATTCCAAAGGTTACACCGTTATTAATACTTCCGTTTAAGCCTATTTTAGTGTTTTTGTTTAAAACAATGTTTATTATTCCGCTCATTCCTTCCGGATTATATTTCGCAGAAGGATTTGTAATTAATTCAATTTGTTTAATGGATGAAGACGGGATTTGCTGTAATAATTGGGCCGTTTCTATGGTTGTAGGTTTTCCGTCAATTAATACCCTTACATTTGGATTTCCTCTTAGACTAATGGCATTGGTTTGTTGATCAATGCTAACAGAGGGAATGTTGTTCATTATTTCGGCAGCAGTTGAACCTGCTGAAATTAAATCTTTACCAATGTTGATTACTTTTCGATCGATTTTTTGTTCTATAGTCGATTTTTCGCTGACAATTTCTACGCCTTTTAGCTCAATGGCATCTTCCTCAATGGCAATGGTGTTGAGGTTTGCATTTGTGTTATTTACAGAGAGCGTTATAGATTTACTCACGGTTTTGTAACCCATGTACTGAATTTCGACATTGTATTTTTTTAATTCAAGATTCTTGATTCGGAATAATCCTTTTTCAGAAGTGATTCCTCCACTTACCACTTTTCCATTATCCTGAACAATAATGTTGACAAAGGGAATAGGCTGGTTAGTTTTTTTATCAACTACCTTTCCTGAAATGCTGCCTGATGCCTCGGTTAAATTTACCGGTATCGAATTTTGTGCTGCTAAGGAAATAAGATTTCCAAAGAGACAGAGTAAGATTAGTTTTATTCTCATGACTATATTTTTTTGATTGATTTTAATAGTTGATAATGCAAATATATATCTTTTAGATAATACTATGCAATGCAAAGTACTGTTTTTTGAAAAAAAGTACTTTTTTGTAATTATTTTCTTTTTATATGACTTGAAAAAGAAAATGTTCTACATCTTTAGACGTTTAACTTAGACAAATAGTTGTATGGGAAATTATCTTAGTTTCCAATTTTCAAATCAGTACATAATGACTATCTTTGCGCACTTTATAAATTCAAAGACAAAATGACATTATCACAAACACTTACTCCCTCTATACAAAAAGCAATTCAGGATTTATTTGATGTAACAGTCGAAAAAATAGAATTTCAGGCGACCCGAAAAGAATTTGAAGGTGATATTACAATGGTGATTTTTCCTTTGTTGAAAATCATAAAAAGTAATCCTGTAGAATTAGGAAATAAAATAGGGAATTATTTGGTTGAAAATGTTGCTGAGGTTAGTAAGTTTAATGTAGTTTCCGGCTTCTTAAATATTGTGATTTCAGATGCTCATTATTTGAATTTCTTCAACTCAATTAAAGATAATGCAAAATATGGTTTTGTAACTCCAAGTCCTGAGGATAAGGCTGTGATGGTAGAGTATTCTTCGCCAAATACCAATAAACCGTTGCATTTAGGTCACGTTCGTAATAATTTATTAGGGTATTCGGTAGCTGAGATTATCAAAGCTTCAGGAAAAAAAGTGTATAAAACTCAAATTATCAACGACAGAGGAATCCATATTTGCAAGTCGATGTTGGCCTGGCAAAAATTTGGAAAAGACCAAACTCCCGAATCTACAGGATTAAAAGGAGATAAGTTAGTTGGTAATTTTTATGTGGCTTTTGATAAAGCTTATAAAGACGAAATCAACCAATTGATGGCGGAAGGTAAAACCGAAGACGAAGCAAAAAAACAAGCTCCAATTATTTTGGAAGCTCAGGATATGCTTCGTAAATGGGAAGCGGGAGATGAGGAAGTGGTTGCACTTTGGAAAACGATGAACCAATGGGTTTATGATGGATTTGCGACAACTTATAAAAATTTAGGAGTTGATTTTGATAGTTATTACTACGAAAGTAATACTTATTTATTAGGAAAAGATGTAGTTCAAATTGGCTTAGAAAAAGGAATTTTTGAAAAAGACCCAGATGGTTCGGTTTGGATTGATTTGACTGCTGAAGGTTTAGACCGTAAAATTGTATTGCGTTCTGACGGAACTGCGGTATATATGACTCAGGATATCGGAACTGCTATTCAACGAGTAAAAGATATGCCGGATGTAGGCGGAATGGTTTACACAGTAGGGAATGAGCAGGATTATCACTTTAAAGTATTGTTTTTGATTCTTAAAAAATTAGGATTCGACTGGGCTGATAATTTATACCACCTTTCTTATGGAATGGTAGATTTACCTTCCGGAAAAATGAAATCCCGTGAAGGAACTGTGGTTGATGCCGATGATTTGATGCAGGATATGCAGGATACGGCTCAGCAAATTTCGGAAGAGTTAGGGAAATTAGATGGTTATTCAGAAGAAGAAAAAGCCAGATTGTATAAAATTATTGGTATGGGAGCTTTGAAATATTATATTTTAAAAGTAGATCCTAAAAAACGTATTTTGTTTAATCCGGAGGAATCAGTTGATTTTGCAGGAAATACAGGTCCTTTTATTCAATATACTTACGCAAGAATTCAGTCAATTATAAGAAAAGCTGATTTTGATTTTTCAAATGATGCTAAAGTGGATAGTTTACACGAAAAAGAAAAAGAGCTAATCAAACAATTAGAGTTGTTCCCTGAAGTAATTCAAAATGCGGCTCAAAATCACAGTCCGGCTTTGATTGCTAATTATACCTATGATTTAGTAAAAGAATACAATTCGTTCTATCAGGCAGTGCCTATTCTTGGGGAAGCCGAATTAGAAATTAAGAAATTCCGTGTGCAGTTATCTAAAAGAGTCGCTGATACCATTGCCGATGCTTTTAGTTTGTTAGGAATTAATGTTCCTGAGAGAATGTAATCAAATTGAAATAAATAAATATCAAAAAGACTCCTTTTCGGGAGTCTTCTGTTTTTTTAAGAAAAAAATTATTGTGGTTCCAGGATAAAATTGATGATGGTATTTACATTTTTTGCAATTTTATCTTTGACTAAATTTGGGATTTCAATGTTGTAATCCTGTGGATGAATATCAAAGTTTGATGTAGCGGTAATTTTTCCTGAATTCAAAACCAGATTAATTTTGGTGTTGATTTTTTTGGTTACACCGTGAATCGTTAAATCACCCTGTAAGTCATAAGTTGATTTTGTTGCTGATAATTTTTTGGCATCAAAATTTTGAATTTTTCCTTTGAATGTTGCTTTGGGAAAAGTGTTGGATTCCATATAATTTTCATTAAAATGTTCTTCCATTAAAGGTGCTTTGAATTTGAAAGATTTAATTAATACCAAAGCAACAAAATCTCCGGTTGATTCGTCCAGAATACAGGAGGCACTATTATTAGTGGCTTTGATTTCTTCGAAACTGGGCATGGATGCTTCAAAAGTAATTTTTCCGGTACGGGTAATCATTTTTTGGGAAAAACAATAGTTTCCGATTAGGAATAGCAGTAGTAGAAGGCTTATTTTTTTCATCTTGTTTATTGTATATAACCTTGGGTTTTCCAAAGTAAGATTAAGTTAATATTGGCTTGAGACATTTTACCGCTTGGGGGCATGGTTCTGCATCCTTGTGCCTGTATAGTACATAAAAGTTTACCGGCACTTGCGGCATTTTTTACCTGTGTATAGGTGCCTAATGCCGGAGATTCGCCCCCGCTAAAATGGCAGGCAATACAGTTGTTAGTGATAATCGGTTTTACATCTGTTGTATAGGTTACATTAGGAGTGGTTGTTGTGGTGCCGCTAGTTGAGCCTGTGGTACTGCCGGAAGTACTGCCGGAGGTATTATCTGTAGAACCAGAATTGTTCTGTGTTGTCGCAGCAGGATCTTGTTCAATATCCTGAAAAGTGCTTGTTTCGCATGAAAAAAGTATTGCGAAAAAAGTAAAAATTAATAGAAGGGTGATTTTTTTCATTTTTATTTTTTTTAGAAAACTCGGTACATATTAAATCCAAAGAAGATTCCTTTGCTGCCATTTCCGGTTGAATTATTAAAAACAGTAACATCGTTCATAGCCTGGCTATTTGAGAATACCAATTGAAAAATGTGTCCTCCGGTTTCAATGTCTAATCCCAGAGTTATTGGATTTTGATAAGGATTATCTTCTTTAGCATTGAGACGGGTATCGTATTCTAAATTCAGACTTAATCTTTTTGATAATTTATAGCGTCCGCCAAAACCTAACAACATTAAATTAGCATTTTCGCTAACGTTATTATATAAATTTTTATGCGTAAAAATGGGAGCTAATTCTAAAGACAATGATTCAGACATTTTTCTCGAAATCAGTAATTGAGCTGAGTAAGCCAAACGATTGGAGAATTGTAAAGAAGGATAATCATCTTTACTTAATTCAGTGTTTACATCAAAAGTATTGTAGCCTACGATTGTAACCGGAAATCCTCCTTCAAGTTGATTGGCTAATCGGTATTTTAGAGCGGTTTCATAATTCTTTTGAAAAGTATGACGGGATAAACCTACCGATAACCAGTCTGCAATTCCATAGATTCCTCCAATTTTTGTGTTGGCATTATCCAAACCAAAAAAGTTTTGAAGTCCTTCTGTTAAATCGCCAAATCGATGTGAAATTAATAAGTAAAATTCACCTTTGGCCGGTAATTTTGTCGATTGGAGGTTAGCAATTTGCAAGGCTTTGAAAGTAGCTGTTACGGCTTCTTTTTTTACAGGTTTTGTATCTAATTGTCCCAATAAATCGTCTTGGGCCATTGCAGTTTGTAAACTGAATAGAAAAAGAGTGCAAATAATTATTTTATGGATTTTCATATAAGTGAAATTTATTTTTTAGCAGTTATAGTTGCTTTTTTTGTGTGTGCAAATTTGTTATCGCTGGCGATTTCATTTTGATTATTTAGAAATAAAACATTGGTCTAATTTCAATTCTCCTAACAAATCATCATAACCTACTACACGACCTTTGATGACTACAGTTTGATTTTTTTTGATTTGAGAATCGGGATTTTTCAAAACACAAATGATTGAGTGATCCAGAGTTACTAATGAATCCTGGAGTTTTGTTATGGTTCCGGTTATGGCAACCGCTTTTTCTAAATATTTTTTATTCGAATTGTCAAGATTGGCTGTGAATTCAGAAGCAATATCAGAAGATGAGACACAATAGCTGGCTGTTTCTGATTTTAGGTCTCTGGCGCCGCCATGCATAACATAATAATAACTGCCAAGTCCAACAAAACTTATAGCTAATAGTGGGATGATAAGTATTTTTTTCATAGATATGGAATTTATTTTTATAGCGTTTATTTGTTATTCCTTTTTAGTAATTACTATTTCAAAACACAAATGGGTTGCCAATAGCGATTTCATTTTTGGATTAGATTAAAAAGTAAATAGAAGTTGTTTTTATGAATAAATACGTAATGTGTTTCCTGTAAGTGTTACATTGTATTGTTTTAGATTTGCTGATCCGGGGCCGTTTAGGTGGGTTCCGGTACTGCTGTAATTGGCACCATGATTGGGACAATGAAAACTATTTGAAGAACCTACATAATTTACAGTAGTACCTTCGTGGGTGCAGGCGGCAGAAACAGCTAAAAAAGTACTGGCGTTTTCTCTGGCTATTATAATACCGTTTTTTACTAAATAGCCTTTGTCGGTAGCTAAAGCACCTGATGAAATGTCTAATGTAAAATCGACTCCGGTAGGAGCTGTTGGTACGCTGCCCTCATCACTACTACAACTTGTGGCTAAGCCTGAAATACATGCTGGGACTAATAAGGAGGCAGCTCCAAAACCTACTCTTGCAAAAAATTCTTTTCTGTTCATAAATTGATTTTTTAGGGATTCAATTATAGAACAGTTATGAGTTTTCTTACCCTACTTTATTTTTTTGTTTTTAAGAAAAAATTAAGAAGTGTAGTTTTTAAGTTGTTGTAGATTAGTGTTTTGAGTTTTTAGAAGTTAATCCTGAAACTGATGTTAGGAGTTCTTTGTAATGAGAAAGTTTTAACTTCTTCAATTCCGTTAGTCAGATTACTTATTCTGTAATATTCACTAATTTCATTTTTCCTGTTTAATACATTCATTATTGAAAGACCAAGTTTGTATTGGATATTTTTAGCGCTTTCCCATTTGTAAGTGGATGAAAAATTGACTTGAAAAAATGAGGGCAATCTTTTATTATTTGGTGAATTGTATTCGATAACAGGATTATTTGGATCAGCGGTTTTGTTAATAGGAGTTGTTTCAGGTCTTCCAGTTGCCCACTTAGTTCCTAAAGCAATTTTAAAATTGTTTTTTTCAAATATTGCAGCACCTGAAATCATATGACTTATCAAGAAATTGTTTGAAAAAGTAGGCGGATTAAAGCTATCGAAGTTATAATTGTTTTTATTGTAGGTATAACTCAACCAGCTTAAAAAGTGGTTGATTTTTTTTTGAAACAGCATTTCGGTACCAATTACTCTGTAATTTCCTGTGATTTTTAGAAACTCTAATTGGTTTTGAAATCCTTGACTTGAGCTGGTTATTCCATCGACTTTTTTGTAAAAATTCTCAAGGTTGATCAGCCAATTATTTTTTTTGAATGAAAAATTCAAGGCAATTTGTTTACTCTGTTGAATAGGTATTGTCGAATTATTAGATAAAACCCATCGTCTTTTTTCGATGCCTAAATAGTCTTTTTGTAAATCAATAATCTGTTGGGTATTTTGACTTTTATACTCCGCTAAAACTTCTACATTGAAATGCTTAGCAATTCCATAATTAAATTGTAAGCGGGGTTCAATAATAAATTTATTGAAATTTTCAATAAAATTGAATCGTACTCCTGTGTTGAAACTAATTCTTGAAATAGAATCATTGAATTTACTTTCGAGGATTGCAGCATGGGTTCTTAACACAGATTTACTTTTTCTGTAAAATTGAGGGCTATTGACTGTATCTAGGTTGGTTACGCCAATTTCATTGAATTGATATCCGTCATTAACAGAGAATTTAGAACTCAAAAAATGATGGTTTTCAATTTTTAGAGCATTATCTAAAACATTATTTTTTTGAAATACAATCTGACTTCCTATTGAAGTTTTTTTATTGGCTATAATCTCATAAGATGAAAACGAGGCATTTATAATGGTCTGGTTGTTTTTATTCCAATTGCGTTCAAATACTAAATTTCCGCCAAAATTTTCTTGTTCTAATTCATCGTTTTGAGACTGAAAGCTATTATTGACAGCAGCCTTTTGAAAAACATTTAAATTGTCATTTATTGAAATCAAATCCAATATAAGCGTGTTTTTACGACCCAATTTTTTGAATAATTTGAATGTTAAATCATAGAAATCAAATTTTTTGTCGCTGGAATAATTTACTTTTTGGTTTTGTGAAAAATCAGTAATACTGGTGTTTTGAAAAGCCTTGTCAAAGTATTTTGTATAGGTAGGCGTTTCAAGATAATCCGTAATTGATTTACGTCCGGCAATTTCTATATAAGCAGTTTTTGAGATTGCTTTTTTGAAGTAAAAATCGGCATTAATCATGTTAATTCCGGCACTGATTTCATTTTTTTCAAAATTTTCAGCTGTTGAAGATATAGTTACCACACTGGAAACACTTTCTCCATAAAAAGCAGAATTTCCATTTTTATAAATAGAAATGTTATGAGGTAGATTAGGATTAAATGCTGAAATTAATCCAAAGAAATGTCCTGTTTGATACATTCGGATTCCGTTCCAAAGAAATAAATTTTGATCGTGTGTACCACCTCTGATATTAATGTTTGCAACACTTTCGTCATGGCTGTTAACGCCCGGAATTTGCTGCATGGTTTGTAAAATATCGGCTTCTATTAATCCGGGAAGAATACTAAACTTTTTAGGTTTTATAATAAAGGAACCATCACTATTTTTTGTAATCCCGGTTGCTAAAACAGAATTGGTGATAATTTCCTGAAGATTAGTTAATTCGGATTCCAGAACTATTTTAATACAGTCATTGTCTTTTATTTCGTTCTGATTTATTTTTTTTGTTGTAAATCCAATATGACTGATGGTAATTTCCGATTTTACAGCTTTTTTTATTTCAAAATAGCCTTCGGTATTTGAGGTAATGTGTTTATTATCAGATGTTTTTATATTCGCATTTTCTATAGGTTTATTATCTATAGATGAGTAAATATAACCGCAGAGTGTAGTGGATTTTTTTTTGGTTTTTAAAGAGATATTAATGAATTTATTGTCAATATTTTCAAAGTAAAAATCGGTTTGTTTTTCCAGATAAATTAATTGTTGTTCCAAAGACAGAAATTCTTCAGGCGCAATTAAATGTGTTTCATTAATATTCACGCTGTAATTAAAGGTTACATGATGTCTGTTTTCAATGGAAGCAATGATTTCTTTTAGGGCAATAGTTGGCTTTTTGTTTTGAGCTGAGATGCTTAAAACAGTCATAAAACAAGCAAATAAGAAATGCAATTGTTTATGTAACAGCATTTATTTCTCTTCAAAAATTATTGTAGTTGAATTTATTTTTCTTGCTTTTAAATTATAAGTTGTACTAATAATTCTTGTTGCAACTTCTAAATTATTAGAGGGTAATTTTCCTGTAAATAAAGAATTAGAAGTATTGGATTTTAATTGGATAGTAATGTCGTATTGTCTTTGAAGTTCATCTAAAATGTTTTGGATGTTTTCATTTTTAAATGCTATAATACCATCAATCCATTCCGGTTTTAAAGAGGTTGTTGTGGTATTTATTTGTTTGTTATTTTCAAAAGTTACGCTTTGACCATGTGTCAAAATAATTTGGCTGTTTTTATAATTTACTTTTACCCGTCCTTCGTAGCAGGTTACATCAAATTTGTTTTTTCTTGCTTTAACATCAAATTGTGTACCGAGTACAGTAACTTTTCCTAAATTAGTGATTACTTCAAATCGACGTCCTTTAGCGACTTTAAAATAAGCTTCGCCATCAAGTTCTAATTTTCTGTGGCTTTTCCATTTCCATTTTTTGAATTCTATTTTTGAACCTGAATTCAAAACAACCTGAGAATCGTCTGGTAAATAAAAGCTTGTTTTTTGGGCATAATTAGCAACCTGGCTTTGCGGAATGAAATTTTGCATTGCAAAAGTTAATCCTATTCCCAGAATAAATATGGCCGCAATTCTTAAAATCCATTTTTTAGAGATGGAGATTACTTTTGGTGTTTCTTTTTTATGTTGAAGAATAGTTGCCAACATCGTATCTTCATCTAATGCTCCAACTTCAAGATGTTCCGAATATTTTTTGATTTTTTGATATTTTTCAAAATCCGGACTGGCTTCAAATTCGGCTAATTCTTGAGCTGATAATTCGTTGTTAAGCCATTTGGCTAAAAGGTAATTCTTTTTCATAATATCATTTCTTGTTATATAAGAACAATTTTGTTGTTTTTTACCCTACTTTTTTATTTATAAATCAATGTTTTCGCGCAATGTTACCAGTGCCAGATGGATTCTTTTTTCGACAGCTTTTACAGTAATTCCTAGTTCCTGAGCAATTTCGCTGTATTTTTTTCCATCAATTCTATGCATTAAGAAAGCTTGTCTGTGTTTGACGTTCAGGTTTTCTATTGCTTTTAATAATTTTGTTTGAAATTGTTGTTCTTCCAAAAGATATTCAGGGTTTTCATTTGTTTGATCAATACCATTAAAATTTTTTTCATATTTCAAAACCACTTTTTTGTGAGCTATTTCGTTTATCGAACTGTTATTGGCAATAGTATAAACAAATGATTTTGCTTTTTCGATAGGTACGGAGGCGCAGTTTTGCCATAGTTTAATGAAAGCTTCCTGTGCTAAATCCTGAGCCATTTCTTCGTTCCCAAACTTGTAAAAAAGAAAATTCCGAAGTGCTTTTATATTTTTTTTAAAAAATGATGAAAAAATAATTTCGTTGCAAGTGTTTGATTTGTAGTCTTCTGTCATTTTTTGTTTGGGTTTCGACTTAACTGATTTAAAATTAATTCTAATTTAAAGTAGGGTATATCAGAAGTTAAATGTTTTATATACGAAGTAACATATTTTTTAATCTAGTTGTTCTCAATTATAACTTTTTTTTTGAAAAATTATTTTGAGAGTTTTTGAATTAATGAAGGAAGTTTTAGATGTTGAAAAATTAAAAACTATTACATTTGAAAAAAAAAATACTATGCTGATTTTAAATAAAAACATAAGTAAGTTGTTGATTTTTAGTTTTTTAATTTTTGTTTCTTGTCAGGGCGAAATTGAAGAGCAAAAAACAAATAATCAGGTATCTATTGCTAAAGATTCGCCATTTACCTCCTATTTACAAAGAGTAGTAATGGTGAAAACAGCTGATGATAATATAATAGATAAGTCGAGTTATTGTACTGTAAAATTTCCATATACAGTAACCGTTAATGATGTAACTATTGCAATTAATTCGGCTGATGATTATGCAAAAGTTGTTAGTAATATCAATGCAAATACAACAGATGATGATATTGTAAAAATAATTTTTCCGGTTACCATGATTTATTATAATTATGAAGAAGAATTAATTCAAAATGAACTTCAATTTAATGCTTTACTGGACTATTGGGAATCTTTACCGGATTTATTGGCTAAAATAAATTGTTTGAATATTAGTTATCCTATTGTTCTTAATGTTTATAATAGTTCAAATCAAAGTGCTAATTCGGTTGTAATTGCTAATGATGAAGCCTTTTATAATTTTATAAATAATTTAAGTAGCGGTAAGTTATTCGCTATTAATTATCCAATATCATTAAAAGACAATAATAATCATACTAAAATCATAAATAATAATTCACAATTTGATGATGCAATTGAAGACGCCATTGAGCACTGTAGTTCAAATCTTAATACGTCTTTGAATTTTCTTGAAACGATTATATCTGGTAGTTGGAAAGTAGCTTACTATTATGATGAATCAGATAAAACATTTTTGTATAAAGATTATCAATTAGTGTTCAAGAATGACTTTACAGTTAAAGCTGTAAAATCATCAACAGTTTTAAATGGTACTTGGGAAACAAAAGTAGAAAATGGAGTCAGGGAGTTTAAAATTCATTTTGATTCTGATAATCCTTTACATGAATTAGATGAAGGATGGAAACTTTTTGAATTCAACAATTCACAAATTAGATTTAGGGGAAATACAAGCGACAGTGGTACACAAACAGAATATTTCTATTTGATTAAGATATAAATACATAGAAAAAATAAATAACCCTCAAATAATAGTAATCATGAAGAAAACAGCAATTTTAGCAATAATCGCTTTGACGACCTTGTCTTGCACACAAGACAATACAACTGATGGTAATGTTACCCTGAAAGCTTCGGCAGTAGTCAGTAATACTAATTTAACAGCACGTACAACTACAGATCCGGTGGTGGTTCTTACCGATTTTAAAGTAAATATTGGTAGTATTAAATTTGAAATTGATGTGGAAGATGAGCGACACAGTGAAGATCCTACTCATGAAGATGTAAAATTAAATGGGCCATTTATGCTGGATTTATTAGATCCAAATACCACTTTGTCTCAGATAATTACTTCGTTAAGTGTTCCTGATGCTCAGTATGAAGAGGTAAAGTTTAAATTTACACCAAGTCTTGTTGATGGTGAGATGTTAGGAAAAAGCTTTTTGATAAAAGGGACTGTTGATGGAAAAAACTTCTTAATTTCAAGTAGTAGAGAATCCGAAGTTGAGGTTGATTTTGAAGATGCCTCGAAAGATTTTACAATTAATTCCAATGATTTGACGATTAATTTAAAAATGAGTTTAAACGGAATAATTACAAGAATTAAAACTTTGGCTGGGCAGGGATTGCTTACAGATACAGATAATGATGGTGTAATCGAAATTACAACAAATTCTGATGATAATCATCATGATATGGGGGAAGGAATGAGAGATTTGTTGGAACATGAAACACATTTAGAAGATTAATTTTGGTATAAATAAATTGGAAAGAGGCTATTCGTTAAGAATAGTCTTTTTTTTTATGGATCTTTTAAAATTAAATTTTCACAAGACTAAAAGTTTTATGTTGAAGCTGAAAAATAAATAATAGATTATATGAATAATACTTTTTTAAGTTAGAAACCAAATGCTTAAATTTGCACTTCCTAAAAAATAACAATATCATGTTCGATAATTTAAGCGAAAAATTAGACAAAGCTTTTCATATATTAAAAGGTCACGGTAAAATTACCGAAGTAAATGTTGCTGATACCTTAAAAGAAGTACGTCGTGCGTTACTGGATGCCGACGTGAATTTTAAAATTGCCAAAGATTTTACTGCCAGAGTAAAAGACAAAGCGATAGGTCAGGACGTATTAACTACTTTACAACCAGGACAATTATTGGTGAAGTTAGTTAAGGATGAGCTGACTGAATTAATGGGAGGTGATGTAGCCGGAGTTAATTTGCAGGGAACACCTTCTGTGATTTTGATGTCAGGTTTGCAAGGTTCCGGAAAGACTACTTTTTCAGGAAAATTAGCTAATTATCTTAAAACTAAAAAGAATAAAAAGCCACTTTTGGTTGCCTGTGATATTTACCGTCCTGCAGCTATCAATCAGTTGCATGTAGTGGGAGATCAAATTGGTGTTGAAGTATATTCAGAACCGGAAAATAAAAATCCTGTTGCAATTGCGCAAAATGCGATTGCTCATGCAAAAGCTAACGGATTTAATGTAGTGATTGTCGATACTGCCGGACGTTTGGCTGTAGATCAGGAAATGATGGACGAAATTGCACGTGTTCATGCTGCTATTAAACCACAGGAAACTTTATTTGTGGTGGATTCGATGACAGGACAGGATGCGGTAAATACAGCTAAGGCTTTCAACGATATTTTGAATTTTGACGGGGTTATCTTAACTAAATTAGATGGAGATACTCGTGGAGGAGCTGCGTTATCAATCAAATCTGTTGTAAATAAACCAATCAAGTTTGTAGGTACGGGAGAGAAGATGGAAGCAATTGATGTTTTCTATCCGGATCGTATGGCGGAGCGTATCCTTGGAATGGGAGACGTTGTTTCGTTAGTTGAAAGAGCACAAGAGCAATTCAATGAGGAAGAAGCCCGAAAACTGCAAAAGAAAATTGCGAAGAATGAATTTGGTTTCGATGACTTCCTGGCTCAAATCCAACAAGTAAAGAAAATGGGTAATATGAAGGATTTGGTAGGGATGATACCGGGTGCTTCTAAAGCCATGAAAGATGTTCAGATTGAAGATGATGCTTTCAAACATATCGAAGCAATTATCTATTCGATGACACCTTTAGAAAGAAAAAAACCTGCTTTGATTGATGTAAAAAGAAAAGCAAGAATTGCTAAGGGTTCAGGAACTAAGGTGGAGCAGGTAAATCAGTTGATGAAGCAATTTGATCAAATGAGCAAGATGATGAAGATGATGCAGGGACCAGGTGGAAAAAACCTGATGAAAATGATGGGAAATATGAAAGGTGGTATGCCGGGAATGCCAGGTATGCCGGGAATGAAATAATTATAAATTGTAAGTTATGAATGATGAGTTTTTATACAACTCATAACTCATAACCCATAACTAAAGATAAAAATGCAAATACTAGACGGAAAAAAAACTTCGGAAGATATTAAAAAAGAAATAGCGGCTGAGGTACAACAAATGAAAGCCAATGGAGAAAAAGTACCTCATTTGGCAGCAGTAATTGTTGGTAACAACGGAGCAAGTTTAACTTATGTAGGAAGTAAAGTGCGCTCTTGTGAGCAAATTGGTTTCGATTCAACTTTAGTTGCTTTGCCGGAAACCATTACTGAAGCTGAATTATTAGATAAAATCAAAGAATTGAATGAGAATGAGGACTTAGATGGTTATATCGTTCAATTGCCTTTGCCAAAACATATCGATGAGGAAAAAATCCTTTTAGCTATTGATCCGCAAAAAGATGTTGATGGTTTTCATCCAACCAACTTTGGGCGTATGGCTTTAGAAATGGAAACTTTCTTGCCGGCAACACCATTTGGAATTATGGAGTTGTTAGAGCGTTACAAAGTCGAAACTTCAGGAAAACATACTGTGGTGATTGGTCGTAGTCATATCGTAGGTCGTCCAATGAGTATTTTGATGAGCCGTAAAGGAAATCCAGGTGATTCAACTGTAACTTTGACACACAGTCGTACTAAAAACTTAGCAGAATTCACTAAAAATGCTGATATCATTATTACTGCTTTAGGAGTGCCTGAATTTTTAAAGGCTGATATGGTTAAGGATGGCGTAGTGATTATCGACGTGGGAATTACCCGTGTGGAAGATGCTACAAATTCGAAAGGATATGTAATTAAAGGAGATGTAGATTTTGATGGTGTAAGCAAAAAATCATCATTTATCACTCCGGTTCCGGGAGGTGTAGGACCAATGACTATTGCAATGTTATTGAAAAATACACTTTTGGCTCGAAAAATCAGAAGCAGAAAGTAGTTTTAAAAAATATTTTACAGCAGAAACCCAGGATGAAAGTCCTGGGTTTTATTTTTATAAAGCAATTTGTTGTTCTGTTTGTTTGGCTATGGTTTCTTCGAGATTTTTCATCACAATGGGTTTGCTGATAAAATCATCCATTCCGCTTGCAATGGCTTTATTTTTATCTTCTTCAAAAGCACTGGCAGTCACCGCAATAATTGGAATGTTTTTTAATTTGTATTTTTTTAACGAATGAATTTTTTTGGTGGCTTCAAATCCATCCATTTCCGGCATATGTAAATCCATAAAAATAATGTCGTAGTCATTTTTTTCAAAAAGATTCACAGCCTCAAGTCCATTATTAGCAATAGTGCTGGGGATGTTTAACTTATCGAGTAATTTCTTTAGTACTTTTTGATTGATAATATTGTCTTCTACAATCAACGCTTTTTGAATATCCTTATTGGATTTGTTGTTTACTAATTCATTCTGATTTTCAAAATGGAATAAATTTGTATTCAATTGAAAAGGAATGTCAAAACTAAAACTGGAACCGCCTTCTTCTAAGGCAATGATATTTAATTTGGAACCTCCCATTAAATTAATTAACTGATTTGAAATAGTTAAGCCAAGTCCTGTTCCGCCGTATTTTCTCGTGGTAGTCAAATCGGCTTGTTCAAAGGCTAAGAGCAGCTGTTCGGTTTTATTAACGTCGATACCTATTCCCGAATCCATAACCCGGAAATTGATTTTTTGAATGTTATCCTGCTGTTCCAGATAGCGTACTTCCAGTTTAACGTCTCCCGCGGTTGTAAATTTGATTGCATTGTCTAAAAGATTGATTAAAACCTGTTGTAACCTTAAATTGTCACAAAGGATATTACTTTCAATACTATTATCAAAATTAAAGTGTAAGGCTATGTTTTTGTCTTTTATGCGGTATTCGAAAAGTCGGATTAATTTAGAAAGTTCTTTTTTCAGATGGATAGGATATTGTTCCAGTTTCATTTTGCCCGCTTCCATTTTGGAATGATCCAGAATCATATTGACAATGCCCAAAAGATGATTGGCACTGTGTTCGGCAATTTCAATATATTCGGATTGGTCGCTGTTTAGCGGACTGGTTTTTAGAATATTCAGCATTCCTATTACTCCATTTAAAGGAGAACGAATTTCGTGACTCATATTAGCCAGAAATTGAGTTTTGAATTTGGCAGTATTGTTGGCGGCTTCGTTGTTTTTTTCCAGTGAAACCAGATTTTCGTTTAGTTTTTCTTTCAGTATTTTATAACTGTTTAGTAAAAAATCAACTTCTTTGATGGAAGATTGCTGAGGTAAATTAGAATTGGTGTTTTTGAAATTGGAAATAATAAAATTGGAAATATCCAATGAAAGTAATTTAATGTCTTTGGTGAAATATTTTGAAATATACACACATAAAAACAACGCAATAGCAATCATTAAAAGGGTTTGTCCTATTTGGAAATAAAATAAATTTGTTTTTAACTCATTAATTCGGGTTTCATTATAAGCAATAATTTGGGTAAAAAGCTTTTCGATTTCTTCGTTGGATTGATTTATTTTGCCGTTCAAACCAAGATTTTGGGCCTGACCTAATTGATTGGTCAACATTACTAGCGTATCAAAATAGTGTTTGTATGCCTGAAGTATTTGTTTTGAATCAGCATTGATTTCTTTAGAAAGAATAGTTGCATTGTATAAATTTTGAAATTTTTGGAGATAAGTTTTTTCGGATCGTATTAGGTAGTCTTTTTCGTGACGACGGAATTGTAATATGGTATAAGGCTTGAGATGTTTTTTTTCTTCTAAAAAATGGGCTTCGTTGCGCATTTTACCTTCAACACCATAATCTTTGAATCCTCTGATTAAAGCTATTTTTTTGTATTGATTGACATAAGTAATAAGCCTGTCAATGGTGTTGAAAAGTTGAAGCATGTACTTTTCGTTAATTTCGATATTGAGTTCTTTGGACTCTTTATAGATCAAATTAATTTCTTCCCTTTGTTTTTTTAAATTAGAAATATACTGACTTAAGTCTTTCTGATTGTGATTGATATAAAAGTCTTTTTCTTTATATCCATACAAGAGAAAAGTTTGAAATCGCTTGATATTGGTACTAAAGTCCTGAGAAACCTGATAAGATTTATAACTAAAATTATTTAGATGGTCTATTTTACGGTCTATAGTGAGGTAGGTAAGAAACCAGATAATGATTAAAAAAATCATTATTGAAAAAGATAAAAAGATTTGGGTTCTAAAATTGCGAATGTTTGGGAATGAAAATTTCAATGGTATTATTTTGATTATGGGGTAAAAATATCCTCTTAGTTTAAAGTGTAGATTAATTCAGTTCGAAGAAAAGGTTAACTTTTTTTCTTTGAAAAAAATACAATTTTAATAGTGTCATTTAAAAATTAAATATAACTTTGTATTTCAAAGTACTTTAATTATGAATCAAAAGCATCAAGAAGACTTATCACACATTCGCTCTATGATGGAGCGTTCTTCACGATTTATTTCTTTAAGTGGACTCTCAGGAGTATTTGCCGGCCTTTCAGCATTGATAGGGGGATTGTATGTGTGCCAATTGTTAGAACAAAATGGAATTAATTATTTTGAAGCCAGCAGTAAAGAGTTTTCATTAAGTTTGATTTATGAATTAATTACCACAGGTGTAGTCATTTTTGTCTTTGCATTCTTTTTTGGAATTGTATTTACGGTTAGAAAAAGTAGAAAAGATAATTTACCCATCTGGACTTCTTCTACAAAAAATATGTTGATTCATCTTGCTATACCATTAGTGGTAGGTGGTGTTTTTTGTTTGGCTCTTTTGTATCATCAGATGGCTGTTTTAATTGCACCCACTACTTTGTTGTTTTATGGTTTAGCACTTGTAAATGCTGAGAAATATACTTTTTCGGATATTAAATATTTGGGTTTCTGTGAAATTATTTTAGGATGTGTTTCACTATTTTATCTGGGCTATGGTTTGATTTTTTGGATAATTGGATTTGGAGTATTGCATATTTTATATGGACTAATCGTTTTCAAAAAATATAAATAAGTCTAATAATGGGAATGATCGATCAATTAAATAAGGATTTTGAAAGTCGCGTCAGATTAGGAATTATGTCTGTTTTGATGGTGAATGATTGGGTAGATTTTACCGAGATGAAATCGTTATTGAATATTACTGATGGCAATTTAGCCAGTCATTCTACCGCTTTGGAAAAAGCGCAATATATAGAAGTCAAGAAAGAATTTGTGGGTAAGAAGCCTAAAACTTCTTATCGGGTGACTAATTTAGGTAGAGTTACTTTCAATTCGCATCTAAACGCTCTTGAAAAGTTGTTTAAAGCTAAGAATTAAATTTTTTTATCAATAAACTTTGAAATACAAAGTACTTTTAAATTAGTAAATTATGAAAAAAATCCATTTTATTTTGTGCAGCAGTTTGGTTTTCACCCTGCTTTTTTACAACGAAGATTTAGGTCTGAATTGGTCCCTATTCGGATTACTGCAAATCGGTTTTATTTGTTATTTCTTTCAGGAGAAACTTAGTAGTAGGTTGCATTTGCTCTTGGTTGCCGCTTCGGTAGTTTCTTGTTTTGCGTTTGCCTGGTATAGAGATTTTGCCTCTTTTTTTGCGATGGCTTTTTCCATTGTTTTTCTGCAATTTAAAACTCATGAGCCTAATCTTAAACTGCTGCAAGTGTTCCCGCTTGTAATCTTAAATGGGATTACCACTTTAGGGCGCGTTTTTATGTTTGGTCAATATATTCCCCAACGAAAAGTGAAGAGTGGTTTAGCCAAAAAAATGATTGCATATGTGGTGATACCTGTCGTTTTTTTGAGTCTGTTTTATTTTGTTTATTCTTTTGGGAGTAATCATTTTTCGTCTTTGTTTACCGATTATTATTTGGATATCGATGCGTGGCAAATCTTCGTGCTTACTGCTTTAGGATTTTATATTTCATTTACTTTTTGGAATTATTGGATCCCTGAGGTATGCTATGAAAAAAATCAGTTATTGGATAATGAATTTAGTGAGGAAGCCAAGACAGTAAATAAAAATACATTTTCGTTTTTGGATATTGATTTCGAAAGAAAAAGTGGTGCCATTACGTTGGTTTTATTAAATATATTGTTGTTGGTTTTTATAGTGACCTATAATTATGAGCAGTTTTTTGAAGTAGTTCAAAAGTCTAATTTGAGTTCGGATACTCACGAACGTGTAAATGCGGTTATTTTCTCTATTGTAATGGCTGTAGGAATGCTTTTATTCTATTTCAAGGGCGGATTTAATTTTGATAAAAAAGCAAAATCGCTTAAAAATTTAGCTAAAGTTTGGATTGTTTTAAACGGAGTTTTGATTGTTAGTGCATTAATCAAAAATTCAGAATATGTTTCATATTATGGTTTAACTTATAAAAGGTTAGGGGTATATACTTTTTTGATTTTAGCTTTAATTGGTTTGATTTTTTCTTTTATAAAGATAGTAAGGCAAAAAACAAATGCTTTCTTGTTTAATCAAATGGTTTGGTATTGTTATGGAATAATTTTGTTATGTAGTTATGTGAACTGGGGGAATTTAATTACCCAATATAATATCGCAGTCAATAAAGGAGTAGAAGTACGGTTTTTAAGAAGTTTAGAGTATAATCATAAAGCATTTCATGAATATTTGAAATTACATCCCAAACAAGGAGAGGATAAGAGCTCTGAAATTGAAAATCATCGAAATGATTCTTTTTTGTCTAAAGCGCTCTATTATGAGTTTGTAGAAGTAAAATAAGTTTAAAAAAATTCCATCTGTTGTTTTAAAACGAGATGGGATTTTTATATTTATTGCTCTTTTCTTCTTCGAAACCTTGGATCATCCTTTTTGATGAATTCCGTTCGGCGTTTTGGTGCTTCTGTTTTAGGTAAGCTGGCTTCTTCTGTTTTGCTCGAAGGTTCGATAAGCGTATTTAATTCTTTAATTTCAGCATCGGTCAGTTCACGATAGCGACCTACCGGAACGTCCAGTGAAATATTGATAATACGGATACGTTTCAAAGCGGTAACTTCATAGCCAAGATATTCACACATTCTGCGAATCTGACGATTTAAACCTTGTGTCAAAATAATTTTGAAGATGTATTTGCTTATCTGTTCAACCTTACATTTTCGGGTTACGGTGTCTAAAATAGGTACGCCATTACCCATTCTTTGAATAAAACGATCGGTGATAGGTTTGTTTACTGTAACGGTATATTCTTTTTCGTGATTGTTTCGGGCGCGCAAAATTTTATTGACAATATCGCCGTCATTAGTCATAAAAATCAATCCTTCTGAAGCCTTGTCCAAACGGCCAATAGGAAAAATTCGTTTAGGATAATTGATATAATCCACAATGTTGTTACGAACTTCCAGATTGGTAGTACATTCAATTCCGACAGGTTTGTTGAAAGCCAAATAAATTGGTTTTTCGTTTTTTTCATGAATGAGTTTGCCATCAATGCGCACTTCATCATTTGGACCTACTTTAGTTCCCAGTTCAGGAACAACACCGTTTATGGTAACACGTGCTTCTTCTATGTATTTATCAGCTTCACGGCGTGAACAAAAACCTGTTTCGGCAATGAATTTATTAAGACGTTTTAGATTTTCTTCCATTGTGCAAAAATAAACAATTTCAATGTCAATTTCAATAGCAATAGGAATAAGTAATTATAATTACAAAGTCTAAATTAGTGCTGTTTTGCAATTGCTATTGTAATTGATTTTTTGACATTGGATAGTTATTCAAAAAGGAACTGATATACTTTCTGGTATAACTCTTCTCCGTGAAGACTGTGTCCCAAACCTTTGGTTTCAATAAAAACGGCATCTTGCCAGGAACTGGCTATTTTTTTTGCTTCTTCAAATAATACGATGGTGTCTTCGGTGTCATGGGCAATGAGTCCTTTGGTTTTTATTTTGGAAGCAAATAGTTTTCCTGAAAAATGTTCTAATTCGAGATTAAAAACTTTGAGGTAATGATTTTCTAGTTCTTTCGATATTTTAGCGTTCAAACTTAATAGACTGATGTAATTGTTAAGAATGATTTTGAAATCACTTGGAGAACCTAAAATAACGATTTTCTCAATGTTGTTGTTTTGGTAAGTAGATTGATAATAAAGGCAGGTTTTTCCCCCTAAAGAATGACCAATAAGGTATTTAGGATTGAATTTCTGGACAATAATGTCAATAAAAGCGGCATATTGCGGAATATTGAATTCTTTGCCGCTGGATAATCCATGAGCGGGAGCATCGATTGCAATAATGGTACTGCCGGATTTTTTTAAGTGAATTAAAAGTTTTTCCCAACGCGAAGCATTGCTTTCCCAACCGTGTACTAATAAAATAACGTTTTCATTTCCCTGCCAGGTATAACTCTGGAATTGTTGTCCCTGATAGTGGTAGGTCTCTTTTTGAGTATCACGAAGGATTTCAGGGAGCTTGTCTTTGTCTAATCTCCCATCTCGCGGTTCACTAAAAATAGCATAAGCGAGTTGGCTGGCTTTATCAGGTAAGATATAGCTTAGAATATTTATGTAAAAACCAATGGTTTTGGTAAAAAGAAAATAAAGTGCTTTTTTCATAATAAAAAAGTCCCGATGGTTAATCGGGACTTAAATATAATTAAATACTTGCGAATAAGTTTTCCATTTTTTCTTTTTCTTCTTCAGCTAAGCTACTGTCAACTAAAATTCTTCCTGAATGCTCATCGATGATGATTTTTTTTCTGGAAGCAATCTCCACCTGAGTTTGTGGAGGAATAGTGAAGAAAGAACCTGCAGAAGCTCCTCTTTCGATAGATACTACTGCTAATCCGTTACGAACACTTGAACGAATTCTTTTGTAAGCAGCTAATAATCTTTCTTCGATTTGCTCTTGGAATTCTGCTGACTTTTGAGTTAGGTATTCTTCTTCCTTAGCAGTTTCTGCCATGATATCATCTAATTCTAATTTTTTATGTTTTAGATGATTTGACTTTAATTCTAATTTCTCTTTAGATTGAGCAATAATCTCTTTTTTGTGTTCGATTGAAGCTTTCATTTCTTTCATTTGCTTTTCAGCTAATTGAATTTCAAGCTCTTGGAATTCGATTTCTTTAGTTAAAGAGTTGAATTCTCTGTTGTTACGAACGCTTTCCTGTTGTTTAGTATATTTTTTGATAGCCTCTTTGTGCTCGTCGATGCTATTCTTTTTAGCTTTAATTTGCTCTTCAATTACTTCAAGCTCCGCTTTTAGTTTTTCAGAACGAGTGCTTAAACCAGCAACTTCATCTTCTAAATCTTCCACTTCAAGAGGAAGTTCTCCTCTTACATTTCTAATTTCGTCAATTCTAGAGTCGATCAATTGTAAATCGTAGATGGCTCTTAACTTGTCCTCAACACTTAATTCTTTCGTATTAGTCATATTTATATTCTATAAGTACTTAACTGGATTTGTATTTTCTTCTGATAAAATGATGGCAAAATTAAGGATTTTTTTCCTAAGAAAATCAACAATATAATTTTTTGTATAGCGTTCACTTTCAAAATGTCCAATATCTGCTAAAATTAATTGATTTTCGGCCTCATAAAACTGATGGTATTTTAAATCGGCAGTCAAAAATGCATCGGCTCCGGCCTGAATAGCGTTTTTTATGGCAAAACTTCCTGAACCTCCCAACACAGCTACTTTTTGGATTTTTTTGCCCAAAAATGTAGAATGACGAATACCATCTGCCTGCATTTTTTCTTGTACCATGAGCAAAAAGTCTTTTTCATCCATAGGATTTTCCAGTTCGCCTATCATTCCTAAACCAATATTTTGATGTGCATTTTGCAAATCATAAATTTCATAAGCCACTTCTTCGTAAACGTGGTTTTTAAAAAGTGCTTTTAGAATTTTGGATTGCAAATATTTTTCGAAAGTGACTTCGATTTTGATTTCATCGCTTTCTACAAATTCAAAGCGTTCGCCAATTTCGGGATTGCTGTCTTCGTTGCCCATATAAGTCCCAATTCCTTTAGAATTAAAACTGCAATCTTCATAATTACCTATTTTTCCTGCTCCGGCATCAAATAAAGCATTGCGTAATTTTTCCGCATTTTCAGGAATCGTATAAGTGATTAATTTTCGAATAAAATTCTGCTTCGGAATCAATATTCTGGTTTTTGTCAATCCGAGTGCATCACAAACTATTTTGTTCACCCCTTCTTTATGATTGTCCAGAGCAGTGTGAACGGCATAAATGGCAATATCGTTTTTGATGGCCTTAAGTAGTGAGCGTTCCACATAATTTTTGCCTGTAATTTTCTTTAAACCCGAAAATAAAATAGGATGGAAGCAAACCACCAGATTGCATTTTTTTGCAATAGCTTCGTCAATAACATTTTCTAAAGCATCATGACAAACTAAAACGCCAGTGGCTTCGGTATTTTGGTCGCCAACTAATAAACCAACGTTGTCAAAATCCTCAGCATAGGCAAGCGGAGCCATTTCTTCGAGAACAGAAAGAATTTCTTTTATTTTCATGATTTTGGTTTTTTAGCTTAAACAAATTAACGAATAAACAAATCAACTTTAAAATAAAAAATATACTTTCGTAATATGAATTTACTTCGAAAAATACTTTTTCCTTTCGCTATTTTATATGGATTGGTAACAGCCATCCGGAATTTTCTTTTTGATAAAGGAATTTTAAAATCCTATGCTTTTGATTTACCAATAATTGCGGTTGGAAATTTATCGGTAGGAGGAACAGGAAAAACGCCTCAAATAGAATATTTAATTCGTTTACTTTCTACAAAATACAAAGTAGCTACTTTAAGTCGTGGTTATAAACGAAAATCAGAAGGTTTTGTTTTGGCTGATGCCAATGTAAATGCCGAAATTTTAGGTGATGAACCGTTTCAGTTTTTTCAAAAATTCCCAAATATTCAGGTTGCTGTAGATGCCAATAGAAAGAATGGTATTGAGCAATTACTTTCGAAAAATCCAAAACCGGAAGTGATTTTGCTAGATGATGCGTACCAGCACCGAAAAGTAAAAGCGGGATTTTATATTTTGCTGACCGCTTATGGTGATATCTATGCCGATGATTTTATTTTGCCAACGGGAAATTTGAGAGAAAGCAGAAGCGGAGCTCGTAGAGCTGATGTAGTTGTGGTTACTAAATGTCCGCCAAATCTTTCGGAAGCTGAGCAACTTTTGATAAAAAACAAATTAAAATTGGCTGTAAATCAGCAGTTGTACTTTAGTTGTATAGCCTATGATGATTGTATTTATTCAGAAAACAGCAAGATTGAGCTAAGCGAAATAAGGGAAGAACAAAAACTGCTTTTGGCAGGAATTGCTAAGCCCGAACCTTTTTTTGCTCATTTAAAAAATGCGAATGATCCCTGTTTGACTTTTCCGGATCATCATCATTTTTCTGAGAATGATATTCAGGAAATTATAGTTAAGGCTCAGGATGCAATTATTATTACTACCGAAAAAGATTATGTTCGACTGAAGGGAAGTTTGCCTGTTGAACAGCTTTTTTATTTGCCAATCCAAAGTAAGTTTCTTTCAGGAAAAGCAACATTTGATAAAAAAATTAAAGATTATGTGGGAGCTAGTACAAGAGACCGTTAGTTATATCAAAGAGAAAACTCGTTTTACTCCGGAATTCGGTGTAATATTAGGCTCGGGCTTGGGTAATTTTACCGAAGATATTCAGATTGAATATGTATTGCCTTATAGTGAAATTCCAAATTTTCCTGTATCTACTGTTCAGGGACATAAAGGCGCTTTGGTTTTTGGAACTATTGGAGAGAAAAAAGTGGTGGCCATGCAAGGTCGCTTTCATTATTATGAAGGTTATTCGATGCAGGAAGTTACTTTTCCGGTGCGTGTAATGAAATATTTGGGAATTAGTAAATTGATTGTTTCCAATGCTTCGGGCGGTGTGAATCCTAAATATAAAGTAGGGGATATTGTTCTTATTAACGATCATATTAATTTGGTTCCGGAGCATCCTTTGCGCGGAAAAAATGACGAGCGTTTTGGACCAAGATTCGTAAACATGAGCGAACCTTATTCTAAAAAAATGATTGCTCTTGCGAAAGAATTGGCACAAAAAAATAACATAGAAGTTAAAGACGGAATTTATTTGGGTTTACAAGGCCCAACTTTTGAAACCTTAGCCGAATACAGAATGGTAAAAATTCTGGGAGCGGATTGTGTAGGAATGTCTACTGTTCCTGAAGTTATCGTGGCACGTCATATGGATTTGGAAACTTTTGGAATTTCTGTAATTACAGATATGGGAGACGAAGGAAGTATCGAGGCTATTTCGCACGATGAGGTTTTAGAAGCAGCCAGAAAAGCAGAACCTAAGGTGAGAATGTTGATTAAAGATTTGATATTGAACGTTTAGTTAGCTAAATGCTTGGATAAAATTAGATAGAAGTCGTTCGGTATAAAAGGTTTGGTAATAACGTCATTCATCCCAAAAGACAGTAGCATTTCTCTATTTTCGTTTAAAGAAATAGCTGTCATTGCAATGATAGGGGTAGTGGTATCAAATTTTCGAATTTCCTGAGTAGCAATAGTTCCGTTGATACCTGGTAGATGAACATCCATAAGGACTAAATCGAATTTATTGTTTTTAATAACTTCAATGGCTTCTTCACCGTTGTCAATTACTTCACAGTGAATCTCTCTGTTTTCAAGCATTCGTTTAGTAATCATTTGGTTGATTTTGTTGTCTTCAACCACTAAGATGTTTTTGCCTTTTATTTTAGAGAGATCAAAAGTAATTTCATTTTGAGGCTTTAATTCAATTTGGTCTTTAGCTGTTGTTAATTTCAAATCAAAGGAGAAAGCAGAGCCTTCGCCAACATTACTTTTTAAATGGATTTCGCTGCCTAATAGGTTTATGAGTTTTTTTACGATTGTTAATCCTAAACCGGTACCTCCGTATTTTCGGTTGATTTCGGTTGAACCCTGAGAGAAACTCTCAAAAACACTTTCTAATTTTTCTTCCGGAATTCCAATTCCTGTGTCTTTGATTTCGAAAGATACAATAGCGGCTTGGTCTTCCAAAGATTTTAGTTTTGCTACAATGCTTACTTTTCCATTCTTGGTAAATTTAAGCGCATTGTTGATTAGATTCATGAAAATTTGCGATAATCGAATTGGGTCTCCAATTAAATTATTTGGAATTTGGGAATCAAAATCCAGAATGAATTCATTTTTGTTTTTGGTTGCAATTTCAATTAAGGAGTTTCTGATATCCTCTAATAGCTTTTTAAGATTAAAATGGATGTGTTCTAACTCAATTTTATTCGAATCAATTTTATTGATTTCAAGGATATCATTGATAAAAGCGGTCAGATAATTCCCGGAATATTGTAACGAACTAAGATAGTGTAATTGGGATTTTTTGGGTTTTTCTTCTAATAAGAGATGTGTGATTCCATTGATGGCGTTCAGCGGAGTTCGTAATTCGTGACTTACGGTAGAAAGAAATTCAGCTCTGGCATTAGAGGCTTTTTCTGCTTTTTCTTTGGCAATTATAAGTTCGTTATTTTTTTCCTGTAAAAGTAGATTTGTTTTCTTTTTAATATTATTGTTTTTGTACAGGGAAAAGCTTAATAATGAAAGAATTGCAATGAGTGCAATGGATAAATAATTGATTAATCGGGAGAATTTGTCTGTTCGTTCCTGATCTTTTTTCTTTTTTTCTGTGCGGGCTAAAGTAAGTTTTCTTTGGTTTTCTTTAAAAGTTTCATAGTCGTTTATCCCTAACTTTTCATTGTTAGAAATTGCAATATTTTCTTTTAAATTCAGGTGTAGTTTTAAATAGGAATAAGCATTGCTCTTGTCCAGCATTTTTTCATATGTACGACTGATGGCAAGTAAAATATTGGATTTTTGTTCTAAATTTTGATTTTTAGCGTTTAAATTTAAGGCTTTGTTAAAATAACTCAGCGCTAAGTTGTTGAGGTTTTTTTGTTCTTCAATGAGTCCCATTTGAAACAAAGCTTCGGCTTTAGTATCAAGAAAATTTGGAGTGTCCGGTTTAGAAATAATACTGTTTAAACGAACAGAAGCTAAGTCTGGTTTTTTTGTAACCCGATCAATAATTGCCTTTTGAAGAATAATTAAATCGTCATTATCTTTAATTTGTAATGCTTTTGAAATTTCAGCCGATTTATAAATACTGATTTTAGCTGCTGTAAAATTAGAGTCTTTTATATGACTTAGTCCCAGATAATAAAAAGCTTTAGCATATTCTGCAGTTGGGCTTATTGATTTGAAAAGATTGATGCTTTCGGTTAATTTTTCGATAGCATCATCATATTTTTTTAGGTTATAGTAGAGCTTACCTAATTTAGCTGTTTGAATGGCCTGATCTGTTGTATTTGAATGTTCTTGGGCATAATCAATAGCTTTTTGGGTAAACAAAAAAGCATCTTTGTACTTATTTGTTTTAATATTCGCATTAGCCAGATTATTGTAATGGCTAATGCTGTCTGTTTCTGCTATTTGAGAGTACAGAACTGAATTAAATAAAAAAACTAAAATCAGAAAAAAATTGATTTGTAATTTCATTCAGTTAATTAGGTTTGGTCAAAAGTATTAAATCTATTAAACGGGATGAATAACCAATTTCGTTGTCATACCATCCTACTACTTTTACCATTTTATCAATAACTGAAGTAAGTTGGGCATCAAATAAGCAGGAATTTCTGTTTCCTACAATATCAACTGATACGATTGGGTCTTCGGTGTAATCGAGTATTCCTTTTAGTTCATTTTGCGAAGCTAATTTAAAAGCTTCATTAATTTCTTCAATAGATACTGCTTTTTTAACATTAAAAGTAATGTCGGTAAGCGAGCCATCCGGAACAGGAACACGGATTCCACATCCGCCAATTTTGCCCTCTAATATAGGAAAAATTTTTGTTAGTGCTTTAGCCGCTCCTGTAGTTGTAGGAACAATAGACTGGCTGGCACCTCTGGCTCTTCGTAAATCCTTATGTGGCTGGTCGTGTAAACTTTGGTCAGTAGTAAAGGAATGGATAGTAGTGATATATGCTTGTTCAATTCCGCAAAGTTCATCGATTATTTTAATCATTGGAGCGGAATTGTTAGTGGTACAACTCGCATTAGAAATGATTTTTTCAGTACCGTCAAGAATATGTTCGTTGACACCTAAAACAACTGTTTTTATTGTGTCAACTTCTGATGGTGCCGAAAGAATTACTTTTTTAGCACCGGCAATAATGTGTTTGTTTAAGTCTTCGTAAGTTTTGAATTTTCCTGTGGATTCAATTACAAAATCGATATTTAAATCTTTCCAGTTCAGGTCGGAAATATTTTTTTCGTGGAAAAATGCAAAATGCGTTCCATCAATTGAAAATCCTTTTTCATCTGCACTTACCGTTTGCGGTAAAACACCGTGAATACTGTCGTATTTGATTAGATGTGCCATCGTTTTAGTGTCGGCAATATCATTAATAGCAACAACTTCTATTTCAGGATGATTTAAAAGTAGGCGAAACAGGTTTCGGCCAATTCGACCAAAACCATTGATGGCAATTCTTATTTTCAAGTTTCTTGTTTATTTGTTTAACTGTTTAATCGGTTAAGCAAATAAACGATTAACCGAATCAACTTTTTATAATATGTGTTTTTGTGCTTTGTATGAAGAACGAACTAAGGGTCCGCTTTCAACATGACGGAAACCTAATTCTAAACCAAATTGTTCATATCGGGCAAATTGTTCCGGTGTGATGAATTCCTTAACGGGTAAATGTTTTTTACTGGGCTGTAAGTATTGACCAATAGTGACTACATCTACATTAGCAGCACGTAAGTCTCTCATGGTTTGGAAAACTTCTTCTTCTTCTTCGCCCAGACCTAACATGATTCCTGATTTGGTTCTGTTGATTCCTTTTTCTTTTAAATAGCGTAATACTTCTAAACTTCGGTCGTATTTAGCCTGAATACGTACTTCACGAGTCAAACGGCGTACCGTTTCCATGTTATGAGAAACCACTTCAGGATTTGCTTCCACAATACGATCAATATTTCTTTCGATTCCCTGAAAGTCCGGAATTAAAGTTTCAAGAGTTGTATTTGGGTTCATTCTGCGAATAGCTCTTACAGTTTCCATCCAAATGATAGAACCACCGTCTTTTAAATCGTCACGGTCAACACTGGTAATAACTGCATGTTTGATGTTCATGATTTTAATAGAACGGGCTACTTTTTCTGGTTCATCCCAGTCTACTGTTTCCGGACGACCTGTTTTTACACCGCAAAAGCCACAAGAACGCGTACAAGTATTTCCTAAAATCATAAAGGTAGCGGTTCCTTCGCCCCAACATTCTCCCATATTAGGACAACTTCCCGAGGTACAAATAGTGTTTAGGCTGTATTTATCAACCAGACCACGAAGTTCAGTATATTTTTTCCCGATAGGAAGTTTTACTTTTAACCATTTTGGTTTAGCGATGTTTGTTTCGGATAAGCCTTGGGTTCCAACTGCTGTGGTAGTATCTAAAGTAGTCTCCATAAATCAATTTTAAGGCTACAAATATACGGAATGTTGATTTAAAAAGAGCTGTTTTAAATGCAGTAGCTTATGGAGAGTTTTGTTAAAAAAAATAAAATGATTTTTAAAGTTGGTTTTGTAAGTGAATCCCCGTAAAATAAAAAAAGCATTCGAATTAATGAATGCTTTTTTGTTTTTTATCAAAATCCATTTTATTCAATTTGTACTACAATAGGCAAGTTGTAAGCTGTTCTTACAGGTTTAGCGTTGTAAATACCTGGAGACCATTTGGCTTTGATAGATTTTAGCACTCGAACAGCTTCTCTTTCTAAAGCTGCTCCGGGATGATTTAACACTTTGATATCAGTCATACTGCCGTCTTTTTCTACTACAAAAGAAACCGTAATACGCACATTTCTGCTTTCTTCCATAGTAGGGCTTACAAAATGATTCCCTACATAGCGATAAAATTTTTCGATACCTCCGGGAAACTCCGGTTTTCTGTCTAATACACCCGAATTAATAATTTCGGTTCCGTTAGTGTCTCCATTTCCGGTTCCAACACCAGTTCCGTTAATTGTTCCGCCTTCAACGCCACCGATTACACCTCCTTCAGAACCAGAAGTAGTCATTCCGTTGGATGGATTTTCTACAGGATTTGTTCGGTCTAAGGTATATGTTGTCGCAGGAGTAGCTTGTGTAGCGCTTACTACTGTAGGATTGATAAGCTGTTTTGTGTCAATGACGTCTGTGGTAGACTGAGATTGAGCAGGAGGTGGGGCAGGTGCGGCAGCCTTAGCTTGTTTTTCAGCCTGATAAATTTCATCTAACTGTATCACCGTTTTACTCCAGTCTACATCGACGGGAATACTGATTTCTTTACCATTAAAGACATGCAATAAATTAGGGATTACAATTAATGCAGTGCATAATAAAATACCCAGAGTAAGTGCCTTAAAAGATGTTTTTGTGGTTTCCTGACGCAATTGAAAAGCGCCGTACTCTTTGTTTCTGTTTTCGAAAACTAGGTTAATCCATTTGCTTTCATAAAGACTGTGATTTGACATAAGATATAGATTTAATGGTTAAAGATTCAGTTAAATCGTATGCGAATGTGGTATTTTGTTTGTAACGGTTAAATTATGAAATTAGTATGTAAAATCCTAGCTATTGTTTAGAATAATTTTAATTAAAAATAATAAGATACCTAAAAGTGAGGCTTGTGCTGCTTTTTTAGTTTCAAACAGATGTTCTGTTTTTATTAAAAAATAAACCTTGCCTAAAAGATTTCAACAAGGTTCTTTATTTTATTAATTGGTTGAATATTTACAGCAAAAGTCAGTTTTTGTAATTGCTACAGATTTTCATTGATATTGATATCAGGGATTTGTATAAACCATTTTTTCAGGTAATTAGCTGAGAGGGTTTAATTGTTTAAACATGCAGCATGCTTGCTTTGAGTGAATAGGCAATGTACAAAACATCTTTTTGGGTTTGTTCATCGATATTATTCTTATTAAGAGCTTTCATAATGTCATCTATTGCATCCATATATTCGCCATTACTAATGTTCATTCCTTTGTGAGCCGTTGTCATGTCTTTTCCTGTATATGCTTCGGGACCACCACTACCTGCAGCTAAAAAATGGATTAAATGCTTGCGAACTTCCGAAAAATGCTGGGGATTATCCTTTAAAGGAAGAAATCTTGCTTTTATATGTGGATTAATCATGTGTAGTTCCACAATGTCATCTGCGATGGCTTCTATTCCTTTGATGCCACCTAATCTTTCATAAAGACTTGTATTGTTTTCCATAATGTTGTGTTTTGAATATTACTATTTGTTTTACCAAACATGGTAAATTTCTCTACTTCCGCTATAATACATTTCATGGTAACCTTTCATTTTTTCCTTCATCTTTTTAACTTCTTCACTGTTTTGCATATATTCCTTATAAGATTGTTCGTAGGCCGAAATGCTCTCGTATTGGCTAAGCATAATCACTTTGTTAAATTCGCCGGTAAGATCAGTTAAAATATGGATGAGTTCAGTTCTGTCAGTCATTATTTCTTTAAAAAGATTGGCTAATTTAGAAGCGTTCCCGGGCTTACAAATAAAAGTTTCTTGAACGATAATCATAATTAATTTTTTTAAGGTTAATAATTTTTTCATGATGTAATTGTATGTAGTATACAATAGCTAAATAATTGGTATTGGCTGTGGATTTGTTTAGTATCCTTTTATAATTCCGAATATATTTTGGATATCAGGAACACCTAGTTTTACCTCCATAGAATTTAGGATAGGAATCAATATTTCACCAAAAGCTTCAAAATCTTCCATACTTTCCCATACATCCAGAATGTCTACTTCATTATTGTTTCCATAGCATACATGGTAACTTCTGCCTTTTGGATTCCCTTGTCCGGCATCCTGAAGCTTTTTGATTGCTTCGAGATATTTGGTTTCGGTAAAGTTGCTGTGTTTAAATTTGATTACAATAGCCATGATTTTTGGTTTATATTGTCTGTAACGTCAGGTTTAAGTAGTAACCGTTTTTAATAAAGACAATGCGTCAGGTAACAAATCAAAATTCCGGTTTAAAAAATCAACTGAATTTGATGCGCAATCGTGGGGCTACAGGTGATGCTGTTATACTGAAAATGACTATAACAGCTTGTTTGTGTTTATTTTATAGTAAATATAAATGTATGAAAAAATACGATACAATGCTTTAAATGAGAGGGTTATTTATACTGAGGTTGCTATGTGTAATAAAAAAAAAAGAAACCTACTTTAAATTGCTTTAAAAGGGGGGGCTGGTCTTTTTGTAAAATGTTTAAAGCATCCGGGATAGGTAACTGTTTGGAGTCTTCTGTCAGTGATTTGTTTTTTTGTGGTGGTTTTGAGAGCTTGTTTTCCTTAATTAACTTCAATCAACCGTTAGTTATTTTGATTTGTTCGGGCATACGGAATTTGATAATTAGTGAAGAAATAATAGTTAGTCCTCCAATTAGAAAAATTGCATATTTAACCCCAAAAATATCGGCTGTAATACCTGATATAATAGCGCCAAATGCATAGCCCAGGTCTCTCCAAAGTCGGAATGTGCCAATACTCTCAGCTCGTTGTTTAGGACTTGTTGCTTGCGCAATGGTTGATAAAAATGTAGGATAAACCAAGGCGGTTCCTAAGCCTAAAATTGCAGAAATAGAAGCCAAAATGTAAAAGTCCCGACTGAAAGGAATAAGTAAAATGGCCAATCCCTGAAGAAGCATTCCCCAAAAGAGCATTGCTTTTTTTGAGAAATGGTCTGACATTTTTCCGGTGAATAGTTGCCCTATCCCCCAAATGGTTGGATAAATGGCGGTAATTATTCCTGTGTTTTCGTTGTTGTAGTTTAGTGAAACCAGAACAATAGGAAGCAAGCCCCAAATCATTCCGTCATTCAAATTATTTATAAGTCCTGCTTGTGTTACAGAACTTAATGTTTTGTTGTTGAAAGTGGTTTCTAAAAATACATTTTCAAGATGTGCAGTAGTGTCGGTTGCGCTTTCTTTATGAACAAAAATTCGGGTGTCTTTTATCCATAAGGCTGTAAAAATAAAACCAACAATGGAAATACCAATTCCAATATAAAAAGGATAGGGTGTAATGCCATATTTGTTGGCAATATACCCTGTTAAGAATGCAATTATTCCCACTGCAAAATAGCCTGAAAATTCGTTTAATCCCATGGCAAAGCCACGATCTTTTTCGCCAACAAGGTCAATTTTCATCACCACTGTACTACTCCAGGTAAGTCCCTGGCTTGCTCCAAGAAGAATGTTGGCAAAAATTACCCAATTCCAACCGGGTGCATAAATAAGTAGAAAAGGAATAGGAATAGCAATTAGCCATCCTAATAAAAGTAAATTTCTCCGTCCGAATTGATTAGCAAGACGTCCTGTATAATAATTGGTGATTGCTTTTGTAATTCCAAAAGCTGTAATAAATGAAAGTATCGCTGTTTTAGAAGCTACACCAAATTCTAACTCGGCAAATTGTGGAAAAATAGTTCTTTCCATCCCGATCATCCCACCAACAAAGGCGTTCACGATTACCAACAAGCTAAACTGTTTCCAGTTTTCTTTGAGTCCGAGTTGAATGTTGTTTGTCATTATTTTTTTCTGCGAATTTCGGTTTAAACTTTTTTTTCATTTGGGACAAAAGTCACAGTTTCTGTAAAAATAAATGACGAAATGTATTTAAGAATAATTTCGTGTAATTAATTATGAAATAATCGTTAATCAAAAATTATAATAGCCGCAGCAGTCCCAACCGATACATTGAAGAATGATTTGATAAAACAATAGGTCAAAATCACTACCAAAATACCACCAAAATAAGGTCTTATCAATTGATCGTTTACAAACAAAGCAATTAACGTTTCTGCCAGAAATAACAGAACCGTGAATGCAAAATAAGTTTTGTTGAAGTGTAGCAATTGGTTGGTTTGATGGTTTGAATATAACGTTTGGCTAGTAGGTGATGGTCGGGGTTAAGTAAGCGTAATATTTCGGTTAATCACTATTTTTCCAAGTACAAAACTATTTTAAATTAAGCCAAATTCCCGACTATCGCTTACTAGCGGTTAGCTGTGGTTTTTTTCTATTTCGGATGGGTTTATTTTAAATTCTGTTTTAAATGTCCGAGAAAAATGAGCAAAACTTACAAAGCCAACGTCATAATAAACTTCTACTGGTTTTTTGTTTTGTTTAGTAATTAAAAAATGTGCCAAGTCAAGTCGCTTTTTAATTAGCCACTTACTTGGTGTTTCTTTAAATATTTCCTGAAAATCTCTTTTGAATGTTGAAATACTTCTTCCTGTTAGTTTTGCAAATTGTTCTAACGGAATATTGTGCGTAAAATTTCTATTCATATAAGCTTCTAAATCAATTTTAAAATCATCTTGAAAATTGAATAGAAGATTTTGCATTTGTGTTTTTTTAATCAAAAGCTCTATGATTTCGTTGGTTTTTATTGTTGCCAAATTTTCGGTTAACGCATCTGGATTTTCAAAATAAGGGACAATAGAGTCAAAAAAACCTTTTAAAAATGGGTCGTGAGGAAATATAAAATTTGGTTTGCCTGTATACTGTCCTTTTGGTAAAATGTTATGTTCTTTAGAGAAATTATAAAGTGTTTCTTTAGGTAAAAAAATACTAATTCCCATAAATGGTTTATTGTCTTGGGGCAGTTTTTGCGTTTTTACTAATTGATTTTTTGATATAAAACCAATCTCGCCAGCATTGTATTCGGTAGTTTCTGTTCCGTTATTTATTATCATTTTTCCTGTTAAGATGAATGACAAAGCAAAGTCTTGAACAAACGGCTCAAAATCTTTTTTTGGTTCGCCTGTGCAAGAGAAAAGTATATTTATTTGTGTTCTATCTTGTAACATTTAGGATTTGAAATGTGTTAATTTTTCATAATAAATTGTCGCTCTTTCTTTTGAAAAGTAGTCAATTATAGCAAAAGCAGAACCAAATAAAATCAAAGCAATGGCAATTGCTTGCCAATGAATATTTTTTACAAAATATAACAATCCAAGTGCAACAGCAAAACAAAACAAACTAATTCCAATTGACATTGGATAAAGATATTGAAAATCTTCAACTCGTTTAATTTCTGTTTGTATGAATTGTTCTTGATTTTCATTGAATTTTAGTTCGACTTGTGCCACTTTTTTGCTGTTAGAATAAATGCTACCTACACCAATTGCTGTAAAAAAGATTCCAATAACCAATAAAGGAAAAAGCAACACTTTGGCAGATGGTAAATTTCCGTATAAATAAAACAGAAATGCAATTGCAATTAGAAATAGCCCAAAACCTAATATAAATTTGCCTTCAAAAATTTCTCCGTTGTACCAATCAAAAGTATTTTTTATCATAATTTCATTTTTTTAATTAATAAACAAATATTCTATTTATTTTTAATATGATTATTTTGCATTATAACCGCCATCTATGTTTAAAATAGTTCCTGTCATAAATGTATTTTCGTCAGATGCTAAAAAGTAAATTGCTTTTGCAATATCTTCAACTTCACCTAATCTATTCATTGGATGAATTGCTTCAATGCTTGAAACATCATATGTTCCTGAAGCAATAGCGTTTTTCAAAATATCTGTTTTAATTGCTCCTGGTGCAACTGCATTAACTCGAATTCCTTGTTGTGCATAATCAATAGATGCGCCTTTTGTTAAACCTACAACTGCGTGTTTTGATGCATTGTATTGTGCGGTTGCATACAAACCATTTAATCCTGCTATGGAAGCTAAATTTACAATTGTTCCACCACCTGTTTTCAGCATTTCTATGATTGCATATTTCATTCCATAATAAACGCCCATTACATTTGTTTCAAGCATTTGTTTTAAGTCGTTAGATTCTGTTTCTGCTAATACTGCATTTCCTAATGAAATTCCCGAGTTGTTTACAATAGAATCTAATTTACCAAACTTTTTAACTGTCGTTTCAATAACTGATTTTACTTGTTCTTCGTTTGTTACGTCTAAAGGTAGAAATGTAATGTCTGCACCATTTTGTTTAAAGTCTGCAATTACAGATGCTTCTTTGTCAGCATTTCTACTAGTTATTACTACATTGTAACCATTTTTTGCAAAATGTAAAGCTGTTGCTTTTCCAATACCTGTTGTTCCGCCTGTGATAATTACTGTTTTTTTCATTTTCTTTTATTTTTAATGATTTATACAGCAAAGGTAAGTCGGTGTTAAATAATAAATTTGTCTGTGAGGTTCAATATTTTTGTCTGTAAAGTTCGTTTGGTGTCGTCGTTCGGTAAAATTACAGCTAACTAGTTTATAGGCGAAACAAACCTTCGCAAATACACCCAAAATCGAGTAGATTGGCGAAGGTTTGTTTCGTTTTTATCAGTTTCAAATATATTTAAATATTCTTACAATTTGTTAATTTATTATGTGATTGCTTCGTCCCTCGCAATGACTCGTTGTTATGGAAATTGTGCTGCGTGAGGGATGGCAGCGGAACTCTCCCGATTTTTTATCGGGAAGCGGGAGTGTACAGCCCGACCCTGGTGGAACGGAGTGGAAGCAGGGGCACGCCCCAATAAATAGCCATAAAAAAATCCGACTGGCTTGCACCAATCGGATTTCTATAATTATAAGGATGAGATTGCTTCGTCCCTCGCAATGACTACTAGATGTGAATTACTTCACCATAAGCAGCAGCAACAGCTTCCATAACCGCCTCACTCATGGTTGGGTGTGGGTGGATTGATTTCAAGATTTCGTGACCTGTAGTTTCTAGTTTACGGGCTACAACTGCCTCAGCAATCATATCAGTAACTCCGGCACCAATCATGTGACATCCTAACCACTCACCGTATTTAGCATCAAAGATTACTTTTACAAATCCGTCAGCATTTCCGGAAGCTTTTGCTTTTCCAGAAGCTACGAATGGGAATTTTCCAATTTTTAAATCGTATCCTTTTTCTCTGGCTGCTTTTTCAGTTAAACCTACAGAAGCAATCTCAGGAGTAGCATAAGTACAACCCGGTACGTTTCCGTAATCGATAGCTTCTACGTGCATACCTGCAATTTTCTCCACACAGTTGATTCCTTCAGCAGAAGCTACGTGAGCCAAAGCCTGTCCAGGAGTTACATCACCAATAGCGTAGTAACCTGGGATATTTGTTGCGTTGTAAGCGTTTACTAAGATTTTATCTCTGTCAGTAGCGATACCTACTTCTTCTAATCCGATGTTTTCAATGTTAGTTTTGATACCAACAGCTGATAATAAAATATCTGCTTCAAGAATTTCTTCTCCTTTTGCCGTTTTAACGAATGCTTTTACTCCTTTTCCTGTTGTGTCAATTTTCTCAACAGAAGAATTAGTCATTACAGTAATTCCGGATTTTTTCAAAGCTTTTTCAAATTCTTTAGAAATATCCTCGTCTTCTACAGGAACTACATTTGGCATAAATTCAACGATAGTAACCTCAGTTCCCATTGAGTTATAGAAGTGAGCAAATTCCACTCCGATAGCTCCAGAACCTACGATAATCATCTTTTTTGGTTGTTCCGGTAAAGTCATTGCCTGACGGTAACCAATTACTTTTACACCATCTTGTGGTAAGTTTGGCAACTCACGAGAACGAGCACCAGTAGCAATGATAATATGATCCGCACTGTATTCAGTAACTTTTCCGTCTTGAGCAGTAACGTCTAATTTTTTACCTGGTTTTAATTTACCAAAACCATTAATAACGTCGATTTTGTTTTTCTTCATCAGGAAAGTAATTCCTTTGCTCATTCCATCAGCAACATTACGGCTACGTTGAATTACAGCAGGGAAATCCTTGTCAAATTCAGAAACTTTCAATCCGTAATCGGAAGCGTGTTTTAGATAATCAAAAACCTGAGCCGATTTCAATAATGCTTTTGTTGGGATACAACCCCAGTTCAAACAAACTCCACCTAAGTTTTCTTTTTCAACTACGGCTACTTTAAAGCCTAATTGTGATGCTCTAATGGCAGTTACATATCCGCCGGGACCACTTCCTAAAACAATAACGTCGTATTTCATTTCTATTTATTTTACTTGTTTTTATTGGTGAAATGCGATGAGCAAACTCACATCATTTCTATATATTTTATTTGTTTTTTAGTTGTAAAAAATGAAGTTTGTCCATGCGGTCTTCATCTTCTGCAGATTACTAAATTGATTGAGACTGCGAATTTAATGATTTATTCTGTTTTTGAAACTCACAAAAGCACAAACTTTTAACAGAATGCTGTTTATAAACGATGATTTTTCGAAATCTAACAAAATAGGCTCTGTTTCTTATATATTTTTAGGAATCTGTTAATGCTGTTGCGGACTTTTAACCATTAAGATTACAAGGTATTGCGCAAAGGGCACAAAGCTTTCTATTCTTTGTGTTTTTAAAGATAAAGAATGATTTTTTCTTGCGCTCTTTGCGGTGGAAATTTATAATTATCCAATCATTTTTTGTTTTCTTAGCAACAACCAAATCACAATTGGTGCTCCAAAAATAGAAGTTACCGCATTAATAGGTAAAGTAATTTCACCACCGGGAACCTGCGAAATGGTATCGCAAATCAGCATGATAATAGCGCCAAAAAGTAATGTGCTCCAGAATAAAACAGTATGATTGCTGGTGTGAAAAACCAATTTGGCTATATGCGGAACTGCAAGTCCAATGAAAGCAATAGGACCTGCAAAAGCCGTGATGCTTCCTGCCAGAATACTGGTCGCCAAAATGATTATCAATCGAGCTTTGTTGTAATTTAAGCCAAGACTCCGGGCGTAGTTTTCGCCAAGAAGTAAAGCGTTTAATGGTTTAATACTCCAAAGGCTCAACAATAAACCAATGGACACGCAAACCAATAAAATAACAATGGAGGACCACGAAAGGTTTCCTAAATTTCCTAAAGACCAAAAGGTAAATTTTTGCAATTGTTCGGCAGTGCTAAAAAAGCTTAACGTTCCCACAATGGCGCTACTTAAACTCCCAAACATCAGTCCTACAATCAAAATAGTCATGGTGTCCCGCAAGCGAATAGAAACCAATAAGACTGCCAATAATACAAGAGAACTCCCAATGGTTGAAGCTAAGACAATTCCATAGGGTGAAAGTACTATTTCCTGTAAAAAAGGAGGAAGTAAGCCTGCGCCTAAAATGGTAAAGGCCACTCCTAAACTCGCTCCCGAACTCAATCCTAAAACATAAGGCCCGGCTAATGGATTTCTAAACAGGGTTTGCATTAATAGACCACTTATCGAAAGTCCGATTCCTACCAAGATAACCGTGATGGATTTGGGTAAACGGTAATTCATGATGATGTATTCCCAGGTTGATTTACTGGCATGACCACCACTTAAACTATGGTAAACTTCTTTAAAAGGAATGGTTATCGACCCTAAACTGATATTGGTTAAAAATAAAAACAGCAGTCCTAAAACAAGGTAGGTGAATAGAATCGTATTTCGTTTTTGGTTTTTCAATGGAGCTTAATTTAGTTTTGTTGCAAAAGTAAATGCGTAGTCATTTAGCAATTCGGGGTGGAAGATTTTAATGTAATCTTTTAAAACCAAATCAGGTCGGCTTGGGGCTAATTCATAATAAATTGTTCCTCCGGTAGCACCAAACCTGCTCTCAAAAGTATAAATATTTTTGTTGTTAAAAGCAGCAAACTGGCTGTAATGTGGATTGCTGTCGGCCAAATCTTTTAAATCTTTAAACGAGCCGGTAGCAATCCAGACATCAGCGTTTTTAGCTTTGTCCAATATGTTTTCAAAAGCTAACCCCAGGCTGCCGCTGCCTTCAACATCAGCCCATAAATAATTCGATTTGGCGTCTTTCATAAATTGGGCAACCCAACTTTTTCCTTTGGCTACAAACCATTGATTTTGGTACATCGAACCATATAAAACAGTCGATGCTGCTTTTTGATTGGCTACTAGTTTTAGTGCTTCGTTGTAGTTTTTTACAATGTTGTCAAAAAGTTTTTTTCCTTCTTTTTCTTTGCCAAATAAGGCTGCGTACAATTTAATCCATTCGGCTTTTCCCAGCGGGGATTGTTCCATCCAGTCGGCCTGTATAATCACGTTTAAACCACTTTTTTCTAAGTTGGCAATCATCGGATTGTTGTTGTCAATTCCAAAAGTTACGATAGCTTCCGGAGCTAAGTCAATTAGTTTTTCGATATTTAAACGTTCGTTTTGACCAACATTTTTCACTATTCCGGCATCAATCAATTTTCGGGTTTTTTCAGAGGAAATATAGTCCGTGTGTGGAAATCCGGTCAGGGATTTTTCAACATGAAGCATTTCTAAAAAAGGAACATTCGTAGTCGAAGTCACTACGATTGATTGTAACGGAACGGATAGTTGGGGGTATTTTTGTAAGCTGTCCGGAACGGAAGCATTTTTCTCTTTTAAGATATAAGTGAAATTTTTATTGGCATCCGGCCAGGGATTTAAAACCTTCACAATAGAGTAGCCATCGTATTTGTAAATAGCCAGATTGCTCGAATATTCAATTTCGTTTTTTACAGTTGCAATTGTTTTAGTGTTAGTGTTTTCGGTTTTTTTACAGCTAATAAAAAAGCAAATACTTAAAACTGAAAAAAATGTATAAAGAGAGTTTTTCATTGTAAATCATAAAAATCAACGCAAAGGTATAAGAAAATCCACAAAATATCTTGTTTGTTTTTTAGGATAAAAAAATCAACAAACACTATCTTTACCTCATGAATGCTATAAAAGTAAAACAATGTTCCAATTGCGGGACACACTTTAATTGTGGTGATAGTGCTCCCAAAAAGAAATGCTGGTGCAATGATTTTCCGCCTATTTTTAATTTATCGGAAGGAGGGGATTGTCTTTGTCCGGCTTGTTTTAAAAATAGTTGTTCAATAAAAATAGAAGAATACGTTGCTACTATAACACCCGAAACCGCTTTGGATAATAAAGCCAAAGATTTACCCAAAACAACGAATCTAATTGAAGGAATCGATTATTATTTAGAAAACGGAAATTATGTTTTTAAAGCCTGGTTTCATCTCAAAAGAGGGAATTGTTGTGGAAATGGTTGCCGACATTGTCCGTATTAAAAAAGTTGTGAGTTATGAGTTATGAGTTATGCGAAGAGAAACATACGTTAGAAAAAACAATTAGAAATTAAAATTTATAATTAACAATTTACAATCAATAATTAAAAATGATTTATTTCATAACAGGAGGGGAGCGCTCCGGGAAAAGCAGTTATGCTGAAAATATTGCTAAAGATTTATCGTCAAGGCCGATGTATGTGGCTACGGCCAGAAAATGGGATGATGATTTTCAAAAGCGAATTGATCGTCATCAAAAAGACCGTGACGAACGCTGGATTAATATTGAAAAAGAAAAGTTTTTAAGCGAAATTGATTTTTCAGGACAAGTGGCTGTGATTGATTGCGTAACTTTATGGCTGACCAATTTTTTTGTAGATACTAAGAACGATGTTGAGTTGAGTCTGATTCAGGCTAAGGCTGAATTTGAAGCCGTGGCCAATCAACCCAATGCGACTATCATTATTATTTCAAACGAAATTGGTATGGGTGTTCATGCAGATACGCATATTGGTCGGAAGTTTACCGAATTGCAAGGCTGGATGAACCAATATTTAGCAAAAAAAGCGGATAAAGCCATCTTAATGGTTTCGGGAATTCCTGTTGTTATTAAAGGAGGGTTATGATTTAACAATGGCAATTTCAATAATCAATAATAATCACGAAATTCAAAAGCAATTGTAAGATACAATTTTAAAACATAGTTTTTTTGAAATTGAAATTGATGATTGAAATTGTTATTGCCATTGATTTTTGCCATTGATTTTTTGAAATTGAAATTGATTTTTTAATATGAGCAATTTAGACGAAATAATAAAATCACGCCGTGATACCCGTCATTTTACCAATGATGCAGTTCCTGATGCTGTGATAGAGAAAGCTTTACAGGCGGGACACTGGGCGCCTTCTGTTGGCTTGACCGAAGCCACGCGCTACTATTTAATTAAATCAGATGAGGTTAAGAAGGCTGTAAAAGAGTTATTTCTTGAATATGATATAAAAGCTGCCAAAAGTACCGATGACGAATTACAAAAAGCGCAATATCAGGCATTAAAATTAGAAGCTATTGAAGAGGCTCCTTTGGGATTAGTCATTTGTTATGATCGTTCAGTGCTGAATCATTTTACCATTGGAACAGTGGGAAGCAATGAAGCGATTAAGTTTAGTGCGGTTTGTGCGGCTCAAAATATTTGGCTTTCGCTTACTGAACAAGGTTATTCGATGGGCTGGGTTTCGATTTTGAATTATTACCAATTCAAGAAAATATTAGGCTTACCAGAGCATATTGAACCACTGGGGTATTTTTGCGTAGGCAAACCGGCAACGGATTATGATAAGCAGCCGATGTTGCAACAGCTGCATTGGAAACATAAATCAGAAGCGCCTTGTGTGACTGAAATAAGTCAACTCAGTTCGGCTGAAGACTGGGAGGTTGAAGTAAATGTAGCTCACAAAGATACTTCAGTTGCTTTGAAGAAGGCATTAGAAGACAAAATAAACCAAAAAACAAAACCTACTGGTGCATTAGGCGTACTTGAAAAAATAGCCCAACAAATCGGTGAAGTTTTTCAAACATTGGAACCTAAAATTAAGCAACCTCATATTGTTGTTTTTGCAGCCGATCATGGAATTGCACAGCATGGGGTAAGCGCTTATCCACAAGATGTAACACGCCAGATGCTGACTAATTTTTTAGATGGCGGAGCGGCAATTAATGTATTTTGCAAACAAAATAACATTGCGCTTTCGGTAGTTGATGCGGGTGTCAATTATGATTTTCCTTCCAATACCAAACTAATTTCGGCTAAGATTGACAAAGGAACCCATTCGTTTTTAAATGATTCGGCTATGAGTAAAGCACAAATGGAATTGTGTTTTGCTAAAGGAGCTGAAGTTGTGACAAATATTGCAAAACAAGGCAGTAATTGTATCGGTTTTGGTGAAATGGGAATTGGGAATACGGCTACCGCTTCGGTTTTGATGAGTGTACTTTGTAATTTTTCTATCGAAGATTGTGTAGGCAGAGGCACGGGAGTTACGGACGAAAAACTGGAATTCAAAATTAATATTTTAAGAAAAGCAATAGAAAATTATCACGGCCCAAAGGATTTGGATTCTTATTTGGCTCATTTTGGCGGATTTGAAATTTTGCAAATGGCAGGCGGAATGCTTGCTGCTTATGAACAGAATATGGTTTTTTTAGTGGATGGTTTTATTTGTAGCGTCGCTTTTTTAATAGCTTTCAAAAAAAATCCTGCAATATTGAAAAATGCTGTTTTCAGTCATCAATCGGCTGAGAAAGCCCATAAAAAATTGTTGGATTATTTGGATGTATCGGCAATTCTTCAGCTTGATTTGCGTTTGGGAGAAGGAACAGGCTGTGCCCTTGTTTTTCCAATAGTTCAGTCGGCTGTGGCATTTTTAAATGAAATGGCGAGTTTTGAAAGTGCCGGGGTGAGTAAAAAATAGAAAGCAGAATATAGAATACAGAAGGCAGATTTTAGAATTAAAGTATTTATAAAATAATGAAAAAAGAACTCCATATATTTTTTACAGCATTGATGTTTTATACCCGAATTCCCTGTCCTGCAACTATAGATCACCATCCTGATTATTTAAACAAGGCTTCGAGATATTTTCCTTTAATTGGTTGGATAGTAGGAAGTGTAAGTTTTGTAACCTATTATTTTTCTGCTTTTGTTTTTTCAAATGAAATTGCCGTTGTGCTTTCGATGATTGCCGGTATTCTGGTTACGGGAGCTTTTCACGAAGATGGTTTTGCCGATGTATGTGATGGTTTTGGCGGAGGCTGGACTAAAGAAAAGATTCTTTTAATTATGAAAGACAGTGCTATAGGAGCTTTTGGTGCGATTGGTTTAGTATTACTTTTTTTATTGAAGTTTCAAAGTTTGATTCAATTAATAAGTAATATTCAAATAGTAGGTGTTGGAATTGGGATTCTGTCCCGAAGTTTCGGGATTGAAATTTTACTTCTTTTTGTAGCAGCTCATGCTTTGAGTCGTCTGGCTGCTGTTTCTATTGTTTTTACCCACGAATATTCCAGAGAAGATGCGACAAGCAAAAGCAAACCGATTGCTCAAAATTATACTTGGAAAGAAATTATAGGTGCTTTCTTTTTTGGATTAATTCCCTTGTTGGTTTTGTCTTATTTTCAATGGCAATTGTTTCTGGCAGTAATTCCGGTTTTTGTAACCCGATATTTTCTTGCACGTTATTTCCAAAAATGGATTGGCGGTTACACAGGAGATTGCCTTGGAGCAACGCAACAGGTTTGTGAAGTCATTTTTTATCTGTCAATAATTGCAATATGGAAGTTTATTTAGTCAGACATACCGAAACAGTTTGTGAAAAAGGTATTTGCTATGGACAAACTGATGTGGGGCTGAAAGCGCCTTTTTTGGAACAATTTGAATCGATAAAAAAGCAAATTCCTGCTGATACAATCATTTATTCCAGTCCTTTATCCCGATGTGTTCAATTGGCTAATTATTTAGCGCCTTCGATAATTACCGATTCTCGTTTGATGGAAATGCATTTTGGAGATTGGGAAATGAAAAAATGGGATGCCATTCCTCAGGATGAGTTCGCTCCCTGGATGAATGATTTTGTCAATGTAGCTGTTCCTAATGGAGAATCTTTTGTTGGTTTACATCATAGGGTAACTGATTTTTGGTCTGAAATAATAACTCAAAATAACTCAAAATCAATAGCAATTGTTTCGCATGCAGGCGTGGTTAGGAGCATTTTGTGTACTATTTCAAATTTACCTCTGAAAGACGCTTTTACCAATAAAGTCGATTTTGGTGAACTTATCAAGTTGAAATTATAACTTAAGGTTTTTGATTGTATTTTACTGGTTAACAGTGGTTTGTTTTGTTTGAATAAAATGTTTATATCGCAAAAAAATATATTAAAATAGTGCTGTTCAAACAATTGAAGAGTTGCTGCTTTGAATTACAGTAGTAGTTTTGAGTATGGTGTATGAAAAAGTTGGAGCCTTTGAAGAGCAGAAAAAAAATGAGGCTGTCTGAAAAGTAATTTTCAGACAGCCTCTTATTTTCTAATGACACTTTTTTTCTCTGTTTTTTTATGCAGATTCAGTTCACTTTTATTTTTCTGTACCAACTGTTTCCACTGCAACCAGTTCTTGTTTAGAGGTGTTATTCCATGGACCATGATTTTTGTAAGCCGGTCCTGTTAATTGTTGTCTTTCAGAACCTGTAGTTTGCACCAGTACCAGGTTTTCTTTAGAAGTGATTTTTCCTGGCTTTTGGTTTTTGTATGCAGGTCCCTGAAGCGTTACTTTATTACTTTCTGAATATATTTTAGTTGGCACTGCTTTGTGCATCCAGGATTTAAAATTTTTAAAAGCCGGACCTTTTAAATCACTTTGTTTCACCTCATTTTTCTCTTGTGCAAATCCGTTAAAAGAAATTACTAAAAATCCTAAAATCAATGCTATCTTTTTCATGGCTATTACTTTTTGTTGTTTTAACAAAATTACATTCAGTAATAGTCTTTTAGGATTATGTAAATTTACTCAATTTGCATCCGTATTTATACGGATATTGTTGTTTTTAATCGCTTAAACTAAATTCATTTTTGCTGCTTTTTTTATGAGTTCAGCGGTATTTTTTACTTCTAACTTTTTTAAAATATTAGCACGATGGGTTTCTATGGTGCGGGAACTCACAAAGAGTTTAGCTGCAATTTCTTTAGTGGTTAAGCCCTTAGCAATTAATCCTAAAACTTCGGTTTCTTTGTTGGATAGAATATTCTCACTGATACTTTGTTCCGACATGAAGTTGATCATTTTTTCTGAAATTTCAGCACTGAAATATTTTTTCCCTATAGCAACGCTTCTTATGGCGACTATCAATTCCGATTCATCTGTATTTTTTAACAGGTAGCCGTAAGCGCCCATTTTAGCGCATTTTGCGATGTAATTACCATCATCATGCATGGAAATGACAATAGGTTTTATATTTGAATTTAAAGCTTTTAATTCTTTTAAAACGGCAAAACCATCCCTGTTGGGCATTGTGATATCCAATAATACAATATCCGCCTCAAATTGGGTATTTACAAGCTCCATCAACTCCAAACCATCAGCGACACTTTTAACTATTTTGATGTCGTCATGTTTTCTTAGTAACTCGGCAAGTCCATTTCGAAAAAGCTCGTGATCATCGGCTATTATAAGTTTTATTGCTGTCATAATTCTATGGGTAATTCAATTTCAAAACTGCTGTTTTCGGGAGTTGAATGGATGGTAATCGTACCATTGCAAATTTCAACTCGTTCCTTGATGTTCGTAATTCCTGAGCCTAATTTAATCGAATTGATGTCAAATCCAATTCCATCATCAAAATAAAAAAGAGAAATAAAATTATCAAATTCTGAAAGTGTAATTCGGATGTTCTTTGCATTAGCATGTTTTAAAGAATTATTGATTAATTCCTGGCAAATTCTAAAAAGATGAATGGCTTGTTGGTTGGTAATATTAGAACCTTCCTGTCGCGTTAAATCTTCATATTCAATAGTTACCGTTGTCGATTTTTTCAGGTTTTCGATAAAATTGGTTAATGTAACCCCGATTCCAAAATCATCTATTGAAGCAGGCATTAAAGCATTGGACATCAATCTGATTTCTGAAATGGTATCATCCACTATTTTTTTCATTTCTGATTTTTTGACTTCATTTTCCACTCGGTTTTCAATGTAGTGTTTCAAAGAAGTTAAATACGGACCCACGCCGTCATGAAGTTCCCTCGCTAGGCGACGTCTTTCGTTTTCCAATCCGTTTACCAGCATTCGTTTGGACTGAATTCGGGTATTTTCTTCTTTATTTCTAAATTCGATGAGTTTGTCTCTCATTGCTAAGAGGCTTTTTCCTAGTAAATCATTCGAACTTTTAGGTTTAAAATCAGTGTTTAAATTCATTTTACCAATATCATCAGAGAATTTGACCGCGCCCTGCAAAGAAGCTTTTAAATTGGCCAAAGCATCAAACATTTCCATTATTTCACTGGAGTTTTTGATGAATTCATTGGTTTGATTGTAATCGCCTTCAGCCATAATTCGGAGGCTTTTTTGCATATTCTTAATGGGGTTGGTAATAATGCGTATCAGAAAAAGCGAAAGCATCACCGCCAGTAAAAAAATGGCAATCGTTAAGCCTATCAGTCTTTCTTTTAATTCCTGTAGCGGAACCGTCACTTCATCCACATCCATTTCAGAGAGAATGACCAATTTTAAATTGTACACTTTTATGAGACTGTACACACTATACACATCAATGCCACGGTAATCCTTAAAAACCCCTCTGCCATTGAAACTTTTAAAAGCATTGTTTACTCCTTTAGTTTTTACAGTTATGGTGTAAGGAATTTTATTGGGATAAAAACGGGATTGGGAACGCATCCGAAAATCTTCGCCTACCAGATACGATTCACCACTGGCACCCATTCCGGTACGTTCCAGAAGTATATTTCTGATTTTGTTGTAATCTAAAATTTTAATTATTGTACCTCTTTTCGAATGGGAGATAAAAGCGATGGTTGTTTTTTTAGCAACATGGTAAGGGGTCAAATCGTAAATTCCGGTACTGTTTTTAATACTGTCCGGAAGTTGCAGCAGTGAAGGATCTGTTTTTTGGTTTTGCCAATCGGAAGCTTCAAATCGTTCCCATTCGGATTTTAATAAATGTTCAATCTGATTTTGCTTAAGCGTTTTAATCGAATTTAATTGCAGCAAAATACGATCGTTCAACACATTTGAAAACTGTTGGTAGGAAGAAAAAGACAATAAAGCAATAACTAATGCGATTAAACTATTAATGATAATCAGTATTAGTGTTTTGATGTGCATGTTTTTGCTTTTTTTTATTGATGTAAATATACTTGGTTTACCGATTTAAAAGAAATTTTGATACAATTGTTCTGCTGAATTTTCCTGAAATTGTAAGTCTTTGATTGAATTTAACCGCAAACTTGTCCTGCTGATGAATGAAGTTTTTATTGAACCATAAAAAAAGGATAACACGCAGATTCAGCAGATTTTTTATTATTTTCTGCGTGAATCTGTTTAAATCTCCCTAAATCTGCGTGAAAATGAATGTGAAGTTTTTAGTCTTAACGCTATTGAATTGACTTTTTATAAGTGAAATTTTTAAGGTTAAGAATTTCTCACAAAGATGTCTTGCTAACGAAGGAAGCATCTCATAAAGTATTGTTTTTCATGTACCGCTTTGTAAACGATAGCCATTAAGTGTTAAAAATCTATTTTTAAAGAAAGTGAAGCTTGTTTTTTAAAAGCTACATCATAGCCTTGAGGAAGAAGTATATTTTGATTGTCAATACTTATGGCTACAGCCAATTTTTTGTTTTTTGAAGCATTCACAAAGCAAGGAATACTTGCCAGTGACACAACACCTCCTCCAACAGCAATATAGGCTCCGGTAAAATCAAAATCAAAGCCGGAACCATAAGACGTTTGGTTTGAATTGCTTAATTGGACAAGACCGCCAATAGCAGCTAATCCTAAGCCGCTTCCCAGTATTATCCAGGCTGTCTTTTTTTGTTTTTTACTTTTTTCTAAATAATAATCTTTTGAAAGTGGAGTAGTTGGTGTTTGACCAAATGAATTTAGAATGAAAAACACCATCGATAGCGAAAGTAGCATTTTTTTCATAACCTAAAGAAATAATGCCTACTCTTTCAATATGCAGTTTTCGGCTACTCTGATGTATTTATTTTCCGAATTTCCCAAAAAAATAAGGACTTGAATACAAGTATTAAATTAATGAAAAAAATGATACGGAACTGTTTTTGAGTTGATTAAGTTTTTGATTAGCAGTTCGCCCTTTTTCTGTTCGTATTTTTAAGTATTATTTATTTAGGAATTTTTCTATCATTGGAATTACAAGTTCACTTTCCTTAAAATCAGCTGTTATTGTTGTAATTTCTCCAATGTATTGTCCGTGTCCACCCGGAATGATTGCTAATTCAGCGTTTTCAATTTGTCTGTGCAATTCAATAGCGTGTTCCGGAGTGATAATGTCTTTGTCGCCAATAATGATTAAAGTAGGTGCTGTAATAGATTTAATTTGCTCGTCCGGAATGTCTTTGAAGTTTAGCATTCTCTTGGCATCTCTGTCGTGCATAAGTTGTAAACCATCGGCATCTGCTGCCACTTTTTTGTAGCCCACTTTTAAAAGTTCGGGCATATTTTCCAATTTGGCATTTTCCATAAATCCCCAGAACCATTCAGGAACTCCGTTTCGTTTGGCAAGTGCTGAAGCTAAAATTATTTTGTCAACTGCTTCAGGGTGGCGAATAGCGATTTGTAATGTAGTTGTCCCACCATTGCTAAAACCTAAAAAGTCTGCTTTAGCAATGTTTAAATTTTTAAGAAGTCTGGCAACATCGTCGGCGTCCTGCTCAAATGTTAGGTCCGCATTTCGATCATTTGTACGTCCGTGAGCCTGAAGTTCAACAGCAATTACTTGCCTGCTTTTAGCAAGTAGCGGAATGATTTTTTCAAAATTGGTCTGAATTGTTGAGCCACCACCGTGAATTAAAACAATGGGTTTTCCCTGTCCGTGGATTTCATAATACATTTTCAGACCATTCACTTCAGAATATCCATTTTTAAAAGTCAAATTGTCACTTGTTGTTGCCATATTTTTAGCTGTATTTTTTGTTTTGTTGTTTCAGGACGATTTTTCTAATTCTGCTTCTTTAGAAGTTATATTCATATTTTTTTACAATAACAGCTAACGTTTGGTTAGTAGGAGAGCATCTCAACATGTATATTGCATTACAAATGCTACGATTTGTTTTTTTATTGTAAGTAGGCACTCGTTGCAAACGAGAGCCAGAGGGCACACTTATTGGTTATATCGTGTGTTGGGCGGTCGTATTTTTTAATTCATCATCATTTTATAGTGTTCTTCTCCAATATTTTTAAATATCATCTCGAAAGCAGTAAAAAGTTTATCAGGTTCCTCATTGACAATTCTTTGATAGTATAAATCATCAAAAGGTAATGATTTATGGCTTACATCATTGATTTCAGAAATCAACGCAGAGCATATTGGGTAAATAGGGTCAGTAACATCAAGATTTTTAATACTATCCCAATGACTTTTTCCTAATCCAATAAAATTTACATAACTCTCAATAATTCGACGCATACTATTCCCAATAGTAATATTGAATACTTTATCATTAGAATCTTTCAATACTTTGATACTTTTCCAAAGCAACATATAATCATTATGCACAAAGGTTTCATCTCCTTTATATTCAATTCCTGACTTACTATTATGTTTTGATACGGAAAAATGAGCTTTCTTTTTGCAAATTGGTCTCTGTTTAAAAGATACCTCCTTATAAAAATATAAATTGTGAGATAAAATAAACACTTGATTAATGTTTGGATTTTCAAACTGATTTCTATCAGTGGCAGAATACTTAATTAATGAATGAATAAGAGTTGAAACAACAAATAGTACTTGGCTATCAAGACTTGATACAGGGTCGTCAATTACGATAATTCTTTTTCTTAATTCAGAGTCTTTATCTTTTGTACCTAAAACTAATTGATAAAAATATAGAAAAGCAATAAAATTCTTTTCACCCTCACTAAGTGTCTTAAAAACTTCTGTTTCTGTGCTATTTTGACGTTTTAAAATATATCTTGATATGTTATTTGAAGATTCTTTTTCTTCTATTGTAAAATTATCAAAGCCACAACTTTTCAATATTCCATTTATGGCTTTTACAGCTTCATCAGTTGAAACAGTTAGTAATTTTAATTCCTCAATCTCTTCTTTGATTGTTTTCTCAGATTGTTCAAAATGGGATGTAAGAGAATGCAATTTGTTTAACAAAACGATGATTCTCTTTTCATAATTGTCATATTCAGTTATATAATTTTCCGATTCTTTGGCTAAATAGTTCCAAACATCTTCAACTAATTGCTCTTTATTTTTTTGAAAATCAACTATTTTTTCATTGTTCTCTTCAATTTCGTCATTGATAATTTCTAATTCAGGATTAAAGTTGGATACATCAAAAAACTCAATTATCTCATTTGAATATCCAAGTTTTCTCTCAAACTTTTTTATGTTATCTGCAAGCAAGTCACTACACTCTTTATGAAAATCAGTGGTCTTGTTGTCTTTATTATAAACTTTTGAAACCTCATTTACATTTTCTAACAGTAGTTTGAAAGTCGAAATGTAAGTTTCTTTTAATGATTTTAATTTATCAATTTTTTCTTGGTAGGTCTTATTAAAATACTCTTCGAATCTTTGTTTTAAGTTGTCATCATATGTTTCACTTTGACAAAAAGGACAAATGTTTTCTTTTCCTTCAAGTATATAATTACGCCCTTCTTCAACCCATTTTCTTATACCTAAGGACTCAATTAATTCAGCAATATCAACTTCTTTATTTGTAGTAATAACCTCTTCCATTAAAGGGATTATTTCATTTTCAATCTCCTTAAGTTTTTCGCAAAACTGTGAAGATATTTTAACCTCAATCTTTTTCCTCTTAACTTCAAATAAATCTTTATACCTAGATGATAAGTTTTCAAGTGTTAATTTCTTGCTAGCTGCATCTAAAGGCAAATAGTCTTTTACATTTTTAAGATGATTGTCTTTACTTCTTGAATACTCTAGTTCAATTTCATAAAAAGTATCAAAAGAGTTTCTTTCCCACCAGCAGTTTTTCTTTAAATCATCTAGTTTGTCATTTAATGCTTTTTTAATTTTTTTTTCTCGTGATGCTAAAATTTCAAAATATGAGTCAAGTTTTTTAATCTCTTTTTGTTTTGCCTCAATTTTATCGTCAATGTCTTTATTTCCCTCATTTAGAGTAAATACTCCTGACAATTCGGTATTAGAAATAAAATTCCTCTCCACATACTTTTCATCAAAAACTATAATTTCATCTCGATGAGAGTCATAGCCTAAAACTTTACAATGTTCAAATTTTTTATCCTTCTCAAAACTTGATAAACTTTCATTATGTAGGAGTTTCGCCAAGGTCGATTTCCCGGAACCATTACTTCCAAAAAAGAAATTGACTTTTGATAAATCAGTCACTTCAACTAGATTTTCAAAAGTATTAACCCTTTTAAGTTCTATTTTATGAATCATTCTAATTATCTTATTTATAGGATTTTTTTTTTAGTATTATGCCCAATTAGTTTTATGCTTGTTTGACATATTATACGCAAGTTTTTGTTTGTAATCTTGCGTATAATTTTAAATAGCGTAATACAAAAATAAAAATATTTCTTACATATACAAAAACAGCCGCTTTAAAAACGGCTGTAAATGGGTATTCTATATTTTCTGAAAATCTGTTTTCTACTTTCTGTATTTTGAAGTCTGAAATCTGCCTTCTGCGTTCTGCCTTCTAAAATCTGGCAATCTTCTCTTTCCAACCCTGATAGCCATTAGTTGGTAAATCGTTATTAGCATTAGCTAAAACCTGTTCAGTTTGTTTTTTATTGATTTCCGAAAGTTGTGCTATACTTTCATAAACACCACTTTTCAGTCCGGATAGATAAGCTGCTCCTAAGGCAGAAACGTCCGGATTCTTTTGTTTGTTTAAAGGAATGCCCAATAAATCAGCCAGAAAGTGAATCACAAATTGGTTTTGGGTCATACCGCCGTTTACCGAGATTGATTTTAATGCAGCCTGCATGTCTTTTTCCATTGCTTCGACTACATCTTTTATTTGGTACGGAATACTTTCTAGCGCAGCCCGAACGATATGATTTTTGGTAGTTCCAAAAGTCATTCCTTCAATAGAAGCTTTTCGGCTCATTTGCCAGTGCGGTGCGCCAAGTCCGCTAAAGGCGGGAATAAGATACACGCCGGCATTGTCATTTATAGCTGTTGCCATGGCAGCGGTTTCGGCAGGAGAGGAGAACAATTGCAATTCGTTTTTCAGCCATTCAATAGTCGAACCACAGGAAACAATGGCTCCTTCCAGTGCGTAATCCACGCGGTCTTCGGTACTCCAGCAAATCGTGGTCAACATTCCTGCTTGAGACAAAACGGCTTTGTCGCCAATGTTCATCATAATCGAACTCCCGGTTCCCAGAGTGACTTTAGCAGTGCCTTTTTCGAAACAGCCTTCTCCAAAAGTTGCCGCATGCGAATCGCCAATCAACGATGTCATTGGAATAGAAAAATTGTCGTCTAACTTTAAAATTTCACTCCAATTTACTGTTCCAAAATCATGTGAAGAAGGGCAGGGTTGCGGTAAGTTTAAATTAGATAATCCCCATTTTTCAAGGATTTCTTTATCCCATTGTAAAGTATGAATATTGAAAAGTAAGGTTCGGGATGCATTGGTATAATCGGTTTTAAAATGGGTTCCATTGGTCAGTTTGTACAAAAGCCAACAATCTACCGTTCCGAAAAAGACCTCTCCGTTTTCTATTTTCTTTTTTAACTCGGCATCATTTTGTACCAGCCAAAGCAATTTGGTCCCCGAAAAATAAGGATCTAATAACAAACCTGTTTTTAGTTTGATAAAATCATTCTGTCCTTTTTCGATTAAATCCGTACAAACAGCAATAGAACGCTTACAAGCCCAAACCACCGCAGGAGCCAAGGCTTTCCCGTCTTTGTCCCAAAGGATAAAAGTTTCCCTTTGATTGCTGATACCGCAAGAAACAATATCGGAAATATTCAGACCTTTTTGGGTGAAATCGTTTAGACATTCGGTTACCGAATCCAATACGTTTTGAAAAATGTCTTCCGGATTTTGTTCTACAAAACCATTGTCAAAATAATCGGTTTTTAAATCCACACTACCTTTGGCGGCCGCCTGACCTGATTCATCAAAAAGTATGGTTTTGGTGCTGCTGGTACCTTGGTCTATCGCGAGAATGTATTTTTTCATTTTGAATTATAAATCAAATTGTTGTTGTGATTGCTGTCCTTAGCTTCCGCAGTCGAGTGTCAAATGTTTGAAGAATGCGTAAAAAGAAAAGCTGTTTGAGCGTAGCGAGTTCTTTTCTTTTAGCATTCGAAAACTAATTTGACCGACGAGGAAGTGTAAGACTTGATTTTTTTGTTTCTTTTTTGATTAAGCAAAAAAGAAAAATATTTAAAACTAATTTTGTCTTGAAAGCACTTCGATATCCTTATTTTTTTTAAGGAAAGATGATATTTTAAACCATTAAGATAATTAAGGAAATTTAAGCTTAATGTTTCTTCATTTTCTTAATACTGACTGATTTTACACCTCCCTAACCCTCCTCAAGGAGGGAATTGAGACTTGAAAACCTAATCGATTCCCCTCTTGAGAGGGGTTAGGGGTGTGTTATTCGTTCTATTATTTAAAAAAATATTACTTATTTTTCTGATTCATTTTGTCAATAATCACCGCTAATAAAATAACGATTCCTTTTACAACCTGTTGCCAAAACGGCGACACATCCAGTAAAACCAATCCATTATTTAATACCCCGATAATTACCGCACCGATTACAGTTCCTGCAACGGTACCCACGCCACCAGACAGCGAAGTACCACCTATAACCACGGCTGCGATAGAATCCAGTTCGTAACTCATACCGGCATTAGGTTGGGCAGAGTTGAGTCTTGAAGTTACTAAAACACCACCTACAGCCGCCATCATTCCGGCAATTCCGTAAACGGCCAATTTGATTTTATTGATGCTGATTCCTGATAAAAAAGCTGCTTTTTCGTTTCCTCCAATAGCATAGATGTAGCGTCCAAAGGTTGTTTTCTTAGTTAGAAAAACTACGATTAGAACCATAAACAGCGAAATCCAAACCGGTACCGGAATTCCTAAAATCCAACCTGAACCAATAAATTCAAATTCAGGACCTAAATTAGAAATCGGAATACCTTCAGTGTAAAGCATTGTCAGTCCGCGGGCTATGGTTAGCATGGCTAGCGTTGCCACAAAAGGCGGAATTGCAAATTTAGTAATCACCCAGCCGTTAAACAGTCCTAACGCCATTCCGATGAGTATCGCCGCCAAAATGGCTCCTAAAACGGTAAAACCGACAAATAAATCCATGGCTTCAAAGGAAAGTCCGCTTTTTAATAGTCCGGCACATATTGCTGCGGTAAGACCTAAAACAGAACCTACCGAAAGATCAATTCCGGCCATTAAAACCACTAAAGTCATTCCGACAGAAATACAAACATTAACTGAGATTTGTCTTAATACATTCCAAAGATTCGTGCCGGTCATGAATTTATCCGACAGCAGGCTGATAAATAAACACAAAATAAACAAGGCAATCAAAGATTGCGATTTTTTGATAATAGGGTGGTTTAAGGAAATAGTCATAATTATTCAGGTAAGGCTGATTTTAATAATTTATCTTCATTGGCTTCGGTGGCTAAATAGGAGGCTTTAATCTTTCCTTCGGCCATTACTAAAATTCGGTCCGAAAGCGCTAAGATTTCGGGAATTTCAGAAGAAACTAAAATGATACTCATTTGGTTGGTTGCGAGATCTTTTATTAGGTTGTAAATTTCATTTTTGGCATTGATATCGATTCCGCGCGTTGGCTCATCCATCATTAAAATCTGAGGATTGGTTGCGAGCCATTTGGCTAAAACTACTTTTTGCTGATTTCCACCACTTAAATTTTGGCATAACTGCATTTCAGATGGTGTTTTGATGCGTAGTTTTTCGATATAATCCTGTGACGAAGTTTTATCTTTTGAAGGACTTAAAAGCCCAAACGTAGGCAGATTAGTCAGACTGATATTCGAAGAAATATCCATTCCCAGCACTAATCCTTCGGTTTTACGGTCTTCAGTTACAAAAGCCAATCGGTTTGCAATGGCATCTTTCGGTTTTTTATGGAATGTGTTTTTCTCGTCAATTTCTAAAGCATACTCACTGTTTGAAGGGTGCATTCCGAATATGGTTTCCAAAAGTTCGGTTCTGCCGGCTCCCATCAATCCAAATATCCCCAGAATTTCTCCTTTTTTTAATTCGAAAGAAATATCGTGAAGCAATTTTCTTTTCTTATCATTTGGGTGCATCAGGTTGAGTTTGTCTACTTTCAGAATGGTATTTGGAAAATGATTTGCGCTGTTTTTTCTTTCGATAAGCACATCACGACCTACCATTTTTCGAATTAATTCTTGCTCGGTAGTGTCTTTCATTTCTCCGGCATCAATGCTGTTCCCGTCTCTTAAAACGGTGTAATGTTCGGCAATCTTGAATAATTCCTCCATTTTATGGGAAATGTAAACAATGGTTTTGCCTTCTTTTTTCAGCTCATAAATAATGCGATGTAGGTTGTCTATTTCTTTGTCGCTCAGGGCAGAAGTTGGCTCGTCCATCAAAATCACATCGGCATTACAAAGCAGTGCTTTTGCAATTTCAATTAATTGTTGTTCTCCTACTTTTAGCTGTTGCACTAAGGTTTTCGGATTGACGTTCAATTGAATTTTTTCAAAAATACGTTTGGCTTCCGTTTCCATTTTTGAGGAATCCAAAAGTCCGAGTGAAGTTTTAATTTCTCTTCCCAGGAATAAATTTTCGGTTACACTCAACTCCGGAATTAGGTTTAATTCCTGATGAATAATGGCAATCCCGGCATTTTGTGCTTCTTTTATACTCGAAAAGGAAACTGTTTGTCCATTTAATTGAATTTCACCATCGTATTGCGTGTAAACCCCTGTCAAAATTTTTAACAAGGTCGATTTTCCCGCACCGTTTTCTCCCAATATGGCATTGACTTTGGCAGGATAAAATTTAAAATTTACCTGATTCAGTGCTTTTACGCCCGGGAATTCTTTCGATATGTTAATTGCTTCTAACAATTTACTGCAGTTTAATTTGTGATGGAATAATTAAAAGATCGGTAAACAAAATTTGTTTTTTGCTTAATTTGATGGCTCCTGAAAACGAAATGCTGTCGCCAATTTTTACTTTTTTGATTTCTTTTGGTACCACCTCATTTCGAACAATATCATTTAAGGATTCTGAAACTTTGTTGAATTGAGCATTGGTTTTAAAATCGGTTAGTTTTACCAAGCCGGAAGCATCTCGTAAAGCATTTCCGAAAATGTATTTGGTATCAATGTAAACAACACCATTTTTTTCGTCAGCAATAGTGTAAACTCCGTCTTTGATATCGATGATTTTTCCGGTGCTTTTAATCATAAAATAAGCCGAATTTCCTATTCCTAGTCGGTTTCCGTATTTTTTAAATGCCTCATCCTGATTGGTTTTTACCGAAGAAATCAAATTTGTTAAAGCAATCGTTTTTTTGCTTTTCAAAATACCTTTGTAGTAAATGGAATCAGCGTAAGCTTTAAAGTCGAAATTTTCCTTATTTGCATTTTTGACATCACTCAGTTTTTTGAAATAAACCGAATTGTATCCTAAAACTGCAATGATTACGAAAGCTAAAAGATATAAATACTTTTTTTTCATTTTAGTAGTCTTTAATGTTTGCTGCATTTACTAATTCAACTTCTACAGGAACTCTTTGAGGAAACACTTTTCTTCCTTTAAAATATTCATCTGCATATTGGGCAGCGGTTTGAGCCATCACTTTAGGAAATTGCATGCCTGTAGCCACAATTTTCTTTTCTCTGATTTTTTCAACCACATCACCAGCACCATCAAATCCGAAAATTTTAACTTTAGTTTCTTTTCCTGCCGCTTGCAAGGCTTGAAAAGCACCCATTGCCATTGCATCATTGCCACAAAAAACACCATCAATATCAGGATTAGCCTGCAGTATCGTTTCTAAAACTTCCATGGCTTTATTTCGGTCGAAATCACCACTTTGTTGCGCTACCATCTTTAGGTTTGGAAATTTATCCACAACCGAATGGAATCCTCCTGAACGTGCCCAGGTGTTATTATCACCAACCAAGCCCAGAATTTCTACATACTTTCCTTTTTCTTTTAATTCTTTTACAAATTCGATTCCGATAGCAACACAACCCGAATAGTTATCCGAAAGAATTTGGCTTGTAGCGGCATCATCGGCATTTACTTCTCTATCCATGCAAAAAACCGGAATTCCGGCTGTTTTAGCTTTTAAGATATTCGAAATAGAACCGTCAGAATCCGTTGGGTTTAACAAAATCGCATCATAACCCGAAGAGATGAGGTTCTCAAAATTGTCCGATTCGATAGCAGGATTGTTTTGAGAATCGAATATTTTGGCTTCATAACCTAATTTTTTGGCATTTTCAGCAGCTGATTCGGCCAGCATCACAAACCAGGGATTGTTCAATGTTGAAACCACAACTGCAATTTTAGGCTTCTCAGACTTCTCTTTCGAAGAACATCCAAAAACAAAAACTGCGGTTAAAATTATTAAGGAAAGCTGTTTTATCTTCATAGGTTGATTGTGTTTAAAGCAGTATTTTTTAATCCTTCGGCTGAGATACCATAATGATTGAAAATTTCGATTTGTGAACCCGAAACCGTGTGATCATCCGGTAATCCTACAATTTTGAATTTATTGGTAAAACCATTTTGGAACAATAAAGAAGCCACAGCTTCGCCTAATCCGCCATTTACCGAATGTTCTTCCACTGTAATAACAGGTTTTCCATTTGAGGCAGAGTCCAGTAATAATTCGGTATCCAAAGGTTTAATTGTGTGTAAACTGATTATTTTACAGGAAATATTATGCTCTTTTTTCAATAGTTTAGCCGCTTCCACACAAGGAAGTACGGCTTCGCCGGTAGCAATAAAAGTCAAATCGTTTCCTTCCTGAATGACACGTCCTTTACCAATTTTAAAATCAGTTGCATCCGGATTCAGGTTGGCAGGCATTGTTTTTTTACCAAAACGCAGGTAAACAGGACTTTGCATTTCGGCTGCTTGTTTGATGGCTTCGGCAGTTTCGAAATTATCGGCAGGGGCAACAATAGTAATGTTATTGATGGCTCTCAAAACCGCATAATCATGCAAACTATGGTGTGTGGTGCCTAATGCTCCGTAACTTACACCGGCACTAATACCGATCAGTTTTACAGGATTATCAGAATAAGCTACGTCGTTTTTAATTTGTTCCAAAGCTCTTGCGGTAAGAAAACAGGCTGGAGAAACAGCAAATGCTTTTTTGCCCATACTGGCTAATCCTGTGGCAACACCTACTAAGTTTTGTTCGGCAATACCCACTTCAACAATTTGCTCGGGATATTTTTGTCCAAAAGGAACTAATTTTCCGGAACCACGGGAATCGCTGGTAACCACGATAATATCTCTGTCGGTTTCGGCTAGATTTTGAAGTACTTCAGAAAACACTTCAAGGTTAGCGGCGTCAATTGTCTTTATATCTTCCATTATTTCAAGCTGTTTTCAAGTTCTTCTAATTGTTGGTCTAATTCTTCCATAGCCAAATCGTATTGCTCTTTCGACGGAACACCGTGATGCCATTTCAATACGTTTTCCATATAGCTGATTCCTTTTCCTTTAGTGGTATGCGCAATGATAAAAGTTGGTTTCCCTTTTTCTAACGGAAGTCCTCTAAAGGTTTCTAAAAGCTTTTCGATATTATGTCCGTCAACATGTTTAACTGCCCATCCAAAGGCTTCCAATTTTTGATCAATTGGCTCTAAGCCCATCACATCTTCGTTAGGAGCAGTAATTTGCAATTTGTTGTAATCTAAAATTGCGCATAGATTATCCAATTTATAATGAGCTGCAAACATCATCGCTTCCCAGTTAGAGCCTTCGGCCATTTCGCCATCTCCTAAAATGGTAAAAACTTTAGCCTTTGAATTGTCTTTTTTGGCAGCCAAAGCAGCTCCTGCACAAATAGGCAAACCGTGACCTAAACCACCGGTATTTTGTTCAATGCCGGGAATAGATTTGGTTGGATGCCCGATATAAGGCGATTTGTACTGGCAAAGTGTCAATAAATCTTCTTCAGGGAAAAAGCCTTTGTCGGCCAAAACAACATACAAAGCTTCCACACAATGTCCTTTACTCTGAATAAATCGGTCTCTGTCATTAGAACCGAAATTCTCAGGAGAAACGTTCATCACATCATTGTACAATACATTCAGAATGTCTAAAATAGAAAGACTTCCACCGGTGTGACCCGCCTTAGCATTATAGATGTATTTGAGTATTTTTTTTCTACTCTCTATTGATTTTCGTTTTAAATTTTCGATATACATCTTGATTTATTTAGTGTTTGTAAACTTCCCAGCCCATGTAGTTTCCTAAGGCTTCTTCTAAGATGGCTGCTGTTTTTGAAGCGTTCATTACCACGTGGTGTTCAAATCCGTTTTTACAAACGTATTGCATCAATCCTTGTAAATCCGGGATTTGGGCTACGGCTCTGTTCCCAAAAGTGTTCAATTCGTCGTTGGTCAATTCGCCTTCACCAATGTAAACTTTGATGATTCCTTTAGGGTCATCCGTACTGATTCTACCGTAAGTTAATGGCATAGCCGGAGTTCTTCCGTCCAAAGCTCCGTAAGTATTTTCAACTCCCACAGTAGTTCCTAAGATAGGAGCAGTGCTCAAAGAAATGTCCGGCAGGAATGATTTTGCCCAGTTTCCGCAGTGGAATAACACACATTTTTCAGGATCGTCGGCATAGTTGTTATTCCAGTCCACCAAAGCACTTGGAGAGCCTGAAGCCAATTGCATCGCATACATACTCAATGTACCTGTAACGTCCACTTCGCAGGCACTTGGAAGCATGTTTTCGCTCATGATACTCATGCTCGTACACACATTACAGCCATAGTTTTGTTGTAATGAAGTCCAACACTGAATAGCCGTAGCGTCTAAAGCATACTCTTCCATGAAATCTTTCAGTACCACATCTAATTTTGCAATTTGAAGCATCGCTTCGTTAGGTGTTTTTCCCTGGGCAACGTAAGCGTTGATTGATTCCAGATGTTTTTTTACAGCCGGACTATCAGCCGTTAATTTGTTAGCTTTTCCTAAAATTTCAGATAAATCTACAGTGGTAACCGTGATACCGTTTCTTTGTAATATTTTTTCAGAATAACGAACCGTGTTAAAAGCACCCGGTCTTGCACCGATAGCACCAATACGTACATTACGCATTCCTTTAACTACACGACAAACAGCAGTAAAGTCTAGTAAATCTTTTTGGAAAATAGGATCTGACGGACTCATTACGTGTTGGCTTGTCAATGAGTATTTGATACCGTATTGGTATAAATTGTTGCAAACGGAGATTTTTCCACACCAGGAATCACGACGGTTTACCACATTCATTTTTGTCAATTCATCCGGATAAGCCTGGATTAAAACAGGAACATTTAAATTGGCTAATTTTAGGGTATCAGCTACTCCTTTTTCATCACCAAAATTAGGCAGTAAAACAAGTACTCCCATAATTTCATCCTGGTGTTTTTTGAATAATTCGGCACATTTTTGTGCTTCTTTATACGTTTCTACACCGCCTAGTTTGGTGTCAGTACTCTCTAATAAAATAGGTTTGATGTTTAATTTAGCAAAAACTTCAATGATTTCAAATCTTGCTTTTTCTACTAAACTATCCGGGAAAAAATCTCTGTTTCCAATTATTACTCCTAAGGTTGATGTTGCCATTGTGTTTGTTTTTATTTTCTTTTTGTATATTTTTTTCTTTGTTTTCTTTTTTATGCTACGATAACTTCAATTTCATTATCTCTAAACACTTCTTTGTGTTTTTCTTCAATTCCGTTATCGGTAATGATATAATCAATTAAGGATAAAGCGCCTAAGCTGGCCAAAGCACTTTTGCCAATCTTTGTGCTGTCAGCCACTAAATAAGTAACTTCGGCTGCATCAATCATTGCTTTTTTAACTACCAAGTCACTGATGCTAGGGTAGGTAAGTCCTGATTTCAGGGAAATTCCTGCAGTGGCTAAAAATAGTTTTTGAACATTTAAGCCTTTGAAGAAATCGGCGGCTTTTTGACCGGTTAATGATAATGTAGGTGGTTTGAATTCGCCTCCGGTCATAATTACCTCAATATCAGGATCGGTTCCTAATAGTAAAGCAATGTTTAAAGCATTGGTAATTACGGTAAGTTGTTTGAGTCCTTTTAGTTTCTTGGCTATTTCAGTGGTTGTAGAACCCGAATCAAGGATAATGGTGTCTCCGTTTTCAATAAATTCCAGGCATTTTTCAGCTATTGCCGATTTTTCTTCTAAATTTTCCTGACGTTGAAGCGAAAAGCTTCTCACTTGATCTTCAACGTTTTTAATACTTGCTCCGCCGTGTTCTTTCAAAATTAGCCCCTCACTTTCTAATTTTTCAAGGTCCTGACGAATAGTTACTTCGGTAACTTTAAATAGACGGGCTAAATCAATGACTTTGGCAAAACCGTCTTCTTTTAATAAATCGAGAATTTTCTCTCTTCGTTGATTGGGTAACATAAATTGTGTTTTCTTTTTGTGTTAGTGTGAAAACAAATATAAAAGAAAATAAACGAAAGAAAAAGAAAATAAAAGTTAATTTTTGATAGAACGAATTAAAATTTAAGAAGCTATTTTGTTATTCGAAAAAATAATCCGATTTTGTTGATGGATTATTATCTAATAAAAGAAAATGACAGGTCGCTCCTACGGAGCTAAAAACCCGAATAATCCTCTATTTCTATAAAGAGAAAGTCTCTATGGGACTTTGACTAACTCCGTTAGGAGTGAAATGTTTGTAGAAAAAAAGAATCCATGCAAAGAAAGCTCCATAGGAGCGGGTAGTTTCAAGGTGGTGTTGTGAATAGGAAATATTTCACAGTGTTAAAAAAAATAGAAAGCTGGTGTTGTCAGTCAACAAATGTTTCTCTTAAAGTTTCTTTGACTTTTGTGATTTCTTTTTCAGTCAAATTTCCCAGCACTTTAACTATTCTTAGCCTGTCAACCGTTCTGATTTGATCCAAAACAATCCAGCCTTTTTTCTTATCGTGATTGATTTCAACCCTGGTCGGATAAGCTTTGGAACTACTTGTCATAGGTGCGATGACAATTGTTTGCAAATACTTATTCATTTCGTTTGGAGAAATTATAACGCTTGGACGAGTTTTCTTCATCTCGCTTCCAATTGTTGGATCGAGATTTACCAGAACGATTTGGTATTGCTTTAAATCCATTCTTCAAGATTTTCGTCTTCAAATACATCATCAATCAGCAATTTATCATCGCCATTTTCATGCATTTTTTTAAATGCTTTATCCCAACCAGTTCTGGGTTCTGATTTTGGTTTTAAAATGATATAACCTTTTTCTAAAATAAGCTCCACTTTATCTGTGATATTGTATTTTTCAATTAAAGTTTTTGATAATCTTATTCCTTTTGAGTTTCCTATTGCTATAACTGAAACATCCATAACTATATTTTTTTTGTAAGTACAAAGTTATTACTTTATTTCGGAGTTTCTAATTGTGAATAAAGTTTTTACAATGGCATTGATATATTTTTTTAAGAATTATTTTTAGTGAACCGCGTTGCAAACGCTACGATTTATCTATTTATGTAAGTAGGCACTCGTTGCAAACGAGCGCCAGTGGGAATTATTTTTTAGTGAACCGCGTTGCAAATGCTACGTTTTATTTATTTATGTAAGTTGGCACTCGTTGCAAACGAGCCAGTGGGAGTTATTTCTGTGCAACTAGTCTTATTCTTTCTTTGATTGTATTCTCTTTATCTTTTATAGATGACAGATTCTCTCTTTCGATGCTTGAAAGAATTTCTTCAACTTCTTGATCAATATCAGCATAATCAATGATTTCTTCTGAATATTCTGACTCGAAATTTTCATCCATATTTTGGTCTGTAAAAAAATTATACCGATCAAAAAAGTTAGTTTTACTTTCTAAACTCCAAATTTCATTTTCGCTGTAATTTTTTGCAATTCTTTTATGATTTGTATCTAAATTTAAACGGTATATTTTATAATTTTTTTTACTCATGAGTGATTGCCAAAATTCTTTGGAACCAGGACTCGTATGATATTTATCTGAAATTAATTTATAGTCAAATTCAAATATCAGTAAATCAAATAAGTAAGTAAGATAACCTTGTTTGGGATACTTGGAATAAGTCCAACCGATTTCAAAATATTCAATTCCATGATAAACACTTATTTCGCCGTGTATTAGTGAAACTGTATCTCTTTGCTCTTTGTCTATAAGTTTAAAAGTTAGTTTGTCTGTAGAAACTTTAATTTCTTCGTATTTTCTTGATGTAATTTTTTGAGGTTTATAATCTTCAAAAATCTTTTTTTCGTATAGTTTTTCTAGATAATCATAATCTAAATCCTCAGGTTTTTTTATTATTGGCATTTTAGATTAGGGGTATCGTTTTCTAATAATATTTACTAACTTATACTCACTACTGTTTAGGGTATTAATAATAAATATATAAATAATATTTTGTACAAAAAAATAGCAAAGAAAACCTTACGCCATCTTTTTAAGCTGAGGAATATTTTTAAGAGTGATTTTTTTAGCTTTTAATTCGATTAAACCTAATTTATTAAAATCAGACAATAAACGAATACAGCTTTCGGTAGCGGTACCAATCATGCTGGCGAGTTCGTCGCGGGTGAGTTGGATTTTTAAGCTGTCGTCTTCATTTTTGCCAAAGGTATCCTGAAGATAGATTAGGGTTTCGGCCAGACGTTGTTTTACAGTTTTTTGGGCCATGTTGACTACGTGATCGTCAGACTCTTTCAAATCACCACAAATGGTTCTCATGACATTCATAGAAAACTGATTGTTTTTGTCAAAGAATCCCATGATTTCACTTTTTGGGATAAAGCATACCTGCATGTCCTCAAGCGCTACAGCGCTCAGGTTGACAGGTTCTTCACTTATCATCGAGCGTTGTCCTAAAAGTTCTCCTTTGGTCACCAGTTTTACAATATGATCTTTTCCATTCTGACTCAGTTTGGTCAATTTGCAAACGCCGTCTTTGACGCAAAAAATGCCATTGACATTTTCGCCTTCTTCAAAGATCACTTCTCCTTTTTTCACTAAACGGGAAGTCTTGCATTCGGCAAGTTTGACTAATTCCTCTTTGTTTAGTGCTTTCAGGGAGCTGAATTCTCTAACGATACATTGTTCACATTTGCTCATTTTGAATGAATGATTTGATTATTTACAAAATTAAGTATTTATATGACATATATCATATTTTAAGTGTTATTCCTTTAAGAATTTTGCATTAGGTAAAATGAGCAAAGTTATGGATACACAAAACTGTTTCCATTGTGGTTTGGATATTGAAAAAGAAGCTGAAATTCTATTTGACGCTAAAACATTTTGTTGCACCGGTTGTAAAACGGTTTACGAAATTTTTAGTCTGAATGATTTGACTTCTTATTATGATTTCGAAAAATCACCTGGAGCCACTCCGCAGGAGATTAAAGGAAAATATGATTTTTTAGAAAATGAAAGCATCGTTGCAAAATTATTGGAATTTCAGGAGGATTCAACCGCTATTGTTTCACTTAGTATTCCTCATATACATTGTAGCTCTTGTATTTGGATTCTGGAAAATTTACAACGCCTTCAAAAAGGAATAAATAGTTCTCAGGTTAATTTTCCTGAGAAAAAAGTTCGGATTATTTATAATTCCAATGAAGTTTCACTGAGCGAAATTGTTCGCCTCTTATGTTCTATTGGATACGAACCTTACATCAGTCTGGAGGATTACACCACTACAAAGGCAAAAGCCGACCGAAGTTTGATATACAAATTGTCAGTTGCTTTCTTTTGTTTTGGAAACATCATGCTGCTTTCTTTTCCGGAATATTTTGAGGTGAAAGAATTTTGGCTGGACAACTATAAACCGTTTTTCAGATGGTTGATTTTTGCCTTGTCATTGCCTTCTTTCCTGTATTCTGCCAGCGGTTATTATGTTTCGGCTTATAAAAGTATTAAATCCGGAATGCTTAATATCGATATTCCTATTGCTTTAGGAATCGTTGTCTTTTTTATTCGAAGCACTGTTGATATTGTGATGGACTATGGTTCCGGTTTTTTTGATAGTCTGACCGGTTTGGTTTTCTTTATGCTTTTGGGCAAAATGTTCCAAATTAAAACCTACAGTTTCCTGAGTTTCGAAAGAGATTTTAAATCCTATTTTCCGGTTGCTGTTACCCGAATCAATACGGATGCTTCCGAAGCAAGTGTTGCTGTTTATGATATTCAAAAAGGAGACCGATTACTCATTAGAAACCAGGAATTAATTCCGGTTGACGGGATTTTGATAAGTGAAAATGCGACTATTGATTACAGTTTTGTTACCGGAGAAGCCATTCCGATAAGTAAAAAATCTGGAGATAAAGTCTTTGCAGGAGGAAAACAAATTGGTGAAGTAATCGAAATGGAAGTGTTGTTTTCGGTTTCCCAAAGTTATCTGACCCAATTATGGAGTAATGATGTGTTCCAGAAAAATGTGGAGCAAAAACACAAAAACATTACCGACAGCATTTCGCGTTATTTCACGCCCATATTATTATTGATTGCTTTTGTGGGATTTGCTTATTGGATTTTTAAAGATGCCAATACAGCTTTTAATGTGTTTACTGCGGTATTGATTGTGGCTTGTCCTTGTGCTTTGGCTTTGACGGCTCCATTCACATTGGGAAATGTATTGCGAATTGTAGGTAAGCAAAAGTTTTACCTCAAAAATGCTCTGGTAATCGAACAATTGGCAAAAGTAGATACGATTGTTTTTGATAAAACAGGAACAATTACGACTAATAAAAAATCGAATATTTCGTATGAAGGAAAACCGCTGTCTGAAGCTAATTTAATTCAGGTTAAATCAGTGCTTCGGGGGTCTAATCATCCTTTAAGCCGCATGTTGTATGACTTTTTTCCGGATAATGGAAGAGTGAATGTCAGCGATTTTGAAGAAATCACCGGAAAAGGAATTCAGGCAAAAACAGCGGAAAGTTTGGTCAGAATAGGCTCGGCAGGTTTTGCCGGAAATTCTGAAGAGAATAGTGGCTTGCAAACTTCGGTTCATATTCAAATTGACGGAGTGTATTTTGGGAAATATGTTTTTAAAAACCAATATAGAGAGGGCTTGGAGCAGTTGTTTAGCGGTTTGAAAAAAAACTATGAAGTGAAGGTTTTGTCAGGAGATAATGCCGGAGAAAAAGAAGCTTTAGAGCAACTTTTACCTCAGGGAACCGAATTGGTTTTTAATCAAAAACCGGAACAAAAACTCGAGTTCATCAAACAATTACAGGCTTCAGGTAAAAATGTGATGATGGTAGGCGACGGACTGAATGATGCCGGAGCGCTGGCACAAAGTAATGTGGGGATTTCTATTTCGGAAAATGTGAATGTTTTTTCACCGGCCTGTGATGCTATTTTAGACGCTACACAGTTTCAAAAACTGAATTCTTTTTTAAAATTTTCCAAGAAAGCCATGTTGGTTATCAAAATGAGTTTTGGATTATCATTGCTCTATAATGTGGTGGGACTAACTTTTGCCGTAACAGGCAAATTAGAACCTCTTGTTGCGGCAATTATAATGCCTTTGAGTACCATAACCATAGTGAGTTTTGTAACCTTAATGAGTAATTACTATGCGGGGAAGTTAGGGGTTAGAGGCAAGAAGCAAGAGGCAAGAAGTTAGAAGGTTAAAGGAGTAATTTTTCTGTTATTTAGGAAAATTTCGTGATTTCCCCTCCTCTGGAGGGGTGCCCGGAGGGCGGGGTGGTTTATTTAAAGAAAAGAGATTATCGAAATAAGATATTTTTCTCTTTAATAAATCCAAAGTATGATAAATATCATAGTATGCCCGAAACAAGGAGTTTAATTTTGTTAACACAAATTTAAGGTATGAGTGTCATCTATTTATTAATCACTATTAGCATATTCGTAGCTATAGCCTTTTTGATTGCCTTTTTTGTGGCAGTCAAGAACGGGCAGTATGACGACGATTATACGCCATCCGTCAGAATGCTTTTTGACGATGAAATTAATTTAAAAGCCAAAAAAGAAATACAAACAACTGAAGAAAAACAAAATTAATTATGGAAATGCAGCAGTTTTATTACGACAACAAAATTGTCAAAAAGTTCATTTACGCTACCATTGTTTTTGGGGTAGTAGGAATGGCTGTCGGACTTTTATTAGCAATCTTTTTTTTATTCCCTAACTTAACTGATGGAATTTCCTGGTTGAGCTTTGGTCGATTAAGACCTTTGCATACCAATGCGGTTATTTTTGCTTTTGTTGGGAATGCTATGTTTGCGGGAGTGTATTACTCTTTGCAACGACTTTTAAAAGCAAGGATGTTTAGTGATCTTTTGAGTAACATTAATTTCTGGGGATGGCAATTGATTATCGTAGCTGCGGCAATTTCGCTTCCGTTAGGATACAGTACTTCAAAAGAATATGCCGAATTAGAATGGCCTATCGATATTGCAATTGCGCTGATTTGGGTAGTTTTTGGTATCAATATGATTGGAACTATTTTAAAAAGAAGAGAGCGCCATTTGTATGTAGCTATTTGGTTTTATCTGGCCACATTTGTAACTGTTGCCGTATTACATATTTTCAACAGTTTGGCTTTACCGGTTTCTGCATTAAAAAGTTACTCTGTTTATGCAGGGGTTCAGGATGCCTTAGTACAATGGTGGTACGGACACAATGCGGTGGCTTTTTTCCTGACTACGCCTTTCTTAGGAATGATGTATTATTTTATTCCTAAAGCGGCTAATCGTCCGGTGTATTCTTACCGATTATCTATTGTTCACTTTTGGTCTTTGATTTTCCTGTATATCTGGGCGGGACCTCACCACTTATTGTATTCTGCTTTACCTAACTGGGCACAGAATTTAGGAGTTGTTTTCTCAGTAATGTTGATCGCGCCGTCTTGGGGAGGTATGATTAACGGATTGTTGACCTTACGTGGTGCCTGGGATAAAGTTCGTGAAGAACCGGTATTGAAATTCTTTGTTGTAGCGGTGACAGGTTATGGTATGGCTACTTTTGAAGGGCCAATGTTGTCATTGAAAAATGTAAATGCCATTGCGCACTTTACCGATTGGATTATTGCTCACGTACACGTAGGAGCTTTAGCATGGAACGGATTTATGGCTTTTGGTATCATCTATTGGTTGATTCCTCGTATGACTAAAGGACCTTTGTATTCACTAAAATTAGCTAATGTACATTTCTGGATTGGTACCCTTGGAATTATACTTTATACTTTACCAATGTATGTTGCCGGTTTCTTACAGGCGTCAATGTGGAAACAATTTAATCCTGACGGGACTTTGACTTATGGTAACTTCCTTGAAACGGTAACTCAAATTATTCCAATGTATTGGATGAGAGCGGTAGGAGGAACGATGTATGTAGCCGGAATGTTAGTTTTAGTTTATAACATTTATCAAACCGTTAAAGCTAACAATATTGTTGAGGACGAATTAGCAGAAGCTCCGGCTTTACAAAAAATCAGTGCCGGAAGAATTAAAGGGGAAAAATTCCACCCTTGGTTAGAAAGAAAACCAATCCAATTGACGATTTTGGCTACTGTAGCGATTTTGATTGGAGGTATAATTCAAATCGTACCTACGATCATGGTGAAATCTAATATCCCAACCATTACAAGTGTTAAACCTTATACACCATTAGAATTAGAAGGACGCGATTTGTATATCCGTGAAGGTTGTGTGAGCTGTCACTCTCAAATGGTACGTCCATTCAGAAGTGAGGTAGAACGTTACGGACCTCAGTCTAAAGCGGGAGAATTTGTTTACGATCATCCATTCCTTTGGGGGTCAAAACGTACTGGTCCTGATTTGTTAAGAGTAGGTGGTAAGTACAATGACAACTGGCACTTTAACCATATGTGGTCTCCACAAAGTACCTCTGCGGGTTCTATCATGCCGGGTTACAAATGGTTATTTGACAACAAAGCCTTAGATATTTCGGATATCGAAGGAAAAATGGAAGCAATGAGAACATTAGGGGTTCCTTATACTGATGCTGACATTGCCAATGCTCAGAAAACAATTAAAGAGCAATCTCAAAAAATTGAAAATAGCTTACACGCCGATCCTGATTTTGTAAAAAGTTACGAAGAAAGTAAAAAGAAAGCGGCTGCCAGAGGAGAGCAATTCATAGCGATGAAAGACAGGGAAATTGTAGCCTTGATTGCTTACATCCAAAGATTAGGAACTGATATTAAAGTGAAAACAAACTAAGTAACAAAGTAACTAAGTGTCAAAGTAGCAAAGAATAAAAGTTAAAGAACTTTGAAACTAAGCTACTTTGATACTCAAAAACTCAAAAAAAATGTTTGAACAAATAAAACATAATATGGAAACCATCGCGGGAGTTGCGATTTATCCAATAGTATCCTTATTGATTTTCTTTTTCTTCTTTTTAGGATTGGCACTTTGGGTTTTCTCCTATAAAAAAGAGAAAATCAATGAAATGAGCGAAATCCCATTGAGAGACAGTTTGTAGTATAATTTCAAAATTAGTAAAATGAAAAAATTAATTCCAGCATATGTAAGAGTTCCAGTATTATTCTTCATCATTTTTGGTGCGATTGAATATTTTATCGACTCGGGCGATAGAGCAGCTTTTATAAAATATCCTATTATTGATGTAGTCTTATTGGTTGTTTTAGTACTGTTGATTGCCGTAGAAATGGTCATCAGTGCAGCTGATAATATTGTGTATCAGCTATTACCTGAGGAAGAAAAAGCCCGATTAGCTGCCGAAGAACTATTACCGGTTAAAGAATCAGCCTGGTTTAAAAACCTAATGAATAAGCTTACCCGAACAGTTCCTATTGAAAATGAGTCACGCCTGTTATTAAACCATGATTATGATGGGATTAAAGAATTGGATAATAATTTACCGCCTTGGTGGGTGTATTCATTCTATGCCTGTATTGTTTTTGCAGCTATTTATTTAGTTCGTTTTGAAATTTTGGGAGCTGATAATCAGGAAATGGAATTGAAAAAAGAATTGGCTCAGGCCAAAATAGATGTAGAAGCGTACATGAAAAATGCACCTGATTTAATGGATGAAAAAACAGTTACGCTGCTTACAGATCCGGCTGCTTTAGCCCAAGGGAAAGAGATTTTTACAACTAATTGTGCCGCCTGTCACAGAGCGGATGCAGGTGGACAAATTGGACCAAACTTAACGGATGACCATTGGATTTTAGGTGGCGGAATTAAAAATGTATTCCATACGATTACTAACGGAGGACGTGACGGAAAAGGAATGGTTTCCTGGAAGACCAACGGGATGAAACCTAAAGATATTCAAAAAGTAGCCAGCTATGTATTGTCGTTAAGAGGCAGTAATCCAAAAGATGCAAAAGCTCCCGATGGTGAACTTTGGGTAGAAGAAGCTTCTGCTTCTGCAGTAAAATAATTATTTAGTATCCATTAAGGAATTAAGCAGGGTTTGGTTTTTAAAAATTAATTCCTTAATGGTAAAAAAAATCTAAAGTTTTTTAGAGGATAAATCATAAGCAAAATGTCAAAATTAGCAGACGAAACTTTTAGCCCCGAAAGCTTTCGGGACAGCATTGGAACTATTGACAATGAAGGGAAAAGGAAATTTATTTATCCTAAAAAACCTTCGGGTAAATTTTACAATTACCGAAAGGCACTAAGTTATTTGCTGTTATTAATTCTGGTTGCTAATCCGTTTATAAAAGTAAATGGAAATCAGTTTATGATGTTCAATATTCTGGAGCGTCGATTTAACATCTTTGGTTTTCCATTTTGGCCGCAAGATTTCTACCTCGTTGTGCTTTTTATGATCATAGGAGTGGTGTTTGTGATTTTGTTTACGGTAATCTTCGGACGTATATTTTGTGGTTGGATTTGTCCGCAAACAATTTTTCTGGAAATGGTTTTCAGACGAATCGAATTTTGGATTGAAGGAGACAGAGGAGCTCAAATGCGATTGGCAAAACAGGAGTGGAATGCCGAAAAAATCAGAAAAAAAGCATTGAAATGGACGGCGTTCTTATTGATTTCTTTTGGTATTGCAAATGTCTTTCTGGCGTATTTGATAGGGAGTGATGCCCTGATTGCAATGATTGAGGACGGACCGGCAAGCCACATCAAAACTTTGATTGCATTATCTGTTTTTACAGGAATCTTTTATTTTGTTTTTGTTTGGTTTAGAGAGCAGGTGTGTATTATTGCCTGTCCTTACGGAAGGCTGCAAGGCGTTCTTTTAGACAATAAATCGATTAATGTGGCTTATGATTTTGTTCGCGGTGAAAAAGAAGCAGGACGAGCCAAATTTAATAAAAAAGAAGACAGAGCATTAACCGGAAAAGGGGATTGTATTGATTGCCGACAATGTGTAAATGTGTGTCCTACCGGAATTGACATTCGAAACGGAACACAATTAGAGTGTGTGAATTGCACCGCCTGTATTGACGAATGCGATACCATCATGGAAAGTGTGGGATTCCCAAAAGGTTTGATTCGATATGCTTCGGAAGATGAAATTGAGAAAAAAGCGCCTTTTAAGTTTACCGCAAGAATGAAAGGCTACACGGCAGTGCTGACTATTCTGGTGGGAATGTTAGTAGGATTGTTGTTTTTACGTACCGATGTTGAAGCACTCATATTGCGATTGCCGGGGCAGTTGTATCAGCACAAAGGAGAAAACATTAGTAATGTGTTTACTTATAAAATTATTAATAAGACCAATGAGGATTTTAATGCAATTCATTTTAAGTTAAAAGACATCAAAGGGAATTTGAAAGTAGTAGGAAATCAAATATTGAAAGTACCCAAACAAGGTATGAGCAGCGGAACTCTGTTTGTTGAAATTAATAAATATTTGCTGGAAAGCGACAAAACAAAATTAAAAATAGAAGTGTATAACGGCGATAAAAAAATAGAAACAACCAGTACTAGTTTTTTAAGCCCAAGAAGTTTTGACTAAAAAAGGATTGCGTACTTCAAAAAAGATAAGATGATGAAAAAAATCAATTGGGGAACAGGACTTGCAATAGCGATTGCATTATTTATGAGTTTCATATTGTATTTTGTAATTAAAGTACAATCGAATTCTAAGTACGATAACGAATTAGTGGTCGAAGAGTATTACAAACACGATGCCCGTTTTCAGGAAGAAATGGAACGTGTACAAAACGCTCATGATTTAGACCAAAAACCAATTATAACTAAAACAGAGGAAGGAATTACTATTGAATTTCCTCAGGAATTTAAAGCTAACCAAATTACTGGAACAGTGTCCCTTTACAGGCCGTCTAACAAAAAATTAGATTTCGATACTCCGATTTCGTTGTCTAATCCAACTTTGCTCATACCTAAATCAAAATTGGTAGGCGGTCAGTGGGACATTAATATGGAATGGCAATACGCCGGAAAAAAATACCTGACTAAAGAACCTATTTATATTAACTAGTTACTAAGTTGCTAAGGTTCTAAGAGACTAAGTTTCTTAGCATCTCAGCAACTTAGGACCTTAGCAACTCAAAAAAAATGCTTTACACCGCCTTGATATTCGGCTTAATCAGTAGCTTTCACTGCATAGGAATGTGCGGGCCAATAGCTATGATGTTGCCCGTAGATCGAAGTAATCCGGCTAAAAAAGTAACGCAAATTTTAAGTTATCATTTAGGGCGAATTTCGGCTTATGCCGTTATTGGTTTTGTTTTTGGTTTGTTAGGAAAAGGTTTTTTTATGGCTGGAATGCAACAAAAACTGTCTGTTATAATAGGGGTTTTGATGATTGTAGCCATTGTGATTCCTGAAAAAACTTTTGCCCAATATAATTTTTCAAAACCTGTTTTCAGATTAATTTCAAAAGTAAAACAAGCCCTGGGCAATCAGTTTAAAAAGAAAAGCTATCAATCGCTTTTTACGATTGGTTTATTAAACGGATTTTTACCCTGCGGAATGGTTTATGTGGCATTGTTTGGAGCAATTGCCATGCAAAGTATAGGTTTGGGAATTTTTTATATGGTTTTGTTTGGTTTAGGAACCGTGCCGTTGATGAGTACGGTGGTGTATATCAATTCCTTTTTGACGGTATCTATTCGTAACAAAATACAAAAAGCAATTCCTTATGTGGTTGTTTTAATAGGGGTTTTGTTTATCCTTAGAGGTTTAGGATTAGGGATTCCTTATGTTTCACCTGCCACAATGAGCTTGTTTGTGCAGGCAAATCCTAATTGTCATTGAGTGATTTTTTTTGGTTTAAATAATTCGATTGAAAAAGCGGCTTTCCTTTTAGGAAGCCGTTTTTTTATTATGACAGGCTGTTGAAGGAATTTTGCGATTATCCCATCCCGGAAGAGGCTGAAGAGGCCGTAGCTATAATGTAATTAGTGGCATAAACTACAAGTAATACAAAGTAGTCATCAATAGGTTTATTGTCTAAATGAATGCTATAATTATAACGGAATTTTCTCCAGACAAATTGAGGTTTAAATTCCATTAGTTTTTCTCCATTTTTATTCTCTAAAGTGTATTTATTATGGAAGAAACCTTTTCCCTTTAAAAGAAATTCCTGTCCGTCCTGGAAAACAAATTCAATTTGTCCTCGCCAATTCATTTTGAAAGATCCAATTTCTGTTTCGTTTTTTGTAATGTCAATCGTTGTTTTAAAAATACTCCGGGGTTTAATTAGATAGTTTTCAGCATTTGGAAGTTTAATAGTTGCCTTTTCTGAAAATAGATTTTCATAAAATAGTTCCCCCAGAAGTTGTCCTTTTTCAACCAACTGAAAGTTTTTGGTATTGATAGCTAAGGCTTCCATAATTAGTAGCTTTTTATTGTTTTACAAAACCCGAAGGCAGCGCCAGTAATTGATACTGAATGGTTTTTGCCAAACGGTAATCGCCCACCGCATTAGGATGCAGCATGTCTGTGTCTTTTTTACTAAAATATTGCGCATGCGATTCGGCCATAGGGAATAAACCGCTGGTTGAATATAAGTCGATAACAGGGACAGCCCAGATAGCCGCTGCCTTTTTTAGAGTTTCCACATAATTTTCGATATACAAACCTTGTTCGTTGCTGAAGTTCTCATCCGGTTGTACGTTTTTATCGTTAAACTTAGCATAACCTCTGTGGATAGGCGTCATGATAATAATTTGTTGTTTAGGATAATTATTTTTCAGGAAAGACATGGCCTTATTAATTCTTCCGCAAAAGGTGCTGTCATTGATAATGGGGATGCGGTATTTACGGCTGACTTCTTTTCCGTTAAAATTCGTCTGCTTAGTGGTTTCGCTAAAAAAATCCCCCATAGGAGTGCCATGCATGTAATCATTTGTTCCGGCAAAGATGATAATGGCATCAATATCACTCCCTTTTTCAGCCTGCAATTTTTCAGCTTGTTTATAAATGTGGTTCCATTGATTTCCACTGATGCCATACACAAAAGGTTCAATGCCTAATAATTCAGTCAAATATTCCCAATACACATAAGTCGTTCCCACTCGGCGTTTATCGGTCATAGAATCGCCCAAAAAAGCCACTTTTTTCCCCTGCCATTGAGAGTTTAATGTTTTTTCTTCTGTGGTCAGTTCTACTTTTGGAGCAGTGATGGCAGCGGGCTGTTGTGCCCAACCTTTACTGCAAATAGTGAGTAGAAATAAAAAGCTAAAGCGAATACATTGTTTCATTTTCTAAATTTTATGCCTGGTCAATGATATAACTGAGTTCGGTTACACCGCAGTCAAAGGCTTTGGTGTTGACTAATTTGAGTTTGGTTTTTTCTTTGATATTGGCAAATAGAGGAATACCTTGTCCTAAGATTACGGGATTGACAAACAGCCAATAGCCGTCAATAAGATTTTGCTCCAGCATGGCATGCGTAGCAGTAGGGCTACCAAAAAGTAATATTTCCCCTCCCGGCTGATTTTTGATGCTGTTGATGTGCTCTGTCAGGGAATCACTAATGATGGTTGTATTTGATAGCGAAGTTCCTTTTAAACGTTGAGACAAAACGATCTTGTGCGCCTGACTATACCATTGCGAATGTTCTTTGTCGTGCTTGCTGGCATTGGGTTTATCTGCTGCGGTAGGCCAGTAATTTTCCATCATCTCATAGGTAACGCGGCCATACAAGGCAGTATCAGTCTGACTGATGCGCTGCCCCACATGATCAAAAATTTCTTCGTTAATTGTTATCCAGTCCATTTCGCCTTGAGGTCCTGCCACAAAACCATCCAGTGAAATATGCATAAAGGAAATTATTTTTCTCATAGCTTACTTTTTACTTCTTACTCAACCATGTCAATTTTCTATAAAGATAGAAAATTAGATTTGTTTTCGATTCGGCCTATGTGAGGTAAAATACGAGATTGTTTTGTTGTTGCAGTTTTTTTGCTGAAATTGAGGTTGCTGAAGATACTTTTTATATGTTTTGTAATATCTCTTTTATTTTATCAAAGTTTTATCTCCAGTATTTTGGATATTTTCTATATGGGTTTATGTTGTTAAAAAGCAAAGCAACGATAGCTATTATTGCTGAACCCGATAGAACAGGATTCAATAAAAAATCCCAGTGACAAGCCCCTAGAATAACCACTATTGGATCTGCTCCGGCTGGCGGATGTGTGGTTTTAGTTAGTAGCATTATTCCAATGGCTAATCCAACTCCTAATGAGAGGGTGTACCATTCGTTGCCAAAAAGCCAAAAGCAACAAAGCCCTATGAATGTTGAAATTAAGTGTCCGCCAATAATGTTTCGGGGTTGTGCCAAAGGACTATCAGGAACTCCAAATGCCAGTACGCAACTTGCACCAAATGGAGCCATAATAAGTGGTATTTGAAAGTTTTTTGTCAAAAAAGATAATATTGCAATGGTTATAAAACCTCCAATTCCTGAATAAACCGAAAATTTTAAAGTCACCGGTTTGGGGCTTTTTTCTACAGTTTTAAATTTGATAATGTATTTTTTCATTTTACTATTATTGAGTTTTAGATAGTATTTTAATTGCCTGTTTTATGATTTATTTAAATTATAACAGATAAAAAAAGAACCTCTTCTAAATTATTTAAAAGAGGTTTCGAGTATTAGTTTACGATAAAAGCTAGGGGATTCATTTCTAAATGGTATCATCGATTGGAATATGTTTTTATAAATATCTCTCAGATTCATTTATTTCAAGGTCATTAATACTTGCATATCTTTTTTTCATCAACCCATTTTCGTCAAATTCCCAGTTTTCATTACCATAGGCTCTAAACCAATTTCCATCTTTTTTTTGGTACTCATATTCAAATCTTACTGCGATTCTATTATCTGTATGTGACCAATACTCTTTTTTGAGTTTGTAATTCAATTCTCTTTTCCATTTGTCGCTAAGGAATTTTACGATTTCTTCTCGTCCATTAACGAAAGTACTTCGATTTCTCCATTCGCTGTCAATGGTATAGGCTAATGAAACTTTCTCTGGATTCTGAGAGTTCCAGGCGTCTTCAGCCATTTGAATTTTTTGTTTTGCGGTTTCCAACGTAAAAGGAGGAAGGGGATGTTTCTGTTCCATTTTGTTATTCATTTAAATTAGACTTGTTGTTATTGCTTTTGATTGATGTACAATTTCGTTTGACTTAAATAATTGACTTTCTATGATAGCGCTTTCAAATAACAGGTAAATATGTGTTGCCAATAATTCATCCTTTACCAATTGATTAAAGAATATTCTTAAATCATTTTTGTGTGATTGGATTACTTTTAGAATGCTTTCTTGTTCTTTTGATATTTCAGATAAAATATTAAGAAAACTGCAACCTCTGAAGTTTTCTCTCTCATTCATTTGCATGATAAAGTCAAATGCGCTTATAACTTTTTCTTTTTGATTTTTTGATTTTGATGTAAAATCAATAAGCTTACTAAACCAATAATCATGTCTTTTATTTAGAAAAGCTACACATAAGTCATCTTTAGATTTAAAATGCTGGTAAAAGCTGGCTTTAGCAACATTTGCTTCACTTATGATTTGGTTAATTCCGGTGCTGTTATAACCTTGTTGATGAAATAAAACAGAGGCTTGTTCTAGTATTCTTTCTCTTGGTGCACTCATGAGTTCCTTATTTTTTCTTCAAAGGTATAAAAAAAACAAACATACAGACAAGTCTGTCTATTTTTTTTATTGAATTTTTTTAAAAAATTACAAAAGGAGCTTTTGAATCCTTTAGTAAGATTGAGAATTCTGGGGGCAAAAAGACTTGCTGATACTACTGAAATTTCCAGATTAGGAAAAAACTACAGGTGTTTTTCTGAAGATTCACTCGTAGTAACGGCGAAAAACTTAATTTAATGAATTGAATAAGGTAGTAGAGAGTAATAGAGACAACAATGATTAACCTCCAAGGAATAAATCCAAAACGATGGCTATTAAAAAAAGTATTCCTCCAATGGTTTTAGTAACCGAAGCAAAACGTTGGTAATTTTTTTCATTATCTCTTTTGTCAAAATGATCAACGACAATCGACATCGTATTGGCGATTGCAAACAAAAAAGACGCATATAAAATCCATGCCAATAATCCATGATAGTGAGAACCTTGTCCCGCTCTTTTACCCGGTACAAAAATATCATCTACCATTACTCCAATCGTCCCGTAAAGAAGCACAAACATTGATATAAGAACACTTGCAATCCTTTCCTCCAGAGGAATTTTATTCGGTTTGTATGCTACTTTTTCATTTGTATTTTCTATTTTCATAAGATGTGCAGTTGGGAGTACTTCATAAACCGCGTTGCAAACGCTACTATGTGTCTATTCAGTAAGTAGGCACTCGTCACAGACGAGCGCCAGTTGAGAAACTCTAAATATAATTTTTTGATTCTCGTTATTTATTTTTCAAATTGAAAGTTTCGATTATATTTTCTTTTAATCTTAATGTAATCATAGAATTTTTCCGAACATTAATTTTGTATTTAATTGTATCTGCATCATTATAAGACACCAAATATGTTGAAAGAATTTTTTTCGTTTCATTTTCGTACTCAACTGAATCTACAATTTTATATTTATAAATATCTTCGCTTTTGAATTCCATATTTTTAAAAAAGGCAATTTTATCTTCTCGAATACTAATTCCAGATAGAGAATCCGAATTACTTATCCATTCGCCTTTGGGAATTAATTGCGATGCATTTAATTCTACTTTTAAAGTTTTCTTTCTGTCGCAGTTGCTAAAAAATATTATTACAATTAAACAAAGTAAATTCTTCATCATAATTTATGTTAGTTATCTCTGTTCGTAGTTTTAAAAATAGCTATTATCACTGATGTTTCCGTTTAGATATTTTCTGCGGTAACAAATGTTTATTTTCAAATTGTTTTCATCTGCGTAATTTCGACATAACTCCTTAATGACTAGTGAATAAGTAAAAAAAACCTTCGTATATGCACTTAAAATCGGGTAGATTGGCGAAGGTTTGTTTCGTTTTTGTTTGTAACAAATATATTTATTTTTTCTTACAAATGAGAAAAGACTAATTTCAATTTCAAGCGTTTTGTTTTGGGAAAGTAAAGGATAAAGAACTGTATCAGGAAAAAAAATCCGACCTGTGGGGACAAATCGGATAGTAGGTTAAGTGGCTGATTTTTCAATGGGGATTAGATTGTCATTGAAAACAGTGCTGTTTCGGGGGCTTTTCGTTTTAAATGCAGGTCAAAAGCCATGCAGATGTTTCTAACATAAGCTTTGCCTGTATCAGTTACCTGAACGCCGTTTTCTTTGATTATTAAAATTTTGTCTTTCTCCATTTCTTCCAGTTGTTCTAAAATTTCCGGAATTTCTTTGAAATAAGTATTTTTTTCATCCCAAGTGGTTTCAAATTGACACATTAAATTCAGTATGTGTTTTCTAATGATAAGGTCTTCTTCTGTTAATAAATGTCCTCTGAAAACAGGGAGTTTATCTTGTGCTAAAGCTTTGTAATAATCGTCCAGATTTTTTTCGTTTTGGGCAAAACTATACCAACTATCACTAATGGATGAAACGCCCAGACCAATCATCAATTGGGTTTTAGAAGAGCTGTAACCCATAAAATTACGGTGCAATTGTCCGTTTTGAAATGAACGATACAAGCTGTCGGTAGCTAAGGCAAAATGATCCATTCCTATTTCGTGATAGCCGTTTTTTTGTAATAATTCTTTTCCTATCTGGTATAAAATCCTTTTTTCCTGATCTTTCGGAATGTCTTCGTCTTTAAAGCCGCGCTGTCCGTTTCCTTTAATCCAGGGCACATGAGCATAGCTGTAAAAAGCCAATCGGTCGGGTTGCAGGGATTTGGTTTTTTCAATGGTGTCCACAACATTTTCAATGGTTTGGAATGGTAACCCAAAAATGATGTCATGCCCGATAGAGGTATAACCAATTTCTTTAGCCCAAAATGTCACTTTGGCTACATTGTGAAAAGGCTGTTCACGATGGATGGCTTTTTGCACTTTTTCGGCATAATCCTGCACGCCAAAACTCACTCTTCTGAAACCTAAATCGTAAAGTTTTTCCAAGTGTGCATGAGTGGTATTATTAGGGTGTCCTTCAAAACTAAATTCGTATTCCTCAGCTCTGGTGGCATGAGTAAAAATACCGTTGATTAAATCTTCCAGATTTTTTGTAGAAAAAAAAGTAGGTGTTCCTCCACCCAGATGAATTTCTTTGATAACGGGTTTTTCGTCAAGAAGTTGACAATATAAGTTCCATTCCTTTAAAACGGCCTCTATATAAGGTGATTCTACATTATGATTTTTAGTAATTCGTTTGTTACAACCACAAAAAGTACACAAACTTTCACAAAACGGAAGGTGGATGTACAGGCTGATTCCTTCTTTGGTATTGCTCTCTTTGAAAGATTTTTTTAAAGAACTTATCCAATCCTCATAAGTGAATTGGGCTTCATTCCAGTAAGGAACAGTGGGATAGCTGGTATATCGGGGGCCCGGCACATTGTATTTTTGAATCAAAGAATTTTTCATGATCAATTATTTTACTCTCCAAAAGTAGTTCGATTGAATAGCAATACAAATGATAATTGTCATACTTTGTTAATTATGGGTTATGAGTTATGAGTTATGAGTTGTGGGGTGCGAGTTCTGATAGCTATCGGGATGAGTTGTGAGTATAAAAAAAGCGATTTTCAATTTGAAAATCGCTTTTTAATAAAACTTCTTGTTTCTTGCTTCTTTTTTCTAAAATCTAAATTTATTCCTGATTGATATTTCTAAGTTGTTTTAGCTTTTCTTTCCAGGTATCTAAACTTTCTTTGTGGATAGCAATGTTTTTGCGAACTTCTAACACAATGGAGTTTTCTTTTTTAGCGTTTTTGGTATTGGCAAAAAACTGAATGTTGTTTTCCAATTGGAAAATTTCGTTTTGTACTTCTTCGATTTTGCGAATGATAAAAATCTTTTCGTTTTCCAGTTTTCGGCTGTCGTGACTCTCTGAAAGATTTTCAATTTTATTGGCAAAACGCATCATATCCGAATCTTTTTTGCTTAAACTCAATTTGTCAAACAAAGCATCTAATATTTTATTGAATTTACCTTCAATATGACGTCTTGTAAAAGGGACTTTACCAAAGCTTTTCCAGTTTTCGATATGCTGTTTGATGGCATCCAAATCGGTTTTGTGGTCGCCTACTAACTGGAATTCTTTAATGGTTTCCAAATAAGCTTTCTTTTTGTCAAAAGCTTCCATTTCTTCGGCATTGTGCTCGTTTCTTTGTTCTTTTAATCGGTCAAAATAGTGATTACAAGCCTCTTTAAATTCAGCCCAAACTTTATCGGAATATTTTCTTGGAACATGTCCTATTTTCTTCCAGTCTTCCTGGATTTGTTTCATGATTGGAGTAGTTCCGGCAAAATCTTCGCTGTCTTTCAATTCGTTTGCTTTGGCTACCAGAGCATTTTTCTTGTTCAGATTTTCGTTTTGCTCTTTTTTAATGTCTTTGTAAAATGAATTTTTAAAAGCATTAAAGTTTCTAACAGCATTTTTAAAAGCGGCCCAGGTTTCTTCGTTGACATCGGCAGGTACTTTTCCGGTAGAGAAAAAAGTATCTCTTAAAGCTTCTACTTTTTCTATTTGAACCAGCCATTGCGAATGTGCATTAACTTTTATCGTAGCCAATTCTTCAATTTGAGCAATGATGTCTTTTTTCTTTTGCAGATTTTCCAACTCCGTTCCTCTCATTTTTTCAAAAAGAACTTCACGCTTGTCATGCATTTTTTTAGTTAAATCACTAAACTGATTCCAGATTTCGTCGCGAAACTCTTTAGAAACAGGACCTATTTCTTCTTTCCAAATGCGGTGTAAATCTTGTAATTCTCTAAAGGATTTGTTGACATCTTCTTCGTGAAGTAATTCTTCTACACGCGCAATTATTTTTTGTTTTTGTTCTAAATTGTGTTTAAAATCTAGATCTCTTGCCTCTCTGTCTAAGTGTAAATAATCGTAAAAATTTTCAACATGAAAATGGTAGTTGTTCCAAACGTGGTTGTATTTGTCTTTAGGAATAGGGCCTGCATTTTTCCAACGCTCCCTTAATTCGTTGAAATGTTTCAGCGTATCCTTGATGTTTTCGTTTGGATTAATCAATTCTTTTAACTCTTCTACAATGGCTAATCGAATTTCTAAATTGGATTTAAGATTGTTTTGCAGACTTTTAAAATGGGTATTTTTATTGTCTTTGTATAAATTGTATAATTGATCAAATTTATTTTTTAAAGGATAATGATACTGAAATTCTTCAGTAGTATCGGGATTTTCAGCTAGAAACTCCTCTTTTTTTTCTTCAATGAAATGGTTGTATTTGGATAAAAAAGCTTTTTTGATTTCTTCAACATGTTCGCGTATGGACATGACTTTTTCATTAGAAACCAATTTTTGCAATTCATCCACTATAGCTTCCATCGATAAAGTATCGTAATCTAGCATCGGAATTTCATGACGTGCTTTGAGCGTTTCGTCTTCGTGTTCTTCCGCATTAGATGCCTCAATTTCGTTTAAGGCTTTTTGCTTTTCTAAAATTTCAGTGTCCTCTGATGTTTGTTCTGTGGCTTGGTTATTAGTCACTTCAGTATTAGCCTGAACATCAGTAGCTAAATTTCCATCTGTCTCCTTACTGGTTTGTGACAGGTTATCATTCATTTCTTCTAACATTTTTTAAATGTTTAAGGGTTCTTTAATTAGTTAATTTGATGTGAAAGATACTAAAGGTCTGTTGAAAAACAAAATAAAAGCTTTGTTAATTAGCTTGGGTAGTTAATAAAGGGATGATTTTTTAAGGAAATCGTTGTTGATTTTTTTACCAATTGGAAGAATTTGCAAAAATTAATTAAACATATAAGCCATGTATGTTTTTTAAAACAAGTAAGAAAAACTTCTATGACTTATATGTTTAAAAAAAATCATTCATGAACAATAGTCCTGAAAGTCAGGTTAATTCTGGGTTTGTTGACTTTTGTAGTAGGGGGAAGGCGATGCAGCCAATGTGTTTGGGTTTCGTCTTTCATGACAAGGAGACTTCCTCGTTCCAGTATTAAAGACACGGTTTCTTTGGTTGTTTTGTGTTTGAAAGCAAATTTTCTTTCGGCACCAAAACTCAGCGATGCAATTGCCCCGTTTTTTTTCAAATCTTTTTCCCCGTCGCTGTGCCAGGCCATGCCTTCGCTGCCATCATGATATAAATTGAGCAGACAGGAATTATAAGTTTCTCCGGTTTTTTCTTCGACTAAAGTTTTTAATTGCTTTAATTCTGGAGTCCAGGAAAGGGCTTCTTTGGTAATTTTAGAATAGCTGTATTTAAAATTGGTATCGCCATACCAGGCTACTTTTCGTTTGGTGGTAATGAGTTGTCCAAAAATGATGGCTTCGTCATTTTTCCATTCGATGGTTTCCAGTAAACGATTCAAATAGAACTCTGCCTTAGCATAATCCATGATTGGTCCATAATACAGCACGGTTCCGTCTTTAGGTAAAAGATTGCTGTTTTCGTTAAATTCGGGACTAAATAAATCCATTGGGTTTCTTTATTATTGCAATAAAGATATTAGTTTTGGCGGTAAATTTCGATTTGTTTTCTAGTTAATCGTTGTTTTAACCACTGTATGATTTTCTTTTTTTCCGAAACATCCAGTTCATTTTTACTTTTATAAATGAGAATAGGAACTATTTTTAAGCTATCGGTTTTTTCGTTAAAAATATGATTGGATATTGATATGTTTTCGATGGAAGGGAATAATATTTTCATTTCAGCCAGCAGTTCTTTGTTGTTGAAATGATTGGCTTCTATTTCTTTTTTTAGGTTTAAAATGGTAACGTCTTTTTCGCTTATAGTCGATTTGTTAAACTTAATTTCGTTCAAAATATCGCTTTTTATGTCGGTTGTGTCTTGTTTAATTATCAATTGAGTATTGGTCAAATCATAATCTTTAAGACTTTTGTTTAAATCTTTGATTTCAGAATCACTAAAACGTTTTGAAAGGAAACCCAGTTCAATTATTTTTGGATTTTTATTGAATCTTGTTTTTTGGTAGACAATGGTAATCCCTTTTTCAGTAAATTCTTTTTCAGTAAAAACAGCTAATTGTTGTTCGAATTTTTTTTCTTCAAAGAGCAGATAAGCAAAGTAAATACTTGGAAGAATAAAAATGATTAGCAGTGTGCTGATGTAAAATTTTACTTTTTTTTGGGTAGGCTCGTCCAATTGTTTCTTTGTAGGATATGCCAGGTATTTAACGATTAAAAAGGTTGAAATGCAAATAAAAATGCAGTTAATTGCATATAAATACATGGCTCCTAAAAAGAATTTAAAGCTAGCGGTGGCTAGTCCATAACCCGCAGTACATAAAGGAGGCATCAAAGCTGTAGCGATGGCAACTCCGGGAATAGGATTTCCTTTTTCCACTCGGGTGATAGCTACTGCACCTACAATTCCACCAAAAAAAGCGATAAGAATATCGTAGAAATTAGGAGAAGTTCGGGATAAAAGTTCCGGCTGCGCTTCTTTAAAAGGACTGATATAGAAATAAATTGCAGAGACAATTAAGCTCACTATTGTAGCAATAAATAGGTTTTTAAGTGACCTTTTAAGTAGTTCAAAATCATAGGTCCCTAAACCAAAACCGGCACCTACAATAGGCCCCATTAATGGTGAAATAAGCATTGCGCCAATAATTACAGCAGTCGAATTAACATTTAAACCAACTGATGCTACTACAATGGCACAGGCTAAAATCCATAGATTAGACCCCCGGAAAGAGATGTTAGCAGTTACGTTCTCTAAAACCTTGGCTTTATCCTCTTCACCTTTGTTGAGGTTGATATAAGCAAATAGTTTCCTAATTAGAGACGGCATGTTTTTTCTTGTTTTTTAAATTTTGTTTTAAGGCTAAAAAACCAATGCAGCCGGCAATTAAAGACGAAATCAGAATAATGAATTTAGCGTTGTTAATGATATGTAGGTCATCAAATGCCAATAGGGTAACAAAAATAGACATCGTAAAACCAATTCCGCCTAGGAAACCAACACTGATGATTTTTTTCCAATTCAGGTCATTAGGTAATTTACACAAGCCAATAGTTACGGCAATAAAACTGAAGAGTGTGATACCAATTGGTTTTCCTAAAACCAAACCTAACATAATTCCCATACTGTAATGTAAATGTAGCGCATCAACAATATCATCTCCTAAAACAATAGCGGTATTCGCTAAAGCAAAAAGAGGAAGGATAAAAAAAGCAACGGGTTTATGTAAATAGTGTTGCAATCGATAAGACACTGAACGGCTGCTGCCATCACCAAAAGGAATTACAAATGCTAATAAAACACCAGTAATTGTTGCGTGAATTCCTGAGTTCAGCATGAAATACCACATAATTGCACCACCTATTAAATACGGAATTAGGTTTTTGATTTTCATTCGGTTTAGGATGAATAAAAACAATAAGATGCCCATAGCAATACCCAGGTTCATCCAGGAAAGTGATTTTGTATAAAATATAGCAATTACTAAAATAGCTCCTAAATCATCAATAACAGCCAGGGCGGTTAAGAATACTTTTAACGATAATGGCACCCGATTTCCTAATAATGATAATACACCCAGAGCAAAAGCAATATCAGTAGCCATTGGAATTCCGGCACCGGAATGTGCTGGTGTACCTACATTTAAAGCTAAATAGATTCCGGCAGGAATTAACATTCCCCCAAGTGCTGCAAAAATGGGTAATAAGGCTTCTTTGATGTTAGCTAATTCTCCAATATAAATTTCTCTTTCTAATTCTAATCCAATTAAGAGGAAGAAAATAGTCATTAAACCGTCATTGATCCAATATTCTACACTTTCAGTACCTAATTTCATATGCCAGATATGAAGATATTCGGTTGCAAAGGTGGAATTAGCCAATAGTAAAGAAATGAGTGTGCAAGCAATTAAAACTAATCCACTGGATTTTTCATTTTCAAAAAATTCTTTAAAAAGAGCAGTACTGTAAAGGCGTTTAATTGTTTTTCTCATTTGTATAGATTATTTCTCTTTAAGAAAAAAAAGAGAGTCGTAGAACCACAAAAATAACGAAATACTATATTTATTAAAAGCTTTAGGTGTTAATTTGTTTGCAATTAGTATTTTTGAATTGGTTAAAAAATGTCAAAACCATTTTATGAAAATAGTAATATCACCCGCCAAATCATTAAATTTTGAGAAAGAATTGCCTACAGCTCAGTTCACTCAGCCTTTGTTTTTAAAAGAATCCCGTCAAGTACACAAGGTGTTAAAACAGCAATCACCTAAAGACTTATCTGATTTAATGTCTATCTCTGATAAATTAGCCGATTTGAACTGGCAACGCAATAAAGAATGGAAAACGCCTTTTACTCCCGAAAATGCCCGTCCAGCCGTTTATACTTTTGATGGTGATGTGTACACCGGTTTAGACGCTTATTCGATTCCGGTTGAAAAATTGGAGGTACTTCAGGATAAATTAAGAATTCTGTCAGGTTTGTACGGAATTTTAAAACCATTGGATTTAATTCAGGCTTATCGATTAGAAATGGGAACAAAATTGCCTATTGACGACAAAAAAAATCTGTATGATTTTTGGAAAACAACTTTAACACATTCGTTAAACAAAGAATTGAAAAAAGAAGAGTTGTTTATCAATTTAGCCAGCAACGAATATTTTTCGGCTATTGATGCTAAAGCTTTGAAAGTTCCTGTAATCACTCCGGATTTTAAGGATTATAAAGATGGGAAACTGAAGATGATTAGTTTTTTTGCCAAAAAAGCAAGGGGAATGATGGTGCGTTATATTATTGATACTAATGCTGAAACCATTGATGATTTAAAAGGATTTAATTATGAAGGCTATCAGTTTGATGCCAATTTATCCAAAGGAAATCATTTGGTTTTTACTCGATAACTTGTTTTTTTTACCATATAAGTCATATAAGTTTTAATTTTTTTGGATAAGAATATTTAAGCCCATATAAGCAAAAAAAAAAATGCCGTCTCGTTCTAAAAAAGCGAGACGGCATTTTTGTAATCTGAGATCTGAGATCTATCCCGATGGCTATCGGGACTAAAATCTGCAATCTAAAATCTGCCTTCTGAATTAGTGCATCGCATCGGCGGCATTGATTTTATTTTTTCCTTTTTTGATTAATAAAATAAAAGGAATGCAGCATAGAAACAGTAAACCTAAATAAAGGAAAATATCCATATACGCTAATACTGTACTTTGTTTCATTACTGAAAAATCCAAAACTTCATAGGCTTTTTTAAGGGATTCGTTAATCGAATAACCTTTGGCCATAAAAGCTTTTTGCATTTGAGAGATTCTTTGTTGTACTTCAAATGAACTTCCGTCTAAATTAGCTACTAAATTAACACGATGCATCTGTGTTAATCGGGTGATGAATGTGGTAATAATGGCAATACCAAATGAACCGCCTAATTGTCTCATCATCCCCGTGAAAGCAGCACCTTCACCAATATGTTTTCCTTTAAGTGTAGAAAGGGATAAAGTGGTAATAGGAACAAATAGCAATCCTAAACCAATTCCTCTCAAAATTAAAGGCCAATACATATGTTCTACACCGGTATCCGGAGTCATGTTGTAATACATGCTTAGTGTAAAAATGAAAAAGATTAAGAAACCTACAGCTACCATATAACTTTGCGGAACGCCTTTTTGAATCATTTTCCCCACAAAAGGCATCATTATCGCTGTGGTAATGGATCCCGGAATTAATAGTAAACCGGCATCGGTAGCTGTCCAGCCCAAAATAGCCTGAGTATAGATAGGGATAATTAGCGTAGAACCGTACAATCCAAATCCCATAATGAAACTCATAATGGTACCAATTCGAAGATTTCCGTCTTTTAATACTTTTAAATTAACAATAGGATATTTGTATACCAATTGTCTCCAGATAAAGAGAATTAACCCAAAAAGCGAAACAACACTCAGTGTAATTATTATATTATCATTAAACCAATCATCCTGTTGTCCGTGTTCCAAAACAAATTGTAAAGAGCCAATAAATGTTGCCAAAAGAATGATTCCGTACCAGTCCACCTGATTTGATTTTAATTTTTCGCCATATTTTGGACTTTTTACAAAGCTCAATGTCAAAAGTGTGGCAATTATTCCTAAAGGAATATTGATGTAAAAAATATAGGGCCAGGAAAAATTATCTACTAAATAACCTCCTAACGGCGGTCCCAATGTAGGTCCTACAATTACTCCCATTCCATAGATAGCCTGCGCCATTCCGCGTTTGGCGATAGGATAACTTTCGGTAATGATGGTTTGAGCTGTTACTAATAAAGCACCACCTCCTAAACCCTGAACAAATCGAAAGGCTACTAATTCCCATATATTTGTGGCATTTCCGCATAAAAAGGAGGAAACCGTAAAAATTACAATCGATACAGCAAAATAATTACGTCTTCCAAATTGTTGCGAAAGCCAGCTTGTCATTGGGATTACAATAACGTTTGCAATGGCATAGGCAGTAATCACCCAGGCAACATCCGTTAAGGTGGCACCCAGACTTCCTCTCATGTCAGTCAAAGCCACATTGACAATAGTGGTATCTACAATTTCCAGCAAAGCACAAAGTACCGCGGTTATTGTAATGATAACCCTTCTAAAGCCATATTCTACTAAATCGTCGTCTGCTAGTACCATTTAATACTAATTTTATTTTTATTGTTTTGGTCTAATCCCGTTGTTATTTTATACTCAATAAGTGTGTTTTCAAAGCGTCTGTTCGAGTGTTTTGCGTAATGAAATGAAGCAAAATGTATCGAGAACCGTTTTTGATTATAAATTTTTCTTTTTTGCTTGATCAAAAAAGAAACAAAAAAATCAAGTCTTACGCTTCCTCGTCGGTCAAATTAGTTTTCGAATGCTAAAAGAAAAAAACTCGTCCCGAAAGCTTTCGGGACTCAAACAGCTTTTCTTTTTACGCATTCTTCAAACATTTGACACTCGACTGCGGAATCTAAGGACGCCCGAAACCGGAAATAACAATGATTTGATTTCTAATTGAATTAAACCTCTACAGTTATTTTATATGTACATCTACGTCCACATTCATTCCCGGACGTAATAATTTTACTTTTTCAATATCATTGCTTGGATCGATACTAATTTTTACCGGTAAACGTTGGATGGTTTTTACAAAGTTTCCTGTAGCATTATCAGGAGGCAGTATTGAAAAACGAGATCCTGTAGCCGGAGAAAATGAAGTGATTGTTCCTTTGAATTCATAATCAGGATATGCGTCCACTTTTAAAGCTACTTTTTGACCGGCAACCATTTTGTTTAACTGCGTTTCTTTGAAATTAGCAATAACCCAGGCTTCGTTGTTGTTGATAATGTAGAACAAAGATTGTCCCGGTTGTACTAATTGTCCCGGTTGTATATCAATTTTAGAAACCTGTCCGTCGATAGCGGCTGTAACAACAGTGTAGCTTAAATTTAATTTAGCTGATTCCAATAAAGCCTGAGCTCTTTTGATATTAGCCGAAGCAACATCTGTTTCTTTATTTGAAACAACCGATTTTGCTTGTATAACCGATTTTTGGAAAGCACTCGCTCTTTCCTGTTGTTGTAAAATACGTACCTGATTTTCAGCTTCCTGTTTTGCAGCTAAAGCTTGTTCGTATTGTTGTTTTGTAATAGTATGATTTTTATACAAATTGCTGTAACGGTTGAAATCATTGGTTGCCAAACCTAATTTGATTTTAGCAGTTTGAATGTTTCCAGTTGCCGATTTTACATTGGCATCCGATACTGAAATATTAGCTAAAATGCTACCCACATCCGCTTTTGAAACTTCAAAATTTCCTTCGGCTGCGGCCAATGCTGCTGTAGCTTCGTCAATTTTTAACTGATAATCTTTTTGATCAATCGTAAAAAGAGTATCTCCTTTTTTTACAAAATCATTGTCTTTGATGTATACTTTACTCACGTAACCGGAAACTCTCGGGATAATAGGAGTCATGTATTTTTCTACCTGAGCATCATCGGTGCTTTCGTGAGATAAGGAGTGAATGTATTTGTAGGAACCATATATAACACCTAATAGTACTAAACTACCTATTATAGCTATAAATTTTTTATTTGTTTTTTTCTTTTCCATTTTGGTATCGATTATATTTTTTAAAGCTTGAAAGTTTGGTTTAATTGTCCTGTTACAGAAAGTAAGTTGTAATATTTTTGAATGATATTGGCTTTGGCCAATGCTTTATTGATTTTTGCACTTAGCTGTTCAACATCGGCTTCAAGTAAATCATTAGTGTCCGACAAACCGTTATCGTATTTGTCTTTAATCATTCGGTAATTTTCGGTTGCCTGATCTACAGCCTGAGTGTAAACAAGATTTTGTTTTTGAGCTAAATCATATTCTTCGATGGCTTGCTGTACCTGAATTTTGATGTAATCGGTCAGCAGCATTTCCGAATTTTGAACTTCGGCAGCCTTGCTCTTTGCTATTTTTACTTCAGTTCCGTTTTTGAAAATATCACTAATGTTATAGGAAAGTCCCACACCAAAATTCATGGCATTTTGAACAGTTACCACATTTTTCAAGTCCAAAGTAGTATATCCGCCAATAAGTGACAGCGAAGGATAGTAACCACTACGAGCTACTTTTATATGAGCCTGACTTGCTTTTTCTTCAAATCGTAAAGCTTCTAAATCCTTACGATTCTCCAGCGCCGGATTTTCGTCAACAGGAACATTGTTTGTTTCAAAATTATAGAAATCACTTTCTCTGATTTCAATGATTGTTTTAGGATCCAGTTTTAAAAGATTGGTCAGTTCGTAGTTGATTACGCTTAAATCGCTTTTGGCCTTATCCAATGAGAGTTGAACTTTAGATAGTTGTAATTGTGTTTTTAATAAATCGTTTTTAGGAACGATTTCGTTTTTTTCCAATTCGGTGAAATCTTTTACACGTTGCTGAGCGCTTTTGTAATTTTCGTTGAGTAATTCAACTGTTTTTTGTGCTTTGTATAAGGCAGCATAATAGTTAATTACTTTCATTGCTGTTTCTTCCTTAGTTTGCAAAGCATTAGCTGTTTCAGCCTGATACAAATTGTCCGAAACTTTAATGCTGTTTTGTAATTTAAAACCGGAGAAAATAGGCAAATTAGCTGTGATTTGTCCTAAAACCAATTGATCTACATTAGGAGCTTTTGAGTCTGAACCGCTATCGCTGCTGTTGCTTTTCAGGTTTACAGAAGCTTTAGTTAGTCGTTGGTATTGAGCAGAAGCCTTTAAATCAGGATAAATATGATTTTTAACCGATTGTAACTCGTATTTTTTAGTAGCTACTTTGGCATTGGCCAGATTAACTTCGTTGCTCTTGTCCCAGGCTAAATGAACTGCTTCGTCGAGTGATAAACTCTTTTTTTCCTGTGCTTCTACGGAAGATATTCCCAGCAATATAGTTCCAAAGAGTATTAAATGATTAGCTTTCATATATTAGAAGTGCTTTGATTGTTTGTTGTATATGTGTTTTAAATTTTGTTTGGATATAATTTTCAAATGCTTCGTCTGTTTCCAGATTCAGTAATTTTTTGAAATAAGCTTTATTCATGCTAAAATGAAAAAACGTACCCATTATTGTTGGAGGAATCAAAGGAATAATTATGTCTTTTCTGAAAATTCCTTTCTGTTGGCCTTCGTGAATAATCGTTTCAATAGATTTTAAATTCCGATCCCTCACTTCGTTTAATACTTTCAATTTATCCTCCCTTTGTTCGGTTGTAAATTCAAAATGTAAGATTCTGTAAATTCCTTTATTACATCTGATGCGGTTGACGTACAGTTCAATTAGTTTATCAATTTTTTCAATTGGGTCTAAATCTTCAACAGACAGGTTTTCCATTTGAATTTTTAAATCGGAAGTACGATAAACAATCAGGGATTCTAACAATTTTTCCTTCGAACCAAAGTAATAAGAAACCATCGCAACATTAATGTCGGCCTCTTTAGCTATGGTTCTAATCGAAGTTCCCTCGAATCCTTTCTCGGCAAATAAAGTCTCTGCTATCAACAGAATTTGAATTTGCTTTTCGTTAAAATCAGTTTTCACTTGGATTTGTTTTTAATTACAGCACAAAATTAAACAACTGTTTAATTTAAACAACTGTTTAATTTTTATTTAACGTAATATTAACATAAAAACAGTCACTGTTTTTTAGTGATAGATAATTTTATGTTGTTGTTTATGAGTGGTTTGTGTGTTTGTTGGTGTAGTTTTGTTACACAGAGATTCACAAAGAGGGCTCAGAGTTACACGAAGAAAAGAGAAAAGTTTTAATTAATAAAACTTAGTATTTACTTACTGAATCTTAGCGTAACAATAAATTTTATTTTAGTAAAAACGTATGTAGAATTTGCGTTTTTTCCTTTCTTTGGTACCAGTCGTTACAGACTAATTCGACGTTGTCAACTGTAAATTTTCCAAAATCCTGTTTGCGGTATTTTTCCAATATCGAAATGAATTTTGTTGTATCGGCAATAGTTTTTCTAAAGCGACAAACGCTCACATGAGCGGTAAATAAGGTATAACGGCTATCGATGCTTCGTTGAACAGTACTGTTTTTAAATGCTTCCCGAAGCGCATCCCGAAAGGAATTTAGCGTATCATTACTTGGGAATCCCTGAATCATAATGGTAGAATCAGAAGCTGTAATTCCGTTGAGGTGAATTTCTAAATTCTTTAATGAAGCTATATTTTCCTGGATAAGCGCAATGTATGCTGAAGGATTAATTTGGCTCAAAGAAAAACCATCACGGCAGGAAATAATAGATAAAACGGTGATGTGAATATCTGAATTAGGGTAATAATACTGCGCCGGGTCTTCTTTTTTAAGTTCGTTTAAAAACGACTGAATCTGGTTTTTAATAGATTCCAGTGGTCGAATGAGTAAAGTAATGCCAAAACGATGGTCATTTTCGTCATCAATTTTAGAATCTAAAACGTACCTATTGCTTGAAATAGCCTGTGCTGATTTAGTAAACAATTGGTTATAATGAGCGGCTAAATCCATAAGAGAAGTTTGTGAAATACAAAACTAAGGATTTTTTAGTGAGTAATTATAATAGAAAAACTAAGTGCTTAGTTGTGAAAAGGATAGCTTTTTGGGGTCAAAATTGTGAATATCTATTTTGATAATCTGGTGTTTATTTTACTCTAAAATCTATCTTTGGCATCCTAAAAAAAAAATTATGGCAACTTGGTACGAATGCAAAGTAAAATATAGAAAAACGGACGAAACAGGCAATCAAAAAATGGTAGGCGAAATTTATTTGGTTGACGCTATTTCTTTTACAGAAGCTGAGAGTAGAATTAATGAAGAAATGAAAGCTTATGTGAGTGAAGAATTTAAAATAGCTAATATTAAAGTAGCTAATTATGCCGAGATTCATCCTTTTGAAAATGCCGACAGATGGTTTAAATCAAAGATTTCATTATTGGCTTATGATGAAGAGAGTGGCAAGGAACGCAAAACCAATATGTATTTTCTGGTTCAGGCCAATGATGTAAAAGAGGCTTATGATAATACGGTGCATACTATGAAAGGAACGATGGGTGATTACACCATTCCGGCTATTTCAGAATCGGCTGTTTTGGATGTTTTCCCTTATTTTAGCGGAGACGAAGACGAATTGGAACAATTAGAGCGATTCAATGCACTGAAAGCTTCAAAACCGGTGGTTGCGGAAATCGAAGACCACATGGAATTTGTAACTGAAGAGGAGGAAGAAACAGTGTAATATTCTTGTTCTTTTACACAATCGCAAATTAGAAGTATTTTTAGGAGTATTCTAATTTGCGATTTTTTTTAGTTAAATATCACTTTCGAAAGTGTCACTATGCCGGTAATGAAGATTAAAACTAAAACAATAGATTTGAATTGTTCGTCCGAAATACGGCTTAGAATTTTTTTACCAAAATAGGTTCCTATAACACTTACCGTAAGCAATATAGGGATAAGGTATAAATCATGTTTGTGGACATAACCATTATAGGTGTATACAAAACTTCTGCTGGAATCAATAGCCAGATCGATGATGGCTGAGGTGGCAATAAAAACTTCCATTTTAAGATTATAAGCTGCTAAGGTCATGCCGCGAATAGCCCCTCCTGTACCTAACAAACCCGCAATTAATCCGGATAAGGTTCCTCCCAGAACTGAATTAGTAAAGTTAGGTTTGATACTAATATTTTTAAAAAAAAGAAAAAACAAACTAATAATAATAAGGAAAGCAGCAAGAGCGATTTCAAGAGTTTTAGTTTCGATGTATTTGCTGACAAAAGCACCAGCAATAACAAAGAGCACAGCAGGAATACCTATAGTGAGCAGTAGTTTTTTATCGAAACCTTTTCTGAAAAAGGCAATTTTGGTGATATTACTTGAAACATGAAAGAGTGCTGTAATACCTAAAACCGAATGAAAGTCCAAAAAATAGCTCGCTATGGGGACAAAAAATAAAGAAGAACCAAATCCTCCAACGGTGCCTAAAATTTCGGCAAGCAAGGCTAATAAAATAAATAAAGGGAGATTTTCCAAGGCGATGCGTTTTTTGGGGAGTGATTTATTTCATTGATTGGATTGTTAATCAATTTGTTAGTAATTGCTATGTAAAAATACACTAAAAAAGGAATAGCTAATTCATTTTTTCAAAGAAAGAATGGCGATGCGAATAAATATGTCTATTGGATTCTTAATTGCTGAAAAGTGGAATTTTACTTAAAAAATTAATAAAAAATTGGCAATTATCAAGAAGATTGTTGTTAATTTTATAGTAGGTTATTGTTCGAGAAATCCCAATTTAAGCCTTTTTTTTAATGACAATAACAAGTTTAGTATTAATTAATTTTTTTCAATTATGACAGAGGAATTCACAATTATAGAGAAAGAAGACATAGCTTCTCTTAAGTTTCCAACTACAGATGTTCTGGATGACGATAACGAAGTAAAAACAAGAATAAGCGAGATAAACAGGGCTTTATCTTTAGGGAATTTAGAGCATTCAAAAATTAAAATATTTTTTGAAGACAATGAATCCAAAAAGATTGTGAATACTACCGTTTGGGCCGTTACAGATAAGAATGTAGTTTTAAAACAGGGTGTAATGATTCCTATTCACAGAATCTACAAATTGTTTTAGTAACTTTATTAGTTCATTAGAATTGTCAAACTTCCCGAATCTGTAATTGTTATTTCTGAATGTTTTGGGATAGAAAACGGCGCAAGCCTCTGCGGAGTTTGCGCCGTTTTTTATTGGGGTTTATTTTTTGGAAAACCTATAATAAATCAAGTGGATAATGGGAACCAAAAATGAGTACCACAAGTTTTAATCCTTCTTGGATGTGTTAGTGAATTTAACTTTATAAGGGAAATTTTCATCATTGTCAGGCTTGTCATCCCACACATGATTTCGGTGTTCGGTAGGAGCTCCGGTTACCACTAGCCAAAGTTCTTTTGCATCCTGAGGTATTGTGATGGTAACTTTGCCTTTTTTTGTTTTTTTTATCTTACCATAAACAGCAGAGTCATTTTCTTTTATAACAACAAAGCCATAACGCCATCCTTCAATAGCAGACCATTTTCCTTTTAATCCTTCGAAATCTACAGCGACTTTCGTACCTGTTTTTGGAACACTAAGCGGAATGGCATTGTAACCATAAACCTGAGGGATTTGTTTGTCGGCTATTTTGTAATAACCATTATCAGCAATTTCTAACGCGGTGTGATGCGTGTATTTTTTTTGTTCAGCAGCAGCTAAGTTTTTAATAAAGGTTTTATTGTGGTTTCCTAAAGGATAATCCCAGTTGATATTTTTGCAGGCATATTCAAAAAACTCGTCATTGAATTGTTTCTGATTGATTCCTGTGATTCTTTTGTAGGTTTGCAGCGGATGTTCAGGAGTTTGAGCGCTTCGCCATAGTTTTCCTAAAAAATCGATTCCGTGTTTTTGTTTCCAAAATTCCATCAAATACATCGATTGGTATCGGTAATCTTCATGCGAAAAATGTTTGTGCGCATTTTCTAAAAAACGGGGTATTTCTCTGGTAAAGCTGTCATTATTAATTTGCCATGACATAAATTGGGCGCATTGTTCCCAAAATTGCCCCACATAGTTTTGATCTCTAAAACCATAATTGCCATCGCAGGCAGTTTGATATTGAAAGGTATGACCAAATTCATGAGCCAAAGCAGAATCGGTGTTAGAAGCCCAGGGATTTACCCATAAAGCGCCTATAACATTATCATATCCCGCGCCTGTGGCCAACCATTCTTCCTGATAACGGAGAATGATAATCATTCGATATTGATCTGTTTTTGATTTTCCTTTTTGTACAAATTGCATCGTATCCCGATAATAGGAATAATACTTTTCGGCTTTTGTCAAAACAGTATTGATATCGACATTCAGTTTTGGATTTGGCGCTTTGTCGGGATATTGCCCAAATCCTTTTGCCCAGAAAATAATGATATTGTCAGAAGACGCACTTCTTTGGTAACTCCATTCGCTATCGCTCGAATTAAAATCGTTATTCTTTAATTCGATAGGAATGTAAATGGCTTTTCCTCCAATTGGTTTTTCTCCAAAAGTATAGTTGGAATTGGAGCGTATTTCTTTTGAAATTAGTTTTACAGGAGCAGCATTTGCAGCACAAAAACAACTGGTGATGATGGAAAATAAAAAGGATTTAAAAAAAGGAAATTGCTTCATAGTTAAACTATTATTGATTTGAGCTTTCTAATTTAATAATATAAAGTCATGAAAATTAGTTGATTAATGAAATGAATATCGAATTAATCGCTCATTGCTAATAATTTTCGATTTTTCTTTTTGCTATAAAATTACCTTCTTTAATTCTTTTGTTTGGGTTTTTATAAATCCCTCTTTGTCTTTTTTTATTTCTTCTACAATCGCTTTTCTTTCAGCTGGTAATGTAGAATATTTATCAGCCCATAAATTTATTTCAATCATCAATGGTAATAAATCTATTCCTTTTTGGGTGAGTTTGTATAAAACTTTTGCTTTGCTATCAGGATGATTCAATTTACTGATGATACTATTTTCTTCCAGCATTAATAATCGAGCAGCTAAAATATTGGTTGCTATTTTCTCTTCGGATTTTAGAAAATCGCCATAAGTACATTGTTTGGATAACATTAAATCTCTGATAATGAGTAGTGACCATTTGTCTCCCCATACGTCTAGAGAGCAGCTAATTGGGCATTCGGATCTTTTTTTTGTAGTTGCCATAAAAATAATTTATAAAATCACTTGCGATTTGAAAGTTGTTTGTATATTTGTACTTGCAAAACGCAAGCAAATTTACAAATTTTAATTCAGAGTCACAATCAATAGAAAAAAAATAAAAATTCAAAATAATGAAAACAACAGGAAATACCGTTTTTATAAGCGGTGGAAGCGCAGGGATTGGGTTAGCAATTGCTAAAAAGTTAAGCGCAGCGGGTAATAAAATTATTATCAACGGGCGTAATGAGGAACGTTTGCAAAAAGCCTTAAAAGAATTAGATAATGCCATTGCCATTCAGGGAGATTTATCGGTAGAAGCAGATAGGATTCGTATTGCAAAACAACTAAAGGAAGACTATTTTGGTGTAAATATCATCATCAACAATGCTGGAGCTGCTTTTGGATATTTGTTAAGTGAAACAACCAATGCACATGAGAAAGCAGCTATCGAAATGAATACTAATTATTTTAGTGTAATTCATTTTACAGAATTGATGTTGCCACATTTAATAGAAAAAGCTGGAGCAGCAGTTATAAACGTTTCTTCTATTGCGGTATTTGGCAGTCACAAATTCTTACCAACGTATGGTGCTACTAAGGCAGCTTTGCATAGCTATACTGTTGCTTTAAGAGATACTTATGAAGAGATAAGAAATGTACAAATTTATGAAGTGTACCCACCATTGGTAAACACAGAATTCTCAGCCGAAATAGGTGGAGCTAACGGTATTCCGCCTTCTGAAGTAGCGGATGAATTGTTTTTGGCATTAGAAAAAAATCAATTTGATATACCTGTAGGAGATACGAAGCAGTTTTTTAAAAAGGAACTTTTGTAACGATAAAGTATCACTTTCTTATCATTAAAAACAACAACTATGAATCTAAAAGGAAAAACAATTCTGATTACAGGAGGTGCCTCAGGAATAGGACTGGAAGCAGCTAAGCAATTTATAGCATTGGGAACAAATGTTATTATTACTGGAAGAAATCAAGACAAGTTAGAAGCCGCTAAAAAAATACATCCACAATTGACCGTTATACAAAGCGATGTTGCAAATGCTGATCAAGCACTCTTACTTTTTGATAAAATTAAAGAAATGGGAGGTATTGATATTTTATACAACAATGCTGGAGTAGGAGTACCACCTTTAAATCTAGGTTTAGCCAATGAAAAACATCTGGAAGGAGCTATTTATGAGATGGATGTCAATTATCTTGGTGTTATTCGGCTGAATAATCTTTTTCTGGATATGTTGAAATCAAGAAAAGAAAGTGCCATTATCAATACAACTTCTATCTTAAGTTATGTCCCTTCATTGCTGGAAGCTACTTATTCCGCTTCTAAAACGGCATTGGCATTTTATACCAAATCACTTAGAGAACATTTGAAAATAGCAAACAGTCGAGTGAAAGTTTTTGAATTGTTGCCTCCACTGGTTGCCACTGAGATGACTGCAGAAAGAGATGATAAAAAAATGAGTTCTGAAGAATTGGTAAAAGGCTTGATTGCTGGATTAAAAAAAGACCAATATACCATTCGTGTAGGAGATACTAAATTAGTTTATCTATTGCATCGCTTTTTTCCAAAGTTGACTTTTGGTTTAGTTAATCCAAAGAAAAGCCACCAATTTTTACAAAAGTAATTCTCATAAATAAAGAAAAATGAAAGCATTTATCATAAATAAATACAGCAAAAAAGGAAGTTTACAGCTTACTAATGTAGCTATTTCAGAAGTTAAAATTAATGATGTCTTGGTTGAAGTGCATGCTTCGGGTTTAAATCTTTTGGACTCCAAAATAAAATCGGGCGAATTCAAATTGATTTTACCCTATAAGTTCCCACTAATTTTGGGACATGATGTAGCGGGAGTAATTACTAAAGTGGGAAAAAATGTAACAAAGTTTAAAGTAGGTGACGAAGTTTATGCCAGAGTAGCTGATTTTCGCATTGGTACGCTTGCCGAATTCATTGCCATAGATGAAAAAGATGTGGCTCTAAAACCTAAAAATATTTCAATGGAGGAAGCAGCTTCGATACCGTTAGTGGCTTTAACGGCTTGGCAAGCTCTTGTTGAAAGGGCAAAACTTAAAAAAGAACAAAAAGTATTCGTTCAAGCGGGATCGGGAGGTGTTGGAACCATTGCTATTCAGTTAGCAAAACATTTGGGAGCTACTGTAGCTACTACAGCTAGTGAAAAAAGTTTTACCATGTTGAAAAATCTCGGAGCTGATATTCTCATTGATTATAAAACGCAAGATTTTGAAAGTATTTTAAGAAACTATGATTTGGTATTGAATAGTCAAGATACCAATACATTAGAAAAGTCATTGCGAATTTTAAAACCAGGAGGAAAAGTAATTTCTATTTCAGGACCGCCTACACCTGATTTTGCAAAGGCAATTGGAGCACCTTGGTTTGTTAAAGTCATCTTATCACTCATAAGTTCTGGTATTCGTAAAAAAGCAGCTAAGCTGGGAGTCAATTATTCTTTTCTTTTTATGAGAGCAGATGGAGAACAACTAAGCCAAATAACATCCCTTATCGAATCGGGAGTAATAATCCCTGTTTTAGATAAGACTTTTGCCTTTGAGCAAACTAATGATGCTTTAGCATATATAGAAAGTGGTCGCGCTAAAGGGAAGGTTGTTGTTAGAGTAAAGTAAGTTTTAGTTTTATACTACTTTTGGAAATCGATGCAATCGAGCGCCAGTTTGGAAGCAGCATTTGCAGTACAAGAAAAACTTAAGATGGTATAAAATAAGAAGGATTTAAAAAGATGAAGTTGTTTCATGATTGATAATAATGTTGAAAATTAAAGCTTGATTACCTTTTTATTGACAATGCCTTTTGGTGTTGCTATAGCTACAACATACATGCCTGATGCAAAGTTTGAAAGATCAATCTCGTTGATATTGGTATCCAAAACGCTTAGTTTTATTAGTTTTCCATCGATTGTGTGTACACTAAGTTTAGAGTTCAACAGCATATCTTCAATTTTAATATAAATTTTGTTATAGGTCGGATTGGGATAAATCAGGAAATCGTAGTCGGTTAGGACTTGTTTGCTGGTATTTGTTTTTTTTGGAGTTAATCTGGAAAGTCCCGTAAAAGTTCCTATCCAGGCTTCTGAATTGTTTTCAAGAGTGATGGAATGGGTATTGTTTCCTATTAGACCATCTTTCATATCGTAATTTTCAAACTCAGTACCATTGAATTTAGATATCCCATTATTGCTGCTCGTAATCCATAAATTGTCCTGTTTGTCAGTTGTAAGCGACCAGATGTAATCACTAATCATTCCATCAGTCATGGTGTAGGTTTTCCAATTGATTCCGTCAAATTTCGTTAATCCTTTGCCTAAAGTAGCAAACCATACATTTTCTTGCGAATCAACGGCAACTTTATAGACAGCATTTGATGGTAATCCGTTTACAGTTGTATAAGATTCCCAGTTTGTTCCGTCAAATTTGGAAACGCCCTGAGGTGTACAAAACCATTTGGTTCCGTTTTTATCAATGGTGATGGCGGTAACACAATTGTAAATCAAACCATCATCAGTAGTATATTTTGTCCAGTTGGTACCATCGTATTTCAGCACTCCGTTTACGGTACCAAACCACTTATTGTCATCTGCATCAATAGCCAGTGATCTTACATAATTGATGCCTTCGTTTATCCCAAAAGTAATCCATTTTTCTCCATCAAACATTGAAGCTCCGGTATTGGTGCCAATCCAAATCGCACCATTTTTATCAGAAGCCAGAGAATAGATTAAATTGTCAATAAGACCGTTTTCGGTAGTGTAATTGGTCCATGTTGTACCGTCAAATTTGGTTACTCCATTAGTAGTCCCAAACCATTTATTGCCTAATAAGTCAACAGCAATGGCGTTGATGCAGTTAGCTCCTAATCCATCCGATGTTGTGAAATTGGTAAATGTTTGCGACCAACTCATTGGTGTCAAAAACAAAATAAACAGTAGAAGTGTAATTTTTTTCATAGTTGCATTTGGTTTTGGAATTCTTTTTATTGAGACGCGTTGCAAACGCTACGATTTAACTTTTAATGTAAGTAGGTACTCGATGCAATCGAGCACCAGATTGGTTTTCATTTTTTGAAAGTATCATATTTAAAAGCAAAAATTAAAATTGTTGCGAAACAAATTAGGCAGATTATAAATAAACCAAAAACTTGAAAAAATAGATTTTTTTCTTCATCTACCTTATTTGTAAATTTTTTATACATTTCTATGGACTGTAATTTTTGATTAGGAAATTTTGACATCGCAAATTTATTTTTTACTAGTATTTTTTCGTTTAAAGCTTCCAACTCAAAAAAAGCACTTTCCATTTTACCATAAATCTCAACAGTATTGTGTGAAGAATTTGATTCGATTTGAATAGAAAATTCATGCATTAAGTCAACTAATTTTTTTTCACCATTTAAATACTCATTGTAAAGAGAATACATACTAGGAAATTCTTTATTTTCCGCTTCATTTTCAAATTTAGAGAATCTTGCAATATCGTTTAACACAGATCTTTTTAATTCTACGGATTTAGAAATATTTGAATTATGTGGAAGTTTTTGCGCTGCTACGAGGAAAATTCCATATTCTTTTATTCTTATTCTAATATTAGGCAATGAATCGTTTGTAAATTCACCTATTATTTGACTATTTAGCATTCTATTATTAGAAATAGTAATCGTGTCAATAGCCTTTTCGTAATCTGAAAATATTTTTGATTGAATATCAAACAGTTTAAGCCCAAAAAAAGAAATCCCGCTAAATAAAATACCGAGAATTAATATCACATTTTCTCTTTTGAAATATGCTTTCATGAATTACGTTTAAAATTGTTGCTAACGTTCCCTTGCTACAAGAGGTTTGGGGTTAAATTAAGCCTTATTTTCGGATTTGCCTAAACTCCCAAATACAAAACCATTTTTAAATTAAGCCAAATGCCCAAATCTCTTGTAACGGCTGTTAGGCGCAGTTACTTTAATCTCTCAAATAATAGTTTCTCATTTAATTTTAAACCTTCAGTTGTGAATTCAAAATAGGATCTCACTCCATTTAATGAATTCCCTGGAGTAATTAGCCCTAATGTTACAAATTCTTTAATTAATGAGTCATTTTTATCCATAGGTATTGAATTTAAAATGTTTTCTGCAATATCTTCAAAATCTTTATGTCTTTTTTCTTTTATTAATTTGTTAAAAATTAAATTGACTTTATTATTATTAATTTCGTTATTCTTTTCAGGAACTATATTTTCATTTTCGGGCAATTTTACATCTTGTTGCTTTATCAAAAAATCTGAAAATTTCTTTTCTAACTTTTCATATTCTTCTTGTAATTTTAGTTTATTGGCTCTTTCTTCATCAACTTTTTTCTCAAGTCTTTTTCTTTCTTCTTCCGAAATATCATAAACAGATTTTAAAACTATACTTGTTTTATCTGTCCATTTATAAATCATTGGGGTGATTTTTTTTTCAAAAAAATTGATAATTAATCTAGATAAATTAATTAACAAATAAGAAGCAATCATTATTATAAATGCCTTAAGAATACATAAAAGTAAAGTTTCAATTAAAGGAAGATCTTTAAAATGGTTAATTATAAATTTTCTTTTAATGTATAGTGATGTTTTTGGGTCAAAATTGAATAAAGAATAAAATAAGTTCCAATTTTTAATTATCCAAACTAATAGAAGAGTTCCAAAAAAGGGATTTGAAGATTTTGTTTCTAAATTTTCTTTGAATGAAACAAGTAATTCTTTTATCATAAATTTCGTGTTTTTTTGTAATTGCACTCTAACGTTCTGGCGCTTGGCGAGGTTGGGGAATAAAGATGCGAGATTTTTCGATTAAAGACAAAATTTTCAAATACAAAACCAACTTTAATTTCATCCTAAAACCCCCAATCTTGCCAAACGGCTGTTACCTGCTGTTTATTTTACTAAAGTTTTTAAATATATATCCATTATATTCAATTATTGAATTGTCTTTTTCACTTGCTCCAGGCACTACTAAATAACTGATTTCATCGTCAAGATCAAAATTTACTTTTAGGGTTAAAAGCTCTAAAAATGTTTTTGAAAACAGTTCATTAATCATTTTCGGCATTTGTTTAAAAATCTTCTCGGCTTCAAAGATGAAAAACATTTTATTTGAATCTGTGGCGTAAACTATTGGGAGAATTGTAGTATTTTCAATTTTTTGATTATACTCAACAATACAGCTGTAAATTTCTCCACAGTTTAAATAAAAATACGGTTGGCTTAGTTCGGCAAGATTCTGAAAATTGTGATTACCCTCACTTATATACAAAGCTATTTCAAATTGTTTTTGATTACAATTTGGACACTTCAATTTTTCCCCGTCGAAAAAATATTCTTCCTTTTTACAATTTGGACAAATATGGTAAATATCCATTTGATGATAATTTTGGTGTTAAATAGAAGGTAACTAGTTTATATGCGCATAAATTGGACTAGTTATATCCTTTATTGGCATGTTATACGCAGTTTTTTTGTTATTATTATTGCACATTATTTTTTTATGTACTCTACAAAAATAGAATTATTTCTTACATATCAAAAGGCATGCTATTATTTTTTCTTTCAATACTATTAAATAGTAAACAACATAAAAAAATCCGATTTGTGTAATCAAATCGGATTTTAGTATGTTCATTATTTATGTGAGAGATTATCGAATTGCTTTTACAAAATCAGCAATTTTTCCGCTTCCTTCTTCTGATAAATGTTTGATAAACGCACTACCAATAATAGCGCCTTTGGCATATTGTGTAGCCTGGTTGAAGGTCTCGGCATTGTTGATTCCGAATCCTACAATTTGTGGGTTTTTTAAATTCAAATCGGCGATGCGTTTGAAGTAGTTTTCCTGTACGTTGCCAAATCCTGCTTGAGAACCCGTAACACTGGCCGAGCTTACCATATAGATAAATCCGCTGGAAACGCTGTCTATAAAACGAATGCGCTCGTCAGAAGTTTGTGGTGTGATTAAAAAGATATTGATTAATCCGTATTTGTCAAAAGTAGCTTTGTATTCTTCGGCATAGACATCCACAGGCAAATCAGGGATGATTAATCCATCGATACCAATTTCGGCACATTTAGCGCAAAAAGCTTCCACACCATATTGTAACATTGGGTTGAAATAACCCATAATTATCAGTGGAATAGATACTGTTTTGCGGATGTCTTTTAATTGGTCAAACAAAATTTGAGTCGTCATACCGTTGTGCAAAGCGGCAGTGGAACTGGCTTGGATAGTAGGACCATCGGCCAATGGATCGCTGAAAGGCAATCCAATTTCAATTAAGTCAACTCCGTTTTTTTCTAAGTCCTGAATAATTTGTACCGTATCGTTTAGATTAGGATATCCCGCCGAGAAATAGATGGAAAGTATTTTTTTGTCTTCTTGTAATTTTTGTTCGATTCTGTTCATTGTATCTTTTTTAAACACCTGAAAAGTCATTCCGAGGAACGAAGGAATCTCACTATCTGAATCACTTGATGTGATTGCTTCGTCCCTCGGAATGATATATTGGGTAACTATTTTAGTTTTCTATTTTAATTGGTAACAATGTAAGCCCAGGCAGTTTGCAGGGATTCCAGAGTTACTTCGATGCGTTTGTAATGCAGACCCTCGTAGGTATCGGCAAGGTAAACGTCTTTTTCGCTAATGTCATATACCACACCGTTCACAATATCTTCGGGATTATTGGTTGCAACAATAATCGGATATTTTTCCAGTCCAAATTCTTCTTCAATTTCGATATAATTAATCACATAACCGATTAATCTGTCGGGAACACCTTTTAGCGTACGTCCAAAAATATTTTCCTGGATGTCTTTGTCTTTTAAAGTTCCGTAAGCGAATAATTTTTCCATTTGTGCTATTTTGAAAATTGAACTTTCTTGTTTTTTTGTTGCGTTAGGGCTGGCAATGGAGCTCTCCCGATTTTCTTCGGGGTAACGTCCTGATTATATTTTAAAATATTCGATGTAGTTATTTAAATCTTTATCGCCACGACCTGAAAGACAGATAACAACCACATCTTCGGGTTTGAATTTTTTATCGTTCAACACCGCTAAGGCGTGAGAAGACTCAATAGCAGGAATGATTCCTTCCAGTTTGCATAATTCTAAACCTGCTTGCATCGCATCATCATCGGTAACAGAGAAAAACTCGGCACGTCCTGTTTCGGCTAAATGTGCGTGCATAGGTCCCACACCCGGATAATCCAAACCGGCTGAAATAGAATAAGGCTCAGTGATTTGTCCGTCAGGCGTTTGCATCAACAGGGTTTTACAACCGTGAATGATACCTACTTTTCCTAATTTGCTCGTAGCAGCACTATGTCCTGAATGGATACCTTTTCCTGCCGCTTCCACCGCAATGATTCCTACTTCCGGTTCGTGCAAAAAGTGGTAAAAAGTACCTGCAGCGTTACTACCACCGCCAATACAAGCTACTACATAATCGGGGTTTTCACGTCCCTCTTTTTCTTTTAATTGCCATTTGATTTCCTCAGAAATCACGCTTTGAAAACGCGTTACCATGTCAGGATAAGGATGTGGTCCAATGGCAGAACCAATGATATAATGGGTGTCAACAGGATTGTTAATCCAGTCGCGAATGGCTTCGTTAGTGGCGTCTTTTAGCGTTCTGGAACCCGAAAGAGCCGGACGAACGGTTGCACCCAGCATTTTCATACGGGCAACGTTTGGCGCCTGGCGAGCAATGTCAATTTCGCCCATGTACACAATACATTCCAATCCCATTAAGGCGCAAACCGTAGCAGTAGCCACACCGTGTTGTCCGGCACCGGTTTCGGCAATAATACGTTTCTTTCCCAGTTTTTTAGCAACCAAAATTTGTCCAATGGTATTGTTGATTTTATGCGCTCCGGTATGGTTTAAATCTTCTCTTTTTAAGTAGATTTTAGTATTGTATTTTTCAGAAAGTCTTTTTGCAAAATACAACGGACTAGGACGTCCTACATAATCTTTTAATAATTGGTCGAACTCTGCTTTAAAATCCGGTTCGGCCATGATTTTTAAGTATTGTTGGCGTAATTCCTCTACATTTGGATATAACATTTCAGGAATGTAAGCTCCTCCAAACTGGCCATAATAGCCTTTTTCATCAACGTTGTATAACATTTTATTTGTTTTTTATTGCGATGCACTGTAGTGCTTCTAAATTTTTTAATCCTGGTTCTATTTCAAATTTACTGTTTACATCAATAGCATAAACGGGTAAATGGGTTTTTATTATTTCATTGACAGCATCCATTTCGTCTAAACCAATTCCACCACTAAGGAAGAACGGTTTTGTTGATGGGTATTTCTCTAAAACTTTCCAGTCAAAGGTAGTTCCGTTTCCTCCGGGTAATTTTCCTTTGGTATCAAAAAGAAAATAATCGCATACTTCTTCAAACGGTTCCAAAACTGAGAAATCAAAATCATCGGCAACCGAAAAGACTTTTATGATTTCGATACCAGCTGCTAATTGCGTTTTCAAATTTAAACAAAATTCCACAGATTCATGTCCGTGTAATTGTACGGCTTGCAAATCGTGTTTTTGTACTTTTTCGATAATCTTTTCGACAGTTTCATTGACAAAAACGCCAGTTTTTTTAATTGACTTTGGCAAGTCAGGAATCAGTCCGTCAAAATAACGGGCCGATTTTTCCCAAAATATAAATCCCATATAATCGGGTAGGAGTGCGCCTACTTCGAGAATATTATCGGGATATTTCATGCCACAGATTTTGGTTTTCATTTTGCTTTTATTTTTTTGGAACACAGATTAAAGAAATTAAAATAATTTTTATCATTGTTTTTGATTTTTGTTTCTTCTACCGCAAATTATTTTTTAAATCTGTGTCAATTTCTCAAATTTCTTTAATCTGTGTTCTAATTTCTGCTTTCTGTTTTCTGAAATCTAACTTCTAACTTCTAACTTCTCAATAAATTCCGTTGCTGCCTTTCCGGCATTGTTGGTTTTCATAAAGTTCTCTCCAATTAAAAATCCTTTGTAACCATAAGGTTTTAGTTCGTTGATAGCGTTAACTGAGCTAATTCCGCTTTCGGAAACTTTTACAAATTCATCCGGAATCTGGTTAGCCAATTGCTTGCTGAAATCTAAACTTACTTCGAAGGTTTTAAGGTTTCTGTTGTTTACGCCAATCATATCTAATGTTGGCATAATTGATTTTTCTAATTCTTCCTGATTGTGAACTTCCAATAAAACTTCTAATCCCAGGCTTTTTGCAAATTCAGATAACGATTTGATTTCTTCACGGGTTAAAACTGCTGCGATTAGCAAAATCAAATCGGCTCCATGAGCTTTAGCTTCCAGAATTTGGTATTCATCCACAATGAATTCTTTTCGCAATAACGGAATGTTTACCGAAGCTCTAGCCAATAATAAATCGTCTAAAGAACCGCCAAAATATTTTCCATCAGTCAAAACTGAAATTCCGCAGGCACCGGCACTTTCATAACCTTTAACTACTTCTTCTACCGTAAAACCATAATTGATTTCGGCTTTAGAAGGTGAACGGCGTTTGTGCTCGGCAATGATTCCTGAGTTGCTGTTTCTTAAATTGTTGCTTAAAGAAATAGTCTTTTTTCCAAAGAAAACCGAAGCTTCCAATTGTGAAACCGGAATGATTGATTTTTTTAAAACTACTTCTTGTTTTTTGTCAACTATGATTCTATCGAGTATATTCATTTGTTTAATTTAAAGATTGAAAAATTTAAAGATTGAAAAATTCGTGATAAAACAAATTACTCTTTAATTTTAGTATTTAAATATTTTATAAAATTGGATAAGTTTTGAGAAATCTCAATGCTTAAATTGTAACTTATCTCAATTTCTAATTGTGATATTAATTCTAATTCTCTGGCTAAAACTAACATGCTCCTAACTTCCGCACAACTTCCTTTAGAAATTTTGAGATAGCGTATTAATTGTTTGTTGTTATTGTATTCTGAACCTTCAGCAATATTATTTGTAATAGAGATGACCGCTCTTTTTATTTGATCTTTAAAGGAATATTCTTTATCAAAAGATTTGTTTTCTAATAATTTAAAAATCAATTTGGCTAATTGAATCCCTTTTTGGTAGACTTCAAATTCTTCAAAGGACTTAGTCATAATCTTTCAATTTTTAAATTTTTAAATTTTTAAATTTTTAAATCTTTCAATTATTTGCTTAATTCCTGTAATTTTTTCAAGGCAGCTAATCCTTTTCCGGAGAACAAACTTTCCTTAGCCTGTTCAAATCCTTCTAATGGCGTGCATCCTGTAACGGTAGCAATTGCAAGACCTGCATTGGCACAAACCACATTGTTTTGCGCTTCGGTTCCTTTTCCGGAAATGATGTCTAAAAACATCTGAGCTGATTCAGCAATGGTTTTTCCGCCTTCAATTTCGCTTTGTTGCAATAATCGAACACCAAAATCTTCTGGATTAATCATTCCTTCAGTGCTATGGGTAATCACTTTTGTAGCTCCGGTTAAAGATACTTCATCATATCCGTCTAAAGCATGAACAATAGTGAAATTGCTATCGGTATTTTGATAAAGATAAGCATACATTCTGGCCAATTCAAGGTTGAAAACCCCTAGCAATTGGTTTTTTGGAAATGATGGATTGATCATTGGTCCTAAAATATTGAAAATGGTTCTTACTCCTAATTCTTTTCGAATAGGTCCCACGTTTTTCATAGCAGGATGGAACAGGGGAGCGTGCAGAATACAAATTCCGGCCTGGTCCACACATTTTCTTAGGAAATCAGCGTCGTTGCTGAATTTAATTCCTAAACTTTCCATTACATTGCTGGAACCCGTAATAGAAGAAACACCGTAATTTCCGTGTTTAGTCACTTTTATTCCTGTTCCGGCCGTTAAAAAAGAAGCTAAAGTAGAAATGTTGAAAGTGTCTTTTCCATCACCTCCGGTTCCTACTAAATCGATGGTGTTATAATCGGATAAATCAATGCGGACACACAATTCCTGAAGCGCTTCTCTAAATCCGGCTAACTCGTCAATACTAATGCTACGCATCATGTATACCGTTAAAAAAGAGGCAATTTGACTTGGATTATAGCTTCCGTTAGAAATATTAACCAATACGTTTTTAGCTTCCTCTTTGGAAAGCAATTCGTTATTGATTAATCGATTTAATATGTTTTTCATTTTTTTTAAGTTGCTATCCCGATAGCTATCGGGACTAAGTTACTTAGATTCTAAGTTTTTAACTGAATACTGAAATCTGTTGACTGAATACTATGAATTAACCCAGTTTTCCAGCATTTTTTTTCCATTAGGCGTCAACACACTTTCCGGATGAAATTGCACTCCGCGAACATCAAATGTTTTGTGACGCAAAGACATCACCTGACCATTTTCGTCAAAAGAAGTAGCTTCTAAATCCGCTGGTAAAGTAGCGTCAACAACCCATGAATGGTAACGGCCTACTTCGAATTCTTTATCTAAACCTTGGAATAAAACTTCGTCGTCCACAACTGTTTTTACCAAAGTTGCTACACCGTGATACACTTTGTCTAAGTTTGAAAGTGTTCCTCCATAAACTTCGCCAATGGCTTGCTGACCAAGGCAAACACCAAAAATACTTTTGGTAGCACCATATTTGGCGATAACAGGCTTTAGCAAACCGGCTTCATCAGGAATACCAGGTCCGGGAGAAAGAAGAATTTTGTCGAAATGAGCAATTTCGTCTAATTCAAATTCATCATTTCTATAAACGGTTACTTCACAATTTAAATCTTCCAGATAATGCACCAGATTGTAAGTGAAACTATCGTAATTATCTATAACTAATATTTTTTTCATTTTATCTAAAGTTGAGTGTTTGGAGTTAGGGGTTATGCGTTTTTGGCGCTTAACATTTAACTCTTAACTTTTTTGTCTGTCATTTAATTCTAAATAGTCTCAGCTAAATCCAAAGCGGCATTTAACGCTCTTAATTTGTTGTACACTTCCTGCATTTCGCTTTCTTCATCAGAACTGGCTACAATTCCGGCTCCGGCCTGAGAGTGCAACTGATGGTTTTTGCTCAGGAAAGTACGAATCATAATGGCGTGGTTGAAGTTGCCTTCAAAATCCATAAAACCAATGGCGCCACCATAAAAATTACGATTCGTTTTTTCGTAATCTTCAATTAACTGCATCGCTCTGTGTTTTGGTGCACCGCTTAAAGTTCCCGCCGGGAAAGTATCAGCAACTACCTGCATTGTTGTAGCATCATCGTGTAAATGACCTGTAACTTTTGAAACCAAATGGATTACGTGAGAGAAAAACTGCACTTCTCTGTATCTTTCCACATTTACATTGTGTCCATGACGACTCAAATCGTTTCGAGCCAAGTCAACTAACATTACGTGTTCGCTGTTTTCCTTTTTATCTTCTGATAATTTTTTAGCCAGAACAGCATCTTTTTCATCATCACCTGTTCTTCTGAAAGTTCCGGCAATAGGGTGGATTTCGGCTTTTCGGTCTTTTACGATAATTTGGGCTTCCGGAGAAGAACCAAAGATTTTAAAATCGCCATAATCAAAAAAGAACAGGTAAGGCGAAGGGTTTATGCTTCTTAAAGCTCGGTACACATTGAATTCATCTCCTTTGAAACCTTGTGTAAAACGTCTTGAAAGAACCAATTGGAACACATCACCACGGAAACAGTGTTTTTTTGCTAAAGCGACATTGTGTTTGAATTCTTCATCGGTTAAATTAGAGAATCCTTCACCTTCTTTAGAAAATTTATAAGAAGGAATATTTCGGGACTGCATTAACTGCTCAATTTCGGCAATATTGTTTTTATCGTCTACACTGTGGCAAAAAATGTAAGCCTCATTTTTGAAATGATTGATGGCAATAATGTTTTGGTAAACCGCATAAAATAAATCAGGAATAGTATTGCTGTTTTCTTTTTTAGCGATGGTTACTTTTTCAAAATAACGAACGGCATCATAAGAAATGTATCCAAACAAACCGTTATTGATGAATTTGAAATTGTTTTTCTCCGATTTAAATTGTCCTGAAAACTGCTGAATTACTTCAGGAATATTGGTTTTAGCGTCAATCGTAGTTGTTTCACTGCTTCCATCAGGGAATTGCTTGAAAATAGTTTCATTTTCAATTTTTATAGAAGCAATAGGGTTGCAACAGATGTAAGAGAAACTATTGTCATTAGCATGATAATCGCTGCTTTCCAGTAAAAGACTATTAGGAAATTTGTCTCTTATTTTAAAATACACGCTAACAGGCGTTATGGTGTCAGCCAGTATTTGTTTGAATTTTGTATTAAGTTTAAATTGTTTCAATTGGAATAAATTTAAAATTTGTAAGCATTTGTTTTAATCTTCTTTGGCATAAAAAAAAGGCCTGTCGTGATGACAAGCCTTTATATTTTAGATAATACCATAGGAGCTTAGTTCACGACTATTGACGTAAATTGTTCCACCACCAAGTATTATTTGTAATCATTTCCATAACGCAAATATAGGAATGTAATTTTAATTTACAAATAGTATAAAATAAAAAATGAATTTAAAATGTAATATTCGTTTAATGTCTGAGTTTGGATTGTAAGAATTAATGGTTGCTTACAAGATTATTGTTTAATCGAATTCTAAAATCAGGTTTGTTTTTTGAATTAGCATCCATGAATAATTCGCTGTTAGCGAGGTTTTTAAATTCCAAAACAGAATTATTCAGATACCAATTTGTTAGTTCGTTTGTCAAATTCTTTTCTTCACTTTCAAAACTGCCCTTGCAGTTGTTAATCAGTAAATTATTGAAATTAATTTTAGATAAATTTTCAGCTATTGGTTCAATATCTTTTCCCATCAGGATAAAAGGGGCAAATCCGGAAATGACACTGTTAGTTAAAGTTAGATTACTGTCTTTTTTTATAAAAATAGATTCCCGAACTAATCCCTGATCGTTGCTTTCCATATTAATCAGTGTAATATTATTAGCTGTGATTTGAGTTCTTTTTTTATTTAAATCAGCATTTTCAAGTTTGTCATAAGAGTCGATTTCGAAACATCGGGAACCTGAAAAATCAGAATTGTAAGGGTATCTGATAGCAATGCTGTTTGAAATAGTACATTGGGCACCTTGTGTAAAATCAAAATCGTCATCGGTACATCGGTAGGAGATGAGCTGGTCTAAATTCACATCACCGCCATAGCATTCGAAAGAATCGTCATTAGAATAGCTGATTTGAATATTACTAAGTACCGTTTGTTTTCCTACTCCGGCTAAGGACAAACCATTTAGTTCTTTTAATTCATTGAGTTTTCTGCCTGAATATTCAATGCGAACATACTTAAAAATCCCTGAATTGTCATCAGGATTTTTGCCTCCATATTGACACATGGAAGAATCTAGATTGAAATCAAGAAAACTCATGCCGCTAATTTTATTAATTGGAGCATTTCCTAATATGATAATTCCGCCCCAATCTCCGGGTTTTCGGCTGTATCCGTCTTTGTTAGAAGTAAAAATTATCGGATTGGTTTCCAGGCCTTCGGCAAGGATTTTTGCTCCGCGGGTAATTACTAAGGTTCCACATGTTTTTTGATCTCCTCGAATAATGGTTCCTGGCTCAATGGTAAGATTAGCATTTTTTATATAAACTACACCAAGAAGTAAATAGGTGTTTTTGTTTGATAAAGTCATGTCTTTGTCAATGATACCGGATAAAATATGTGTTGGCTCATTGTATTCTGTTGAAGCAGGTTTGAAATTAGTCCAATTGTTAAATGAATTGGCTGCAGTGGTAATTCCTTTCGATTCTTGGGCAAAAGAAATAAAAGTGCTAATAATTCCTAAGATTGAGAATGTAATTTTTAGTTTCATAATTTTGTAGTATTAAGTGTGATTTTTTTGGTAAATCGGGGAATACAAAATTAGAAACTGCTTTTTTTGAGGATGTTTTTTTAAGATTGTCTAAAGGTTAAGAATGTGTTACTTTTTCTATAAATGAAGCGTTTTTTAGATAAACAAAAAAGGCTGTCCTTTAGACAACCTTTGTTTTACAGTTTTTTTTAAAATTAGAATTTCAAAGCTACAGCCAATTCAAATTCGTCATAGATTGTTTTATCTCCTAAATCATCAAAATAACTTCCTGAACCATATTTGATATCGTATTTTGTTCGGTCAATTTTTAAATTTGCTGTTGCGGTATTTCCTTTAACGTTTAAATCAAAAATCACAGGATTAGAAATACCTTTAATTGTTAAGCTTGCAATTATGGTGTAAGTGTTATTTCCTTTGGGAGTAATGTTTTTGAAAGTTAAAATAGCCGTTTTGAAATTATTAATTCCAAAAAAATCATCCGATTTTAAATGTCCTTCCAGCTTTGCTTTTGAACTGCCTGTTTGGTCCGTATTGTTCAGCGTTGTCATGTCGGCAACAAAACTTCCTCCGGTGATTTTGTTAGCCTTAAAAACAAGTTCTCCTTCCTTAAATTTTATTGTTCCTTCATGTTCTCCTGTTATTTTTTTTCCTGTCCAGGTGATGAGACTTTTAGAAACATCTATTTTTTTAGTTTGTGCTTCAACCGCTGTTAAAGAATAAAGAAAAATAAGAGTCAGGAATAGTAGTTTTAAATTTTTCATTTTATGTATGGTTTTGGTTAATACTGGTTATTTTGGGTTCATTGTGGTTGAAAATGAACCTGATGTATCTCAAAGTTACAATAAAAGCATAAGATTTTGATTAAAAAAATAATAAAAGGAGGTTGTGAATTGAAAAAAATGAATAAAAAAATAACCCCGACAAAATGCCGGGGTTAGTAAAGTAAAATGGGAATAGAATTAGAATTTCAAAGCAACAGCTAATTCAAAATCGTCATAGATAGTTTTGTCTCCTAAACCTTGGAAGAAGTTTCCTGAACCGTATTTAATGTCATATTTAGTTCTGTCAACTTTAAATGCAGTTGTAGCAGTATTTCCTTTTACAGCAAGTTCGAAATTAACAGGTTTAGTAATTCCTTTGATAGTTAAATCAGCTGTTACAGTATAAAGGTCTTTAGCTTTTGTATTTATTTTTTTGATAACTAAAGTTGAAGTTGGGAATTTATCTGTTCCAAAGAAATCATCAGCTTTTAAGTGACCGTTTAATTTACCTTGGTATTCTCCGGTTAAGTCAGTAGCAGTTAATGAAGTCATATCAACAGTAAAAGAACCACCAACTAATTTGTTTCCTTTTAAAACGACAGCTCCGTCTTTGAAGTTTACTGTTCCAGAGTGCTCTCCGGTTACTTTTTTACCTACCCATTTGATAGTAGAAGCTTTTGCGTCAATTTTTTTAGTTTGTGCGTTTACTGAAATACCAGCTGCTGCTACGAATAATGCTATTGCAATTGTTTTTAAATTTTTCATTTTGTTTGATTTAAATTTGATTAATAATTATAGCGTAATAAATAATTCTTCTTGTGATTTTCTAACTTTTTTATAATGTTGGGTTGTGTCTTCTTCGTGTCTGTAACCTAATGTTGCAATAAGAGAAGTGTTCAATCCTAATTTGTCAAGACCTAAAATTTCGTTTACCTGTTCCGGAACAAAACCTTCCATTGGAGTGACGTCAATTTTTAATTCGGCAGCTGCATTCAATAAATTTCCAAGAGCTAAATAGGTTTGTTTTGAAGTCCAAACTTGTTTAGTATCTTCAGGAAGATTCAAAAGTTTCGATTTCATAAAATCGGCATAGCCTGTTAACGAATCCGCAGGAATGTTTCTTGTAGTGCTAATGTTTGAAATGTAGTTGTCAATCGTTTTTTCTTCAACCTGAGTTTCATTTGCAAAAATGATAAGGTGAGAAGCATCTACAATTTGTGATTGTCCCCAGGCAGCTGGTTGAATTTTAGCTCTTAATTCAGGATTTTCAACAATGATTACTTTGTAAGGTTGTAATCCATAAGAAGACGAACTCAATCGGATGGCTTCTTTTAAAGTGCTTAAGTCTTGTTTTGAGATTTTTTTTGTAGCATCAAATTTTTTTGTTGCGTATCTCCAGTTTTGATTTTCTATAAAGGTGCTCATACTATTATTGTTGTTGATTTCTGTATTTTTCTAATAATGTGTTTAACTGTTCTAATTCTTCTTTGCTTAGATTCGTTGTCAAAGCATTTTCGTGTGCTGTAACTTTTGGATCCAATTCTGCTAAAATATCTAATCCTTTTTGTGTAATTAATACTTCAATTTTTCTTCGGTTATCCGGACAGACATTTCTTGTTACTAATTCTTTTAACAGTAGTTTGTCAACTAATCGGGTCGTATTACTTGTTTTGGCTACCATGCGTTCCTGAATGATACACATGTTAGCAGGATTACCTTTTTGACCTCTAAGGATACGTAAAACATTGTATTGTTCCCCTGACAAGTCATAAGGTTTTAAGATTTCATTAAACTTTTCACTCAAAATATTGTTGGTGTACATGATATTGAGAATAATTTTTTTGGAAAGGTCTAATGCAACCGTACTTTTTATTTCATCTTCAATTTTCATTCCAATACTGTTTTTATTTGTTGATACAAATGTAATACTTTTTTATTTGTATATACAAGTGTTGTAGTGAAGAATTTTTATATTTTTTTGTTAAAATAACTGGAAATGATTGTGAGTATTTGAATTTACTGGTTTTTTTATTGTTCGTTCTAACAATTTATTACTAATGTTTTTTTGTATTTTTTCAAAAAATAGAAGTTTTTGAAACAGCTAATACGTAATCATTACTTTAATGGATAGTTTTTTATTAGAAAATTGATTCTAAATTGAGCAAAAAAGATTTTGAGTAAAATAGAAAAGGATAAAAAAAAGGATAACAACCGCACTGTTATCCTTTTTAATTTATTTCAGTAATTTGAAATAGCTTTATCTCTCCAAATAATGTTCTCCCGAACCAATAGCATCAAGATAAAGATAGTTTCCTTCTTCGGAAGCAGATACTTCTTTGTTGTCTAATTTAATTGTGTTCCCTGTTTTGCCACATTTTGGCAGGTACACTTTTGCGGTACAGTTAACCGGAACACTGATTTTTAAGGTGTATTTATTGTTAGAATAATTCCAATCAACTTTGATATCTCCTTTGTCAGTAGGATAGGTACCATTAGCAGAAGTTAATTTGGTACCAAACCAAAGTGGTTTGATTTGGATTTTTTCGTGTTGAGGAGCTAGTGCTTTGATTCCTAAAATATAATTTTGCATACCAAGTAAACCTACCGTTCCCCAAGGATGTGACATACTTTGATTGGTTCCGTCAGCATCCCAGGATTCCCAGGTGGCAGTTCCGCCAAGGGCAATGGTTTTAGCCCAGCCATCCCATTCGGTATTGGTATACAAATCAATCAGATGTTCACCTTCATCAGCAAGTCCCAGAGATTCCGGTAACCAACGCAAGGGAACCATCCCAACACTCATTTTGAGTCTTTTGATTTCGTCAATAACTTGTTTTTTATTGTTTTCAGGAACAATATTTAGCGCATAAGGAAGGATGTTGGCGTGTTGCGAAACATGAGTACTCACAGTTTGATTATTGTGAATTCCATCAATATACAGTCCGTTTTGATTAATTAAATGAGTGTTAATCGCTTTTTTAATAGCTTCGGCTTTGTCGGTATATAGTTTTTTATCGGCTGTGTTTCCTGTAATGTCAGCAATTTTTGAAATAATATTAAAATCTTCATAAGCATAAGTATCAATAACGGTTTTGGATTCTACCGACATGTCGTAGCCATAACGCATTGTAGGTGGCCAATCGATAATTCCGTATTCATAAGGCCCTTTTCCGCCTTTAAGTTGGTGAATTAATCCTGTACTTTCATTTTTATAAGTGTCGACATAATCTGCAATTTTTTTCAAACGAGAATAATTGGATTTTAGGAATTCAATATTTCCCGTTTCGATGTAATAATCCCAAGCCCAAAGCAGGTAGGCTTGAGTAAAATCAGGGATGTCTCTTCCGCCATCAACATTTGGATAAACAGCATTCAATCGTCCGTCAGGCCAGTATTGATCCTGAGATTCAAGGAATTCCTTTAAAGCTCTGGAATTCATTGTTCTGTCATACATCACACTCATACAAGGAACCGCCTGTGACCAGCTATCCAATAAAAAAGCACCTTTTTCTCTGGTAGGGGTATCGACAAAATTTTCCTGCGCACCCAGAATTAAGGTATGCTTCATTAATTCCCAAACATTATTAAGCATTTCGTTAGAAGATTGGAAAGAAGAACGGGAAGGATCTAATTCGAAATGACGACTAATAAAACTTACGTTATTTTGATTCAGTTCGTTCGGAGCATTATCAATTTGCAAATAGCGCATTCCAAAATAAACATTAGGATTAAAAACAGCATTATTGCCACTTGGAACGAAATTGAAACTTAAATTGGTAGACTGATTGTATTTAATATCAATTCTGCCTTCAGGATTTAAGGCATAACCTCCCAGCATTTTGATAGTATCTCCGGCTTTGCGTTCATTGAAAGCTATTTTAAAACTACCGGCATATACTTTCCCCAAATCAATCAGGTATTTACCGTTACCTAAATTTTGGATAGATTTAGCTTTAATTTCTTTTTCGACAACGCGGGTTAGGTCGGATTGTAAAGTTCCTGTCCAGGGAGTGGTAGGTTGAGGACCTATTTCGACAGCATTTTTCCAATTAGAATCATCTAATTTTAAGTTGTTCCAATTAGTAATTTTTTTACGGGAATCGATGGTTTCGATTCTGCCAACACCTTCACCGCCACGTTGTGGTTGCCCTACAGCCCATTGTGCGGCCTGTGTTTGTTTCCAGGATTTGTCTGAACCAATAATAGTTTGTGTTCCGTCACTATATTCGATAATCGTTTTTGAAATCATACCACGGCTTCCTGTGGCGCGTCCCTGACCTCCGCCATACCAGTGCGTAAGGCAAGCTAATAGGTTTTCGGAATTTTTATTTAATAAGGTAGTAATATCCCAGGCGTTATAATAGCTGTATTGTGGATAATGGTGGTTGAATCCTTTCCCCACAAATTGACCGTTGACATATAATTCATAGCTATGACAGGCAGAAATATAGGTTATGGCTTTTTTGATGGTTTTGTTAGGAAGCTTTGTTATTTTTCTAAAGTAAGTGTAATCGTCATTGTCTTTAGAATCTCTTTTTGTCCATTGTGCGGAATTCCAATCATTATTGTGTAATAATCCGGTTGTAAAGCTGGCCGTTTCCGAATAAGGACTCATATTTCCATCTTTGTCCCAACAACGAACTTTCCAGTAGTAAGTTGTTGCTGCTCTAAGAGTAATACCATCTGGATAAATATAGTTTTGCTTTCTGGAATTGGTTTTCTTGCTATCCCAAATATCAGCTTTATTGGCTTTAAGATTAGCCAGACTGGAAGCTACAATGATTTGGTAAGCCGATTGGATTTCGTTAGTGTCAGAATCACTGAGGTACCAGCCAAAATAGGGTTTGTCGTTGGTTCCAATAGGATTTTGTTTGTCAAAACTTCTTAAGTTAAAAGGAGCATTTGGATTTGCGGCATTAATTGGGTTTAACGAAAAAAGTAAGAATAATAGAAAGAAGGTTTGTTGTATGGATTTCATTAATAGCAGTTTGTTTATTTTTTATGATTTGCCAAAATATAAAAAATAATCGGTTCAGCTTTCCTGCTTTTTTGAGTTTTTTTAGCCTGATAGTTTAAGTTGAATCTAGTTTTCGTATAGCAATAAGCGGTTTCGAACTCTAAGTAATTCAGCTTGTAAGGCGTCTATTTTTTGAAGTAAATTAAGAACAACATCTATCCCTTCAATGTTTACTTCTAAATCTTTGTGCATACGCACAATTTTTTCAATTTCATAGATTGATTCTTTATGTACATACTGAACGTTATCTACAAATTGAATTTCGATTAAGCCATTTTCATCGAGAGTATTGAAAAAACTAATTTCAACTTTATAATGTTGGCATAAAGTGTTTATAGGGATAAAGTTTTCGGTATTCATGTTGTTCTTAATTTAGAGAGTTCGGTAAATAATTCTAATTCTTTAGGGGTTAGATGTGTTGGGATTTTAATTTGAAAAGTGATGTATAAATCGCCAAAATCCCCTTCTTTTTTATAAACAGGAAATCCTTTTCCTTTGAGTTTTACTTTAGTGCCATTTTGTGTTCCTGGTGCAATTTTAAGTTTTGCTTTTCCGTCAAAAGTATTTACGGTAACTTCTCCACCCAAAACGGCTTTGTATAAATCGAGGGTAACAGTAGCATATAGATTGTCCTTGTCTCTTTTAAAATCAGGATGATTATTGATCGTAAAAGTAATGTATAAATCGCCTTTAGGACCTCCGTTCATACCGTCACCACCATGTCCGGCAATTTTAATGGTTTGTCCGTTTTCTATACCGGCAGGAATGGTGAAACGAATATTTTTTCCATTAACCATAACGGTTTTTTTATGAGTAGTGTAAGCATCTTCCAGATTCAACTGCAATTCGGTTGTGAAATCGTTGCCTTTGTATTGTTGGTTTGTAGTTCTGCTTCTGCGACGACTGTTTCCAAAGAGTGATTCGAAAAAATCCGAATAATCATCGTTAGCGTCTCTTCCGTAATTATTAAATTCTTCCTGAGAACCTCCCGAACCATAATAGCGTTGGTGCTGATTGGCTTTTTCAAATTCGGCAGCGTGTTCCCAGTGTTCACCATAAGCATCGTATTTTTTTCTTTTTTCGGCATTGCTTAATACTTCATTGGCCTCATTAATTTCTTTGAATTTTTTTTCAGCCTCTTTGTCATTAGGGTTGATGTCAGGATGGTATTTACGGGCTAATTTTCGGTAAGCCTTTTTTATTTCGGCATCAGTGGCTTTTTTATCTATTTCTAATACTTTGTAATAATCTATAAATGCCATATCGAATTGTTTTACAATTACTGTTCTGTTAGCTTTCTTATAGTATTTCCAAAAGGAAATCACATGATGATTTTTGAGTTTTTACCATCTTGCAAACATAAATTTACTTAAATTTTAATTGAAAATGAATAGATAAGGTGTTTTTTTTAGAATATATGCTAATTAGTCTCTGCCGAATTTTATTTGGCTGTTTACATCGTAAAACAAAAAAAATGCCTGAACTATTTTTTAGTTCAGGCATTTCAAATTCATTATCTAAATATTCCGAATAGCTTTTAATCTTTAAATAATTCGGCCATTAATTTTTTGCTGCCTACTATCCAAAGTAAATCGTTTTGTTCCAAAATAATATTGGATTCAGGATTCAGGATTCGGTTTCCTTGTCGTTCAATACTAACTAATAATCCTTTGGTGCGTTCTCTTAGTTTTGACTGACCAACGCTTTTGCCAATAAATTCGTCATTGTGTAAAACAATTTGGCGAAGAATAATTTCGTCTTTGACCACTGTCTCGGGAACTTCTACTTCATTTTGTCTTAAAAAGTTAGCAAATTCTTTGACTTGGGCATCCGAACCAATAACGCAAATTTCATCTCCGGGGAACAAACGTTCGCTCTTATTGGGGATTTGAATAATGATTTCCCCTCTTTTAATGTAGGCAATATTTACGCCAAGTAACTCTCTCATTTTGATTTCACGGAGCGTTTTTCCGGCCAAGTTAGATTCTTTTGAGATTTCAAACGTAGTCATGTGGCCATCCCAGGAGGTTAAATAGGCATAACTTCGGTCTATCTTTTTTTCTTCTCTATCGTTGAGGTTCGTCAGGAAATGACTTTCAATTTTATGGTATTGTTCGTGTAGTTTTTTAGGGAAAAGCAAATAAATTACAATAGCAGTTACCAAGGCAAAAAAGGCAATGACAGGTGAGAAAAAGATATTCAATAAAAATCCAATATAAAATACTGCTAATGCCATTCGGAAAAAGAAAAGCATTAAAATAGGACCACGGTATCTTTTTTCTTCAAATAATTGATCAACTTCTTTTACGGCCACACGACGAAGTGAAAGTGCCCATAAAAAAGGAGAAATAATAATCATAGTAATTAATGCGGCGATGGCATTTCCAAATTTAGAATTTTCCACTAGCGGCAATACAAATTTGGAAGACATTAAAATGATTGAAGTAATGATGATAGTATGCAAAAGAATTTGCAGTAAATGTGCTCTAATAACCACCTGCCAGGTACTTACAGAACGGATAGCTTGTGCATTAGCACTGTAACGGGCAATTCTTTTAGTCCATTTTCGGGGTAATTCTTTTTCAAGATAAACTGAAAAAGGAACCGCCATTTTAACCATGAAAGGTGTGGTAAAGGTGGTAACAGCCGAAACAGCTACAACTACAGGATATAGAAAATCGCTGGTTACATTCATAGACATTCCCAGAGTAGCAATGATAAAGGAGAACTCTCCAATTTGTGCTAAACTCATTCCTGTTTGTACCGATTGTTTTAAAGGTTGTCCTGAAATGATGGCTCCAACAGTTGAACTGATGGATTGCCCAAAGATGGTAACTAATGTTAAGATTGCTACCGGAATGGCATATTCGTATAAAGTGTGTGGGTTAATTAACATCCCAACAGATACAAAGAATACGGCACCAAATAAATCTTTTACAGGTTTGATAAGATGTTCAATGTGTTCGGCATGGGTGGTTTCGGCAATAATAGAACCCATGATAAAAGCTCCTAAAGCAGGTGAAAAACCAACGTTTGAAGCCAGAATTACCATCATCAGACACAAGGCTAAGGATAAAATTAGCATCATTTCATCGGTCAGTAAGTGTTTGGTTTTTTTTAATAAAGTAGGGATAAAAAAGATTCCGCCCACAAACCATGCAATCAGGAAAAAACCTAGTTTTAATACTGATAATAACAATTCTCCTCCGGAAAATTGCTGACTTACGGCTACGGTGGATAATAGGACCATCATTAAGATGGCAACAATGTCCTGAACGATAAGTGAACCAATAACAATTCCTGCAAATTGTTGTGCTTTAACGCCTAATTCGTCAAAGGTTTTAAGAATGATAGTGGTGGAGGAAATAGAAAGAATAACCCCGAGGAAAATACAATCCATCTCTTTCCAGTCCATCCATTTCCCAACCAGAAAGCCAATAAGCACCATGGCTATAATTTGAGTGATGGCAGTTATGGAAGCAGTACCGCCTACTTTCATTAATTTTTTAAAACTAAATTCGAGACCTAAACTAAACAATAATACAATAATGCCTATTTCTGCCCAGATTTCTACACTATGAACATCTTTTACCGAAGGGAAAAAATCAAAATGATTTCCTGCTAAGAAACCGGCAATTAAGTATCCAAGTACAAGAGGTTGCTTAATTTTTTTAAACAATAATACAGCTATACCAGCAGTCATTAGAATTAATCCTAAGTCACTGATTAGGGGTTTTAAATGTTGGGATGCTTCAGCAACTGCAGCAACAGTACTCATATTTTAAATTTTTATGCAATGTTGTTAAAAATACTAAATGCACTTTTGTTATGCAATTTTAGTGCGTAATTAACATAGATTTATACAAAAAATCCCATCCTGATAGCTATCGGGACGGGATTTGTTTTTTAAAGAGTATAGCTCTTTTGTTATTATATTCCGATAAAATTAGCTGGTGTAATTTGTAATAATTCGGTTTTGATAGCATCAGAAACATCTAAAGTACCAATGAATTCATGAATTGATTTTTTAGTAATCGCTTCATTAGTTCTTGTTAAACCTTTTAAAGCTTCATAAGGATTTGGATAAGCCTCACGACGTAGAATGGTTTGGATAGCTTCAGCTACTACGGCCCAGTTGTTTTCTAAATCTTCGTGGAATTTAGCTTCGTTTAATAATAATTTGTTTAATCCTTTCAAAGTAGCTTCAAAAGCGATGATGGTGTGTCCCATTGGGACTCCAATATTTCTTAAAACAGTACTGTCAGTCAGGTCACGTTGTAATCTTGAAATAGGTAATTTAGCAGAAAGGTGTTCGAAAATAGCGTTAGCAATTCCTAAGTTTCCTTCTGAATTTTCAAAATCAATAGGATTAACTTTATGAGGCATCGCTGATGAACCAATTTCTCCTGCTTTGATTTTTTGTTTGAAATATTCCATCGAAACATAAGTCCAGATATCTCTGTCTAAGTCGATGATGATATTGTTGATGCGTTTTAAAGTATCAAAAAAGGCAGCAAAATGATCGTAATGTTCAATTTGTGTTGTTGGGAAAGAATGGTGCAATCCTAAATTTTCTTCAACAAATTTAGTTCCGAATTGTTTCCAGTCAATTTGAGGGTAAGCCACATGATGTGCATTGTAGTTTCCTGTTGCTCCACCAAATTTAGCTGCAAATGGAACATTGAATAACAAACGCATTTGCTCTTCGATACGCTCCACAAAAACTGCGATTTCTTTGCCTAAACGGGTAGGAGAGGCCGGTTGTCCGTGAGTACGGGCAAGCATTGGTACATCCTTCCATTCAATTGCTAATTCTTTCAATTTAGCAATAACATTAATTAAAGAAGGCATATATACTTTCTCAAAAGCTTCTTTTGTAGAAAGTGGAATAGCAGTGTTGTTGATATCCTGAGAAGTCAATCCGAAGTGGATGAATTCTTTGTATTCTGATAAACCTAATTTTTCAAAGGCATCTTTGATAAAATATTCAACGGCTTTAACATCATGATTGGTTACTTTCTCTGTTTCTTTAATCCAAAGAGCATCTTCAGTAGAGAAATTTTTATAGATATTACGCAAACTCTCAAACAAACTTGGGTTTACATTTTTCAATTGTGGCAAAGGCACTTCGCACAAAGCAATAAAATATTCAACTTCTACTAATACGCGGTATTTGATTAAAGCCTCTTCAGAGAAAAAAGGAGCTAAAGAAAGGGTTTTATTTCTATATCTTCCATCAATTGGAGAAATTGCATTCAATTCGTTTAAAGTCGTCATTGTCTTTTTATGCTAATAAAAGTTGTTATTTATCCGAAACCGTTTAAAGAAATCGGACTTATTTTTTTGAAAGGCACAAATATAGGCAGAATTTTAGGAATTTAGGGCTATTTTTTAAATTGATTTATTGCCTTTTTCGATAGTTATTTATTGAAATTCGGCTAATAATCTATTTTTTAAAAGCGGAATACCTTCAGTAGCTAACATTGGAAAAGTTTCCAATGGATTTCTTAAATCAGGTATCGAAATAGGATTAGGATCAATGTAAAAAACTGGAGTTGCAGGCGGCACAAAAGCTAATAATCCAGCCGCGGGATACACTTGTAAGGAAGTCCCGATAACGGCAAAATAATCGGCGGTTTCAGTAATATCGAGTGCTTCGTCAAATAAAGGTACTGATTCTCCAAACCAAACAATATGGGGACGCAACTGATGATTGAAACTATCTACATTACCTAAATTTAAATCGCCTTCCCATTCTAAAATGTAATTGGGATTTTTTGTGCTTCTTACTTTTCGTAGCTCACCATGCAGATGCAATACTTTTTTGCTTCCGGCACGTTCGTGTAAATCGTCTACATTTTGCGTAATGATATGCACATCATAATGAATTTGCAGTTGGGCTAGTTCTTTGTGTCCAATATTAGGTTTCACTTCTTTGAGTTGGCGCCTTCTTTGATTGTAAAAATCCAAAACCAATTCGGGATTTTTTAGCCATCCTTCCGGCGAAGCTACTTCCATGACATCATGTCCTTCCCAGAGTCCATCGCTGTCTCTGAAGGTTTTAATACCACTTTCGGCACTGATTCCGGCTCCCGTTAAAACGACTAACTTTTTTTTCATTGAGTTCTTGATGATAAATTTAATGTTAAATATAGCTTTTTTTAATTGAAGATGATAGCTTAGATGAAAAAGGAACGCAGATTCGAGAAATTATACAAATAGCAGCAGATTTATTTAATTTTTAAAATTTCTTAAATCAGTGTTCCAAAATATTTTTTTTTCTTTTTACTATTTTTGCACCCAAAATAAAAAAGCATCATGATTGATTTAGATTACCTCGCTTATTTAGAAACCATATTAACGGATAACCGTAAAGAGCGTTTTTTAGAAGTTTTGGAAAATCGTACCAAACACTTTACAGTTGCTGTTGAAGATGTGTATCAACTACATAATACTTCTGCGGTGATGCGCAGTTGTGAGGTTTTTGGAATTCAGGAATTGAATGTAATTGAAGAGCGTTTTGGTAAAAGAATTGACAAACAAATAGCCATGGGTGCTCAAAAATGGGTCGATATCATTCGTCATGATTCGGTTGTGGGTTGTATTAATTCGCTTAAAGAACAGGGATACCAAATTATCGCCACCACTCCGCATGAGCAGGATTGTACGGTAGAAAAATTTGATATCAGTAAACCCGCTGCATTGTTTTTTGGAACAGAAAAAGAAGGTTTATCTCAAGAAGTGATGCAAAATGCAGATGGTTTTTTGAAAATTCCGATGGTAGGTTTTACCGAAAGTTTGAATATTTCGGTTTCCGCGGCGATTATCATTCAGGATTTGACCAACCGATTAAGACGTTCAGATATTGATTGGAAATTAACACCGGATGAAATTTTAGAAAAACGTTTGGATTGGACCCGAAAATCGATTCGCAACATTCAGAGTGTTGAATCAAGATATTATCAGGACAAGTTGTGAGTTAAGAGTTGTAGGTTATTTTAACAACTCTTAACTTCTAACTTTTTTTACTTTTTCTTCAAAAAAAGAATCAATCCCAATACACTTATAATTAGAATACAAAGGGCAATTAAAACCATAGTTAAATCACGGATGTTTTTTCCGGCCCAGTCCATGAAAAGGAATTTGTGTAAAATAGCGAAAGAATAGCCTTCTGTAATATCCGAATTGTTGATTTTTGCAGCCAGTCTTGAAGTGGCGGTTTCTATAAAATAAGTCGTTTTTTCAGGTGTGTCGTAAGCTAATTTGACTACAGGCAAACGCTTGTTAACAAAACCATACTCTCTGTTTTCAAAATTAGTAATCAGTTTTGATTCTAATAATTTTACGTTTTCTAAGGAAGTTTCGGCTTCATTCGGAATTTCCGGAGACATCATTTCACAACAAGGTGCTTTTGGAGCACCATCGGTAAAATAATAAGCCAGAAATTCGGCATATTGAAAATCTATATTTGGTATAATTTTGTTGGTTGCCGCATTAATATAAACTACTTCAGTTTTAGGATTTTCCTTTTTATTCCATTTCGAATTGGAATCTGATTTTGGTTTTTTGAACTTCCCTTTTGCAGCTTCTTCCAGTTCACAACGGTAATAAATACTGTCGTTGAAAGAGATAAGGCTTTGATTTTGAAAGCGGTTCCAGTCTAAATTGAGTTTGTTATTTGCTAATACAATTTCCTTAGTCTTAAATGTTGGTTCATATACCATTTGGTCCAAGGTGTAAGGATCCCATTTGGTTGTTGCATGATAAGCACCACTAAAGGCAAAAGTTAAGGTGAATAAAGAAACCCAGATTCCAATTTGGCGATGGTATTTTCGAATACCTTTTTTGGGTTCCAGACTATCAGCTTTTTTAAATTGTTTCCATAAAAAACCATAGATTACAATTCCGCTAATGGCCGAAAATCCTATGATTGACAATAAGAAAATCATTGTGATAATGCGGATGCTATTGTTACTGATGGCATCAATAAATGACCAGTTATGAAACGTATCAAAAAACCAAATGAAAAATTGTCTTGATTTTGGATTAAAAGTAGCCAGTTTGCCCGAAGACGTTTCTACATAGATTTCCATACCGTCAGGACGGTCAAAACTTAGTTTGTAAACCGGTAAATAACGGTTGACATATTTGTATTGCTTATCAAATTCAGTGATGATTTCACTCTTTTTTACAGGGCTTTTTTGATCTTCTAAGAAATAACGTGACAGCCATTCGGCATAAATGGTGTCTCCGTTTTGAAGTTCTTTTCCATTGGAACTATCAAAATAATGTAAATCACCTATGATATTTTTTACCTGATAAAAAGTGGTATTGTTAAAAGCAACAATTCGGAAGTTTTTAAACTGTTTGATGTTGTTTTGGGTTAAAACTTCCTGAATAGATAAAGCTAATTGTTGTGGTGGTACGGTTTGAATTTCCAGTTTTTCATGGGCAATTTCCGGTTTGAAAAAATGAGCCATAAACGGATGCATCAATCCTGACAAAGTCCACAAAATAACCGGTATGATGGTGATGATTCCAATGGTTTTGTGCCATTGGTACATATGCTGCTTGATTTTCTTTACGAATTTCGAATCTTTCTTTTTGTTGTTTTTTTTACTCATTTTTTGAGATTTTTTACCGTTAAGATTATCTAATGAAAAACCTAAATGCCCTTAACTTTTTAAAGGTTTAATTAAATGTTTACAGTGTTTATTTTTTTAAACACAGATTGTATTGAATTCCTAATAAAAAGGTTCTTGGAGCAGCTGCTACATAACTTGTTTGTGAGTTTGCAGCATTTCCCCGGGTTAAATTATAGGCGTATAATTTATCGGTAAGGTTCATCACATTTCCATAAACTTCGATGTTATGGTATTTGTATCCTACACGGGCATTAAAGATATTGTAACCATCGTATTTAACCGAATTTATTTGGTTTTGGTAATAACTACCTACTGATTGCCATTCGATAGAAGTTCTGAAATTAGGTAACCAGTTTGGGTAATAACTCACTTCTGAGTTTCCGGACCATCTTGGTGCCTGAGGCATTTCGTAACCGGCTAAGTTTTGTAAAGCATCTGCTGAATTATCCGAAAGTTGGAAATCAATGTAACGATGTTTGGCAATTGTTCCTCCTAAGCGAATGTTCCATTGTGTGCCGGGTTTGTAGTTGAGACCTAATTCAATTCCTTTGTGATTTGTTTCACCTGCCGAACGATAATCGGTGGAACTGTCTTCAAGACGAACGTTTAGCAATTCGTTTTTTCCATCCATATAGTAAATGGCATAATCAAGTACCAATTTATTATTCAGCAAGTTAATCCATCCGCCAAATTCGTAATTTTCAAAAGTAGCCGGTTTTAAATTATAATAAAACTCAGCTGCTATTCCGGTAGTTCCTCCGGTTCCAGTTTTGGCTCTGAAAATAGACGTAATACCAGGAGGTGAAAATCCTTGCGAATAGTTTCCGTAGAATCCAACATTTTTGATTGGGTTGAAATTAACCCCTGCTTTGAAAGTGAATTTGTTGTAATTTTTATTTCCTGCAGAGTTATCCAAGGCATTTTCGTAGTTGATTTTCATTGCATCATAACGAGCTCCTACATTAAAAGTTAGTTGGTCAACAGGGCTAAAGCTGATTTGTTTAAAAACAGCCGTATTGTAGATGTCTGCGGTGTAATTAGCCAGTTTAATTTCCGGATGTTCAGCTACAATTTCGTATTTATTTACGGTTTGTGTTCCTGGATTACCCGGATTTAAAGAGGCTTTTAAATTGATTAAATAAGCCCAATAAGTCACAGGAGAATAATCGTATAAAGCTCCGCCCACTATTGTCGTGTTCCAAAAATCAAGTTTTTGAGTGTGTTGTCCAATAAGTCCGTAGCTTTTAAAATTGTTAGAATTTACTTCTCCGGTTGCAGTTGTAGGGTTTTTTGTGGCACTCCAACGAATTCCATAAGACGGATTCTGTCCCAGTTTGTTATCACGGTGGTAAATCGTCAAATAGCTGTTGGCATTTGTATTCCAATCGTGTTCCAATGTCAATCGTGTTCGCAAAGCATCCGACTTTCTGTAAGTAAAATCAGAAGTACTTTTATAACTTCTGTTATTAAAATCAGTTTCGTTTACCCCGCCACTCATATCCGAATAGTATTTTCCAATCATGGTGTTACTTATCAAACGGGTTTTGTTGTTGATAGTATAATCTACTCTGATATTCAAATTGTCTTTGTTGTAATCCGAATAGGTCATCCAGGAGTTTTGCTGAAGACTTGAGATTCCTGAAATGTGAAATCCGATTTTACCGATGGTAGCTGCACCTGAAGCCTGAATTCTTTTGTAACCCCATTGATCAGCCTGGATACCAAATTTAAACTGAGGATAAAAAGAAGGCTTTTGCGAAATTAAATTAATGGTTCCGCCTACAGCTTCCGGTCCGTACAAAGAAGAAACAGGACCTTTGATGACTTCAATGCTTTCTAAATTAAACTGATTGATTTCCAATAAAGCATTGTGATTAAAAATTCCCAATGGACGAATAGGTAAACCGTCTTCAAGATATAGATAATAGGCATTGGTGGTCATCGGCTGACGAATAGCCATCATATTTTGTTCATTACCTAAGTTTACCATCAAAGCACCAGGCGTTTTGTTGATGATTTCATAGGCAGCAACGGCTTTGGTTTCGTTGATGGTTTTAGCCGTTAGTTTACTGATAGCAACAGGAGTTGCTGCACGTTTTGTAGCGGTACGATTGGCAGTGACAAAAACATCGTCTAATTTTTGGATTTTAGTAGTGTCGATTTTGTTTTTGTTTTGCGCAACAACAAATTGGCTCATAGCAAGGAAAGCCAGGAAAATATTTTTCATTTTAAGTAATATAAATTTAAGAATAACGGGCTTTTCTTAGATGAAATCCAAGAAAATACACTTCCAGGTAACTGGAATGGTTGTACTGAAATTTATATTAAACAGGATGGAGGTCTAAAGGAAGAAAGGGTTACCGAAACAGGTTTCTTCTCCTGTGTATGGAAGTTAGGTTTTGAACTGTAATTGAATTCAATAATTTTGAAATCATCAGCTACAACCGTATTCTGGATAAAAACCAAATCAACTTTGTTGTCCAGATTGTTTTGCATTCTTTTTTCGTTGTCCTCGTATTTTTTTAAGCTTTTTTGCAATTCGCATCGACCGTTACAGGTATTGTCAACCAATTTACGTTGCACACAAATGGTTTTTGCAATTTCGTCCTGATGTAATTTGAATGAGGTATATACAAAAAAGCTACCGAAAGAGGGTAGTAATAAAAGAATTGAAAGTATTATGCTGAATAAAGACTTCAAAAAAGTGCTTTTTTGTTTACAATTGCAAAAGTACTGATAAATATTTTTTTAGGGCGTTTTTTTAACAGAAAAAACTAGGTACATAAACAATTTTGAGCTGTTGGGTTTTGAAAATAGTAACCGTAAGCTTGTCATGCTGACGAAGGAAGTATCTCATCACATTAACTTAATAAAGATGATAGTGCTAAAAAACCGCATTACAAACGCTACAATTTTTCTATTAATTTAAGCTGGTACTCGTCACAGACGAGCACCAGAGGGAGTTTTTATTTCCATCTTATTATTAATCTAGTTCTGTATGCACCTTTCTTATGATTGCCAAGTATAAATTGGAAAACAGATATTTCGTTGTTTTCCCAAGCTAATTCTTTCTGCCAATATGTTGGTTCATTTTCAGTTGTTAGTTTTCCTTCTTTCTTAAAAAAATCATTAAAAAGTGTTGTGTTTTTTTCATACACGGATTTAATTAAATCATCGTTTTTTAAGTTATCCCAAGAATATTCAATTAGTCTTACAATACTATCATTTTTTGTGTAGAAATATGATACAACTGGATTTGGAGAAAACTTTTTTCTTTCAAATAATTTAGGTTGCGCAAAGTCAAAATTTTTAATTCCTGGGAAGTATTGATCTGATAAACTTATTGAGTATGATTTGAAAATCTCTTTGCTGTTGATTTTGTTTTCAATTTTATTGACTTCTTTTAAACTTGGTCTTTTAACTTGGAAAACAGAATTATCACTATGAATTGCTTTTGAATTTGAGCAACTGTAAAGAGTAATTAATATTAATAAATTTATGGTGATAATTTTTTTCATCATACGGTTTTTTTGAAATAGTAGGGTGTTCTTCGTTTGGAAGTTTTAAAAATCCGCGTTACAAACGCTACAATTTTTTTATTAATTTAAGTAGGTACTCGTTACAGACGAGCACCAGAGGGATATTATCCGCAATCTTGTCATGCTGACGAAGGAAGCATCTCATTTAGTAACTCGATAAAGGATTTAACTCATTATTGTATGTCCAGAATGAAATTCTGCTTTATCGTTTGTAGATATCCGAGTGGTCGGAATGAGCTTTTTTTAGAAATCATAGGTTAATTCGATTGTGTTGTTAGGAGGAACTGTAATTTCATAATCCTGACTCAAATTAATTCCATTTTTTACTTTAATTATTTGTATAATATTTTTTTCACCTTCAGCTACAAATATGTTAAAGACATTATTTAAATTTTTAGCAACCCAGTTGTCATAACCACTGAATCCAGTAGAATATTCAGAATCTAAAAATGTATTGTTGCCTATTTTTTCTCCAAAAGGGTAAAATGTTCTTACTTCAAAATGGTCAGCAGCTAACTGTGGAAGAAAATTATTTAAATGAATTTTAATATAAGCTTTTTTGGGTATATAAAAGTTTTTTTCAATTATGGTATCCCTTTTTGTAATAGAATAAATGGGATATTCAAGGGATATACTGCTAGTTCCTGGTGGATTATATGATTTTATATATTTATTGGAATCAATTTTTGAATCATCAATTTTTATTTCAAAATAACCAGGGGATGTATTTCCAAGTTCAGTGTCTTTGATATAAAAGTTTTTATTGTAATTTCCATTTTCGTCCGATTGTGTACTTACTATTTTTCTTGTATAACTACCGCCTAATTCGCCTCCCCATATTTTGTATTTTAATGAAACTTTGATATTAGAAACAGGGACATTATTTAATGTGACAAATTTTCCTTTTAGAGTGGTACAGTCATTAGTACAGCCTTTTTTTGTGTCATCATCTACTTTTTCACAACTAGTAAGTATTATGGATAGTGTTATAAAATAAAAAAAGTTTTTCATGTCGTTAAAATTTTTTAAAACAGGTTTGTTTTAAGTTGTTTTATATCATTTACTTATATTGTTGTAATTTGCGAAAGTGGATGATTTATTTTATAAATATAGCAGATTGTACTTACAATAAAATGTTTTTAATGTTATTTTTTTAATTAAATATTGTAACCTGAAGTTTTTGGATATTAAAAGAAATCCCCGATTATTTTCATGATCGGGGAAATTTATTTTGATTCAGATTTGATAACTTTTTAAAGGCTATCAAATCTGAATGCGGATTATTTATTGATAATAATTCATTTTACTATCGCCGCTGCGAGCAGCACGCTCTAACTTGATATAGTTTTGGTTTAGTTTATTGGTTACGGGTACTAGCAAGATGGTCGCACGAGTTGGGTGTGTTCTCGGCTAGGAAGTTTTAATAAGTGTTACAAACGCTACATTTTTTTATTAATTTAAGTAGGTACTCGTCACAGACGAGCACCAGAGGGAGGAGGCTTAAGGTTTATATCCGCGCGGTTGGGTTGCAAAAAAACGGTATTAGGTTAGTTGTATTTTTGATATAAATTTGCACCAACTTTATCTCCCAATTTCATTAGATTATTGTAAATAACTTTGCCAATCTCATTTAGGTTTTTGTTTCCAAAATCTAAAGCAATAGTCAGAGGTAAATGAGCATCAGACCTATAACTTCGAGCTATAGCTAAATTGCCTTTTTTTTCATAATCATCTGCAGTTTGTAACCAATTTTTAGCTATTCTAAAAAAATGTTCTGAAATAATATCCTTTTCAGTATTGGTTGGGTCTAATTCGATTGCTTTACGGCAATGTTTTCTGATATTAAACATATCACCTTTATCAAAAGCTTCGAAGGCTAAATTGCGATAATCTATAGCTGTTCTTTTATTTTCAATCTCATTTTTTTCTACTGTTGCTTTGCTCTTAGCTGATATTTTATTGAATATTATTAGTCCCTTATAATTATTGCAATTATTCTTTATGTATTCATATATAATTAATCTATTATTTTCTTTCTTCCACAATTCATCTTTTGTTATTTTATTCATGCAGTCAAATATGTTTTCCAATATTTCTATTTGTTCTGAATGATGTTCAATTTCTGCAACCTTTTTATCTTTTGCTGTTGCAATTATTTTTTCAAGTTTATTTTTTTTCATTGTTACTTCGTCTAGACAAAAGCAAAGATTCTTGGCGGCATCAATTGTAAGGTCTTCTTGGGCTGTAGATTTTGTGTGTATAATACAAACAATTGCTATTGAAATTAAATCCTTTATTTTCATTTTTAAATTAAGTATTTATAATGTTATATGTGTTTGTCAATTTGAAAAAAATACTTTTTGATAACAAACAAATATATTTAAATAGTCTTAAAAATTTTATTTTAAAAAAGGGAGTTTGTACCCTAGCCCCGATAGAGCCGATATCCTCGTAGTGAAGCGAAGAGATAAAGGCGAAAGTGGGAGTGGAGTGTATTGAAAGGACAATAGTACTGCTCCAAAAAAAAAATCCCCGACTATTTTCATAATCGGGGATTCTCATATTTATTTTGTCTGCAAACTGCTACTGCTCCCGATAGTTATCGGGACTGCAAACTATTCATTAACAATAACCCATTCGCCGGTAGCTAATAAGGCTTCTGCTTTTTTGTATTTCATAGACTCGGTTTTTCCGGTAGCTATTTGCAATAAAGTAACCGTATCGTTGCGGTTGATTTTTGGCATCTCTCTTACAATGGTTTCCGTTACCTGACGTTGCTGAGTCTCACCAGCTTCGTGATTGCTATTTTTGCTGTTAGGAATTTCGTCTTTAGTCAATTGTAATTTTTCTTTTGGACGAACCACTTCTCTTGCTTCTTCAATTTCCGGAGCCGATTGTTGCGGTAAATCACCTTTGAACAAGAAGGAGATTACTTCTTTGTTGATTCCGTTCAACATGCTGTTGAATAAGTTGAAAGCTTCAAATTTATAGATAAGCAATGGGTCCTTTTGCTCGTGAACGGCTAATTGAACTGATTGTTTCAATTCGTCCATTTTGCGTAAGTGTTTTTTCCATGCTTCGTCAACAATCGCTAAAGTGATGTTTTTCTCAAAATCAGCAACTAATTGTCTTCCTTCTGTTTCGTAGGCTTTCTTTAAATCGGTTACAACGCTTAAGGTTTTTACACCATCAGTAAAAGGAACTACAATACGCTCAAACTGATTGTTTGGATCTTCGAAAATGTTTTTCACGATAGGGAAAGCTTCTCTGGCGCTACGCTCACATTTTTCGTTATAGAATTTCAACGCTTCTTTATATACTTTTCCGGTTAATTCTAATTCGTTTAATTTCGTGAATTCCGCTTCAGTCACAGGAGAAGTGATAGAGAAATAACGGATTAAATCAAATTCGAATGTTTTGAAATCATTAGTCGCTTTAGTGTTTTGAATAAATAATTCGCAACTGTCATACAACATATTGGCGATGTCCAGTTTCAAACGCTCGCCAAACAAAGCGTGACGACGACGTTTGTAAACTACCTCACGTTGTGCGTTCATTACGTCATCGTATTCCAATAAACGTTTACGAACACCAAAGTTGTTTTCTTCTACTTTTTTCTGAGCACGTTCGATAGATTTCGTCATCATCGAATGTTGGATCACTTCACCTTCTTCAAGTCCCATTCTGTCCATTACTTTCGCAACTCTTTCAGAACCAAATAAACGCATTAAGTTATCTTCAAGAGAAACATAGAATTGAGAACTTCCGGGATCTCCTTGACGACCGGCACGACCACGTAACTGACGATCAACACGACGAGAATCGTGACGTTCCGTACCTACGATTGCTAAACCTCCGGCAGCTTTCACTTCAGGAGTCAACTTGATATCGGTACCACGACCAGCCATGTTGGTAGCAATAGTTACCACACCTGCTTTTCCTGCTTCTTCTACAATCTGAGCCTCTTGTTTGTGCATTTTAGCATTCAATACGTTGTGCGTTACACCACGCATTTTCAACATACGGCTTAATAATTCAGAAATCTCAACAGAAGTTGTACCAATAAGAACCGGACGACCTGCTTTAGATAATTCGGTTACGTCTTCGATAACGGCGTTGAATTTTTCACGAGTAGTTTTATAGATAAAATCTTCTTTGTCTTTTCTGGCAATCGGACGGTTTGTTGGGATTTCCACAACGTCTAATTTATAGATTTCCCAAAGTTCGCCAGCCTCAGTAACAGCAGTACCAGTCATTCCGCCCAGTTTGTTGTACATTCTGAAGTAGTTTTGCAAAGTTACTGTTGCAAATGTTTGGGTAGCTGCTTCGATTTTTACGTTTTCTTTAGCCTCAATCGCCTGGTGTAATCCGTCAGAATAACGACGACCATCCATGATACGACCTGTTTGCTCGTCTACAATCAGGATTTTGTTATCCATGATTACGTATTCAACGTCTTTTTCGAATAAAGTGTAGGCTTTTAAAAGTTGCGTTAAAGTATGGATACGCTCACTTTTTATGCTGAAATCCTGAAATAATCTTTCTTTTGCTTCCGCTTCAGCATCTTTTTCTAATTTTTGTTTTTCGATGTTGGCAATTTCAGTTCCAATGTCCGGTAAAACGAAGAAATCAGCATCAGTGTCTCCTGAAAGGAATTTGATTCCGTTATCAGTCAATTCCACCTGATTGTTTTTTTCTTCGATAACAAAATACAATGCTTCGTCAACCTTTGGCATTTCGCGGTTGTTGTCCTGCATGTATTGGTTTTCTGTTTTCTGAAGTAATTGTTTGATTCCTTCTTCACTTAAAAACTTAATCAAAGCTTTGTTTTTAGGCAAACTTCTGTAAGCTCTTAACAACATGAAACCACCTTCTTTAGTGTTTCCTTCTTTGATTAATCGTTTCGCTTCGGTCAAGAATCCTGTAGCTAACTGACGTTGTAAACCAACAAGTGTTTCGATTTTTGGTTTTAATTCCATGAATTCATGACGATCTCCTTGTGGTACCGGACCAGAGATAATCAAAGGTGTACGGGCATCATCAATTAATACCGAATCCACCTCATCGACAATAGCATAATTGTGTTTTCTTTGAACCAAATCAGATGGCGAATGCGCCATGTTGTCTCTTAGGTAGTCAAAACCAAATTCGTTATTGGTACCATAAGTAATATCAGCATCGTAAGCTTTTTTTCTTCCTTCAGAGTTCGGTTGGTGATTATCAATACAGTCTACTGTCAAACCGTGGAATTCAAATAAAGGGGCTTTCCAGGTACTATCACGTTTTGCCAAATAGTCATTCACGGTTACTAAGTGAACTCCGTTTCCGGTTAAGGCATTCAAATACAAAGGAAGTGTAGCTACTAAAGTTTTTCCTTCTCCTGTTTGCATTTCGGCAATTTTACCCTGATGCAACACCATACCACCAATTAACTGTACGTCATAGTGAATCATATCCCAGGTAATGTCTTTACCGGCAGCATTCCATTTGTTTAACCAGATGGCTTTGTCTCCGTCAATGCTCACATAGCTTTTTGTAGCCGAGAATTCGCGGTCTTTTGGAGTGGCAGTAACCGTAATTTCTGAGTTTTCTTTGAAACGTCTGGCAGTTTCTTTTACTACAGCAAATGCTTCCGGAAGAATATCCATTAAGGTTTTTTCAGAGATAGCGTAAGCCTCTTTTTCCAGATTGTCAATTTCTGTGTAAAGATCTTCTTTTTTATCAATGTCTTCAATGCCTTCTACTTCAGCCTGCAAACTGGCAATTTTAGCATCGGCAGCAGCGCGGGCTTGTTTAATGGCGTCTTTAAAGTAGATAGTTCTTCCTCTAAGTTCGTCGTTAGACAAAGCAGTAAGACTAGTTTCAAAAGTCTTTATTTTATTGATATAAGGTTGTAAAGCTTTAACATCTTTTTCGGATTTATCTCCTACAAAGGCTTTAATAATGCTGTTTATAAAACTCATAATAGTTTTGTATTTCTAATTAATTCTATCTCTATGTTGAACAAAAAAAAAGTCTCTTTTGAGACTTTTTCTTAGTTTTTTTAGTATTCATCCTCGTTCCAAAGATAATCTTCGTCTGTTGGATAATCTGGCCAAATTTCTTCCATTGACTCATATATTTCGCCTTCATCTTCAATAGATTGTAGGTTCTCTACTACTTCTAATGGAGCTCCTGCACGTATAGCGTAATCAATAAGTTCGTCTTTGTTAGCAGGCCATGGGGCATCACTAAGATAGGATGCTAGTTCTAATGTCCAATACATCTTTTGTCGATTTAGTTTTGTGCAAAAATAAATTTTTTACTGAAAAAGACAAGTAAAAAACCATTTATTTTAAAAAAAATTAAGAACGTGTTTTTTAGTAAACAGTTTTCGGTGTTCAGTATTCAGTTTTTCCTGTAAACTGACCACTGCAAACTGAATACTATTTCCTCGGAATCCATTTTACTTCCTCGGCGTTCAAATCAAGGGACAACTTTCGTGCCAATACAAAAAGATAGTCAGAAAGTCGGTTTAAATAGCTAATAACTATTTCAGGAACAGTTTCGTTATGACTTAAATGTACTGTCATACGCTCGGCTCGACGACAAATGCAACGGGCAATATGACAATGTGACACAGTAGGATGTCCGCCGGGTAAAACAAAATGCGTCATTTGAGGAAGTTGTGTTTCCATGGCATCAATTTCATTTTCCAATAATGCGATGTCGCTTTCAATAATTCCTAAATTTTGCAGACGGAGTTTCCCGTTTTTTAAAATTTCTTTTTCTGCCGGAGTGGCTAAAATAGCACCAACAGTAAAAAGACGATCCTGTATTTCGATTAGGATTTCTTTATAATGCGAATCGATTTCCTGATCACGAATGAGTCCGATATAAGAATTCAATTCGTCCACCGTTCCGTAGCTTTCAATGCGGATGTGGTCTTTTGGGACTCTGGTTCCGCCAAAAAGAGCTGTGGTTCCTTTATCTCCTGTTTTAGTATATATTTTCATTTAAAGTTGTTTAATCGATTAATTGTTTAATCGTTAAGTCGTTTATCCGGTTAAACGCATAAACAAATAAACGGTTAAACTTTACTGGTGTCACTTTCAATCAATCCATCTCTTAAACGAATGACTCTGTGTGCATAAGCTGCAATTTCTTCTTCGTGGGTTACCAGGATAACGGTGTTTCCATTGGCATGAATCTCATTAAAAAGTTTCATGATTTCTACTGATGTTTTACTGTCCAGATTTCCTGTAGGTTCATCGGCAAGAATTATGGAAGGTTTATTGACCAAAGCTCTGGCCACAGCTACCCGCTGACGTTGACCTCCCGAAAGTTGGTTGGGCTGATGATCCATTCTGTCGGCAAGGTTTACTTGTTGGAGTACTTCAATAGCTCTTTTATTGCGTTCCTGTTTTGAATATCCGGCATAAATCATAGGCAATGCCACATTATCTAAGGCAGTAGTTCGTGGTAGCAGGTTGAAGGTTTGGAAAACAAAACCAATTTCTTTGTTACGGATTTCGGCCAGTTCGTTATCTTCCATTTGGCTTACATCTTTTCCGTTTAGGATATAAGTTCCTGAAGTAGCAGTGTCCAAACAACCCAGAATATTCATCAGAGTCGATTTTCCCGAACCGGATGGCCCCATTAAAGCAACATATTCGCCTTTGTGAATTTCTAAATCAATGCCTTTTAATACATAAACAATTTCATTTCCCAGTTCAAAATCCCGTTTGATATTCGTTATTTTAATTAATGGCCTGCTCATAATTTTAAGGTTTCGATTTAGAATTTATTTTCTAAAACCAAAGCTAAACAATCCTTGATAAATTTGTAGGTATTATTGTGAAAATCTTATGATTTAGAGAGGGCAAATGTATTATGTTCTAATAACAAAATGTTCTTTGGGTTGTTCTCTTCTAAAGAAAACCAATCCCCATTGAAAAGTATCAATTGTTACGCTGACTTTTGGATGTTTTTTTATCGTTTCCCAGGCTGTTTCCATTCCGACTGACCAATGAATATCGTCAAAAATCCAAACTGTGTCATTAGTGATTGTAGGTAATAAAAGTTCGAAATAGTCTAAAGTAGCTTCTTTTGAGTGATTGCCGTCAAAATATATCAGATTACAGATTTTAGATTTTAGATTGCAGCTTTGAAAGTACTCATTAAATTCAGTTGTGACCCATTCTACATTATTGAAATTGAATAATTGCAATTGATTTTTTGCAATTGCCATTGTATTAGGGCAACCTTCTAAAGTTGTTATTTGGGCATTTTTATTTCCAAGAGCCAGGGCAGAAGTGGCTAATCCTAATGAAGTTCCTATTTCTAAAATGCTTGATGGTTGAAAATAATTGACAATTCGATACAATAAGAGGGCGCGTTTCGATGAAATTCCTGCTATTTTGGCTATTTCGGCAATACTTCTTTTATTCGAATTAAAAACTCTGGAACCTGCACCAAAGTCGGTGACTTCAATCGAATTTTTATTTTCTAAAAGTGTGTTGCGGTATTGCTGTAAAATAGCGTATTCGGGTTTTGATTTTTTGTCATAAAAACATTTGGTAATCAAACTGAATACAAAAGGGGAATGCACCGCATGTTCGTTCTTAGAATACCAAAGGAATTTTAAGTAAGCTTTAATTTGAAACCACATAGAAATTAAAAAAGTAAACCGCAAATTTCGCAAATTAACGCAAATCTGCTTGTGTTAATATGTGAAATTTGCGGCTAATTAAAAAAGAGGATTTTATTTACTTTTTTTAATGCACACTTTTCTAAAGTCAATCGGGAAACCTTCGTATTGCAATAAAACTCTGCCTTCAGTAACCGAAGATTCTGTACCCTGATTTACTAATTTTCCGTTTAGTTTTTGAGTGATTACACCATTTTTTGAAGTAATAATCAGTTTATTCCATTCTCCAATTGGTTTTTCAGCATCAGCAAAACGTTTGCTAACCACACTTTTTCCCGGTGTTATTTTAGTACCGTTGATGTTTAAAGTTACTTCCTGAAGAAAAACGAAATCACCGGTAGCTCCTTCTTTTATTTGGAACTGAATGCCTTTTGGCCATAAAACATCGGGAGTTTCAGACGGAACAAGGTACATTACACCACTGTTTTTGCTGTTATTTTTTTTAACAAAATTGGCATCGGTATTCCATCGGTATTCTACTGTTAGTTCAAAATATCGAAAAGACTGTTCCGACATTAAGTAGCCCGCCTTTGGTCCATACATGCGAATCATTTTGTTTGCTACCGAAAAAAGATCGGCGGCATTGTTGTGTTTTCCGGCTTCTTCGCCAAAGGCATACCAGCCTTTTAAATCTTTTTGATTAAAAAGAGCAATGCGTTTTTGAGCGTTATTATTTTGTGAAAACAGAAACAAAACAATAAGTAGTAAACGATAAATAGTATTCATAAGGATTATTATTTTATTTGAAATTTTGGCTTTATAAAAATTCTTCACGCAAAGGAGTAAAACTATCCACCAGTTTTACATATTCTGTTAGGGTTTGAATACTATGATTCAGATTAGATTCAATTTTATAAACATCGCCTTCGTTTAAAAGATATTCCCGGTCTTCTACAAATAATTTCAACGAACCCGAAGCCACATAGGTAATTTGCTCATGAATGTGTTGATGGGGCGGATCGGGTGTTTCCATTGGCCCGTTGTGAAATTCAAAAATAGTCATCATCAAATGGTCTAAGTGAATCACTTTGCGCATTAATGAGCCATTGGGATTGATAGCTTCAAATCCTTCGGTGCTTTTAGTTACTTCCATGTTTTTTTTGTTTATAAGTGCTTCAAAGTACTTAAATATTTTTTTGAAAATCTAATTATGCAGCTAATTTAGTTGATAAACATTTTTAGTGTCTTCTTGAATAAGCCAAGGCCTTTTATCCGGTAATTTTGTTGTTATTTTACAATTTTTGAAAGTAACAGTGTCTGCATGTCTGATGAAGAAACCAAAAGCATTGGTGTTTCCAAAATAACTTCCTTCAGGATATTTACCGTCATATTCCATAACGGTTTGATCGGTTGTTTGAATTCCTCCTTTTAATTCGAAATTTAGATTTTCAAAAGTTACATTCTGGATATTATGTCCTTTTATTCCGGTAATAATCGAAGGATATTGTTGGGTGAAATCAGTTCCAACAATATTTTTAAAATAGATGTTTGAAATAGTTCCAATACGTGTTTGTCGGTTAGGAACGGTTCTTTTTCTATCGGCTAAAAGTATGAAGATAGCCTGTCCACAGTTTGAAATTTGGCAATCACGAAAATTTAAGTTGTCAATGACAGCTCCATCCATAGATTCTATGCAGAAAGCAGAATTTTGATACGCATTTTGTAGCATCAATTCGGAAACATCAAAATTCATAAAGCTTCCTAAACCATCCGTTCCTAATTTAAAGCAATTGCCGGCTTTGACATTTAGTTTGTCTAATAGGCAACGTCTGACAACAATATCTTTGCAACCGTATTCGCTACCGCTTTTAAAACAAATTCCATCATCTTCCGATTGGATAAAACTATCTTCAATAAGTACATTATGGCAGTCAACAATGTCTATTCCATCACGATTAGGTGTTAGTTGTCCTGTGTTTACTTTAATTTTTTGAATAGTAATATTATCCGATTCGATATAAACCTGGGTCCAGCAAGCGGGTTTAATAAGGCTTATTTTGGAAACTGTAATAGCATTGCAGCCTACAAACGCCAGAATAGAAGGGCGGTCTTTTTCGGTACCAATTTCTTTGACATGCATCCAGGGTTCATAATCGCCCTGCCCGTTAATGGTTCCTCCTCCGGTTATGGTAACGTTATGTACTTTGTTTCCATAAATTAATCTTCTTTGACAATCCTGAAGCATTCTATTGGGGTATTTGGTGTCAATAAGATGATGCGGATAATCCTTTTCATCATCTGATTTTATTCCTAAAAGAGTTGCTGTTGAATTAATTTTTAAGGTCAAATTATTTACTAATAACAATTGTCCGGTTAGGAAAATACCTTTTTCTAAAACAACTGTCCCTCCATTTTCTTTACAGGCATCTATTGCTTTTTGTATAGCCGCCTGATCATTGGTTACGCCATCTCCTTTGGCACCAAAATCACGTACATTATAGTTGTGTTGGCTTATTTGAGCATTGGAAAACAGAATGGACAGAATGAAGAAAAGTGTTATAAAGTTTTTTTTCATGTTGTATAGAAATTGGAATAAGAGCCGAAGTTAATTAATCATGGAATTTGGTGGAAAATAATTGATAAAAATAACCCATTGGAAGTAAAGCTAAAAAGCAAATACCAATAATGGGTTATTTATTAAAATTGAACGATTTAGAAAATTATTTATTTCTGTTAGGCATTGGTGTTATATCGGTTAAGTCTTCTATTTTTATAGGATTTCCTGATTCAATACTATTTCGGGCGGCGATACCAATTAAAACTGACATGGCACCGTCCCTGCTTCCGGCAGATCTTTCAAACGGATCGGCAGTATTTGGTGTTTTGAAAATTTTGTCATGCAGGCGTTGATCGCCACCACCGTGACCGCCTTTTTCTGTTGGAACAGTTACTTTTTCAAAATCTTTCCAAAGTTTATGTACTATAATTGTTTCATGGTCTGCATCTTCTAAGGCTGATTGTTCCATTTCCTTGGCATGCATTTCAGCCTGATCCACCTTTGTTTTTTTATCATACGGAATATCTAGAGATGCTTCAATGCGTCCTTCGGTACCGTTAAAAGCCAATCTCCAGCCTTCAAAAGGGGAGTAGGTGGTAAGTGAATAATTTACAGTAGCATTGTTAGCATATTTTATTTGAGCTGACATTTTATCGTAAATATCGATTTCTTCTCTGAAAAGACAGTTGTCCCGGATGTAACCATCGTATTTTTCATTGGCTACATACAAGTCCATCGATTGCTGGTCTTTAGTAATGTCATAATAGTAGTTGCAGGTGGATTTATGTTCGCAGCTTCTACAATTTTTACCTCTGAAAGGATTGTTTTTTCCATAATGTTCTAAATCGCCCAAGGCAAAAACTTCAGTCGGATCGGAATCAAGCCACCAGTTAAGTAAATCAAAATGGTGTGTGGCCTTGTGTACCCAAAGTGAACCTCCATTTTCTTTTTGACCATGCCATCTTCTAAAATAAGAAGCGCCATGATAGGTGTTTAAATACCAATGAAAATCAACAGAAGTGATTTTTCCAATAGTGTTATTGGCTAATAATTCTTTTATTTTGGTGCTGTAAGGGCTCCATCGATAATTAAAGCCAACAATTAAATTTTTACCTGATTTTTTTTCGGCATTTAAAATTTCCTGGCATTTATTTTCGTCGGTGGTAAGTGGTTTTTCGGTAAGCACATCATAACCGGAAGTTAATCCTTTGATGATGAATTGATGATGGGTTGAATCTTTAGTAGTTACAATAATTAAATCGGGTTTTGTTTTTTGTAACATTTCATCAAAATTTACGAATGTAGGACAATTTACTCCCATAAATTTTTTAGCATACTCCAATCTTCCGGGATTAATGTCGCTGAGGCCTACAAATTCAAGTATATCTGAATATTCCTGAATTAATCTTTTGCCCCAAAAACTAGTACCTCTGATTCCTGTTCCTACAAGAACAATTCGAAGTTTTTTAGTAGTATCAAAATCAAAAGAACTAAGAGGAAATGCTGTATAAGCCGCAAGCATGCTTATAGATGTTAAAAATTTTCTTCGTGTAACTTCCATAAAATTTTGGTTTTTAAATTAAGGTTAATAGAATTAAAAGGATTGGTTTTTATAAATGTAATTAATTTATTTTGAATTTTTTAGGGTCGATTTGAAGTTAGCTAATAAAAAATCCTCCGTCTTTTTTAGACGGAGGATTTAATGTAATTAACAATATTTATTATTCAGAAGCGTATCCATAACCTTGGGTAATATTACCGTTAGATTGAGAAAGTGTTTGGTAAGAGAAAGCTCTTATGTAACGAGGAGGATAACCGGCTGTATAATAATTATCTTGATATCCCTTAAAAATATCTGTAGTATATTGGCTTTCATTAGCTACAATATTGATTCCCCATTTGGTTTTTACATATCCTGCATTTTGAAGATCTGTTGCTTCCTGGCTATTTGGATTGATATATCTGTACAAACCTTTAATAGCTATGTTTCTATTTCCGGAAGAAGCTGTGAATCCGTTTCCTGAGTTGTAAGTGGTTCCTGTCCATTTATCACAGTTCCCTCTCCAACCAGGTGTTAAAACTGGATAATTTGGATTAGATTCATCTACATTTGCATTTCCTGTTAACATAGTTGATAAGCCAAAAGAAGTCATGTTTACCGCTTTTGTCCAAATATAATTAGAAATAGTTAATCCTGTTTCTGGGAAAGTGTAATATCCATTAGTTTTTAAACCGTTGACCATGGCGATTTGTCTGTCACGAAGTTTTTTGATTCTTTCTGGCATTTTTCCTGATAAAATCATGTCCCAACGTGTATGTCCTTCTCCTGCTAATTCTAATTTGCGTTCCTCTAATATTCCATCAATTAAGGCTTCACCTGTTAGAGCATTTACATAGTTTGTTACTTTAGCGGTTTGATCAACAGAAGAAAATGCACGACTACGTACTTTCGTTAAATTTAATTTAGCATTTGGTTCATCTCCCAAAAGGGCATAAGCGTAGGATAAATTTAAAATTACATCACTCATACGCATTTGTACCCAGTTACATCCAGAAGAACGCTGCGCTGCTGTATAAGGATCTTTCATACGGCTTTCATCCAGTTTGTTATTAGCTAAACCTCCTTTTTCTCTGCTTCCCGGAGAAAAATCAATTAATTTTTCAGAGCAGGCTCCTGAATTAGCTGTAACTGCTACTGTTACATCTCTTCGCATGTCTTTTGGATCAAATTCACCATAATAAAACGCAGCATAAATACGGCTTTGTCCATATGCTTTACAAGGAAAAGCGTTAGCTCCACCACCACCTGATGGACGGCCAAAAGCATAAGGGAATTCCGAAACACCTACTGCTCTTGTTGTTCCTGTTTCAAAAATTGATTCTGGACTAACAGTTAAATCCATGATGTATTGAAAATGTCTTTGGAAAGGATTGTTGAAATTTCCAGTTCTTTCATCAGTGGTTATTAAACGAGCTGTACCTGAATTATCTACTAATTTTTGAAGGTATTCTTTTGCAATAGCAATATAGGTTTTGTAATCGGTGCGTCTCACATATTTAGCGTTCCAAAATACGGTTCCTTTTTGTTCAAAAGTTACAGTTCCATAATCAAAATCAGTACGGCGCGTCTGCCACCCTCCGGCAGCAAGAGCCATTCTTCCAATTAATCCCTGAGCAAAAGATCGGGTAAAACGCTCGGCTGTTAAACCTCCTTCTCCGATACGATTCATAAGTGGTTCAACTTTTTTAAGAGCTTCAATTTCTTTATCATAAATTTCGTCTCTGGAAGTTAATCCAGTTGTTTCTAATTGCTCTAAGTTTCTTACCGGAACATCAAAATAAGGGACATCACCAAAATATTTAATTAAGTATTGATACATATTGGCACGAAAAACGACTGCCTCTCCATATAATTGTGTCCATTCAGTAATTTTGTTAGCGGCAACCGCATCTTGGTATTCTTGTTTAGCGCCGATTGCTTCAATCATAACATTGGAACGACTAATTATTTTATAGGCATTAGCGAAGAAACTTTTTGGATTTGTTTCATTGATACTTAAATCAGTAGCGAAAAGTCCTTCTGGAATATGTCGGCTTTGTGCGCTATAAGCTTCCGGATGACATTCTGAGTCAGAACCTACGATTTCAGTATCATAAAACATTCCTGAGTCGGCAAGTCGCCAAATATCATAGTTCCCAACCATAGCTTTGTAAGCTTCACTTGGAGAGGAAAAAACAAAGTCTTCATCTACCTGTGAAGGAGATTGTACTTCTAAAAAATCTTTGTTACATGCGGTATTTGATAAAATCGAAATACAAAGCATGAAATATAATAACTTTTTCATAATTTAATTAGCTTTAAAATTAGAATGCAACGTTAACTCCTAATGTAAATGAACGCGGACGAGGATAAGAACCATAATCAAGCCCCGGAGTAGGGTAGTCTCCGTTTCTTGAAGAATCAGGATTAACTTCCGGGTCTAAACCGTTATAACTAGTTATTGTAAATGCATTATAGATAGTTCCGTAAACACGTAAATTACTGAATCCGATTTTTGTTAAAATATTTTCAGGAAGAGAGTATCCTAAAGTAAAAGTATTTAGTCTTAAGAAAGAACCATCTTCAATAGCGTAAGTAGAAGTCATTGTTGATTCGGCAAAAGGAATAAAAGTAGTTGTATTGGCATTTAATGCATTTAAATCAGCTGGTGCTACAACCGGTGTAATCTGTCCGTTGATAACATCGTAGATTTTGTAAGCTCCTGCTAATTCTTGCAGTCTGTTTCTAAATAATCCTGATTCTTTATTTCCCTGATAAGCATTTAAATGATTAGCATTATAAATGTCATTTCCGTAACTCCAGTTAAAATCAAAACCAAAATCAAAGTTTTTATAATTCCCACTTAGGTTAAAACCACCAGTATGTTTAGGATTCATATTTCCAATAACCTTTGTATCACTTTCGTTAATAATTCCGTCGTTATTAAGATCTTTGTATTTTGGTACTCCGGGATAAGCGGTTTGAGAACCTGGTTTATGTCCGGTTGTTCCGTAAACAGTAGCAAGATAACCACTGGCAATATCAGGAATTCCTGATTTTAAAGTGTAAGTTCCGGCTCCAGCTGCATTGTAGTCAAAATCATTTGTAGTGTACCAACCGTCATAAACCCATCCGCGAACTAAACCTACAGGTTTGCCAACTTCAAAAACATAATCTCCGGATTGCGGTTTGTTGTTGATACCTCCCCAGGCAGAGCTATAAGTGGAATTAATTCCTTCTCCTAATTTATCAACATTTCCTTTGTTAAAGTTAATGTTGACACTTCCGTGCAAATTAAAATCTTTTGTTTTTATTAGATCTCCGTTCAAAGAGATTTCTATTCCTTTATTACTAGTAGTTCCTAAATTATCATACATTGCGGAAAAACCACTTATTTCAGCAATTGGTCTTAATAATAATAAATCTTTTACGGTATTTTTATAAACATCAATTGTACCTTTTAATTTATTATTGAATAAAGCAAAATCAAGTCCTATGTTTCTAGTAATTGTCGTTTCCCATTTTAAGTTAGGGTTATTAAGAGTTGAAGCTGGTACATAAGATAATTGTTGAACTTCATTTAAAGAATATCCAGTTAATCCTCCTGATTCCCAGTTCATTTTCCATAATCCTGCATTAATCCCATCATTACCTACTTCTCCATAGGAAGTACGTAATTTAAGACTACTAATCCAGTTTATATTTTTCATGAAATTTTCATCAGAAATACGCCATGCAACTGCACCAGCAGGGAAATATGCCCAACGTTGAGTTGGAGCAAATCTAGAAGAACCGTCTGCTCTAAAAGTGGCGGTAAATAAATATTTATCTAAAAAAGAATAGTTAACACGACCAAAATAAGAATTAGAACGATTTGGTGTACCAATATTGGAGCTGAATCCACCATATTTTGTATCGGAATGATCGTAAGAATCCATGTTTGCAAAAGCACGCTGCGCATCAAAGGAAACAGGGTACCTTCTTCCGAAGACATAAGTGCTTTCAGAATGGGAATCAGCAACTTCCATTCCTGCAAGAATACTTAATGAATGTTTTTCCCCTAATCCTTGTACATCGTAGTTTAGTGTGTTGAACCAACGATAATTCCATCCTTCTGAAGCGTTAATAGATGCATCTCCTGCAAAAGTTTTGTTGCCTTGTGAGTCTACATATCGTTGATAAATAGCCCCCTGCCATATTTTTCTTCTGCTCCAATCAGAAGTTAATCCTAAGTTTGTTTTAGCAGTAAGACCTTTAGTGATTTCCCAGCTAAATGCAGTATTAGCTACTAATTTTCGAGCGATATTAGTGTCTGTGTAATCGTTAATTCTTTTTACAGGACTATAAATGTCATTTAATAGTGTTTCATAATCTCCTAATTGTGTATTAATGGTAACATCAGATTCACCTAATACATCACTTGCAGCTATAGGACGAAACCAGTAAGCAGATGTTAAAAGAGAACCTCCTCCGGAGCTTGTTCCTTCGTTTCCGATATTTTGTTCTTGACTGTATCTTGTGTTTAATGAGAATGTTATTTTATTTCCTAATTTTTGATCTAATTTGAAGGTAACATTCGATCTTTTGTAAGATGAATTTATTTTCATACCCTCCTGATCAATATGATTTACTGAAAATACATATTTTGTTTTTTCGTTTCCACTTGTGATATTAAAGTCATGATTGTGTGTGAATGAACTTTTATAAACTTGTTTACTAAAGTCTTCACTTTTTACAGTTTTATAGTAATCAATTCCTGCACTGTTACTGCCGTTAAATTCATTACCTATTAACCATAATTTTTCCCAGGCATTGGCATAGCCATCTCCGATAGCTTGTGCATAAGCCCAGTTGTATTTAATATAATCGTAACCATTCATTACAGGTAGATATCCTGTTGGTGTGTTGAATTGGGTATAACCATCATATGTTACTTTTGTTTTTCCTTCTTTACCACTTTTAGTAGTTACTAAAATTACTCCATTTGCTCCCTGAGCTCCATAAATGGCGGTAGCAGAAGCGTCTTTCAATACATCGATACGTTCTATTTGACTTCCCGGAATGCTACTGATTGAAGAAACCTGAAAACCATCGACAATATAAAGAGGTTCGTTGCTTTGTGAAATGGAACCTCCACCACGTACACGGATTGATATGTTTGCACCAGGTCTACCATCCTGAGCAACTACATTAACTCCAGGAAGTTTTCCTTGTAAAGCTTGAGCAACATTTGCAACTGGGGCTCTGGTAACTTCTTCACTGGTAACTGAAGCAATAGACCCTGTAAGATCTTTTCTTTTTGCAGTTCCATAACCAATTACTACAATTTCTTCCAGTTGGTTGCTTTCTTCATTCAGGCTGGCATTGATTGTGGTTTTGCCATTTACAGGGATTTCCACAGTTTTATAGCCGATGAAACTAAATTGTAGAATTGATTTAGCATCAGTTTTAATGGTATAATTACCATCAAAATCAGTTGAAGTACCTTTTGTGGTACTTTTGATAAGTACAGAAACTCCTGGTAGAGGTATCCCTGTTTTGGTGTCTTTAACTATACCTTTTACAGTAATTTGTTGCCCAAGTGCAGGGAGGTAAAAAAGAAAACCTAATAGAATTATATAAAATTTATTATTAATTTTTGTATTCATATTTTTTGTTTGTTGGTTAAAAATAATAGTTTATTTAGTAGATAAATTAGTTTTAACTGGTGTTGTGTAGATTCATGCTTTTGAGAATATTAGATTAATAAATAATTGTTAAAAAAAGATTTAATAAATAAAAAAGAGCTGTTTGTTGAAAAATGTAATCGATTAACTTTATACTTAAAGTTTTTACTAAAAATAGTAAAAAAAATAGTAATCGATTACAAGATATAAATTTTTTAAAAAATAACATGAATTTAAATTATTAATGTTTTTTTTAGTTGTTTTTTTTGCGTTTTGTGTTTTAGGTTAATTAAATGTTAAATATTAACTTTTGGATTAGTGAAAAAGGCTGTAATAATGTAAGGGGAATTTTGAAGTTTGATTAAGTGTGTTTTTTGAATGGAAAATATATTCATCAGATTTCGTAGTAATAAAAAAAATCATCTGATATCTATAAAATGATATCAGATGATTTTTTATACGGTAGATATGAAAATTTCTTAAGTGTTACATAAACTAGCTTCTGTTTTTTCTTCTTCAATCTCTGCTTTTTTTCTCCAATAATTGGCTAACAAAGAACCCGAAACATTCATCCACGGGCTAAATACCGCTGAAGCTAAACCAACTGTAGCCAGTTTTCCCATAGCACCGGCTAATCCTGATGCCATTCCTCCGTTTTGTAGACCTACTTCAAAGGCGATGGTACGGCTGCTGTTTTTGTCCAAACCACAAATACGGCTTAGATAATATCCAAAGAAATAACCTGCTCCATTGTGAAGAATAGCTACTAAGAAAAGTAAAAATCCTATTTGCAATAAATTATCCCTTCCGGCTGCGGTGGTCACTAAGGTGAAATAAATGATACCAAACATAGAAAAATAAGGCATGATACTGTCTATTTTCGGATAGGCTTTGTAAGCCAAATGATAGCCTTTTCCAACTAAAAATGCACCGGCTATAAAAGCACTAATTTCGATTATGTGGGCAATTGTACTATCCGCTTCGTAGTTGAAAGAATTATTAAAAAAGAACAATACTGCTAGCCAAATTGCTGAGATTATAGTTGAAATATCAATTCTTTTTCGGGCTGTTGAACCGTAATTTTTAAGAATATCATGAATCATAGCGGCCGCTAATGGAACCAAAACTATTTTGATAATCTCCATCATCATGTTGAAAAATTGAACTTCAACCATGGTTCCGGCAAATATTTTCATTAAAAAAGGAGTCATAACCGGAGCAGCTAAGGTAGAAATGGCGGTCACCGTAACTGATAAAACCAGGTTTCCTTTGGCAATATAGGTCATCACATTCGAAGCTAAACCACTGCTGCAAGAACCAATGAGAATAATCCCTGCGGCAATTTCGGGTTCGAAATGAAATGTTTTTGCCAAAATAAAACCAGTAATAGGCATAATGGTAAAATGTCCCAATAGGCCAATGATAACTCCTCTTCCTGATTTGCGAATTCCCGTAAAATCTTCAATACTCATTTGGGTTCCCATTCCGAACATTACCAATTGAATGATAATTAAAATGAGCCATTTGTTGCGTAAATCTATCGATCCAATGTGTAAAAAGGTTTGAGGGTAAATTAAACCTGCGCATACGGCAGTGATAATCCAAAAGGTATATTGGTAACCACTTAAAAGTTTGCTGTGACCAATACCAACAGCCATGCTCGAAAAAGCAGCAATTAAACTCATTTTCCAAACAGGGTCAATTTCTAAAAACCAGCCAATAGCTGCAACGATAAATAAAACAGGGCTAGCCCAAAGAAAAAATTTACGCATAGGAGATTTATTAAAAGTAAATTTCGGCTAATTTTTTCATCGCAATTGCAGGGCTGGCAAGAATAGGAACTATTTTTTCGGCATCAGTCAAACCGTCAACAACACGAGCCATTGAAGCCTGTGCCAAAACGATAACACCTACTTCCTGCATTAATTCTTTCAGGGCTTTAGCTACCATTTCGTCATGTTTGGCAGCATCTCCACTCATAAGAGCTTCAAAAGCGCCTTCGCATAATTTAGAAACAATAGTTACATTTTTTCCTGCTGCTAATGCTCTTCTTCGTACCAAATCACTCGTTGGTTCAAGGGTAGTCGGCAAAGTGGCAATTACACCAATTTTTTCACTTATTTGTACGGCTTCATCAGCCATCGCTTGGTCCACTCTAATTACTGGAACGCTGGATAAAGTTGCTGCAGTTTCTATAGCTACGCCAATAGAAGAGCAGGTTACCAAAATTACATCGGCACCGGCTTCTTCGGCTGCTTTCACGTGGTTTACCACTCTTGCAGCCGTATTAGGCATTAATTTTCCTTTTTTAATAACATCTTTAATCAAACTATCATCTACAATGTTAAAAGTTTCTACTCCATTTAGATATTCAGAAGTTAATTGTTGGAATAGAGGTACTAATGTAGCTGAGGTGTGGACGAATCCTAATGTTTTTGCTGTCATGTGTTAATTTGTTGTTTTTTTACAGTGTATAGCTGTTATTACTTTTTATATTAATTTTTCTCCTTTTAATACTTTTATAAAATAATCCGGAGTGCCTACCTGACCTCCTTTGAAATTTAATTCCAGTCCGTTTACCAATTCGTCTTCCGAAATGGCTTTGCAAAGCGGTGCCCCGGGGGCTAGTGGTGCCAACATTTCTAAGGCAAAAATTCCTAATTCGGATGCGGCATAACTCGAAGTGTCACCACCGGCAAATAGTATTCGTTGCACTTTTGTTGATTTTAGTACGTCTTTTATAATCTGTCCTAAAACACGGCCGTAAATTTTACTGCTTTGTTTTTGAATTTCTTTATGGTTAAGACCGCTGTGTTTTAAATAATCTTCAGTTTCAGCAATTCTTTTGTCATTTGTTCCTATACTGGTATGCAAAACGGTATTTTCTCCCTCTTTAATATTGCCAATGATTTCTCTGGCAACATTGGCAATACTTTGTTCCTGATGATCGTGATGCATGACTTTGCTTTCTAAAGCGATGCCTTTAAAACCATTTTCCAACGCATATTCTATTTGGTTAGCGGTCACTGGCGAACAGCTTCCCGAGATAACCAATAGCGGAGCGGCTTCGCCCGGAGGTTCAAATTCGAATTTACTATTGATTGTGTTTTTTTCTTTCCAGGCCAATCCTAATGCCATTTCGATACCCGAAGAACCTACCGTAAAAAGTGTTTTTTCTTTTCCTTTTTGCTGAAAAACGGCTCCAATGGTTTTTAAATGATCCTTATTTATTCCGTCAAAAAACAGAATTTCTTTCTTTTTTTTAGTTTGAATTTCATCCAAAACAGCTTCACTACCAGCTTCAATTGTGGTAATATTGATTAAATCAATTGATTTTGAAGTTTGTTGTGCCAAATGCAATCTCAAGTCGGCTTCATGGGCAGGAGTAACAGGATGTTTGCTCATTGAAGGATGGCGGTCAATGCGATGGATTTCACCATTTCCGATGGTTCCCATTCGGGCAAATAAATTTCCAAAAGCGCAATAACGTCCCAAGTGTGGCGCAGCAGGGGAGACGAAGGTGGTTTTTTGATTAAAAACTTCGCTGCCTATTTCGATGGCTTTACCAATGTTGCCCACATGTAGCGCCGAATCAAAAGTAGAGCAAACCTTGTAATGCACCTGTTCCGGGTTAAAATCTCTTAAGGTTTCAAAAGCAGGATACAATTCGCCTTCCATTTCTATCGGTGACATCGAACGGCTTTTTCCGGCCAAACCAATAGCCTGTACGCCGGGAAAAAGCGCTAAGTCTTTATGAAGTGGAGACCGGAGAAATAGAACGGTTTTAATACCGGCTAAGGTCAGGAATTCCAAAGCATCCGTGGAGCCTGTGAAATCATCACCGTAATAGGCTAATAATATTTCGTGTTCTCGTTTCATTATTTTGAAAATTTCTTAACTGATGCTGCAAATTCAGGATATTCTAATGCTGCTTCTTCTACTGATAATCCGTCAACTGCCGCTTTCCATGCTTGTTGCAGTGCGTTTACGCCTGCTGTTGCTCCCATTGGGTGTGCCAGGATTCCGCCACCGGCCATGTATAATAAATCGGTGGTTTGGGTTCTTCTGTAGGTTTCAGGTGCTTGTCCTCCCCATTGTCCTGAAGAAACTACCGGTAAAGGATTGTTTCCGCATACAAATGGTTTTAAACAGGATTGAATCGATTTTACAACCGAATCGTCCGATTCCCAAAACTTATTCTGGATTCCGTTAACGTGCATTTGGTCAACACCTGCCAAACGCCAAATTTTTTGATAAGCCGGAAATTCAATTCCCAACAGCGGATGACGGTTCAACATTCCCCAGCCATTTCTATGACCGTGAATAACCAAATCACCCTGATCACATATTTTTTTCGTAGCGCTCAATCCCACGCTGTTGATACTAATCATGGCACAAGTTCCTTCGTGTTTTTTTATTAGATCGTATTTTCTTTGCATTTCATCAATTTCGTCACTGATGTTAAAAGCATACATTACTTTCTTCCCGGTTTTTTGAGCATGCTCATTAATTACTTTCATGATAACGTTTACACGGTCGTCAAAAAGAGAGTTGGCGGTGGATCCCATCAATTCATCATCCTTGATAAAATCGATACCTGCGTCGATTAATGTTTTTACTAGGGCAGCTGTTTCGTCAACGCCCATACCCACACTTGGTTTGATAATGGTTCCAATCATCGGTCTGTCAGTAACTCCGCAAGATGCTTTAGAACCTTTGATTCCAAATTGAGGTCCTCTGTAATGATTTTTGAAAGAATCCGGAACGTCAAAATCCATTAGTTTTAAACCTGTAAACTGACTGATTTCGTATAGATTTCCTTGTAAAGTACTGATTAGAACCGGTAAATTATAACCAAAATTTTCAATAGACCAGCTTACCTGTACTTTGGCTCTTTGGTATTTTTTGCCTGGAATGCTGTTTCCCGGAATCGAAGGTTCGTCAACAATATCCAGCTTTTCAATGTTTTCTACGCGGGCAGCAAAACGTTGTTTTAGTTCGGCAGTTTCTCCCGGAACCGAAACAAACGTTCCTGATGATTGTTCCCCTGCTAATACGGCCGCAGCCTGTTCTACTTCATAAGGGGTTTCAATGTAATATTCTGCAAAAATTCTTTCCATTTTTTTTATTGAGCTACTTTGTGTTATCGTTTTAGTATTCTTGTAAAATTAAGACTTAAAATTACAATTACAAATGAATTAGTTGTTTTTCGAAAAAAATAAATAATTTTCGAAAATAATAGAAAATAATGGAAATAAAAAAACAACCCGGCAGGAGTTGTTTACTTATTGTGTTGTTTTAAAAAAAGATTGAATTTAATAAGCGACTTTTAAGTTTCATCATCATTTGCATATTCCAAAATATCGCCGGGTTGGCAGTCTAATGCTTTGCAAATGGCTTCTAAGGTACTAAAACGGATTGCTTTTGCTTTTCCTGTTTTTAAAATAGAAAGGTTGGATAATGTCAAATCGACTTTTTCTGAAAGTTCATTCAGGGAAATTTTTCGCTTGGCCATCATCACGTCTAAGTTTATAATAATAGGCATAGCTTAAATAGTTAGGTCATTTTCATTTTTCATGTCGATGGCATTTTGCAGAATTTTTTCAAGTACCGCCAAAGCAGTTGCAATAGCAATACCAATAAAAATAAGAATCATACTCATTGCTATAAAACCGGCAGGATCGTCGTCTTTATGATGAAATATATTGATGTAGACTCCTGCTGCTGCAATCAAAATACATAACAGGATTGCGCAAAATTTGATACTTTTTAAAGCTTTTACCGAGGTTGGCGTAAACAATTTGTTTTGTCCGATATAACCCAATAATCGAAATGCCTTATACAAAGCGACAAAAAAAGCAATTGAAGAAGCATAGCTATAGAGTATCAATGGGTCGGCGTAAATGCTGAATAAATCTAAGTTTTGGGCTCTTCCTTCGGTCAACGGAAACCGAATAAGGATGATTAGAGCAACAATGCCAATAAGTACAATAACTGCTTGAAGAAATAGGATGGATATGCGTTTCATAAGGGTCGAATAAAAGTGAAACAATGTATCAAATGTAATAAGTATTTATTGATATTCGATAAATATTTGTTGTTTTTTGAGGTTGGTTTGTTGCTTCTTTAATTTTCTTACCTGTTTTTGTTGCCTGAGTTAAATTGTAAAAATAAAAGTAGCGTTTGCAAGGTGGCTAGTTAGTGATGGAACTATTTTTAACCTCAAACGCTACGATTTATCTATTGATGTAAGTGGGCTCTCGTTGCAAACGAGAGCCAGTGGGATACAAAACCATCTTTCCATTAAGCCCAATGCCCAAATCCGTTGTAGTGGCTGTTGTGTGCTGTTTTTTTTAACCAAATAATTTATCTAATAGAATTGTTAGAAAATCTCTTTTATCTTTTAATGAGTGCATTCTGATTCTTTCGTCTTTTTCTGCTTGTTTTTTTTCTTCGTCAATTCTATATTTTTCAATTTTCTCAAATTCCTGTTCTTTTTTGATTGTTCTTTCCACTTCAATGGACTGATGATAAATTTCAATACGTCTATCAATTCTTTTTAATAACCAATCATTAAAGTTCAAGCGTTTTCTATTCGTTTTCAAGTCATATTCGGGATAAACTTCTTGATTTGAAGAATAATCATCTATCCATACATTTCCGAATTCTGCTCCATTAATTATTAAAAATGCAAATGTACCACAACCATAACTAGCAATAGTAATTTCACCATTTAGATATCCATTCATAAAAATTGTATCATCTTCATCATACATTATTTCATAGGGATATTTATCTTCAAATTCTGGTTTAGAAAATAGTACTTTTGTTGTTAATCTAAAAGGAACACTTGGATTAAATTCATCTTCTTCGTAAAAGAAATTTTGAAAATCTATTTTCTCAATAAAATCTAATTGATATTCGTCTTTACAAATTATTCCATTAGCAATATTTAACAAAAACCATCTATAATCTTCAGGTAATCTAACATTAAATTTATTTTCAAATAACTCAATCTCTTTTTCGTTAGCGATTGGTGAAAAAATATATTCTTCTCCGTATATTTTTTTGAAAGTTTCAATCGAATCTAATATGTTTTGCTTTGGATTTGTCATATGTAAAATTAGATATTGTTGTTAGCACTCAATAAAATAGCACACAACGTTCTGGCACTACAGCGGGTTTGGGACTAAATTAAGCCCATTCTTCGGATTTGCCAAATATTCCAAATACAAAACCATCTTTCCATTAAGCCCAATGCCCAAATCCGTTGTAGTGGCTGTTAGGTGATGTTTTTCTTAATCCCAAAATGTGAAATAGAGAATATAATTTGTTTCTTCACATTTTAATATTATGTACTCATAATCAATACCAAGCTCTAAATGAACTTTTTCGTTTTCACTTTTCAAGTTCTCTATTTTTAAAATTTTATTGACCTTTAAGATGTCTTCTAACAGTTGAAAAAAATCATTTATTTGGTTTTCTTGCTTATCAGGGCTAATATTAAGATTTCTAAGTTCACCATTATTAAAAAACCAAACTTTCAAAATATCTAAAAAAGTCTCCTTTGAAATATCGAGTAAATTTATTTGTTGGTTTTCAAAAATGTAAAATCTTTTTTTTAATGTTTCAGATATATTTTCAGATTTACCGAATTCAACAATTTCATATTCAAATACAAGATTAGAATTAGGTTCATTTAGTTCAGCGAAAGAATGCAGTATTCCTTGAATGTATTCAATACTTTTTATGGAATATTTATTTGTTTCGTATTTTTCAATTCCAATTCTCAATTCCATATAGATTCAGTTTGAATTATGATTTTAATGTATTGTTGTTCAAAATATCACCTAACGTCTTGCAGCTACAAGTAGTTGCGGGGTTATTAATTCTATTTTTTATTTACGGAAATTTAATTCCAATATTCTTTCTGCGTAACCTTATTCTAGCAATTACTTGTAACTGCTGTTGTAGGTAGTTGCTTTTTTTGAAATTGTGTGTTTGTTTTCTGTAAACTTTTTCGTCAAATTCTTGTAAGAATGGGTAGAATTTAGTAGGTTTGCAAATTAAAATAGAAAATGCCCAATTCTTTCGTCGGAAAGTGGGCTTAAAATGTAGTTCTTAAAAATATTGTTCAACTTAAATTTAAAATGATGAAAACTTTAAATCAAACGGCTCGCCTCGGTTACTGGGCAAACATTATTAATCTTCTAATTAGAAAACAGAAATGGAAAGAGACTCCAAACCTAAATTCTATGAGAACCCTTACTTTATCAATTTCGCCTCCACAGCCTTGTTTGAAACAGTAAGATGGATAATCTCATTAAAAGGATAATAACCTTTAAGAAGCCCAACTTCGGTTGGGTTTTCTTTTTAGTCTCTAAGAGTATCTCCAATTATAATATTAGGAGCGTCTCTTTAAACGACTCTGCAAAGATAATCACAGTCTAAACTAACAATCTAATAAAAACGATACTATTTATCTATATAAACGACACCTTTTATAACAAAAGTTTATACAACATAAACAAAAGTTTTAATTTTTAAACAAACACACAATTTCAAAGAACTTAACTATATGAAAACAATCAAAATTATCGACTGTAATAATAACGAACAAAACCTAAACGTAGATAAAATCTACAATGTTTCTTCTTATGAACCTGGTTTTAAACAACCCGCTATAACCGAAATATCTCTACATGAAAAAGACGATACTCATCCTTTTGCAGTATTTAAAACTTACGAAAGTGTTAACTCTCTTCTGTTAAGGTTGGAAGCTTGCAGGTAGTTTCTGCAATCTTTTTAAGATATTCTGCTGTTGATACTATAAAGTCATATGATTTTCCGCGGAGGAACTTTTCAGCAAATAATATCGCATATTTATTTGGGTTTTCTTCTGTCATTTTTACATTGTCTTTTATACGCTTCGGCTTCTTTTTGCAATTACCTACAACGTTCTCGCGCTACAGCGGGTTTGGGACTAAATTAAGCCCTATTTTCGGATTTGCCAAATCATCACAAATACAAAACCAACTTTCCATTAAGCCAATTGCCCAAATCCGTTGTAGCGTGTGTTAGTGGCTGGCTCTTAAGGGTTGAATTATTTATGCTTACCTAAAATTGGCTTTAAATGTTTGGCTAAATCATTTTCTAAAACTTCCATTAGATTAATCATTTCAGGTTCAAACTCAAAAACAGTTAATTTTAAATTCAAATTAAGTTCTTTTGTCCAATAAAACAGTTGTAATCCTTGAGTTCTATTTACTTTATAATATCCTAAATGCTGAATAAGTCTTCCCCAAAAATGGCGCTTAACTTTTCCTACGTAAAGTATTTTGCTTTCTATTATTTTACTTTTGATAGCAGGAATTGATTTCGAATTTTCGCTAATTGAATATTGTTTTATTTTGTCAATTATTTCGGATGTTAAGTTCTCTGAAGTTATTTCAAAGTAATACAAACAAGGTCCAACTAATTCTTTTAGTTCAGTAAACATTTTTTCATATTTATCTGAATTAGTAATGTCAATATGATTATAATCTTCTAAATCGCAACAATTAATATTAAATTCTTTTGTTCTTTTTACTCCGTTTTTAGATAAGTTTTGCAAAGGAATAACAGCATTTCTGCTAATTTCTTTAATCGTGTTTTCCATATAAATTTTCTTTTTTCTGCGTTTTTTTTGGCGAGCTTGCCACTAACGTTCCTTGGCTTTGCGACAGTTGCGATGCCAGCGAACGAATTATTTTCTGTTAAAGATATACGTTTTTCGTGAACGCATAAAAACAAAAACCAGCAATTGCGCGAAACCGCTGTTAGCGGTAGTTTTCGTACTTCGCTGATAACTTATCATTCAAGTAATCAGACAGCTTTTCATAATCCTTTGAATTTCGTTCAAACAATCTGATTTTTTCTCCTTCAATATTTATGATTATTTCGTTTCCGGTTTTAATTCCTAATAGATTATAATGGTTTTCAGTCCAACTTGAAATTGCTTTTAAATCGTATCTTTTTTGATCTGAAAAAGTCTGATTGATTATTAAATCATTCTCAATGAGATTAAAATACTTGATTCTTTTAATTCTTCTTATTTCCAGTATTATAAATGCTAAACCCATTAATATTAAAGCCGTTTTTTCCCATAGTTGATTCGACCTTTCTGTAAAAGCGAAAATTAGAACGCTTAATAAAAGCGTTACTAAAATAATCTGTAATATATTTTTTGTTGTCTGTGTCATGTCTGTGTGGCGAGAAAATTACCGCTAACGT
>NZ_FNEO01000007.1 GCF_900100165.1 Flavobacterium glycines
TTTATTACGGGGTTTTTTTTTAAATCTTTGTAAAAGGAAGATTTATGGTACCTTAGCTCAGATGGTAGAGCAATGGACTGAAAATCCATGTGTCCCTGGTTCGATCCCTGGAGGTACCACATCATTGCTCGGATGGTGAAATTGGTAGACACGCTGGACTTAAAATCCAGTGAACAGCAATGTTCGTGCGGGTTCAAGTCCCGCTCTGAGTACTGAAACTCCAATTAGTTTAATACTAATTGGAGTTTTTTTGTTTTTAGATGTTTTCTGAATTTTAGTGCAATCCCAAAATTTTAAACTAAAACGTTTGTGTTTTTGTGCAGAATAAGTAATTGTTCTTATAAATCTGTTTTGTTTGGGTATTGACATGTCGAAAAAATGAGACATTGAGAGCATTTAGGGACTGGTCTGCAAATTTCTCTGCCTAAAAAAGAAAGAGCCATTCCAATATCATTCCAGATTTCTTTTGGTAAAATGGTCATCAGTTGTTTTTCTGCTTTTAAACCATCTTTTGTAGGCTTTATTAATCCTATTCTTGATGCTGTACGAAGTACATGTAAGTCTACTATTATTCCTTCAGGAGCAATATTTGCTTCTCTCATAATGACATTTGCAGATTTTCGTCCTATTCCTTTTAAAGAAGTTAATTCTTTCATTGTAAGGGGAATATTGTTGTCTTTTTTGAGTTTAGTTGCTATATTAATTATCCAATTTGCTTTGTTTTCGTAGAATTTAACTGTGTTGATTAAATGAATTATTTCATCGACGTTGGATTTTGTTAAACTTTCTAAATTGGGGAATTTACTAAAAAAATGAGGGGATATTTTATTTATATTTTCATCTGAATCTTGAGCAGATAAAATTACCATAATAAGAAGTTGATAGATGTTTTGAAATTGCAGAGGATGTTTTTTTGTTTTGTATTCCTCTAAAATTGGTAATAAATTTTCATTCCAATCAATAGTATTGCTAAATAAATCCATAGTTAAATTTAATAATTAATTGTTTTTAGGTAATTATTTTATGAGGCTTTGTTGTTAAATCATTATTATTTAAAAGTAATTGCTGCTTTTCGAATTGTAATTGTATAATTTTAAGCTATAAAATGTGAGAAAATAATGATTTGTAGATGTGATTTTTTTGAAATTATCAATTTAGAATCTTTTTGAATTATGAGTTGTTTTTATTGTTTTTATACCTGAAAAAAAAGTACTGAAAGGTCTAATATTTTTTGATTTTTACTTTAATTGTTTTCATTTTTTATTATATTTAGAAAAAGTTAAATAATAATATTTTTAGATAATTTAACTTTTTTATTGTGCTTTTTTTAACCGAAAATAAACTTAGATCAATAAATGGAAATATTTCACATTAGTGCGGAGTGCTATCCGGTAGCTAAAGTTGGTGGTTTGGCGGACGTAGTTGGAGCTTTGCCGAAATATCAAAGTAAAGCAGGGCATGAATTAAGAGTTGTAATGCCTTGCTATGAGACCAAATTTAGAAATGAGAATGACTTTGAATGTGTTCATTGGGGAACAGTCAAATTAGGAAGTTTTAATTTTCCATTTAGTGTGCTCAAAGAAACTACCGATAAACTTGGTTTTGAATTGTACTTGATTGAAATCCCGGAACTTTTTGACAGAAAAGATGTCTATGGGTATGAGGATGATATTGAGCGTTTTGTAGCTTTTCAAATAGCAACTTTGGATTGGATTATTGGAAGAGCATCAATGCCTGATGTAATCAATTGTCATGATCATCATACAGGTTTGATTCCTTTTATGATGCAGTATTGTCATAAATATCACAAATTGTTGAGTACGCCTTCAATGATTACTATTCATAATGGCTTGTATCAAGGACAATTTAATTTTGATAAATTACATTATTTACCAGAGTTTGATTTGACTCATGTTAAAATTTTAGAATGGAGTCATTGTATCAATTCATTGGCCGTTGGGGTAAAATGTGCTTCTGCAGTTACGACTGTTTCGCCAAGTTATTTGGATGAAATTAATCAATCAGCTAATGGTTTAGAATCATTGTTTAATTTGGTTAGATATAAATCTAAAGGAATTTTAAATGGAATTGATACTCAGGTTTGGGATCCAGCAAAGGATAAAATGCTTGAGAAAAATTATTCTATTCAAAATTTTGAAAAAGGTAAACAAGAAAATAAAGAAATCCTTTGTGGACTTTTTAATTTAGATCCTACAAAACCATTATTTAGTTTTATTGGCAGGTTATGGGATGAAAAAGGTGGGGATTTATTGCCGCAGGCATCGGCTTTAGCGCTTTCTGAGAATTATAAAAATATAAATATATTGATTTTAGGTTCCGGAAATGTAAATATTGAAAATCAATTAAATAGTCTTCTCGTTGATTACAAAGGGAATTACAATACTTTTATTGGTTATAATGAGGAATTGGCACATTTGATTTATGCAGGAGCTGATTTCTTATTAATGCCTTCCAGAGTAGAGCCATGTGGATTAAATCAAATGTATTCTTTGCGTTATGGAACAATACCTATTGTTAGACGTACAGGAGGATTACAAGATACAGTGGTTGATTTTGGTGATGATGGAAATGGAATTTGCCACAATCAGGCTTCGGTAGGAGATATATGTTATTCAATTCAAAGAGCTGTTAATTTGTACAAAGACAAAGAACATTTAAACAAGATAATAAAATTAGGAATGAGCATTGATCATTCCTGGGAGAAAGCCAGTCAGGAATATATAGATATGTACAACTTAATACTTAACAAAATATGAAGGCAAAAAGAAAAAATGTCATTGCTATTATCTTAGGAGGAGGGCAAGGATCAAGATTATATCCATTAACAGAAACCCGATCTAAGCCGGCTGTACCGGTAGGAGGAAAATACAGATTGGTTGATATTCCTATTTCAAATTGTATGAATTCAGATATTTACAGGATGTTTGTTTTGACACAATTTAATTCGGCTTCATTAAATGCCCATATAAAGAACACCTATGTTTTTAGTGCTTTTAGTCAGGCTTTTGTGGATATTTTAGCAGCCGAACAAACACCGGATAATCCAACCTGGTTTCAGGGAACGGCTGATGCAGTAAGACAATGTATGCCTCATTTTTTAAATCATGATTTTGACTATGCTTTAATCCTTTCGGGAGACCAGTTGTATCAAATGGACTTTAATGATATGATTGAAGAGCACATAAGAAAAGAAGCGGATATTACCATTGCAACTTTGCCTGTTAATGCTAAAGATGCTCCTGAATTTGGAATTCTAAAAACGAACAATGATAGTTGTATTGAGTCTTTTATCGAAAAACCTGCAAAAGAATTATTACCTGATTGGGAATCAAATGTAAGTGACCAAATGAAAGCTGAAGGTAAAAATTATTTAGCTTCAATGGGAATCTATATTTTTAATAAAAAGCTATTGGTAGATTTAATGGCTAACCCTGAAACGAAAGATTTTGGTAAAGAAATTATTCCGCATGCTGTTGGGAAACAAAAAATTCTAAGTTATCAATATGAAGGATACTGGACAGATATTGGAAATATTGATTCTTTCTTTGAAGCCAATATTGGTTTGACAGAAGATGTTCCTAAATTTAATTTGTTTGATAATGACAATAAAATTTTCACAAGACCTCGCTTGTTACCACCTTCAAAGTTTAAAAATACATTGGTCGATAAGTCATTAATTTCGGAAGGATGTATTATTAATGCTAAAGAGATTGTACATTCTGTAATTGGAATTCGTTCTAGAGTAGGTAAAGATTCTGTGATAAAAAATACTTATGTGATGGGTAATGATTTTTATCAAAGTATTGAGGACATGGAGGAAGATGTGAAGAATAATAAAATATTAGTTGGTATAGGTGAGGGCTGTTATATCAATAATGCTTTGGTGGATAAAAACTGCAGAATAGGAAATAATGTTCACATTAACGGGGGCAGTCATTTAGAAAACACAACTAATGCATTGTATGCTGTAAAAGAAGGAATTGTAGTAATTAAGAAAGGTGTGACTTTGCCTGATAATTTTAAAATTGGATAAATACCAAACTGTTTTTATATACTAATATTCTATTTTGTGAGATTTAGAATTATACAATAATACTATGAGTAAAGTTATTTCGCATTCCCTTTTTACTGATTTTGATATTAACTTATTCAAAGCTGGAAAACATTTTAGATTGTATGAAAAGTTAGGTGCACATTTAATAGAATTAAATGGTGTTCAAGGTGTTTATTTTGCTGTTTGGGCGCCTACAGCACATTCTGTTTCTGTTGTGGGGGATTTTAATTTCTGGACACAAGGAGAACATGAACTTTATGTACGTTGGGATTCTTCGGGAATCTGGGAAGGTTTTATTCCTGATATCAAAAAAGGGACAAATTATAAATATAAAATACTCTCTAACAACGGAGACATAGTTACTGAAAAAGCGGATCCATTTGCTTTTTATTGCGAAAAACCACCTCATACAGCATCTGTTGTTTGGGATCTTAATCATGATTGGAAAGATTCCAAATGGATGAAAACACGAAAAGAACATAATGATTTAGATAAACCTTATTCAGTTTACGAAGTCCATTTAGGTTCCTGGAAACGTGCTGAAGACAATCGGTTTCTAAGCTATTTGGAATTAGCCGAAGATTTAGTTGCTTATGTAAAGGAAATGGGATTTACTCATGTTGAGTTTATGCCGGTAATGGAATATCCTTATGATCCTTCCTGGGGATATCAGTTGGTGGGCTATTTCGCTCCAACTTCCCGTTTTGGAAATCCACAGGATTTCATGGTTTTGGTAGACAAATTACATCAGGCAGGAATAGGTGTAATTCTGGATTGGGTTCCTTCACATTTTCCTGACGATGCTCATGGCTTAGGTTTTTTTGATGGTTCAAATTTGTATGAACATCCTGATCGCAGAAAAGGTTATCATCCTGATTGGAAAAGTTTGGTTTTTAATTATGGAAGAAATGAAGTTCGTTCTTTTTTAATTAGTAATGCTTTGTTCTGGTTGCATCATTATCATGTAGATGGTTTAAGGGTTGATGCTGTTGCATCGATGCTTTATTTGGATTATTCCAGAAATGATGGCGAATGGGAACCAAATATTTTTGGTGGAAATGAAAATCTGGATACTATTAGTTTTTTGAAAGAATTCAATGAAGTAGTTTATTCTAACTATGAAGGTGTTCAGACTATTGCCGAAGAAAGCACTTCATTCCCGATGGTTTCTAGACCTACATCAGTAGGGGGACTCGGATTTGGGATGAAATGGATGATGGGCTGGATGCATGACACCTTAAAATATTTCCAAAAAGCAACAGTATATAGAAAATACCATCAAAATGATTTGACTTTTTCGATGACTTATGCTTTTACCGAAAACTTTATGTTGCCTTTGTCTCATGACGAAGTGGTGTATGGTAAAAAATCCATTGCCGACAGAATGCCGGGTGATGAATGGCAAAAATTTGCCAATTTACGTTTGCTTTACGGTTATATGTTTACACATCCGGGAGGTAATTTGCTTTTTATGGGAGGCGAATTTGGACAAATGAGCGAATGGAATTTTCAGGAAAGTTTAGATTGGCATTTGTTACAATATCCTGTTCATAGCGGAGCGCAGCAATTTGTTAAGGATTTAAATAAATTATACAAATCAGAACCTGCTTTATATCAAAAACAGTTTAGTCAGGAAGGTTTTGAATGGATTAATTATTCCGATCATCAAAATGCAGTTATTTCATATGTCAGAAAAGGAAATAATTCTAAAGATGATTTAATAGTGGTGTGTAATTTTACACAAATTGTTCGTAAAAATTATAGAATTGGCGTTCCAAGAAAAGGAAAACTTAAGGAGATTTTTAATAGTGATTTAGAAAAATACCAAGGAAGTAACGTATTGAATGCCTCTGATTTAAAAATAGAATCCTCACCATATGATGGAAGAGATTATTCAGTTGAATTGTTAATTCCGCCATTAAGTGTTACTGTTTATAAATTTTCATAAATTATTTTTTTAACCTTTAATAATAGGTTCATTAAATAGCTAAAATTTTTAATAAAGAAGTATTGATTTTTATATTAATACTTCTTTTTTTTGATAAATACTCAGCGATATCGTTTTCGTGAATAAAAATACTATTATTTATTTATAAAAAACTTTTTTTGTAAGTTTGAGAGTATGAGTATATTATTAATCAAAATCCTAAAATATGATTACAAATACCGAATTAGAATACAAAGGGGATTTATACCCTTCAAAAATAGTCTCTTATACTCATGATGTAGATTCGATCTATTTTTATACTGATAATAGTGTTATTTTAAAGCTTACTGTTTTAAGAGATAGTTTAATTCGTTTTCGTTTTACTACTAAAGGGTATTTTAGTAACGATTTCTCTTATGCAATTGACAGGAGTCATTCTCACGGATACAATCATTTAGAAGTTACTGAAGAGAAAACTTACTTCCAAATTACAACCAATAAAATTATTTGTAAAATTCAAAAGGTTGATTTAAGAGCTTCTATTTTTGACCTGAAAGGGAATATAATTTTAGAAGATGAATTAGGTTTTCATTGGGAAGAATGTTACGAATTTGGAGGAAATATTGTCAAGATGAGTAAAGCTTCCAGAGATGGAGAATGTTTTTATGGATTAGGAGACAAGGCTACACAATTGAACCTTAAAGGGAAGAGAGTGGAAAACTTCGCTACTGATCAATATGCATTTCAGAAAGAACAGGATCCATTATACAAGGTCGTTCCATTTTATATTGGATTGCATCATAAACAAGCTTACGGTATTTTCTTTGATAATACTTTTAGAACCTATTTCGATTTTTGTCATGAAAGAAGAAATGTAACCAGTTTTTGGGCTCATGGTGGAGAAATGAATTATTATTTCTTCTACGGTCCTAATATGCAGGATGTAGTAACTTCCTATACTGATTTAACCGGTAAACCCGAATTACCGCCATTATGGGCATTAGGTTATCATCAGTGTAAGTGGAGTTATTATCCGGAAAGTAATGTTAAAGAGGTTGCGGCCAAATTCAGAGAGCTGCAAATTCCTTGTGACGCTATTTATCTGGACATTGATTATATGGAAGGTTTTAGGTGTTTTACCTGGAACAAAGACTATTTTCCGGATCCTAAACGAATGGTTTCCGAATTAGCTCAGGATGGTTTTAAAACGATTGTTATCATTGATCCCGGAATTAAAATTGATAAAGAATATTGGGTTTATAAAGAAGCTTTGGCAAAAGATTATTTTTGTAAAAGAGCTGACGGACCGTATATGAAAGGGAAAGTTTGGCCGGGAGAATGTAATTTTCCGGATTTTACCAATCCCGAAGTAAGAGAATGGTGGGCTGGATTATTTAAAGAGTTAATTTCAGACGTAGGTGTAAAAGGAGTTTGGAACGATATGAATGAGCCTGCAGTTATGGAAGTGCCTAATAAAACATTCCCAAATGACGTTCGCCATGATTATGATGGAAATCCATGTAGTCATAGAAAAGCCCATAATATTTATGGTACTCAAATGGCAAGAGCCACTTATCACGGAGTAAAACGTTTTTCTTATCCAAAAAGGCCATTTATTATAACCAGATCAGCATATTCCGGAGCACAACGATATACTTCTTCCTGGACAGGAGATAATATTGCAACATGGGAACATCTTTGGATTGCTAATATTCAGGTGCAAAGAATGTCAATTTCAGGAATGGGATTCACCGGATCGGATATTGGTGGTTTTGCTGAACAACCTACAGGCGAATTATATGCCAGATGGATTCAGCTTGGAGTTTTTCACCCATTTTGCAGAACACATTCATCCGGAGATCATGGAGATCAGGAACCTTGGGCTTTTGATGAAGAAGTTATTGATATAACCAGAAAGTTTGTTAATCTGCGCTATCAGTTATTACCTTATTTATATACTATGTTCTGGCAATATATTGAAGAAGGTACCCCAATGTTAAAACCTTTGGTTTATTTTGATCAGGACGATATTCAAACCCATTACAGGAATGATGAATTTGTTTTTGGTAATCAAATATTAGTTTGCCCTATTTTAGAACCTAATGCTCAAGGACGAAGAATGTATATTCCTCGTGGAGAATGGTATAATTTCTGGACAAATTGTTTGGTCAAAGGAGGAAAGGAAATGTGGGTGGATACAAAATTTGATGAGATTCCTGTTTTTATCAAAGCGGGAGCAATTATTCCTAAGTATCCTGTACAACAATACGTTGGTGAAAAAGAGTTTGACGAATTGACTTTAGATATTTATTACAAAGAAGGAAAAGAAAAATCGGTGGTGTATGAAGATGGGCAGGATGGCTATGATTATAAAAAAGGAAGATTTAGCTTTTTATCATTTCAAATGACAGGAAAAGAGAAAGAAGTAAATATACAATTGCATAAAGAAGGGAAGTTTGATACTAATTACACTAAATTTAAAATAAATTTTATAGGATTACCGTTTGATATTAAAATGATAGAAATAGACAATGAAGAAATTGTTTTCGATGCAAAGAGTTATAAAGAAAACCAATATCTGATTGTGCCTAAGGATTTTAATGTTTTGCATATTATTGGATAATAATTGTATTTTTGTTAGTAAAATAAAATTATAATGAAAAAGAATTTAGTACTTACAGGAATTGCCTCTTTAGGGTTGATTTATTCTTGTGCAACGAATCCATTGACAGGAAAAAAAACCTTGAATTTTGTTTCTAATAGCGAATTATTTCCGTCTTCGTTTCAACAATACGGAACTTTTTTGAAAGAAAACAAAGTCATTTCAGGAACTGCTGATGCTAAGAAAGTAGAGTCAGTTGGAGTTAAAATTAAAGTTGCTGCTGAACGTTATTTGGCTTCTCTTGGACAAAATGATTATTTGAAAGATTACCAATGGGAATACAAGTTAGTAGATAGTAAGGAAGTAAATGCCTGGTGTATGCCGGGCGGTAAAATTGTAGTGTATTCAGGAATTTTACCAATAACAAAAAACGATGCTGGATTAGCAACTGTAATGGGGCACGAAGTTTCTCATGCATTAGCTAATCATGGAGCACAACGTATGAGCGCTTCTCAATTGCAAGCTTTAGGAGCTGCGGGTGTTGCTGCTGCAACGGGAAGTCAAAGTGCTGAAAAACAAAAAATGTGGCAACAATATTATGGAATTGGTTCTCAGGTAGGAGTGATGCTTCCTTTTAGCAGAAGCCATGAAACTGAAGCAGATAAAATTGGTTTAATATTAATGGCAATTGCGGGATATAATCCTGATGAAGCTATTAATTTTTGGACAAGAATGTCAGCGAATTCAGGAGGACAGGCTCCAGCTGAGTTTTTGAGTACTCACCCGTCTGATGCTACCAGAATTGCCAATTTAAAAGCAATGATTCCTGAAGCTAAAGCTGTTGCAGCTAAGTTTGGAGTTGTTTTTAAATAAAGAATATAAAATTAATCAGAAGCCAATTCAAATGAATTGGCTTTTTTTATGGTTTTAAAAAAATACTATTTTAGTAAATTAAAGGAAAAACTCCTTTAAAAATAATACATTCGTCCAAAATTTAAATAAACATGATTCATTTACAAAAAGGAGAAAAAAAATTATTGAATGCCTGGGCATTTTACGATTGGGCAAATTCAGTTTATCCATTAGTAATTACATCAGCTATTTTCCCTATATTTTATGAAGCCTTGTTTTCAAAAACAGGTCATTATATTGATATATTTGGTTTTAGTGTAAAAAATTCAGCACTTATTAGTTTTGTTACTGCTTTAGCTTTTTTAAAAGTAGCATTTTTGTCTCCATTATTGTCCGGGATTGCTGATTATGTTGGGAATAAGAAGTTTTTCATGAAATTTTTTTGTTACATGGGAGCTTTATCTTGTATGGGATTGTATTGGTTTGATTTAGATGCTATTTATTCCAGCTTATTGTTTTATTTATTGGGCTTAATAGGTTTTTGGGGAAGTTTGGTTTTTTATAATTCTTATTTGCCAGATATTGCTTTTGAAGAACAGCAGGATGCTGTTAGTGCTAAAGGATACTCTTTAGGATATTTTGGAAGCGTAATTCTGTTGATTATTAATCTTGCTATGGTGATGAAACCTGAATTGTTTAATATAACAGAAACAGCAGCTGAACCAGCAGCCATAAAAGCTATGCGTTATTCTTTTGTAATGGTGGGTGTCTGGTGGATTGTATTTAGTCAGTATACCTATTATTATTTGCCAAAAGGAAGTAAAGATACTCAGCAAAAAATCACTAAAGCAGTTGTTTTTAACGGATTTAATGAACTTAAAAAAGTTTGGTATTTACTTGATCACAACAAGCGTTTGAAAAGTTATCTAGCGAGTTTTTTTGTGTATAGTATGGCTGTTCAGACTGTTATGTTGATTGCTACTTATTTTGGAGCGCAGGAAATTGCATGGGAATCAAAAGAACAAAGTACAATAGGATTGATTATCTGTATTTTATTAATTCAGTTAGTGGCCATTATTGGTGCATATACTACATCAAAAGCTTCGGAAAAATTTGGAAACATACCTACATTGATATTTATAAATAGTATTTGGCTTGTTTTATGTATTGCTGCTTATTTTATAAAATTACCAATACATTTTTATATCATGGCCGCTTTGGTTGGCTTAGTCATGGGAGGAATTCAGTCTTTGTCCCGATCTACATATTCTAAATTATTGCCGGAAACTGAGGATACTGCTTCATTTTTTAGTTTTTACGATGTGGCTGAGAAAATTGGAATTGTTATCGGAATGTTGGTTTATGGAATTATAGATCAAATAACAGGCAGCCCTCGATTTGCAATTGTATTTTTGGCTGTTTTCTTTATTGTAGGGGTTATTTTGTTAAGAAAAGTTCCTAAAAAATAGTAAGAAAAATAAAATAAAAAATTATATTTGGAGATATAAAAAATCTCCAGATTATGAAAATATTAAAATATAAGCTACAATTTTTAGTTTTATTTTTATTAACACTTTTAACAGCCTGTGTCTATGAACCAATAGACGGAACGGTTGAACCTGATCCAGGCGGAACTACAAATTCAGGTAATTTTAAAGCCGATTTTAGTGGTAAAACTTGGACTGCAAAAGAAACTCAGGCAATAATTTCAGGGAATTTTATTGAAATTTCGGCAATTAATGCAAAAGGAGAAAGTTTTGGAATTATGATAGAGGGAGCTGCGGTTGGAACTTACGCTGCTAATATTAACATTCTGGCTTATACGCCTACTGGTTCAGAATATGGTTATTGGAGCATAAATGATGATAATCCATCCGAAGATACAGGTTCTGTTACCATTACAAGTATTAATACCGAAGCCAAAACAATATCTGGAACTTTTCATTTTAAAGGTTATTGGTCAGATGCAGATAATCCAAAAACACCTGTAACGTTTACCAATGGTGTTTTTAAAGATATCCCATATATTACTGAAGCAGAGACAGCTGATACTTTTTCAGCAAAAGTAGGAGGTGCAAATTTTATTGATACTGATATTTTAACTTCTTTAATAGGAAGCGGAACAACAGAATTTATAGCTATTGGTGCTGAAGATGCAAATTCAAATTCCATATCCGTTAATGTAAAAAGCAATTTAACAGCAGGAACTTATCAAATTACCGGGAATATTGCAACTGATGTTGTTCAGGCTTCCTATACAACATTAAGTGATATTAATTTCAAAGCTGTTTCTGGAACTGTTACTATAACTTCAATTACCGCCGAAAGAGTGAAAGGAACTTTTAATTTTACGACTAATGGAGCGACTCCATTTGTTATTACAGAAGGAGCTTTTGATGTAGAATATTAGATTAAAAAATATTTGCTCAATCAATTGCCCTCAGACAGATATGATTCTTTTGAGGGCAATTCTTTTATTGCTTTTATGGCATAAAGATTGACTTATATGTATTGCATAAAGTTTGTTTTTTTATTACTGTTTGATTTACAGTATTATAAAGCACATAAATACTAACTTTGTTATTAGATAGAAAAATATTTAATGACAAAAAGACTTAATTTACACTATGTCAAAACATAAAATACTTACTATTGACAATCTGTCACAACAAGAATTTGATTCTGAGGCTGAATTAATTCCCTTATTGACACCAGAAGATGAAGAAGAAATGAATAAAGAGCAGTTGCCTGATTCTTTGCCAATTCTTCCATTAAGAAACATGGTTTTGTTTCCTGGGGTTGTAATTCCTATTACGGCAGGCAGAGATAAATCGATAAAACTAATTGATGATGCTAATGCCGATGGGAAAATTATTGGGGTTGTAGCTCAAAAAAATGAAGATATCGAGGATCCGTCAAAAGATGATATCAACTCCATAGGTACCGTTGCAAGAATTTTACGTGTACTTAAAATGCCTGATGGCACTACAACAGTAATTTTACAGGGAAAAAAGCGTTTCGAAATAGAATCAATTACTGCTGAAGAACCTTATATTTCTGCTGTAATCAAAGATTTTTCTGAAGAAAGACCTGAGAGTGATGATTCAGAATTTTTAGCCATTTTAGATTCAATTAAAGAATTGGCTATTCAGATTATTAAAGTAAGTCCGAACATTCCTAGTGAAGCTACTTTTGCAATTAAAAATATTGAGAGTCAGTCATTTCTAATCAATTTTGTTACTTCTAACATGAATTTGTCTGTTAAAGAAAAACAAGATTTGTTAGCGATTAATAATTTAAAAGACAGAGCTTTAGAGACTTTGAAATATATGAATATCGAGTTGCAAAAACTTGAACTTAAAAATGATATTCAATCTAAAGTGCGTTTTGATTTAGATCAGCAGCAAAGGGAATATTTTCTTCATCAACAAATGAAAACCATTCAGGAAGAATTGGGTGGTGCTACTCAGGAAGAGGAAATGGATGAAATGTTGCTAAAATCTAAGGATAAAAAGTGGGATGAAAAGACGCAAAAGATTTTTGAAAAAGAATTAGCTAAAATGCGTCGTATGAATCCACAGGCTCCTGATTTTGGTATTCAGAGAAATTATCTTGAATTGTTATTGGATTTGCCTTGGAATATCTACTCAAAAGATAATTTTGATTTAAAAAATGCTCAAAAAATCCTTGACAGAGACCATTTTGGATTGGAAGAAGTAAAGAAAAGGATGATAGAGCATTTGGCTGTTTTAAAGCTAAGAAACGATATGAAATCGCCAATAATTTGTTTAACCGGACCTCCGGGAGTGGGAAAAACATCTATTGGTAAATCAGTTGCAGAGGCTTTGGGCAGAGAATATGTTCGTATTTCTTTAGGAGGATTGCGTGATGAAGCAGAAATTCGCGGACACAGAAAAACCTATATTGGCGCTATGCCGGGTAGAATCATTCAAAGTTTGAAAAAAGCAGGAACATCAAATCCTGTTTTTGTTCTGGATGAGATTGATAAATTGTCTAATAGTAATCACGGTGATCCGTCTTCGGCATTATTAGAAGTTTTAGATCCGGCTCAAAACAATGCTTTCTATGATAATTTTGTCGAATTAGGTTACGATTTGTCTAAGGTAATGTTTATTGCTACATCTAATAATATGGCTGCAATTCAACCGGCATTGAGAGATCGTATGGAGGTTATCAAAATGTCAGGTTATACCATTGAAGAAAAGGTAGAAATAGCAAAACAACATTTATTTCCACGTCAATTAAAAGAGCATGGATTAACTTCTAAAGATTTGACAATTGGAAAAAAACAATTGGAAAAAATTATAGAAGGTTATACCCGTGAATCTGGTGTTCGCGGACTGGAAGCTAAGATTGCTCAGGTAATTCGAAATGCAGCTAAATCGGTTGCAATGGAAGAAGAGTACAATAAAAAAGTAACAGATGAAGACATTGTAACTGTACTTGGAGTTCCCCGATTGGAACGTGATAAGTACGAAAGTAATGATGTAGCGGGAGTAGTTACAGGATTAGCGTGGACTAGTGTGGGTGGAGATATCTTATTTATTGAATCTTTACTTTCTCCCGGAAAAGGAAGTATGACTATTACAGGGAATTTAGGTACTGTGATGAAAGAATCGGCTACAATTGCTTTGGAATACATCAAAGCCAATGCGGAGCAATTAGGTTTGACTTCAGAGTTATTGTCAAAATACAACATCCATTTACACGTACCTGAAGGAGCAACGCCTAAAGATGGTCCAAGTGCCGGAATTGCCATGTTGACTTCGTTAGTCTCTTTGTTTACTCAAAAAAGAGTAAAAAAACATATTGCAATGACTGGTGAAATTACATTGAGAGGAAAGGTATTGCCAGTGGGCGGAATCAAAGAAAAGATTCTGGCTGCAAAAAGGGCTAATATCAAAGAAATCATTTTGTGTCATGAAAACAAAAGTGATGTTGATGAAATCAAACCAGAATATCTGACAGGTGTTACTTTTCATTATGTAAAAGAAATGAGTGAAGTACTGGCAATTGCAATTACTGATCAAAAAGTCAAAAACGCTAAGAAATTGTAGATCACAAATTTCAATAAGTGCTTAAATATAAAAAACCGCAAATTCGCAAATTTTAAATAATCTGCGAATTTGCGGTTTATTTTTCTAAAAACTTCTATTATTTCGGAATCAAATCGCAATACCAAAATCCGTAATCATAAGCCGTTGAATCATTAGTATCACAAGCAGTATTAGAAGAATCCTGTTTTGGTTTTTCATATTTTCGGTATACAACTTCGCCAATTTCAAAATCGATTGGTTTTTTAAAAATTGGTCCGTCAAAACTAAAAGTATGGAATTCTCCATTTTCTCCGCATACATCCACATTTTCCGGTAAATCATCTATGAATTGCTGATCGATTACACGACCAACAAAACTTTTGTCTAAATAGCGTTCGTTTACACAAACAACAATTGTTTTAAAGCCTAAGCTAATAAATTCCTGAATCAAATCCTGAGTTGGGATTTTCCAAATAGGAAAAACACCTTCAAATCCTAAAGTTGCCAATTTGTCTTCGCGGTATTTGCGTAAATCTTCCAGAAAAATATCTCCGAAAACAGAATGGGTGATTCCTTTCTTTTTTAGTTTTTCCAATGTTTGTTGCATCACGTTTTCGTAAACTTCCATTGTAGGCATTTCCGGAATTTGCATGATTTCTAATGGAATTCCAATACTTTGGGCTTGTTGTTCTAATAGTTCAACTCTGACACCGTGCATAGAAATTCGCTGAAATTGTTGATTGACACTGGTTAACAAACAATTGATTTCAAATTCAGGGTTTTGCAGTATTTTGTATAAGGCTAAAGCAGAATCTTTTCCGCTGCTCCAGTTAAAAAGGGCTTTTTTCAACTTAATTTTATTAAAAGTTTAAGAGGTAAACATACAAAATACTTCCAATAGTTTACTAAAGCTTTGTAACTTTGGTTTTCCGGCTCTAATACACTTTTAATGAAATACTTTTTTCTTTTTATTTCCTCTTTTCTTTTTGCCCAACAAGCAAAAGTTGTCGATTTTAAAGCGGCTTCTGCGCAGTTAAGCATTAATGCTAATGAAAAATCGATTACTGGGACAGTGAATTATTCTTTCGAAATTTTAAAACCTACAGATACTTTAAAAATCGATGCTCAAAATATGCAGTTTTCAAAAGTTGTATTAAATCAAAAAGAGGTTCAATATACAAATTCAGGCAAACAGCTGTTGATTATTCATCCTTTTCAAAAAGGAAAAAATGTACTTACTTTTAATTATAATGCAACTCCAAAACAGGCTTTGTATTTTGTAGGTTCAGAAACTGCCGGAGATTTGCAAATTTGGACTCAGGGACAGGGAAGGTATACAAGCAATTGGTTTCCGAGTTTTGATGATGTCAACGAGAAAGTGATTTTTAATCTTGAAATTAAATTTAATTCAGATTATCAGGTAGTTTCTAATGGTATTTTAAAGCAAAAAAAGAGTCAGAACAATGCTACTGTTTGGAGTTATCAAATGGAAAAACCCATGAGTTCTTATTTGTTGATGCTTGCCATTGGGAAATTTGAAAAACAAACCCAATTTTCTAAAAGTAAAATTCCTCTGGAATTGCATATCGAACCTAAAGACGCTTTAAAATTTGAACCTACTTATCGCTATTCCACCCGAATTTTTAATTTTTTAGAGAAAGAAATAGGAGTGAAATATCCCTGGAAAGTTTATAAACAGGCTCCTGTTCGGGATTTTTTATATGCGGGAATGGAAAATACATCGGCTACTTTATTTGCTACACGATATGTGGTGGATTCCATAGGTTTTGAAGATCGAAATTATACTAATGTGGAAGCGCATGAATTGGCGCATCAATGGTTTGGAGATTTGGTTACTGCCGCCAGTGGAAAACATCATTGGTTACAGGAGGGTTTTGCGACCTATTATGCCTTACTGGCTGAAAAAGCAATTTATGGAGAAGATTATTTTTATTCAAAAATGTATGAGTCTATTCAGCAAATTAAATACGCTTCAAGAACAGATACAAATCCTGTTTTGAGTGAAAAAGCCAGTTCGCTGTCTTATTATCAAAAAGGAGCTTGGGCTTTGTTTGCATTGCATCAGGAAATTGGAGATAAGAAATTCAGGAAAATCATTAAAAACTATTTAAAAAAATATGCTTTCAAGACTGTAACAACCGAAGATTTCTTTGCCGAAGTAAAAAAAGTAAGCCGTTTTGATACCGATACTTTTTCTAAAAAATGGCTGGAATCAACTGCTGTTAATACTCAAAAAGTCAATGCGTTATTGGTTAAAAATAAAATCATCAAGATAATGCTGGAACTGGATAAAATGAAGTCGAAAGCTTTAGCTGAAAAAGAAGGTTTTTTTAGACTAATCCTTATGTCAGATGCTCATTATGCTGCGAAAGCAATGGTTGTTGACCAACTCCAGAATGAAACTTTCGAAGCTAAAAAACCGTATTTAGAATTGGCTTTGGAAAGCAATAATCTTCAGGTTCGTCAGACAGTAGCTTATTCGTTACCTAAAATACCTGAAGATTTTAAAACTGATTACGAAAGTCTTTTAGATGATGCTTCTTATCAAACGCAGGAAATAGCCTTACTGTATTTGTGGAGAAACTTCCCTAAACAACGATTGGAATATTTGGAGAAATCAAAACAATGGATTGGTTTTAACGATTACAATTTGAGAACTTTATGGCTGTCATTAGCATTAATGACGCCGGAATATCCAAGTGATAAACAGTCATTAATTGATGAATTAATCAGTTATTCATCTGAAAGTTATGAAGCTACAACGAGACAAAATGCTTTGGAAAAATTGGTAGGTTTTCAGTTAATTAATGATATCGTGTTGATTAATTTAGTAAAAGCAACCACACATCATATGTGGCAATTTTCTAAATTTGGAAGAGATACAATCCGAACTTTATTAAAAAATCAGGTACATAGAGATTCTTTTGTTCGAATTTTAGCTAGTTTGAATGAAAAAGAGCAGTTTCAGTTGAATCGCTTATTAAATGAGAAAATATGAGAGCATTGGTAATTTCCGGAGGAGGAAGCAAAGGGGCATTTGCAGGTGGTGTTGCCCAGTATTTGTTAGAAAATAAAAAAATAAATTATGATTTATTTATTGGAACTTCTACCGGAAGTTTATTGATTCCTCATTTAGCATTGGGAAATATTCAAAAAATACATCGAATTTATACCAATGTAAATATGGGGAAAATTTTTGATGTTAATCCGTTTATTGTTAAGAAAAAGAAAGGAATCAATGTTGTAAGTATCAATCACTTTAATGTTATTCTACAGTTTTTAAGAGGTCGAAGAACATTTGGAGAAAGCAAAAAATTACGCTCTTACATTAAGAGAAATTTTCCTATTGAAGAATTCAATCAGTTGAAAGCTTTAGATAGGGATGTAGTTGTCACGGTTACTAATCTTACCAATAATCAGGCCGAATACAAATCGATTAAGGAATGTACTTATGATGAATTTTGTGATTGGACCTGGATTTCGAGCAATTATATTCCTTTTATGAGTTTAGTGACTAAAAAAGGAATTGATTATGCTGATGGTGGTTTTTCCAGTTTAGTACCTATTCAGGAAGCTATTAATCGTGGAGCTACCGAAATAGACGTTGTTATTTTAGAAACCGAAAAATCGACTCCCCGAGTTGCTATTGGTAAAAATCCTTTTTCTTTACTAATTGATTTGTTCCAAATTGAATTAGATCAAATTGAAAAGCATGATATTTTGTTAGGAAATTTATCTGCTTCGCATAATAATGTCAAACTCAATATGTACTATACCCCAATAGATTTGACAGATAACGCTTTAATCTTTAATAAAGAAAAAATGACCCAGTGGTGGGAACAGGGATTTCAATATGCGATGAAAAAGAGTGAATGCCCGGAGTTAGTAAAATAATTTACCATAACTCGGCTACTTCATTTTTTATAAAAGACAACGCTGTATTGCTGGGTGAATTTTTTTCTAATAATTCACTGATTATGAATGTTCTTAATTCATCTGCATTGTTGATTTTTTCGTTTTTGGCTGCTGTTCGGATTAGTTGTATAATAGCATTTTTCGCAGTTAAAATTACTGCCCAGCATTTATCTGAAACATAAATTTGTTGGGCAATATTATGTTCAAATTCCTGTTCGATGTGTGCAATTACATAATTTGAATAATCGTTTTTATCAGTTGAAACAGGATTAATTCTTACTATTAATTGAGAAGGGTTGATACGTTCCATAAATAAAGCCATTCTTTCGTAAGCTTGTAAACGCAAAGGCAAAGCTATTTTTTGATTGTCTTTTTGCAACAACCATTGTCTGGTATTTTGTTGGTCTTTAAAATGCGATTGGAATAAAAAATAAGCAACTCCTCCTGTAATTAATGATGGAATTGTATAGGCTGCTATTTCGATGATATTTATTGAGTTCATTTGGGTATAAATTTTGAAAGCAAAAATATACTTTTTGTGTATATGTAAAAATTATTACCGCAAAGATTCGCTAAGAAAAGACACAAAGCTTCGCAAAGAAATTTTAAAAAAGACCTTTGCGTTTCTCTGAGTTACTTTGAGAATCTCTGCGAAAAATTATCTCAAAGTCTCGCTAATAGAAGTTTGATTTTTAAGTTTAAAAAAACTTAGCATCTTAGAGCCTTAGCAACTTAGGAACTTTCTTTTTAAATACTTATTTTTGCATAAATTGAAAAAAATAATGCAACAATATATATCCCAACTCAACGAAGCGCAACGCGCACCAGTACTGCAAAAAGACGGTCCAATGATTATTATTGCTGGTGCCGGTTCTGGAAAAACCCGTGTGTTAACTATAAGAATTGCTTATTTGATGCATCAGGGAATTGATGCTTTTAATATTTTGTCGCTTACATTCACCAATAAGGCGGCTCGTGAGATGAAAAACCGTATTGCTGACATTGTAGGTGCCAGCGAAGCCAAAAATCTTTGGATGGGAACTTTTCACTCTATCTTTGCTAAGATTTTACGTTCGGAAGCGGATAAATTAGGTTATCCGTCTAATTTTACCATTTATGATTCCCAGGATTCGCTTCGGGCCATTTCGGGAATTATCAAAGAAATGCAACTGGACAGGGATATTTATAAACCAAAACAGGTTTTAAGCCGAATTTCGACTTTTAAAAATAGTTTGATTACTGTTAAAGCTTATTTTAATGATCCGGAATTACAAGAGGCTGATGCTATGTCCAAGAAACCCCGAATGGGAGAAATCTATCAGGCTTATGTAGACCGTTGTTTCAAGTCGGGGGCGATGGATTTTGATGATTTATTATTGAAAACTAATGAATTGCTAACCCGTTTTCCTGAGGTTTTAGCCAAATACCAAAACCGTTTCCGTTATATTTTGGTTGATGAGTACCAGGATACCAATCACTCGCAATATTTAATTGTTCGTGCCTTATCAGATAAATTCCAGAATATTTGCGTGGTGGGAGATGATGCCCAAAGTATTTATGCGTTTCGTGGGGCTAACATCAATAATATCCTGAATTTCCAAAAGGATTATCAGGGTGTAAATACCTATCGTTTGGAGCAAAATTACCGTTCGACCCGAAATATTGTTGAAGCCGCTAATACGGTAATGGAGCACAATAAAACCAAACTGGATAAGGTGGTTTGGACTGCCAATGAATTTGGTCCTAAGATAAAAATACACCGCAGTTTGACAGATGCCGAAGAAGGTCGTTTTGTAGCCAGTACCATTTTTGAACAAAAAATGCAAAACCAAATGACAAACGGACAATTTGCAATTTTGTATCGAACCAATGCACAATCGCGTGCGATGGAGGATGCTTTGCGAAAAAGAGATATTCCGTATCGAATTTATGGCGGATTGTCTTTTTACCAAAGAAAAGAAATCAAGGATGTATTATGCTATTTACGATTAGTTCTTAATCCTAAAGATGAAGAGGCTTTAATGCGTGTGATTAATTATCCGGCACGAGGAATTGGGGATACTACTATTGAAAAATTAACAGTTGCGGCTAATCATTACAAAAGATCCATATTTGAAGTAATGCAAAATATTGATCGCATCGATTTGAAATTGAATTCGGGAACCAAACAGAAATTACAGGATTTTGTAACGATGATTCAAAGTTTTCAGGTCATCAATGAAAATCAGGATGCTTTTTATATCACCGATCATGTTTCTAAAAAAACCGGATTAGTTCAGGAATTAAAGAAAGATGCCACTCCTGAAGGAATGGCAAGAATCCAAAATATCGAAGAGTTATTAAACGGTATTAAAGATTTTACCGAAGGACAAAAAGAAGTAGACGGTGCCCGTGGTTCGCTGGCTGAGTTTATGGAAGATGTGGCTTTGGCAACTGATTTAGATAAAGATACTACCGACGAAGATCGTGTGGCCTTGATGACCATTCACCTGGCAAAAGGATTAGAATTTCCTCATGTGTTTATAGTAGGGATGGAAGAAGATTTGTTCCCATCTGCTATGAGTATGAGTACCCGTTCTGAATTAGAGGAAGAGCGCAGATTGTTTTATGTTGCTTTGACCAGAGCAGAGCATCAGGCGTATTTGACTTATGCGCAGTCGCGTTACCGTTGGGGAAAATTAACCGATAGTGAACCATCTCGTTTTATTGAAGAAATTGACGGTCAATATTTAGAATACCTAACGCCAGCCGAAACCAATTATCGTTTTAAACCAATGATTGATAAAGATGTTTTTGGGGATGTGGATAAATCTAAATTGCGTTTGGCAAAACCTGTGAGTTCAACACCTCCAAAACACATAACGGACAACCAGCCTAAACCGGAAGCAGCAATCAGAAAGTTAAAACCGGTTTCGTCTAATGCGCCTTCAGGAGCAGCCAATTTATTCGATAATAATTTGACGGCAGGAAATATTGTCATGCACGAACGTTTTGGTCGTGGACAGGTTTTGAATCTGGAAGGTGTTGGAGCTGATAAAAAAGCAGAGATTAAATTTGAAGTAGGAGGTATCAAAAAGCTTTTGCTACGATTTGCGAAGTTGGATATTATTGGGTAGACTTGAGACTGAGGTAAACAGAATTTAGAAGGCAGAAAATACCTAATCGTTTACTAGATTTTCTTAACTTTAGTAATGTTTCTAAGAAATAAAAACACAAAATGGCAGAATTCATTAAAATATACGAAGACAAACCTTCTGAAGCAGCAATTGCTAAAGTGGTTAAGGTTCTAAAAGAAGGTGGTTTGGTTATCTATCCTACGGATACCGTCTATGGTTTGGGTTGTGATATTACTAATTCCAGAGCTTTAGAACGCATTGCAAAAATTAAGGGAGTAAAGTTGGAAAAAGCTAAATTTTCTTTTATTTGCCATGATTTGAGTAATCTTTCGGATTATGTGAAGCAAATTGATACTTCTACTTTTAAAATTTTAAAAAGAGCCTTACCCGGGCCTTATACTTTTATTTTACCTGGAAATAATAATTTGCCAAGAGAATTTAAAAAGAAAACTACTGTAGGTATTCGTGTGCCTGAAAATAATATTACGTTAGAAATTGTAAGGCAATTGGGAAATCCTATTGTGACCATGTCTATTCGAGACGAAGATGATGTGGTGGAATATACCACTGATCCGGAATTGATTTTTGAAAAATGGCAAAATTTAGTTGATATGGTCATTGATGGTGGCTATGGAGATAATGTGGCTTCAACAATTATCGATTTATCTGGGCATGAGCCGGAAGTAGTTCGTGAAGGAAAAGGAGATTTGGATATTTTATAAAGTTAGAAGTTAGTTGGAGGAAGAAGACTACTGATTTTAGAAATTACAGAAATTAAAAAGCATAAAAAAACGTCCTGATTACAGGACGTTTTTTTTATAATGAAATCTAAAACAGATTATTTTTGTTTTTTCATTTCTTTTTCAACCATATCATAGAATTGGTCAATTTTAGGTAAAACTAAGATACGAGTTCTTCTGTTTTTAGCTCTGTTTTCAGCAGAAGTGTTTGGTACTAAAGGAACATAAGAACTTCTACCTGCAGCTACTAATTGCTCTGGTTTAACTCCTAATTCGTTAGTTAATACACGGATAATAGAAGTAGAACGTTTCACACTTAAATCCCAGTTGTCTAGTAAAACACCGTTTCCAATGTAAGGAACATTGTCAGTATGACCTTCAACCATACATTCAAAATCAGGTTTGTCATTAACTACCTTAGCTACTTTAGCTAAAACGCTTTTTGCTCTGTCAGTTACGTTATAACTACCTGTTTTAAACAACATTTTATCAGAAATAGAGATAAATACTACTCCTTTTTCAACATTGATTTCGATATCTTCATCGTTTAATCCTACTACGCTTTTTAAACTTGTAACCACAGCAAGGGTAACGCTGTCTTTTTTGTTAAGAGCGTCTTGCATTCTTGTGATTTTTAAATCTTTTTCTTTGATAGATTCTAAAGCCTTTTCTATGTTTTCAGCCCCTTTTGTTGTTAAAATGGTCATCTCTTTAGAAGTGTTGATTAATGTTTGATTGTGTTCTTTCAAACCTTCAACTCTGGCAGCTAATCCAGCTTTCTCTTCAAGACATGAATTTAATTTAATGGTTGCAGTATTTAATAAATCCTGAGTTTCTTTGTTTTTGGCTTCTAATGCTGCATATTTCTTTTTAGATACACATGATGTCAAAAGACCAAGTACCGAAAGGGCGATAACAACTTTTTTCATAAATTTTATTAGTTTTTGAGTTTTTACAAATTTAGTTTTTAATGTTTGGAATGTAAATATAAATTATTGTTAAATTATTTCGCAAAGACCTTGCCATTATTTGCATAGTAACTAATAACGACGCTTTTAAGGCTATAGTATGATTTCGATTGAAAATCCCCTCTTTTTTTGTAAGTTTTTGAAAATAAGGAATAAAAAGAAGCATGAGCTTTTAAAATCGCTAAACAATGACTGAATTTTCCTTGTGTTATAAAATGAATTCCGGCTATTCCATCGAGTATCATTCGAATAAATAAAACCCAATATAAACTCTCTTTCGGTAAATTTTTAACCAACATTAATAATGAATTTCGGAAGTTTAAGAAAGTTTTTTTTGGATTTCCCTGTTTCAAAGTAGCTCCACCAACATGATATACTACAGAATTTGGATTGTATTTAATTTGGTAACCTTTATTTTTAGCTCTCCAACACAAATCAATTTCTTCCTGATGCGCAAAAAAATCAGCATCAAAACCTTTTAATTCATGGTAAACTTGGCTTCGGATAAAAAAACAAGCTCCAGAAGCCCAGCTTATTTCACAGGCATCATTGTATTGTCCGTTATCTTTTTCGATAGTTTCAAAAATGCGCCCACGACAATACGGATAACCATATTTATCAATAAAACCACCGGCAGCACCCGCATATTCAAAATAGGCTTTATTTTTAAAATCTAATAACTTAGGTTGGATTATTGCAGTGTTAGCTTCGTTTTCGAAATTTTCTAAAATAGGGTTAAGCCAGTTTTCAGTCACTTCAATATCTGAATTTACTAAAGCATAGATTTCGGCATCAATATGTTGTAAGGCTTCGTTGTAACCTTTGGCAAAACCATAATTTCCGTCATTTTTCACAATTTTCACAGTGGGAAAATGGGTTTCTACAAAGGAAATAGAATCGTCAGTGGAAGCATTATCGGCAACATAAATCTCAGCTTCAGGAGAATATTGAACGACAGAAGGTAAAAACTGTTCCAGTAATTGAACTCCATTCCAATTGAGGATAACAACGGCTATTTTTTTCAAAGTGTCTTTTTGTTTACTTAATTATAATCTGGAAGTGCAGCTAGAAATTGGTATTTTTCATTCTCATAATCCATTTGGCAAAAATAATGATTCAATCCATTGCTTACCATCAAAAAATTGGATTTCATTGTCATATTATAACGTGCAATTTGGTCAAAAGTTCCTTGTGTAATTTTGACTTCCGGAGCTTTACATTCTACTAAAATATTGATAGAACCATCAGTGTTAAATACCACAACATCGTATCTTTTTCTTAATCCGTTGACTAATAACACTTTTTCGACGTTGATTAAGGATTTAGGGTATTGTTTTTCTTCTAATAAAAAGCGAACTACATGTTGACGAACCCATTCTTCAGGTGTAAGAATGATGAATTTTTTCCTGATTTCATCAAAAATAGACACTTTATTTTCGCTATTTTTGAAACGAAAAGTATAAGAAGGGAAATTGAGATTTTGCATGATGCAAAAATATTAAATAAGTTTAAAGATTGCAGTTTTTCAAATCTGAAATCTGAAATCTAAAATCTGCATTCTAAAAAAATGGACGAAGTCATAAAAATTGTAAACGATATAAAAGCAGGGAATATCAAGCCTATTTATTTTTTGATGGGTGAAGAACCTTATTATATTGATAAATTATCGGATTATATTGAAGAAAATATTTTATCGGAAGACGAAAAAGGATTCAATCAAACGGTGATGTATGGCAGGGATGTTTCAGTTGAAGATATTGTTTCGACAGCTAAACGTTATCCAATGATGGCGGAGCGTCAGGTAGTGATTGTAAAAGAAGCGCAGGATTTAACCAAAACTATCGATAAATTGGAAACCTATGCCGAAAGTCCTATGCTTTCAACAGTTTTGGTACTTTGTTATAAATATAAAACATTAGATAAAAGAAAAAAAGTCACTAAGAATATTGCTAAATCCGGGATAATTTTTGAAAGTAAAAAACTGTATGAAAATCAGGTAGGTGATTGGATTAAACGTGTTTTGTCAGGAAAAAAATATACTATTGAACCTAAGGCTTCGGCCATGTTGGTTGAGTTTTTAGGAACGGATTTGAGTAAAATAAATAATGAGTTAGAAAAGTTACAGATTATTTTACCAAAAGGAAGTACTATTTCACCGAAAGACATTGAAGAAAACATCGGTTTTAGTAAGGATTTCAATGTTTTCGAATTACGAAAAGCTATTGGGGAACGCAATCAGTTAAAAGCTTACACTATTGCTGAGAATTTTGCCAGCAATCCAAAAGAAAATCCAATGGTGGTAACCACAAGTTTGGTTTTTGGTTTTTTCGTACAATTATTAAAATACCACGGCTTAAAGGATAAAAATCCTAAAAATGTAGCTACGGTTTTAGGCGTGAATCCTTTTTTCTTAAAAGAGTATGATTTAGCTTTAAAAAATTATCCTATGCGAAAAGTAAGTCAAATTGTGGCTGCTTTACGAGAGATTGATGTTAAAAGTAAAGGTGTAGGAGCTAATGCGTTGTCTAATGCTGATTTATTAAAAGAAATGCTGTATCATATTTTTAATTAGCATTATAAATTAACGATATTTGCAGTTCTAAAAACTAAACCAAAATACCACAACACTAATGGGAATGAATAAGAATACCATCTTAGGATGGGCTACATTTATAATGATTATAATGGGATTGATATTAATTGCTCTTGGCATCTTTAAATATCGCGATGTTTCGGGAATTGGATTTGCAGCTGTAGGAATTGGTTTTTTTGCTATAGCCTGGGTTTTTAGTTCGCTGAAAGGAAGGGTTTAAAAAAAAATAATTGCAATAGCAATGTCAATAATCAATTTCAATAGAAAATAGAATAAAAAAATAAACAACAAACTTTATATTATGTCAGACGATAAGAAAGTAATATTCTCAATGCAAAAATTGAGTAAAACCTATCAGGGAGCAGATAAACCTGTTCTTAAAAACATCTATTTGAGTTTCTTTTACGGAGCTAAAATTGGTATTTTGGGTTTGAATGGTTCGGGTAAATCTTCTCTTTTAAAAATTATTGCAGGAGTTGATAAAAACTATCAGGGAGATGTTGTTTTTCAACCGGGTTATACAGTTGGATATTTAGAGCAGGAACCTATTTTGGACGATTCTAAAACCGTTTTAGAAGTGGTTCAGGAAGGTGTTGCCGAAACAATGGCAGTATTGGAAGAATACAATAAAATCAATGATTTGTTTGGTCTTGAAGAAAATTATTCTGATCCGGATAAAATGGATAAGTTGATGGAGCGTCAGGCAGCTTTACAGGACAAAATTGATGCTTTAGGTGCCTGGGAAATCGATACCAAATTAGAAATTGCAATGGATGCGTTGCGTACGCCGGACGGAGATACGCCTATCAAGAACCTTTCGGGAGGAGAGCGCCGTCGTGTAGCTTTATGCCGTTTGTTGTTGAAACAACCTGATGTATTGTTATTGGATGAGCCTACCAACCACCTGGATGCTGAATCTGTACTTTGGTTGGAACAACATTTAGCACAATATTCAGGAACTGTAATTGCCGTTACGCACGATAGATATTTCCTGGATAATGTTGCGGGATGGATTTTGGAATTGGATAGAGGAGAAGGTATTCCTTGGAAAGGAAATTACTCTTCCTGGTTAGACCAAAAATCAAAACGTTTAGAGCAAGAAGAAAAAACAGCTTCTAAAAGAAGAAAAACTTTAGAGCGTGAGCTGGACTGGGTACGTCAGGGAGCTAAAGGTCGTCAGACAAAACAAAAAGCACGTTTGCAGAACTATGATAAACTATTGAACGAAGACCAAAAACAATTGGATGAAAAATTAGAAATTTATATTCCAAATGGACCTCGTTTAGGAACGAATGTAATCGAAGCTAAAAATGTAGCCAAAGCTTTTGGTGAAAAATTATTGTATGATAATTTGAATTTTACACTTCCTCAGGCTGGAATTGTTGGGGTTATTGGTCCGAATGGTGCTGGTAAATCGACTATTTTCAGAATGATTATGGGAGAGCAAGAAACTGACAGTGGAGAATTCTCAGTAGGTGAAACTGTAAAAATTGCTTATGTAGATCAGTCGCATTCGAATATTGATCCTAACAAATCTATTTGGGAAAACTTTGCCGATGGTCAGGAATTGATTATGATGGGAGGTCGTCAGGTGAATTCCCGTGCTTATCTAAGTCGTTTTAACTTTGGTGGAGGTGAACAAAATAAGAAAGTGTCTATGCTTTCTGGTGGAGAGCGTAACCGTTTACATCTGGCAATGACTTTGAAAGAAGAAGGAAACGTATTGTTACTGGATGAGCCAACAAATGATTTGGACGTAAATACGCTTCGTGCATTAGAAGAAGGTTTGGAAAATTTTGCAGGATGTGCTGTGGTAATTTCGCACGACAGATGGTTCTTAGACCGTATTTGTACGCATATCTTAGCTTTTGAAGGAGATTCTGAAGTATATTTCTTCGAAGGAAGTTTTACTGAATATGAAGAGAATAAAAAGAAACGTCTTGGTGGCGATTTGACTCCAAAACGTTTGAAATACAGAAAATTAATCAGAGGTTAATTCTTTGATTTATAAAAATGTAAAAAGGGATGAAACTTTAAGTTATCATCCCTTTTTTTATGATGTTTTCGGATTTGTTAGGAATTACTAAACTGTAAGTTGCTTAGGTTTTTATAAATTCCGTTTTCCATAGCTGTTAATTCCAGATGCGTTCCCTGCTCGCTAATCACTCCGTTGTCAATTACTAAAATCTGATCCGCATTTCTAATAGTCGATAATCGATGCGCAATGATAATGCTGGTTCTGCCTTCCATTAAAACTTCAAGAGCTTCCTGAACTAATTTTTCGCTTTCGCTGTCTAAAGAAGAAGTTGCCTCGTCCAAAATTAAAATACTTGGATTTTTTAGCAGGGCACGAGCAATAGCAATACGCTGACGCTGTCCTCCTGAAAGTTTAATTCCGCGTTCTCCCACTAAAGTTTCCATTCCTTCAGGAAAACTTTCAATAAAATTTAATGCATTAGCCTGTCGGGCTGCCTGCAAAATTTCTTCATTGCTGGCAGTAGGTTTTCCATAGGCAATGTTTTCACGAATAGTTCCGCCAAATAAAATAACATCCTGCGGAACAATACTCATATTTCCTCTTAAATTTTCAAGTTGGTAATCATAAATATTTTTTCCGTCAATTAAAATTTCTCCTTTGTTTAAATTATAAAAACGAAGTAGCAATGAAGCAATTGTTGATTTTCCGGCACCACTGGAACCAACCAAAGCAATTTTTTGTCCTTTTTTAGCTTCAAAATTCACATCTTTTAAAACTTCAATTTCGCTTCGGCTCGGATAGCTAAATCCCACATTTTTAAAAATGACGTTACCATCAATTTTTTCAAAAGTTGAAGCTGCATTCGAATTAATGTCTTCGGGAATTTCGTCTAATAGTTCAAAAACACGCTCGGTAGCTCCAACAGCTTTTTGGATCTGTGCATACATTTCGGCAATTCCTCCAAAAGAAGCCCCTATAAAAGTGGTGTAAAGAATAAAGGAAATTAAATCGCCTACGCCATCAACTTCTCCTTTGATGGTCAATGTAATTCCGTACCAAACTACTCCAACAATACATCCGAAAAGACATAAAATAATAAATGAAGCAAAATAACCACGATATTGCCCGCCTTTAATAGCTATTTTTACAATTTCCCTGATTTTGGTTTTATAACGACTGATTTCGTACCATTCGTTCGCAAATGCTTTTACATTGGTAATTCCCTGCAGGGTTTCTTCAACAATAACCTGACTTTCGGCAACTTTATCCTGTGTTTTTTTTCCGTATTTACGGATAAATCGTCCAAAAATAACCGCAGCTACAGCCACAACAGGAACAATCCCAAGCATCATAAAGGTTAACTTTGGACTGATTTGTGCCAAAATTACAAAACCACCAACAATTAAAATAAACTGACGTAAAAACTCGGCAATTGTAGTGGTAAAAGTATCCTGCAATTGCGAAATATCAGCACTAATACGGCTGTTAAGTTCACCTACCCGTTTTTGAGCATAAAAACTCATAGGTAATTTTACCAGGTTTTCATAAAGTGCAAAGCGAATATTAGAAAGCGAATTTTCGGTGAAATTGACAAATAATGAAATTCTGAAAAATGAAAAAATAGCCTGTAAACTTAAAATGAGCATCAGCATTAAAGCAATTTCGTTGGCCCGGTTTAAATCTTTTCCACTAACACAATCTACTAACATTCCCATTAGTTTAGGAAAGGCAAGGGCAGTAGCGCTGGTAAGTAATAAAAAAATAAGTCCAACAAAGAATTTCCATTTATGGTTTTTAGAATATTTAAAAATTCGAATTGCTTTTTGAAGAGAATTAGCGTCTAATTTAGCTTTCGGTAGGTCGTTTTCTTTAAATCGTGCCATTATTTTTTATTTGATATTGCAAATTTAGGCTTCATAAAGTTGTCGTACAACAGAAACTTTAAAATTTCTTATTTTGTAAATTGTTGATTATGAAATGTAAAAGAAAAAGTTTTTAAAAAAGGAAAAAATAATTAGAAAAAACACTTGTATATCCGGAATTCAACTGTATATTTGCACTCGCAATCAGCAATGATAGCACAACAAAATAGGGCGATTAGCTCAGCTGGTTCAGAGCACCTCGTTTACACCGAGGGGGTCGGGGGTTCGAACCCCTCATCGCCCACCAAAAAACTCCTTAAGCAATTAAGGAGTTTTTTTTGTTTTTAACTATCCGTTTAGAACGGGATATTTATCAATCTTAAAAGCATTATACCAATTTTATCTATTTGATATTAATTGGGTAAGTAGAAATTATTACCCTTGAGATGCTAAAAATCTAAAATGGCAAATCCCCTTATTCTATCTTATTAATTTTCTGATTTTTTATTCATCTGAAATAATTCAGATATTCAACAACTACTTTAAAATTTGATTGAATAATCAATCCAAATTTATATTTAAACTGGATCTACAAGCTGTAATAAAACTAATTCAATCGAATCTAAAAGGATTGCATGTGGGGGGTTATCAATAAAGGAAATTCTTCATATATTTGGAATAATAAATGATCAGTACTTCCTTAAATTTTGATAAAATAAAAGGAAAAACATGTGAAATATTAGTTTCTAATCGGTACATAGATAAAAATTACAAACTTTATGCTTTATAGTTTATTGTGTATAGACAGAACTAGAGAAAATTAATTAAAAATAAAGAAAAACTCTAACAAATATTTTTTTGACAAATGGTTCGCTTTACCACGAACCATTTGTTTTGTAGAGCCATAAGTACTAAATATTCATTCAGCAAAGAAAATACCTCAATGTAAAGAATGAAGGTTTAATATTTAAAATTATAAAGAACTTAAATTAAACAATGGAAATAAGCAGTATTAATAATAGTATAAAACAAACAAATTGGTATGTTATAACAGGAGGTCCAAGTTCCGGTAAAACCACAACTGTTAATTTACTTAGAGAAAAAGGGTATATAACAACGATGGAGCATGCCAGACATTTTATTGACACGCAGCGTTTAAAAGGAAAAACTATCGAAGAAGTTAGGAGTAATCAGCGTGAATTTCAGTTAGGAGTTTTAGAGATGCAGATTGAACAGGAAAATGAAATTTCACCCGAGGTTCTTGTCTTTCTCGACAGAGCTATTCCGGATGCTCTTGCTTATTACCGTTATTTAAATTTGGAAATTGATGCAAAACTTACCGAAGCACTAGGTAAAGTCTCTTATAAAAAAGTTTTTATTCTCGACTGTCTTCCAATGGTAAACGATTATGCAAGAATTGAAGATAGCATAGCTCAGAAAAAAATTCATACATTAATTACTGAGGTATATGAATCTCTGCCTTTTCCAATTGTACATGTTCCTGTTCTTCCACCGGAAGAAAGAGTACGTTTTATATTGGATAACCTTTAATATTCTAACAACTGATGGAAATTTTTAAAGAACCAGTCAATGTCGTTTTGCGACAATTTAATAGCAATATTGAAAATGGTCTTGATAAAAGTACTATTCTGTCAGCAAGGAAAAAGTATGGTAAAAATATACTTAAAATCACCAATTCCAGAAACTTTATAAATATACTTTTCAGTCAGTTTAAAAGTCCGTTAGTTATTATATTAATGATAGCTTCAATGATATCGTATTATTTAGGACAACCCAGAGATGGTTCTATTCTTTTAGTTATCGTGCTATTAAATGCACTAATTGGTTTTTATCAGGAATGGAAATCCGAAAATATTTTGGCTTCCCTAAATAAACTGATTGTCAATAAATGCACTGTAATTAGAGAAAAAAAAACAATTGAAATAATCACTGAAGATCTTGTTCCGGGTGATGTTGTAAAATTATATGAAGGTGATGGCGTTCCAGCCGATATTAGATTAATTCATACTAATGGTTTTTCTGTAAATGAATTTATTCTCACGGGTGAATCGTTACCGTCTGATAAAGATTATTTATTTGCTACAGATAAAACAATTCCTTTTGTGGAAATAAAAAACTGTGTTTACATGGGAACAACTGTTGCAAGAGGTCAGGCAACAGGAATTGTTTATGCAACAGGATTACAAACTGAAATAGGGAAAATAAGTACTTCATCACAAAAAATTAAAGTTCCTGATGCTCCTGTGCAAACAGAGATTGCCGATGTTGCAAAGAAATTAACCTACGCTATTTTACTAATTGGCGCTTGTCTTTTTGGGACTCGCTTGTTGCTGAATGATTCAATACCTGTGGCATTAGTGTTTGCAGTTAGTGTTGCCGCTGCTATGGTTCCGGAAGGTTTGCCTGCACAAATTTCAATGGCTTTGGCACTTGCAGTCGGAAGATTAGCAAAGAGAAATGCAATTGTCAAGAAAATTGCATCAGCGCAAACATTGGGTTCAGCAACGGTGATTGCTTCTGATAAAACAGGAACAATTACTAAAAATGAAATGACTATTACAGGTTGTTATTTCAATTCAGAATCTTTTTTAGTTTCCGGACTAGGATATGAACCACAAGGAAATATTTCTAATGAGAAAAATATTGTGATGAAAAAAGAGTCATTAGGTGATTTAAAGATCTTTTTTCTTTCAGGTTTTCTTTCGTCGACAGGGAAAATAAGTCCGCCAGACACTTTTCATTCTACCTGGCATGCCATTGGTGATCCTACAGAAGCTGCATTTGCTACATTGGCTATTAAAGCAGGATTTACTTTAGAAGAAATTGAAAAGGAGTATCCTATGATTAAAGTTTTTCCTTTTGATTCGGTTCGCAAAAGAGCTTCAATAATCCGAAGTCATAAAGAAAAAATAGTTTCTTCTGTAAAAGGTTCTATAGAGTCTGTTTTGGCGGTTTCTGCAAAAATAATTTCTAATGGAGCGGTAAGTGAACTTACGACTACCCAAAAAGAAGCAATCATGGCTAAGGCTACAGCTTTTTCAGAAAATGCGTTGCGCATTATAGCTATTGCCTACAAAGATTTAGAAATAAAAAAGGATTATACAATTGAAGAAGCAGAACAGGATTTAACCTTTGCTGGATTTGTAACGATGTTTGACCCGCCTCACTCACAAGTAAAAGCGGCTATTGAATTGGTTTTCAAAGCGCAGATGAAGGTTTTTATGATAACGGGGGATAATGAGGTTACCGCGAAGGCAATTGCCAAAAATATCGGATTAATGAATCCGAACAATACATTTCCGTTAGTAATTAATAATACTACTTTGCAAAATATGAATGATGAGGAACTCAAAAAGGTTTTTAGCAATCGAGCAATCATCTTTTCAAGAGTTTCCCCTGATGATAAGCTTCGCATAGTAGATTTGTTGATGCAGCAAGGAGAAATAGTAGCTGTGACTGGTGATGGTGTAAATGATACCTTGAGTTTAAAAAGAGCTGATATAGGAATTGCTATGGGAAGAAATGGTTCTAAAGTGGCTCAGGAAGCTGCTAATATGATTTTATTAGATGATGATTTTTCAACAATTGTTGTTGCAGTCAAAGAAGGAAGAATTATTTTTAGGAATTTGGAAAAAACAATAAAAACAAATCTTTCTTCTAATGTAGCAGAGCTTACTTGCGTACTTTTTGGTTTTGCAGGTTCTTTTTTGGGAATACCAACTCCCATATTAGCGGTACAGATTTTACTGATTGATATGATAGGTGAAATGTTTCCGCTGACAATGTTGACTTACGATCCTCCTGAAAAGAATATCATGGAGATTTCGCCCAGAAATCCTAAGGATAAAATATTAACAAAAGATACTATAAAAGGAATTGTGTTTTCAGGAACTATTATGGGACTTGTTTCTTTTAGTGCTTTTATAATTACTTACTTTGCTAATTTTGATAGAAGCAATCATTATGAAAAAGCCATTACGATCACTTTTATTTCCATTATTTTCAGTCAATATGCAAATCTTCTTTCCAGAAGAACTTATGGAGCTGCTTTAGGAAGCTATTTTTTATCAAATAAAAAACTATTATTGGCATTTCTGTTTTCTATTTCCTGTATATTTCTTATAGTATATGTTCCAATGTTTAATTACTATTTTCATACTTCTCCATTGCTTCTTAAAGATTGGCTTTATCCTATAACTGCCGGAAGTGTTTGTTTGATATTGTTTGAACTTAAAAAATATATTTTCCAAAAAAACAACTTATGATACATGCTTTTGGGATTTATGGAATCATACCAATAAAATATTTTGATTCTATTTAACTTTCTATTAGTATTTGTATCGATGAAAGCCATTTTTACAATGCTTATTTTTGTAATTCCAAATAAGATTTAATTATATGGCCGTAAAAACACTTTCTCAAATAAAAATTTCTGTTCTCGATTTAGCTATAGTCAGAGACGGAGGAAATGCAACCGATACTTTTAAAAACAGTTTGGATTTAGCACAAAAAGCAGAAAAATGGGGTTATAACCGATTTTGGTTGGCCGAACATCATAATATGCAAGGTGTTGCTAGTAGTGCTACGGTGGTCTTGATTGGTCATATTGCTGCCGGAACTTCAACTTTGAGAGTGGGTTCAGGAGGAATTATGTTGCCTAATCACGCTCCTTTAATTGTAGCAGAACAATTTGGTACGTTGGCAACTCTTTTTCCTCATCGGATTGATTTAGGTTTAGGACGTGCACCGGGAACAGATCAATTAACGGCCACAGCTTTAAAAAGAGACGATCAGGCCGCTATGGAATTTCCTGCCAATGTGGAAGAATTACAACGTTATTTATCGGAAGGAAATAAAAATGGGAGAGTGCGTGCTTTTCCAGGCGAAGGTTTGGATATTCCAATTTGGATTTTAGGTTCCAGTACCGAAAGTGCTTATTTAGCAGCTTCTTTGGGATTACCGTATGCTTTTGCAAGTCATTTTGCTCCTGCTCAGTTGTATAAAGCTTTAACTATTTACAGGAATAATTTCAGACCATCAGAACAATTAAAAGAGCCTTATACAATTGCCTGTGTGAACGTAATTGCGGCAGATACGGATTATGAAGCTCTCAAGTTAGCTACTTCTTTTAAGCGATTGTTTTGGAGTATTATTATTGGTCAAAGACAACAATTAAAGCCTCCCGTAAAACCGGAAGAAGATTTTAGAGATTCGATGGAAGAAGCGGCTTTACAGCAAATGACAAAATATACTTTTATTGGTAGTCCGGAAAAAATTGAAAAGGAATTGAATCAATTTATCGAAATCACACAAATAGACGAAATAATGGTAGCATCTGCAATATATCAACATCAGGCACGATTGCATTCTTATGAAATTCTGGGGGAATTAAATAAAAGAGGTTAATTTAATTCAGTGTCAGAGCTCCTAAAATTTCTTCGGACATAAAAGGACCACCGGGATATTTAGCAGTATAGTCTAAATTAAGCCAAACCTGATTACGTTCGTCAATATGATAATGCAATTGTTTTCCATAACTTTCTTTTACAAAGAGTTTGTTTTTAATTAAAAAATTGACTGTTTCCAAATCATTCATGCTTCCAATTAGTATTTCCGGGTAAATATGCCCTTTGGTATGGATTAGACGTGGTGTTCCTCCTATGGCCCGTACACAGGCTGCCATTAAAATGGAATGGTCGTCACAATCTCCTGATAAGTAATTCAAAGATTCACTGGCAGTAGCTATATAATCGCCGTCTTTAGGATCACTAACGTAATTCCATCGGCTATTGATTTCTTTGAAAACACCAAAACACTGGATGATATTTCGATAATCGGTAAAACCTTTGATGTTTTTAAAATTTTTATTGACAGCCATAACTGCAAAATTTCGAACCTTGGGGTTTTGGTATTCAATAGCATTGACTATCTGCGATTTATTAGGGAACGGCAATAATTTTGAAATAATAATATCCTGAGGAAACGGATTGTCGGACATAGTATAAACCATTGAATCATAGTCTTCATAAACACTTTGAAAACCATAATTTCCGGATAAAGTTCCGTATAACAGAATCAGGATATAAAAAACAATACAAATGATAATTATAGTTCTGAGTAAACGAAGAACTAATTGTATGCCTATTAAAATGAAAATAAATAATAGAAAACGGTCAAGATTAAAAGCCCAGTTTAATTCGATTAGATTTTGATGCGCAATGATAAAAGCCGGAATACTAATCAAAATATTCAGAACAAAAATAATCACTTCATCCCAAGGTTTTTTGACCTGAAGTTTTTGTTTTATATTTTGAAAAGTAAGATTTCTAAAGTGTATCATGCGAAGCAAAAAGTAAAACTATACGGTTTTAACTATTTCATCAAAAGTACCTATTTTATCAATAATTTTAAGTTCTAATAATTGATTTTGAATATTGTTTAACATTTCTTTTGATAATTGATTTTGCGACCAAACAGTAAGTGATAACCATTCCTGAATATCCTCAATTTTTTGATGGTATTTTTCGGCTAAAACGGCTTCGATGTCAGGAATAGATTTGAATGAAGCTGTTTTTTTATTGATAACATCTAAAATCTTACGGATAGTTTCCGGCTGCTGTTCTAGAATTTCTTCGCGTACCGCAATAACAAAACAAGGCCAGGGAGTAGGGCAGTCAGCTATTTTTCTAAAAATGCCGTTGTCTACAAGTGGTTTGGTCATAAAACGTTCCCACATAAAATAATCGGCAGTTCCGTTGCTTAGAGCTTCTACAGCACCATCTATGGTGTTTACAATTTCAAATTGAAGGTTATCTGTTTTCCAACCCTGATTATTTGCATTTACATAAGCCATTAACTGTGAACCCGAACCAAAACGCGAAATAGCGACTTTGGTATTTTCAATATCCACTAAACTTTTGTAATTGGATTTGGCCGCCACATGAATTCCCCAAATTAAAGGTGAATCAACATATACCTGAACAATCTTTGATGGATTTCCGGCTACAATATCTTTTACAATTCCTTCTGATAAAATTACAGCAATATCAGTTTCGCCATTTCGTAACATCTGACACATTTTTCCGGTTCCTTCAGGAACATCGGTCCATTGCAGGTTGATATTTTGACTTTCAAATTCTTTATTTTCAAGGCTTAGATGCCAAGGCAAATTAAAGTGTTCCGGTACACCTGCTATTCTGATTGTTTTCATGTTAGTGAGCCAATTTATCTAAAGTATAACGAATCAATTTATCAATAGCCAGATATGGATCTTTACTAAAAGTTCCATTAGCACGATTAGCAATAATAGCATTCAGCGAAATGGCCTGATGCCCTAAAAGAGCCGAAAGACCATAGATGGCGGCGGTTTCCATTTCGAGATTGGTAATTTGAATTCCATTATAATGAAACTGATCCATTTTTTTATTCAAATTAGCATCCTGAATATTCAATCGTAAAATTCTTCCCTGAGGTCCGTAAAAACCTCCTGCTGTTGCTGTAAATCCTTTTTGTATTTGAGTTGAGTAAAAACGATTGTTTAAAGTTTCACTTGAATTAACTACATAAGGTTTCCCTTTTTGAAGATCCCAATCGGTTTGTGTTATAAAAGCAGTTTCTATATCTGAATTTGAAACAGAATCGATACAGTAGGAGCGAAGCATATTGTCTAAACCAATGGCATATTGACTCATAACAAAACTATCAACCGGAATGTTGGCTTGCAACGAACCGGAAGTTCCTATCCTAATAATATTTAATGAAGTAAGCTCGTCTTTAACTTTTCTTGTTTCGAAATCAATATTAACTAAAGCATCCAATTCGTTCAAAACAATATCAATATTATCCGGACCTATTCCGGTAGAAATCACCGTAATTCTTTTGCCTTTGTAAGTTCCGGTTTGTGTTTTAAACTCTCTTTTTTGAGTAGAAAATTCAACTGTATCAAAATAAGCCGTCACTTTTTCAACCCGATCCTGATCACCTACAAAAATGATGTCCTGAGCAATATTTTCAGGTTTTAGATTTAGGTGGTAAATACTTCCATCCGGATTTAGAATTAATTCTGAGGCTGCTATCATTTTTTTTTAAGTTACTGAGATTGGAGTTGCTAAGGTTCTAAGTTTAAAATAATTCTAATTTCAAAGAAATCTAAAATCTGATATCTAAATTCTGCAATCTATAAAATTATTAACCGCCAACACGTTTGGTTTTAAAACCTTTGTCCTGTAAAATTTTCATGATCTTGTCACGATAATCGCCTTGGATAATAATGGCTCCGTCCTTAAAACTTCCACCTACACTTAATTTGGTTTTGATTTCTTTGGCGAGAATTTTAAAATCCTCTTCATCACCTTCATAACCTTCAATTATAGTGGTTGGTTTCCCTTTTCTTTTTTCGAATTTACAAATCATAGGTTCTTTTTGAACGAATAATTCGTGGGCAGTTTCTTCAATTTCTTCCGGTTCATTGCTAGGAACATGATCCGGGAATAAATTTTTTAATTGGTCTTGTAAGTCCATATTTTTTGTTTTTTTAGAACGCAGATTTAAGAAATTTTAAAAATTAATTAAATTGTTTTCTTTATTTTTTATTATGTTTTTTAAATTCATTCGTAAATATTTTTCGAATAAATTGAGGGTCTTTTCCAAAATTTAATAACAGACCTACTTCGCAATCTGTAGCTTTTAAGTAATTTAAAAGTTGGCATTCATGTGAGTCAATCATATATTCAACACATTTAAGCTCTATAATTACAGATTGATTTACAATGATATCGGGAATATATTCTCCAACAATTTCTGTTTTATAAAAAACATTTAATTTTTTTTGGTTTTCAACTTCAAAACCTCTTGATTTCAATTCTAACATCATTGCATTATGATATACTTTTTCTAAAAAGCCATATCCAAGTTCATTATAAACATCATAATAAATTCCAATTATAGTTTTTGTCAACTCTTGATGTGGAAATGTCTTCATGTAAAATTACTTTAAGTAGTTTTTGGAACACAGATTTTAGAAATAGAAGAAATCTAAAATAATTATGAAATTGCGAATTATTAAATCCTAAATTTTATAATATTTCTCTAATTTCTTCTATTTCTAAAATCTGTGTTTCTGAAAAACTATTTCTTAATCAACCCTAAATCCACTAATCTCTCATAAAGAAAATCTCCGGCGGTAATATCTTCAAATTGTTTTGGGTTTTCGCTATCGATACAATTTTCAAGGCAATTAAGTGGCATATCACTCACGGGATGCATAAAAAAGGGTACAGAGTAACGTGAAGTTCCCCATAATTCTCTGGGCGGATTAACTACCTGATGTATTGTCGATTTTAATCGATTATTAGTGTGTCTTGATAGCATATCACCCACATTAATCACTAGTTCATCATCCTGGGCTATAGCATCAATCCATTCGCCATCGTGATTTTGAACCTGAAGTCCTTTGCCCTGAGCGCCCATTAAAAGCGTAATTAAATTAATATCTCCATGAGCTGCGGCACGAATTGCATTTTCAGGCTCTACTGTTATTGGAGGGTAGTGTATCGGTCTTAGGATAGAATTTCCTTCATTGGCATATTTGTCAAAGTAAAATTCGTCAAGACCTAAATGCAAAGCTAATGCTCTCAAAACATAGATTCCTGTTTTTTCAAGCATTTGATAAGCTTCCTTGCCAACTGTATTAAAACCTGGTAATTCATTTACGAAAACATTTGCAGGGTATTCTGAAGCATATTTTGAATTTTGGTCTACATATTGACCAAAGTGCCAAAACTCTTTTAAATCGCCTTCTTTTCGTCCCTTAGCGTGTTCTTTACCAAAAGAAACATATCCTCTTTGTCCTCCAATCTCTGGAATCTCATAACTCTTTTTAGTTGCTAACGGTAAATTGAAAAAAGCTTTGATTTCGTTATATAGTTTTTCAACTAAATTTTGGTCTAAAAAATGTCCTTTTAAGGCAACGAAGCCTATATTTTCAAAAGCACTTCCAATTTCATTAACGAATTTTTCTTTTCGTATAGGATCGTTTGAAAGGAAATCGCTCAAATCAACACTTGGGATGTTTTGCATGGAGTAATTATTTTTTACAGATTTAAAACTGATTTTATCTTTGGTTTACAAATGTATTTAATAATTATTTTAATTAGAATTTTAAAAACTAAAATTGATAAAAGTATAGAGCAAAAAAAAACGTTTCAATTACTTGAAACGTTTTTGTGGGAAGAGCAGGATTCGAACCTGCGAAGGTTTCCCAACGGATTTACAGTCCGTCCTCGTTGGCCGCTTGAGTATCTTCCCATGCTTTAAAGCGGCGCCTTGCTGTTGCTTAGCGGTTGCAAATATAGGAACACTTTTGATGTTTGCAAACATTTTTTGCAGTTAATTTTAATCTTTTTTCAATCTTTTTTTTAAAGTGTTGGTCTTGAATAAAATAAAAAATCTCCACTAGGGAGATTTTTTATTTTTTGTATTTGAAAAGAGCTTATTTGGCTAAGAGTTCTTTGATTTTAGCTCTAAGTTCATCGCCTCTTAAATCTCTTGCTACTACTTTTCCGGAAGCGTCCAGAATAAAAGTGGCTGGAATAGCATCAACTTTATATTGTGCTGCTATTGGATCTTCCCATCCTTTTAAGTTGGAAACCTGAATCCAGCTTAGTTTGTCTTTTGCAATTGCTTCTTTCCATTTATTAGCGTCTTCATCTAAAGATACTCCTATTATGTTAAGTCCTTTAGAATGGAATTCTTTGTAAATAGCAACCACATTAGGGTTTTCTTTTCTACAAGGTCCACACCAAGAAGCCCAAAAGTCAACAATGGTTACTTTTCCCAGGTTTTCCTTAAGGGAAACTGTTTTACCTTCTGTATTTGGAGCAGAGAAATCTGTTCTTCATTTAGTTGCCGGAGCAGCTGGTGCGCCTGGAGCAGCTGGAGCAGCAGAATTAATAGCAGTAAGTCTTTCTTTGATTGCTTTACCTGGCTTAGTGTTTTTTAATTCATCTTCAAAGCTATTGTAGATTTTTTCTGCTTTTTTAATGTCGGCAGTTGGGTCTCCTAGCATACTTTGAAGGATTAAAGCACTGATTAGTGATTTTGGGTGAGTTTCAGAATAAGAAATATATTTTTCTTTAGACTTGTTACCAACTTCTTGTTGAAGTTTTTGATATTCACCCATCAAGTTATTGATTGTAGCAGTGTCTTTAGTTTGTTGTGCTTGGTTCATTTTTAGCGTATTCGCTTTTTGGAAATCAATTAATTTCTTTTGAACCACTTTCATTTCTTCGTTAAATTTCACATACTCGTCATTGTTGTAAGTACCTGAAACTTTAGTATTTTGGATGCTATCTTTATTAATCTCAATGTTGATTTCTCCTGATTCAAGGATAAATGGAATAGGTTGGTTAGCAGCTTCCAATTGAAGTACGTGGAATGAAGGCTCAGTAACTTTTCCTTTGATTTCGAATTTACCATTTTCAACTTTTACAGTATCGATATTAATTAATCCTCCCATTCCGCTAGGATCTTGTGTTTGAAGAATGATAGTTTTACCGTTTTCAATTCCTTTTGCAGTACCAGTGATAATGTACTCATCTTTTCCAACTTTGCTACAAGAAACTAGTACAGCAGAGGCAGAAAGAAATAAAAATAATTTTTTCATTATTAATTAGTTAAATTAGTTAAGTCTGCAAAAGTATTTAAATTTATAAAACAGCAACAATTTAAATCGCTAAATTTTTGTTATAATTGCTGTTATTGGGGTTAATTGTAAGTATTTAAAAAGTAGTAGTTTTAATGATTTTAGCACTTGGATAAGATTATTTGTTTTTATAAAAAGACCGTTTTATTTTTGAAAAGAAAAGAAGATTACTTCATGAGAGTATTAAAAGAAAAATTATTAATAAAAGATGCTACTATAAATAAAGTTCAATTTGACAAAGAATGGTTTTTTAAAATGGATGATATGGCTTTTTATTTAAAAGAAGATTTATCCGAAGTAGAATTTATTTATTTGCCGATGTGGATTGATGGAGTAGAAGAATTAGTAAAATGCTGTTCTTTTGAAGATATTATCAGGGGACGAAAAGAATTATTATAAAAAAGAGAGGATTATTTCCTCTCTTTTTTTATCTGTTATTCAATTTTGCTTTTTCTTTTATGATGTCGCTTATTTTACGATTTTCGATTTTACTTTCTAACCATGAAATAATGTCGAGATAAAGAAAAGCTCTTTTTTCGTAAGTGTTTTGTTCTAACTCAATAAAACGCTCTTTCATTTTAACAAACTCTTTTTTGATGTCACTTGGATAAATTGAGTTTAAGTTTTTTAAGAATCGAATGATTTCTTTTTGTACTTCATGTAAATCATTCATTTTAATTAAAAACTTATAGGTATTTTTTAATTGCGTTTCCAGATAATAATCTTTTCCTAGTTCGTAATGGGCAATTAGGCATAAAATACGGGCAAAGCACATTAAGTCTTCACGCATACTTAAATTCTTATTGTTAATGATTTTTTCTAAATAAAAAATCGATTCGTTGTATTTTTCAATACCAAAATAAATACTGGCAAATTTGTAGAAAAACAACATTTCGTGATGCTCGTCCAAATGCTCATTGTGAATTTTTAACTTATTAAGAATCTCAGGAATTAAATATTCGCTTTCCGCAAATGTGCCTTCCATGATATGGTAATTCAATTTGTTGTTGTAAACATACAAGAAAGATAAAGAGGCTATGTTGTCGTTTATTGGGAAACGGGGATCTTTTATGGTTTCTTCGAGAAGTTTTAAAGAGTTTTTGAATTTAGTCTGGTATTTTAGCATGTATAAGGATTCCAATAAATAATGATTTCCTTTTAAGAAGAAAACAGGATTTAAGAAAATCATATTAGGATTATCGTAGAAAAGAGTAACCCATTTTGAAGCAAACTTATAACTGGCTAAAAAATCCTGAACTAAGAAACTTCGCCATAAATTAGCGTTGTAAAACCAGTATTTTTCGCGAAAACCAAATTTGTTTTCGTCTAATTTTGCTGTGTGTTTGTTAAAGTAATCATCAATGTAAGTGTATTCTTCATCACTTTTGACATAGCCTGTTTTAAGCATAATGCCGTATAATTGTAGTGACAGATTAGAAAGTTTACTTGAAATTGTATTTTGATAATTGAGTTCTTTAGCCTGAATAACTAATTCATCAGCTCTTCCTTGGATACTTCTGGTGATGTATTGCGATTCGATTAGTTTTTCAAACTCAACAATTTCATAAGCCATTAGTTTTTCATCATTTTCTATGGCTTGTGTTTTGGTTTTGTCCAGTATTTTTAAACTTTGCTTGTATAAACCTTTATTGTAAAGGATTGTGGCAAAATCAATTTGTTCTCTTAGTTGGTAACGGATGTTTTGGCTTGGAATGTTTAGTCTGATGCTAACTAATATTTGTTTGTATAAATAAGATTTTAAATTAGATAATTGTACTTTTTTTATGATGCCGCTTTTAAGAATGAGTTTTTCATCATAATGGTCGGATTTGTCTAAAATATTAAATAATTCAATGAATTTTGTATTCGAACTTGTCTCTAATCGACTCGCAAATATTTTGAATTGTCGTTTTTCAGATTTGGATAGGGATTTTATCAGAACGAATAAAAAATCTTTTTGATGGTTAGCCATTGTAAAATAAATAGATTTAAATAATTGATTTTCAGTTATTTAACTTGTCTTTGTTGTGCTTATATACAGTATATTCAATTAAAATGAATTTTCAGTTCAAAGTAAAGAATATATTTTTGTTATCAAGATGTGAAATTACATTAAATTAATTAAAAATGAATAGAGACAAAGTCCAAATTTTTGATACCACTTTACGAGACGGGGAACAAGTTCCGGGATGTAAATTAGATACCAATCAAAAACTTGTTATTGCAGAACGCTTAGATAACATGGGGGTTGATATTATTGAAGCTGGTTTTCCGGTTTCTAGTCCTGGTGATTTTTTGTCTGTTACTGAAATTAGTAAAATCGTTAAAAACGCTACAGTTTGTGGGCTTACCAGAGCTGTAAAAAACGATATCGACGTAGCAGCTGCGGCCCTGAAACATGCTAAAAGACCACGTATTCATACTGGTATTGGGACATCAGAATCTCATATATTACATAAATTACAAACAACAAGAGAAGATATTATTGCCAGAGCTAAAGCTGCTGTTGCTCATGCAAAATCTTATGTTGAAGACGTAGAGTTCTATGCTGAAGATGCCGGAAGAACTGATAATGCTTTCTTGGCACAAGTGTGTGAAGAGGTAATTAAATCAGGAGCTACGGTACTTAATATACCGGACACTACAGGTTATTGTTTGCCTGAAGAATACGGAGCAAAAATTAAATACCTAAAAGAAAATGTAAAAGGTATTGAAAATGTTACTATTTCTTGTCATTGTCATAATGATTTAGGAATGGCGACTGCTAATTCAATCTCAGGAGCTATTAACGGTGCAAGACAAATTGAGTGTACTATTAATGGTATTGGGGAAAGAGCAGGTAATACTGCGCTTGAAGAAGTGGTTATGATTTTTAAACAACATCCGGATTTGAATTTGTATACCGATATTGACACCAAACAATTAAACGAAATGAGTCGTTTGGTTTCAGAAAGTATGGGGATGATGGTACAGCCTAATAAAGCTATTGTAGGAGCTAATGCTTTTGCACATAGTTCAGGTATTCATCAGGATGGAGTTATTAAAAACAGAGCTACTTACGAAATTATCGATCCATTAGATGTAGGGGTTAATGAGTCTTCAATTGTTCTTACTGCAAGAAGTGGTAGAGCGGCTTTGGCTTACCGTGCTAAAAAAGTAGGCTATGAGTTGACAAAAAACCAATTAGATGTTGTTTATGTTGAGTTTTTGAAATTCGCAGATGTCAAAAAAGAAATTTTAGATGATGATATTCATTTAATTATTGCAGCTTCTAAAATAGAAGGGGATTTAATTAAACGATAATTTAGAGATTAAACGTTTTTTAATTGGTAAAATTTACAGCTTTTTAATTTTAAATTAAATCTCCCATGAACTTAAAAATAGCTGTGTTATCTGGTGATGGAATAGGACCTGAAGTGATTTTACAGGCTAAAAAAGCTTTGTATGCTGTTGGGGTTGTCTATGAACATGATTTTATTTTTGAAGACGCACTTATAGGTGCTGTTGCTATTGATAAAACAGGCTCTCCTCTTCCTGAACAAACCTTAAATCTTTGTTTAAATACCGATGCTGTTTTGTTTGGAGCTATTGGAGATCCAAAATATGATTCGGATTCTAATGCTAAAATCAGGCCTGAACAGGGATTATTAAAGTTAAGAAAAGAATTAGGATTGTTTGCTAATATCAGACCTTTAAAGCCTTTCAAAGGTTTGCTAGATGTTTCTCCTTTAAAAAGAGAAATTGTCGAAGGAGTTGATTTTATAATTTACAGAGAGTTAACAGCAGGTATCTATTTTGGTGAGAAAAAGTTAAATGAGGCGGGCACTGTTGCTTCTGATTTATGTGAATATACCGAAGAAGAAATTTCAAGAATAGCACATTTAGCTTTTCAATCGGCACAAAAAAGAAGAAAGAAGCTAACGTTAGTTGATATGGCTAATGTACTTGAAACTTCTCGTTTATGGAGGAAAGTTGTTAAAAACATTAGTGCTTCTTATCCGGATGTAACTTTAGATTTCCTCTTTACTGATAATGCTGCGAAGCAAATTATAAGCAATCCGAAACAATTTGATGTTGTATTGACGGGTAATTTATTTGGAGATATTTTGTCTGATGAAGCTAGTGTAATTACAGGCTCTATAGGGGTTTTGGCATCAACTTCATTAGGGGAGAAAAATGTTTTATTTGAACCTGTTCATGGTTCTTATCCACATGCAAAGGGAAGAAATATTGCCAATCCGTTTGCCTCAATACTTTCGGCGGCTATGTTGTTAGAACATTTTGGTTTAAATGAAGAGGCTAAAAAAGTATATGAAGGAGTTGAAAAAGCAATAGAATATAATGTTGTTACTATAGATTTAAATCCGGATTCAAAATTTGGAACCAATGAAGTAGGGGAATTTGTTTCAAATTTTATTTTAAACAAAGATGATCTGATGTATTTTAATAATGATAATGTGCATTTAGGTCAGTCAACAATAGTATAATGTACTATTTTGATAAATAATTGAAATTAATGACAAGAAATTCATAAAATTTTATTTTTTATTTTTTTTAATATAAAGGTTTTTATACTTTTGTTGCATCAAAATAAGAAAATGAAAAATTCAATCGTAGTAGTTTCTGTCGTTAATGTCATTGTTGTATCAACAAATGCATAAGGGAAGCTATTAATATAATTGAAAAATAATATTATATGACTCCCAATAAAATGGGAGTTTTTTTTTGGATTTACATCAAAAATATAATACTAAGTTAAATGGAATTGAATAAATACAGCAAAACGATCACACAGGATCAAACTCAGCCAGCAGCGCAAGCTATGTTGTATGGAATTGGTTTGACTGAAGAAGATTTAAAAAAGGCTCAAGTAGGTATTGTAAGTATGGGTTACGAAGGTAACACCTGTAATATGCACTTGAATGATCTTGCTAAAGAAGTAAAACAAGGAGTTTGGGATGCTGATTTGGTTGGATTAATATTCAATACTATTGGCGTAAGTGATGGTATTTCTAATGGAACTGACGGAATGCGTTTTTCATTAGTATCTCGTGATGTTATTGCAGATTCTATAGAAACTGTAATGGGGGCACAATGGTACGACAGTATGATAGCAATTCCAGGATGTGATAAAAATATGCCCGGAGCAGTAATGGCAATGGGAAGAGTGAATCGTCCAGCTATTATGGTTTACGGAGGAACAATTCATTCCGGAAAATGGAAAGGGGAATCTTTAAATATTGTTTCTGCATTTGAAGCTTTAGGAAAAAAATTAAATAATAGAATTACCCCTGAAGATTTTAAAGGTGTAATTCAAAATTCCTGTCCGGGAGCCGGAGCTTGTGGGGGAATGTATACAGCTAATACCATGGCTTCAGCAATCGAAGCTCTAGGGATGAGTTTGCCTTACAGCTCTTCTAATCCAGCATTAAGTCCTGAAAAAAGACAGGAATGTGCTGAAGCCGGAAAAGCTATCCGAGTGCTTCTTGAAAAAGATATCAAGCCAAGAGACATTATGACCCGTAAGGCTTTTGAAAATGCTATTACGATAGTAGCTGTTTTAGGTGGTTCTACTAATGCGGTTATGCATTTAATTGCTATGGCTCATTCAGTAGATGTTGAAATTACTTTAGATGATTTCCAGGCTATCAATGACAAAACTCCGGTACTTGCAGATTTAAAACCTAGTGGTAAATACATGATGGAAGACCTGCACACTGTAGGTGGTGTTCCGGCTGTGATGAAATATTTATTAAAAGAAGGTTATCTTCATGGCGACTGTTTGACTGTTACAGGAAAAACATTAGCCGAAAATTTAGAATCGGTTCCTGATTTACAAGATGGACAGGAAGTGGTTCATGAAATTCATAAAGCTTTAAAACCAACAGGAAATATTCAGGTTTTATACGGAAATCTGGCTTCAGAAGGTTGTGTAGCAAAAATTAGTGGAAAAGAAGGAGAATTTTTCGAAGGAACAGCAGTAGTTTTTGAAAGCGAATTTGAAGTTATTCCTGGTATTGCAAAAGGAATGGTTAAACCCGGCAATGTAGTCGTCATCAGGTATTGTGGACCAAAAGGTGGTCCAGGGATGCCGGAAATGCTAAAACCAACCTCGGCTATTATTGGAGCCGGATTAGGAAATAGTGTTGCTTTGATTACAGATGGCAGATTCTCTGGAGGTTCACATGGCTTCGTGGTTGGTCACGTTACACCAGAGGCATATGATGGAGGGGCAATTGCCTTAGTTCAAAATGGAGATGTGATTACAATTGATGCAGTTAAAAACACTATCGATTTAAAAATATCTGAGGAAGAATTTGCCAAGAGAAAAGCAAATTGGGTTCAGCCGCCATTGAAAGCCTCAAAAGGAGTTTTGTTAAAATATGCTAAATCAGTTTCAAGCGCCTCTAAAGGTTGCGTAACAGATAAATAACAGACAATTTAGTTTTAAAAATTGTCAAAAATATAAATAAAAAAAGAATGAAAATATCAGGAGCAGAAGCAGTTATCAGATGCTTATTAGCCGAAGGCGTAGATTTGGTTTATGGTTATCCAGGTGGAGCTATTATGCCGGTTTACGATGAATTATATAAATTTCAAGATCAATTACACCACGTATTGGTGCGTCACGAACAGGGAGCTGCACACGCTGCTCAGGGGTTTGCAAGAGCTACCGGGAAAGTAGGGGTTGCTATCGCGACTTCAGGACCGGGTGCAACCAACTTAGTTACAGGTATTGCTGATGCTCAGATTGACTCTACACCAATGGTATGTATTACCGGACAGGTAGGGAAACATTTATTGGGTTCTGATGCTTTTCAGGAAACTGATATTATCGGAATTTCAACTCCGGTAACAAAATGGAATTATCAAATTACTGAGGCTGATGAAATTCCTGAAATTATGGCAAAAGCATTTTATATTGCACGTTCAGGACGTCCGGGACCAGTATTGGTAGATATTACTAAAAATGCTCAATTTGATACTTTAGATTTTAGTTACAAAAAATGTTCTGACATCAGAAGTTACCATCCGAAGCCTGTTCTGAAAATGGATAAGGTTAAAGAAGCGGCAGAATTAATGAATAAGGCTAAAAAACCAATGATTGTTTTTGGTCAGGGGGTTATTTTGAGTAAAGCTGAAGAAGAATTAAAAGCTTTAATTGAAAAATCAGGAATTCCTGCAGCATGGACTATTTTAGGTTTATCTGCTTTGCCAACAGATCATGAGTTGAATGTTGGAATGGTAGGGATGCACGGAAATTACGGTCCAAATATTTTAACTAACGAATGTGATGTTTTAATTGCATTAGGAATGCGTTTTGATGACCGTGTTACGGGTAATTTAGCAACTTATGCTAAACAAGCTAAAGTTGTTCATTTTGAAATTGATTCTGCTGAAATAGATAAAAACGTAAAAACAGATGTTGCTGTATTAGCGGATTTAAAAGAAGCATTAACAGCTTTATTGCCTTTAATTGAAAAGAATTCACATGAAGAATGGCATAATGAATTCAAAAAGAAATACGACATCGAATTAGAAGCCGTTATCAATGAAGAGTTAGCACCATCAGAAGGAAAAGGAATTTCTATGGGAGAAACTATTGAAATGATTAACAAGCATTCAAATGGAGATGCTATTATGGTTTCAGATGTAGGTCAACATCAAATGTTTACTTGTCGTTACGCAAAATTCAATCAGACAAAAAGCAATGTAACTTCCGGAGGATTAGGAACCATGGGATTTGCTTTACCGGCGGCTATTGGTGCTAAAATGGGAAGACCTGATCGTGAAGTGGTTGCTATTATTGGTGATGGTGGTTTCCAAATGAATATTCAGGAGTTAGGAACTATTCATCAAACTAAAGTTCCAGTTAAAATTGTGGTATTGAACAATGAATTTCTTGGAATGGTAAGACAATGGCAGGAATTATTTTTTGATTACCGTTACGCTTCAACTGTAATGATTAATCCAAATTTCTGTGCAATTGCTGAAGGATATTATATCAAGTCACGCAAAGTTACTAAGAGAGAGGAATTAGATGAAGCAATTGCTGAAATGTTAGCTTCTGAAGACTCTTATTTCCTTGAAGTTATGGTTGAGAAAGAAAACAATGTATTCCCAATGATTCCAACAGGAGCTTCGGTTTCTGACATTCGATTAAGTTAATATTATGGAAGAAAATAAAACATTTACTATTTCTGTTTATACAGAAAATAACGTTGGATTATTAAACAGAATATCTGTTATATTCTTAAAACGTCACATCAATATATTGAGTTTAAATGTATCCGAATCGGAAATTGAAAATGTTTCCAGATTTGTAATTGTAGTAGATACTACTGAAAAATGGGTACGCAATATTGTTGGACAAATTGAAAAACAAGTTGAAGTTATTAAAGCATTTTATCACGTAGATGAAGAAACTATCTTTTTAGAAAGTGCTTTATTTAAAATAGCTTCCAATTTATTGTTTGACGAAAGACAAATTCAAAATATCATCAAAGAAAGTCATTCGGAAATTGTTACCGTATCCAGAGACTTTTTTGTAATATCAAAAGTAGGAAGACGTTCTGAAATCGAAGAATTGTATGCTAAATTAAAACCGTTTGGTATCATGCAATTTGTACGTTCAGGAAGAATTTCTGTTTCTAAAGAAAAAATGGAAGTTACAAGTTTATTATTAGAAGAATTAAAATCATAAATTAAATATTAAAAAATGGCAAATTATTTCAATTCATTACCACTTAGATTACAATTAGAACAATTAGGCGTTTGCGAATTCATGGATCAATCAGAATTTGCTAACGGAATCGAAGCCTTAAAAGGTAAAAAAGTAGTTATCGTTGGTTGTGGTGCTCAAGGTTTGAACCAAGGTTTAAACATGAGAGATTCAGGTTTAGATATTTCTTATGCTTTACGTGCTGAAGCTATTGCTCAAAAAAGAGCTTCATTCATGAACGCTGCTGATAATGGTTTCAATGTGGGAACTTATGAAGAATTAATTCCAACTGCTGATTTAGTATGTAACCTTACTCCGGATAAACAACACACGGCTGTAGTTACTGCAATTATGCCATTAATGAAACAAGGAGCTACTTTAGCTTATTCTCATGGTTTTAATATTGTAGAAGAAGGAATGCAAATCCGTAAAGACTTAACAGTTATTATGTGTGCTCCTAAATGTCCGGGTTCTGAAGTACGTGAAGAGTACAAAAGAGGATTTGGTGTACCTACATTAATCGCTGTACACCCTGAAAACGATCCAAACGGTTTTGGTTTAGATCAGGCTAAAGCGTATGCTGTTGCTACAGGAGGTCACAGAGCAGGGGTTTTACGTTCTTCTTTCGTAGCTGAAGTAAAATCAGACTTAATGGGAGAGCAAACTATCCTTTGCGGTTTATTACAAACAGGTTCTATCTTATGTTTCGATAAAATGGTTGCTGAAGGTGTTGAGCCAGGATATGCTTCTAAATTAATCCAATACGGATGGGAAACTATCACTGAAGGATTGAAACACGGTGGTATCACTAACATGATGGATCGTTTATCTAATCCTGCTAAAATTGCTGCTTTCAACGCTGCTGAAGAATTAAAAGACATCATGCGTCCATTATTCCAAAAACATATGGATGATATTATCTCTGGTCACTTCTCTAAAACAATGATGGAAGACTGGGCTAATGATGATAAAAACTTATTGACTTGGAGAGCTGCTACAGCTGAAACTAATTTCGAGAAAACTCCAGCAGGAGATATGGAAATTTCTGAGCAAGAATACTACGATAATGGAACTTTAATGGTTGCTATGGTTAAAGCTGGTGTAGAGTTGGCTTTCGAAGCAATGACTGATTCAGGAATTATCGAAGAATCTGCTTACTATGAGTCATTACACGAAACTCCACTTATTGCTAACACAATTGCAAGAAAGAAATTGTTCGAAATGAACCGTGTAATCTCTGATACAGCTGAGTACGGATGTTATTTATTTGACCACGCTTGTAAACCATTAATCGCTGATTACGTTAAAAATGCACCATCTAACTTAGTAGGTCGTCCATTTAGTAACGGAAGCAACGGAGTGGATAACAAAGAATTAATCGATGTTAACTCAATCATCAGAAACCACCCGGTTGAAGAAGTTGGAGCTTGGTTAAGAGAGTCAATGACTGCAATGAAAAAAATTGTATAATTAGTTACAATTATAGTTAATTCAGGAAGGCGAAGTATTCAGTTACTTCGCCTTTTTTGTTTGTTTAAAACCTTTTTACTTTTGAAAACAAAGCATCGCGTTTGTAACGTGATTTATTACAAAGAGCTAATTGATGTTATTTCTCATTCCTCGGAATGACAAGTTTGTGAAAAATGTATCAATTTCAATAAATTTGTTTTAAATTAAAATCTAAGAAAATGGCAGAACATAATTTACTTAGAATGGATAATGTGGGGATTGTCGTTGAGTCATTGGATAATGCTGTTTCTTTTTTCCTCGAACTTGGTTTAAAATTAGAAGGAAGAGCCATGATTGAGGGCGAATGGGCAGGTCGTGTTACCGGCCTCGAAAATCAAGCCGTAGAAATTGCCATGATGATTACACCCGACGGACACAGCCGTTTAGAACTATCGAGATTTATTAATCCAAAAGCAATCGAAGATCATCGTACCGCTCCTGTAAATGCTTTAGGTTATTTACGCGTCATGTTTGCTGTCGCTAACATAGATGATACACTCGAAAGACTTTATAAGCACGGTGCACAACTAGTGGACGAAGTAGTCCGATATAAGGATGCTTATCGACTTTGTTACATTCGTGGACCTGAAGGAATTTTGATAGGAATTGCAGAGCAGCTCAAATAAGCCATCTATTCTAATATGACCTATTCATTTGTGTGGTTTGTACAATTATTTGTTTTACGAAAAATAGAAAGAATTAGGCTGTTAAGAAATAAATAAAGACAAAAATCTAAAGTTTTGTGTTTGAGCAAAAAAAGGTTTTATTTTGTACTTTTTTCAATAATTTGCATTTATATTAATATTGTATTTCATTATTTTGATTAAATTGCACTGATTTATGATTTATTTTTTTTCAGGAATAGGTTGAGATTTAATATATTTATAAAAAATATAAAAAGGGATGAGTTACTATAAAGTTGATAATTTAGAGCAATATTTTAAGCATTACAATAAGTCTATTCGTGAACCCAGAAAATTTTGGGGAAAAATAGCCGAAGAAAATTTTACATGGTACCAGCCATGGGATAAAGTAGTAGAATTTGATATGGCAGAAGCTGAAGTTCAGTGGTTTGCAGGTGCCAAATTAAATATTACAAAAAACTGTATTGACAGACATCTTAATAAAAGAGGGGAGAAAACAGCTATTATTTTTGAACCTAACAATCCTGAAGAAGAAGCCTTACATATAACTTACAATGAATTACACCAAAGAGTGTGTAAAATGGCAAATGTATTGCGTGAGCAAGGCATTAAAAAAGGAGATCGTGTTTGTATTTATTTGCCAATGATTCCAGAACTGGCTGTAGCTATTTTAGCTTGTGCCAGAATAGGTGCAATACATTCTGTAGTTTTTGCAGGATTTTCATCTAAAGCTTTAGCTACCAGAATTATCGATAGCGAAAGTAAAATGGTGATTACTTCAGACGGTGGTTATCGTGGAAACAAAACCATTGAATTAAAAGAAATTGTTGATGAATCCTTACAACAATGCCCGTCGGTAAGTAAAGTAATGGTGGTAAAAAGAACTAACAGTGCTGTGAATATGAAAGAAGGCCGAGATATCTGGTTACAACCGTTACTGGATGAAGCTTCTGATAACTGTGTAGCCGAGATTATGGATGCCGAAGATCCTTTGTTTATTTTGTATACATCCGGTTCAACGGGGAATCCAAAAGGGATGGTACATACAACAGCCGGTTATATGGTATTTACAGCTTATACTTTTAAAAATGTATTTAGTTACGAAGAAAATGATATACATTGGTGTACCGCTGATATTGGCTGGATAACAGGGCATTCATACATTTTGTATGGTCCATTATTGAATGGCGCTACCACTGTAATCTTTGAAGGCGTACCTTCTTATCCGGATTTCAGTCGCTTTTGGGAAGTAATCGAAAAACACCGTGTGAGTCAGTTCTATACAGCTCCAACAGCTATTAGAGCATTAGCAAAGGAAAAATTGGAATATGTTCAAAAATTCCCTTTCAAAAGTTTAAAAGTTATAGGTTCTGTAGGAGAACCTATTAATGAGGAGGCCTGGCACTGGTTTAACGATCATGTAGGAGGTAAAAGATGTCCTGTGGTAGATACCTGGTGGCAAACAGAGACAGGAGGAATCATGATTTCGCCATTAGCGTTTATTACACCAACTAAACCAACTTATGCTACTTTTCCATTGCCTGGAATTCAAGCTGTTTTAATGGATGAAAAAAGAAATGAAATCGAGGGCAATCAGGTAGTGGGTAGTTTGTGTATTAAATTTCCATGGCCGGGAATGGCTAGAACTATTTGGAATGATCACCAACGCTATAAAGACACTTATTTTTCAAAATATCCGGGAAAATATTTCACAGGAGATGGTGCTTTACGTGACGAAGTAGGTTACTATAGAATTACAGGTAGAGTAGATGATGTGATTATTGTTTCGGGACATAATTTAGGTACTGCTCCAATTGAAGATGCTATTAATGAGCATCCGGCGGTTGCAGAAAGTGCTGTTGTAGGTTTTCCTCATGATGTAAAAGGAAATGCTTTGTATGGCTATGTTATTTTGAAAGAAACAGGTGAAGTTAGAAATAAAGAAAATTTATTTATTGAAATAAATCAACATATAACAGATCACGTAGGTCCAATTGCTAAACTGGATAAAATTCAGTTTGTTTCAGGTTTGCCAAAAACCCGCTCAGGGAAAATAATGCGTCGTATTCTTAGAAAAATCGCCGAGGGGGATTTTTCTGACTATGGAGATACAACAACTTTATTGAATCCTGAAATTATTGAAGAGATTCAAAGTGAAAGAAAATAGAAAATAAAAAAACTGCTTCAATATTTGAAGCAGTTTTTTTATTTTAAACCTAATTTGTGTTTTAGTTTTAAAAAGAGTAAGGCTATTTTATAAGCTTCTTCAGTTGCCGAATCGCCTTCTGTTTTTTGTATCTTATAAAAATCCGAAAGTTCATCGAGTGAAAATTCCCTGTCTTCGGTGATTTCGTGTAATTTTCGATGCATGATATCAATATCTAAAGCTTCATTGCGCAATTTACCACAATCCATACGTTCCAAAGTAGCATTTATCATAGCAACATCTTTTTCAATCTGATGTCCAACGATAATACCATTTCCTAAATATTCTATAAAAGATTTTAAGGCCTCAGGTTCTGATAATTTCATTAATCGACTTTCAATAATGTATTCGTTTGAAAGATGATTGTCATGTAAAAAACGATATTGCAATAAAATAGTTTCAAAACTATCCTTAATCATAATAGTATCATTTTCCACTGCAAATGCACTAATGAAAGTAATTACATCTTTTTCAAGAGAATCACCTGTAGCTTTAGTGGATAGTATGACATAGCGTTTTGACTTCTTTGAGAATTTAGTTAAATATTCTTTCCAGAATTCAGGGTGTTCTTTATTAATATGTTTTAACCAGTCTAACATAAGTTATGAGAATTGAGTCAGTTGAAACTTGTCTTTAATTAATTCTTCTAATTCTTTCATTGGAATTAGCGCATTTTTAAGTTTTTCTCTATCAATTTTCGATAGTTCTTCCAGATTAATATATTGTCCGGAATTTTCATTTTTCAAACCTTCTAAAGTTCTTATTTTAGTTAAAAACAAATAAGCTTCAGCACAGTTTAAATAAATTTCAGAATGTTTAGGGTCGGCAATAGCTAATTGTTTGAATCGCGTATAGGTGTTGTTAATTCCTTTGATATCGTAACTCAAAATTAAAAGTCGTGCTCCGTCAATAAGCGGCATTAATGCACGGGTTTTAATGTCAAATTTATCTTTATGAATTCCTTCTTCTTCAACAATGAATTTTTTGAAAAAGCTCAAAGCTGAATTTTTTCTCAATGCCTCATTTCCCAGAAAATCAAAGAACAAAGCGTTATTGTTTGCATTTTCAAAAATGATATTATTGATAGCTGTTTCTATTTTTTGTTCTCCGATAACCAACTCATAATCAAAGAAAATACTGCTCAAATTATCTGTATTTTCTCTTGTAGCATTCATCCAATTGTTGTACTGTTTTATCCAGTCACTCAGTGATTTACACCACATCATATTACTACCCATGTGTCCGTATGGACATAATTCATATCCAATTTTTTCTAAGGTAGCAGTAGTCTTTTTTCCTAATTTTAGAAAGTAATCTTTTACCTCAATGTATTTGTTTTGCGGAACGTCTTCAAAAACTAAAAAACTATCCTGATCAGTTAATAATAACTGTTCTTTACGTCCCTGACTACCAATGCTTATCCATGCATAACGAGCAGGAGGTGAGCCTAAATCCAAAATGGATAATTCTACAGCACGTTTTAAAATAGCAAAATTAATTTCACTGGCAATATTCGTAATATGTGTTAACGGGATGTTTTTTTGAATCGAAGACTGAATCAAATTTGTTAAACGTTTACGAATTTCTTTGAGTTCATTAGATGACAATGAACGCTTAATTTCTTTAATTAAAACACCAGGATTACTGGCTTGAGCAGCAATTAAATCGTGTTCAGAAATAACTCCTTTTATGGTAGATTTATCTGTTCCGTCAATAGTTACACAAAGATGTGTAACATTGTTTTTTAACATTAATAATTGCGCTTCTGCTAATGAAACATTTTCCAAAACTGTAACTACAGGTGAGGACATAATATTGCTCACTGGTATATTAATAGGATAACGTCCTGTTGCTATTTTTGAAGCCAAATCCGCATGAGTAACGATACCAATTGGACCATTTTTTTCAAAAATAATCACATTATTTTTTAAAGATTCTGCCATCATTTGAGCTACCTCCTGAGCGGTATTATCAGATGTTGCTAAGAGAGGAGTGGTGTTATAGGCTAAAGTTTGAAAAAATTGTGCTTCGGATTGTTTTTCAGAATAAAATCCGCTATCAGAAACTAAATTACCTTTAGAAGAACGGTCTTCCGGTAAATTACTGGCAAAGTTTTCTAAAAGAAAATTCAAAACCTCTGCATTATTTGCTAATAAAGGTTTGAAAACAGAAATTGGAATGGCATAAACCAAACTGTCTTCCCGGGCTTTAGCAGTTACTTTATAATTGTTTTTTGCAAAAAACGGACGTAAACCAAAAATACTTCCTTCATGGCATTTATCTATAATATTTTCCTCGGCATCAACAATTACAGAAATATTGACAACTCCGGAAGCAACGACATAAAAGGAATCATGCAAAGCATCGTTGATTTTAAATAAAGTTTGTTTTTTTTCTAAATTGACTACGCGAATATTGCTGGCTATTTCAGCTAATTCTTCGGAAGTAAGCTGATTAAAAGGAGCATGATTTTTTAAAAATTCAGCAATTTGTTCTGCAATTATATTCATTGGATATAGATAAAATAGACTACAAAATTAGTAAATAAACTATCATAATTAGTGTCTTGACAAATTAAATCTTATGATTATTTTGTTATTATTTTTTAGTTTCAAAAATAAAAAAGGAGCCCTTTTTCAAGCACTCCCGGTTTATATTGTTTGTAACTATTTGTATTTAAAATTCAAACTGATAATGTTAGCATTTAAACCTGTTGACCTGGTATAATGTCCATATCGTATTTCAAGAGTGTTAAACTCTTTAATGCCAAAAACACCATTGATTGGAGTCAGTTTCATTCCCAGTCCTAAAAAATGACTATCAAATTTAGACAGATCGTAATTACTGGTATAGTAAGTATCGGCTGCGGTATGTTCTCTGTATGGTTTGAAATATTTAGCTGCACTTTGTGAATAATACCTGTAAAAAGGACTCAATGAGAAAAAAGGTGAAATTTTTACCGGTATTTCAAGATCAGCAGTATTTGAATTGATGTTCCAATCATCAGTATAATAGCGATAATAAGCTCTGATAATAAAAGTATCTCCAAGGAAATAACTACCTCTGATGGCTAATGGAATTTTTAAACGATTATCGGGTAAATTTTCCTGATGCACCGAATTATCCGAAAAATAAACACGATGAAAAGGAAGACTTAAATAGCCATTTTGAGCAATTACATCTGCTAATAATATAACCTGGAAATTCTTATTTATGATTTGGGAATAACTTAAAGAACCAGCAAAAGTATTTCTATTTGCCGATCCATAATCGTCATCATCCCCATAACCATAGCCCCTTAATTCAATTGGTTTAATCAATTTGACCTGATCTAAAAAAGCCTGAAGTTTTGCGGAGAATTCACCGTTTTTGTTTTTTGTTTTTTGAGCAAAGTTAATGTTCCCTCCAAAAGACTGATAATCAAATTCCGTAGAAGACGATAAACCGAAACCAATTGTAGTTCCTTTTTCTTCATTTTCTATAGAATAATTAAAAGAAGGATAAAAACGAAAATCAGCTGAAGATGCCGAAGAATTTGCCTGTAAATCAATCATGTCAGAGGAAGCCGAACTGTAATGGTCAATTCCTGCTTCTAAATCCAGTGTATGTTTGTTTCCGGTTTTACCATACCTAATTAGTTTTACATCAATTGTGTTAGAAATATCCGTTAGTTTTTCTGAACCAATTCCTCCTGTAACAGCCGCATTATTTCCATCTTGTTTGTAATAACTCGAAACCAAATTAATTTCATCAATCTTAAGTTTTTTGTTTTTATAAGAAGTTGAATCTGTAGGTGTAGCTTGTGAAAAAGCTTTAAATAACCCTAGTAAGGCAAAACCTGTAATGTATATTCTTTTCATTTTCTCGATTTAATAGAATTAGGGTTAATTACAGCCGCAACCGCCACCACTTTTTCCCGCATTTGCTCCTGAAGATCCTTCGCGGTAAGACTGAAAACTGAGTTCGGTTTTTTCAATTTTTCTATTTGAAAGCACCATTTCTGAATCGTTTAATTTTCCTTTTTGATACTCTTTTACCACTGTACAGGAATGTAATGAAAGTGATAGTATTCCTAAAAGTACTAAAACGTGTCGTTTAGTTTGCTTTTTCATTTGAGATTAATGTTTTTGGAAGTATAAATTTTGTTGTTGTCGTCAATAATGATACAATATAAATCCGGAATTTGATCAATAAGATACAAGCCGGCTTTGATTCCCATGATAGCAATAGGAGTAGCCATAGCATCAGCAAATTCGGCATTGCTGCTTATAATGGTAACACTTTTTATTCCGCTTATGGGCAAACCTGTTTTTGGATCAATCGTGTGGGAATATTTTTTGCCGTCAATCATGATGAATTTCTCATAATTTCCGGAAGTTGCCACCGCTTTATTTGATATTTCAATATAAGAGAATGCTGCAGCAGGCAGGTCGGGATTAGCAATTCCAATAGTCCATGGCTTACCATTAGGTTGCACGCCCCAGGTAGTCAGGTCACCACTGGCATTGATAATTCCGCTAACGACATTATTTTTAATTAAAATATTTTTTGCCATTTCGGCAGCGTATCCTTTACCAATGCCTCCAAAACCAATACGCATACCTTTTTCTTTCAAAAAGACGGAACAATCTTCTTTATCTAATAAAATGTTGTTGTAATTAATCAGATAAACCATTTTTTTTGCTTGTTCGGCAGAAGGTAAGGAGGTCATGGTTTTATCAAAATTCCAAAGTGATTTGTCAATACTGCCGTACGAAATATCAAAAGCTCCTTGTGTAATTTTAGAAATTCCAATACTTCTTTCGATTAAATCAAAAACCTCTTTGTCAACTACAATTGGTTTTATTCCTGCATTTTGGTTGATTAAATTGGTTTGACTGTTATTATTATAGGTAGTAAACAATTGTTCGATGCGCCTGATTTCGGCTATGGCCAAATTGATATTTTCCTGTGCAAAAGATTCGTTATCGGCAACTACTGAAATCGTAAAATTATTCCCCATCAATTTCAGGGATTGTGAAAACACTCTCATTTAGAATTATTTTTGAGCATCACAAATTGTTTTGATTTCCTGTGTCCATTGTTCAACCGAAATCTTTGGTTTTCCAATCCAGGATTTTATAACTTTTCCATCCGAATTCAGTAGTAGAGTAAGTGGAAAACTGCCTTCTTTATTGTATTTTTCGGCTAAAATTTCGTTTCTTTTAACGATATCGGCAGCAGGTTCATTTTTTTTCTTTCTGGGAAAATCAACATTTACCATTACAAGATTTTTATCGGCCATTTCAGTAAAAACCGGACTGTCAAAATATTCACGATGCATTGCAATGCAAGGAATACACCAATCAGAACCTGAAAAATTCAATAAAATTAATTGATTTTTTTCTTTAGCTGCTTTTTGAGCTGTTTCAAAATTGGTTTCCCAACGAGATGGTACTAGGAATAACAAAAGAATGGCAATAAATTTCATATATAAGTAATAAAGAGAGATTGTTAATTTTTTAAAAATTATTACAACTAAATTAATTTTTTTTTATTTCTAAATGTTTAAAAAAAACTTAAAACAATTTAGTTTATACTAAGAATAAATAAATCGCTTTTAAATTAAAAATTCAATAACAAAAATGATTATTTAACCTTCAATCTAACTGATAACGTTTGATTTATGTTTTTATTACTTTTGTGTTGAGAAGAGTCTAAGAAGGTTAGGCAGAATTTAATTTTAAATTGAAATTAATAATTAAATTATAAATGAGGAGATTTTTAATTGCTTTTTTATTTTACATAATATAAATTATAGTGCAAAAGAAATGAGTCAATTCTTTGATAATCAATACTTTAAAACTAAAAGATATCAAACGGCTACCCCCCTTGATACTAATACGGTTTTGGTAAGCCAAGAATTAGTTCATTCAATAGATTTGCCGAACATTTATAAAACATTAATTCATAATATGAGGCGGGTAGCAAAAACAAATAGAACAGTAAAAGAGACAAAAGAAAATAGAAAACCAAGGATTGAATATTGCGGATATTCAATAAATGGAAATACAAACAATCCCGTTCAAATGTGTAGCAATCCCAAAGGCGGACTTTTTTTTAATGGGATTGCGAATTGTGGCGGTTATTGGCGTTGTCCCGTTTGTGCTCTTAAGATTTCAGAAAATAAAAAAGAATTATTAGCGGGATTAATTACCGAACATCAAAACAGAAATTTATCAATTGGATTTCTAACCCTAACTGTTCGTCATTCAAGATTAGACCGATTAAAAAGAACCTTAGATAAAATCACTAAAAATTATAGAAAATTTCAAACAGGACGATTTTTTGCAAAAACAGATAACGGACTAATTGGACAAGTTAAAACTCTTGAAATAACATACTCAGAAATGAACGGATGGCATCCGCATTTGCATTTGCTTTTTTTCTACAATCATAACGATGTAAAAGCAATCGAAAAATTTCAAAAGGATTTTATAAGCCGTTGGTTTAAATATGCAGATAACAACGGAACGTTAAGCGCACAAAATCAAAAAATTGTTACTTCTGATATATCGGATTATTTGGCAAAATATGATATAACATCAGAAATGACAAAAGGGCAAATAAAATCATCAAAAGGCTTAACCCCTTTTACCTGTTTGGCAAAAATAGCTGTTGGCGATTATGAAGACTATCAGGAAAAACGCAAACTATACGGTATTTATGCCGAATATGTAGAATATACACAAGGCAAACACTTTGTAAACATTTCCAACTCAATCAGAAACGAATACAAAGAATTTTTACAGGATAAAGAGAAAACAGATGATGAAATTGTAAATGAGGTAACAATTGACGAAGTCTTATTAAAAATCTCTATTCCTGTCTGGAAAAAGATAGCTATGCACGATTTACAGCCTCTAGTTTTAAATAAATGGAAAGAAAACGGTTTAGATGCTGTTTACAATCTTTTGACGTATTACAAGGCTTTTAAAGATATAGAAATTGAATATATAAACGATGTCCCACTAATAACATAACCTATGACTTTAATTAAATTTTTCAGCCGAATTCCTTTTTATAAAGGCTATAACATCAATCAAAAAATAACCTTTAAAAGTTACGCTTATGAATCCGCAAAATCCAAGTAAAAAAGTTTTTACAGGAAAAACCAAATCAAACGAAACAGTAAAAAACTGTCGTGTATTGCCTGTTTTTCATTGTCAATCGTGTGGTAATTGTGAAACACGTTTTTTTAAAGATGAGAAACTAAACGAAAAAACAGGATTCTGTTTGAGATTTAAAGAAACTGTTCTACTAGCTGAAAAAAATATAAGTTGCTGGACGAAAAAAGAAAATACATACTATAAAGATTTGTTTTTGAAAGTAGAAAAGCAAAAAACAGCAATAACCCACATTGAACAAAAAAAAGCCGAACAACTAAATTTATTTTTTGATAATGAAAACCCTTTCAATAATTAAACATATCCTTTTCTTTCCATTTAAGCTTATTACAATTTTTTTGTTGCTGTTATTGATTATTAGTAAACAATTTATTTTAAATCCGTCTAGTATAGTCATTATACCGCAAGAAATTATCAATTATTTAATGAAAATATTATTAAACAAATAAGGCGGGAATGCCCTCCCGCCCTATTCTAAAAATCCTTCAAATTATGGCAGACACCAACAATTATAAAGAATTTCAAAAGTTATCATTTAAAGATATTCAAAGCTTGATGTTAGTATCCGAGGCAACGGCAAAAAAATATCTCACAGATATAAAAACACATTTTTGTATTACAATAGTAACGTATTCCCATTTTAAACAGTATATAAAAGCGTAAAAAAGTATAAAAAAGTATTAATAATATAAAAAGGCTCAACAGCCTTTTTTTTTATTTCAACTTTTGTGCCAATAATATTACTAATTAAAAACTTTCAATCATGAAAATTTGGGAAAAATTAGCGGTTACCGCAATTACTGAAAGTGCTGAAATTGTTCTAAACAAGGGAATTTCAGCTTTGGTTATTTGTTCAGATGTAGCCCCCCACTCTTTTACTACTGAAACAATCAGTATTTGGGTAGAAAAAGCAGGGAAAAACATTGACATCGCAAAAGAGATGTTAGTTAAGGATTTAGTTGCTTTGGGAACTTATGCCGAGGACATTATCCAATCAAATGCAACATTGGCAACAATTGCAAATTGTGATTTAACACAGGACGCAGGTTATATTGTTTTGTCAGAAAGTGAAACAATCAAATTCAAACTAAGGAATTTGGATGCTTCGAAAATTTACGAGTTACACGGTTTAGAAGCTTTTTTCCCGTCAACAGGAGTAAATAAGTACGAGCGTAAAAGTATGGGGTCTGAGGATGTAAGCCGAGATTTTGATGTAAAAGGATACGATTTAGCTTCATTGCAAAAGGACAATTCAATTACAGAAATTTCATTAACTCACGAAAATGGAAGTGTTGCAAAATACACACAGTTTGAGTTAGAAGTTATGGCACGTTCTGCCGATTCTGCAAACGTTATTGCGGATGGAGTTATTAAAGTTTCGCAAACTAACAGAATTGTATTTCCTGTTCATCAAATTGTAAATGTGAATATTAGAAAAGAGCCGGGAACAAGACTTGATTTTTCATTAAGAATTGACGAAAACGATTATATCCGTTATCAGATGCCCGCAAAATAGAGTATTAACTTAATTTCTATTATATGGGATTTTTTAAAAATATCGGTAATACGATAAAAAAAGCCACTAAGCAAATTTCTTTTAAAAACATTGTTAAGCTTGGTGCATCACTAGACCCAACAGGAATTGCGGGCGGTGTTGTTGCATCAATTCAGGCAAAGAAAGAAGAGAAAAAAGCTTTAGCCGAGCAAAAAAAGGCAGAGGCAGAATACCAAAAACAACTTGAATTACAGAATCAAGCTGAGGCAAAAAAGCAGTTAGAACTTATGGAACAAGCGAAGCAAAATGCAGAATATCAAAGAATGGTTATTGCCTCAAACACTCAGGCAGTAGGCGGAAAAATTGGTATTGTTGCGGGTTCAATTGGTGGTCAAATCACTAAAGAAGCATTAGCGCAAGCGGGACAGCAAGTAAATGCAGATTTACAAACAGGTCTTGCAAAAGCAGGTGCAACAATGGCAAATCAAACTATGAATGAATGGTTAAAAATGCATTGGTGGAAAGTTCTTTTAGCAGTTGTCGGAATTGGTTTTGGATTAAGAATGTTACTTGGTGGGTCAAGGCGATAAGCTTAAAAACCGTATCTATTTTTTAATTTTTTTTTTAGATACGGTTTATTTAATCATTAAAAAAATAGAGCAAATTAGAGAAATAATAATCAATTTAATACATTGAAAAAATGGCACAAGGTCAAGACAAATTCGGAAATCCACAGGTAGTTGTAGGATTAAAAGATAAAAGCGGTTCAGGTTATCCGAAAGGATTTATTGAAATAGGTGGAAGCTTATTTAAAATTACCACTTCACCATCCAATAAAGAGGGGGTTCACGAATGGGTAACGCTTACGAAAATGCAAAAAAATCGTAATCGTGGTTTTGGTGGAAACAACCAAAAAAGAGGTTTCTAATGTTTCGCTTATTGCTTAAATATTCTTTAAAGTTACTTCCGCTAGTTCTCCATGAAATAGCGGATTACATCAAGGAAAAGCAAGCAGAAAAGAAAGAAAATCAAAGTATCACTTCAAAAATTCAAGAAAATGAAAACAGTAAATAGTATAACAACTGTCTTAAAGCTTGTAATCAAATACGGTGCTTTAATCGCTGTAGCTGTGAAAGTTATTCAATTTGCAGTTGACGAAATCGAAGCCTTAAAGCTTGACGAAAAAGAACCCGCTAAAAATGTCGAATAGTATTTCAGAGTCTTTTAAAAGCAAATTAAGCGAATCTAATCAGTTGAAAGTTTTGGAAGTTTCTGCGGAATTGTCGATTAATCCAAATTGGTTACTGGCTGTAATCTATTTCGAAACGGCAAAAACTTTCAGTCCTTCCAAAACTAATTCAATAGGTTCGGTTGGCTTAATACAGTTTACTAGAGATAAAGCCGGAGTAGCTTACAAGACTATAAACGGGGTCAAATACGTTCTTACAGATATTGCAAAATTGGATTTTAATAAGCAAATGGATTTAGTTTCTGAATACTTCAAGGAAGTAAAGAAAACTACAGGAAAATCTTTTAACTCCTTTATGGATGTTTATTTTGCCGTGTTTTTTCCAAAGGCTTTAAATCAGTCAAGTTCGTATGTTCTGCAAACATCAGGTTTAACAGCAAGTTTGATTGCAAAACAAAATCCAATCTTTGACACAAACAAAGACGGGAAGATTACAAAAGCAGAAATTCAGGACTTTTTTAAGGGTTATTTCTCGAAAAATGGTTTTGATTTTGATACCGAAATCAATCAGAAAAAGGCATTAACGTGGGTTCTTCCGCTAGTGGTTTTTTTTTATTCGGTTGGTATTATTTTTCTGTAAGAAAAACAAATAATTAATTAATTTAAAATTTAAAAAAGTGGATAAAATAAAAGATTTTTTAGCTAAACCAATCGGAATGATTGCTTTGCTAGTTGTAGGTTTTGGAGCGGGTTTTTACGTATGTAAACGCAAAAAAAGAAGAGGTTATGCAGGTCGCTAACAGGAATCAAAAAAGCCTTTCAGTTTTGGAAGGCTTTTTACTTTGGGTAAAGGCAAATTTACCTATGGTTATTATGGTTGTAGTTGGTGCAATGGCTACCCCTTTTTTGTACAGATATTTTAAATCTCAGATTCAAAATAACAAAGAGCAGGACGAAGATATAAAAGCCGAGCAACAACTTATTGAAAATAAGAACCCAGCAACAGCGCAACAAAACGCAAATAAAATTACACTAGACAAAGGTGTCCAAGCTTCCGCCCAACAATTGGCGGTTGATTTAGGTGTAAAGTATAGCGATGCGGGTAATTGGTGGGATTTCTTGAATCCTAGAGGATGGACGGAAAATGATGCTGCAGTTTTAAGAACATTGAAGTATCAAGTAAGAAACATTCATTTAGTCGAAAAGCTATATTTTGAAGTTTACACGAAAAGAAGAAATTTAAAAGACGATGTAAACAAGCTTTTAGACTCAAAAGAATTAGCAGAATTAAAAGAATATTATAAAAAATACGGTAAAGTATGGTAAATCAAAATTATGCGTTATACGTTAACGAAAAGAGGCAATTAAGAAGTGTAAAAGTCAATATTGAGGAAACAGACACTTTGTATAACATTTCTTTTTCCATTAAAGAAAAACACTTAATTTGTGGTTTGGTGATTAATGGAGTTATTGTAAAAGGTCAGGATTTGGAAAACCTACCTTTTTCAGAGTTTGAAAAATACATGTTTGATTCATCAAATATTTTCTTTTCAATTCCTGATCTAGAATTTAATCAGGAAAACAAAGATTATTCTTTTTCAATTGGTAGCTTAGGAATGATTTTAAATAGATTAATTCCTATTGGTGAATTACCTTATTTTGTCGCAGGAGATATTAAATACCCGTTGTATTTTTCTACTGATTTTAAAAATTATTATGATTCATTTAATTCTGTTACTCCTTTGTTTATAGATTGTTCATTTAATGGTGTATCTTTTAGACTATTAAGATTGCAAAACTTTATTAAAACGGATACATTAGGACGTTATTATTTAAGTTTTTCCGATGCTCCTACCTTAAAAGCTTTGGGTATTACTATTGACCCTTTTATTGATTATTCTGAACAGTTACCTAAATTTTTTAAAATTTATACAAATACTGCTTCGGGTAGTATTCTTGGTGTAGAATCAAGATTTTTGCAAATACCTGCAAAAAAAGAATCAATGGGTACAATTACAAACATTTCATTGTACAATTATGTTTCTCCAAGTGAAATTTATTACAGGGATATTTTTTATAATTTTATTCCTGCAATTATTTCAAGAATGGATGCGGATAAAAAAGCAGACGGAACAAACTGGGGGAATCAGGGTATTTTAATTTGTATCAAAAGACCAACGGATGCGGAATTTATGACGTCAATTTTCTATGATTATGATTCTCCCGAAAGTTTGCATAACATAAAGGTGAGTGATTATCCATTAATAGACGATGCGGATTTATTTCCTGTAGGTACACAGGTTAAATTTTCAGATGCAAGGGGTATTTATGCCGATTCAAACATTTTCGTTTGTACTTAATTTAAAATTTAAAAAAATATGTATATTTGCTTAAACTTCGATACAAGATAAAGAGGCGGGAACCTCTCTTGTTTGATAAAAATCAGATATATGAAAATACCACACTTATATATAAATAGTGTAGTCATTAATTTGGCTATACTATTTTTTTTATTTAGCTATAGCCTGAATAATTTTTTTTATCTCTTACCCCTTACCCCTCACCCTTTGAATAATTTTTTTTATCTCTTACCCCTATGAGAAATATATATGAAGGTTTAAAGGATAAGAATGATTATTCAGTAACCGTTTATTTGAATGGTCAAAAGAGATTGTTTACTGAATATGTTCATACTATTTATAGTTACACTCAGTGGCTTCAAAAAAAAGGTATTGAATGGGATTATATTTTAGTTTATGTAAGAAGGACAAGGGCAGTTCTTTGTTTTTACAAAAAAGGGGACTATTTACATTCAAAACCTGATTTTTCTATCAGGGGACGAACAAAACAAGGTTGGTAATCAGTTGTTTACAAAAAATATCGCCCAGGCATAAAACGAAATATTAACGCATAAAAAAAGAGGCTCTAACGGTACGGGAATACCTCGCCTCTTATTCGATAAAAATCTATGACAAATATACAAAAAAATTCTTTCCATACTATAAATTATAGTTCAAATTTAGTATATAGTAAAATATCCATTTTTGATGTTTTTATTGCCTTATTCTTTTTATAGGAATCATAATAATATGTCTTAGTTCTAAGGATATTAAAACCCTATAAATAAAAAAAACCGATACAAATCCTTGATTCACATCGGTTTTTAGTTCTTTAAAAATATAATTTATTCAGTAACGAGAATATTTTTTGTTTTTTTCTGTTTAACAGAAAGTTTATAAGTTGCATATCCATAATGAGTTACAACTGCCAAACAAATTAAAGGCAAAATAAAAGAAAAATTAACTTCGGGAATAAATCCTAAAATTTGAACATCCGAAAATCCGGAACCGCCCCAATCCAAAATACTTCCTTGCAATACAGGCATTAATGCACCACCAACAATTGCCATAACCAGTCCGGCTGAACCAATTTTAGCTTCGTCGGCCATGTCTTTTAATGCAATTCCGTAAATAGTTGGAAACATAATCGACATGAAAATAGAAATGCTAATCAACGAAATTAATCCCGGTATTCCCTGAAAAACAATTGCTCCGGCAGCACAAAAAACACCTCCAAAACCAAAATACATCAGTATTTTAGACGGATTTGTGTTTTTCATTAACGCAGTTCCAACCCATCTTCCCGATAAAAATAAAAGCATTGCACCTATATTGTAATAAGTCGCGGTTAATTCTAATCCGAATGTTTTATTGATATTGTCCACATACTGGAAAATAAATGTCCAACACATAATTTGAGCCCCTACATAAAAAGCCTGCGCGATAACGCCGTGTTTGTAATTCCTATTAGCTAATAATTTTTTAAAAGATTCTCCGATAGACATTTTGTCTTCATGAGCTGTTTTTGGCATTTTTGTTAAACAAATAATCACTAAAATAACCAATACAAAAAGTCCTAATCCAATATAAGGAATACTGATAATTCCTAAATCATTTTCTCTAATACTAGCCAATTCTGTTGAAGACAAAGCATTGAAAGCTTCTGTGCTGTAATCGTCTGATTTTATTTCTTTGATTACTAAAAACTGAGCCATTACAAGTCCTGTAATGGCACCAATTGGATTGAATGCCTGAGCTAAATTCAAACGTTGTGTTGCCGTTTCTTTGTTGCCCAGGAATAAAATTAATGGATTAGAAGTTGTCTCTAAAAACGCTAAACCACAGGTAATTACCCATAAGGATACCAGAAAGAAATTATAACTTTGATAATGAGCTGCCGGATAAAACAGGAAAGCTCCTGTTGCATACAAAATTAGTCCTACTATTATTCCTGATTTGTAACTGTATTTTCTAATGAATAATGCAGCCGGCAATGCCATAAAGAAATAGCCAAAATAAAAAGCAAATTGTACCAATGAAGCTTGTACATTGGTGAGTTCAGGCATTACTTTTTTGAATGTCGAAACCATTGGAGTGGTCAAATCATTAGCTATTCCCCAAAGGGCAAATAATATGGTGATAATAACAAACTGAAAAACATACTCTTTGCTGACAACGGATATTTTTTTAGATAAACTCATAGTTTTATTGGTTTTTGGTTAATGGATTACAAACTGTATTTTGTTTAAAGGGTTTCATATTGAGATGTCTTTTTACTGAAATCACCTAAAAATGCATCGATTTCCGATTGCGAAATAATTGGGTTTGCTCCTTCATTTTGCGCCACAATTGCTCCAATAGCACTGGCAAAATTGATGGCATATTGCGGATCTTCTCCATTGAGCAGCATGATAATTAATGAAGCCAAAAAAGAATCGCCTGATCCTACGGTATCTGCTACATTTACCTTGTAACCACAGTTATGATAGAATTTATTGTTATGAAAAAGCACTGCGCCGTGAGATCCCAACGTAACACAAACCGTTGGCGTATTAGTAAACTCAGCAATGAATTGGATGTTTTGTTCCAGAGATTTTCTATTCGAATGCAAGTCTTCGCAGATTTCATTCAATTCCTCATCATTAAATTTGATAAAATCAGCCGCATACAATAAATCCAACACATTTTTTTTGGTATAATGCGGCACTCTTAAATTCACATCGAATATTTTGTATTTGGCTACAGCCAATAATTCCAATAATGTATTTTTAGAAATGGCATCTCTACATGACAAACTTCCGTAAACCATAAAATCAGCCTGTTCCACTATGGTTTTATTTAAAGAAGAAATTTCAATTTTGTCCCAGGCCGAAGGATATTGAATATCATAAGAAGCATTTCCTTTTTCGTTCAAAATTACATTGACAATTCCTGTTGGATAATTCGATTTTACTTCAATTCCTGTGGTATTAATTCCTAAATCATTCAGATAGGTGGTTAGTTTTTTGCCATTGCTATCGTCCCCTACTGCACTTATCATTGCGACCTCCCCTCCTAAGGCTTTTAATCTTGTGGCTACGTTAAGTGGTGCTCCTCCAATTTTTTTATGTTCCAGAAATACATCAAAAAGGATTTCTCCAAAACAAACTGCTTTTAATTCTTTTTTCATTGCTTCTTTTTTTAGGTTTACTGTAGTAATTATTTGTGTGAGTTGTTATAGTGTTTGTTTACCATTGCTTTTATAAATTTCAGACTGCCTTTCGCAAGATCTTCCGAATTGTATTTGGAAGACCTCCACAGTGAAGTAGGTCCAATTAATTCCTTAATTTCAGAAGAAAAATTCTCCAATACCAATGGTTCCTGGTAATTGATTTCGGCCAGAGCTTTAAATAAATTATCCCAATGTACATTGCCTTCTCCTGTCATTCCTCTGTCTGATTCTGTGATATGAAGGTGTTTTAAATTCTTTCCGGCACGAATAATCGGATTATAAAAATTCTTTTCTTCAATATTCATATGGAAAGTATCCAAATGCAATCCTAAATTTTTAGCTGGGATACAATTAATTAAATCCAAAACTTCATCGGTACTTGTAAATACATAGCTTTCATATCGGTTGATAGGTTCTATAGCGATTGTGATATTTTGTTTTGACGCATAAGTAGACACTTCCGAAAACACCTGTTGAAGAATTAATTTTTCATCATTCGAACAAGGTTTTCCTGTAAATGTCCCAATAGCCGAATGCAGTACACCTCCTAAAAAATCGCCATCCATTTCGGCTACTTTGTCAAGCGCTTTTTTTATAATTTCAGTTGCATTTTCAGGATAAAAAGGAATATGACAATCAGCAGGCAAATTAAGCGTACAACGCGCTGAAATTCCTGCTGCATCCAGTTGCTTTTTTGTCAATTTTGAATCAAAATCTAGTGAAGCAGGTAAAATAATTTCCAGCATATCAAAACCATATTCAGCAGTTTTTTTTATGGCATATTGTCCTGCATCAGGAGTCCAGCCAGGAATAAATGATAAAATGGATGTTCCAAAAATCGGCATAACTATTTAAATTTTTATTTTAAAAATGATTTTAAGTAATGTCAGGTAAGTATTTGCAAATTAGACAGAAATAATTTTTAAAAAAGCCACCATTCTGTTTTTACTCCAACATAAGTTCCCCAACGTTTTTGATTGATTTGTAAAAAAGGAGAATAATTATGATTACGTGCATAATCGTTGTATCGAGCTACAGTTCCAACTAAACGAATATGAGGGCGGCTCCAGGGATCTCTTTTTCCCAGCGGAACAAGTGTAGGGGCTAATGAAAATTTCCACATGCCGGCTTCGGGATTATCACCGTCTTTTCTAACAGCATAATGTATTTCCTGAATTAAGTGAAACCAATTGGTCAAATAAAAAAAGTTACGCAGACCCACTACAAAATCCGTTTTTCGATTGTAGAATTGTTTCCCATTAAAATATTCATCAGTATTAGTGCTTGTCGAACCTCCTTTACTTTTAGTAAAAACTCCGTAACCATTGATGCTAAACTTGTTTGAAAGATTCAGTAAAAAATGTTCCACAATTGTAAATGAATAAGCATTAGTATATTTTCCGTTGTCATCTGGTGCGCCATAAGTAGCCCAAGTAAACGTATTACCGTTATCTCCACCATTGGCAATTCCCGAACCATAACGAGCTGATATTTGGTTAAACGAACCCGGTTTTACTGTTTTAAACGGACTATTGTATTTGATTCCGGCAACCCAGCCGTTATCGGAAGGCAGATTTTTAGAAGCTGCTGCCGAAGTTTTGGAAACATAATGAAACTCTCCTAAAAGTTTGATGGTAGCATTATTTTGCAAATGAAAACTTTGTTCTCCAATCCAAACCATACGTTGTCGAATAGCCGGATTTGTTGCTCCTGCCACTGTAACCTGATAATTGTATGGATAAACTCCGGTAGAATCGGTTGAAGCTGGCATCAGCATTGTCAATTCGGTATTTTTATATTTTACTCCAAATCCCTGTGCCGAATGGTCGTCAAAATAAAAATAATCACTAATGTGGATATCATCATATCTGCGAAAACGAGAACCCGCCCAGGCTGACCATTTACTTCCCAAAATATTTGTAGCTTCAACAAAGGCTTCCGGCAAAATAAAAGTAAGTCCATTATTAGAACGGCTACTTGCATTACCTACAAACTGTCCATTAGCCGAATACATTCCTAATCGCACCTGAAAAGTCACATTGGTACTGTCTTTTCCAATTATTTTTGGTGTAAAATGAATTGCAGGTAATAAATCAACATAATCGTTTTGCTCCATACGTCCGCCTAACGAACCCTGACCTGATAAATTTAATGGTTTCCACATATTTCCTTCCCCATTTGGCGAAAGCCCAACTCCTATTCTACCGGTTGTTCCCAATGAAAAATTAGAATTGGTAATTACCACCTGTGCTTTTGTACTCATTGAAATACTGCAAAATAGAATTGCCAAAAAAACTTTTTTTAGGTTTTTAAGATGGTTTGGTTGATAATTTATTTTCATGGTTATTGGCAAATTTGCAAAACATTTTATTAAACGTCATTTTGACTATTGTTTTTCAAATGTATTATTTTATTTTTGTATTCAGCAAATAAAAATCAATATTTTTTTGTTTTTATCAATATTATAAAAGATATATTACACATTAATAATGTAAAATAGCTATAAAAATGAGCATACTGTAAAAGAAGAATATTTAACGTTTTATATACGTTTAATTTTTATTTTTAAAGAAAATCAAAAGAAGGAATATTAAAATTTAATCGTTAAATTTGTGACATAACAAAACCAACTTACCCAAAAAAACTATGAGTTTGATTCAAAATAGGAAAGTCGAAATAATTCCAAATATATCTGTTGACTGTGTAATTTTTGGATTTGACAACACTACAAAATCATTGAATGTATTGTTAATCGAACGTGTTTTAAAATTAGAAAACACCAAAGACGCTATTGTGAATGATTATGTTTTGAAAGGATTTCACACTTATGAAAATGAGACCATAGACGATACGGCTAACCGGGTTTTGAAAGAATTAACGGGTCTGGATAATTTATACAAAAAACAATTTAATGTTTTTGGAGATCCTAACCGTTTGAAGAATGAAAAAGATGTAATCTGGGCCGAAAGCGAACATTTCAGCGAAAGAACCATCACTATTGCTTATTATATTTTATTGCCAACGGATATCGTTCAATTAGAAAATCAATACAATCCGCAATGGTTTCCGGTAAATCAACTTCCGGAATTAGGATTTGACCATGAAAAAATTATCGCCGAAGCCTATGCCGATTTAAAAGAAGATGCTTTGTCTAAGCCTATTGTTTTTGAATTATTGGCTGATAAATTTACCATCAAGGATTTACAGGATGCTTACGAAGCGATTTTAGGAGTGGAAATTGACAACCGAAATTTCAGACGAAAATTAATTACCAAAAAATACATTATTGCTCTGGACGAAAAACAAACGGGCGTTTCTAAAAAACCGTCTCAGTTGTATATGTTTAGCAAAGATGTGTATCAAAAAATCTATAAAGAGAGTTATCTGATTAATATTTAAGCTGTTTTTATTCTCAGATCACAAGGATTTTTTACGGATTATTCCGTGCAAACTTGTCTATCTGATGAAGAAAGAATCTCTGTTATTTGAGCAACTAGATGGGATTGCTTCGTTCCTCGCAATGGTAAACTAAGTGATTTTCACTTTATGTAAAAAAGAACATTTTAGAGGCTTTACCCGAAATCTTGTCATTCCGAGGAACGAAGGAATCTCACTCAGTAATTCTACACTAACTAAAGTTTTTTTAATCTAATGTGTTATCATTTTTTTCAGAATACATTACTTCATTTATTTTGTCTATATAAACCTTTCTAACAATTACTGTTCCTGCAATAAAATCATGTACTGCTCTTTTTCTTTTATTAGTCAACAAAACAAAAAATTCACTGTAAATCCAAATATTGCTTGTCCATGCGTGTACCATAAAAGGAATTGCAGCAAGTGACATTAAATACTCTGTTTGTTTTAACCAACCCAAACTATTAAAAACTGTTTCATTAGCTTTTAACAGACTTATAATCATTACTATGACACTAAAAATAGTTAGTATAAATAAAACAGAATGTCTTAAAATTGCTTCTTTCCAGCCAATTGGTTTACCATTTATTTTTATAATTTTTATACCTGCAATTAATTTACCGGGAGTTCCTCCATATTTCTTTGGAAGATAGATATTATACCAAATCCCAATTAACAGATTAGGAATTATTGTGTAAAAATACATGTTTATTGAAAGTCCATTTAGATATAAGATTAAAAAAAGTACTGGTAACAGAATTATAGAATCCATTATCATTGAAGCAAATCTTGATGAAAATCCAGCATAAATATTATTGTCAATTCCCGGAATTGTAATTGGTGTTTGTTGGTTGTCTATTTAGTTTATTTTTTATGGTCAGTTATTTATTACCAAATATAACGACTTTATCTAAAGTAATCTATTTCTTGTTATGAAAAATATTTCCATAAAAAAACCGATACAGTCTTTGCATCGGTTTCTCTATTTTTATTTGAAAAAAGGTTTAGATTTTTTTCATGAGAAATTCTCCCAATCCAAGTTTCAATATTACTTCGGTTTCGGTTAACTTTAAAATTAAAAGATTGAATTTTTCTTTCTCTGAAGTAATCAAAGTAATCAATTTTGTTTTTTCATTAAACGACCATTTTCCGTTCATATTTTGTCCAAATGCAAAAGCATTAAATTCGCTATTATTTTTAAACTCAAAAGTCATTTTATTAATTATATCTGCTTTTAAGGTTTTTCTACCTAGATCATCAACTTCTTTATTTAAAGCTTTCTTAAAAATCCATTTTCCTTCTAAATTTACTGTGCTTTGAGCACTCAAAGTCATATTTATTATCAGAAAAAATAACATTATAATATTTTTTTTCATGCAATTTTAATTTTATTATTGATTGTTTTACGCATATAAAAATAACCCCTAAAGTTCCCATTATACAAGCGGTTTATGGTTTGACGTGCAATCTTGTCATTCTGATGAGATTCCGCAAAGTATTTAAATTAATTACTCATCTTTTGGGTACGGAAAGAATTTACGCGCTATTGGAGATTTTGTGCCATAAATAAATCTATTATTCTATTTTATGTACTTCAAAAATACTTTCTAAAATTTTTTGATATTTTGTGTATTTATATAGGTTTGATTCTTTTAAAATTGAACCAAGTAATAAATCATTTTTTTCTTTTTCAGATTTATTTTCTTTATTTAAGCAAAGTAAATGTGATAAAAGTGTCTCATAATATTTATCAAGATAATAACTTTTATAACTTTGAATACCTTTACCTTCAACTATCTCCATTTCAAAATCAGTAAAATAAAAATCTGTATATTGATAATATTTTTGGTCATTAAATTTTGGAAATTTTTTTATGTAATCGTAGGCTTTACTCGTATTTGCAGGTTTCACAATATTCATATATCCCCAAATCGTTTTAGAACAAAAATCCATACAAATTAAATACATAATTCCTTTTTCTGTTTCATCTTTAAAATTGTAATCATTCATTTTAAAGTTTGTTTTTGAAAGATCAAAAGGCTGATTTTTATTACCAACAGAAGTAAATAACATGTCATAGTAATTATCAATCAATTCATATACACTAAGATTTTTATTCAATAAGCTATCAATTAGTTTATTATTATCAATTTGATTTTCTTTCCTAATGTTAAAATTAATAGCTCTAATTATGTATAGCTGTTTTAAAATATCATTTTCTGGTCTTGATAGAAAAGATTGCGATAAAAGTTTATTTTTTGATGTAATAGCTTCAGCAATAAAATCTGATGTAGTTTTTAAATTTTCAGGAACGTTTGATTTTATTTCTTTTAATATTTCCTTTGTAGGCTCGTTACGAAACATAAAGTTCTTATAATCTTTAGCAAGTTCTATCATTTTTTGATTTTCACTAATTTGCCCAAATGATATAGAATGAAAGCAAATTGCCAAAAAAGTAAAAAATATATTTTTCATTAGATAGGTTTTATTACATTAATTTGATTCGAATTATTTTCAAATATACTTATTTTAAGTAATCTATTTCCTATTTTGAAATATAAATGCATAAAAAAACCGATACAGTCTTTGCATCGGTTTTTTTAATATCTGAAAAGTAATTATTTTGTACTATCTTCTGTTTTTACTTTTTTATCCGGTCTGATAATCATTCGCAATGAATTGTCTTTAGAGAAATAAGCAATCATCCAGTTGTAGAAAGTTTTTACTTTATTTCGGTAGGTAATCAATGAAATCAAGTGAATAAATAACCAAATCATCCAGGCAAAAGTGCCTTTGAAATGCATTTTTGGCTTTGGTAAATCCACCACAGCTTTTGCTTTTCCAATGATGGCCATTGAACCTTTATCCACATATTTAAACGGCACAAGTGCTTTTTTCTGAATTTCCAGTTTGATATTTTTAGCCAGATTAATTCCTTGTTGGATAGCCACCTGTGCTACCTGAGGATGTCCGTGAGGGAAAGCTTCATCATTAAATTGAATACAGGTATCACCAATAGCGTAAATATTAGCTGTACCTTCAATTTTATTAAAAGGGTCTGTTTTTAAACGTTTTCCACGACCATAACTCTCAGCAGGAATCCCTTTGAATTCACGTGCCGTAACTCCGGCTGCCCAAATTAAATTTTTTGTCTGAATGGTATCTCCGTTAGCAAAATGAACTGTATCATCAACATAATCAACCACATTGTTGTTCAATTTTACAATGACGCCTAAATCAGTAATGGCTTTATAAGTATCTTCCTGAGATTGTTTGCTCATTGGTGTCAACAAAGCCGGAGCTCCGTCAACCAGATAAATATTACTGGCCGTAGTTTCTAATTCAGGATATTCTTTTAAAAGGATGTTTTTACGCATTTCTGCAAACATTCCCGAAATTTCAACTCCTGTAGGGCCTCCTCCGGCAACTACAATAGTCAATAATTTTCGGCGTTTACGAATATCTTTAGTAATAGAAGCTTTTTCCAAATTTTTAAGCAAAGTGTTACGCATTACAATGGCATCATTCAGCGTTTTCATTGGAATGGCGTTCTTTTTTACGTTTTCCATACCAAAATAACTTGTCTCTGCTCCCGTTGCAAAAACCAATTTGTCGTATGATAACTCACCATTACTCAGGATTACTTTATTTTCAGCAGGTACTACTTCCAATAATTCTCCTAAACGAAATTGTAGGTTCTTTTTGCCTGCGAAAAATTTTCTAAAAGGGTAACTGATACTTGATGGCTCCAAATAAGCCGTTGCTACCTGATAAATAAGTGGTGGAAAAAAATTATAATTATTTTTATCAACCAGAGTCACGTGAACTCCATCCTGATTTAATAATTCTTTTGCCAGATTCATTCCTGCAAAACCGCCTCCGATTATTACGATTTCCATAATTTGTGACCATTTTTAGATTACACCTTCTGCTAGTTAGCAAAAGATGCTGAGTTTGTTTTTATTTTTTTTGTTTTAGTTTTTTTACTGGTTTTTCTATTGCCTGGTTTTTATTTTGCAATAAATGATGGGCTAGTATTTTTTCAATTAATTCATCCTTTGTCAAATGATGAAAAATGGTTTTGATTTTTGTTTTTAATTCGGTATCGACTTCGTGGTTGGGTTTTGTTTTAAAAATTTGTTTTGCCCAAAGTACCGTGTTGTTGTCTTCGATACTGGCAACCGAAGGTTTTGCAAATGGTTTGAATTGGATACCTAATTCCCTTTCAAAATCAGCAATTTCAATTTCTTCTTCAGCCTGTAAAACGGTTAATGACAATCCGTTCGCCCCTGCTCTTGCGGTTCTTCCGCTACGATGAACGTAATTTTCGTAAGTATCCGGCAAATGATAATTGACAACATAAGCAATTTCTTTTACGTCAATTCCTCTGGCAGCCAAATCAGTAGCCACTAATATATTAATATGTCCTTCGCGAAATTGCTCCATAATACGGTCACGAATTCCCTGAGTCAGACTTCCGTGCAATGCTCCCGACGAAAAACGGTTGATCGCCAGATTTTTAGCTAATTTATTGACTGCAGCTTTGGTTTTACAAAAAATAATTCCGCGTTGTCCTTCTCTTGAATTCAAAAAGTGCATCAATACATCCAGTTTTTCAATTGGATCTACTACAATGTACTGATGATCAATCTGCTGATTTCCTGAAGTTTCCATATTGGCACTTACTTGCACTACATTTTTATGCAAATAATTCTGAATCAGTTGCTTTATCGTTCCCGACATAGTCGCCGAAAATAGATAAGTACGGTGCTTTTTAGGTAGTTCGGCAACAATTTCGTCTAAACTTTCCTTTAGAATACTCACCATTTCGTCAGCTTCGTCCAACACTAAGAACTGGGTTTCGGCTAGACTTATGGCTTTTCGTTGCAATAAATCAATCAAACGTCCCGGAGTAGCCACCACAATATGTGTGGGATTACTTAATCGTTCAATTTGCGGTTTTATTGGGATTCCTCCGCAAGTTGCTGCAATTGAAACTTCCGGAAGATTTTGAGCAAAACTTTCTAAATTTTTAAAAACCTGATGTCCTAATTCTCTCGTAGGAACTAATATTACAGCCTGTACAACGGGTTTCGAGCTATCGATTAATTGCAAAATCGGTAAACCAAAAGCAGCTGTTTTTCCCGTACCTGTTTTAGCTAATCCTACCAAATCGGTTTGATTTGCTAAAAGCAATGGAATTGCCTGTTCCTGAATGGCTGTTGGGGCCACAAGATGCAATTCGTTCAGGGATTGTAATAGAGCTGTCGAAATTCCTAAATCGGAGAATTGTTTTGACATTTTTTTGTTTTTAGTATTAATCTTCGTCTTCGTCAGGTTCGTTCATGATTTTCTCACGATACTTCTTCCCTATCAACAAGGTTAATTTTTGTTTATAATCGTCTACTAGCCATTCACGGTAGTTTTTGCTACATTGGCTTAAGCATTTCGCATAACGCTTAATACGACATTCAATATCATCATCTAATTCCTTAGACAATAATTTAGCTTCCTGTAAAGTTTCGGTATTGTAAACACACATGGTAGCGTGTTGATCCAATGATTTATCAAGTACTACTTTAGAACGTAAATTTTGTTTGATAGCTAATTTATGTTCTTCATCAACATCAAAAGTCACATCTTCCGTTTTACTGAACTTAGCTCTTAACTCAGGAGGCATGGTGTATTTAAAATACATCTCAATTTCGGCATCATCACGTAAATTTTCCAGATAAAATTCAGGTGATTTGAAAATGTGCTGCCAGTTTACCGGTTCACTCCAAAGTCCAAAACGAGCGGCATTGTTACCTAAATCGATAACGGAAAATTCATCTTTCCCCGGTAATTTACGGGAACCACGACCAATCATTTGAAAATATAAAGTCAATGATTTTGTCGCACGGTTTAATATGATGGTTTCTACTGTTGGTTCGTCAAAACCGGTTGTCAAAATCCCTACCGAAGTAAGAATAGCATCTTTGGTGTGTTTGAACCAATGTAAAATTTCTTTTCTTTCTTCGTTACTGCTGGTGTTATCTAAATGGCGAATAGCATATCCTGCTTCTCTGAAAGTTTCATATACATACAATGATGTATTGATACCGTTATTGAAAATCAGTGTTTTTTTGCCCAATGATCTCTCAGTATACGCATGCAATAATTTTTCCTGCATCAAAGTATTCGTATACAAATCATCAGAAGATTTAACGGTATAATCTCCGTTGATACCTACTTTTAATGAAGTTAAACCTACATCATAGCTGTAAGTGGTAGCTTTGGCTAAAAAGCCTTTTTCAATTAATGAACCAATAGTATCTCCTACAATTAACTCATTATAACTTTGATTCATTGGCAATTTTATGTTAGAACTCAACGGCGTAGCGGTTACTCCTAATATAAAAGCATTGGCAAATGAATTTAATAATTTTCTAAATGAATTATAATGTGCCTCGTCAATAATAACCAAACCGATGTTATCCAATAACAATTTCTCGTCGTTGATTCGGTTTTTAAGGGTTTCTACCATGGCAACAAAGCAAGAATACTCGTGTTGATCCGGTAAATCTTTTACTTTGCTATTGATAATTTTATTTTTAACGCCAAAACCTTTTAACATCTTGGAAGTTTGTTTACACAACTCAATTCGGTGTGTTAAAACAACTACTTTTTTATCGTGTTTAGACAGGTAACGGCGAACAATTTCAGAGAATATTACTGTTTTTCCTCCTCCGGTAGGCAGCTGGTATAATAAGTGGTGTTTTTCAGGACCATTATCGATACGCTCAAAAATGGCATCGATATCACCCTGTTGGTAGGCATAAAGTTCTTTTTTTTCTTCCTTTTCTATTTCTATCGTACTTTCGAACATTTGTTTTTGTTGAATTTTTGCAAAAATACGTCTAAAAAACAGTTATCCTGTTATATTTAATTTAAATTATTAACTCAATTTGAAATAATTTGATTTACACCTTCTTATTCGTTAATTCGCTCTATAATTTTTAAAAAATCATTCTTATTTTTCCATTTTTGCTCGGTAATTTCCTCAAAAATCGCAGTTATTCTACTTTTAAATTCACTTAAAATACCGTTTGCAATTAAAAATTGAACTGCTTGTTCAAAAGAATTGAACATACTTTTATAAAAAGCATCTTGTTTAATAGGAGTTTCGGCCGAAAATGTTTGAGCTATTTCGATAGTGTACAACATCACATCGGCAATTACGAAGGAATCAACCCCTAATGTGATAAAATGTTTGATGTATTTTTGGGCAACAGAACGGCGCATTTTAGCCCTTTTAGTTTTTCCTGTTGGAAAATATTCGTTGGAGATTTTTAATTTAGCTTCTAACAACAATTTGTCTTCTTTTGGATTAAAAACAAAATCGTAATATTCTTTTACAGGGGAAAATTTATCGTATAGTTCCAACAACTGCTCCTGAAGTTGTTCTCTATCGAGTTCTCCTAAATATTTCTTTAAATCCCTTTTGCTCATTGTTAAAGTTTTATGATTGCAAATGTAAATTACTTTGGGTTTTTATTAACGGGAAAATCGATGATAATCATTATTTTTGGCACGTAAATATTTAAAATAATATCCATGCTTAAGATTTTTAAAATTACTGCTGTCCTTGAAGGAATATCTTTTTTAGTATTAATTGCTAACATGATTATTCTTAAATCAAATAACCCGGAACTTTATCACACAATTGTACGTCCTTTTGGATTAGGACATGGAGCTTTGTTTATTGGTTATATTGTATTGGCTTTTTTGTTGAAAAAAGAACAAAATTGGAGTCAAAAAGACTTAGGGATTATTCTAATTGCTTCTTTAATTCCATTTGGTACTTTTTATATAGAAAAGAAATACTGCAAAAGTTTGGTTTTATCAAAATAATAAGGACAAAACTATAATAATTAAGAACCGCTAATTCACCAATTAGCGGTTTTATTTTGTAACAATCTGATTTTTAAGTAGTATCTGTTTCTGGTTGTTAAATATTGAATCACAGTAGATATTTACTTTAAAATAAAACTTCTTCAAGTATTTTTTTGCTATATTTAAGAAAAAAAGATGAGCCAGAGAGATAGTTTTTTAAGCGAGTTTAGAGGTGCAGCTATCGGTAGCGTAAGCACCCAATCTTCAAGTGATGAAATTTTTCAGAATGAAGTTTTGAGACCCATATTAAAACTACAAAATGATTTATTCATTGCTTCTTTTCATAATTTCATAAATAAATACAAACGGGATTTCTATTCGCTGAGTGTCGAAAAAAAATTGACAATCATAGAAAACGCGATTCAAAAAGACATCAAGTTTAGAAATGCCTTAAAAGGAATGATTATTGCCCTGTTTACCGTTGATGAATATTCAATTTATATCAGGAACTCATCGAGTTTAAACAAACGCATGATGAACATGCTCATTGAAAGATTAAAAAACCAAGTACAATTATTTGATAAAAGTTTGGTTGAATAAACAGCTTTTTTTTAAATACAATTCCGCTGTAAATTTACTTAAAATCAATTTTGGGTTAATTAAAGAATCATACTGTTATTGTTTTGATTCTTTAATTAACCCAATCTTTTTATTGCTTTAACAGAAGAATTAGATGTTAACAAATTGGTTTAAAATAATCTGTTTTAAACCTTAAAAATCAGAAATGTATTCAGCAAAGATAAAGAGAGTATTATCTTTTGGTTAAAATTAAAAAACGCTATTCTATATATAGATTTGATGTCATTTATTTGGTTATGATTAATAAAAAACAGGAGTTATTAAAAGGGTATTAAAACGTGTTTTTTGCTAATTCAACAGAGAAATAAGAAACCAAAATAAATACTTAATCCAGAATATATGAATGAGCGTTATTATAAGTGGTATTCTCCTAATTTGAGTCGAAATACTGAGATGCTGGTTTTTGGACATTCGGGCTATCCTGTGATTTTATTCCCTACTTCTATGGGGATTTTTCATGAAAATAAAGACATGGGATTAATTGAGTCTGCAAGATGGTATATCGAACAAGGACTAATCCAAATTTATTGTCCTGACAGCATAGATAAAGACAGTTTTTATAACAAACGAATCCATCCTGAACACCGCATACAAAATCACGATTGTTATGATAAAATGTTGTGTCACGAAATCATTGAAAAAGTAAGACATAATACCCCAACTGCAAAAGTAGCTGTTGCTGGTTGCAGTTTTGGAGGTTATCATGCCAGTAATTTTGCTTTCAGGCATCCGGGATATGTAAGTCATTTGTTTTGTATGAGTGGTATTTTTAATATCAAAAGTTATTTGGACGGTTTCTACAATGACAACGTTTTTTATCATTGTCCTGAAGATTATTTACCGGGACTTCAGGATTATGAATTGCAGAATATGGATATTGCCCTTGGAACATCAAACTGGGATATTTGTTTTGATGCCAATTTAAAAATGAGCCATTTACTGAATCAAAAAAACATGAATCACTGGCTGGATATCCGTCAAAACAGGGAACACGACTGGCCGCTTTGGAAAGAGATGTTTCCTCATTATTTATCCCGAATAAAATTTGCATAAACTCAAAACCAATACAATTATAAAATAGTAAACGAAACTAAATCGTATGAAGAAAATTGGAATTCTATTTGGAATGGAAGACACCTTTCCGCAAGCTTTTATTGACAGGGTAAATTCAAAAAACGAAAAAGATATTATAGCTGAAGCTGTATCAATAGATAAAGTAATACAAAATAAAGGAGGCGAATATGCCGTGATTATTGATAGAATTTCGCAGGACGTGCCCTTTTATCGTGCCTTTCTTAAAAATGCCGCATTAACCGGGACGAATGTTATTAATAATCCGTTTTGGTGGAGTGCCGATGATAAATTTTTTAATAATGCCTTAGCCGACACCTTGGGAGTTCCATTGCCTAATACCGTTATTATTCCTTCGGCTGAACACCCAACGGATACCAATTCTAATTCATTTCGAAATCTCAAATATCCTTTAGACTGGGAAGGAATTTTTGATTATGTTAAATTTCCGGCTTATATGAAACCGTATGCAGGCGGTGGATGGAAACATGTTTACCGACTTGAAAATAAAGAAGAATTTTGGGAAAAACATCAGCAAACCGGGCAACTTGTAATGTTATTACAAGAGGAAATTGTTTTTACCGAATATTTCAGAGTGTATTGTTTAGGCGCAAAGGCGGTTAAAATTATGAGATACGAACCCAGAAACGAACCGCATTTACGTTATGTACACGATGGTCCTGCTATAGACAAAAAATTATCTGCAACTATTAAAGATTACACTATTAAACTCTGCAAAGGTCTGGGTTATGATTTTAATACGGTAGAATTTGCGGTCCGTGATGGGATTCCTTATGCAATCGATTTTGGAAATCCTGCTCCCGATGCTGATGTCAATTCAGTAGGTGAAGAAAATTTTGAGTGGGTGGTTGAAGAAGCTGCAAAAATGGCCATTGCCTCCGCAAAAAAGCAAAAGCCCGGAAAAATAAATTTAACATGGGGAACTTTCATTAAAGAAGCCGTAATAACTAAATAAAACCACAGCTAAGAAGTATTTTTTTTATAGATTAGTATTTATAGAAAAAACCACGATTAAATTATAGAATTGAGAATGAAAAAATTGCCTGTTTTTACTCTTGGTATTGAAGAAGAGTACCAAATTATAGATCCCGAAACCAGGGATTTGCGTTCCCATTTATCAAAAATTGTAGATGGAGCGAAAATACTTTTAAACGAACAGGTAAAGGCCGAAATGCACCAGTCGGTTGTGGAAGTAGGAACTAATATCTGTAAAAATGTAAAAGAAGCCGAATGTGAGATTAAATTCCTGAGGACTAAAATTGTGGAATTAGCCGAAAAACAAGGACTTATTGTAGGTGGAGCCGGAACTCATCCGTTTTCAAAATGGCAGGATCAGCCCATAACCGATGACCCGCGTTATCATAATATCATCAACGAATTGCAGGATGCAGCGCGTTCCAATTTAATTTTTGGGATGCACTGTCATGTGGGAATCGAAAACCGCGAAGTAGGTTTAAAATTAATCAATCAGGCTTGTTATTTCCTGCCACATATTTTTGCATTATCTACTAATTCTCCTTTTTGGGAAGGAAGACAAACAGGTTATAAATCCTATAGAACCAAAGTTTTTGATAAGTTTCCCAGAACAGGACTTCCTGAATATTTTGATTCGGTAGCTTCTTATGATAATTTTTTAAATACGCTGGTAAAAACCAATTGTATCGATAATCCTAAAAAAATCTGGTGGGATTTGCGCCTGCATCCATTTTATGATACTATCGAATTCCGTATTTGCGATATGGCATTAACGGTTGAAGAAACCATGTGTATCGTATCTATTATTCAGGCTATTGTAGCCAAATTATATCGTATCAATACTCAGAATTTAAAGTTTAGTTCTTATCGGTTGGCACTGATAAAAGAGAATAAATTCCGTGCCGCCCGTTACGGAATTGAAGGTAATTTGATTGATTTTGGACTTCAAAAAGAAGTAGAAACTAAATTACTAATCATAGAATTATTGGACTTTATTGATGATGTTGTAGACGAATTAGGAAGTCGGGAGCATGTTAACTATGCCAGAGAAATTCTGAAAAATGGTACCGGTGCCGATAAACAATTAGTCGTTTTTGAAAAAACAAAAGATTTGAAAAAGGTAGTTGATTTTATAACGACCGAATTTACTAAAGGTTTGTAAATTATTATCTTATCTTTGAGTAATTGTTTTTTTAATAGAAATAAATGAGATGAATAGAACTGAAAATGAAGCTAAAAAAACAAAAATAATAAGCTTATGAAGAAGAAAAGCATAACAATAGCAATATTGGATATGTACAATGGAGAACCTAATCAGGGAATGCGTTGTATTATTGATATTGTGAATCGGTTTGCATCTTTTGTGAATTTTAAAATATTTGATGTACGGGGAAAAGCGGAATTGCCCGAAATAGATCAGTTTGATATTTATATTTCGACCGGAGGACCGGGAAATCCGTTGGAGGGCGATGGAAATTGGGATGTTAAATTTTACGCTTTTATTGATGAAATTGTAAAGTGGAATAATGAAAATCCAATAAAAAAACACGTTTTGTTTATTTGTCATTCTTTTCAAATGGCGTGTAAACACTTTGAACTGGCTGAAATCACCAAAAGAAATGATACTTCCTATGGCGTAATGCGTATTCATAAAACGGCCGATGGATTGGCAGATCCTTTATATGAAGGTTTGTCCGACCCTTTTTATGCAATTGATTCCAGAGATTATCAGGTGGTGCAACCCAAACTAAGTGTTTTTGCTAAAAAAGGAGCTAAAATTATTTCACTCGAAAAAATACGGGACAATGTACAGTACGAAAGAGCTATTATGGGAGTACGTTTTACAGATCATTTAGTAGGTACTCAATTTCATCCCGAAGCCGATCCTATTAGTTTTCTTTCGCATTTGAGAAATAAGGAAACTAAAGATAAAATAAGGAAAATGAAAGGCAAAAGAAAATTTAGAAATATGCTTGAAGATTTGTTAGATGACGATAAAATTTATAAAACCAACGAAACGCTAATCCCAAATTTTCTCCGCTCCGCTATAACTGACCTGATACAATCTAAAAAAATCATGTCAAATTAATTATAATTATTCATTCTATAAGTAGGATCACAGATTAAGCAGATTAAAGAAATTATCGCAAATAGCGATTTAAAAAATCAAATATTTCTTTTTATTTATTCAATTAATATAATCTGTGTTCCAATTTTTTTAATAATTAAATCTATATGATTTCAAAATATCGAGAATTATTTAACGAACTATTTACTCAGAAAAAATACCAGGAATTAAAAAAAGATATTGCTCAGGATTTTGATTACGAACCCACATTTCGATTAGGAGAAACCCCTTTTTTTATTTCTAACGAATTAAAATCACAATTAATAGAGGGTTGTAATGAAGTTATAGCTTTAATTCAAAAAGAAGATTTTAAACATCTTACAGATAGATCTCTAGAATTGAATAATAATATTCCAAACGAAGATAATCATACTACATTTTTATCGATTGATTTTGGTATTTGTGAAGAAAACGGAAATGTAATTCCTAAATTAATTGAAGTACAAGGATTCCCTTCTTTGTTTAATTATCAAAACAATTTATACCAAAAATTTCAAAAGCATTATCCTTTTTTAGGAGAGTTAACGCCTTTTTTCAATACTATCAGTCCCGATGATTATCTTAAAAATCTGGAAGCTGTTTTTTGTAATAATCATCCAAAAGAAAATGTAATTCTGTTAGAGATTGAGCCTGAAAAACAAAACACAAAAATTGATTTTTATTATTGCAAAAGAGACTTAGGCTTGTCGATTGTATGTGTGACCGAAGTTATAAAACGAGAAAACCAATTGTTTTACAAAAACGAACAAGGCAAAGAAATTCTAATCAAACGCATTTACAATAGAGTAATATTTGACGAACTTAATTTACGAACCGATTTAAAACTAAACTTCAGTTTTTCAGACGAACTGGATGTAGAATGGGCCGGACATCCCAACTGGTTTTTCAGAATCAGTAAGTTTATTTTGCCTTTGTTAAAAGGCAAATATTTCATTGAAACTACTTTATTGAGCAAACTAAAAGAAATTCCGGAAGATTTAGAAAATTATGTATTGAAACCTTTGTTTTCTTTTTCCGGTTCAGGTGTGATTTTTCACGTAAAGAAAGAAGACATTGAAGCTGTTAAGGACAAAGAACTTTATATTCTTCAAAAAAAAGTCAATTATTTACCTATAGTACAATCACCGGACGGCAAAGTTAAAGCCGAAGTACGCATACTTTGCACCTGGAAAAAAGACGATGCTGCTCCTACTCTTTTGTGTAATTTAGTGCGTTTGAGTCGTGGAGAAATGATTGGCGTAAAATACAATCAGGACAAAGACTGGGTGGGCGGCACTATCGGATTGTTTGAAAGGTAATTTTATTAGTTCCGAATTAATTTTTAAAATAGTTTAACCACAAATTGCACAAATTTACATGAATTGATTTGTAAAAATTTGTGCAATTTGTGGTCAATTAAAAACTACTGTTTTTTTTCAATGTTTCTTTTAGAATTTTTGATCATCGGCAGAAGGGCCATAGCTTCCCGGAAGTGGAATATTGTTCAAACGATAATAAACTCCCAATTGAGCGCGGTGGTGTGTTATCTGATTTAAAGCATGTCTAATTGCACCATATTTACTCCATTCGTTTAATGTTTGTCCGTTCATTTTGATTGCCCAACTTGGTTCTAAATCTTTTTCAGCTGCTTTTTCCAGGGCTGCTTTTCCGGCAGAGTAATCAGTTTCTAATTTCTGCATCAATTCTTCTTTGCTATTGAGAATGGTAGGTTTGTATTCATTTTTTCCAAAATCCAATTCAGAAGTAGTTAAAATTACAGCAGGCCAGGCAAAAATCTCAACAATATGCACAGCAAGCGGCATCATTTTAAAGCTTTTTTCATGTGGAGTATAATCATTTTTTCCTTCAGGGAAATTTTCAATAAACTTTCTTGTGGTTTTATATTCTTGATCTAACTCGGTTATTAGGTTGGCTAATGTGTTCATTTTTTTGATTTTTTTTAATTAGTGAGTCATAAATTTTTTAAACAAAACAGGACAAACTTTTTCCATTGTTTTAGGATCATCAACATTCCAGTTGAATTCTAATAATGGATAATTTTCATCAGTGGTTTTAAAATTTTCATAATCAATGTAGGCTTGCAAATCTTTATTGGTCATGTTTTTAAAAGCTTCTACCGCTACATACCAAAACCCTTCAAAATCATAGGTTTTTGGTTCGTTTTCGACCAAATTAACCAAATAATCAGGGTTTTCCATTGTTTTATAATAAGCCTCTTTTCCTCTGGAAATTAGCCAACATCTGAAATAATCAAAACCATCATCGGCTTTACCATTGCTGATTACAAAATTAGCACACCACAAATTAGAGGTATAAGAATCAAATAAAAGTTTGTCGGTTCTTAAACGAAAACCAATCATTTCCTTGGGCGAAAGCTGCTCTAATGCCGACGTTAGGAATAACTCCTGATCTTCCTGATTTTTAGTTTCCTTTAAGGATTTTTCAATAATTGTCCAATAAGTTTCTTCATCTAACATTTCATTTGAAGGCGCCAACTGAATAGAATCCAGGTTAATTTTTGGAGCCGTTTCAACTGAATCAGCCAAGACTACTAAATCATCTTTCTTTACCTTGTTATTTTGTGCATAACTGGTTAAAGTAAATATAAAAACAGCAGACAAAAGAAAACGAGATGATTTCATATGAATAGAGTATTTAAAATTGAACTTTTAAATTCACTATAAAATTAGTCTTTTTAATTTGTTATAAGCTTTGAAGTAATATAAAAATTAGAATCAATAATCAATTTTGAATTTTCTTCACTATATGATTCACTTTTCCAATTAGTTTCTGGTTTTATCCATTTTTCAACTCCGTTAATACTAATTTTTATTGGTATCGAAAAATTAGCTACACAGTTAGTCCAACGATAAACCAGTTTATTTTTTTCAAAATAATATTCTAATGTTGGTATTCGGGTATCTCTCAAATATTGATTAAAAAATGGATTCAAATCCATTCCTGTTTGCTCGCTTAGGTAATCCTCTATTTGTTTTGTAGTTACTGTTTGATGATAAAAAGTAGAATTTAAACCTCTTAAAATGCTTCTCCATTTTGCATCATCATTCACTATTTGGCGTAAAGTATGCAGCATATTTCCTCCTTTAGGATACATGTCGCCGGAACCTTCATTATTTACATTGTAATGACCAATGATAGGAATATCGTTTTTAATATCTTTTCTCGTTCCTCTAACATACTCAGCCCCGGCATTTTTTCCGTAATAATATTCCACAAAAAGACTTTCGGCATAGTTTGTAAAACTTTCATGAATCCACATATCAGCGATGTCTTTGTAAGTAATATTGTTAGCAAACCATTCATGTCCGGATTCGTGAATAATAATAAAATCAAACTTTAATCCCCAGCCTGTACTGCTCATATCATGTCCTAAATAACCGTTTTGAAAACCATTACCATAAGTAACCGAACTTTGATGCTCCATGCCTAAATAAGGAACTTCGACCAGTTTGTAACCATCTTTGTAAAAAGGATAAGGTCCAAACCAATATTCAAAAGCTTTCAACATTCGGGGAGCATCTTTGAATTGCTTTTTGGCTTTCGCCAAATCAGCTCTCAAAACATAATAGCTACAATCCAAAATTCCTTTTTCACCTTTATATTTCTCGGAAAAAGAAACATAATCTCCAATATTGATATTCACTCCGTAATTATTTATCGGATTGGAAACATACCAGTTATAGGTTGTCGTTCCGTTTTTTAATTTTTTAACGCTTAGCAAACGGCCATTGGAAACATCCATTAAATCCGAAGGAACATTAACACTTATGTACATGTCATCGACTTCGTCATACATATGATCTTTGTTTGGCCACCAAACACTGGCACCAATTCCCTGACAGGAAGATGCAATAAAAGGTTTACTATTACTATCTCTTTTCCATGTTATTCCTCCATCCCAAGGCGGGCTTTTAGCGACTTTAGGCTTACCCTGATAAAAAACAGTAAGCTCATTTAGAGTTCCCGGTTTTTGTAATGAAACCAAATCTATAAAATAAGCATTCCCGTCCCGGCGGTATTTTAGGACATTCCCATTCTGAATGACTTTCGTTATTTCAAGAGGGGGTTGCAAATCTATCTGCATTATATTATACTCCTGTAACACAAGATATTTAATAGTGTTAGAGCCTGTAATTGTACTGTCTGCAGGATTTACTTTTATGTTTAAATGATATTGTTTTAAATCCCACCAGGATCTTTCCTTTGTGATACTTCCTCGCAAACTATCCTGTCGGGTAAATAAAATAGTCTGTTTATCTAAAAGTTGTTGTGCCTTAATTTCATTGGAAATAAAGGAAGAAATAAAAAATAAAAAACAAAGAATTCTCATTGTGGTTAAAATCAATCTTTAAACTAAAACAGTTAGTGTAAATGAGTTATTTTATTTTGTTCTAAAACAGCGGTATAATCTGTTATTAAACGTTGGCTATAATCCTTAACCAATTCTAAAATTCGTTCGTTTTTATCCGATTTTACGATTAATCCTGCATGAAAATCCAAAGGTACTCTAAAACAGATTTCAGTATCTGTAAAAGAAGTCAAATCCGGATTTTGGAATTTAGATAAACTTAAAACAATGCCTGCATATTCTTTTCTAACTTTAGGCAAGTTATACTTTTTTTCTTTAACGAAAGCATCTTCAATTACAGCCCATTCTTTCCAGAGATTAATATCAGATGCTGCTTCGACCATTTCGGCTAAATGAGCACCGCCAACACGGGAAGACGTTTCGAGAAAATGAATTTTTCCACTTTCTCTGCATTTTATAAATTCGGTATGCGCAGCTCCCTGTTTTAAACCAAAAGCTTTTAAAACAGCCTGATTTACTTTCTTGATCTCAATATCATCTTCGGAATTGTAGGGAACAGTAACACTCCTGAAAACGCCTCCTCCCTGAGAAATTTCCATAGGTGTAGCCAGATATTTAGAACTTATACTAAACAAAACTTTATTATCCAGAAGCAAACTATCGCAATGGTATACATCTCCGGGGATAAATTGTTCCAATAAATATTTAAAACGATTGTCTCCCAATTCATTAATGTGATTCCACAAATTTTCTTTGTTGGAAACTTTTATAATTCCCGAAGAAGACGCTTCAGAACGCGGTTTTAAAACCCAGGGTTCAGGAACAGTATCAGTAAAAACCGTTATTTCCTGATCATTAAATAATGAACAAAATGCCGGAATGCTAATACCAGCACTTTGTGCTTTCATTCGCATGGCTAATTTATCCCTAAAATGACGTGCTGTGGTTTGTCCCATGCCGTCAATCCTGAGGTTTTCCCTTAAATAGGCTACTTTTTCAACATCATAATCGTCTAAGGCAACGATGGCGTCTATTTTGTGGGATTTCATTAAATTCCCTATCCCTAAAAGTAAATGTTCTAAATTCCATTCGACATCCAAACCCTGCATATAGAAAATTTCGTCTATAGAATCTTTAGGCCAGGGTTTGTCTTTTAATTTTTCGCTGGTAACCAGATATACTGTATTTCCCAGTTTTTTGAGCTGAATTATAAAATCAGTCCCTTTGAAATAATTTGATATGCAAACGAATGTTTTAGCATTTTCCATGAGTTATAATTTTTTCAATGAATTTAGTCAATAAATGCACTCCATAAGCAGTTGCATGTTTTGTTTTTGTAAACTCATTGTCAAGAAATGCTACACCGGCAATATCTAAATGTGCCCAGGCAGGATGCTCCTGAGTAAAAAATTCTAAAAATTTGGCAGCACTGATAGCTCCCGCTACAGCTTTACCGCTAAAATTTTTAACATCGGCTATATCACTTTCAATATCTTTTGAATAGACATCCCATAAAGGCAATTGCCACAGGCGTTCCCCGATAGATTCACCTGTTTCCTGAATTGTTTTAACTATGGCATCATTATTAGAAAACAATGCCCCACATTCGTAACCAAAAGTAGCTACACTACTTCCTGTAAGTGTTGCTATGTCTATAAGGTATCCAGGATTATAATTTTTAATTATGTACGATAAGCCATCGGCTAAAATTAATCGGCCTTCGGCATCGGTATCAATAATTTCAATAGAATTCCCGCTATAACTTTGGATAACCTCGCTAGGTAAAAAAGATTTAGCATCTACCGAATTTTCAGCACAAGGCACAATAGCGGTGACTTTTACAGGCAGTTGCAAATCGGCTATCAATTGCATTGCTCCAAGAACAGCTGCGCCACCGGCCATATCGCATTTCATGTTTACCATGCCTGCGGTTTTAATGTTCAGTCCTCCGGTATCAAAGGTGATTCCTTTACCCACCAATCCTATGTGTTTTAAATTAGCCTCACTGCTTTTAGGACTGTAATTCATAATTACAAATTGAGCTTCATTTTTACTTCCTTTACCAACAGCAACAAAAGCGCCCAGATTTTCATTTTTGGCAGCTTCTAGTCCTAAAACTTCTACTTTAAAACCATATTGTTTTCCTTTAGCTTCGGCCCATTGAGCCAGGTATTTTGGGGTAACTTTATTAGGCGGTAAATCAACCAAAGCGAAAGTTTCCAGTTGGGCTTGGGTAAGTTTTAAGGCTTTCGATATTGATTTTGAAAAATCGCTCTTCGATAAAATGCTTAATTCAAAATCGGTCTGTAAAAACGGATGTAATTCCTCTTTTTTATAATGACCAATGTTATAAGTACCAAGATACAAACCCGAAATCATCGCTTCTGCTTGTTCTTCGGTAAAAACTTCCGGTAAAAACAAAGACACATTAGCAGTTAATGTGTCTTTTTCTTTTGAAGCGATTCTTCTGAATATTGTTTTTAACGATTTATAATCGATAGTTTTTCCCAAGCCAATAAAAATATAAACATTGCCTTTGTCTTCAGCTAAATAGTAACTGTCTTTTTTTCCATAAAAAACTTTAGAACTGATTTCTAAATTTTCAAATTTGACAGGAAGTATATTTTTAACTGAGGTTTCAAAAACAGGAACTAAAACCGTTCCTGAGAAATTTTCTAAACTATCAATTTTTCTTATTTTCATTCTAATTGTCTTTAAGTTGTAAGAGTAAAATAATGTCGTATTTTTCAATCCTATAAGTCATTTAAGTTTTTTTACTTATATAACTTAAGTAACAATAAGTGTATAGAAAATTTAATTCTTACATGACTTATATGTTTATATTATAGATCCTTGTTTACAGTATGTCATTAAATATTTCCAATTACTTAGTATTAAAAAACAGCCATTCTATGGCTTTAGGAAATTCGTCACTCCAATAGGTCTCATTATGTTTTCCTAATTTGTTGATGCTTAAATTGATTTTCATTTTATCATCAACAAATTCATTTTTTATTATTTTTTTCTTGAAAGCCTGTACATGTTCAATCATGGTTTCACTTTCGTCTCCACCAGCGTATAAATAGATTTTAGTATCTTCAGAATCTTCATGATTTTTAATTTTCATCTTTGGATCAACCCAAAGAGAAGGCGAAAAAATCATTAGTTTACTAAAGACTTCAGGATATCTCAAACCACTAAAAATACTCACCAAAGCCCCCATCGAGCTACCTCCTATTCCAGTATGTTTTCGTTCGGGTTTGGTTCTGTAATTACTGTCCACATAAGGTTTTAGTGTTTCTACCAGAAAATCGATATATTTTTTACCCTTTCCTTTTCCTAAAACGGTTTTACCTACATTGTATTCCTTAACTCTGTCTTCTTCGGCGTGCTCCACCGCTATAACGATAATTTTGCCCACCTGATATTCTGACATAACAGCTAGTTTTTTATCAATTTCCCAATTGCCGTATTCAGCATTTTCATTGAATAAATTTTGGGCATCCTGTAAATACATTACCGGATAACTTTCGGTTGAAAAATCATAATCGTGTGGCAAAAGTGCCCAGATTTTCCGGGTGGTATTTAACTGTGGAATTTCAAATTCGTCTGAAATTAATTGGATTTGTGGTAAAAAATTAGGTTTAAAAGGTAACCAGTTTTTTCTCCATCGAAACACATGTTCGTTTTGAATTCCTGTTCGTTGTGTAGTAGAACGATTCTCAGTTCGTTCACCATTGGCACCAATTTCTACTTCACTCCAATCACCTTTTGTAAATTTATACAATACCGTTTCGGGATAATTAAAATCATGAGTAAATTTAAAGTGATATAAGCCCACACCTACTTTTTCCATCATGAAATCTTTATCCTGGGTACGCCAGTCATTAAAATTTCCTGAGATATAAACCGGACGAATATCATCTTCATCTGTAGTTAATATGATATGTAATCCTGTTTCTATTTTAGAATCAATTAAATCTTCTGAAAAATGGGTTTTATCAAAAATCATGAGTTTAAGAGTGTGATGATTAATTTGCGGAAGTAAATATAACAGATTGTTATTTTTAGAAAAAGTAAAAACGAGTCAGGAGAAGAATTTAACCTTCTAATAGACTCGTTTTTACAATAAATTAACACAAAATATAGATGCTATTTCTGACGGCTTTTTAAAACATTAATAACATCGTCAAGTTTATAACCTTTAGCTTGTAATAAAATCAAATAATGAAATAATAAATCGGCACTTTCACTTAAAAATAAATTATCGTTAGCATCTTTGGCTTCGATAACCACTTCTACAGCTTCTTCTCCAACTTTCTGAGCTATTTTGTTGATTCCTTTTGCAAAAAGAGAAGCTACATAACTTTGTTCAGAATCCGCTTTTTCTCTTCTTGATTGAATGGTGTTTTCTAATTCAGAAATAAAGCCATAGCTATTTTTGTTTTGAGTTTGCCAACAAGTATCAGCACCTGTATGGCAAGTTGGTCCTACAGGAACAGCCTGAATTAAAAGGGTATCACCATCGCAATCGTTCTTAATATCAACCAAATTTAAAAAGTGACCGCTTTCCTCTCCCTTTGTCCAAAGACGTTGCTTAGAGCGACTAAAAAAAGTTACTTTTCCTGTCTCAATTGTTTTTTGATAAGCTTCGTCATTCATATAGCCTAACATCAAAACATTTTTAGTTTCACTATCCTGAATAATGGCGGGAATTAATCCGTGTGCACTTTTTGAAAAATCTATTTCCATTTTTATAATTTAATGATTGAAAAATTAAAAGATAAGCAATCTGACTTCTTTTCTCTTTTTTCTATATTCTAACTTCTATATTGTTATTTCTTAATTCGTTTTTCAACGTTTTTATTTCAATTTCTTTGAAATGAAAAACACTGGCTGCAAGGGCTGCATCGGCTTTTCCTTTTGTAAAACTATCTACAAAATGCTGAATAGTTCCGGCACCACCCGAAGCAATAATCGGGATATTTACTAAGTTTGACAATTTAGCCAAAGCCTCATTAGCAAATCCGTTTTTTGTTCCGTCATTATCCATTGAGGTAAAAAGAATTTCTCCTGCACCTCTTCTTTCTACTTCTTGTGCCCAGTCAAATAATCGGATTTCTGTTGGTACTTTTCCTCCAACTAAATGCACAATCCATTGTCCGTCAATTTGTTTAGCATCAATTGCTACCACTACGCATTGACTTCCAAATTTCTGCGCCAAATCGTTAATCAACTGTGGATTTTTAACCGCCGAAGAATTGATAGAAACCTTGTCGGCACCGTTTTGTAACAATACTTCAACATCTTCAACAGCTGAAATTCCACCACCTACAGTAAACGGAATATTGATAGTCGAAGCTACTTTTCGAACCAAATCAACCAAAGTTCGTCTCCTTTCTTCCGTTGCCGAAATATCCAGAAACACTAATTCGTCAGCTCCTTCATCCGAATAAATTTTAGCTAATTCCACCGGATCTCCCGCATCGCGCAAATCTACGAAATTTACTCCTTTTACCGTTCTTCCGTTTTTAATATCCAAACAAGGTATTATTCTTTTTGTAAGCATTCTTTTTGTTTGTTGTAAGTGGTTTATTGTTTAAGGTTTGCTGTTCTACAACTACAAACTATTAACAATAAACTATAAACTAATTATATAATTCTCTAACTGTTTCAACGAAATTCTCCCTTCGTAAATCGCTTTTCCGATAATGGTTCCTTCACACCCAATTTCGGCTAATTTTGGCAATTCGTCAAAAGTAGAAATTCCTCCCGAAGCAATTAATTTTAAACCCTGGGCTTGTTGCAAAATTTTAGTGTACAAATCAAAACTTGGTCCTTGTAACATTCCGTCTTTGGCAATATCGGTACAAATTACATATTGAATTCCTTTAGCTTGATAATCCTGAATAAAAGGAACTAAATCTTCATTAGAATCCTCTAACCAACCTGAAACTGCTACTTTTTCATTATTAGCATCAGCTCCTAAAATGATTTTGTCCGAACCGTATTCAGCAATCCATTTTTCGAAAACAGCGCGATTTTTAACCGCAATACTTCCACCTGTAATTTGGTTTGCACCACTTTCAAAAGCAATTTTCAAATCAGAATCGGCTTTTAAACCACCACCAAAATCAATTTTCAATTTGGTTTGGGTAGCAATTTGTTCCAAAATTTTATAATTGACAATCTTGCTTGATTTTGCTCCATCCAAATCTACTAAATGTAAATACTCAATTCCGTGTGCCTCAAATTCTTTGGCTACTTCAAGCGGATTTTCGTTGTAAATTATTTTAGTATTGTAATCACCTTTGGACAAACGAACACATTTTCCGTCGATGATGTCTATAGCTGGTATTATTCTCATTTTATTTGTCATTGCGAGGAACGAAGCAATCTCATTCCGCTGATTTTTAATATTGTTATTGAAATTTTAAAGTTTCAAAAAATTGCCTAAGATTTGCTCTCCCATATCTCCACTTTTCTCCGGGTGAAATTGTGTTCCGTAAAAATTTCCATTTTCTAATGCAGAAGAATAAGGAAGCTCATAATCGGTGGTTGCAATGGTTTCTTCACAAAGCGGCGCATAAAAACTATGCACTAAATACATGTATTCTTTTTCGGCTACATCCTTAAATAAATCCGATTTCAGATCGTAAATGGTGTTCCAACCCATTTGTGGTACTTTTACTTTTGGTGTAAATTTAGTCACATCCACATCAAAAATCCCTAAACCGGTTGTATCACCTTCTTCGGTGTGATTACACATCAATTGCATCCCCAGACAAATTCCTAAAACAGGTTGTTTTAATGTTGGAATCAAAGTATCCAAGCCACTTTCTTTAAGCATTTTCATGGCATAACTAGCCTCTCCCACACCAGGAAAAATCACCTTGTCGGCAGCTTTAATTTCGTCAGGATTATTCGTCAACACAGCAGTAAATCCAAGTCTTTCTATAGCAAATAGAATGCTTTGAATATTTCCTGCTCCGTAATTGATAATTACTATTTTCATTTTTTTTAGTTGTTGGTTGTCCGTTGTTTGTTGATAGCTAAAAACTATCAACAAACAACTATCAACTTTAAAGCATTCCTTTTGTCGAAGGTAAAATCATTTTCTCTGTATCACGTTTTACGGCTACTTTTATCGCTTTTGCAAAAGCTTTAAAGATTGCTTCGATTTTGTGATGTTCGTTATCGCCTTCTGCTTTGATGTTGATGTTTGCTTTAGCACCATCAGAGAACGATTTAAAGAAATGGAAAAACATCTCCGTCGGCATTTTACCTACCATTTCACGTTTGAATTCGGTTTCCCAAATTAACCAATTTCTTCCTCCAAAATCGATAGCCACTTGCGCTAAACAATCGTCCATAGGTAAACAGAAACCGTAACGCTCAATTCCTAATTTGTTTCCCAAAGCTTTAGCATAAACTTCTCCAAGAGCAATGGCAGTATCTTCAATCGTGTGGTGCTCATCAACTTCTAAATCACCTTTTACTTTGATTTCCAGGTCCATTTGTCCGTGACGCGAAATTTGGTCTAACATATGGTCAAAAAAAGCAATTCCGGTATCGATGTTACTTTTTCCGGTTCCGTCCAAATTCAATTTGATATAGATATCGGTTTCGTGCGTTTTTCTTGTGATGGAAGCGGTACGAGCTTCTAATTTTAAAAACTCATAGATTTTTTTCCAATCCATAGTTTGCAAAACAATCACAGCATCCAACTCTTCTCTTTTAGCGCTTATTTCAGAACTTCCGACACCATCAGTAGTGTTTAAAAAGATGGCTTTTGCACCAAGGTTTTTAGCCAGTTCCACATCCGTTAAGCGGTCACCTAGAACAAATGAATTAGCCAAATCATAATTAGGATTGTCAATATATTTAGTCAACATTCCTGTGCGAGGCTTGCGTGTTGGCGCATTATCCTCAGGAAAAGAACGGTCAATAAAAATATCATCAAACAAAACGCCTTCGTTTTGAAAAGCCTTTAGAATAAAATCCTGTGTTGGCCAAAAAGTATCTTCCGGAAAAGAATCCGTTCCTAAACCATCCTGATTCGTTACCATTGCCAATTCATAATCTAATTCGTTAGCAATTTTAGCCAAATATTGAAATGCTTTTGGGAAAAACTCTAATTTTTCCAAACTGTCTAATTGATATCCTTCCGGTTCTAAAACAATCGTTCCGTCACGATCTATAAAAAGTACTTTTTTCATTTATTTTATAAATTAATTTGCAAATAATGAATTAAAGACATTTCGTATCTTCTTCCATTATCTCCATTTTCTTTTTAGCAGTATTTTCAGTTATTTCTTCGCAATAAATATTATTAATAAAAAGACCTGTCTCAAAAACAAGTTGTACATAGGTTGTTTTTCCTGGTTCAACTTGAATTTCAAATTTTTCTGCTTTTTCCTTAGATGTCTTTCCTCCAAATTGTACAGAACATTCATGTTTACCAACCGGAACTTCATGAATAGAATACTTTTTGTTGTTCAAATTACACACAAATACTCCATCAATAAAGGTCTTGAATGCGACAGCTGAACCCTGAAATCCCGTTGATCTTAAAAAATAAATTTTACCTGTTTCTGTTTTTTCTTGAGCATTCACGAATGAAGTCATGATTAAAAGAACTAATAATGCAAATACTGTTTTTCTCATTATCTTTTATACTTTTTTGCGGTAAATTCATAACTTTTAAAAGATTAAAAATCTTTTAAAATCTTGAAATCTGTGGCTTATTTTAATTCTGTTAAAGCTTTCATCAGCTTTTTGTTTTCCTCAGCTGTTCCAATAGTCAAACGCAAAGTGTTTTCACAAAGCGGTTGTGTGGTTCTGTTTCTAATTACGATTCCTTTAGCAATTAATTCATCGTAACGTTTATTAGCATCATCTACTTTTATCAGTATGAAATTAGCTTCTGTTGGATAAATTTTTTCAACAAAAGAAACATGATTTAAAACATCTAACAAAGTATCTCTTTCCTCTAAAATCGAACTTATTTCTCTGTTTATTTTTTCCTGATCATTTAATCTTTCCAACGCACGTTGCTGTGTCAATTCGTTTACGTTATAAGGTGGTTTGATTTTGTTTAAAACAGCAATAACTTCTGTTGAAGCATAGCAAATCCCTAAACGAATTCCTGCCAAACCATAAGCTTTTGACAAAGTTTGCGTAATAATCAAATTAGGATATTGGTCTAATTTTTCCAGCCAACTTGCTTTATCTGAAAAGTCAATATAAGCTTCGTCAATCACCACAAAACCATTGAATTTTTCCAACAAAGTGGTTACACTTTCGGTAGTAAATGAATTTCCGGTTGGGTTATTTGGCGAGCACAAAAAGATCAATTTGGTTGTAGGAGTTACCGCTTCTAAAATTTTATCAACTTGTGGCTGGAAATCATTTGTCAATAAAATCTCTTTGTTTTCAACGTTATTGATGTTTGCCAAAACACCGTACATACCATAAGTAGGTGGCAAAGTAATTACATTATCAACCTTAGGCTCACAAAAAGCCCTGAACAATAAATCCAACACTTCATCACTTCCGTTACCTAAAAGGATTTGTTGTGGATTTAGGTTTTTAATTGCTCCCAAAGCTACTTTAACGTTAGCTTGTTGTGGATCAGGATAACGGTTTACCCCATTTTGATACGGATTTTCATTGGCATCCAAAAACACCATTTCGGCAGTATCAAAATCTTCAAACTCATCACGTGCCGAAGAATAAGGTTTTAAAACCTTTACGTTTTCACGGATAAGCGTATTTATATCAAAATTTTTCATGTTTTTATTTTATTAAGAATAAAGAAAATAGAGCATAGAATATAGACTTTATGATGTTTCTAAACTTCTATCTATTTTCTTTTATCTATATTCTATTTTCTTTTTATTCTAAACTTTTCAATCTCAAAGTCACCGCATTTCTATGTGCCTGTAAACCTTCAGCTTCAGCCATTACTTCGATTGCAGTTCCAATGTTTTGAATTCCCTTTTCGGAAATTTTTTGGAACGTCATTGATTTCATAAAACTATCCAGATTTACTCCCGAATAATTTTTAGCATAACCATTCGTTGGCAAGGTGTGATTGGTTCCTGATGCGTAATCTCCGGCGCTTTCAGGAGTGTAATTCCCTATAAAAACCGAACCTGCGTTTTGGATTCCATCCACATAAAAATCATTATTTGCTGTACAAACAATAAAGTGCTCCGGACCGTATTCGTTGATTAAATCCAAAGCAATGCTATCATTTTCCACAAAGATTGATTTAGAATTCGCAATGGCTTTTTCAGCAATGGTTTTACGCGGTAATAGTTCTAATTGGGCTTGAATTTCGCTTTCTACAGCATCAATCATAGCTTTAGATGTAGAAACCAAAATCACCTGACTATCAACACCATGTTCGGCCTGAGACAATAAATCAGAAGCTACAAAAGCAGGAACAGCAGTATCATCAGCTACAACTAACAATTCAGATGGTCCGGCTGGCATATCAATGGCTACACCAAACTGTGTTGCCAATTGTTTTGCTACCGTTACATATTGATTTCCAGGTCCAAAAATCTTATATACTTTTGGAATTGCCTTTGTACCAAAAGTCATTCCGGCAATCGCCTGGATTCCTCCTACTTTGATAATTTTGGTTACGCCACATAAATTAGCAGCGTACAAAATCGCAGGATTAATATTCCCGTTTTTATCCGGTGGCGAACATAAAACAATTTCGCTGCAACCTGCAATTTTAGCCGGAACAGCCAGCATTAAAACTGTAGAAAACAATGGTGCCGTTCCACCGGGAATGTACAAACCTACTTTTTGAATAGGTCTTTTTTCCTGCCAGCATTGCACTCCTTCAGCTGTTTCAATCGATACACGAGTTGTTTTTTGTGCCTGATGAAATTTTTCCACATTGGCTTTTGCCAAAGAAATAGCTGCTGTTAATTCGTCAGAAATAGTATTAATAGCAACTTCAATTTCAGCAGCGGTAACTTCACTGTTTTCAAAATATACGCCATCAAACTGAGTCGTATATTTGGCAACAGCCGCATCTCCGTCTTTTTGAACAGCAGCAAAAATTTCTTTTACTGTTGCTTCTATATCGTTTACCGTTTTCGTGGGTCTTTCTAAAATGGAAGCCCAGGTATCGGGTGTTGGATTATATATTTTGTTCATGTCGTTAAGTTATGAGTTATGGGTTATAAGTTAAGTGTCAATTGTTATTCGATTATTTGAATACTTCTAACTCCCAACTTCTAACTTCTAACTTTTTAAAGTACCATTTTTTCAATAGGGCAAACCAAAATTCCTTCTGCACCTGCTTCTTTCAATTGGTCAATTACTTCCCAAAAAGTATCTTTATCAATTACTGAGTGTACACTACTCCAGCCTTCCTGTGCCAATGGCATCACTGTTAAGCTTTTTAAAACAGGTAAGATTTTACCAATTGCATCAATTTTATCATTTGGCACGTTCATCAAAATATATTTTGATTTTCTTGCTCTTAAAACCGATTCGATTCTGAATTTTAAAGTATCAATTATTTTTTGCGCTTCCGGAGTTACTTTTGGAGAAACCGCTAAAACAGCTTCACTTTTCAAAATAACCTCCACTTCTTTTAGGTTGTTTTTAAACAAAGTACTTCCGCTGGAAACGATATCCACGATAGCATCAGCCAAACCAATATTAGGTGCAATTTCTACAGAACCTGAGATTTGGTGAATGTCAACTGATAATCCAAATTTGTTAAAAAACTCAATTACAGTATTTGGATAAGAAGTTGCAATACGCAAACCATCTAAATCTTTTACTGATTTGTATTCAAAAGTTTTTGGTACCGCTACGGAAACTTTACATTTTGAAAATCCTAATTTTTGGATTACCTCGATGTCTTTTCCTTTTTCAACCAATAAATTATCTCCTACAATAGCGATATCCACTACTCCATCAATCAAATATTGAGGAATATCAGAATTACGTAAATACAGTACTTCCAATGGAAAATTAGACGCTTCTGCCTTTAATTGATCGATACCATTGTTGATAGAAATTCCGGCATCTTTCAGGATTTGAATACTATCTTCGTTTAATCTGCCTGATTTTTGAATTGCAATTTTTAACGTACTCATTGTTTTGTTTTTTTATGTTTTATTGAATGTGTTTGAGTACAAAGGACTTAACACACAATGAAAAACCCGTTTGATGTACTCAAACGGGTTTATTAATATGATGACTTACACGCATACCATTAACACATCGCCTGAGAGCAATAGTGAGAATGATGATGATGCAATTGATTTGATAACATTATAATTTTGTATTAATCTTAATTTTTTTTGTGATGCAAATATAAGTTATAAAATAGTTACAAGCAAATTTTTGATTTAACTAAATTTTCAAAATATCAAAAAACTTTAGTCCTTATCAATAGTTGATTCAGTACTTTTAGAATTAGTGTTTAATAAAACCGCATCTGGACGAATCTCAGTATGACGAATTTCACCTCCGGAAGTGCCAACTTTTGTGGATAAAAATACCGCTACAATAGCAATGATTAAAATTGCATAAGAAAAGAATTTTGCCTTAGCGTGATTTTTAATATTAGTTATCAAACCTATAAACGATACAATTCCTAATAAATACATTACAATAGCTAATTTTTCCGCTAATTCTTCATGATTATGAATAATTTCATGACCAATTGTAGGCATATCTTCAACGAGTTCTTCTGCTCCTTCACCTGTTGCCATGCTAAACACCGTAAAAACAGTTGCTATGATAAATAAAAAATAAGAGGTGTTTTTAATTGAAATACTTCTAAAATAAATCCCTCCAATTAAAACCAATAATCCCAGAATAGTTCCAATAATAGGAAAATGGTTTACAATCATGTGTAAATGTGCGTCATTCATAACTACCAGTTTTTAATATTAATATTTGTTTATATTTAAAATTATCCTGCTAAGGAAACACCAATAAGCGAACCAATTCCATAGGTCACTGCAGCTGCCGCCAATCCGAACAAAACCTGTCTAAAGCCTGAAAACCAAATACTTTTTGCAGTTAATAAAGTAATTGCGGCTCCAATTCCAAAAAGCCCGATTACAGAACTTCCTAAACTTAATAAAATAGCTTTTTCACTATTGATAAAAATAAATGGATACAAAGGAATAATTGCTCCTATTGAAAATAAAATAAATGAGGCAATGGCTGCTTCCCAGGCTGAACCACCTAATTCTTCCTTATCAATTCCTAATTCTTCCGTGATGATAGCATCCATTGCTGTTTCAGGATTTTCAAATGCTTTTTCGGCTAATTTTTGAGCCTCATCAACATTCATTCCTTTGGCCTGATACAATAAAACCAATTCTTTTTTTTCTTCTTCAGGCGAAGCTTCCAATTCTTCCAATTCTAAATCTATTTGTCTTTGATTTAATTCTCTCGAACTTTGTACTGAAAGCCATTCTCCTAAAGCCATGGAAATAGCTCCTGCCAATAAGCCAGCTATTCCGGTAAGCAAAATAGTATTATTAGAAACAGCCGCACCGGCAACTCCCATAACCAAACTCATATTAGAAACCAAACCGTCATTAGCTCCCAAAACTGCTGCTCTTAAAGCATTTCCTCCAACAGATTTGTGACGGCTTTCAAATTTTGACAACAAACCGCCCGAAACATTCAGAGCTTCATTTTGACTTACGGATTCGATTATATTCAAATGATTGTGTTCAAAACCCGAAGCTTTAATTCCTTTAGCCTTCTTATCTTTAATAGCCGTTTCAGCAAACTCTCTTTCGGTATTTGATAAATTACTGATAATACTGCTATACCCAAAATACTTACCTGCTTTGAGTTGCATCTTAGCTCTGGAAGAAGCTGTCGGCATTTTACAATCAGGTTCTAAAGTTCGGACTTTTTCAAGCATGTGAGTGGCATGTTTATTCTCAATCTCTGCCAAACCATTCAAAACCTTAGCTAAATTAGCATCTGTTTGTATAGCTGCAATATTTTCATAAAGAAAAGCAGTATCAACTTCAGTTTGTAACTGACTTTTTAATTTTTGTAAGTTCATATCAAAAAATTAATTAGCAATATCGTAAGCTCCTTTTGTTAAAATTTTAGAATTCTCATTGATTTGATTATCAGGAATTATTTCAGCATATTCCTCTGATACAGCCCCAATAGTAACGGCTACTTTTTTAAAAATATAATTACCATTTTTGTCTTTATTCAATAAAAGTACGATTTTTTTGTTTTCTTCATTCAATAAAGCATCTTTAGGTATTGCTAAAGCTTTTAGAATCAATGATAATATTAACCAAAAAAATCTATAAACAAATCGGTTTTAAAAAAAATCTCTAAAATGGAATTGGATTAATTGTGTATTCCTCTTATTCTCCCTGAAACAATTACCAAACATTCTCTGAAAATAAAATTAATTAGACACATAAATTTATTTTAAATAAAACTTAAGATATCGAACTGAATAACTTTCTTATTTATAATATCAAATTAACTAATTTTACAAAAAATTAAAATCTAAATATGTTCCTTTCCAAAAAACTGGCTCCGTTTTACAATCTTACTTTATTTTATGTAGCTATTAGTATTATTCTCAGAATTGTACTTATTTTTCATCCAATAACCCAATCCGCTTTTTCTGGTTTAGAAATTGTCAAAATTTTTTCATTAGGACTTGTTTCTGATGTTTTTGTTTTTATTCTGGCAAGTGCCTTTTTGTGGCTGTATCTTATTTTTATTTCTAATGCAAAATACCAAAAACCCTATGGATATATCCATTTAGGATTATTAGCAGCACTATTTTTATATATTTTATCCGGAAAATCAATCCTAACCGAATATGGTGGTGGATTAGAAAAAGTGGGGCTACTATTTGTTGGAATTAAAACTCTTTTGTTCAGTTTGCTTTTATTTTTGCCTAAAAAAAGAGAAAAAATCAGGTATTGGCTATTTGCTTTTGTGATGTTTTTATATGTGGTTTTGATATTGCAAAATGCTATTAGTGAGTATTTTTTCTGGAATGAATTTGGTGTAAAATACAACTTCATTGCTGTTAATTATTTGGTTTACACTACTGAAGTTATCGGGAATATTATGGAATCTTATCCAGTGATTCCTATTTTCTCTACATTATTTTTAGTAGCTGGAATTATTAGTTATTACATCATCAGAAGGTCTAAAATTTACATCGAAAAAATTCCTTCTGTTTTTGAAAAAATACAAATTTCAATTGTGTATTTGTTGCTATTTGGATTATCACTTTGGGCTGTTCCTAATTTGGCTAAAACTGAAAATGCAACCAATGTTTTTACCAATGAATTGCAGGCTAACGGAATTTATCGTTTTTATTTGGCTTTTGGAAACAGTGAATTGGATTATTTTAAATTTTACAAAACCTTACCGGAAAAAGAAGCATTTGCTTTATTGGATAAACAAATTCCAAATATTCAGGGATTTTCCAGTACCCGAAATATTCAATCGGACAGTGTCGAATTACATAAAAATGTAGTATTAATTACCATCGAAAGTTATAGCGCCGATTTCATGAAAATGTATGGTAATAAGGATAATATTACACCGTTTTTAGACGATTTAGCTAGTAAAAGTTTGGTATTCACCAATTTGTATGCATCAGGAAACAGAACTGTACGAGGACTAGAAGCGGTAACATTATGCCTTCCTCCTACAGCTGGTGAAAGTGTGGTGAAAAGAAAAGATAATAAGGATAAATTCTCTACCGGAAGTGTGTTCAAATCCAAAGGTTATCAGGTAAAATACCTTTATGGTGGTGATGCCTTTTTTGATAATATGCAGGATTTCTTTTCAGGAAATGGATATGGTATCGTAGATAAGAAAACTTTTAGTCCGGAGGAAATTACCTTTGCGAATATTTGGGGAGTTTGTGATGAAGATATGGCCAACAAGGCAATTAAAATCATGAATGCAGAGTTTCAAACTAAAAAGCCTTTTTTCAATCATTGGATGACAGTAAGCAATCACAGACCTTTTACTTATCCAAATAATAAAATTGATATTCCGGGCGATTCTAAATCAAGAAAAGGTGGTGTGAAATACACTGATTATTCTTTGAGAAAATTCTTTGAAATGGCCGAAAAACAACCTTGGTTTAAAAATACTGTTTTTGTTATTGTTGCAGATCACTGCGCTTCAAGTGCCGGAAAAACGGAACTTCCATTGGATAAATACAGAATTCCGGCTATGATTTATAGTCCCGGATTTATACAGCCAAAGCATTACACCCAATTAATGTCGCAAATTGATTTAATGCCAACTGTTTTTGGATTATTGAACTTTAATTATCAATCTAAATTCTTTGGTCAGGATGTTATGAAAGCCGATTATAAGCCAAGAGCTTTAATAGCAACCTATCAGGATTTAGGATTGATTAAGGACAATGTATTAACGATTCTTTCTCCTAAACAACAAGTAAAACAGTACAGTTTAATTCTAAAACCAAAAGAAGGAATTGCTGCTGATTTTCAGTTGTACTATGACGAAAAACCTTTAAAAGAAGAAAAAACCGACTTAGTAAACGATGCTATTTCGTTCTACCAAACGGCTTCGGATATTTTGAAAAAGAAGAAATATCAAAAATAAACGATAAAAAAAGGGTGAATTTCAATTCACCCTTTTTTATTTTATAAAGTATCATTATTAATTTAGATATAAGATAGCCAAAAGTGACAAGCTTGCTATAAATCCCCATAACAAAATCCCCTGAATAAGGGGCTTTATACCAACAGCCAACAATACGGAACTACTTAATCCTGAACCAATAAAAAACAAAGTTACCGTCAGACCTACTTTAGCCACCGCAACAATATAAGGCGATACTAATACCACTTGTTCTACATAAGTATTCAAAATCATCGCCAGTATGAAAAAACCAATAAAATAGGGAATTTTTATTTTGTTTGCTTTGTTTTTGAACAAGAAGCTCGTTAGTAAAATAACAGGAATAATCCATAGCGCACGAGCTAATTTTACAGTTGTAGCAATTGCCAAAGCTTCGGCACCATATTTATTAGCTGCTCCTACAACTGAACTGGTGTCGTGGATGGACAAAGCACACCATAATCCAAAATTTTCCTGAGATAATTGCAGCCAATGTCCAATAGCCGGAAATAAAAACAAAGCGATGGAGTTTAAAATAAAAATAACTCCCAGAGCAACCGAAGTTTGTTTTTCATCTGATTGAATAACCGGAGTAATCGCGGCAATGGCACTTCCTCCGCAAATAGCGGTTCCACAGGAAATTAAATGAGAAGTTTTCAAATCGGTTTTGAGCCATTTTCCAATGAATCTGCCTAAGAAAATAGTACTGAACAATGTAGCAACGGTCAATAAAAAACTTTCTTTACCCGACAATAATGCATTGGTAACATTCATTCCAAATCCCAGACCTACAACCGAAATTTGAAGTAAAACCCGAATAATTTTATGGTTCAAATGCAACCACGGATGACCGGAAATATTAGCAACAAGCAATCCGAGTAATAAAGCAATGGGCGGAGTAATATAACCTGTTAGGCAAACAAGCAACAAACACACAAAAATAAATTGCTGGGTTCGGGTATGTTTTTCTAAATTAAAAATTCCTTTTTCGGAAAATATTTCGGCTTGTTTTTTCAAGAGCTTTTTTCTAATAAGTTACAATAAACCATTGTATTTTCGAATAAACCATTCTGCTGAAAAGAAGATGCAAATCAATAGTAATAACCATTTCCAATCGATTAATGGTAAACGTCTAACGTTGTTTTTTTCTATAGTTTTATAATTTTCATCAGCCAATAATGATTGAATTAAAGTTTCTGCCTGATTTGGGTAATACAACTTTCCTTTTGTTAAACTTGCCAATTGATCCAATCGGTTAACATCGGGATTTACAAATTGCTTTTCGATGTCAAAATCTAAAATTTCAAAATTACCAGAATAAGACGATTTTGAATTCAATTCTTTTACCGTAAACCGGTAACTTCCCGCGGCTAATCCATCCAGATTTACCTTGTAAGCATTGTTTCCTTTTAATAAATCGTAATTTTTAGTTTGTTTTGTTTTGGAATTAACTACTGCAATAGTCAGGTGTGCTTTCTCATCAAATTCGTAATTCTTATTGAAATATTGAGCGGTAATTTCGATAGCATCTCCCGAATTATAAAAACTCTCATGATTGACAACTAAAGATTTTTTAGTATTGTTTGTTGCCAAAAACTGAATGATTTTGTCAATAAAAATATCGTATTTTTCAAAAGACTCTTCTTTAGTATGACTTTCTAATCGCCATTTCCAACTATTTTCACCTAATAAAAAAGCAGAACGATTATCTTTATTTTCACAGAAAGCTAATAAGGGTGCCTGAGTTTCGATAGCGCGGATTTTTGACCAAAGCAAAACATTAGTATTCGGTTTCACTTTAATGCTCCCATAAGGATTTTGCAAAGGCGGAAAATTTTCAAAACCAATATTATCTATCGCGAAAAGATTAAATTGCGAATTGAATCCCGCCAGGTAATCTTCTTTTTGGGAAGTCATTTTGAAATCTAAATTGTTTTGTAACTGATTTAAAAAGTTAAAATCAGTATGCGTTCCAGTGATTATTAAAGTATTTAATTTAGCTGATTGATTAGCATCAAAAATCGATTTAAAATCTATTGTAGGTTGGTAAAAAACCAAAACATTATAATTACTTAATTGACTAATTTGTTTAGGTTTAATAATATCAACCTTACGTTGTGCATTAGATTCTATTGCTCGTTTTAAAGCTGCGATATCGGGATGGTTTATAACAGAAATTATTGCAATACTTGTCTTTTGATCAATAATTTCTACGGCAAAATTTTTATAGTTATTATAGCTGTTTTTTTCTTTTTCAGCCAAAGTTAAACTTGCTTTATATAACTGTGTCCCGATTTTATTTGCAGTTAAAAACACATTGACAACCGCTGTATTTTTACCCGGAGAAAAATTCACTTTTTGCTTATTCAAAATTGAATTTCCCTGAGAAATTTGAAAATTGGCAGTTATAGCTTTAGTTCCTGAATATTGCAAAAACACTTCTACAGGAAATTTATTCTTCAAAAAAGCATATTTATTGACATTCAGTTGGTTGATTTTTAAATCTAAAACTTTTGTGGTATCTCCTAAAACTATTGGAAAAACTTTATTAGAATCGCCAAAACTATAAACATAGTCATTTCCCGAAGTTTGATTACCATCACTAATCAATACGGTTGGATATAACTGATTTCTGTAAATTGCTTTTAAATCATTGGCAACAACATCAAGATTGGTTTGTTTTCCGCTGAAATCTAACTTTTTAAATGGTAAAAAATCAGTATCAAATTGATACGATTGGATATTAAATTTTTCTTTTAAAGCCGAATTTGATTCTAATTTAGCTGCTAATTCATTTGCTTCTTTATCAGCCTTTAAATAAGTAATTGATCTTGAGTTATCATTTACAATTGCTAAAATTGGCTTTTCAACTACAGTACTATTACTTGTAATTATTGGATTAATCAACAGCAATAATAAACAAAAAATACCTGAAAAACGTAAAAAAGCCAAGAGTAAATTCACTTTGGAATTACTCCTGGCTTTAAAATAATATTGAAAATAAGACAAACCACCCGCAATAATCAATGAAATAATGATATAAAGAATGGTGTTTGTTGTCATTTATTTTTTAATTTAAAGATTGAAAAATTGAATAATTAAAAGATTCTAAATATCATGAATATAAAAAATCTTTAAATCTTTTAACTTTTAAATCATTTAATTACTATGTAAGCATTCCACCGCAAACATTTAACACCTGACCTGTTACATAAGCACTCATATCAGAAGCTAAGAAAAGACAAGCATTGGCTACATCTTCAGGAGATCCTCCACGTTTCAACGGAATACCATCTCTCCATCCTTTAACAACATCTTCGCTTAGTTTAGCTGTCATTTCAGTTTCGATAAATCCAGGAGCTATCGCATTACAACGGATGTTACGGGAACCTAATTCTAAAGCTACTGATTTTGTAAATCCAATAGCTCCTGCTTTAGAAGCAGCATAATTAGTTTGACCTGCATTTCCTGAAACCCCTACTACTGAACTAATATTAATAATAGATCCGGCGCGTTTTTTCAGGAATGTTTTTTGAATAGCTTTAGTCATGTTAAAAACTGACTTCAGATTTACATCGATAACCTGATCAAAATCAGCTTCTGACATACGCATTAACAAGTTGTCTTTAGTAATTCCGGCGTTGTTAATTAATACATCAACAGTACCAAAATCAGCTAAAACAGCATCTACTAAAGTTTGAGCTTCATCAAAATCAGCTGCGTTTGATTTGTATCCTTTAGCTTTAACCCCTAAAGCGTTTAATTCGTTTTCTAATGCTAAAGCTGACTCAGCAGAAGAGCTGTAAGTAAAAGCTACATCAGCACCGTTTTTTGCAAAAACTTCCGCAATACCTCTTCCTATTCCGCGGCTTGCTCCTGTGATAATAGCTACTTTTCCTTCAAGTAATTTCATATTAAGATATAAATTTATTTTTAAATTTTGAGGTACAAATATAAAGCATTTAGCTGTTTAATAAAATTAATGCTATAAAAAAAGCCTTACCGAAGTAAGGCTTTTTAAAAACAGTATCTTTTTTATTGAAAATAAACTAGAATGCTACATTCCATCTAGGTAATTTATCATTTTCACTTAAGAAATTTTGTAAAACTTGTGCTTCAACAAAAGTAGGAATCACTTTTGTATTCTTATTATATGTTTCGTACCAAACAACTTCTAAACGACTAATTTCTTCTTTTTTCATTTGTGCCGGCCAGGAATATTTTCTTCCTGTTTTAGCAAATTGATGACCATTTACAATTTTATCATACAATCCACCATTTTTAGTTTTTAAAGTACCATCGTTTTGAACTGTTCCTGTTGAACCTACCATGATTAACTCTTTTTCTTCAGCCACATCATAAACCAAAAATACTCCAGAACCTTCAGACGCATTACATACTTCTTCAAGATTATCTTCAACTGTTAATGAAAACTGATTATTTACTTTGAATCCTTCTAATTCCTTATACATAATTTTCTTTTTGAATTGATTTTAACACCTGCCAATGTTGGTGATTTTAATTGGGTGCAAATGTATTTCTTTAATTCTGTTTTATACTAAAAAAGCCCCACAAATGTGAGGCTTAATTTATTTAAAATTTAGTTTTGAGATTATACTGTAGCATTAACCAAAACTTCTTTTACTTTTTTACCAATTTCAGCAGGAGAATCAACAACGTGAATTCCGTTTTCTCTCATGATACGCTTTTTAGCAGCAGCTGTATCGTCAGAACCACCAACGATAGCACCAGCGTGCCCCATTGTTCTACCAGCAGGAGCAGTTTCTCCAGCAATAAAACCTACAACTGGTTTACGGTTACCGTCAGCTTTAATCCATTTAGCAGCATCAGCTTCTAATTGACCTCCAATTTCACCAATCATGATGATACATTCAGTCTCAGGATCGTTCATTAATAATTCAACAGCTTCTTTAGTAGTTGTTCCAATGATTGGGTCTCCACCAATTCCGATAGCAGTTGTGATTCCTAAACCTTGTTTTACAACTTGGTCAGCAGCTTCATAAGTTAAAGTTCCTGATTTAGAAACGATACCTACATTTCCTTTTTTGAAAACGAAACCTGGCATGATACCAACTTTAGCTTCACCCGGAGTAATAACACCAGGGCAGTTAGGACCTATTAATCTGGCGTTTCTTTGTTTAACGTAGTTGTTAGCAAGAATCATATCAGCAACAGGAATACCTTCAGTAATAGCAATGATAACTTTAATTCCTGCATCAGCAGCTTCCATAATAGCATCAGCAGCAAAAGCTGGTGGTACGAAAATGATAGAAGTATCAGCACCTGCTTGCTCAACTGCATCTTTCACAGTATTAAAAACAGGACGCTCTAAATGTAAAGTACCTCCTTTTCCCGGAGTTACACCACCTACAACGTTTGTACCGTATTCAATCATTTGAGAAGCGTGGAAAGTACCTTCGCTTCCTGTAAATCCTTGAACAATTATTTTAGAATCTTTGTTAACTAAAACACTCATGATATATATTTTATATGATTTTCAAATTTTATGATGCAAAAATAAGGTTTTCGAAATTATTTGTGCAGTTTTCTTATCAAAAAAAAAGTCTGTTATTGCACTCATTTGTTAGCTTCAAAACAAATTATCACTTTTGAAACAAAATGCAATAATTTCCATTTACTTTTTATTACTTTAATTTATCCAGAATCTCAGGAATTTTTTTGATGTTAGCCAATTGCTTTAATTTTTCTCTGGACTCCTGTATAGGTGTACCAAAATAAGTTTTTCCACCAGTAACTGATTTAGTTACTCCGGTTTGTCCCATAACAACCGCTTTTTCTCCAATTGTTATTCCGCTGGTTGTACCAACTTGTCCCCAAAGTGTAACTTCATCTTCGATAATCACACAGCCTGCAATTCCGGTTTGAGAAGCAATTAAGCATTTTTTACCAATAACAGTATCGTGCCCTACATGAACCTGATTGTCAATTTTTGTTCCTTCGCCAATAGTAGTATCACCGGTAACTCCTTTATCAATAGTACAAAGAGCTCCAATTCCCACATTGTCTTTAATAACAACACGGCCTCCTGAAAGCAATTGGTCAAATCCATCCGGACGTTTTTTATAATAAAAAGCATCAGCTCCAAGAACAGTTCCGGCGTGAATAATTACGTTATCCCCTATTACGGTATTGTCATAAATAGCAACATTGGAATGAATCAAACAATTCTTTCCTATTACCACATCATTTCCAATAAACGAATTAGGCTGAATTATTGTTCCTTCTCCTATAATTGCTGTTGGAGATACAGAAACACGTGAAAACTGAAACGGTTTGAAATGTTGCGTTAATTTATTAAAATCTCTAAATGGATCGTCTGAAATCAACAATGCTTTACCTTCCGGACATGCTACATTTTTATTGATTAAAATAATTGTTGCAGCTGAATTTAAGGCTTTATCGTAGTATTTTGGATGATCTACAAAAACAATATCTCCTTTCTCTACCACATGAATTTCGTTCATGCCCAAAACCTCAAAATCCTCATTCCCTACAAATTCACAGTTTAGTAAATCCGCTATTTCTTTTAAAGAATATGCTTTTGTAAATTTCATAATTTAATTTAAAAATTGAAAAATTTAAAGATTAAAAAAATGCTATTGTCAACTTAAAGCTTAAAATCATTTAATTTTTAATCTTTAAATTTTTCAATTAAATTACTCTTTTACACGCTCCATATATGAACCTGAAGCGGTATCAATTTTAATTTTATCTCCTTCATTGATAAACAACGGAACGTTTACTGTTGCACCTGTTTCAACTGTAGCTTGTTTAGTAGCATTAGTAGCGGTGTTTCCTTTCACTCCCGGTTCAGCATAAGTTACTTCAAGGATAATTGAAGCCGGCATATCAACAGATAAAGGTAAATCTGTTTCAGTATTAATCTGAACCATTACATTAGTTCCTTCTTTCAATAAATCCGGAGCATCAAGAATACTTTTATTCAAAGTAATTTGCTCAAAAGTTTCATTATTCATAAAATGAAACTGATCTCCTTCTGCATATAAATATTGGTAAGTGTGTGTTTCAACACGAACATCATCAATTTTATGTCCTGCAGAAAAAGTATTATCCAATACTTTTCCAGTAGTTAAACTTTTCAGTTTTGTTCTCACGAAAGCAGGACCTTTACCTGGTTTTACGTGTAAAAATTCGATAATTTTATAAATATCGTGATTGTATTTAATACAAAGACCGTTTCTAATATCTGATGTAGATGCCATTATTTTAATTTTTGATTTAAGATTTCTGATTTTAGAAAAAATCAGTCTTCTATATTTATTTTAATTTTTATTACTCTGTTATATTGAACAAATTCTGTTTAGAAATCTAAAATCAGAAATCTAAACTCTAAAATGATTAATAGCTACCGCTGTAACCTTTCATAATTCCACGAGATGAATTTCTGATGAAATCGATAATTTCGTCTCTTTCGGGTGTAGCCTCCATTTCGGCTTCAATAATACCTAAAGCCTGAGTGGTATTGTAATTCTTTTGATATAAAATTCGATAGATATCCTGGATTTCCCTGATTTTTTCAGTAGAAAAACCTCTTCTTCTTAAACCAACAGAATTAATCCCCACATAAGACAAAGGTTCTTTAGCTGCTTTAGTATAAGGAGGAACATCTTTACGCACTAAGGACCCTCCGGAAATCATCGCATGATCACCAATATGAATAAATTGATGAATTGCTGCTAAACCTCCAATCACCGCATGATTACCCACTACTACGTGTCCGGCTAATGCCACTCCATTTACAATGATCGCATTATTACCTATAACACAATCGTGAGCAATATGTGCATAAGCCATCACAAGACAATTGTTTCCTAAAATGGTTTGTCCTGAAGCTACTGTACCTCTATTGATAGTTACACATTCTCTAATGGTACAATTATCTCCAATGATAGCCAATGAATCTTCACCGCCAAATTTTAAATCTTGAGGAACCGCCGAAATAACTGCTCCGGGAAAAATATTGCAATTTTTTCCAATTCTTGCACCTTCCATAATAGTTACATTAGAACCTATCCAGGTACCATCACCAATTACCACATTGTTATGAATGGTTGTAAAAGGTTCAATAACCACATTTTTGGCGATTTTTGCGCCAGGATGAACATATGCTAACGGTTGATTCATCTATTTTAGTTTTTTTTATAATTAATTACCTTAATTACTAATATTTATAATAACAGTGAGGAAAACTGCTATTTTATTGTTGTTTTTTTGCAATTTGAGCCATCAACTCAGCCTCAGCAACTAATCTTCCATTAGCGTAAGCATTAGCCTGCATGTGACAAATACCTCTTCTGATAGGAGTAATCAAATCACACTTGAAGGTTAATGTATCTCCAGGCAACACTTTGTGTTTGAATTTCACGTTATCTATTTTCATAAAATAAGTCAAATAGTTTTCCGGATCTGGAACTGTACTCAATACTAAGATTCCTCCTGTTTGTGCCATAGCTTCAACAATTAAAACTCCCGGCATAACTGGTGCATCAGGGAAATGCCCTACGAAGAAATTCTCATTCATAGTCACATTTTTCATACCTACCACATGGCTATCCGACATTTCGATAATACGGTCAATCAATAAAAATGGTGGTCTATGAGGCAACATAGCCATGATTTTATGAATATCCATCAATGGCTCCTGATTCAAATCGTAAACAGGAACAAAATTGCGTTGTTCGATTTTAATCATCTTAGCCATTTTTTTAGCAAATTGTGTATTCACAAAATGTCCAGGCTTATTTGCAATGATTTTCCCTTGAATTTTAGTTCCAATTAAAGCCAAATCTCCAATTACATCTAATAATTTATGTCTGGCAGCTTCATTAGGATAATGTAATGTAAGATTATCTAAAATTCCGTTAGGTTTTACGCTAATTGTTTCTTTACCAAAGGCAACTTTTAAATTTTCCATTGTGTTAGTAGAAATTTCTTTATCTACATAAACAATGGCATTGTTTAAATCTCCTCCTTTAATTAATCCGTTGTCAAGAAGAGATTCTAATTCGTGTAAAAAACTAAAAGTTCTGGAAGAAGCAATCTCAGTTTTAAAATCACTTATACTTTTTAGAGTTGCATTTTGAGTACCTAAAATTTTAGTACCAAAATCAACCATTGTAGTTACAGTATAATGGTCACTAGGCATCACAAGAATTTCACTTCCGCTGGCTTCATCGGTAAAAGAAATAACTTCTTTTACTACATAAACATTACGTTTAGCATTTTGTTCTTCAACACCTGCATTTTCTAAAGCTTCCACAAAATATTTAGACGAACCATCCATAATAGGAAGTTCAGAAGAGTTCAATTCGATGATAACATTGTCTAAATCGCAACCAACTAAAGCAGCCAAAACATGTTCAGGAGTCTGAATCTTAACGCCTAATTTTTCTAAATTAGTTCCTCTTTGTGTGTTTACCACATAATTAGCATCTGCTTCAATTACAGGATTTCCTTCAAGATCAACCCTAACAAAAGTAAAACCGTTATTAACCGGAGCGGGTTTGAAAGTCATTGTAACTTCTTTACCAGTATGCAAGCCAACTCCTGTTAGTGAGATTTCTGTTTTGATGGTCTTCTGTTTAACCATATTTTCCATTCTTATTGGTTTTTTATTAGTTTTTTTAATTCGTCAATTTCTGCTATAATCTTTGGTAGATTTTTAAAATGAACATAGGATTTACTAAAATCACTATATCCAAATGTTGGGCTTCCTTGCAAGACTTCGTTGTCTTTAATATTTCTTGCAACTCCTGATTGTGCCTGAATCCTAACATTACTACCAATGGTTAAATGTCCTGAAATACCTACCTGTCCGCCAATCATTCCGTTGCTGCCAATTTTTGTTGAACCTGCAATCCCTGTTTGTGCCGCAATAACCGTATTCTCTCCTACCTCTACATTATGTGCAATCTGAATTTGATTATCTAATTTCACCCCTTTTCTTATTATTGTCGAGCCCAAGGTTGCTCTGTCTATAGTAGTACAAGCTCCTATTTCTACATTGTCTTCAATTACAACATTTCCAATTTGTGGGATTTTTTTATAACTACCATCAGGATTAGGCGCAAATCCAAAACCATCGGAACCTATTACTGTCCCTGCATGAATGATACAATTATTACCTATAACTGATTCCGAGTAAATTTTAGCACCGGCAAAAATAGTGACATTATTATGAATGACAACGTTATCGCCAATAAAACAATTTGGATAAATTTTTACATTATCGCCAATAACCACATTGGTACCTATATAGCTAAAACTACCTAAATATAAATTTTCACCATATTTTACATTAGCACTTATTACTGTGTGTGGATCTATCCCTTGTTTACTTGCTTTTTTTGCCTGATCATAAAACTCTAACAGTTTTGAAAAAGCCATATAAGCATCGTCAACTTTAATCAAAGTAGTCTTAATTTCCGATTCCGGAACAAAAGTTTTATTTACAATGGTTATTGTTGCCTGAGTGGTATAAATATAATTGTTGTATTTGGGATTTGATAAAAAGGTTAATGACCCTTCTTTTCCTTCTTCTATTTTAGATAGTTCATGGACTTCAGCATGGGGATTCCCTACTACTTCGCCTTCTAAAACACCTGCTATTTGTTCTGCTGTAAATTTCATCGCGACAAAAATATAAAAAATAGATTTTAAATTAAGTATTTATACCAGATGTTTTGGGAAGCAAATATAATACTTGGTTACCGATTTTGATAAAGATTTCAAATTCAACTGATCTGAGGATTCTATCACATCTTCAATAGTTCTGTCTTTTTTCAAAATTCGAATAGGCTCAGCTTCCTTATCATAAGCCTGATTTTTTATTTTTCCTTTAAAAATAAAATAATTTGTATCGGCCAAACTAATATTATGTTCTGATACTAAACGCTCTTTCAGCGGGGTTAAATCATCAATTGCAACTTTGTCACTCGTTAACTGAATCTTTAATAAATCCCTGTTGATAATCATTTTACTTAACGAAGACAAAATAAAATCATTATGTCTTTGCCAGGCTTTTAATGCGCTAATAATATCAAAATCATCTAATTGTGAAAACAAATCCAAGGTAATTGTATCAAACGATTCAAAATCAATTTTATTTTGCATAAAAAATTGCAAAGGTTCACTGCAAGGTAAAACAACTCCTTTCAAAGTAAGCTCTTTAGCCCTTTTTAAGATTTTAGTTAAAACCAATTCAGCTACCAAACTTGTTTTATGTAAATAAGCCTGCCAATACATCAATCGACGCGACATTAAAAATTTTTCAACCGAATAAATTCCTTTTTCTTCAATAACCAAAACATCGTCTTCAACATTCATCATTTGAATTAAACGCTCCGAATTAACATTTCCTTCGGCTACACCGGAATAAAAACTATCGCGTTTTAAATAATCCATTCGATCCATGTCCAATTGACTCGAAATCAACTGCAACATGAATTTTCTATGATAATCGCCTTCAAATATCTTGATGGCCAAACTTAATTTTCCTTTGAATTCGGTATTCAACTGTCGCATAAACAACAAAGAAATCTCTTCGTGATGCACATCTTCAACAATACTTTTTTCCATAGCATGTGAAAATGGACCATGACCAATATCGTGTAATAAAATTGCGATATACAATGCATTTTCTTCCTCTTCCGAAATAGAAACCCCTTTAAAACGCAAAACATCCACTGCTTTTTGCATCAAATGCATGCATCCTAAAGCATGATGGAATCGGGTATGATTAGCCCCAGGATAAACTAAATATGATAATCCCATTTGAGAAATACGTCTTAATCTCTGAAAATAAGGATGCTGAATTAAATCGTATATTAAAGCATTAGGGATGCTAATAAATCCGTAAATAGGATCATTAAATATTTTAAGTTTATTGATTTGAGTCACTATAACTTTATTTTTTTTCGCCAACAAATATAATTAAATTAGCTTGTAATTTTAACTATACTTTATTGTTTACTACCAGAACAATTAAATGGTTTTTTGTTATACAACTGGCTCTTAAACAACTAAAAACTTCAAATCTTAAAAAAAGTTTAAAATAATTCGTTTAGTTCGGTGAATTACGAACTAATCATATCTTTGCAAAAAAATAATCATGGATGCTCTACAAAAAGAAAGAGAAGAACTCATTGAAATGTTTGGTATTCATTTTGAATCCATCTACCAAATTCCCCCTTTGGCAGGAAGAATTATTGGTCTTTTGATTGTTGAAGGATGCAAGTCCGGATTAACATTTGAAGCAATCGTAGAAAAATTAGGTGCAAGTAAAAGTTCTATTTCTACTAATCTAAATTTACTACTTAAAACAGAAAGAGTTATCTATTTTACAATTCCATGTGACAGAAAAAAATACTTCAAGTCGGCTCCTTTAAGCAACAGATTATCAAATTATTTAAAATTTTTAGAATCAGAAAATTACATTACCGATAAAATATTTGAGTATCGTCAAAAAACAGCTTCCTGCCCGGAAGAAAAATGTAATTTAGAAAACATAAAAGCATATAAAAAACACCTGAAAGAAGTTGAAGCTTCACTTAAAAAAACAATTGCTGAATTCAAAGAAATAGAAATCCAAAATCAATCCAATAAATAACATCTAATTATGAAAAAGAGATTTTTTATTAGTGCAATCATATTATCCATTGGTTTACTTTCTTGCAATAAAAAGAAAGAAGAACAAGCCGCACCACCTGTAATGCCTTACAAAGTGATTAATGTATCTAAATCAAATACTTCTCTGTTAGCTGAATATCCTGCTACTTTAGAAGGAATAACAGACATAGATATTCGTGCTAAAGTAGATGGTTACATTGAGAAAATATATGTACAGGAAGGTCAGGAAGTTAAAAAAGGACAATTACTTTTTAAACTGGAAACTCAAACTGCCGATCAGGAAGCAAGTGCTGCTAAAGCTAAAGTTGCTGCTGCTCAGGTCGAAGTAAACCGTTTGAAACCATTGGTTGAAAGAAACATTATCAGTGATGTACAATTAGAAACTGCAAAAGCCAATTTAGCCAGTGCCAAAAGCACTTATCAAAGTATTTTGGCCCGTATCAATTACGCTACCATCAAAAGTCCTGTAAATGGAATTGTTGGGACTTTACCTTTACGATTAGGAAGTTATGTGAGTAGCCAAACAGCCGAACCATTAACCAGAATTTCGGATGTAAGCACAATTTATGCTTATTTTTCAATGAATGAAAAACAGCAATTGGACATCACGATGCATTCGGCAGGAAAAACATTTCAGGAAAAAATTGCCAAAATGCCTGCTGTTAATTTAATTCTGAGCAACGGAATCGAATACGAACAAAAAGGGAAAATTGAAACATTTAGCGGACAAGCAAATACTCAAACCGGTTCTTTTAACGTAAGAGCAAGTTTTACCAATGCAAACAAATTATTGCGTTCAGGAGGTAGCGGAACGATTCAAATTCCAACCAATTTAACTGATGTAATTTTGATTCCTCAAAATGCAACTTTAGAAATGCAGGACAAACGTGTAGTGCTAACCGTTGACAAAGAAAATAAAGTAAAAGCTATTCCTGTAGAAGTTCGTGCTGTTCCCGGAGGACAATATTTTGTTGTAGACAAAGGATTGAATGTAAATGATAAAATTCTTATTGAAGGTGTCGGAATTATATCTGAAGGAACCGAAATCAAACCACAATTAGTTGACTATTCAACAATTATAAGTCCTGAAAAAAAGGGAATTAACTAACAATCGAATAAATAACACATTATGTTTTCAAAATTCATTGACAGACCTGTATTGTCAACGGTGATTTCTATTATTATCGTTATACTGGGAATTTTAGGGTTAATCTCGCTTCCTGTTTCACAATACCCGGAAATAGCCCCTCCTACTGTTACCGTTTCTGCAAATTATCAAGGTGCCAGTGCCGAAGTTGTAATGAACTCAGTGGTTATACCTTTAGAAGAACAAATCAATGGTGTGGAAGACATGACTTACATGACTTCTACTTCAAACAATGATGGTTCAGCTTCTATAAATATATATTTCAAATTAGGAACTAATCCTGATTTGGCTGCCGTAAACGTTCAAAACCGTGTGTCTCGTGCCACTCCTCTTTTGCCACAGGAAGTAACAAGAGCCGGTGTAACAACATCCAAAAGACAAAGTGATAACATTTTGATTTTTTCTTTATACAGTGAGAATCCAAATTACGACATGACTTTTCTTCAAAATTATGCTAACATCAATATCTTACCTAAAATCAAAAGGGTTGCCGGTGTAGGTGATGCAACCATTTTTGGACAAAGAGATTATTCTATGCGTATTTGGTTAAAACCAGATATCATGGGGGCTTATGGTTTAGTTCCTTCTGATATTACTGCACTGTTAGCAGAACAGAATATTGAAGCTGCTCCAGGACAATTAGGTGAAAGAGGGAATCAATCTTTTCAATATGTATTAAAATACAAAGGTCGTTTACAAAACACCAAAGAATTTGAAGATATTGTAGTTCGTTCCACTCCTAACGGGGAAGTTCTTAAACTTAAAGACATCGCCCGAATTGAATTAGGAGCTGTAAATTATGCCAGTAGTACACTTACAAATGCAAATCAGTCAGTGGGTATTGCGATAGCACAAACAGCAGGTTCTAACGCACAAGAGGTAATTGAAAATTCTTTAAAAGAATTGGATAAAGCAGCAATAAATTTCCCCAAGGGTGTTAAATACACCACATTAATTAATGCTAATGATTTCCTTGACGAATCTATTTCAAAAGTTATCCATACTTTAATAGAAGCTTTTATTTTAGTATTTATAGTTGTTTTTGTCTTTTTACAAGATTGGAGATCCACTCTTATTCCTGCTATTTCAGTACCTGTAGCTATTATAGGGACTTTCTTTTTCTTGAGTTTATTTGGCTTTACGATTAACTTATTAACTTTATTTGCGCTAGTATTAGCGGTAGGAATTGTAGTAGATGACGCCATTGTTGTTGTTGAAGCCGTACATGCTAAAATGGAAGCAGGAGAACACGATCCAAAAAAAGCAGCCCATAGTGCCATGGGAGATATTAGTGGAGCTATTATTTCCATTACATTGGTTATGTCGGCGGTATTTATTCCTGTATCTTTTATTAGTGGTTCATCTGGAGTTTTCTACAAACAGTTTGGTTTAACATTAGCGATTTCTATTGTACTTTCTGCAATTAACGCCCTTACCCTGTCACCAGCTTTATGTGCTATCTTTTTAAAAGAACATGATCCAAATAAAGAAAAAGGATTTTTTGAACGTTTTTACACTGCATTTAATGCCGGTTTTGAAACCACCACTAATAAATACAAAAAAGCGGTAGAGTTTTTAGTGAAACGTAAATGGTTAGCTTTCTTAGGAATTGCCGTTTTTGCGGGTGTATTTGTTTTGTTATTAAACACGACACCAAAAGCTTTTGTTCCAAGTGAAGATACCGGAGCAATCTTTTCTGATATTCAGTTAGCACCGGGAACTTCATTAAAGAAAACTGAAGAAGTATTATTACAGGTAGAAAACAAAGTAAAAGATATGCCGGAAATCAAAGAGATATTGCGTATTTCTGGTAGAAGTATCATCAGTGGTTCCGGTAGTAACTATGGAATGGTAATTTTAAAATTGAAACCCTGGGCAGAACGTAAAGAAGCAAATCAGGAAATTACAGCTGTTGTTCAGGAATTATTTAAGCGCGCTGCTAGTGTTAAAGATGCCAAAATTTTATTTTTTGCGCGCCCTACCTTATCCGGTTTTGGTTATTCTAATGGATTCGAAATGCAATTACAGGATCAAAAAGGAGGAACAATTCAAGATTTAAGTAAAGTAAATACCGATTTCTTAGCTGCTTTAAATAGTCGTCCTGAAATTAAATTTGCCGCTACACCTTTTTCTCCAAATTACCCACAATATCGAATTGATTTGAATGTGCCGGCAATTAAAAAATCCGGATTAACAGTAACCGATGTGTTGGGAACTATGCAAGGTTATTATGGAGGAGTTTATGCTTCTAACTTTAATAAATTTGGGAAACAATACCGTGTTGTTTATCAATCTGAACCCGAATTTAGAAGAGACCCTGAATCGTTGAACAAAGTTTTGGTTCGAAATAATTCTGGTCAAATGGCTCCTATTTCACAGTTTGTAAAATTAGAAAAGGTATTCGGGCCTCAGGCAATCGATCGTTTCAATTTATTTACATCGGTTAAGATTACCGGTGCTCCAAACGAAGGATATAGTTCCGGTGATGCTATTAAAGCCGTTCAGGAAGTAGCCAGTCAAAAATTGCCTTTGGGTTATGGATATGAATTTTCAGGAATGACTCGTGAGGAAATTAATGCAGGTGGACAAACCTTGTTTATTTTCTTATTGTGTTTAGTATTTGTTTATTTCTTATTGTCTGCTCAATATGAAAGTTACGTATTACCCTTTGCCGTATTGTTATCATTACCTATAGGTTTGTCAGGCGCCTTTATTTTTGCATTTTTCTTTAATGTAAGTAATAATATTTATATGCAAATTACTTTAATCATGCTTATTGGATTATTAGCCAAGAATGCCATTTTGATTGTTGAGTTTGCTGCCGATTCCAGACGAAAAGGATTGAGTATTTCTCAAGCTGCCATTCAGGGTGCAGTAGCACGTTTAAGACCAATTTTAATGACCTCTTTTGCCTTTATTTTAGGTTTAATGCCATTAATGCTGGCAAGAGGAGCCGGAGCTATAGGAAATAAAGCTATCGGAACCGGAGCAATTGGAGGAATGTTAATCGGTACTGTTTTAGGAGTATTTGTAATTCCAGTTCTGTTTATTGTTTTCCAAAATTTACAGGAAAAAATTTCTACAAAGCCACTACCAACAACTATTGATGAATCTGATGTTGAATCTTTAGAATAAGAAAATGAAAAATAAAACATATAAAATTGCCTTATTAGCAACAACAGTCATAGTATTTCAATCCTGTTTTGTTGCTAAAGATTACAAAAGACCTGACTTAAAAACGGATCATTTGTATCGTAATGAAACTACTGCTGTAGATACAAATTCTTTAGCGAATGTGAGTTGGGAAAAAATATTTACTGACCCCATTTTACAAAGTCACATCAAAAAAGGATTGCAAAACAATTTAGATATTAGAATTGCCATGCAAAATCTTGCAGCAGCTGAAGCAACAATGAAACAGGGAAAAGCAGGCTATTTTCCAAATTTTTCAGTAGCGACTAACTGGACGCACATCAAAACTTCTAAAAATAGTCAAACAGGTTCGTTTTTAAGAAAATTAGACACCGATCAATATCAAATTAGCGGTAATCTTTCATGGGAAGCTGATATTTGGGGAAAAATCAGAAGTAATAAACGTGCTGCCAATGCTGCTTTTTTACAAACTACAGCAGCCAATCAGGCTATTAAAACAGAACTGATTGCTAATATTGCATCTACTTATTATCAATTGTTGGCAGTAGATGAACAAATTAAAGTAGCAGAAGAAACGCTGATTAACCGAAACAAAAGTGTTGAAACAATTATTCAACTTAAAAAATCAGGAAATGTAACTGAAGTGGGAGTTAAACAAACTGAAGCTCAAAAATATGCCACTGAATTAATTATTGCCGATTTAAAAAATTCGGTAATCATTCTTGAAAATACTTTAAGTACTCTTTTAGGAGAGCCTTCAGCTCAGATAACACGCAGCACTTTTGAATCTCAAAAATTGCAGCCTGCTATTACACTGGGAGTTCCTGCTCAATTGTTAAGAAACCGTCCGGATGTGATAGCTGCCGAGTACAATTTGATTTCCAATTTTGAATTAACTAATGTTGCCAAAAGTAGTTTTTACCCAAGTTTTACGGTAACTGCCACCGGTGGATTACAAAGTATAACATTAAAAGAATGGTTTAGTGCTAATTCCATTTTTGCCAATATAGTAAGCGGTTTAACACAACCTATTTTTAATCAGAGACAGTTGAAAACCAAGTACGAAATTGCAAAAGCCAATCAGGAAAAAGCCTATTTGCAGTTTGAACAATCACTTTTAAGGGCTGGAAAAGAAGTTTCGGATGCATTGGCACAATACAATAATGAAACTAACAAAATTAATATTCGTAAAAAACAAGCCGAAGCATTAACAAAAGCAGCCAGTTTCTCTGATGAATTGCTGACTTACGGTCTTGCAAATTACCTCGAAGTTTTAACTTCAAAAAACGATGCTCTGAATGCTAAACTGAATTTAGTTGATAATAAATTCCAACAATACAAAGCTATAATTCAATTGTACAAAGCCCTTGGCGGAGGATGGCAATAAGTCTTTATTATAAAATTAGTTATTTTATCAGAAGTCATTAAGTTTTCTTAGTGGCTTCTTTTTTTAAATCAAAGCCAATAAATATCCTAAAAAAGCACCGCCAACAACAATAAATGCTGAATTGATTTTTTTGAAACTAAAAGCTATAAAAATCCCTACTATTGCAATCACAATGGTACGCCAATCCGTGATTGTATCCTTTGCCATTTGAATGCAAATCGAAATAATTATAGCTACCGAAGCCACATTGACAGCATCCAAAAACACCGAAAAAGATTTCGAATTTCGTAGTTTTTTTACCAAAGGATTCAACAAAGCAACAAATATAAAAGAAGGTAAAAAGACGGCTAAGGTCGAAACCATAGCTCCCGATATTCCATTGATTTGATAACCCACAAAAGTCACAGATGAAAAAACGGGTCCGGGAGTAAATTGTCCTACAGCAATGGCGTCAATCAATTCTGTTCTGCTAAGTAATCCTTTAGAAACTAATTCGGCATCCAAAAAAGCAAATAACACATAACCGCTTCCGTAGAGAATAGAACCTATTTTAAGAAAAATCAAAAATAAATTCCAATTACTAGTCACTAAAATTGTCTTAGGAACAGACAAAATACCAATAGGAATAAAATTACGATGAACAGTATTTTTATTCTTTATAAAAAACCAAAATAAGGATAGAAAACCAGCCCCAAAAAGCAAGGCAATTTCGTTAAAGTTCAATAATGACAGCATCAGAACTATTGCACCAATTATTCCAAGCAGAATGGTTTTAAATGATTTTTTTGCCAATGGAAAAATAGCACCCAAAATAATAGCAATAATAGCAGGTTTAATCCCGTATAAAAAAGGTTGCATTTCGGGTAATTGGCCGTATTCTTTATAGAGCCAGGCGAAAAATCCGGTAATAAAAACCGCAGGTAAAATAAAACAAAGTCCCGCCACGACTAAGCCCTTTACTCCTGCTCTTTCATGACCAATATGAATTGCCAATTCGGTGCTGTTAGGCCCCGGAATTAAATGAGTTGCTCCTAACAAATCAAGAAAATGCTGCTCGTCAAGCCATTTTCGTTTAACAACCACCTCGTTTTGCATCATGGCAATATGTACCGCCGGACCACCAAAACCAATAATTCCTAATTTTAGAAAAAGTTGCGCAAGTTCTTTTAAATTTTGTTTTTCATTCATTTAAAAAAAATTAGACTAAAAGAATGCTAAATTAAGAATTAAACGTTGGCTTTATAATTTAGAACACAAACTTAACATTAAACTAATTTCTTAAAATTTGCTAAATCTGTGTTCTAAAAATATTATTTCAACCGAACAGGAATCCAGACTTCTTCTTCCGAATTGGGATCTCCTTTTTTGTATTTAGAACCCAAAATTTCAAAATGAGGTCGGTTATCCACCACATAAGCCGAATTGGGAATCCAATCACTAAAAATGGCTTCAAAAAAAGCGGGAGCATTACTACCATCTCCTTTGTAGTCAAAAACCGCATACCAACCTCCCGGAATTATCAGAGTATGCATATTTGAAGGAATGTTTTCAAAAGCACTTACTTCAACAGCTGCCCATTTTTCAAAAACCGTTTCAGGATTAAAATGAGTCCAAAAATCTATTGGAAATTGTTGTACCGAAAACAAATCAGAACCAATGGTATTTGTAATTTCCGTTTTTATCGGCATAAAACTTTGCCACAACGGAACCGGATTGTAAGCCGCATAATTCATGTTTTGCTTACAACCTACCAGCTTTTTTTCTTCGAGGGCTATTATTCTAGGTTTCATCTTAATTAAATAAAAAGAGTTTTAAAAATAATTTTATAATTGATAGTCATTTGTTTTTTCGACAATAGGAAGATTAGCTGTTGTCAATAATTCACTTTGAAAATCCAGTAATTCTTTTTTTAATAGAAAATACCCTCTTGAAATGATAAACATATAATTATTAATTGCTTTATAAAAGATGTTTAACTCCTCCTCAATATATTTACTGTTAGAAAAATACAGCCAACTCTCTTTCAAATACAATTCAAAACTTTCTCGAATATCAGCTGTTAATTCTTTTTTAAATAATTCATTTGAAAGCATATCTTGAATCTCTTTTTTGATGTTTACTTCCAGAGCGTAAACATTTTTCAATTTTGATTTGATTACTTCTATCGGAGTAACTACCGATAAAAAATCGGTGGCATTTATTAAATCATTATAATAAGCAGCTCTTTTTTCATATTCAGAATCATAATTGAAAAAAGCTTTGTATTTCAATATTAAAGAACCATCCCTGTAATCTTTTTTAGCCAGATTATTAAAAAATAAAAAGATTGAAATGTCATTCTCTGTGATTTTATTTCTCAAATTATTTATTTCTTTCTCAATTTTGGGCAACAATTCCAAAGCATCTTTAGCTTTAAATTTATGTCCATCATAATCAAAGCTTTTAATACTTATTTGTTTGTTTGCAATATTTTCAATAACCATTTTATCATTTTCTAATGCAATAAACTCATAAACCATATCAATTTTTTCTTTGCTGAAAAGAGCATCAAAAAAACTTACATCAGAATTTTTATCTAAAGTATTTATTTCAAAATAATTAGGATTTTTATTATCATAATACCCGTTATAAATAGAATTGAACGTATTCTTTTCAAATTGTTCCTGATATTCTGATTTAAAATCTTCTAATGATAAATAACCAAAGGTTTCTATATTTTCAATACTGGAAAATAATTTTGCAGTGAGCTTTTCCTGAATCTTCTCAATGTCTTGGAAAACAGTATTCGCCATTTGGTTTTCTGTTATTTCCTTATGAATATTAAGTTTATTAAGTTTCGCATTTCTATCCTGAGTGGATGGATGTGAAGCCCATTGATTTTCAATATTAAGTTTGGATTTATTAAACTTATTTGCATCTAATTCACTAACTAAAGGTAATCCATTTTTGCATTCTATTTGACTGTCTTTTGCAAAAAAATCCAATAAAAACAATTGTTCTTTATAAACATTCCTCGGTTTTATGTTTTGACTGATTTTATCGCTGTAAAAACTAAGAACAGAATTGTACGCAGAATCCACTAAATCCATTCTTAACAAAGATTCCTGTAATGGATGAATTCCTGCTACATTAGCCGCAACTTCATCAGCATGAAATTCCATTTCTCGGGAAAGTGCCAAATAATTGATATTAATTAACCCATACATTTTTTTTAATATCCATTGAATTGCTTCAATTATTTTTACAGATATAATCAAAAATATAGAGAAATAATTATTTGAATTGCCCCATTTTTGTATTGTTTTATCGAATGAATCATTCTCATATAACATATTAAAAATAATTTGGTTTACATAATACACATAACTTCCAACTTTCATGCTTTTTTGAGAAAAATGTCCGAACTCATGTGCCAAAATAGCTTTTAATTCCTGTTTGGTTATGGTATTAACTAATCCTAATCCTATATTAAGATTCTTTTTTACAGGGAAAAATAAACTCCAAAAATTGGAATCATAAAACACACTTGCATTTACATCAGCTGACAGATAAATCTTTTTAGGAAAATTTGTACCCACTTCATTTACTATCTCTGTTATAAACTCAAATAATTTAGGTTCGTTTTCTTCCTTAATTTCTACTAAATGACTAAGATCTATAGTGTGTTTTTTGAATAGAAATTTGAATAAAAATGCCAAAATATAAAATCCTAAACTTGCTAATCCAAGTCCAAACATTAATGTAAAAAAGGACGGATGATTTTTAATCATAAAAAATCCCCCTAAAGCACATAATACAGTTAAGCCTACAGCAAAAGCAATTAAGATTACGTAAACAATCATAAATAAAACGATTGAAGCAATCGCTTTAATTGTCCTTTTTCTAAAATTTTTAGATACTTCTATATTCATTTTTTACAATTGTATTAATTTCAATATCTTCAAATGTAAGATAAATATGCTAATATAAAAATTCAAAAAAGATTAAATTTCTTAATTAATTTGTTAGATTCACTTCAATCAATACAAATCAATTCTTTCGAAAATATTAGTTACCATAATTTCAGAAAAAATATTACTACTATCAGGAAAGGATATTAGAAAGAAATTTTATCATAATATTAGGAAGTTGAACTATATAAAATCTGTAATTTGCACAATGTACTTGCGTTTTTTACGTTCAGGAATAACTATTAGAACAGATAAAACATGGATAAAATAAAAATACTTTGGGTTGACGACGAAATTGATTATCTAAAACCACACATTCTTTTCTTAGAGAAAAAAAATTACGAAGTCACTACTTGCAACAATGGTCTTGATGCCATCGAGATATTTGATAACGAAAATTTTGACATTGTTTTCCTTGACGAAAACATGCCCGGAATGAGCGGACTGGAAACCCTTTCGGAGATGAAAGAGAAAAAAAGTGCTATCCCGATGATTATGATTACCAAAAGCGAAGAAGAATACATTATGGAGGAAGCCATTGGCGCTAAGATTGCCGATTACCTGATTAAGCCCGTGAATCCAAATCAGATTTTGCTGAGTTTAAAAAAGAATCTGGATAATTCTAAATTGATTTCGCAAAAAACCACTTTGGATTACCAAAAGGAATTTCGAAAAATAGCCATGGAAATGGGTATGGTCAACAGCTACGAAGACTGGATAGAATTGTATAAAAAACTATTATTCTGGGAATTACAATTGGAAGACATCAATGACCCGGCTATGATTGAAATTCTGGAATCCCAAAAAGTAGAAGCTAATTCACAGTTTGGAAAATTCATCGAACGTAATTACGAAGACTGGTTTTTACCTAAAGCAGACACTCCTATTCAATCGCATACATTATTTAAGGAATTAGTAGTTCCTGAATTGAAGAAAAAAGAAAGACCGGTTTTATTTATCGTGATTGACAATTTGCGTTACGATCAATGGAAAGCCTTTGAAAATGTAGTAGCCGATTATTATAAACTGGAAAAAGAGGTACCTTATTATTCTATTTTACCAACGGCTACCCAATACGCCCGAAATGCTATTTTCTCAGGTTTATTACCTGTTGAGATGGAAAAAAAACATCCGGACTTATGGAAAAATGATCCCGACGAAGGCGGAAAAAATTTATTTGAAGCCGAATTTTTGGCAGCCCAATTGAAGCGTTTAAATCTGAATATCAAATCGGATTATTTCAAAATTACCAATATGGCTTCGGGCAAAAAACTTCTGGATAATTTTAGAGCTTTAAAAGACAACGATTTGGTTGCGGTAGTCTATAATTTTGTCGATATGCTTTCGCACGCCAAAACCGAAATGGATGTTGTAAAAGAACTTGCTCCTGATGACAAAGCTTATCGTTCCTTAACTTTAAGTTGGTTTAAAAATTCACCATTATTGGAAATTATCCAACAGGCACAAAAACTGGGTTTCAAATTAGTCTTAACAACGGACCACGGAACTATCAACGTAAAAAACCCTTCAAAAGTGGTTGGTGATAAAAATACCAGTTTGAATTTGCGTTACAAAACCGGCCGCAGTCTAACTTATGAAAACAAAGATGTTTATGCGGTAAAAGACCCAAAAAAAATTGGCTTGCCGGCAATAAATATGAGCAGTTCTTTTATTTTTGCAAAAAATGATTTGTTTTTAGCTTACGTTAACAACTACAATCATTATGTGAGTTATTATAAAAATACGTATCAGCATGGTGGAATTTCGCTTGAAGAAATGATTGTACCCTGCCTGATATTTAATCCAAAATAAAATAGTTTTCAGTGTTCAGTATTCAGTCATCAAAAGAACTGAATACTGAACACCAAAAACGGAACACTAGAATTATGGAAATCACTTTTTCATTAAACGAAATAAGCAATGTTGCCGAATTGATTGTAGCGGCTAAGCCTAACAAAGTAATCCTTTTTAATGGTGAAATGGGAGCCGGAAAAACTACATTTATCAAACAATTGTGCAAAACTCTTGGGGTAAATGAAGCTACCAGCAGTCCTACTTTTTCTTTAGTTAACGAATATGAAACTACAGACAATCAGACTGTTTATCATTTTGATTTTTATCGTTTAAAAAAAGAAACTGAAGCACTCGACATGGGAGTAGATGATTATTTGTATTCCGGAAATTGGTGTTTTATCGAATGGGCGGAAAATATTGCTAATCTTATTCCTGAAACACATTCCACCATAAATATTGAAGCACTTCCGGATGGAAAAAGACTTTTAAAACTAAATTAATTCAATGAAAACAAATAATTATAACTACTGAATATCAGTATTTTAAATTGTTTTCTTTTGTGTTTCTCCGAAAATACTTCTTAAGAAAAAACAACAAAAGTATTAAAAATCTAACTTTATGTTAATTAATAAAATCATTTGCGTTTTTATCAGATTATAAAACTTATTTTTTTAATCTTTTTGTGTAATTTTACCTTTTAATTGTACCAAAAACGATGTCAATATCAATAACTCCATTTACAAAACAACAGTTATTACCTCAGGAAGAGAAGCTGGAAGTAGCCAAAAAAAAAGGTGACCTATTTATTGGTATTCCAAAAGAGACCAGCTATCAGGAACGTCGTATCTGCTTAACACCTGATGCAGTGAGTTCGTTAGTGTGTCATGGACATCGCGTGATGATTGAATCGGGAGCAGGAGAAAGTGCCAGTTATTCGGACAAAGAGTATTCTGAAGCAGGTGCGGAAGTAACTAAAGACACTCAAAAAGTTTTTGGCTGTCCGATGATTTTAAAAGTCGAGCCACCTACAATTGCCGAAATCAACATGATGAATAATCAAACGATTCTACTTTCGGCAATTCAATTAAAAACCAAGAAAAAAGAATATTTTGAAGCTTTAACAAAGAAGAAAATTACAGCTTTGGCTTTTGAATATCTTAAAGATGTCGATGATACCTATCCGGTTGTAAAATCCTTAAGTGAAATTGCCGGAACAGCTTCTATATTAATTGCCTCCGAATTAATGATTGCCAATGCAAACGGAAGAGGACTACTTTTTGGAAATATTACCGGAGTCCCTCCTACTGAAGTGGTTATCCTGGGAGCAGGAACTGCCGGGGAATTTGCAGCAAGAGCAGCCATTGGATTAGGAGCTAATGTAAAAGTTTTTGATAATTCGATTACCAAATTAAGACGCCTTCAGAATAGTTTGAGTGAGCGTATTTTCACATCAACGATTCAACCTAAAGCGCTGATGAAAGCCCTAAGACGTTGTGATGTTGCCATTGGTGCCATTCGCGGTTTAGAACGCTGCCCAATTGTCGTTACCGAAACAATGGTGGAACACATGAAAAAAGGTGCTGTTATTGTTGATGTCAGTATCGATATGGGAGGTTGTTTTGAAACATCCGAAGTTACTACACACGAAAAACCAACCTTCATAAAGAGCAATATTCTTCATTATTGTGTTCCCAATATTCCTTCCCGCTATTCTAAGACCGCTTCGCTTTCAATAAGCAATATTATTACTCCTTATTTATTAAAAATTGCTGAAGATGGTGGACTTGAAAGTGCCATTCGCTGTGATAAAGGCTTGAAAAACGGGGTTTATACCTACCACGGAATCCTAACCAACAGAGCTATTGGAGAATGGTTTGATTTACCTAACAACGACATTAATTTAATTGTTTTTTAAGTAAACTTTCAACTACCTTTGCCAAAAAAATAATTCATGAAATTTGTACAACGTTTTGCTTACTATCTGGTAGGTTTAGTAATAGGCTGCTTTTTTGTAGCCCTTGTTTTTAGTGGAAAAGATACTCGATGTAATTATTTCCCAAATGCCCGTGTTTTGAATGATATTAGAAACAAACCTTTTGAATATTCTGCAAAAGCTACTCAGGTTTTAAATGAAAAATGGGTCGATACTGCTGATATTCGAAAAACTTTAGAATTTGGCGATGTTGACTTTGATAAAAGCGATACTGAATTTGGAAAAAAAAACAAATTGTATGTTATTGAGGGAAAAACAGCCCAAAATGTCGAAATCATTTTAACCGTAAAAAACGAAGAAAACAAAGCTACTTTAGAAAATATTATTAAGAAGTAATTTTATTCTTTTACCATATAAGCCATTTAAATTTCGTAAAAAGAAATTTGAATGGCTTTTTTTATCCGATAAGTTATCTCTCTGCTAATATATCTGATGTCGAATAAATCATTATAATTTTGGAATTTATCCGAAAAACAAATGGTATTAATTAACAAATAAGAAACTACAAATATATTTCTGTAAGAAATTTGTTTGTATTTGAAATAATAATAGATTGAAAAAGGATTTTTAATTTAAAAACTTCTACATGAACAAAATTTTAACAGTTGTAATCGGACTCCTTTTAATTGCTTTAACCTCTTTCACAACAGAAAAAACTACTTCAGGTTTTCAGGAGACATTACAAAAGACTAAGATGTCTTTCTCAATGCCAAAAGATTTTAAAGAGACAACAATTATTCCTAACAATCATATGAATTATGAATATGCCATCAAACATATTGAAAAGAATTTTGAAGTTAGATTTGCAATACGTCCACTTGGAGATAGAATGACTGCGTTTTATGAAAAAGAAAAAAACAAAAAAACTGGTGAAGTAAATTTAAGTCCTAATAAGTCCTATCAGGCTTCTTTTTTAGCTATTACTATGAATGTTTCTGGCATTATGGACAAATTACCCAGAACTTCTACTTTTCCCCAGAAGCGATTAAAGCTGAATTTAATGCCGATTGGGGTGCAATGACTATGGTGGAACCAAGAAAAGAATTTGGACAGGATTACAAATATTGCATGATAATAGCCATTCATAAAGATGATGCTGCAGATGCCTATTATTTTTATTTAGCAGATGACCAGCAAACCCTAAAAGAACAAATGCAAGCTGTTTTTCATAGTTTAAAATTCAATTAGCTACAAAACCCAATCAATCTCAGTTTTTTTATTCGCTTTTAAATAGGCATTAGTCTGAGAAAAATGTTTATTTCCAAACCATTTTCCCTGATTAGCGCTCATGGGAGACGGATGTCCGGATTCGAGAACTAAATGTTTATTTCTGTCAATTTTACTTCCTTTTTTTTGTGCAAAAGACCCCCAAAGTAAAAAGACAACTGCCTCTTTTTCATCGGATATTTTTTGAATGACTGCATCCGTAAAAAGGTTCCATTTTAAATGTTTATGACTGTTAGGTTTGTCTTTTCTAACACTAAGTGAAGTATTTAACAACAAAACCCCTTGCTCTGCCCAATGCTCTAAATTTCCCGAAGCCGGCATCAGCAAATTATCCAAATCATCATTAATTTCTCTGTAAATATTACGCAATGAAGGCGGAATTTTAACACCATCATTAACCGAAAAACACAAACCATTGGCTTCTCCTTCTCCATGATATGGATCCTGACCTATGATTACCACTTTCAGATTGGAAAAATCACAAAAATTAAAAGCCGAAAAAATTAAATCTTTAGGTGGATAACAAATATCAGATTGGTATTCTTTTTCTACCTCTGTCATTAAAACATTAAAATAAGGCTTTTGTATTTCATCAGATAAAATTGCTTGCCATTCGGGGTTAAGATTGATATTCATTTGCATCATTTTGGGCAAATTTCGTAAAGTTTTCAGCAAACTACACTACAATTACATCTATTTTAACTACTAAACTTTGTAACTTTGCTCCTTTGCAACTTATATTTAAGAATGATATCCATCACCGAAAAAACATTACAAGATCTTCAGTTTCCAACCATTCTCGAAACCATTTCAGAGATATGTAATACTGAAATTGGAAAAGAAAAAGCACTCAAAATTACTCCTTTCAGAGACAAGGAAGGCCTGATGCAGGCTTTGATGCAAACCTCTGAGTATGTTTCTTCTTTCCAGAATAATAATGCGATTCCTAATCACGGATTTGATGCGATAACGTATGAAATAAAATTTCTGGCTATTGAAGATAGTTTTCTGGAAGTAGGCAGTTTTAGAAAAATTGCCTCCCTTTCTTCAACAGTTAATGTGATGTTGCAATTCCTTAAAAAATTTGATGATTATTACCCTAATATCAATGCCAGAGCTTCCAGAGTGGAACTGACTAAAGAAATTGTGACTCAGATTGATGTGGTTGTAGATAAGTATGGTGAAATCAAGGATAACGCCTCTCCTGCTCTGTCGGATATTCGCAGAAATATGAATTTGGTTCGCGGCAAGGTTAATCAGAGTTTCGGAATTGCGTTGCAGCAATACAACGGCTTAGGATATTTAGACGATATTAAAGAAAGTTTTGTGCAAAATCGTCGTGTTTTAGCCGTATTGGCGATGCACCGAAGAAAAGTAAGAGGAACTATTTTAGGAAGTTCGAAAACAGGAAGCATTGCTTACATCGAACCTGAAATGACACTGAAATATTCCAGGGAATTAAGTAATTTAGAATACGAAGAAAAAGAAGAAATCACCCGTATTTTAAAGCAATTATCGAATGCGATTCGTCCATTTTTACCTTTGTTGAAAGAATATCAGGATTTTTTAAGTGATATTGACGTAATTGCAGCCAAAGCAAAATATGCCAACAGAATCAACGGAATCTTACCAAATATAACCGAAGAACGTCGTTTGTATTTCAGGGATGCTTTTCATCCTATTTTGTATTTGAATAATAAACAAAAAAAGGAAATCACTTATCCGCAAACTATCGAATTACAACAGGAAAACCGAATTATCGTTATTTCCGGACCTAATGCAGGAGGAAAAACCATTTCGTTAAAAACCGTTGGTTTACTGCAATTAATGCTGCAATCGGGAATGTTAATTCCTGTTCACGAACGCTCAGAGACCTTTTTATTCGACAGAATATTGACAGATATTGGAGACAATCAATCTATTGAAAATCATCTGAGTACCTATAGTTACCGATTAAAAAACATGAACTACTTTTTGAAAAAGTGCAACAGTAAAACCATGTTTTTGATTGACGAATTTGGTACAGGTTCTGATCCGGAATTGGGAGGAGCTCTTGCCGAAATTTTCCTCGAAGAATTCTATCATCGGGAAGCCTTTGGAATTATCACGACACATTATGCCAATTTGAAAATTCTGGCTAATGAATTGCCTTTTGCTACCAATGCAAATATGCTTTTTGACGAAAAATCTTTGGAGCCCATGTATAAATTGGTGTTGGGACAAGCCGGAAGTTCGTTTACTTTTGAAGTAGCCCAGAAAAACGGAATTCCTTTTGGCTTAATCAATCGCGCGAAAAAGAAAATCGAGGTTGGAAAAGTTCGTTTTGATAAAACCATTGCCAACTTACAAAAAGAGCGCTCCAAGCTGGAGAAAACCTCTTTGAATTTAAAAGAAGAAGAAACCCGGGCTCGTGAAGAGAGCAAAAAAATGGAATCTATCAATACCAAAATAAAACAAAAACTGGAAAGCTATCAGGAATTGTACGACAGCAATCAAAAAACGATTTACATTGGTCAGAAAATAGAAGATATTGCCGAGAAATATTTCAACAACAAAAACAAAAAAGAATTGATTGGTGAGTTTTTGAAAATTGTAGAAATCGAAAATTCGAAACGTAAAAAAGCCACTCCAAAAGAAACTAAAGCGATAATTGCCAAGAAAAAAGAAATTATAGAAGAAGTTCAGGTTCAGGTTGAAGAAATCAGAAAAGAGAAAAAAGAAAAAAAACTAAAACCTGTGGTTGAAAAGCCAAAACCAATTCTAAAAGTAGGCGACCGCGTGCGAATGCTGGACGGAAAAGCCGTGGGAAGCATTGATGCCATTGAGAAAAACAAAGCAACGGTTAATTATGGTTTATTTACTTCTAAGGTAAGTTTGGATGAATTGGATTTAGTCGAAGCGGTGAAGAAATAATTTGTAGTAATCAGTGTTCGGTATCATTGCGAGGAACGAAGCAATCTCACTAGGATAAGCAAATCAGTACGTAAAAACAAAAATGCGATTGCTTCGTTCCAATAGCTATCGGAACTTGCAATGACTTATTCAAATGCAAAACTTTCCTAAAAACAAAAAAATAATCCTCTTTGATGGTGTTTGCAATTTGTGCAATTCAGCAGTACAATTTATAATTGAAAGAGATAAAAAAGATGTTTTTCGCTTTCTAGCGCTGCAATCTAATTTAGGGAAGGAAATTTGCAGTTATATTGGCGTAGACCAAAAAACAACGGATAGTATTATTCTTTATGAACCCGGAACCGCTTATTATTTAAAATCAGATGCTGCCCTGAAAATTGCCGCTGAATTTAATTCGCTTTATATTTTTCTGAGTATTTTTAAAATTTTCCCAAAAGGAATTCGGGATTCCATTTACGATTATATCGCTAAAAACCGCTACAAATGGTATGGCAAAAAAGAATTCTGTATGATTCCAACCCCGGAATTGAAAGTAAAATTTTTAGAATAATCAGGCATTTTTTCTTCGCTGACGTTCTTTAATTATCATTTCCAGTTCGCGACTCGTTTGTCCGGCTACAGCGGTGTTTTCCTGAGCTCGACGGATTAAATAAGGAATCACTTCTTTTACAGGGCCAAAAGGCAAATATTTAGCAATATTATAACCATTGGCGGCCAAATTAAAACTCATCGTATCGCTCATTCCATATAATTGTGCAAACCAAATTCGCGAATCATTGACAGCAATATTTTTTTGCTGCATTAATTCCATCAAATAATAAGCACTTTCCTCATTATGAGTACCAGCAAAAAGAGAAAGAACATCCAAATTGTTTGTAATATATTGCAACGCCAAATTGTAATTTTCATCGGTTTCTTGCTTACTGGCACAAATAGGCGACGGATAATTTTTTTCTTCTGCCCGTTCCTTTTCTTTTTCCATATAAGCCCCGCGAACTAATTTTATCCCAACGTAAAAACCTTCATTTTTAGCAAATTGATGGATTTCTTTTAAATAATCTATTCTATCCCAACGATACATTTGAAGTGTATTAAAAACGATAGCTTTTTCAGTATTGTATTTGCGCATCATTTTAAAAATCAAATCATCGGCGGCAGTTTGCATCCAACTTTCCTCGGCATCAATTAAAATGGAAACATTTTTTTGATTTGCTTCCTGACAAACCTTATCAAAACGTGCCTCTACCCTTTGCCATTCCTGCTGCTCAGCATCGGTTAAATTTTCATGATTCCCTATTTTTTCATACAAATCAAGACGACCAAAACTCGTTGGTTTAAAAACACTAAAAGGAATTGCCTGACGTTCTTTATCAAATTCAATTATTCGTAACATTTTTTGGAGCGCGTTATCAAACTCACTCTCCGCAACCTTTCCTTCAACTGCATAATCCAAAACCGCCGAAACGGCTTTAGTTTCAAGAATATCAACTACTTTAAGACAATCTTCTTCATTTATGCCTCCGCAAAATTGATTAAAGATGGTTTTTCGAATTAAATTTTCTACCGGAAGCTTTATTTTTAAAGCAAACGGAATAATAGCAGTTCCAATTTTCACCAACGGTTTAAAACTCATCATCTTGAAAAGAAAATAAGAAGTATTCAATTGACTGTTACTTTTTAAAGCAAAAGCAATTTGGGTATTATCGAATATCTTTTTCATTTTTTTTGCTATTTAAAACAAATATAGCCAGAGTTATGGATATTAATTACTAGAAATTACCTTATTTTGCAATTCAAATTAATTAATGACAATGCAAACAATTCAAGCCAATAATTACCCTATCTATTTTAACGAAACTGCAACCGAAGCTTTAAATCTTCACATAAGCAACAATAAATATTCTAACATCTTTATTATTGTAGATAGCAACACTAATGAATTTTGTTTACCAAAATTATTGCCGGCTATCGAAACCGATTTAAATGTTGAAATTATAGAATTTGAAGCAGGTGAAGAAAATAAAAACATCGAAACCTGTGTTGAAATCTGGAAAGTACTTACGGAACTTGGCGGAGACAGAAAGAGTTTGGTTCTTAATTTAGGTGGCGGTGTTGTTACTGACTTAGGAGGTTTTGTGGCATCTACGTTTAAACGCGGTGTTGACTTTATCCACATCCCTACTACTTTACTTTCAATGGTAGATGCTTCTGTAGGAGGGAAAAACGGAGTGGATTTAGGAAATTTAAAAAATCAGATTGGTGTTATCAATGTGCCAAGTATGGTACTTATCGATACACAATATTTAGAAACAGTTCCTCAAAACGAAATGCGTTCCGGTCTTGCCGAAATGCTGAAACACGGCTTAATCTACGATAAAAAATACTGGGAGGAATTCCTTGATATTTCCACTATTGATTTTGACGCTCTTGATCAATTGATTTACAGATCAGTTGAAATCAAGAACGAAATTGTAAAACAGGATCCTACTGAGAAAAACATTAGAAAAGCGCTGAACTTTGGTCACACCTTAGGACACGCTATAGAAGGTTATTTTCTTGAAAGCGAATCTAAAACTACCTTACTTCACGGCGAGGCTATTGCAGTGGGAATGATTTTGGAAAGTTTCATTTCATGGAAAAAAGGACTTATTTCTAAAGAAGAATATATCCAAATTAAGAGCGTGTTGAAATCCATCTATGATGATGTAATTTTTGAAGAAGAAGATATTGAGCCTATCATGGAGCTGTTAATCCATGACAAAAAAAATGAATATGGAAGTATTCAGTTTGCATTAATTGAAGGAATCGGGAAGATAAAAATCAACCAAGAAGTTGAGAATGAATTGATTCTTGAAGCCTTTGAAGATTACAAATCTTAACTATTTTTTTTATAAAAAAGGATTGCATCACTTATATTTTATTTTTTACATTTGCCGCAATGAAAAAGCATCAAAAACAAAGAAATCACAGCTCAAATCAAGACGTAAACAATACTTCTTTTCAAAGAATATTGAAACGTTTTAATTTAGTTATTAGTCGATTTAATTTTGATATTTTTCAATACTTAACAATAGAAAACGAAAAATTGCAGATTATTTATGCCAATATTAGGGTTTGAATTATAGTTGAATAACTTCTTAAAACTATAAAAACACAAATTCCTAAAAAAAATGAATACTAAATATTCTGATCTAATCAATCAAACATACTATTTTCCTCAAGAAGAGTTTACTTTAAACAAAGACAACCTTTATTTCCATAATATTGATTTGATGAAATTGGTGGAAAAATACGGTACGCCGTTAAAATTCACCTATTTACCTCAAATTTCCAACAATATCAACAAAGCCAAAAGTTGGTTTCGTAGAGCTATGGAGAAAAATAAATATGAAGGAAAATACTATTACTGCTATTGTACTAAAAGTTCTCATTTTGAGTTCATCATGAATGAAGCTTTCAAAAACAATATTCACGTTGAAACATCTTCTGCATTTGACATTAATATTGTTGAGAATCTTTTAGAAAATGGCAAAATCAACAAAAGCACCTATATTCTTTGTAACGGTTTTAAAAGAGATCAATACATTACTAATATTGCCAGATTAATCAATAACGGACATAAGAACACTATTCCAATTATTGATAATTACGAAGAATTAGATTTACTACAGGCAGAAATCAAAGGGAAATTCAAAATTGGAATCCGTATTGCTGCCGAAGAAGAGCCTAAATTTGAGTTTTATACTTCAAGATTAGGAATTGGTTACAAAAACATCGTTAACTTTTACAGAAAGCAAATTCAGGAAAACAGTAATCTTGAATTAAAAATGCTTCACTTTTTTATCAATACCGGAATTAACGATACAGCTTACTATTGGAACGAATTAGTAAAATGTATTAAAGTATATATCGCTCTTAAAAAAGAGTGTCCTACTCTTGACGGATTAAATATTGGTGGTGGTTTCCCTATCAAGAATTCCTTAGCTTTTGAGTATGATTACCAATACATGATTGACGAAATTATCAATCAGATTAAAATTGCCTGTGATGAGGCCGAAGTAGATGTTCCTCATATCTTTACTGAATTTGGATCTTTTACTGTTGGTGAAAGCGGTGGTGCGATTTATCAGGTTCTTTATCAAAAACAACAAAACGACAGAGAAAAGTGGAATATGATTGATTCTTCATTCATTACTACACTTCCTGATACCTGGGCAATAAACAAACGTTTTATCATGTTAGCCGTAAACCGTTGGAACGATACCTATGAAAGAGTATTGTTAGGAGGTTTAACTTGTGATAGTGATGACTATTACAACTCGGAACAAAACATGAATGCTATTTATTTACCTAAATACAATAAAGAAAAGCCTCTTTACATTGGATTTTTTAATACAGGTGCTTACCAGGAGACTATTGGAGGTTATGGAGGTTTACACCACTGTTTAATACCACAACCCAAACATATTCTAATCGATAGAGATGAAAATGGGATATTAGCAACAGAAGTTTTTTCAGAACAACAAACCTCTGAAGAAGTATTAAAAATTTTAGGTTATAAATAAAAAATAATTAATCAAATACAAGCTTTAGTAGATTTATAATTTCATTATATTTGAACCGGTTTAGATTCTAAAAATGATAAATTTACTAAACATTTAAATCCCATAAAATGAGTAAAGGACCTATCAGTCAATTTATTGAAAAACATTATTTACACTTCAATTCAGCAGCATTAGTTGACGCAGCTAAAGCTTACGAAGAGCAACTAGCCAAAGGATCTAAAATGTTAGTGAGCATGGCAGGAGCAATGAGTACAGCCGAAATTGGAAAAATTTTCGCCGAAGTTATTCGTCAGGATAAAGTTCAAATTATCTCTTGTACAGGTGCTAACCTTGAAGAAGATATCATGAACTTAGTAGCGCACTCTCACTACGAAAGAGTACCTCACTATCGTGATTTAACGCCGCAAGAAGAATGGGATTTATTAGAAAGAGGATTAAACCGTGTAACAGATACTTGTATTCCTGAACACGAAGCTTTCCGTAGATTACAAAAACATATCTACAAAATCTGGAAAGATGCCGATGATAAAGGAGAACGTTATTTCCCTCATGAATTCATGTACAAAATGTTACTTTCAGGAGTGCTTGAAGAATACTACGAAATTGACTTAAAAGACAGCTGGATGTATGCTGCTGCTGAGAAAAATTTACCTATTATTGTTCCTGGATGGGAAGATAGCACCATGGGGAATATCTTTGCTTCTTACGTGATTAAAGGAGAACTTAAGGCTTCAACTATGAAATCAGGTATTGAATACATGACTTTCTTAGCAGACTGGTATACTAAAAATTGTGAAAACGGAATTGGATTCTTCCAAATTGGTGGAGGTATCGCAGGAGACTTCCCTATTTGTGTTGTACCAATGTTATATCAGGATATGGAAATGCATGATGTACCGTTTTGGAGTTATTTCTGCCAAATTTCAGATTCTACAACCAGTTACGGATCTTATTCAGGAGCAGTTCCTAATGAAAAAATTACTTGGGGTAAATTAGACATCACAACCCCTAAGTTTATTATTGAATCAGATGCTACCATTGTAGCTCCATTAATTTTTGCTTATTTATTAGATTTATAATACCATTTTTATGAGAAGAGTTATAGTTGAGTATGCTAAATTAACAAACGAAATTTTAAACTTGTTAGTTGAAAAATTTCCTGATGGATATGACGACGAAGATATCATTCGTTTTAAAAATGCTAAAAACGAATTAGTAGAAGCTGTTGAAGTACGCACTGAGGATACTATCTACTTAGTAAAAGTGAGTACTAAACTTGCGGATAGAATCGAGAACTTTGATGAAGATGACGATTTAGATGACGTTGTTATAGAACCAATGGCGCCTATCAAAGGTTTAGATTTAGATGACGACATTAGTGCTGATGACGACGATGACGACGACGATAATGACAAACCTGATTTAGACGAAGATGATGATGAAGATGGTGATGATAAAGACATCGCTGATGACGACGACGACGAAGATGAAGATTAATTCATAAAGCCAACATAAAAAAAGGAACTCAAAAAAAGAGTTCCTTTTTTAATTTTTAGCCAATCCCTCAAAATGATTCCTTCTCAGATATTACACACTACACTTAAAGAAAATTTTGGATTTGAAAAGTTCAGAACTAATCAGGAAGAAATTATAAACACCATATTACAAGGCAACGATACCTTAGCCATTATGCCTACCGGTGGCGGAAAATCCATTTGTTTTCAATTACCTGCCTTATTACTTCCCGGAATTACCGTTGTAATTTCTCCACTAATTGCCTTAATGAAAGATCAGGTGGATAGCCTTAAAGCCAACGGAATTGCTGCCTGCTACATCAACAGCACACAAACAGAAGCTGAACAACAAAAGCATATTGATAATTTAAAAAATAATAAAGTAAAGCTAATTTACATAGCTCCCGAGAGCTTGTCGTATCTGGACAATATTTTTAGCCTGCTCAACATAAGCTTAATTGCTATTGACGAAGCACATTGTATTTCGTCCTGGGGACACGACTTCAGACCAGCTTATACCAATTTAGGTTATCTCAAAAACCGCTTCCCTTCTACTCCTATTTTAGCCTTAACTGCCACCGCCGATAAAGCTACACGTCAGGATATTAGCAATCAATTGAATTTGAAAAATCCTGCTGTTTTTATTGCTTCTTTTGATCGAAAAAACCTTAGTTTAGAAGTTCGACCAGCCTTAGACAGAGTCAAACAAATTATTGATTTCATCGAATCAAAACCTAACGATTCTGGTATTATTTATTGCCTGAGCCGAAAAACCACCGAAGAACTTGCAGAAAAACTTAACAAAGCAGGAATTCCGGCCAAAGCCTATCATGCCGGTTTAGATGCCGAACTTCGTTCTAAAACACAGGATGAATTTATAAATGATGAATGCCAGGTGGTTTGCGCCACAATTGCTTTCGGAATGGGAATTGACAAGTCGAATGTGCGTTGGGTAATTCATTATAATCTACCTAAAAACATCGAAGGTTATTATCAGGAAATCGGTCGCGCAGGTCGTGACGGATTGAATTCAGAAACTATTTTATTCGAAAGTTATGGCGATTTGATTCAATTGCAAAAATTTGCTTCGCAGGGACAAAATGCCGAAATACAATTGGCCAAACTCGAACGAATGAAACAATATGCTGACGCACTAAGTTGTCGCCGAAAAATACTGCTTTCGTATTTTGGAGAAATCGTAACCGAAAATTGTGGCAATTGCGATATTTGCAAAAATCCTCCCGCCTTTTTTGACGGGACTATTCATGCTCAAAAAGCACTTTCGGCTATTATTCGTCTCAATGAATCCGAACCATTACATGTAATTGTTGATTTTTTAAGAGGTTCTAAAAATGCATACATTTACGAAAAAGAATACCAAAATTTAAAGACCTATGGCGTAGGTATCGAAACTTCCTGGCACGACTGGAATCAATACCTGATTCAGTTAATCAATCTGGGATATTGCGAAATTGCTTTCCATCAACAAAACAAAATCAGACTTACTTCGTTAGCTAAGAAAGTTTTATTTGAAGGTGAAAAAGTACAACTCTCAACAGTTCAAAAACCCGCAGAACAAAAAAGTGATAAAAATACCAACAAAGCTAAAGTAGTTAACAATTCTCTTTTTGAAACCTTACGTAAATTGCGCTACGAAATTGCAACTGAAGAAGAAGTACCTGCCTATGTTATTTTTAGTGATGCAACTTTACGCCAAATGGAAATCAACCGCCCGATGAGTGAGGAAGAATTGATTATAATTGACGGTGTTGGAAAAGCCAAATTGGAAAAATACGGTGATGCTTTTATCAAAGCTATTATTACTTTTCAAAAAGATAAAAAGATTAAAACTAAAAAAGAATCGAGTACTTATAAAGAAACTCTAGCTTTGTATCAGGAAGGTTTGACAATTGATGAAATTGCTGCTAAAAGAAAATTAGGCACTGGAACTATCATGTCACATTTAGCTAAATTATATTCAGACGGAGCTGCAATTGACTTACACCAATTTGTTTCAGAAGAAGAAGTTAACTTAATAGCGGCAGCGCAAATTAAATTAGAAAAACCAACAGCTCTAAAACCTTATTTTGATTATTTCGAAGAAAAAATAGCTTACGAAAAAATCAGACTGGCTTTAGCCATTATTGAAAAAGAAGAAAACAACTAGGTAATTATGATTTATTCCTTCCCTCCTTTTGTCAACGCCGAAACTCAAATTTTAATTTTAGGAACCATGCCCGGAATTGCTTCTTTAGAAAAACAGGAATATTATGCGCATCCGCGCAATCATTTCTGGAAAATCATTTATACTTTATTTGATAAATTACCGGTTACTACTGTTTTCGAAGAAAAAATAAAAGTATTGCAAAATCATAAAATTGGCATTTGGGATGTTTTGGAAAATTGCGAACGAAAAGGAAGTTTAGATATTCACATTAAAAATCATAAGCCAAATGATTTTGAAAGTTTATTGAAACAATTTCCTAATATTAAAAAGATTGTCTTCAACGGAAAAGAAAGTCACCGCTACTTTAATAAAAATTTCGGGCAAATAAAAGGCATTACTTATTATGTAATGCCTTCTACTAGTCCCGCTAATACGATGTCTTTTGAAAACAAGCTGAAAATCTGGTCAACTGTTTTCTATGATTTATAAATATCTTTCTTTAAAAACTTTATGATGGTGTTTTAAGTGTCCAATGATAATAAAACCTATCGCACGCACTGAAATATCAGCATTAGAAGCAATTCCAATTCTTTTTAATTGTTCTTCTGAAAGACTTTTAAAAAGCGCCAAAGTACTTTGGCGAACAATTGATAATTCAGTTAACAAACTTTGTAAGTGCCTGCTATTAGCATCTGTATTTAATGCATAAGCATTTTCATCAAATCCCGGCAAAGGCGTTTTGTCATTTCTGGAAACCCGCAAAGCCCTGTAAGCAAAAACACGTTCGGTATCAATTATGTGCTGAATGATTTCTTTGATTGTCCATTTGCCTTCGGCATAACGATAATCAAATTTATCCATTGGAATATCCTGAACAAAACGAATAAAATCATGAAGACTTATTTCTAAGTCTTCATATAAATCTCCGTCTCCTGCTGCTTTTACATAAGTAGCATTGAATACAGAATATTCGTTTTCCGGGATATCAATTGCTTTCATAAAAAATTAAGCTGAATTTCTACTTGCATTGGTATTACCAAACAAAGAACGCATTACGATTTTTTCGTAAACTTTAATCAGTTTTTCATCCGGATTTGGCTCTTTATTCAATTCATTAATTCGCAATAATGCATATTGTTGAATCGTTAATAAAGGCAACACAATACGTTCTCTGATTTGAATTGAAGCTATACCGTCAGGATAATTTTCCATCAATTCTTTATGTCCGGCAATTTTCAACAACAATCTCTTAGTTTCTAAAAACTCGTCATAAATGTTTTGCCAGAATTCTCCAAATTCAGGATCATTTTTCATATAAGCTGTTAATGGGAAAAATGACTTAGCCAATGACATCATACTATTTTCCAATAATGTTTTGAAGAACATAGAACGGTTGTACAAGTCCTGAACTTTTTCCCATTGATTTGTGTCCTCAAAGTATTTTAAAGCCGAACCAACACCATAGAAACCTGGTACATTTTGTTTCAACTGACTCCAGGAACCCACAAATGGAATAGCTCTTAAATCTTTAAAATCTAATTTTTCAGACTTACTTCTTTTAGAAGGACGACTTCCAATATTAGTTTTAGCGTAATATTTCAACGTACTCATTTTTTCCAAGTACGGAATAAACTTATCGTGATTTTTAAAACTCAAATATTTTTCATATCCAAGTTCAGATAATTGGACCATAATCTCTTTGTCACTATCTGATAATTTATTCAAATCTTTATTGAATACCTGGTTAGTTACACCAGCACTTAATAAGTTTTCTAAATTATGACGACAAGAATCCAAAGTTCCAAAGTTTGAACTAATAGTTTGCCCCTGAACAGTAACCTGAATTTCTTTGTTTTCGATTTCTGGTCCTAAAGAAGCATAAAACTTATGTGTTTTACCTCCTCCACGAGCAGGCGGTCCACCACGTCCATCAAAGAAAATCACTTTAATTCCGTATTTTCTGGACATAGCAGTAAGCTGCTCCTTAGCCTGATAAATACTCCAGTTAGCCATTAAATAACCACCATCTTTTGTACCATCAGAAAAACCAAGCATAATGGTTTGTTTCATTCCTCTGTTAGCCAAATGCTCAGCATAAACCGGATTTGTATACAATTGCTCCATTACATTATGCGCATTTTGTAAATCATCTACTGATTCAAATAAAGGCACAATATCAACTGATGGATGCTCCCAGTTGCTCAGTCTAAATAAAGCATAAGCTTCTAAAACATTAACCGCATTTTCATTATTACTAATAATATAACGGTTAGCTCCTAACTCACCATTGCATTTCTGAATTTGCTGAATAGCTCTGATAGAATCAATTGTAGATTGAGTCATTTCATTTTTAAAATCAGCCGAATTCAAATTCCCTTGTACCTGCGTTAAAACTTCACATTTTTCTGCTTCGGATAATTCATAATAGTTTTTAGGGAAAACTTCACTTCCATTAGCTAAATAGTAATCAAAAATATCTCTGAATACCGCATCGTGAATTTTACTATTCTGACGAATATCTAATGTTGCAAAATGGAATCCGAATAAATTTACTTTTATCAATAAAGCTTCTAATTCATCAACATATAAAGATTGATGTTGCTCTACAATAATAGTTTTAATTTTGTTTAACTGAGATTTAAATTCCTCTAAAGTGATAAAAATTTCACCTGTAGAATAAAAAACAGAACGGTATAATTTATTTTCAAGTTCAGCAACCAGAAAATCTACACCTGAGAAAGTTAGTTTTCTCTTTAAGTTTCTCATTTCAAAATAATAACATTTTAAAATAGAAGTTCTTAAACGATCAGCAACTTTAAGTGTAATATCAGTGGTAACAAATGGATTTCCATCTCTGTCTCCTCCCGGCCAGAAACCTAGTTGGATAATAGGATTTTTAATATTTCCATTTGGTGCAATATTCGTTTCTAAATAATGCATTAAATCTCCGGCAGTATTATAGAATACATTTTCCAGATACCAAATTAAGCTTACTGCTTCGTCAAAAGGATTTGGCTTTTCATTTTTAATGAAAGGGGTTTTTCCTAATTGTGCCAAAAGCTGTTTGATTTGCAATAGATTATTATCACGAATAGCTTGTGTAAGGTCGTTGATAATACCTAAAACCGGACCAGGATAAAACTGTGTAGGGTGAGCTGTCAGAACTGTTCTAACATTGAAGTTTTCCAAAAATTCAGCTAACTCTTCATTCTTACCTCTGGCTTCTGATTTTTCTTTGATATCTCTCAAAGAACCGCGTCCCTCCATATTATTTACAATAGGAAAAGCAGCATCTTCTATAGCATCAAACAATACAATCTGACGTTCTATATATTGGATAAAACGAAACATTAAATCAATTTTATCAGCCTCTACATCAGTGTGTAAATATTTTTTAGAGAAGAATTCAAAAATTTCCTTTGGTGTTTCCATCTTTTTGTAACCTGTATCACAAACCTCTGTAAACAAAGGCAATAAGGCACCGGTATTATCAATTGAATCAAAAGGTAAAGTAATGAAAACGCTATTGTAAATATGATATTTAGAGAGAACGTTTTGGTTAAAACGTTCTATTTTAGGGAGCGTATACATAAATTATGTTAATTATTTTTTTGTTAATTATGCGTATTGTTCATTTTTAAAAAAAATAACCCCAAGAGTAAACTTGAGGTATTATTTTTTTAATAACATTCAAGTCAAAAATTACATGTTTTTGAAGATAGTGTGCATCAAACGCTTCTTATCGTTGATACTTTCTTCAAGAGAAATCATAGTTTCTGTTCTATATACACCATCGATATCGTCAATCATAAAGATTACATCTTTAGCATGTTTAGTATCTTTTGCTCTGATTTTACAGAAAATATTAAATTTCCCGGTAGTTACAGAAGCAACTGTCACAAAAGGAATTTCGTTAATACGTTGTAAAACAAACTTCGTTTGAGAGGTGTTATTTAAAAACACACCTACATAAGCAATAAAAGAATAGCCTAATTTATCATAATCCAACACTAAAGAGGAACCCATGATAATACCAGCATCTTCCATTTTCTTAACTCTAACATGCACAGTACCAGCTGAAATTAATAATTTTTTAGCAATATCCGTGAACGGAACTCTCGTATTATCTATCAACATGTCTAAAATTTGATGATCTACTTCATCTAAACGGAACTTACTCATATTTCTTTAATTATATTATTAATTATCATTTTAAAGCATAAAAATATACATAAAAATGATAAACTCGTACAAAAAATTACTTTTTTATTAATCCGTTGACAAATTTATGGTCTTTTCCTAAACAAAAATTTGCCTTTTGATCAAGTTTTGGAAAATTATTTACTCCGTCATCATAAACAGCACCTTGGGCATCAAATTCTTCATGTCCAAAGAAACCTTCTAATTCATCAATTTTAGCTACATAAGCATTAAAATTGATTTTACCATCAATTAATTCCTCCTTATACTGAGCAGCAAAATTCGTTATTTTTTCATTACCGTCATAATTTATTTTAACCTTTTTGTATATAAAATCATAAAAAACAACTTTATTTTGAGGAATATTCAAATATTCTTCCGTTCTATTAATTTCTACAACGTTTTCGTTAAGTTTTGTAAAACTCGAAACTAAAGCCATAAAAATGTATTTTCGAGTAACTTCTCTATGATAGTCTCCCGGAAAATGGCCAGCTTCAAATAAAATAGTAGGAACGCCTAAATACTGAAAAGTATCTCCAATACAATTAATATTGAAAGAATCATCAAAACGCCCTATTTGTCCCGGAATAAATCCTTGTAATACCGCATTCATTTCAGCAATCAAATTAATAGCTTTTTGTCGCGAATCATTTATTTCTCTTTCTTCATTATAAGAAGGTGCTAAAAACGAAACCGTTGCAGGTTTACCAGTATCAGCAACTCCAAAAATAGTTCGCTGATCGTGAAGATTATAGCAAAAATCAGGTTTGAATTCCTCAAAAACCGCCCGCAATATTTTACTTTCCGGCTGAGTCAAGTCCTGCGAATCCCTGTTTAAGTCAATTTCATTAGCATTGGCCCGAGTATACAAATAAGCTCCATCAGGATTCAACATTGGTAAACAGCAAAAAGTAAAATTAGCCAAGAAAGTTTTTGCCAAATCTGAACCACTATGCAGCAGATTTAAAAAATCAAATAAAGCTTTTGTGGTTGTACTTTCATTACCATGCATTTGCGACCAAAGATAAATCTTAGTCTTTCCCGTACCGATACTATATTTATAAATTAATCTTCCCTTAACTGATTTTCCAATAACCGACAATTGATTATCCGTATTCATTCTGTTTAATATTGGCTCAATTGACTCCAGAGTCAAATACCTGCCTTCAATCGTTTTTTCTTTATTATCAAGAAACAATTGTTCTAAATTCATAATCCATTTTTTTTTGATTTACAAAAGTAAACATCTTTATTTTTACATTCGTAAACAATAAGCAAAGAGTGTTTTTTATAATTGTAAACAATATTGCCACTTTTTTTGAGTTATTGTTCTAACAGTTAATTGACAAATGTTATTTTAATTCTATTCAATACACACTCTACTTATTTCTAGATAATTAACTATTTTATTTTAAATTTAAAATTTAAACAAATTACAATATTAACTATTATTTACAACTGTAATATTGGAGTTTACATTGCTTTTAATTACATTTGTAAACAGTTAGTTTTAAAACTATATTTTACAATGGTAAACACGGAAGATTTTATAAAAAGACTCGAGATTATACTCGATTATTACGGGATGAACGCTTCTGCCTTTGCCGATAAAATTGGTGTGCAACGCTCTAGTTTATCTCATCTCCTTTCAGGAAGAAACAAACCCAGTCTGGATTTTATTCTCAAAATTCTGGATGTTTATCCTGAAGTCGATTTGTATTGGATATTAAATGGTAAAGGTAATTTCCCTAAAAACAACAGTTTACCAACTGAACCGGAAACACCAGTAAACATTCCTCCGATTTCTCCAGTAAATCCAGACGCACTAATTGATGAAAGTTTATTTTCAGAAAAGAATATCAAAGAAAAAACTACCAATTCAAATGAGATACTAAAAAATCTATTTGAAGAAGATATTGAAAAAATAGTATTTTTCTATAAAGACGGGACTTTTAAAAGCTTTAATCCGAACACAAAACAGTCTTAAATCATACCGTACTAGTATTAAATACAAAATGCAAGTAAAAAACAATAGTACAATACAAATCAATAGTATACACTTTTAAATAAAAGTATTAATTACTTCTACAACTACCTACAAAAGTTATTACTAAATTCAAGACTCTTCATTTTTCAGACAATTGTTTGTAAGAAAATAATTTTACTTTTTTATTTAAAAAATAGCGCTTTTAGGATATAAAAGTTATTTTTGAGAAAAAGCAGATTCATGTTAAAACGCCTACTTAGCTATTTATACCCCATAAAAATTTACAGTCAAAAATCAGATTTAAGCAAATCAGTAGAAGTCACTTGGGCAAATGGTGATTTGGTTATTGATTCACTTAATACCAATTATTCATACGGTAGTCTGCAACGTATTTTGAAATTGGGATTGAAAAATATTGGTTTTGCCAAAATAAAAAAAATGGAATCAGTTCTGGTTCTTGGAGTTGCAGGCGGGAGCGTAATTAAAACTTTAATAGATGATATTGGGTTTTCGGGAAAAATAACCGGAGTAGAAATTGATTCGGAAATAGTTGAAATTGCCAATCGTTATTTTAAACTAGACAAAATCCCACAGCTCGAAATTGTAATTGACGATGCCTTCGAATTTGTTTTAAAAACGAAAGACAAATACGATTTAATTATTATAGATATTTTTCAGGACACCAAAATGCCTAATTTTCTTTTTGAAACTTTTTTCATCGACCGTATTTGCTTTCTGTTGAAAAGCAAAGGCAGTATACTTTTTAACACTATGATTTTAAACGAAGCCGACAATCTTCGCAATCAAAAATTAATTAGCACATTCAGAAAAGGAAACTTCCTCATAAAATCAATTCCAAGAGTTGAAAAACACAACGAACTCATTGTTATCGAAAAATTACTTTAACATTTCCCTCTTGAGATTAGTTTGACTAATCTCTATTATTTGTACTTTAGACTTGGAAAACAAATTCAAAAAATGAAAAAGATAATCCGGAAATTACTTTTAGGGAATGTAACTAATTTAAGTGACCCTAAGTTGAATCCAATTCAAAAACGAATTCAGAATATCAAAGCCATTTGGAACAACGATCATCAGGATGATAATGGAATTGAAAAAATTGTTCGTTTGTTATTATCTTCTTCACAATTAATTTTTCCGGGGATTTACATAAAATATTTGGCTTCTAAAAAAGGAACTGAATATGAAGATTTGGCTATGGATTTCTATATTTTGACAAAAGTTACCATGCCATTAATTATTATCATTAATTATTGGCAACAATATCCTTATATCTTAGCAATAATGGTTTATGTAATGCTTGAAACAGTTTTATACATTCCTACATTAATTTTTGCATCCGATTTATTTTCAAAACCACGCTCCTATAAACGCTCGATGCTTTTACTATTTTTTAATTATTTAGAAATTGTATTCGGATTTGCTGTTTTGTATTCTACCGGAGATTATTTAAATCAAAAGTTTGCCCATTGGTTTGATGCAATTTATTTTAGTATGGTAACTTCTTCAACTATTGGTTTTGGAGATTTATATCCTGTAGCTGCTTTTGGAAAATTCTTAGTAATGACGCAATCGCTTTTGGTATTAATGTTTGTAGTTTTATTTTTAAATTTTTATTCCACTAAAATAGATTCCAAAGGCTATTTTGAAAAAAGCAAAAAAGACTAAACAATCTTTCTTGCTTTCTCTAAATCTTCTTTAGTATCGATACCAATTCCGGCATGAGTGGTTTCAACCATTTTAATTTGTTTGCCAAATTCCAAATAACGCAATTGTTCCAATTTTTCAGAAGCTTCCAAAGATTTCATTGGCAAATGGTAAAAATCCAACAAAGCCTGTTTTCTAAAAGCATACACCCCGATGTGTTTCATATAACGCACACCTACATTTTTTTCTCTTGGATATGGAATCACCGAACGTGAAAAATACAACGCAAAGTTGTTTTGGTTCACCACCACTTTCACATTATTTGGATTGTTGATTTCTTCTTCGTCTTTGATTTCATACATCAATGAAGCCAAATCGACTTTTTTATCCACGTCATTTTTGAAAACTTCGATTACCTCTTTTAAAGGCTCAGCATTGATGAAAGGTTCGTCACCCTGAACATTGATTACAATATCAACATCCAAATTTTCCACCGCTTCAGCAATTCGATCACTCCCCGATTCGTGTTCTTTGATACTCATAATCGCTTTTCCGCCATGAGCAACAATTTCGTCAAAAATTAAATTGGAATCCGTTACCACAAAAACATCATCAAACAAATTCGTATTTACTGCTGCCTGATAGGTTCTTAAAATGACTGTTTTTCCTCCAAGATCCTGCATTAATTTAGCATGAAATCTTGTGGAAGCGTAACGGGCGGGAATGACTGCTATTATTTTCATAGTGAATTTTATTTTTGCCACAAAGGCAGAAAGTGGCAAAGATAGATTTAAATTTTTTATAGAAATTAATTAACTAGTAAATTTAATTATTTCTCAATTTTGGCTACTAAGAAAGCTATAAATATTAATTTGACTTATTTTTTAAGTTCTTCTTTGATAATTTCAGCATTATCACATGCCGCTAAAAAACCGTTATACCATATACTTAATGGATATTTTTTATTTCTCGAAAATTCAAAAGAATTATTTTTCTTATAATCAATTATAGTATCGGGAGGCAAACATATGCTACCATTACCCATTTCATCTCCATTAAACGGAATAGTTTCAAACAACCTATAGCTCCATGAATCAGGTCTTTTGTACATTGCTTCTGTTTCGTCAGGAAAATAATCAATTACTACAACCTGTCTTTTTTTTGTAGATTCCATTCGGTGTGAAGGAAATAATTGATTCAAATGTAAATCACTAAAACCATAACCAATAAAAAGAATTGCATCAGAATCATGTATTAATTTATCTATTTTCATATAATATTGACGAAATGGTTCTCTTAGAATTTGATTAGATTTATCTAATCCAGTAATAATAGTTGAATTTAAAAAGTAATTACCTTCACTGGTATAATTTACATTTCTTTGAGAAGATCTATCTTCAAAATTCATATCCAAACTATTATTCCAAGTTATTTCATGCATTTTAACTCCTTTACCATTCATCGTAAAATGTACTGAACCATGAATATGATAACAAAAATTCCAATTGTCATGATAAAATTGATTTTTATCAAATTTACCTGTATCTACATCAAAACCAGTAAACAAATCTGGAAGCGTTTTTAAAATTACATTATCATAATTTAAATTTATAAAACCAATCTCAAACTCTTCTTTTAAAATCTCAAAAAACGCTCTAACTTTTGAAAGTTCACTTCCTTTATTCAACTCTAACTCTCTACATTTCTTTCGTATATGATGTAATAATTTATCAACTAAATATGATTGAAGTTGTTTGAAATCATCTGCATCAGGCATCACTGTTTTTTCAAAATATCTTTTTATTTCAGGAAACTCTTTTATTTTAAAAAATGCTTTTAACCCTTTATCATTTTTATAATCTCTATGCAAAGTATTACTCATTGACGATAAAAACTGAATTATATATAAAATAGATTCAAAATTTTGTTCCAAGGTTTGACTATTCCCTTGAGTTAAATAATATTTTTCTACTTCTTCTTTAACCCATCTATATAGATTTCCGCTTTCATGAGAATTTAAAGAATAATTTTCACTTGCCCAATTATCAAATAATTTATCAATCTCTCTTACTGAAGGCATCCCTAATTCTATTGATCCCCCTGCTCCAACAACGATTAAAAGTTTCTTCACAATATTTATATTTTATAAGGTCTACAAACTATTTAAAACTAAATAACAAAAACAATTTAAACAACTAAATTATATAATCTTTATCGAAATCGTACCCAAAGAATTTAAATTCGAATCAACAAAAAACCTCACTAAATTAGAGTGAGGCTAATTTTTTATATCAAAAAATCATTAATACTTATTCCCATAAATCTTCTATAGAGATTGTGTTACATTCACCTCGTTTATATTCTTCTCTACCTTCTTCAACTAATTTCACAAAATCAGGATTGTAATAACAATCATTTTCATTTATTACACTCATAAAAAATAGTTTAAAAGTTATTTTTACAAAAATAATGAAAAACAATAATTCCTTAAATAACTAGTCTAAACAATCTTCACCGAAGTCATACTCAAAGAACCACCTAATAATTTATCATTAAACAAACTCAATTCTTCGTTTTTTTCTTTGAGACCCAAAGTATAAATTAAAGGTAAATAATGTTCCGGTGTTGGGATTGCCAGTTGCACTGCCGTACCTCTTTTTTCATAATCAATCAAAGCCTGGAAATTTCCATCTAATAAATAAGAGTTCACTTTTTCTCTGGCTTCCATTGCCCAGTCAAAACCATAATTATCTACGTCCATATTATAGAAATCCACTAATCGTAAATTATGAACTATATTTCCGCTACCTATTATAAGGATACCTTTATGGCGCAAAGCACTTAATTTTTGTGCCAACTCAAAATGATATTGTGGCGATTTAGAATAATCAATGCTCAACTGAATCACCGGAACATTGGCTTCGGGATACAAATGTTTTATCACACTCCAGGCACCATGATCCAATCCCCATTCGTGATCGAGTTCAACTTCTATTGGTAATAACAATTCTTTAGTATCAATTGCCAACTCCGGACTTCCCTGAGCGGGATATTGAACCGCAAACAATTCTTTAGGAAAACCACCAAAGTCATGAATCGTTCGGGGCATTTCCATCGCGGTGACTTTTGTCCCTTTGGTAAACCAATGCGCCGAAATACACAAAATAGCATTGGGCTGCGGTAAAGTTTTTGCCAAATTTCTAAAACCTGCTACAAACTGATTTTCTTCAATGGCGTTCATCGGACTTCCATGTCCCAGGAACAATACAGGCATTTTTTCGGTATTCGAAAAAGTACTTGAAATTTTATGTAGGTCGTTGAGTGTGTTCATAAACAAATATATTTAAATCTTTTTTAGCATTAAGAAATTTAGCTCATTCGAATTTAGTCCATTTTCTTTCGCTTCTAAAATAGTACAACCACAAATTACACCTATTATATAGATGTAATTTGTGGTTAACAAAACTGCAATCTTTTAATTTTTTATTTAGAATAAACTTGTTTCAAAAAATCATTCAGACTTGCAGGTTTTCTACCTAATAATTTTTCCAAATCACTTGAATCAGTTTGAAACTCTCCTTGTTTAATAGCTTCTGCAAAACCTACAAACATTCCGATGTATTCACCCGGAACTCCTGCGTTTTTTAAAACTTCGGCATATTCTTCTGAAGCCGGACTTATGTATGCTATTTCTTTATTTGTTATTTTACTTAAAGTTTCGGCAATATCCTGAAAAGAATAATTCTCAATATTATTCATACTGTATTCTTTGCTTTCATTTGCGTCTGAAATCAACACATTGGCTGCTGCTTCGGCCAAATCATTTCTGGAAACATAAGCTGCCTGACCTTCTCCTGCCGGAAAATAAATCCCTGATTCTAAAACCTGCTCTCCTAAAAACATCGGCAATACATCCAGGTACAAATTATTTCTAAAAATAGTATAGTTGATTCCGCTTGCTTTGATTGCATTATCGGTATCAATATGCGATTGGGCTAAAAAAACAATTGGAGAAGTTTCAGTTTCATTTTTACGTTCGAAACTTGTATATATTATATGTTTCACTCCGGCTTCTTTTGCTGCCCGAACGGCATTCAATTGTTGTTTACTTCGGTTTACCAAATCAGTTCCGGAAACCAACAACAGTTTATCGATACCCTGAAAAGCTGCCAGCAAAGAATCGTAATTATCATAATCTCCTATTTTCAAACTAATTCCTTTTGCTGCCAATTCGGATGCTTTTGCTTCGTCTCTAACCAAAGCCGAAATGTTTGCTGCATCTACACCTTTTTTCAACAGAAAATCAATTGTTAATTTTCCGAAATTCCCTGTAGCACCTGTAACTAAAATCTTTGCACTCATTATTTTTATGTTTTATGATTTATTTTTATTCAAAGTTAAGTACATTTGCTATATAAAATATACCTACATACTAAAATACACTACTATACTTTTGTATAGCAACAATAAAATCAACAGATTATGGAAATAGAAAATGTAATCAGTTTTAAAGAAGCCAAAGCCTGCCCAATTCAATTTGTACTGGCAGTTAATGATACTTTGAATGTAATTAACGGTAAATGGAAATTGCCAATTATAGGTTCCTTATTATTTGAAAAAAGACGTTTTACCGATATTCAACGTAATATTCCAAAAATCACTCCCCGAATGTTATCCAAAGAATTGAAAGATTTAGAAATGAACGGAATGGTCAAACGTACCGTTTATGACACTACACCTATTACAGTGGAATATGAATTGACCGAATCGGCTAAATCATTGAGTGATGTTTTGGATAAAATGTTAGAATGGGGAATTCAACATAGAGAAGCAACGATTGCCAAAAATTAATCGACAATTGTGGCTTTACTTTTTTACCATTAAGAAATTAAGAATCTTAAGCTTCTACTTTACCTAATGAATCTTAGTCTTAATGATTTAAAAACAAAAAACTTTACGGTTAGCTTTTTTACCACATAAGGCATAAAAGTTTTTTTTCCTCAGCCTAACCTCACTAAAGCTTTATAAAAGCCCATATAAGTAAATGGATAAAATATCTTTGCGGATAATCTTTCGTAAATCTTTTAAAACTTTGCGGTTAAAAAGACAAAACTTAATAACTTAAATCTTAATGGTTTATTTTTTAAACGTTAATCAACAAAACTTTCATCTTTGAAACCTATTAAATATAATTTGTTTTTGGCACGGGTCATTGCGGTGTACAACCAGCGAATGTAATCTCTGTCAATTCCATTAGGCAAATATGGTTGTTCGATAAAAACCGTGTTCCATTGTCCACCTTGTGATTTGTGACAAGTAATGGCATAAGAAAATTTTACCTGAAGTCCGTTGAAATATTCATTGGCTTTGACTTTCTGGAATTGTTTGAATTTGGTTTCGCCTTCATAATCTTTCAATACTTCCTGATATAATCTGTTTGATTCTTCGTAAGTCAAAGAAGGCGATTCACTTTTTATAGTATCCAATAATAAAACGGTTTCAAAAGGTTTTTGATTTGGGTAATCGACCATACGGATTTTTACTTTGGCAAACTTAAAACTATACAATTCGACAATTTTAAAAATTTCCAGAATTTCGATAATATCACCATTAGCAATAAAACCCGCTTCATCGGATTCTTTCAGCCAAAAATAGTTGTTCTTCACCACCATCAAAAAATCACCTGTGGAAAGTTCGCTTTCTTTATCCAAAATTTTAGACCTGATTTGCTCATTATATTGATTGGCTCTTTTATTCGAACGAACAATAAAAGCCGTGTCTTCGATACTATAATTACTATAAGCCGAATTGATGGCATCCTGAATATCGTAACCATCAACTAATCGAACAATATCTTTGAACTTTCTGACATCAAACTGAAAATCGGTAATGAAAGAATCTTTTAATAATTCGCGAAGTTCGGTTGCATTATGCAAAATTCCGGAACTCTCTTCCTGACGCATTACTTCATCGAGTTCGATATAATCAACATCCTTATTATAATTCATACTTAGCGTTTGAATATCTAGCGCCGGACTAACATCTAAATTCACCGGAGGCAACTGAGCGGTATCACCCAGCAAAATCATTTTACAATTGGTTCCCGAATAGACATAAGAAATCAGGTCGTCGAGTAAAGAACCATTGGCATACATTTTAGAATCAGAATCTACATCTGAAATCATCGAAGCTTCATCGACTATAAAAACAGTATTTTTATGTTTGTTTTGTTGTAATGTAAAAGAAACTCCACCACCTGAATTTTTCTTTGGGAAATAGATTTTCTTGTGAATGGTAAATGCCGGTTTCTCCGAATAATTGGCAATTACTTTTGCCGCGCGACCTGTTGGTGCCAGCAAAACATATTTTTTATTGATCTCTCCCAGATTATTTACAATAGTCGAAATCACTGTAGTCTTCCCTGTTCCCGCATATCCTTTAAGTACAAAAATGCTGTCATTACTAGTTTCGGTCAAAAAAATCGCAATCTTCTGAAAAAAAATATCCTGATTGTAAGTAGGTGAAAACGGGAATCTCTTTTTTAAAAGACTGTAAAACTGGAAGGAAATCATTGTTGTTATTTTGCTGCAAATTACGCCAATTAAAAATGAATAGCAATGACAATATCAATAGCAAAAAACAATTTCAATAGCAATGTCAATAAAACAACTTATCATAAATATCAAATTTTTCAAATGGAACAATCCCAAAATCTTTTTTTGTCAAAATAGTTTCACCCGCTTTAACAACTGCTTCTGCATCTGGATTATTATCTGGATTAAGCTTAAAATATTCGGTTCCAACTCTATGCAAAAACCAATTCTCTTTTAAGTTATCATATTTAAAAGTAATAATCTTTGACCATTTATCATTACCACCAACGGTATAATGCTCAACTGAAAAATAACCATTCTTTATTTTCACACCTTCAAAAGAATCTCCATGAATAGCTCCAGAACAATCAACACATAAAACCGAATTATCATTACGCGCTCTTAATTCTAATTTATTATTTGAATTTCCAATTAAAATTAACAAAGGTCTCTTTTCTGGCTTATCCTCATTGAAATTTGAAAGGATTGCTTCATTATTTTTCTTTAATACTAATATATAATCATCATAATTATCATAATTCAGATTTCCTCTTACTGTACCGAGAATTTCATAGCCTTTAGGTACAAATTTTAAAATCTGATTTTTATTAGATAGAGTTATTACATCTTTATTAAAATCTTGTGCCGAAATATGCAAAGCAAATAACATTGTTATAATTAGGTACTTCATTCTTTTAATTAATATAGATTGATTATTTTCAAATATAACGCCTTTTAGTAAAAGAAATATATTCTTACTTTATTTAATAACATATCAAAATAAAATTGACTTTTTGGCATCAAATCTCTTTTCTACCTATTATATATGTATTAAGTAATCTGCATTTAAACATCACTCGATATTAATTTAATCATTTCAATTGTAATTGATTTATTTGAAATTGCAATTGCCATTGATTTTTGCCATTGAAATTTGTAAGTTTGCCATTCAGAAAAAATCTTCATTAATGGACATCACCGAAAAGAAATATAAAAAACTCTCCATTCAGGTTTCGCTGACCGGACTTTCTTTTTGCAGTTTTGATACACTTAATAATACGGTGTCATCATTTAAGGAAATCCATTTTGACCATTTCGACAAAAATCTTAAGATTGAAGATTTGTTTGCCAATGCTTTTGCCGAGCATCCGGAACTGAATGAACAATATGATGATGTGCTGGTAATTCACAGTAACAATCTTTCGACTTTTGTTCCGACTCCCCTTTTTGATGAAAATTATCTGGGAAGTTATTTGCAATACAATACCAAAGTTTTCGAAACTGATTTTTTTGCTTTTGACGAAATCAGCAATTACGAAATCAATGCCGTTTATATTCCTTATGTGAATATGAATAATTTCTTTATAGACAAGTTTGGTTCTTTCGACTATAAACATGCCAACAGTATTTTAGTCACTAAATTATTAGATACTTCTAAAAATGTAGATGCTAAAAAAATGATGGTTCATTTTAACCAGGGGCATTTTGAAATTGTGGTGATACAAAATCAAAAATTATTATTGTTCAATTCTTTTGAATACCAAACTCCGGAAGATTTTATCTATTATATTTTGTTCACTGCCGAACAACTCCAAATGAATCCCGAGAATTTCCCTTTGGAACTAATTGGGAACATTAACACCGAAAGTCCGTTTTATAAAATGGCTTACAAATACATTCGCAATGTTTCACTTATAGATGTGGAAGATTTAAAATGGAACAATTATTTTACTGAGGCCGAAAACCGAAATCATTTTATACTTTTCAATTCATGAGAATCATTTCCGGGAAATACAAAGGAAGACGCATCAACCCACCAAAAGGTTTACCTGTTCGACCTACAACCGATATGTCCAAAGAATCCTTATTCAATATTTTAAACAATCATTTTAATTTTGATGGTTTAAAAATTTTGGATTTATTTTCCGGCACAGGAAATATCAGTTACGAATTTGCTTCCCGAGGTAGTGAACCCATCACTGCTGTTGATGGCGATTTTGGCTGTGTAAAATTCATCAAACAAACCGCTGCGGAATTTGATTTCCCAATTGCAGCCATCAAAAGTGATGTTTTTAAATTTCTGGAAAAATGCAATACTTCATTCGATATCATTTTTGCCGATCCTCCTTATGGATTAGATCAAAATGTTTTTGAAAAAGTGGTTTTGTTAGTTTTAGAAAACAACATTCTAAACGAAGACGGAATGATGATCATTGAACATTCTAAACATACCAGCTTAGAACACTTACCTAATTTTTCTTTTCAAAAAAATTATGGAGGTTCTATTTTTAGCTTTTTCGAATTTGAATCTGGCGATGAAGAAACCGAAGAGGATTCCCATGAAGATGATGATTCCGAAGAAGAATAATCAATACAAAATTCAATAATAAAACCATTAAGAAATTTCAATTCCTTAATGGTTTTATTTTTTTAAAGAAAAAAAACAGACCTATAAGCCGGATTCTGTATTCCGATGAACGGAACCCTTATCATTTATCTAGCCTTATTGTTACCAACAAGATCAAGCTACCTACCCTTCAGCAACGGACGAGAAACCCTTAAATGCTGATATACTTGGTATTTCACCGCATAGAGTTTACCTGGTTTCACTACAGCATTATCTGTACATACTTTCTGTTGCACTTGTCCTATCCCGTCCCGAAAAACGAGATGACGGGTGTTACCCGCTATGCCTCTCTATGGTGTCCGGACTTTCCTCTCTCTCGTCCCAAAAGACGAGACAGCGATAAGGCGGTCTGTGGTGCAAAACTACAATAATAAAAGCGGGCGAACAAGTCCTGCAAGGCTACTTTAACAAGCATTTTTCAAGCCATTAAAAATAAAATAGTTATATTTAAGTATGTTTTTAACCTTTTAATATTTAGTATCATGAACACTATATATCACTACGATTCTGTTTCAAAAGCTTTGGACGAATTAAACGAAAATGGTTTTAATTACGACTTTAATCAACACGAAGATCTGATTCTAAAAAATCCTCACAATTACGAAATCAGACATATCTATCGTTATGAAGGAGAATCTAATCCGGATGACGAAGCAATTGTTTTTGGTATTCAGTCAAAATCAGGAAAAAAAGGCGTTTATGTAGCCGGTTTTGCAGCAAATTCTATCAATGAAACCGCTCAACTTTTATTAAATATCAGTATTAAAACCGGAAAAAAATAGAACAATAAAATTTTTTATAAGTCTTCAAAATTCAAAATAACAGAAAATCAAATCTCTAATAAATTCTAAAAATCTTTTAATATTTTAATTTTTCAATCATTAAATTAAAACCTATATTTGCTTTCGAATAGAAAATTTATGGAACAATTTATAGTATCAGCCCGCAAATACCGTCCACAAACATTTAATGATGTTGTGGGACAAAAAGCGATTACAAATACTTTATTGAATGCCATAGAAAACAATCACTTGGCTTCTGCCCTTTTATTTACAGGTCCCAGAGGTGTTGGAAAAACTACTTGCGCCAGAATTTTGGCTCGAAAAATCAATCAGCCCGGTTATGATGATCCTAACGAAGACTTTGCTTTTAATGTTTTCGAATTGGATGCTGCATCAAACAACTCGGTTGATGATATTAGAAATCTGATTGATCAGGTTCGTATCCCGCCACAAACCGGAAAATACAAAGTCTATATTATAGATGAGGTGCACATGTTGTCATCGGCAGCTTTTAATGCTTTCCTGAAAACCTTAGAAGAACCGCCTAAACATGCTATTTTCATTTTGGCAACGACCGAAAAGCACAAAATTATCCCAACCATTTTATCGCGTTGTCAAATATTTGACTTCAAAAGAATTACCGTAAAAGACGCTAAAGAACATTTGGCTGAAGTAGCTAAAAGTCAGGAAATTATTTTCGAAGACGATGCTTTGCATATCATTGCTCAAAAAGCCGATGGTGCCATGCGTGATGCTTTGTCTATTTTTGACAGAGTAGTTTCTTATTGCGGAACTAATTTAACACGTCAGGCAGTTACCGAAAATCTAAATGTTTTAGATTATGAAACTTACATTAGTGTAACCGATTTAATTTTAGAGAATAAAATCCCGGATTTATTGGTAGCTTTCAACGATATTCTTTCAAAAGGATTCGATGCACATCATTTTGTAGCCGGAATAGCTTCTCATTTCAGAGATTTATTGGTTAGTAAAACACCATCAACTTTAAGTTTATTAGAGGCTGGTGAACAAGCTCAAAAAATGTATGGTGTTCAGGCACAAAAATGCACACAGGAGTTTCTTTTGCAAGGAATTGCCATTGCCAATGAATGCGATTTAAAATACAAATTGAGTCAAAATCAGCGTTTACTGGTTGAACTTTGCTTAATGCAATTGGCCTCTATCACTTTTGATGGAGAAAAAAAAAAGTTGAGTCTTTCATAATTCCACCTACTTATTTTAGAAAAAAAGACTATTCAATAGTAGAGCAATCTAAACCTATTGAAACAGTAGCTACTGCTCCAACAATTGCTCAAAAGGAAATTCCGACAGCAGTTCAAACTCCTGAAGCTCCAAAAAAAGTAGAACCAGAAACTACCGGACCTCAATTTTCAGCCTTATCATTATCGAGTATTCGTACCAAAAAAGCATTAGAAGACAACAAAAAAGTAGTCGTAAGAGAAACCGTTGATTTACCAACCGAAGCTTTTACGGAAACAGAAATGTTGTTGCAATGGACCAATTATGCTAAAAGATTAGGTGACAAAGGTTTCAAAATCATGGAATCTTTATTACTTATTAATGATCCTGTTTTAAACGGAACAACCATTAGTATCGAATTACCAAATGAAGGTTCAAAATTGGATTTCGAAAAAGAAATGAATGGACTTTTAGGTCATTTAAGAGGCCATCTACATAATCACAATATTAAAATTGACATCATTGTGAACGAAAATGTGACTATCAAAAAAGCATTAAATGATCAGGACAAATACAATCGCTTACACGAAATAAATCCAAATATTGAATTATTAAGAACAACATTTGGATTAGATTTAAACGCTTAAAATTATTTTTTTTCGGAATTTAAAATTCTTTTTTCTATTCGAGTATCCGGAACCAACCACATCAATGCGACTATTAAATAAATAATTAAGGAAATCCATTGATTGAAAAAAGAAATTACAATTGCTGATAAGTATAATCCCTGAGAAAATTTACCTTTCATATCTTTTCCAACGGCCTCAGCTAAAAAAGATTTTTCACCATCCAAACAAATAATAGTAGTTTGAAGAATCACAAAGGCAATTGCAGACATGAAAAGTACAATTCCATAAACTGTTACAGTAGCTTTTGCAAAATCATGCTCACCCATCCAGGCTGTAGAAGCCGGAATTAAAGACAGCCAAAAAAGTAAATGAAGATTTGCCCAAAGAATTCTACCATTTACTCTGGTAGCACTATGCAATAAATGATGGTGATTATTCCAATAAATCCCTACATAAATAAAACTCAGAACATAACTGATAAATACAGGAAAAAGAGTCAATAAATCACTAAAATGTTCTCCTTCGGGAACTTTCAACTCTAAAACCATGATAGTAATAATAATGGCTAAGACACCGTCACTGAAGGCTTCTAATCTTGTTTTATTCATATTACAATTTATATTTTACCAAAATACATAGCTTTAACAATACCATCTGAAAGTCCAATTTTAGGGACATAGATATTTCGGGCACCACTCCATTTCATTGCGTTCAAATAAATACGAACAGCTGGTATAATTACATCGGCACGGTCAGGATTCAAACCTAATTCGGAAATTCTTTGATTGTAGGTTAACGAATTTAAAAAGGCATATTGCGAATTGATATACAAATAAGACAAAGGCTTATCCTGCATTTTCCCCGACATCTTGAATAATTTATTAATGTTACCTCCCGATCCTATGAGGGAAACTTCGTCAAAATCGGCGGTATTAGTTTTAATCCATTTTTCAATTTCTTCCCATACCACATCATGAACCATTTCATTAAGCAAACGAACAGTACCTACTTTGAACGATCTTGAAGTCACTATTTTGCCATCTGAAAACAAAGTAAATTCGGTACTACCACCACCTACATCAACAAACAAATAAGTCTTATCTGTCTTCAATAAATGGTGTAAATCAGTCGAAGCAATAATAGCAGCTTCTTTTTTTCCATCAATAATTTCAATTTTGATATCCGCTTTTTTCTTAATAAGTGCTACCACTTCTTTACCATTATAAGCTTCACGCATGGCTGAAGTTGCAAAAGCTTTATAAGCTTCCACTTTGTGCACTTTCATTAAAAGATTAAATGCCTTCATTGCATCAATCATTCTATCTGAATTCTCAGCCGTAATTTCCCCTACTGTAAAAGCATCCTGACCTAAACGAATAGGCACACGCACCAAGGAACTTTTATTGAATTGGGTTTCTTTTCCTTCTTGTTCAACAATATTGACAACTAATAATCGCATGGCGTTAGATCCAATATCGATAGCTGCGTATTTCTTAATTTTAATCATTCTTTTCCTTTATTGATTATCTTTTAAAAGATAACTTCTTTTAACAAATCTACTTTTCTTTGGTAATATTTGTACGTTTCTAACTGAGCTCTAAATATATTTTTACCGTCATTTTTACGGTATTTATTATCTAATTTATAAGAATGAAAACGTGCTTTAACATTTCCTTTCCATCCTATATCAAAATTTTCAATTAATTCATTTTTTATTTCCTGATCATAAATAGGACATGTTACTTCAACTCTTCCATCTAAATTTCGAGTCATAAAATCAGCAGAAGAAATATAAACTTCCGTTTGGCCTCCGTTACCAAAAATATAAATTCGGGAATGTTCTAAGTAATTATCAACGATACTAATAGCTTCAATATTTTCACTCAGCCCTTTTATTCCCGGTATTAAAGAACAAATTCCTCTAACCTCTAATTGAATTTTCACTCCCGCATTACTTGCCTCATATAATTTATCAATCATATCAAAATCCGACAAGCTATTCATTTTCAATTTCATATAAGCTACTCTGCCAGCACGGGCATTCAAAATTTCTCTATCTATGAATTTATAAAACTTCGAACGGGTATAATGTGGAGAAACAATCAAATGTTTATAGCGGTGAACTCTATAATTAATATCGAAGAATTCAAATATTTTTGAAATATCTTTTAATATTTGTTGATGACTTGTAAAAAGAGTTACATCTGTATAAATTTTTGCAGTTGCTTCATTAAAATTTCCGGTTGAAATAAACCCGTAACGTTTATTTTTACCATTTTCAATTCTTTCTATTACGCAAATTTTACTATGTACTTTCAAACCTTTGATACCAAAAATAAGTTCTATTCCTTCTTGCTGCATTTGTTCAGCATAAGATATATTAGAAGCTTCATCAAAACGGGCTTGTAACTCAATTTGAACAGTTACTTTTTTTCCATTTTTTGCTGCATTAATCAACGAACTAATAATTTGAGAATTCTTAGCTAATCGATATAATGTAATTTTGATAGTAGTTACTTTCGGATCTAAAGCAGCCTCTCTTAAAAATTTGGTTAAATAAGAAAAAGACTGATATGGTGCATGCAAAAGGTAATCTTTTTTGCTTATTTTTTCTAAAATACTACCTTCCAGACTAAGTCCTGGAATTGGAAGAGGTATGTTTTTTTTATAGAGTAAATCATATCTTCCTAGGTTTGGAAATTCCATATAATCTCTCCTATTATGATATCTCCCACCCGGAATAACACTATCAGTAGATACTATTTTCATTTTTTCTAAGAAAAACTGCAGCGTATCTTCTTCAATCGTCTGATCATAAATAAAACGTACCGGTTCTCCGATTCTTCTTTCTTTTACACTGGTAGAAATTTTTTCAAGCATACTTTTACTCAAATCACTATCAATCTCCAATTGAGCATCTCTGCTTATTTTTATCATATGAGCACTCACACTTTCATAATCAAAAATATTAAAGATACTTTTTAGATTATGTCGAATAACATCATCAATGAGGATTAGATATTTTTTGTTGTCATTTGAAGGCAGAACAACAAAGCGATTCATTGTTTTTGGAATCTCGATAATTGCATAATGCACTTCTGCATCTTTTTTCATGACTAATTTAACAGCCAAATAACCCACATTGTCTTTTAACAATGGAAATTCTGCCAAATCATTCAAAATAATCGTTACTAATTCAGGACTTAAAGTTTGAATAAAAAAGTCTTTTAAGAAAAATTCTTGTTCATCAGAAATTTGATTTTCATTGATGATGAATATATTCTCAGTTTCTAATTTTGATTCTATATCTTTTAATATAGCTAAACTTTCTGATTGATGTTCGATGACAATTTCAGTAATATCCTTAATTAATTGTTGAGCCGATATACCTCCTAATATTTTTTCCCCCGTTTTCCCTGACAAACTCAATCTGCGAATAGCAGCAAAACGAACCCTAAAAAACTCATCTAAATTATTGGAAAAAATCCCTAAAAATCGTAATCTATCTAATAATGGAACTGAATCGTCTGCTGCTTCCTGAAGAACTCTGGCATTAAATGCTAACCAACTTTTTTCTCTATCAATATATTTTTGATCAAACATTTTTTATTTTAAATCTTTTGGCATTATTATTTTTTTAGTCTTTCCTTTACTAATACTGTCCCAATTATCCGTATCAAATTGCAGCGAAACAAAGCCACTTGTAGGAACATTATCAATAAATACATCTCCAAATTTATTAACAAAATTTGTAATTGCAGCATTATGTCCAAAAAGAATTACACTATCAAAACTATTTGTACAAGATTTAACAACGCTTTCTAACTGTTTTTCATCAAAAGTGTATAAATCATCTTTGAAAACGATGTTTTCTATAGGATACAATATATTTTGCGCAAAAATGACAGCTGTATCTGAAGCTCTTTTGGCAGGACTACTCCATATAATATATTTTTTAGGAAGGTGTTTTTGAATATTGGATGACACCAAATGTGCATCTTGCAGCCCCCTTTGATCTAAAGGTCTGTCTATATCTTTTAATGGCATATCCCAATTTGATTTTGCATGCCTTACTAATACTAAATTTTTCATAGAGCCTCTTTTTTATTTAACACCTATTTTTTTAGAATTTCCTTATTAGAAAGATACAATTAATCTTGGAATATTTTTTACTATAAAGCCAAAAAAAAAATAAAATTTCAGCTCTGACTGTTTAATTTCACCTGTATGGTTTCAACAAGTCTTACTTAATAAAAATGTAATTAAAAAACTACTTTTGTTAATTTTTAACGTATTTTATCCTTGTTTTTTGCTTTTTATCGATTTTTTTATTGTACCATTCATTTTAAATTTATAAGTTTGGTATAAATTACATATACCAAATAATCTATTTTACAGAAAACACAATATAAATTTTTATTAACAAAATACTGTTCATAAAACAAAAAACAAAACTCCGCTCATCATATAATATAAAGAGTGCAAACAAAAAATTATAGTTTTCTAGGGTTTGTTTTACAAATAAAAACGCTCTTTAACGAGTATTTATGTTGTTCAAAGAGAAAATTTACAATAAAAAACTAATGTGAGTAGCTTAGCATTAAAATTAAATAGAATATTTTTCTAGCTATAGAATTTAGCTCCAACTATCTTAAAATTCATTTATATGAAAACAAAAACTAACCTATCCTCAGAAACAATCCTAATATCAACAAAAGATTACAGAAAGCACTAATTATTTTGTGACTAAAATTGGGTATTTTTTGTATTTTAAGAAATTCATCCCAAATTTATTTAATAATAAATATTATGAAAAAAATTACTTTTATTCGATGTTTAGCATTTATGGTCATGTTGTTCACTACAACAACTGGTTTTTCACAAACTATATTTGCAAATCTTACTCCTTCAAATTCTACAGCTTGTCCACCTGCCGGTTGTACTGCTAATGACGTAAAAATTGGGGAAGTTTATCTTGCAGATGCAAATGGTAACAGATTAACAACCTGTAATTCTGGAGATCCTATCACTACCCAATATTTATGGGTACAAATAACCGATGCCAGTTCGAAATACGGTCTTTATATGCAATTTAATATGTATAAAGGAACCCAAGAAATTGACGAAAATGGCGCCAATATTTCAGATGGCAATACAAACAAAATAACTGTTGGTGATAATCGTCAAATTACTCCTGGGAATTATAGAATGATGGCGTTACCATCTTATACTTGCGGTGATTTTATTACACTTAAAGATATTTATTTAGCATGGCAAACACCTCCTGGTGGACAGGCTACAACTGTAACTCCTGGATGTGCTGGCACAAGTAAATGTTCTGCTGAAAATTTACCAAATACCATAATTGTCAATACACCTTTAGCTGTTAACTTTACATACAACCCAAGTTGTACAGGAAACACTTACCAACAAGTAACATTTACCAATACCTCTACAGGAGGAGACGGAACTTTAACCTATTTATGGAATTTTGGAGCAGGAGCTACCCCTTCAACTTCTTCAGCTAGTGGTAATTCACCCAATCCAATAATTGTTACTTATTCTTCAAGTGGAACAAAAACAGTTAGCCTAAAAATTACTGATAGAGATGGAGATACTGATACAGAAACAAAGTCAATAGAAGTTGGTACATGTTGTACTATTGCAATTAATTCAATAACTAAAACGAATATTGCTTGTTATGGAAACTTGAACGGTACTGTAACAGCAACAAAAACTGGTGGTACAGGTACTATAACTTACGATTTATTGCGATCAGATACTTCTGGAGGCACGTTTAGCGCTTCTGGATTACCTACAAACGGAGATTCTACTGGTAGTTACACTGGTTTAGGTGTCGGTTATTATAAAGTCATAGTATCGGAAGCTAACGGATGTAACGTTACAAGTTCTGAAGTTCAAATTACTCAACCTACCGCTTTAACGGCTTCAGTTACTGCTCAAACTAATGTAAATTGTTATGGTAACAACTCTGGCAGTATAACTGTAGCTGGTGCTAATGGTACGGCTCCTTATTCTTATGCTATTGATGGAACTACTTTTGGCAACAGTGGAACTTTCGGTACTCTTGCCGCTGGTTCTTACACAGTAACTGTAAAAGACGCTAATAACTGTACTACTACTCAAAACTTTACTATAACTCAGCCTGCAGCAGCTTTATCAGCTACTATATCTAATTCAACTAATGTAAATTGTTATGG
>NZ_FNEO01000009.1:0-25008 GCF_900100165.1 Flavobacterium glycines
GGAGACCATGAATAGGTTAAAGACCCTGTTCCGCCAGAAGCTGTAACTGTAGCACTACCATTAGAACCACCATTACAAGAAACATTAGTTTGAGATGAAACAGAAGATACTATAGCACTTGGTTGTGTAATAGTAACACTTTGGGTTTTCGTACATAAATTAGCATCTGTAATTGTTACGGTATAAGTACCGGCTGCCAATCCTGTAGCCGTAGCTGCAGTACCTCCAGATGGAGACCATGAATAGGTATAAGAAGCTGTTCCACCTGTTACGTTAATTGTAGCACTACCATTAGAACCACCATTACAAGAAACATTAGTTTGGGATGAAACGGAAGATACTATAGCACTTGGTTGTGTAATAGTAAAAGTTTTCGAAATTGATGAAGAATTAGCATCAGTAATTGTTACTGTATAAGAACCTGCGGTAAGTCCTGTTGCTGTAGCATTAGTTCCACCGGAAGGTGACCATGAATAGGTATAAGGAGCCGCTCCCCCAGAAGCTGTAACTGTAGCACTACCATTTGAACCACCATTACAAGAAACATTAGTTTGTGATGTTGTAGCAGATAATGGAGTACTGTCATTATCGAGGATAGTGCCTATACCGGTAACACCATAATTATTTAAAACATTCCCTCCGGTTATTGCTCCTGTTTGAAAATTAAATGTTTCAGTACTTTCAAAAGTAGAATCATCTAAAATTGGAACTCTAATATTTAAAGAAGTAACCCCTTGATTAATTGTAACAGAAGAACTTATATTTGTCCATGTACTATTTGTTGTATTGTAATATTGAATAGAATTAGTGTAATCAGAATTTAATATTGCACTTACATCTGATAATGTTGGAGTAAAAGAAATGGAAGCATTAGCTGCATTAGACAAGGATATAGTAAATGTAGCATATCCTGCATTTTCTGAAATACTAGGACTGCTAATAGTCATGATCGGTGATGTTCCTTGACTTGCTAACATAGCATTTAAGACAGGATCAATGGGATCAGAAGAAGTACTAACTGTTGTGCCATTACTATAAGAACCTTCTTGACCAGGAACCACTAATACATACGCTTCTGATGAGGCAGAGGTTACATAATTAGAATCTGTTGTAATAAAGTTGACACCTAAAGTTGTACCACTAGCTTTATTTTGTCTTGAAATAGTACCATAAATTGAAACTAATTGACCACTACCATTAACATAACGAAGTATTCCATTTTCGTTATTACCGGAAATAAAACTTGTCCAGGTTGGATCTGCTGAAGTAAAACTAAAACTCGTTCCCGATACTAATGAAACCGAAGTTAGAGATTGTGTATTGACAGTATAAGCTGCACCCGAAGCTTTATAAACACTATTAAAGTAAAGTGTTGCAGCATTTAATTTCCCTATTGAAGAGAAACCAACAAATAAAATCAAAAAAAATACCTGTTTAATTTTTTTTGAAATTTTAAAATTTAGTTTTTCAAATAACTTTATTGAGTAATCTTTTATTATCATAGAATATTATTTACAATTAAAGTAAAAACTTACAATTAAAAATTGATAAACAACAAAACTATACCTATGATTTTTTTTTAACTATAAATTGATTAATGAATAAAAATTTATGACACATAAGTTAAAAAATAAAAAAACAATTAAAAATCATTAACTTATGAAAACAAAAAACTCCGATTTAAAATCAGAGTTTTTGTTTTAAAAAAATAATAATTTAAATTTTCTTAAGTTGTTAGAGAAATTACACTTTAAAAATTTTCCCCAACAGTCTTTCCTCATTATTTTTAATACTGAAAAACTTTATTAACTAATTGGCAACAGTAACGTAATTTTAGTCCCCTCTCCTTCCTTAGAAACAATACTAAAGAGTCCTTTCGATTTTAAAACAACTATTCGACTTAAGTACAAACCTAAACCTAAGCCCTGCTGCTCCATTTGTTCTCTATTAAATTGTTTATTAGGCTCAATTGATTTTAATTCTTCCGGCTTAAAACCAGATCCATAATCTGTAATTTTTAACTCATAATATTTATCATTATAAATATTGCCGGCAACACTCACCTGCTTACTTGTATTTGAGAATCTTAAAGCGTTATCTATTAATTCATAAAGTACAAATTCCAGAAAATCAGAATTCATTTTTATCTCCACATTAGCCAGATCTGCTCTCAGCCTTTTTTTAGAATTTTCATAATAAGGCGAAAGAGCTTTTCTTACTTTAACAAAACAATCTAATAAATCACTTTGCTCATCCTCATTAAATTCAATAGTATTGTTTTTTATGTTTTGAAATAATATCACATTTCGCATAGTTCTATTTAAGCGCTCTCCGGAAATTTTAATTGCTTCATAAAACGTTGCTTTATCATTCTTATCAAAACTTTCTTCATGATCAATCAAAAGATCAATAGAACCTAAAATTCCATTTAAAGGAGTATTAATTTCATGTAAAAAAACATTTTCAGATCCTGTATAGATATTATTATAGGAATTCTTTATCTTCTTAAATCGTTTAATTTTAGCATTTACCATTTTTGTCAATTCATCAAACTTAAACGGCTTTGAAATAAACTCATCTACTCCATCATAAATGCATTTTTCTCTGATATTATCTTCTTTTTTTGCAGTCAGAAAAATAAATGGTATTGCATTAAGGGTGCTGTTTTTGTTTATAATTTCATGAAACTTATGACCATCCATTACTGGCATCATTATATCACAAAGAATCAAATCCGGAATCCAGTAATCTAAAATATCTAAAGCTTCCTGTCCATTTTCTGCTGATACAATTTCGTAATCTTCATATTTCAAATATTCACAAATAGTTTCTCTTAAATTTATTTCATCTTCAACCAGCAGTATTCTATTTTTGTTCATAAGGGAAAGTTATAGTTATTTTGGTTCCTGAATTTTCTTTTGTTTTTAGCCTGATTTTTCCTTTTAGCATTCGGGTAAATTGTTTAACAATTGTTAGTCCTAATCCTGAACCTACAATTGTTGTTGTATTTGAGGCCCGAAAAAAAGATTTAAATAAATTTTTAATATCCTGATCCGGAATTCCAATACCATAATCTATTACGTCTATTTGTATGTTTTTTTCCAAATAGCTAATCTTAAGGACAGGGTTTTGTTTTCCTTTGGAATATTTAAAGGCGTTATTTAATAAATTTGTAAAGATGTGTATTAAAACTGAAGTATCAGATTGTACTGGTTTTGAAGAACCAACGGTCACAATATCAACCTCTCTTCCATCGGCTTCATGATTAAAATAGGTAACAATCAAATTTGCCATAAACTCATCAAAATCGACAGCTTCTATTTTAAGGCTAAAATTTTCTTTGATATCATATTTCCCAAAAATCAGAATATTTTCTATCAATTCGGTCATTCGGTTAATTTCAAATTTAATTCTGCTTGTTATTGATGTGAAATTACCTGCCAATTTAGAATCCAATAATTTTGTTTTTATCTCAATTAATTCAGCATTAGAATAAATTACCGTTAAAGGTGTTTTGAACTGATGAGAAGCCATAGCGACAAATTTCGCTTTCAAATCATACAATTCTTTTTCTCTTTTTATCGCTTTTTCATTCTGTTTTTCTAAATCTTTCCTGAGAGTAATATCTCTTGCCGTACTTTGAATACTAATCAGATTATTGTTTACCTCTATTTTTTTGGAAATAACTTCCATCCAAATATAATTTCCATCCTTTTTTTTTACCCTGACATTAAAAATATGTCTATTGGAATTCCTATTATTAATAAAATCAAACTGCTCTGCTAATACATTTTCTGAATCATCCGGATGAAATAATTCATAAGCTGAATTCAATTCCATTAATTCCTGAGGCGTATAACCTAAAATTTCTTTTGAAGATTCTGATATATAAGTATAGTTTCCTTTAATATCTCTTTGAGTAATTAAATCAGAGGAATTCTCTAAAATAAATCTCATTTTTTTTTCAGATTCCTCTAAAGCAATTTTATTAATTTGAATCTCATTTACATCAACGATTGTCCCAATAATTTTTACAGAATCTTCATTTAAATTTCTCTTAATAGTACCTGAAGATTTTACCCAGATGTATTGCTCTTGTTTATTCTTTATCCTATAAACCCCAAAATATTCATCAACATTTCCTAAAATATATTCCTGACGTGATTTTTCTAACTGAACAATATCTTCCGGATGCACTCTTTTTCTCCAAAAATCATAGGTTTGTTCTATTTCATAGATAGAAAACCCAAGAATTCTCGCCCAGTTATTACACATTTTAGTTTCAAAAGTATTTGTATCTAACTCCCAAATTCCTTCTAAAACACTTTGGTCATAATATTTAAAAATATCAAAACTTGGCCCAATATTCTTCCTATATCTAATCTCATTAATTTTAATAGAAATATTTTTAGTAAAGAGTTTTATTAATTCAATTATCTCCGAGTTCCATTGGACTGTATAACAATGCTCAAAGCTTAAAAACCCCCAAAAAATATCATTTTCGAATATGGGTATAAACAAATAAGTTTCTACTTTACGCTCCAACATTATTTGCTTAAAAAACGGCTCTTTTATCCCGTTTGTAAAACCAACAAGATGAAAGCCTTTACTCAAGGGTGTGATTATTTCAGGAATGGATTTACACAAATAACTAAAAAGAGGAACATCATTTTTCCTTAACTCAGGATTAATCCACGAATACGATTCTTCTATAGATTCGTTTTCGATGGTGTAAATATAACTTCTGCAAGCATTTAGACTTTCTCCCAAAATGGCCAAACAGGAATTCAGAGCAGAATCTAATTCTTCTTCTTCAATAAGAATATGATTAGCAGCCGAAACATTTAGGGAGATATTCTTCATAATTTTTAAAAAACCACATTGTAAATTACAATCGTAAAAAAGCGACCAAATTTAAATGATATAACTTTTAACAGAACCATAAATACTTATAGTTTAAATTAGTAGATTTATAATTTAAAAAAGTATTTGTTAGATTTGCCCCATGAAAAACCCCAATAAATTAAATGTAGTATTAATTGAAGATGATTTATTAATAGGAGATTCTATTGTAGAATTGCTCACACTTAATAATTATAATGTATGCTGGCTAAAAGATGGACAGGAAGCGATCAATTATCTTAAAAAAAATATTCCCGACATCATAATTAGTGATTTAATGATGCCTCTAATGGATGGTGAAGAATTGTTTTTAGAAATTCAAAAGAATAAAAAATTCAACTCTATCCCTTTCATTATGATAACCGCAAATGCTGATACCGAAACAAAATTCAGGCAATTAGAAAATGGTGTTCATGACTTTATTATTAAACCATTTAAAGTAAAAGAGTTAATTCTAAAAATCAAAAATTTATTAATACTTAAAAACAGCATTGAGAAAAAATTCACCCCGGATCCTTTCTCAAAAGTTACCATCAAGTTATCAAACAAAGATTTCATAGAATCGGTTAATGAAATTTTGCTAAAAAACATGAAATCAAAAGTCAATGTTGTAGAATTAGCATCCGAATTACACATCAGCAAATCAACTTTAGATAAAAAAATAAGAAAAAGAACCAATAAAAACATCACTCAATACATTAGAGAATTTAAATTAGATTACACCATTAAACTAATCAATGCCGGAGAAAAAAACATTCAGTTTCTGGTTGATGAAGCCGGATTCAATTCTTTTTCTTATTTCTCTACCAGTTTTAAAAAATACATGGGCTTAAGTCCCAGAGAATACATTAATAACGTTCAGAAATAATGCTGTTTCGTTGCGTTTTTCATTCAAATAATTTTTCATTATAAGTATTTAATTTTAAACTATAGCTTAAAATTAAAAATGATTCTTATTGATTTTTTAATTTTCACTTCTCAAACACAATATGCCAAACTATCTTTTAATACAAATAGTTAGTTACTATTCTATTAAGATAGTGGCTTATTATTATTTATAGAATAAAAATTAATATTTTGAATTTAAAAATTAGACCCACTGAAGAACATTGGGAGAAAATAGACATCACACTTCGAGCAAATCCCAAATTTTTAATAGCAGTATTTGTAATTGCCTTACTAAGTTTAGCACTGTCTTTCTTTTTACTTGTGATTTAAAACACAGAACATCTTATCTGTTTATCAATCTAAACTGTTGGATAAAATTGTTTTTTAATACTGAATTTTGGCGGTTCGGGTAATCCTTTATTTAAAAAGGAATACATTGGGAAGAAGAAAATTCAATAGCCAAAACGTTTCTCGTCTCTATAGTTATCAGGATCTTTTTTTAGGTCTTTTACTTCATTTGATTATGTAAAAAACACCCGAACTAGCATTTTTGAAATTCCATTCATCAAGGTTATTATTAGTCAAAATTTAAAGCATCTATATATATTTTAAACTTATAGCTAAATAAAAACAAAATCAAAAAAATCCAATCTAATTTTGCAGCCGTAGGTTTTCTTACCAAACAGCATGTATTGAATTTGGGGGCAATTTCACTTAATGATTACAATTTTGTTAAAAAATCATGCTGTTTTGGTAAGTATTTTAAATGAATAAATCATGTTCTAAATTATGAATGATATAATTTCCAACAAGACAAACGATACCTATCTAAAAACTCCTCTTTTCAGCATAATGAATTCGAAAGTATCTTTTTATTTTAAAAAAGAAGAATTACATTTTGATTTCAATCTTATTTCTAATGTTCAAATTAGAAAAAACAGAGTGTTTTTTATCAATTACATTTTTACGTTTACAGGTTTTATAATCTTTTATTTGGTAAAAAATAAATTCAACATCTACCTGTCTCCTGTTTATTTTCCAATTGCATTTTTAGGAATAGTATACTTTTCTTTTTTATACAAACAATTTTCATACAAATTGCTCATAAATAAAGAAAATTTAATTTTTCATGAATTAACACTTTCTCCAAGAAATATTATTCATGCGCAATATTTTATAACATTGTATAAAAAAACAACAAAAAACAAAAATCTGATTTTAAAATAATTTCAATTTTATTGAGTATAAAAATCCACTATGCTCTTTAATTCGCTAAAAACAAAAGGTTTACTAATATAAGCTTTAGCACCTAAATCCAATCCCTTTTCCTTATCTTCTTTCTCAACTTTTGCAGAAAGTAAGAGAACAGGAATTTTAGAAAATTCCGACTTAATATGTGTTTCCATAAATCCATAGCCGTCTAAAACCGGCATCATGATATCACATATGATAAGGTCAGGATCTATTTCTTGTACTTTTTTCAATCCCTCATTTCCATTTTCTGCTTCAAAAACGTCAAATCCTATAACCATTAACAACTCGGCTACCGTTTCTCTTAGACTGACTTCATCATCTATAATTAAAATCTTTTTCATTTTAATCCTGATTAGCTACTGGAAATTGAAATGTTACTTGTGTTCCTTCCCCCAACGTACTTTCTAATTTAATAGTACCTGAATTTTTCTCTGTAAAAGTTTTTACAATATAAAGACCTAAACCTGTTCCCTGATACCCATTTGTGTTACTTGCCCGGAAAAAAGTATTAAACAATTTAGACTGCTCCTCTTCAGGAATTCCAATTCCAAAATCTCTAATCTCTAATTGTATATTGTCATCAATTTTTTTAATATTAAAAATAATGTCTCCAAAACCTTTAGAATATTTTACTGCATTGTTTAAAATATTCAAAATAGAATATTCCATGAGCTTAACATCAGCATACACCATAAAACGCTCATCATCAAAATCAAACACAATCTTTTGTTTGCTATTCTGATTATCGTAATTTATTTCAATTAGATTACAACAAAGATCTTTTAAATCAAATAATTCAGGATTAAAATTGGTTTTACCTGAATCTTCTTTTGAAATGGTCAATACCGCTTCCATCAAGTCAACAATGCGGTCTATTTCTTCAGTAATAATAGAAACTCTTTTTTGTAAAAGAGGTGCTTTTTCTATTTTTTGATTTTCCAGATACATTCCTATAAGCTCTGCACTGGTACGAATGGTGGTCATCGGAGTTCGGAATTCATGAGAAATGGTTGAAACTAAATTAGTTCGTAATTCATTTAATTCCCTTTCCTGATTTAAAGCTTTTTCTAAAACCATTTCTGCTTTTTTACGCTCTGTAATATCCCTTGAACTTGTTTGAAAACCAACAACTACACCTCTTTGTCTAATCAAATTTGCTTTGGTTTCTAGCCAAATATATTCACCGCTTTTAGTTTTAAATCGCGCTGTAGTACTGTCATCGACTTTTTCATCTATAAAATCAGTCAAACTACTCATTAAATATTGTATTTCTTCCGGAAAAGCATAATCTAAAGGCGAGGTTCCTACCAATTCTTCCGGTGTATATCCTATAAGTTTAGTTGAAGATGGTGATACATACTGAAATGTTGTATCTAAACCATGCACACAAACTAAATCAGCAGTATTATCTGCTAAAAAACGATACATATTTTTAGCCTCTTTTAACTGGATGGCTTTATTTCTGTTATTTTCAGTTAGCAATAATTGATTGTGTCTTTCAATTTTTTTCCTTTCAGTTATATCAATTAACTGTACAATATAAAAAGGAATTTTATTATTTTGCTCAATTGATACCGACATATGAGTCCAAACAAGCGAACCGTTTTTATGAACAAATCGTTTCTCTGAACTAAAATGTGATATTTCTCCGGAGTCCAATTTGTCTTTAAAATCCAAATCAATTTTAAGATCTTTTACATAAGTAATATCCTGAAATCTAAATAACTTCATCTCCTCAGGTGTATATCCAAACATCTCACAAAGTCTTTCATTAACTTCTGTATAAAATCCATCCACATTTACTAAAGCCATTCCGGCAGCAGAATTTTTAAAAGCACTTTTAAATATTTGTTCACTTTCCTTTAATTTATTTGTCAGTTCTTTTTCTTTCGTGATATCTTTCATTGCTCCAATAACACGGATTGCCTGACCTTTTTTATCGCGAATTATAATTGCTTTATCGTTTACATGTGCATAAGTCCCATCTGCTTTTAAATAACGATATTCATAAGCCCACATTCCTTTTTGATTAGCAATAGCTTCATCAAAACTTTCAAAAGTAGCGTTCCTGTCTTCAGGATGTACAAAATTCTCACAAACCTCAGCATCCATAAAGTTGTTCTCAAATTGATATCCAAAAAGCGAAGTAAAACCTTCTCCAACAAAAATTTTATCCGAAATTAAATCCCAGTCCCAAATAGCATCAAAGCTAGCCTTATTAGAAAAAGAAAAACGTTCGTTACTTATCATTAAATCATCTTCAGCCTTTTTCCTGGCAGTAATATCATTAAAAGAACAAACTACATATAGCAATGAGCCATCATTATCAAATACGGGGATGGCATCGACTAACAACCAAACTAAGTCATTTTTAGTCGGACGATGAACTCCCATCACCACATTATTAATAGGTTTTAATGTTTGAATAGCCTGAGGAACAGGATGATCTTCTGATTTAAATTCTGTACCGTCAAGATGAATTACTTTCCAATGTTCATCGAACGAAGTTTTACCCAATAATTGATCCTCGGTCAGACCTAACATTTCACAGGCTGCTTTATTATTTTCTAATATTTCAGACTGTGGACCCTGAACCAAAATACCTACTGCAACATTTTGTATTATACTATTGATTAACTGTCTGTTTTTTATAATCTCATCCTGAAAACGTTTAATTTCAGTAATATCCACACCGAAACCTACCATCATATCAAATGATCCGTCCTCTTTAAAAACAGGATTAAATTTACGATTATAAACACTAATAGTTCCATTAGGATGACGCATTGATTCTTCCCATTGAATCAAAGTCTTGGATTCTAATGATTTGATAAATTTACCTCGTCTGTCTTCAGCGAATTCGTAAGTTCTTCCTGTATGATTGGCATATTCAAAATCATCTTTTCCTATGATAAAATTTCTAAGTTCGTCATTCTTTATTGCTAAGGGGTTTAAATAGATATATTTATGATTCTCATCAAAAACAGCTAAATCCGTTGGAATACGCTCTAAAATTTTCTCATAAAAATCTTTCTGTTTTTCCAGTTTTTGCTGGGTTTGTATATGTTCGGTAACATCTCTACAATTCCCAATAAATATAACTTCTCCATCCTTTTCAGATGATATTAAATTCGAAGCATGCCAAACATAATGTCCTTCTTTGTGCCTGATTCTAAACACAAGATCCTTCTCTGATTTTGTATCTCCCACTGAATGAATAAGATACTCCAAACACATTTCTAAGTCATCAGGATGGATTAAAGAAGCATTAGATGTACCCAAAACCTCCTCTGCCTCATACCCCAAAAGATCAACCCAATTTTTGGAAGCAAAAGTAATTTTACCTTCTTTATCCAATTCGTAAAGGATTTCTTTTGAATTTTCAACAAATAATCCAAATTGTTTTTCTTTTTGATAAATCTGATTTTGTAATCCTAAAAAGCTTTCAATTTGACTCAAAACATAATTCAAAACTTTTAATTGTGAATCAGAAAGATTTTTATTCTTAAAATCGGCCAAACAAAATACACCTATTAGTTTATGATCATATACTATAGGAAATCCGGCATAAAATTGTAGTGAAATTTGTGTTGATTCAGAATTTAACAAATTATCCGAAACAAAATATGATGCTCTATTTTGAACTACATGAGAATTCCATTGTGATATAAATTCAGAAAACAAATCAAAATCAACTCCTGTATTATTTTTTAAGAATTTTTTTGAGGAATTTAAAATTGAAATACATGCAAACGAAACTTCACTAATTTCCAAAGCAAATAAAATACTTTTTTGAAGTTCCTCAGTAAGATTTAAATTATCAAACAGAACATCTGTTTCTTCGCTAATTTGTAATAAAGACATAAAAAGATTATGGTGGTATTTAAATTCTATTGCAAAGTTAACTTCACAAATAGCTAAACACAAAATAAACACTTATTTACCTCAAAATCAAACGTTTTTACTATTTTTAATTTTGTTATAAAATTTTTATTACATAAAAAAGAATTGATTACTATGTATTGGGATATTTCTTTCATTGCATCACACAAAAAAACACCCAAACTGACGTTTTTAATAATCTCAACCTTCGGCTTATCTAAAGTTTTCAACTATTGAATAATGAAATCAATCCAAAAAAACCTCTTTAAAGAATCATTAATTTTTGAAAATCGAAACTCCAATCCAACTCTTTTTTATACCACAATTGTCCCTGAGAAACTTCTAGAGGACAGTCAAAATTATTAGTATAAAGCGCTCCTGTCCCCAGTCCCTGAGGCATTGAATTCTGTTGTAAATAGGTCCATTGCGCAATAGCATTTAAGCCAATATTAGACTCTAGAGCCGAAGTAATCCACCAACCAATTTGATACTTTTCGGCAAGTGTAATCCACTCTTGTGTTCCTCTAAAACCACCTACAAAACTAGGCTTTAAAATAATGTATTGAGGCTTTATTTTTTGCAATAATTGTTCTTTTTCATCTAATGTAAAAACACCTATCAGCTCTTCGTCTAAAGCAATAGGAAAAGGAGTTGTTTTACACAACTCTGCCATCCTGTCAGTATTATTTTTTTGAATAGGTTGTTCAATACTATGTAATTCAAATTCATCTAATTGATTTAATTTACCTAAAGCTTCATTCAAAGCAAAAGCTCCATTAGCATCTACCCTGATTTCAACCTGTTCAGGGGTAAAATATTCTCGAATATAACGCAACAATTCCAGTTCTTTTTCGAAATCTATGGCGCCAATTTTCAGTTTGACACAACGGAATCCCTGAGCTAATTTTTCTTCAATTTGCTGCTTCATAAAAGCTGCTTCACCCATCCAAATCAAACCGTTAATTTCGATTGATTTTTCACCTTCGGTAAACTCAGAAGGAAAGAGTAAAAAGGGTGTTTCACTTGCCATGGACTGAAAAGCCATTTCGACTCCAAACTGTATCGAAGGAAACTCCATTAAGGCTTCCCAAAGTACATCTTTACCTAAATAAATATTAGCGCAAGTCCATTGTAATTTTGCTTCATAATCCGGTCGGTCATCAGCGCTCAAACCTCTTAAAATTCCGCACTCTCCTATTCCCTTTTTTCCGTTTTCTTCTAAAACCAAAAACCAAGTTTCTTTCTCGGTCATCACGCCACGGGAAGTTCCTGAGGGACCTTTGAAATTAAGAATGTATTTATGATAGGTTGCTTTCATGTTTTTTTTACCGCAAAGAGCGCTAAGTTTTTCGCAAAGGTTCGCTAATTTTTTTTTATAATTAGACTATACTCAAATTATAATTTTGATTTATTCAAATAAGATAATCCAATTAATAGAATTCCAAAAAGACACAATCCAAAAAAGATATAAGTTGGCCATTCATTACAGATATACATTTTGATATTTAAAATTATCCCAATTAGAAGAATAAAAAAACCAGACAAACGCAATTTATTCATGATATTATTACCTATTACTATTATGAAAACAAATCAGTCCTTAAGCCATTAAGATATTAAGCAAATTAAACCAAAACCTTAATAAAACTGAATTTCTTAATGGTTTTTATTATTTCAAGCCTTCCTGGTAAATTATTTTTCTAATAACTTCAAAACCCTTTCAAAATCATTGTTTTGAATTCCTACTTTTGCGAAAGCCTGATAATCGTCTTTGATTTTTTGAGTCCAACTCAAATTATCGGTTACATTTTGATTTTGGTATTCTTTATAAATCGTTTTAGCTTTTGAATATTCGCCATTCAGCAAATAAGCATGCGCTAAATTTAATTTGACAAACAACTCGCTATCATCGATTTTTTCGCCTTCTTTCAGCGATTTAATTGCTTTTCCGTATTGTTTTGTTAAAAGATAAGAATAGCCCAAATTACTGTAATCTAAAGCCGTTGCTTTTCTTTGATTGACAATCTCATTATAATTTTTTATTGCTGAGCCATAATCACCTTTCTTAATATTAGCAGAAGCTTTTGCACGCAAATCATTAAAAACAGTTTTAGCAATTCCGGTTTCTTCAAAACAACTCGCACCAAAATCCTTATATACCTTAGACTGCTCCATAGGCAATAATTTTTGAAATTCCTTAAAAGTGTATTCTTTTTGGATTTTATCACCAATACAAACGCAAAAATCGTCTGAATTTGCCATTTTTCTGGCTAATGCCGAAGTTTTACACTGACTGATAATGAATTTTCTGTTTTCTAAAGTCCAACCTCTGCTTAATTTAGCATCAACCCAAGGCACCACTTCAAGGACAATTTTTTGTTTCATAATCCAATTGGAACTTTCGAAACCAAAATACAATTTGCCAGAATTCGATTTAATACAAGCCGATTTATCGATAGAAAGTCGCTTAGCATCTTTGCTTAAAGGCGTATTTTGAACCAGACAGGCATCGGCCGTTCCTCCATTAGAAATATAATCAGCAGTTAATTCTTTTTTCGAAAAAATAGCGTATTTGCATTTGTCATCTCCCGAAATTTTTGATGCTAAAAAAACAGCTCCCGCTGAACCCTGACTAATTCCTGTTGGATCAGGAATGGATTTTAAAACCGAAACCAGACTGCTCGCCATTTGCTGGTTATCGTCCAATAGCGTGATTCTGTAAATCAATTCGGTGGTTCCTGCCGGAAAATCATCGGTTTCAACAATGATTCTGTCTCTGGCAGAAACAGAAATTTCTTTATAGGTCGCTCTTTCTTTGTCCCAATAACCTGTTTTTTGAGCAAATGCAGACTGATATAAAAAGCTAACAAATAGCCCTAAAATTATTTTTTTCACGAAGTAGTTCTTATTAACTGAATCTAATTAGCCCTGATAGTCCCGATAGCTATCGGAATAGCTTCTAAAAATTTTACAATTCGATACTATCTCCTATTTCAAGTAGCATCAGGTCTTTTCCTTTGTCGAAGAATTTTTGAATAGCTTCTTTATGATCGATTTTGATGTAACCAAAAGTATCGTAGTGATAGCCCAGAATCTTATCGCATTCTACAAAATCAGAAGCCAAAATAGCATCTTCAACATCCATCGTAAAATTATCACCTATTGGAAAAATGGCTAAATCGAGCTTGGTACGCATTGGAATCAATTTCATATCCATTGTCAAAGCCGTATCACCGGCGATATAGATGTTTTTATGTTCGCCTTCGATAACAAAACCACCCGGATTCCCTCCGTAAGTCCCATCAGGAAACGAACTCGAATGAATGGCGTTTACATATTTCACTTTCCCAAAGTCAAAATTCCAGCTTCCACCGTGATTCATAGGATGTGCTTCGAAACCTTTGGCAGCATAATATCCTGCAATCTCAGCATTCGATACAATTACAGCGTTAGTACGTTTGGCAATTGCTTCCACATCCAAAACATGATCGCCATGAGCATGAGTCAGCAAAATATAATCGGCTTTTAAATCTTCGATATTGATATGTGCTGCTAAAGGATTTCCTGAAATAAAAGGATCTACAATAATGTGTTTTCCACCTACTTTAATCCCTAAAGCAGCGTGTCCGTAATAGGTTATTTCCATATTTTATTTTTTTTAGTGAGTTGGAAGCTTGAAGTTCGAAGTTGGGAGTAGCCAACCTGAAACTATCCTCTTTTTTCTTTTTTCTTTTTTCTTTTTTCCAAATTTTATCTTCCGCCTAAAAAAACATTAACAATGATATCTGAAAAAAAGTAAATCATGCACAAAGACAACAAAACTGCAAGTGCAAAAGTACTTAAGGCTAACTTTTTCAACTCCGGATCTAATGCTTTAGGTTCCTGATTTTTACAAACCCTGATTAAATGTTTAGTTAAAGGGATATAAGTCAACAGAAACAGGTATTGATCAAATTGAAATTCGCTTATAATTGTGAATGCCAAAGTCAAAACCATTGCACCAATAATTAAAAAGTAATGGTATTTTTTAGCCTTTGCTCCGCCAATTTTTACCACAATGGTGTTTTTACCAACCTTCTTATCTGATTCTTCATCACGCATATTGTTTAAATTCAAAACACCTACGCTTAAAAAACCAATGGCCATAGCCGGTAAAATCAATTCGAAGTCCAACTGTTTTGAATATAAAAAGTTTACTCCTAAAGTGCTCACCAATCCAAAAAACACAAAGACAAACAAATCACCATAGCCACGGTAACCATAAGCGGTATTTCCAACGGTATAACGAATAGCCGAAAGAATAGCTAAAATTCCTAAAACCAAATAGAAAACAGAATAAAACAAATGCGCATAGCCAAAAGCATAATAAATTAATGCTATTGCCGAAAGCAAGGTCAAAAAAGAAGTAATGATAATAGCCCGTTTCATAGCAGCAGGAGAAATCACACCACTCTGAATAGCCCGTTTAGGACCTATTCGGTCTTCGTTATCGGTTCCTTTTATTCCGTCACCATAATCGTTGGCAAAATTGGAAAGGATTTGCAAACCCAATGTAGTTAGTATCGCAAAGCCAAAAAGTCTCCAGTTAAAAACTTCTGTAGGTGTTAATATTTCATCGGTAGGATGCGCTAAGGCATACATACTTCCCACTATAATTCCCGATACAGACAAAGGTAAGGTGCGCAATCTTGCGGCTTCAATCCAGTGTTTCATTATTTATTATTTTTGATTTTAAAGTGTAGATTTTAGATTCCTTTCTGTTTTTTTTTAGATTTTTCAAGATCAAATCTAAAATCTAAAATCAGAAATCTACAATTCATTATGGCAACCATTTCTTTTCGAAATTAGGCTTTCTTTTTTCAAGGAAAGCATTTCTTCCTTCTTTAGCTTCTTCGGTCATATAAGCTAATCTTGTTGCTTCACCTGCAAAAACCTGTTGCCCCACCATACCATCATCGGTAAGGTTCATGGCAAATTTCAACATTTTGATGGATGTAGGTGACTTAGCTAAAATTTCCTGTGCCCATTCGTAAGCAGTAGCTTCTAATTCATCATGCGGAACTACAGCATTTACCATTCCCATTTCAAACGCTTCCTGAGCCGAATAATTACGTCCTAAAAAGAAAATTTCACGGGCTTTTTTCTGTCCCACCATTTTAGCTAAATATGCCGAACCATAACCGCCGTCAAAACTGGTTACATCGGCATCGGTTTGTTTAAAAATAGCATGTTCTTTACTTGCTAAAGTCATATCGCAAACCACATGCAAACTATGTCCTCCACCAACAGCCCAACCCGGTACCACAGCAATAACTGCTTTTGGCATAAAACGAATCAATCGCTGTACATCTAAAATATTCAATCGGTGGTAGCCATCTTCTCCTACATATCCCTGATGTCCGCGAGCTTTTTGATCGCCACCACTGCAAAAAGACCAAACTCCGTCTTTAGTACTAGGTCCTTCAGCAGAAAGCAAGACTACTCCAATTGAAGTATCTTCCTGCGCATCATGAAAAGCATCTAAAAGTTCGGAAGTTGTTTTAGGTCTAAAAGCATTTCTAACATTAGGTCTGTTGAACGCTATTCTGGCAACACCATTGCATTTTTTATAAGTGATATCTTCGTATTCTTTGACTGTGATCCAATCCATTTTAATGGGTTTAAATTATTTTAGCGTAAAAATAAATCATTTTTTACACTTTATCTATCCTATCCTTTATTTAACTCTAAAAAAGAATTGCTAACGCAGAGACAAAACTCATTGAGAAAAGTATTAGCCTAACAAATTAAGAACTTAAAACAACTATTTATTACTTAATTTTCTTATATTTACAATAATTCCTAACATACAAAAACACTCTTTGATTATGGAAATATGGAATAAATACACTTCAAGAATCAGACAAAACATCTTGGTTTCTTCCGAAGAAAATAAAGATTTAAAGTATTGGCGCGATGATATGTTTTCAAACACCATCATATATATCATTCCGTTGAGTATAATTGCCCTGATTCCATCATTATTTTGGGCATTTGAATCCAAATTACCCATTATGATTTGGATTGATTTACTATCGGTTATAGCTGCTCTTTTTATAGGGCTCAAAAAAGGAATCAAAATAAAGCAACGCAAATTGCTTTTTATTGGAACCGTTTATTTTCTAAGCTTTTCCCTTATTTATTTTGTCGGACTAAATAGCACTCTTTATTTACTCGCAGCCTGTTTTCTATCAACATTTATTTACACTTTCAAAAACCAGTACACTCCTGCTCTTATCAACTTTTATATTTCTGTTTTTTATATCTCAGCTTATTACCTGAATTTAACTCCTACACAACGTATCGATTTTAAATCCAGCGAACTTTTTGCTGTTTTTGCCAATCTGATATTTCTAAGTTTTCTAATTTGTTCTTTGGTTCCAAAATTATTTAACGGCCTTGACGAAAGTTTTAAAAACAATATCAGGCACACTAAAAAAATAGAAAAACAGAATGAGGTTTTAAAAGAAATCACCTGGATTCAATCGCATGTAGTAAGAACTCCGCTATCACGCATAATGGCAATTTGCAACCTTTTGAAAGAAAATGACAATACTGAAGAGGAAAAAACTTTTCTAATGGAAAATATAATTATTTCCAGTAATGAATTAGACGATATTATAAAAGAAATTGTTGCCAAATCAGAAAACATACATTCGGTAAAAAAGTAATTTTCAACAGTTAATGGAACAATTTCAATTACTCATTTTTATATCTGGACGCAAATTTATTTATACGGTAATCCTTATCTCGTTAATCCTTTGAAAATGTTAAATTTTAGGAAATAAATGTTTTTTTTAAAATTGCGAAACGCTTTTTTTATTAATTTTAGGTGTAGTTAGTTCTGGAATTGGTGGAAATATTTACAATGCAAGCTAACGATGGAGTTTCTCACTGATTTATTAACTTAAAAAAAGAATATTGAAACAAACAACAAGCTTTATCACTCTTTTTTGTACGTTACTAAATTTAATCAAAAACGGAAGGAAAGAGCCCAAGAGGGAAACACTAAATTTTATACGAATTTATTCAAAGTAGCACCTACGGACAACCATTTGGATTACTATACAAAACTTTCATTCATAAAATGAATACGTAAAATCCAAAAAAACTATTAATACCAAAGGCTTTTGATGCAAAATGAAATTCCAAGTAGCATTTAGAGTAAAAAAAGATAAAGAAAAGAAACAGTTAACGTGAAACTGAAAATACAGTTTCCAATTGTTTAACAGCTTATAAGTTATCCAAAAATAAGAAAGCTTATAAAAATAGAAAGACTAACCATAAGGATTAGTCTTTCTTTTTTTTTATTCTTTTACGAGATAAATTCCGTCCTCCTTAATTTCAATCAGTTTTTCTTTGTACAAAGCACCAATGGCTTTCTTAAAAGTCTTCTTACTCATCTTAAGTACCGTTTTAATATCTTCGGGATGAGAATTATCATTTAGTCTTAAAAAACCGCGACTGGCTCTTAATTCATTTAAAATCTTATCGGCATTTGGTTCAATTCCTTCGTAACCCTGTTTTTGTAAAGTAACATCTATTTTGTGATCAGGTCGAATGTTTTTTATAAATCCACGCATTCTGTCACCGGTACGAATACTATCATCATAAACCTCATCTTTATACAAAAGTCCTTTGTGTTTTTCATTGATGATAACATTAATTCCTATTTCGGTAATATGAGAAACAATTAAATCTACTTCTTCACCTTTTTCAACCGTAAGCGTTTCGTTATTAAGAAACTGATTGGTCTTACTTGAAGCAACTAATCGGTTGGTTTTTGGATCCATATAAAGATAAACTAAATAGCGCTTTCCTTTTTCCATTGGTCGGGCTTGCTCTTTAAACGGAACCAAAATATCTTTTTCCATTCCCCAATCCATGAAAGCCCCCACCTGATTGATGTAATTAACACGCAAAAGTGCAAATTCATTCAATAAAATATAAGGCTCCAAAGTAGTAGCCACAGGACGTTGTTCATGATCTAAATAAACAAAAACAATCAGTTCTTCGCCTATTTCAAATTCGTTAGGGACATATTTATTAGGCAAAAGGACATCGTGAATTCCTTCAGGATCTTTTTCGGGATCTCCTAAAAACAATCCTACTTTGGTATCACGTAATATCTTTAAGTTATTGTATTTTCCTATTTTAAGCATTTTCTTCTTTTTTCTAAGCCGCAAAGGTAAATAATTTAACCACAAAGAACACTAAGTTTTTCGTAAAGGGCACAAAGCTTATGATTCACAAGAATCTGTGGTAATTTCTCAAATCCGTGTCATCTGTGTTCCTTCTTTATTTCTTTACCAAAGTCACATCATCTATTAGACAAAATGCATTAGCAGTTCCATCAGCAAAAAAGCCAATTGTGACTTTTCCATTTTTAATCAAAAAATCATTTATACAAATACTTTTCCAGGAAGGATTTTCATCTTCAATAGTAATTTTATAATCGGCACCGCCACTTTTGGCAAACATTTTCAATTCGCTAAAACCTTTGCTGTTTTTAACTCTGGCTGTTAAAATATATACCCCATCTTCTAAAACAACATATCGAGAAGAATTGATTTGTTGAGAAATTTCTCTTGCAAAATCAACTTTATCCGTGATATTCAAACTTTTTTCACCTATAACTTCTTTTCGGTCTTCCTCAGTATTAAAATAATTCAATTGTGGCGAATCCTCACTTTTTACCTTAATCGGATTTCCTTTAATTACTGTCGTTTTCCAACCCAGTAATTGCTCCTGAATCGGCTTAAAACTACTCGGGATTTTATTTCTGTCGGCCTCAAAACTACCGTTTTTCACATAATTATTATCTGCCGCTACACTCCAATTCCCTGTTTTTTCGTCCAGATTCCAGGAACTTAAGGAATTAAAATAAGGCTTACTCCCATTAAAAGAAAGCGGTACCCATTGATTATAACCCAATCCATTCCCTGCAAAATCAGCCCAACGATCTCCGCAATACAAAACAGTTTCTTTACCATTTCTTTTTATCGTATAAAAAAATCCCGTTTGGGTTACATGAGCATAATCTTCGTCAGCTCCATCCATAATCTGCATATTGTTTGTTGGCAAAAATGGCCCTCTAATATCATCCGAAACCAAATAATAGGCAAAAGAAGCGTCCCAGCCATAAATATTAGAAGCCGCCATGTAGTACTTATTTTTGTATTTAAACATGCAATTTCCCTCACGGCTTTCCCCTTGAAAAACTTTGGTACAATCTAAAATAGTTACTTTGCCATCTTTAACCCCTATTTCAGAAACATAGATTTTATTACGCCCTTTGCCATAGGAATAAATCAAATAAGATTTTCCGTTATCATCGGTAAAAACAGTCTGATCACCGGTATTGGTTGTACCAATCCATGGCTCCATATTTATTTTTTGATGCCAAACAAAATTCCCCGTAGGAGAATCGGCTAACGCTACCAACACCTGATTTCCATGTTGAACAAATAGTGCATATTTATTGATTTCTTTTACAAAAGCCACCCCCAAACGTCCTACCCAGGTTCTCTTTCCATCAGGAAATGCTGCTGCATCAGTAAAAACATCACCTTCTGAAGTCCAGTTGACCAAATCAGTCGAACTATAACAAGTCACCGATTTAAAAGTACAATGATCGTATTTTTTCACAGGCTCTTTTCTATATTTTTCAGCTTCCTCATAGTGCACACCATACCAATAGTATTTTTCAATTCCGTCATTATCTTTAAACTTAAAAATCCCTCCTCCCTGACTATAAACAGGCTGTCCGTCTTTGGTAACCCAAAAAATATCGTTTTTAATATTTTGATTTTGTGCCAATGTATTTATGGTTGAACACAAAAACAGTATTCCAATCCATATAAATTGGCTTTTTAATTGAACAGAATTATTCTTTATCATAATTTGAGGAAATCAATAAAAGTTTAAAAGGCTAAAATAAAAGCTAAATAACAGAAAATTGTCCTGTACTATGCTGAATAAAAAAACTCCTGGACAAATTCTATTTAAATTTTGTCGAGGAGTTTTTCAGCAACATCAATTGTTATATCTAAACGCAAAATGTTGTTTCTTTATTAATAAATGGCAAAATACTATTTTAAATTCTCTTATTTTTTTATAGTATAATATGCTGTTTTAACTACTGGAATTCCTGAAGCTGTCATCCCTTCAAGAGCCACTTTTACTTTAGTTTCTACTTTAGTATTGTAATAACTCACATTAGCAAGACCCATTTTATCAGGATGAACATAAGGATTCCAATACAGTGTATTTCTAACTGATAATTTATTATCTAAATCCAACTGAACCTGTTCCGGTGTAGGTGAATAAAAAGTACGTGAAATATAATAACCATCAATTTCCTTTTGGATAGCATAGGTTTTTTCCTTACTTCTGTTACCTGTATTCGGTTTTGTATAAATTGCAATGAATCCACTCTCTGCAGATTCTCCAAAAAACATGGTTGCCTGTGTTCCTCTGATTACATCAATCTTCTCAACATCCATAGGCTGAATAACATCTATTTCACCTTTGGTTACTTCGAAACCATTTAGCACATACATAGGAGATGCATTATTACGTAGAAAACGTATGGAATCACCATCTAACATTACTCCCGGAATTTTTTGAGCAATTAATTCATATATATTGGTAAATGTTTTAGTATCTTCATCAGCCACATAACTGTTTTCAGGCAAACCAAAAAAAGATCTTGATGAAGTTTTCTTTTTACCAACAATTGTCACTGCATTCAATATATTTTCAGGTTTAACCCCAAATGCTGCATATTTTCTAAAAACATTTTCGGCCACTAAACGTGATGTTTCCGACCAATTACTTACCTCATCTTTGTAGTTTACTCCCAATGGTTCCTGTTCTATGGTATCCAAAACAATTTCTCCTCTAAATTTTCCTTTTTCATTAACTGAATTTAAAAACATATTGGTTTTTCCGGAAAACATCATATTCTCAAACTTAAAGTTTCCTGTTGTTGCATCTGGTTTTAAACTAAAAAAGTTTCTTCTTTTCTTATTTAACAATGCCAATGAAATATAACCGTTTTCTAATGGCTTATCTGCAAAAACTTGTTTTACTCTACCTGAAATGGTAATCCCTTTTTCTACTTTAAAATTATCTTTAGGATTTGGCAAACTTTTCCAGACAAAATCACGCCAGCCTTGAGTTAATAATAAATTATCCAAATGTTCTAAACGCTTTGGATTTGTATTATCAAAATAATAGGCCGGTCGAAAAACTTTTCCTTTAATATCAGATTCCATTAAGAAATACGAACTAATAGTTGAACCATATTCTTTATCTTCCAAAATTCCATCCATATCAGTTACGCTCATAGAATAGCTTGCTGATTTTACATTTCCGTCTTTTGATTTTGAACTTATATTGATAGTCGTTTTTTCGTTTGGCTGATAAGTAGTTTTATCAGCAATCAACTGAACGTCTAAATCCTGTTCTTTTTCAAGATAAACTAAACGTTCACTTTGAGGTCTGTTATTACTATCAAATAAAGTAATTTGGCTAATTCCTTCAGGCGATTTATCTTTGGGTAATTCAAAAGACAAAGTAGTAGCAGTCAAATTTAATACACTTTCCAGATAAGAAACTCCTCTTGTTTTACACACAACTGTAAGTGCTGCATTAACATTTTGAGCCAGAGTAGCTTCATTGGTACTAATTGTTACGATATTTCTGCCCTTAAATGCCCGATAACCTATTAAATATCCTAATTTAGTAGCTTGTGGTAAATCTTTTTTAAATTCAATTCCTGTGGTGGTTTTTCCTTTAGCATAATAATTTTTTCCTTCTAAAGGCAACATCTGAAGTTTCCCCATTCCATCATGCACACTTTGAAAAGAAGTCACTACTTGATTATCTGTATCGTAAATTTCCCCCGTAACTTCTATTGGATTTCCTTTACTATCTACAGCTTTAAAACCAACTATACTTGCTACATTATCTAAAAGAGAACCACCTTCTGGAAAAAAATCCACAAAAATTTCTTTTTTATTAACTGTTAAAGTTGTTTTTGGCACAATAGGTTTTCTGGTTTTAGGATCCAAAATTGGAGGTAAAACTTTATTGGGTTTGGTATGCATCTCAAAAGCATCCAAAATTTCTATTTCCTTTTTAAAAACAAAATCCTCACCAAAATTTCGATCCCAATTAGTATAAGCCCTTAACTGATAAACTCCCGGTTTTACTCCAAGTGAATCTGCTAATTGAAAGTCACCATACCCCAAGCCCATTTCAATATTGGTTTTGTTACGAGCAATTATTTTAGAATCAGGTGCAACTAATTCTACATATAAAAGATTACTGTTATCAAATAACAAATTATTAGTAGCTCTTACATCATATGCTTTATACCAAAGATCATCACCAATAAAATACCGAGTTCTATCAGTATGCAGGTATATTTTTTCAATATCCGAAATTTTTTTTTGTTCCTGCGCTTGCACAAAACCAAATGATACCAGCAAATAAAACAAACAAACAAAATAACAAGTCTTATTGACTAGAATAGTTTTCATCATAAAAAAACAGATATATATTAAACAAATTTCTATTGATAATCTAGTTACCAAAATATTTAAAAAAATTAAACACTATTTTATCTAAAAAACAGCGTAGGAAAATTTTACTAAAATAAACACTCCCCATCAAATAACTAACCTGTACTGTCCTGTATTTCAAAAAAAATATACTATAAACTATTTATTTTTTAACACTATAAAAACTAGTTTTTACAACCGGAATTCCACTAGCAGTAATACCTTCAAGAGCCAACTTTATTTTGGTTTCCACTTTGCTATTATAAAAATCTACAGTTGCACTTCCTGATTTATCTGGATGAATATAAGGATTCCAATAAATGGTATTGCGTACGCCTACTTTTTTATCTAAATCCGGATTAGGATTTTCGGGATTAGGAGAATAAAAAACACGTGCGTTATAATAACCTTCAAGCTCCTTTTTAACAGATTGAACAACTTCTTTTATTCTATTCCCTTTATTGGGTTTGGTATAAATAGCTATTATCCCATTACGTCCATGAGCCTTTCCAGGCGTTTTATCATCTCCTCCAAAAAACAAAGTTGCTTGTACTTTTCCAACTGCATCAATTTTTACAACATCCATAGGTAAAACTGCCTCCACCATAAACTTTTGATCTTCAGGAACTACATATCCATCAATAATATAAAGAGGATCAGGTCCTCTAAAAAAACTTGGGAATTTTTGCTCCAACAATTCAAAAATTGTACTAAACATATGGGTATTTTCATCAGCCTCAAAAGTAATATCAGCTAATCCGTAATTCCCGTGGTTAGCAACTATATCATATTTCTTTTTTATTGTATTTGTCACTGTAACTTCCTTCAACACATTCTCCGGTTTTACTTCAAATGCTGAGAATTTTTTCAACACATTTTCTGATAATGCATTACTTGGTTCTGATAAAAAAATAGGCTCTTTTTTCAGCGAAATATCCATCGGTGAACATTCAATGGAATCCAAAAGCATTTCCCCTCTAAACTTTCCTTTTTCGTCTCTGGTATTCAAATACATCTTTGCTTTCCCTGAAAATTCCAAATTTTCAAATTTAAAACGGCCAATAGAATCAGTCACCGTATTAAAAATTCCATGATTTTTTTTACTCATTAAAGCCAAAGTCAAATTATTATTTACTAACGGCTTATCTGCAAAAAGTTGTTTAACTCTTCCTGAAACGGTTATTCCTTTTTCTATTTTATAACTGTTTTTCTCATCAGTTTTTGGTATGGATTTCCAAACAAAATCACGCCAGCCCTGAGTTAACAGTAAATTGTCTAAATGTTCCAATCGTTTCGTATTAATTTTGTCAAAATAATAAGCAGGGCGATAGACTTTCCCTCGAATATCCGATTCCATTAAGAAATACGAACAAATATTTGAATCATAATTATCCTCTTCTACTCCATTTGTATCGGTTACACTCAAAGAAAAACTGGCAGATTTTCCTTCTCCCGATTTTGATTTTGAAGAAAC
>NZ_FNEO01000009.1:25308-112884 GCF_900100165.1 Flavobacterium glycines
ATATCCACTTTGTGAAGCTTTTGGCAAATCCTGCTGGAACTCAAATCCGTTTTTGGTTTTGATTTTCGCATAATAACTTTTGCCTTCAATTGGTAAAATTTGCAATTTTCCCATACCATCATGCACACTTTCGAAAGTGGAAACTAATTCATTGTCGGAATCGTAAATTTCGCCTTTAATATCTATTGGTTTTCCGTTTAAATCAACGGCTTTGAAACCAATCACACTAGCTACATTTTCTATAAGCGAGCCGCCTTCCGGAAAGAAATCAACTCGAAATGTATTTTGCTTAGTTACTACTTTTTCAGAAATTTTAGTTTCTAAAGGAATCTTTTGTGATGTTTTTAATTTATCATGCGATTCAAAAACATCAATAACTTCGATATCTTTTTTGAAAACAAAATCATCCCCGAAATTCCGATTCCAGTTGGTGTAAGCTCTTAATTGATAAGTTCCTGGTTTTATTCCAAGAGAATCCTGCAATTGAAAATCGCCATGACCTAAACCCATTGCTAATTGAGTTTTGTTTCGGGCAATGATTTTTGCATCGGGTGAAATCAATTCGACATATAAAATACCACTTAGATCAAAAAGCAAATTATTAGAAGCCCGAACCACATACGCCTTGTACCACAAATCTTCTCCTGTAAAATAGACGTTTCTATCTGTGTGCAGGTAGATTTTTTCGATATCCAAAATACTTTTTGATTCTTGAGCTTTTGAAAATACTGTTATCATTAACAATACTAAAAGTTGAAATAAAATATGTGTTTTTTTGGAAATAAAAACGTCAGGCATTTGAATGTTTTTTTTAAAATTAAACAAAAACTATTTCCCTTCTATAAAATCATTTTCTTCTTTGGATAACAATATTGAATTTGCAGTTGTAATATTATCTTTGGGCAAATTTTGATAAATAGGTTTTGATAAATTAATCAGCCCCACATTCTTAACTTTTTCTATTTGAGTATTTTTTAAAACAAATAAATTGTTTTTCAAATTTCCCTGATGAATACTGTCATTATATGTAATATTAAAATCGGCACTAACTTCAAAAGAGTTTAAAGCCCATTGATTACTCGTGTTTTTTCTAAAATTTAGTTTTGAAACAGAATTAATAGTTTCATACGAAAACTCTTTATGACCTCTGACAGTAAAATTCTTAGTGATTCTATTTTTATTTTCCACTTCATAAATAAATGAAATGATAGCTTTGGTCTTTTTATCAAAAATAATTTTCCCCTTACTTCTATAGGAATAACTATAAGTTCTTTTCCAATCAGACGTAAAAGAAACAATCAATTCATTTTCAGTAGAATTTTCTACAACAGCCTCAAGATCTGGATTATATTTTATAAAATTAACCAGAAAGCTATTCAGGTAAATAGAACTAATTAGATTTTTTGTATTTATAAATCCGCTATTCGAAGGGATATTTTCTTTCGGAATATCCGTAAAAACATCCATCGGATTATTGATATTATAATCGATGGCACCTAAACGCATTTTTAAATCACTTAAATGTTTGATTTTATAACTTTTACTCCACCAATTCACCTTAGTCAATATCAATCTTTTCAATTTATTGTCTATTGAAAGTGTTTCTTTAAAATTACATTCTTTTTCAAAAGCCTTATTCTCATACAAATTTTCATAATTTTTAAGTACAAAAAGTAATGCTTTATTTAGATTAAAAGAACCTACAACAACTTCATCGAGATTAATTAATTTTGGAATTAAATAAACAATATTTGAAGTTTGTAAATTTTTCGCATTGATAATCCTTTCCTGATAAGCAATGTGCGAAATTTTTAAATCATTATCCCAAATTCTTATGTTTGCTTTTCCATCTGCATTTGTAAAAGTACCTTCCTGAATTTCCGGATAATAAATATTTACGGTTTCAATGGGTAATTTCGTAGTACTGTCTAACACTAAAATTTCTCTGTATTGAGAATAGGAAACCATATTTATAAGTAACATAAAAACCTTAAAATACACTTTTGTTGTTTTCATTTGTTATAAATTTATTTTATCTTAATAAACAAATTCAAAGTTGTTATTTCTTAATAGAATAATAAGTATTTCGTACCACAGGAATTCCACTGCCTGTAATACCTTCTAAGGCTACTTTTACTTTAGTTTCAACACTACTATTAAAGTAATTCATACTCATATTTCCAGTTTTATCAGGATGTACATAAGGATTCCAATAAATCGTATTTCTTACGACTGTATTTTTATCCAACTCTGGATTGAGTTTTTCAGGATCTAACGAATAAAAAACTCTGGCTGCGTAAAATCCTTCCATTCTTTTGCTAATAGAACTAAATTGATTTTTGGAAGGTTGATTTCCAGAAAACGATTTGGTCCAAATTGCAATAAGACCATATGGTGATTCTTCACCATACCACTTTACTCCCTTAATATCTGCGGTGGCCCATATACTCCCAATATCTGAAAGTGAAATATTAGAAATTTCATTCAAAAGAACTATCTGACCATCCAATGTAAAAAGTGGAGGTTCCTTATAATTTAAAAATCTAACAAAATTCTTAAAGGGGGTGACATCTGGAATTTTTTTAGAAAGAAGATCAAAAATATTGAGATATGAATCTGTATCTGCACCTCGATTATATGTAAAACCTCGAGCTCCAACCCAAAAATCAAAAGGCTGTACTCTATTTTCCTTGCCAACTATGGCAACTTCGCTCAAAACACCTTCAGGTTTAAGATTTAAACCAGTATATTTTTTAAACACATTTTCGATCGCTATCTGCGTTGTTTCAGTAAAATTAATTGATTCGTTTTTAAAAAAAATTGGCAATCGAGCTTGTTCAATGGGATCCAATACAATTTCTCCTGCAAACTTTCCTTTTTCATTTCTAGCGTTCAACTGCATATTTGTCTTTCCTGAAAACATCAGTTTTTCAAATTGGAAACGTCCAATCGAATCGGTCACCGCACTGAAAATCCCATTATTTTTTTCTCCCATTAAAGCCAAAGTTACATTATTATTTACCAATGGTTTGTCAGCAAAAAGTTGTTTCACTCTGCCGGAAATAGTAATTCCTTTTTCTGCTTTATAACTGTTTTTATCATCAATTTTTGGCGAAATTTTCCAAACAAAATCACGCCAGCCCTGAGTTAATAATAAATTGTCTAAATGTTCTAATCGTTTTAGATTATTGGAGTCAAAATAATATGCAGGATGATAGACTTTTCCCCTAATATCGGATTCCATTAAGAAATACGAACAAATATTAGAATCATAATTATCCTCTTCTACTCCATTTGTATCGGTTACACTCAAAGAAAAACTGGCAGATTTTCCTTCTCCCGATTTTGATTTTGAAGAAACATTCAACGTTACTTTTTCTTCTGGTTGATAGCTCGTTTTATCAATGGAAAATTGAACTTCTAAATCGGGTTCTTTCTCAAAATAAACTAAGCGTTCACTTTGCGGTTTGTTTACATTATCAAACAAAGTAATTTGGCTAATGCCATCGGGAATTTTATCTTTTGGCAATTCAAAAGAAAGACTGGTTTCAGTTAAGGTTTGTGTGGTTTCTAAATAGGAAACTCCTCTGGATTTACAAATTACAATCAAAGTTGCATTTGGATTTTGGACTAAAGTTTGCTGATTTGTATTAATCGTTACAATGTTTCTCCCCTTAAAATTGCGATAACTTAGGGCATATCCACTTTGTGAAGCTTTTGGCAAATCCTGCTGGAACTCAAATCCGTTTTTGGTTTTGATTTTTGCATAATAACTTTTGCCTTCAATGGGTAGCAATTGCGTTTTTCCCATGCCGTCATGCACACTTTCAAAAGTACTGACTAATTCATTGTCGGAATCGTAAATTGTGCCTGTTATTGCAATTGGTTTTCCGTTTAAATCAACGGCTTTGAAACCAATCACACTAGCTACATTTTCTAATAATGAACCACTTTCAGGGAAAAAAGCGATTTTATATGGATTATTGGTAAAATTTCTCTTTTTTAGGGATTTAGATTCTGTTACATTATTTTGAACTGATTGTGATTTATCATGAGATTCGAAAAGATCAATGATTTCAATATCTTTTTTAAAAACAAAATCATCACCGAAATTCCTATTCCAGTTAGTATAGGCTCTTAATTGGTATTTCCCGGGTTTAACATCAAGTGAATCCTGCAACTGAAAATCGCCATGCCCTAATCCCATCTCTAAACTGGTCTTATTTCGAATAATTATATCTGAATTTGAGGAAATCAATTCGACATATAAAATACCACTTAAATCAAAAAGCAAATTATTAGAAGCCCTTACCACATAAGCCTTATACCATAAATCTTCTCCTGTAAAATAGACGTTTCTATCTGTGTGCAGGTAGATTTTTTCGATATCGGGCATGGATTTTTGTTCTTGGGCAGGAGCCCAAAAAAAAGTAAAAAACAATCCCAAAAGCAAAAACCAGAATGGCTTTTTGTAACAAAAAGAGACTTCAATCATTTAGCTAAATTTAAGTATTCAACAAAAAAAGATTAAAGAGAAATTGAATTTTCTAAAAAATATACAATTGTAATTTAAATTCAACCTTCTCTAAACAATTATTTTAGCCAACAATTATCAAGCCATTTATTACAAAATATATGTTAATTATTAAGAAAAGTTTTAAAATCAAGTTCAAAACGTAATTTTAGAAAAACCACATATAAAAAAAATGGGAATCATGTAGAAATTAAAATTCCACGATTCCCGATTTCATCTGACTAAAATTAGCGGTACAATACCACATTTCAGTCAGGAAGTACTATATTTTTAAACCAGCTCTTTGAAAAATTGCTTTAAAATAACATCGTTTTCTGTTGTGGGTGTAAATACTTCTAAAATGGCTGCCTTTGTGTTTTGTGCATACAATTGCTTCAAACCACTTTTTAAACTGTTTTCATCTGCAGCTGTTATGTATTCCAAACCATACATTTTAGCCAGATGCTCAGCTGTTAAACCATGCGAAGTTTCGAAAAAAGTATTAAAAACAGCATTCTCTTCATGACCCGGCAAAATCCTGAAAATACCTCCACCTCCGTTATTAATGATAATAATTTTGAAATTCTTGGGAATGTAATTATTCCACAAGGCATTGCTATCGTATAAAAAACTCACATCTCCGGTAATAAAAACCGTTGGTTTTTTACTTGCCAATGCTGCTCCAATAGCCGTAGAAGTACTGCCGTCAATTCCGCTCGTTCCACGATTGCAATAAACCTCAACAGAAGAATCAATAGCTATTAATTGCGCATAACGAATGGCTGCACTGTTGCTAATTTGCAATTGGCTGTTTTTAGGTAAACTTTTAATTACTGTATTAAAAACCGCAAAATCAGAAAAAGGTATTTTAGCTAAATAAAGCTCTTGTTTCTCTTTTCGAAGCAATTGAATACGCTTGTTTTTTTCGAAATAATCACTTTTTACAGCTGTAGTTAAAGGCAAAAAGCTTTCAAAAAAAGTATTCGGATTAACTTCGAAATGTTTTGTCAAAACCCCAAAAGTATCATAGGCTCGTAAAGAATCAATATGCCAATGCTGTTTTGGTTTGTACTTACGTAAAAAGGCTTTGATGCGTTTAGACACAATCATTCCACCAAAAGTAACTAAGATTTCCGGGCAGAAATCTTCAAAATCACCATTATCAAACGGTGTAATGATAGTATCAATATTCGAAATAAAATCAGGATGATATAAATTCGAAGTGGTTTCAGTCATCACTACCACCGATTCATCATTAGCTAAAGTTTCAATAGTTGCATTCGAAACAGAATTAGGATTGTTTACTCCTGCCAAAACCAATTTCTTAGTCGATTGATTCCAAATTTCAACAAAACTAGTCAAATCTTCCAAAGGAGTTAGCGGGTTCAAACTTGCAAAATGATGCACCATCACATCAACAGAAAGTTCTGAAACTGTTTCATACAAAGGCTCTTCAAAAGGGGCATTAATATGTACCGGTCCTTTTTTATAAAACGCTACATCTATGGCTTCGTTGATTTTACAATCGTTTTCTTTGGACGCTTCTTCGGTCAAATTAGCATTGTAAAGCGAATGATTTGCAAAAACATTTTCCTGACGGATGGTTTGACCATCGCCAATATCAATCTTACTTTGCGGTCTGTCTGCCGAAATAACAATCAATGGAATCTGACTGTAAAAAGCTTCAGCAATGGCGGGATAATAATTCAATAATGCCGAACCTGAAGTACATAAAACTGCTACGGGACGCTTGATTTGCTGGGCAATTCCCATAGCAAAAAATGCGGCACAGCGCTCATCAGCAATACTATAGCAGTTAAAATCAGGATTAGAGGCAAAACCTATGGTTAATGGTGCATTTCTGGAACCTGGAGAAATGACGATATCGACGATTCCTTTGGCTAAACAAATCTGAAGAATGCTTTGCGCTAAAGGTATTTTGGGGTAAATCATTGTTATTATTTCAAAAAAATCAAAGATACAAAGTTGCAGTGCTTTTTTCTTTATTTCAAACTGATTTTTTATACTTATCAAGCATTATAAAGATAAGAGAATTTAGAAAACAGATTTTTTTAAAACCACATAAGTCATATAAGTTTTAAGCTCAAAGCTTATATGACTTATGTGGTTAAAATTATTTTATCAAGAAGCTCATAAGTAAACATAGTATTTTCTCAATAGTAAAAACTAAAGAAAAATAAAAAAAGCGATTTCTAAATTCAATTAAAAATCGCTTTTGCTAAAACTATATATAAATACAACTTATTGTTTAATCCAGTTTACAATTTCCGGAGCATCCGGTTTAGTTTTAGAAAAATACACTTCTACTAAATGTCCTTTTTCGTCAATCAGGTATTTTTGAAAATTCCATTTTACTTCAGAATCTTTCACTCCGTTTTTGTCTTTTTGAGTTAAAAACTGATAAATCGGACTCATATCAGCACCTTTTACTGAGATTTTAGCCATCATTGGAAAAGTTACTCCGTAATTTAATTTACAGAAAGTCTCAATCTCTTTATTGGTTCCCGGTTCTTGTCCGTTAAAATTGTTTGCCGGAAAACCTACAATTGTAAAACCTTTGTCTTTATATTCTTTATAAATCGCTTCCAGTTGCTCGTACTGTGGCGTATACCCACATTTTGAAGCCGTGTTGACAATCAATACTTTTTTGCCTTTTAGTTTCGAAAAATCAAAAGTTTCTCCTGATAAATCTTCGACTTTAAACTGATAAATACTTTGGGTATCCACTGCTTTTTCTTTTTTTACTTTATCTGTCTTTTTACTTTGTGCCTCAATATTTCCGCTTAAAAACAATAAGGCAGTACAAAGGCTAAATACAATTTTTTTCATAGGTTTCTTTTTGGATAAAATTAATCAAATCAATTCTTTTTTACAGTCGAAAAGTTAACAAAAACTGTACCTTTTTAGAATCGATAGGTGATTTTAGCTTTTAAATTAAAAGGTGTTCCCGGAGTAAAATGAATTTCATCAACAGGATTTGCTTCATTTTTTAATCTTGATTCGGTTGCAAACTGGGTTTCGTTCCATTCGGTATTGAATAAATTTTGAATGGTAAAACCAAAACTAACATTTTTAAAATCGTAATTCAAATTCATATCGGTCACAAAATAGCCTTCGGCCACAATAGAATTATCTTCGTTTGCCGGACGACTCTTTAAATAACGATAACGTATTCCACCTGAAAAACGGTGCCAGTTCTGAAAACTTATCCCTCCTGCTGTAGTAAAATCAGGCGATAACGGAACATAATCCTGTCCTTTAGGTTCGTCGATACTTCTGGCAAAAGTATAATTGGCATCCGAATAGATATACAAAATCTCATTTAAATGATAACGTATTCCAAAATCGGCTCCCATTCTTTTAGTTCTTCCACTTGGCTCAATAGTTCCTCCATCGCCGGAATACACAAATTCCTGTTGCAGATACATGTACCACAAAGCCGAGTTGATGATTAAATTGTGTGATGGTTTCCAAATTGTCCCAATATCAGTCCCAACAGCTGTTGGCAACGTTTTATATCCGTTATTTTCAACCACAACGCGGGTATCATTCGAATGAAAGCCCATTCCTGATTTTAAAAAAAGCTGCAAATTGTTATTGTGAGAATAAATAAAATTCAATTTTGGAGACAATTTCACTTCGCTTTCTGATTGATTCGCATAGGTATCGCTTAATTTATCCTGATAATTAAATTTAAAATAGTCGAAACGCAAGCCTGGATTAATCATCCATTTCCCGAAAACAAATTCTGAATTCAAATAAGCATATTGGTTGCTTTCATCGATATCTCCTAATTTAATACGCTCCAGTGTTGTTTTTCGATTCAAAGTATGCGACAATTCACTGTCTTTTGTAGCATCGGCTCTAAAACCAAGTCCTAATTGGTAATTGATATCCCAAACGTTATTTTTAATTTTTTTATTGATTTCAGCATTCATTCCATAAAGCATCCTGCTTTCTTTTTGCCTGATTTGGTCTCCATTTACCGGATCATTTAAGAAAAACGTAAAATTCGAATACAGTTCTAAAGCATATTTACTTAAAAAAGTATTGACTTTTACGAAGGTATTTTTATCTATTGGTTTCACCAAAGATGCAATAATATTACTTCTGGAAGTGTTTCCTCCCTCGGTATCATCAACTGCACCAAATCTGGAAATAGTGCCATTATCTGTTAATCGCTGTGGAATTTGCCCGGAAGCATCCCACTTACTCGAAAAATGCGATGCCGAAATCGAAAATTTACTATTCAATCCTAAGAGATAAGTGTATTTCCCTTGTAAATTAAACCGATTAAAATTTTGAGGCGATTCAAAAGGGCCATCAGTCAAAAAATACTCTGTAGCAATATAAGCTCTTTGATTTTTTTCATTATTCAAAAGATTAAACAAACCCACAGTACGTTTCATATTAAACTGCCCTGCTTCAACACTAATACTACTATTATCCAGTTTTTCTTTAGTTTGAAAACCTACATATCCCGCTGTTGCAAAATCACCTTTATTGGCATAATACGTTCCTTTGCCATAATCAATTTTGTCTACTGTTTCCGGGATGACAAAATGCAAATCGGCATAACCCTGACCATGCGCATGCGAAACCATATTCACCGGCATTCCATCGACTGAAATAGCAACATCGGTCCCATGATCAATATCAAAACCTCTTAAAAACATTTGTTCGCTCTTACCTCCGCCAGCATGCTGACCAATAAACAATCCGGGTACTTTTTGCAAAATTTCCTGAGATGTATTAACAGGCGAAGTTTGTAAATCTATTTTCGAAATCAGGTTCATCGCCGAAAGTTTGTGCTGAATGACCACATCATTTAATTTCAAAACACCATCAGCTAATACGATCTTATTCTCCCCTTCAACAACAGTATGATTTTTAATTTTAAAACCTAAAGCAGTAATCCTTAATACATCACCAATATTGGTTTTCTCAATTACAAAAGCCCCTGATTCATCTGTATGAGAGTGCATCTCCGAAGTTGGATTGTAAATAAAAGCATTGGTAACAGCGTTTCCGTATTCGTCAAGAACAACCGCTTTTTGCGTTTGAGAAAAAGAATAAAAACTAATGAGAAAGATAAATGCTGTTAAAAGCGGTTTCATAAAACTTTATATAAATTGGGGTGACTGTTAAATAATCTTCAAACGCCAAATATAAAATGACTACTTATAAGTAGCATCCTGTATCTAATCAAAATGTTTAATTTTAAAATTAACTAAAATAAAAATAAGATTTTTATTCCTCTATTTTAATAAAACCAATACTATTCTAAATAAGTTTACCTAAGTTTGTAATGCAAAAACATAAAAACGATGAGTCAGGACGAATTATTAATTTTAATCTATAGAAAGGACGAAAAAGCCTTTACGCATCTTTATGATATGTATGCCAAAAGTTTATTCGCTGTGATTAGTACTCTTATCAAAAATACCGAAGAAGCTGAAGATGTGCTACAAGAAGTTTTTGTTAAAATATGGAAAAACTTAGACAGTTATAACGAAAACAAAGGACGTTTTTACACTTGGATTCTAAACATAGCCCGTAACACTTCCATTGACCGATTACGTTCTAAAAACTTTAACAACAGTCAAAAAAACCTTTCTACAGATAATTTCGTAAATCTATTAGAAGACAGTAATAAACTTGTAAACAAAGTAGATGGAATAGGAATGGAGGAATTTATCAAAAGATTGAAGCCAAAATGTATCCAAATAATAGACTTATTGTTTTTTAAAGGTTATACTCAACAGGAAGCTGCGGATGAGTTGGAAATTCCATTAGGAACCGTAAAAACGCACAACAGAAACTGTATTAATGATTTAAGAAACTATTTGAAAGTATAGTACAATGGAAACGAAAGAATATATAGAATCAGGTATCTTAGAACTTTATGTTTACGGCTCATTATCAGAAGCCGAAAGCGAAGAAGTAGCCGCAATGGCCAAAAAATATCCTGAAATAAATGCCGAAATTATAGCAATTGAAAAATCAATTTTAGCGTTATCTTCCAGTTTTTCACCATTTCAGTCAGCAGAAAATTACGCTCAAATAAAAGAAAAACTAAATCTAAAAGCAGCTGAAGTAATCCCAATGAAGCCTAAGAAAAATTGGGCAGCTGTTATAGGCTGGGCAGCTGCTGTTGTATTGTTGGCCGGTATTGGCTTTCTGTACACTCAATTGGAACAAACCCAAACTGCTGTAGCAAACGCTACTATTGAAAAGACCAAAATTGAAAAAGAACGCGAAGAATTAGCACTTAAAAAAGCAGCTATTGAAAATAATTTGGCAATAATTAAAGATGAAAAAAATACTGTAGTTACTCTTACCGGTCAAACTGTAGCCCCGGAATGTTCGGCAAAAATATATTGGAACAAAGAAACTCAAAAAGTCTATGTTGATGCTTCGGGATTACCAGAACCACCTAAAGGGATGGTATACCAAGTCTGGTCTATTACATTAAACCCTTTAACTCCTAGCAGCATTGGATTATTGGAAAACTTTAAAGACAATGAACAACACTTCTTTACGGTACAAGCTACACTCGATGCACAGGCATTTGGAATTACCCTTGAACCTGCCGGAGGAAGTATAGCACCTACTATGGAACAGCTGTATGTTTTGGGGAAAGTGTAATATTCTAAACATTTCTTATATGCTCTTAAATTCGAACAATAGTCAAAAACTTATATGACTTATATGTTTCAAAAAAAATCAAAAAGGCTTTCATTCGAAAGTCTTTTTTTGTTTTATAAAGTTCTAATTACATTGAGTATATTTGCACAATTATAATTTTCATGAACTACACACTTCTTTCCTCTCCTCTTCAGGGATTTACTGATTTTCGTTTTAGAAATGCCCAAAACAAATACTTTGGAGGAATCGACACTTTTTATTCGCCTTACATTCGTTTAAACGGAAAATTAGTTATTAAATCTTCTTACCAACGAGATTTACTTCCTGAAAACAATACAGGTTTGGAAGTCATTCCGCAGGTGATTACTAATGATGCCGACGAATTTTTATTTGTTTCTAAATACGTTCAGGAATTAGGTTATAAGGAACTCAATTGGAATTTAGGCTGTCCTTATCCGATGGTAACCAAATCAGGAATGGGTTCGGGATTAATTTGTCAAACCCAAAAAATTGATGATATACTTAAAAGGGTACATTCAGAATCAGATATTCTTGTTTCAATGAAAATGCGTTTAGGCTATGACAATGCCGACGAAATTCTGAATGTTTTACCACTTTTAGAACAATATCCAATCAAAAACGTAGCAATTCATGCCCGCATTGGCAAACAATTATACAACGGAGGAGTGAACTTAGACGGCTTCCAACAATGCGTAGACAACACTAAATTAAAGTTATATTACAATGGCGATATCACTTCGGTTTCTCAGTTCCATAAAATACAGGAACGTTTCCCGACCATAGACCATTGGATGATTGGTCGTGGTTTAATTGCTGATCCGTTTTTACCGGGCATGATTAAAAACAACAGCTCGGAATATCCATCCAATAAAATGGAATTATTCAGCGATTTTCACGACACCTTATACGCCGGTTACAGCGAATCCTTATCGGGAGCAACACATATTTTATTGAAAATGCACCATTTATGGGAGTATTTTTCGGTTATCTTTTCAAATCCGCATAAAGTTCATAAGAAAATTAAAAAAGCCAAAAGCATTCGAAATTATGAGCAGGCAGTAAGAGAGATTATTAAGGAGGGGTAAACATTTTTTTTTTTTTAAACACTTCCCAAATTCAAAAAAATTTCTCGAATAAACCTACCCCTTTAACAACCTCATATCTACTTCTCTGTCCACATAAGTCCATTCTTCTGTTTTTCGCAAAGCATATAATAATTCTTCGAAAGCTTCTTCGTCTGAAGGGGCATATTCAAACCAGGTTAAAAAATCAAAAGCTTCACCTATGTCACGACTGTGAAATAATTTTCGAGCGATGGCCGGCAAATATTTTAATCCGGTTTGGGTGTGCTTAGAGGACTCCTCCATGATTTTTCTTCTTTCATCCTGAGCGAGATTCCACCATTCATCCGATTTTCGCAAAGGAATAAATGCTGCCCGACTTGCTGATGGTCTTCCTAAATCTTCCTGAATAGCTATCAGTTTTTCTTTTTCGGCTTTCTCTGTATATCTAAGGTTACTAATAATACCTTTTAAAGTCCAAATCCCCTCATTTCCTCTAACAAGCGAACTTGAAATTTTATCAATATGAGTAATTTCGGACAGCGAATCCCCTTTAAGAGTTGTCATTTTTAGTACTTCCCATTCTCCTGATGTACCTCCTACGAAATCAAAAATTGTGCTACTCATTAAGTAATTAATTTAAAGTTATTATTCGAAACTAAATTTAAAAAACACCTAAAAATCCCTATCGCAAGACTACGACAGGGATTTAAAAACAAACAAAACAAATTAAACTAAACTAAAACTCTTGTAATTTTATTTTTATGCCTTCAATATCAAATTTTTATCCTGTTTTTTTCAAACTTTTATTAGTATTGAACAGATAAGACTTCTTCGTATAAAAATCAATTTTATTAAAAAGGGTCTCCGGATTAAATGGCTTACTGATATAATCATTCATTCCTGATTTTAATACTTCTGCTTTCACATCGCCTACCGCCGAAGCAGTAAGGGCTATAATAGGAAGTTCCCGGTATTTTCCTTTTAATTTTCTAATTTCCCGTGTTGCTTCATAACCATCCATTACTGGCATTTGCAAATCCATCAAAACCAAATCATAATTTGTTTGTTTGACTTTTTCCAAGGCAATTAATCCGTTTTCGGCCTTATCACTTTCAATATTCCATAATTTGAAAAACTGTTTGACCAATAGCACATTAATCTTATTATCATCAACTATCAGTATGCGTAATCCTTTGAGTGCATTTTCCTGAACATTTAGCAGCTTAGGTTCATTAACATCAACATAATCAGGAATAACGGAATAAGAGGCACTGAAATCCATATTTAAATGAAAAGAAAAACGACTTCCTTTTCCTGGCTTACTATCCAAATGTATACTGCTTCCCTGAAGTTCTATTAACCGTTTCGATATTGCCAGTCCTAATCCTGTACCTCCATATTTTCGGCTGGTCTCTGAACTAGCCTGTGTGAAAGATTCAAAAATTAATTCCTGTTTCTCTTTGGCAATACCTATACCGGTATCTTTAACCTCAAAAACGATATCCATACTATTACATTCATAGCTTTGAGAAACTACTGTTGCACTGATAACAACTTTACCTGTCTCGGTAAATTTAACAGCATTACTGGCAAGATTAGTCAAAATTTGCCCCAACCGAACCGGATCTCCCATAACCATTTCCGGAAGTTTATCATCTAAGCTTACCTTTAATAAAATCCCTTTTTTTCTGGCTTTTTCAATTAGAGCACCTTTAATATTATATATTAACTCTTTAATATTAAAATCTACTTTTTCAAAGTCAATTTTGCCGGCTTCAATTTTACTGAAATCTAAAATATCGTTTATTAAGACCAGCAGATTATCACCTGAATATTTAATCATTTTTAAATGCTCAATTTGGTCTTTTCTTGCATTTTGAAGCAAAATCGTTGTAAAACCAAGCACTGCATTCATAGGAGTACGGATTTCATGACTCATCGTCGAAAGAAAATTAGCTTTTGCAATAGCAGCTTGTTCCGCTCGGATTAATTCCTCCTTAACTTCTTTTTGTTCGGTGATTATCTCCGTAAACATAACCAGACCGCCAATTCTTTCTTTATCTTCATACCAGGGTCTGATTTCCCATTTCATCCATTCGACATTTCCATCCGGACGAATGAAAGAATCTTCATCATTTTTTATTATTTCTCCTGCAAGGCATCGCTTATAATTGGCTTTCCAATAACCATGGGTAATTTCGGGAAATAATTCATCATGGCTTTTTCCAATAACATCCTGTTCTTCTAACTTATATGTGGTTTTCCAAACCTTGCTGACTGAAATATATCGCATATCCATATCCAGCATAGCAATGGCAACGGGTGTATATTCGATAAAAGTTTTAAGCTGATTTTTTTCATAAAGGATTTTCTCCCCTGCCTTTCTCTTTCTTAGTTTATTTTTTTCGTAAAGATTTCTTCGTTGTATAACCAGCCATGCATTTACAATTACTGCAAAAATTGATATGCAACGATTAGCAATTACCATCCAATTTGTTTGTGGCGTATAAAAAATAGCCAATTTTAAAAAAATCAAAAATGAAACAACAATGGCAAAAGTGATAATGGTCTTTTTTGTTTCTCTACTGATTAATAAAAAATTAAACATATACAAAACTCCAATAACAACACCCAGCGGAAGGGAAAGATCAACACAAAAAACAATTGCCGCCCCGGCTGCTCCATAAAGTTGTGCCTTGTTTATTTTAAAATTGATTCCCATTTTTATAATTTCCTTCTGACAGAAACACTTCTTTGTGCCTCTAAAAAAACTGATTTATAGTAATAAAGGCTAAAAAATTAAGTTTCTAATACCAAAACTTACTGTTTTAAAACTTAATTTTTCAGCCCTTGATTTGTATCATCCTTTATAAACCATTCCCATATCTTCGATAGAAAAATGATCGGTTAACAAGTGTAACAATTTATCTCTTAAATCAATGTACTCCGGCATTTTTACAATTTCGATTTTATTTCTTGGTCTTGGCAAATGCACTTCCACAATTTCTTTTATCGTTGAAGACGGACCATTATTTAAAACGATGATTCTATCCGATAAGAATAAAGCTTCTTCGATATCGTGCGTAATCATTACAATTGTTTTTTCACGATTATCCAAATTCCATAATTTTAATACTTCTAATTGCATCGAACCTTTAGTCAAAGCATCTAATGCTCCAAAAGGCTCATCCATTAACAAAACTCCCGGATTGATGGCAAAAGCACGGGCAATAGCCACCCTTTGTTTCATTCCCCCTGAAAGCTGTCCAGGTAATTTGTCTTTATGCTCGAATAAATTAACCATTTTTAGGTTTTTTTCAACGATTTCATTTTTTTCTGAAGCAGTACCTGTCATTACTGAATCGACTACCTGATAAATGTTTTGATACACTGTTAACCAAGGTAAAAGAGAGTAGTTTTGAAAAACAATTCCTCTATCCGGGCCTGGTCCTTTAATGTTTTGATTGTTTAATACTACTGAACCGGCTGATGGTGTTAACATCCCTGCAATTGCATTTAAAATTGTAGATTTACCACAACCAGAATGTCCAATAATTGATATGATTTCGCCTTTTTTAATTGATAAATTAATATCTCTTACGGCTGTATATTTCCCTTTTGGTGTTGGAAATGAAATTTCCAAATCTTTTATTTCTAAATAACTCATGATAGTTTTTTTTAAGTTTCAAGTTTCTGAGATTCTAAGTGTCTAAGTTATTGGGGTTACTGAGTTATTGAATTACTAAAACTTAGCAACTCAGAACCTTACTAACTTAGCATCTTTCCCTATGCTTTATAAGCTACTTTGTTTTCTATGTAAGTGAATAATTTGTCAAAAAGTAATCCCACTACACCAATGATAATAATTGCTGATATTACTTTTTCAAGACTTAACGCATTCCAGCTGTCCCATACAAAAAATCCAATTCCGGCTCCTCCTGACAACATTTCACCCGCTACGATTACCAACCAGGCTACACTAATACTTAAGCGTAAACCTGTAATGATATGAGGTAAACTAAAAGGAATTAAAATTTTAGTCAGGTATCTCATCTTAGAAAATCCAAATGCTTTGGCTACATTTTTATGATCCTGTGGTAAAGATGCTATACCAAAAGAAGTATTAATTAATGTTGACCATAATGAGGTAATAAACACAATAAAAATGGTTGCTAATCCTGTGTCTTTGAATACAACTAAACCTATTGGAAACCAAGCTAATGGTGAAACCGGTTTTAAAAGTTGTACGATAGGATAAAAAATTTGTTTGCAAATTGTACTTGCTCCCATCAAAATTCCCATTGGAATAGCTACTAATGAACCTAAAAAGAAACCTAATAATACGGTTTTGATAGAGTTAATCAATTGCAATCCGATTCCTTTATCGTTAGGACCATAATCATAAAAAGGGTCGCTAAGCATTTCATATAAAACCGTCAATGTCGCTATAGGTGTTGGTAAAGCGCCTTCGGTTAGACTACTTACTAATTCCCATATTCCTCCAAATATCACCAATCCTAATACTGCCAAAAAAACTGATTTTGATTTTGCTACGAGTTTTTCAGTTAATAAACTTAATTTCTCGTTTTTACTTTCTTCACTTTGAGAAGTCGCTACTGAAGCAACTTTAACCTCCTCAAGAGCATCAATTGTTAATGTTTCTCTTTCTGCCATGATTCAATCTGTTTTAGTTTAACTTTTGTAATGTTTTGTTTTAATTGTTTTTGTTTAATCTAGGGTAAATTTTTAATATCCCTCCCTTTCAGGAGGGATTATATATTGTTCTTTTTATTTTCTTACTACTTTAAGATAAGCAGCAGGATTTGCAGGGTTAAAAACCGTTTTATCAATTGTTAGTGAAAATGGTTTCATATCATCAGCAGGCACTTTTACTTTCATACTTGCAGCCACTTCTTTATATAAATCCTGTAGAATTAATTTATCTGCAATTGCTTTGTAATTTGGAGCTTCTTTCAAATATCCGAATCTAACAAACTGTGCCATTGCCCAAATTGCATAAGATTTACGAGGAAAGTTTACCATTCCACCTTTATGAAAAACCATTTGGTCTCCTTTGTAAATTTTTTGTCCCAGTTTACAACCCAAGTTGTATTCACCGTTCAATCTATCCTGAATAACATCATTATTAGCGTTTACATAAGGTGCTTTACCAATGATATCAGCTGTCTTTTTACGATTTGCAGGAACATCTAACCATTTACAGGCTTCCAAAATAGCTTTCATCACTTTTTTAAGATCTTCCCTTCTTTTTGCACTAAAATCTTTATTTACAACCAACGCTTTTTCAGGATGATCTTTCCAGATGTCTTGAGTAGCAATTTGTGTAAATCCAACTCCCTGCATTGCTGCAACTCCTCCCCATGGCTCACCAACGCAGAATCCATCCATGTTGCCTACTTTCATATTAGCTACCATTTGCGGAGGCGGAATAGTAATGATTTTAGATGTTTTTTGATTTACACCCGCAATTGCTAACCAGTTACGAAGCCATAAATCATGCGTACCTCCTGGGAAAGTCATTGCAAAAGTTACTTCTTTCTCTGCTTTCAACTTAGCTGCTACTACCGGAGCAACTTTAGTCATATCTTTAAAACCTACTTTTCCACAAAAATCATTTGATAATGTAATAGCCTGTCCGTTTGAGTTAAGCATCATCGCAATTTTCATTTCAGAACCAGCTTTTCCTCCTACTCCGGTATAAACCGAAAATGGCATTGAATACAAACAGTGTGCTCCGTCTAATTCCCCTGTTAAGATTTTATCCCTAACATTAGCCCAGGAAGACTCTTTTGTTACAATTACTTCTACTCCGTATTTTTTAAACAAACCTAATTCTTTAGCCATTACAATTGGAGAACAATCCGTAAGTGGAATAAACCCTAATTTAACTGGCTCACCTTGTGCACTAGTTTTAATTGACGTTAATGAAACTATTGTCACCAATCCTGCTAGCATCAATTTCGAAAAAAGTTTTGCTATTTTTTGAGTCGTTTTTTTCATTTTACTTATTTTAATTATTTAAACTTATTATTCTATTTTTATTAAAAGCCTGATTTTTTTCTGATTAAAAATTCAATTTAAGAAGTTGAATTTTGCTGTTTTGATTTTATAAACTTCATGTTATTTATTGTTTTATGTTTTTGTATGAAGCAAATTTACGTAAGTATATTTACGTAAATAACATCTAAAAACCAGCACAAAACAGCTTTTTATTACAACTATTCAGTGTATAAAAACTTCTTTAAAACTTGCTAAAACGCAATAAAACAACACAAACCCTTATAAAAAGGAAGATTACAACAAAGTACCTACGTAGTAAAAAAAACTTAGTAACTAATTTAACCAAAGAAAAAAGGGATTTATAGTAAAAAAGAGAGTTCAAAAACTTCGATTTTATAAAATAAACTCAATAGTAAATGAAGAGATATACTATAATAAATAATAGGTTTATTTATAAAGAATAAATAGTAAAAAGAATCCGCTACGTACAGTTTGAAGTTCTTTAAATAACGTTTAAAAAAACAACAATTAAAAAATCTGTCTCTATAGCTTAAAAGATTCCAAAAAACTATTCACTCCAATTATAATAAAGGCATCTGAAGATTTTTAAACAATACATCAAAAGAATTTACCAAATAAAACACTGAATTACCTCAAACAATATATAAAACAATACTATTTTGTTCATTTATGTTATCAGTTATCTGTTTTCATCGGTAAATTCAAAAATATGACTTTATCTTAAATGTTATTATTTTCAAATAATCATTGTTTTTTTAACAAAAACCAAGATAAAAAGCATTATTTTAGGTTTCTCTTATTTTTTCAGCAAACTTGAAAAATAAATCAACCAAATAAGTATTTATACTTAATTAATACTTACTTTTACATTTTAAATAGAACTATTCAAGTTTGTATAAGGAGTTCGCCATTAAAAAACACAAATGATAATGCAAAATTCAGAAATCAAAACTACGTGTTCATATTGTGGAGTAGGATGTGGAATCATAGTAAGCAAAGATTCCAGTAATGGAGTTACGGTAAAAGGAGACATCGATCATCCTGTAAACAGAGGGATGCTTTGTTCTAAGGGAATGAACCTGCATTATGTAGCCAACGACACTTCTGACAGGATACTTTTTCCTGAAATGCGCTGGAGTAAATCACACCCAATGGAGCGTGTGACCTGGGACGAAGGCTTAGATCGTGCTGCAGCAGTATTTTCTTCAATTATAAAAAAACATGGGCCTGACAGTGTAGGTTTTTATATATCCGGACAATGTTTGACAGAAGAATACTATTTAGTAAATAAACTGGTAAAAGGTTTTCTAAAAACCAACAACATTGATACCAACTCACGGCTTTGTATGAGTTCAGCAGTGGCAGGATACAAAAAAACATTTGGAGAAGATGCTGTGCCAATTGCCTATGACGATATTGAATTAGCCGATACCTTTTTAATCACCGGAGCTAATCCAGCCTGGTGTCACCCTATTTTGTTTAGACGTTTAGAACAACATAAGGAGAAAAACCCTAAAGTAAAAGTAATTGTAATTGACCCCCGAAAAACAGATACTGCTTTATCCGCCGATTTACATTTACAAATTTTACCGGGAAGTGACATCATTTTATATCATGCTTTAGCAAAAAGAATCATCGAAAAAGGATACGCCGATATTGATTTTGTTAAAACACACACAGAAAACTTTGAAGCCTATAAAGAATTAGTACTATCTACATCTTTAGAAAAAGCCACTCAATTGTGTGGTATTTCAATAAAAGAAATTGATTTAGCTGCCGATTTGATAGGTAAAGCCGAAGGTTTCCTTAGTCTCTGGGCAATGGGATTAAATCAAAGTGCTGTGGGAGTTGATAAAAACACTGCACTTCTTAACATTTCGCTACTAACAGGACATGTAGGCAAACCGGGTTCCGGACCATTTTCATTGACAGGACAACCTAATGCTATGGGTGGGCGGGAAGTGGGCGGAATGGCCAATTTACTAGCCGTTCACAGAGAATTAGCTAATCCTGAACACCGTCAGGAAGTAGCTGATTTTTGGGGAGTAGATTCTATTTCAGAGAAACCCGGACTAACGGCAACCGAAATGTTTGAAGCACTGGAATCAGGTAAAATGAAAGCGGTTTGGATTATTTGTACCAACCCAATGGTAAGTTTACCTAATTCAAGACAAGCCGAAAAAGCCTTGAAGAATGCCAAATTTGTAGTTGTTCAGGAAATATCGCACAATGCGGATACCGCTAAATTTGCTGACTTATTACTTCCGGCGGCCGGATGGTTAGAAAAAGAAGGTACGATGACTAATTCTGAAAGACGAATTTCGTATCTGCCTAAAGGAATTAATGCGCCGGGAGAAGCACTTCCTGATTTTGAAATCCTTACCCGATTTGCTAAAAAAATGGGATTCTCAGGTTTTAATTTCAATACACCTGAAGAAGTATACAAAGAATACACCCAAATGACTAAGAACACCAATATTGATGTTTCTTATCTCAATTACAACCGATTAAAACACGAAGGAACTTTCCAATGGCCGGTTTCTGATTATGGACATCCGGGGACTCCCCGCCTTTTTACCGATAGAAAATTCTACACTCCTTCACAAAAAGCAATTTTCAATTTGCCGGCAACAATTGAAAATACTTCTGTGGAACCAGATGATAAATTCCCGCTTATCCTAACCACTGGTCGTATCAGAGACCAATGGCATACCATGACAAAAACAGGAAAAGTATCCCGATTATTATCTCACATTCCGAATCCTTTACTAGAAATCAATCCAATTGACGCTTTTAAAACCGGTATCGAAAACGGAGATGTAGTAGTTATTAGTAGCCGAAACGGAGAAGTTCGTGTAAAAGCAAATATTACGGATACAATCAAAGAAGGCGTTGTATTCTTACCAATGCACTGGGGAAAACAATTGGAAAACGATTTAAACAGAACCAACAACCTCACCAATACTTTGGTTGACCCTGTTTCTAAAGAACCCGATTTTAAATATACAGCAGTAGCAGTTAAAAAATACGAAAAACCATTCCAGAAAATAGCAATTGTAGGAGCCGGAGCAGCTTCGTTCCGATTTATACAAAATTACAGAGAACTCAATACTACCGATGAAATTGTAGTTTTCTCTAATGAAGCCAATCCTTTTTACAACCGCGTACTTTTACCGGAATATGTTACCAATGAATTATCCTGGGAAAATTTATTAAAAATCCGAACGGATGATGGCTTAAGCAAACTTAACATTAAATTGAAATCTTCTGTTGGAATTGACAACATTGACACTGTCAATAAAACCATTACCGACAGTCGTGGTGAAACACATACTTTTGATCGTTTGATTCTTGCTACCGGCAGCCGTCCTTTTATTCCTGAAAATGCTCAGTTACATTTACCGGGACGTTTTACCATGCGTAGAAAAGAAGATGCTGATCGATTGAAAAACTATTTAGACCAAACTAATTTGGCTCCGGAAAACCAACACGTGGTAATTGTAGGCGGAGGTTTATTAGGATTGGAATTGGCAGCAGCCTTAAAACACAAAAAAGTAAAAATTACGATTATTCAACGAGCTTCCCGATTAATGGAGCGTCAACTGGATCGTATTTCCTGTAAATTATTGGCTGAAGAAGTACAATTGAGAGACATTCAGATTTATTTTGATAATGAGGTAAGTACTGTTTTCGAATCGGATAATCCGAACGAACTGGAAATTGCACTAAAAAGTGGTAGAATACTAACTGCTAATGCTATTGTTTACGCTATCGGAACTGTTCCGAATATAGAAATTGCCAAAGAAGCAGGTATTGCCTGTGGTCGTGGAGTAAAAGTAAATCAGTATTTACAATCTTCAAATCCGGATGTTTTTGCAATTGGAGAAATTGCCGAATTCGACGGAAAACTATTCGGGATTACTTCCGCTGCCGAAGAACAGGCAGATATTTTAGCCAACTATTTTGCCGGTGATATCAGCAGCTATTACAAAGGTTCTGTACTGATGAATATTTTAAAATTAGAAGATATTAACCTGTGTAGTATTGGAGAAGTAAGTATTCCCGAAAATGATGATAGTTACGAAGAAATTGTTTTCTCTGATTTGAAAAAACGTTACTACAAAAAATGTATTGTAAAAGATGATTTGCTGGTTGGAGCTATTTTGATGGGAGACAAAAACGAATTTGCCGAATTCAAAACCATGATTGAAAGCAAAATCGAATTGTCAGACAAACGAAATCAATTGCTACGTGGAAGCAATGCCAGTGCTAAACCGGTAGTGGGCAAATTAGTTTGCTCCTGCAGTCAGGTAGGAACCGGAAATCTTGAAGAAGCTATCAAAGCCGGAACCATTAATTTCACTGAATTATGTAAATCAACCGGAGCCGGTTTAGGATGCGGAAGTTGCAAAACCGAAGTAAAAGAAATATTAGCTAAATGCAAATAAGTTTGTAGTTTATAGTTTGTAGTTCAGTGTTCGGTAACTATAAACAATAAATGACAAACCATAAACTTTAAAGAACATGGAATTAACACGATTAATAGTAAAAGGAGGCGTTATTTCGCCGGGCGAGTTAAGAAACATTGTCAACCTGAGCTTAGAACAAGGGCTAAAAAACATTTCTTTTGGTTCCAGACAAGATATTATTTTCCCTAATGGTTTCAAATATTCGGAATCAGAAAACAATGGAAAACTACATATTGTTTATCCAAATGAACAAAGCGGAAACAACATTGTTTCTTCTTATGTTTCTACTGATATTTTTAGAAACACCCCTTGGCTTACCGGTAATAAATTCCTGTATATTTTAGAACAATTCAAAGAACAACCTGTCTTAAAAGTAAATATCACCGATCCAAAACAACAATTAGTTCCATTATTTACCGGACATATCAATTTTATTGCTTCAGAACATGAAGATTATTGGTACTTATACATTCGTTTGCCTAAATGGCAGCGTATAGAAGTGTATCCTGTTTTGATTTACAGCTGGGATATTGCTAAAATTTATTACGAAATAGAACGTATTGTTAGCGAAGAAGCTATTGGAATTGACATGATTTTCAATTTGGTTAGCGAAAATATAGATTCTAATAACCGAACCATCGACAAAGCTTTAAATATTCCTTTTTATCCGTTTCCTTATTACGAAGGAATGAACCGTTTGGGTATTGATCAATACTGGCTAGGACTATATTGGAGAAACAACCTTTATGATTTAGAGTTTTTAAAGGAAATGTGTGATTTGTGTTTTGATTGCAAAATCGGAAAAATATGTATTACTCCCTGGAAATCTTTTATTGTTAAAGGAATTCCAAAAGACCGAAAATTAGACTGGGAAAAATTCCTTGGAAAAAAAGGAATCAATGTACGCCATTCCTTATTGGAACTAAACTGGCATTTGCCTGTAGCCACCGACTGGTCTTTGAATCTAAAAACGTTCTTAGTGAGAACATTAGATCAATTTGACATCAGTACTTACGGACTTACTTTTGGTATTTCCGATTACAATCGCGAAGGACATTATTTTACCTCAATTGTAATTGAAAAAAATAGGTTACCAAAGGATTTGGAGTCTATTAAAATCAGAGACACTTACAATGTGCTGTACGCCAAACATTTCGACCCTAACACCAGAGAATACATTGTTCACACTCAGGATATTGACAAACTGGAATTACCAAGTATTTTAATCGAATTGAGTAAAAAATACTTTAATGAATTAGGAAATATCACAACAGTTGAAAATAATGCGGCTGCGGCTGCAACTAAAAAAGAAAATCAGGAACATGATATTTACCAATGTACAGAATGCTTAACCATTTATAACCCTGAATTTGGTGATGCGGTACAAGGAATCAAAAAAGGAATTCTGTTTGAAGATCTTCCTGCTGACTATTGTTGTCCGTTATGCGAAGCTCCAAAATCAGATTTTGTACTTTTGACAACAGAAAAACAAGATATTTAAATTAAAATTATCCTAAAAAACACCTTTTATGAGTCTCGAATATAAAACTGTTGATTCTTCAAAAATAACTATATCAGAGTTAATGCTTCCTTCGCACACTAATTTCAGTGGGAAAATTCATGGTGGCTATATTTTATCCCTAATGGACCAAATTGCCTTTGCCTGTGGTTCTAAATTTTCAGGAAATTATTGTGTAACAGCTTCTGTAGATACCGTAAACTTTCTGAAACCAATTGAAGTAGGCGAATTGGTAACAATGAAAGCAAGTGTGAATTATGTTGGAAACAGCTCCATGATTATCGGAATTCGGGTAGAAGCCGAAAACATTCAATCAGGAGTGATTAAACATTGTAACTCTTCTTATTTCACAATGGTTGCCAAAGATAAAGAAGGGAAAAACACTCCTGTTCCGGGTTTAATTCTTACTACCTTAAAAGAAGTGAGTCGTTTTCAAAACGCATTAAGACAAATTGCATTGAAAAAAGAAAAAGAATACCAAAAAACCATTGCTACTTTTGGTTCTATTGAGAACATATTAAAATCAAACGAATACAAAGTAAAAGTAGACTTTGAAAAATAAAATGTTGCTATAAACCCGACCGTTTGCTAAAACGGCCGAATCTATAAACAACATCTAAAAACGCGAAAAGCACAGTGTAATACTGTGCTTTTTGTATTTAAACTACAAACTTGTCATTCCGACGAAGGAGTAATCTCATCAAATGACTTGAAGGAAAAATTCTTTCCAAAATTAATTAATACCTTGATTCTTTATTAAATTCTGCTTTTTGCCATTGGGTAAATTCATAATAAAAATATCCAAACCAAATAATCATCCCTAATATCAACAAGATTATTCTTTGTTTAAATTTCAAAATGTAATTTTCTTGTTTTAATTCGTAAAGAACTCTCCATTGCTTCATAAGTATAAAAGGAGAAACAACAACAATAAAAATCATTTCAAAAATATTATACTTTTCAAGTTTGTTCAACTTTCTTTTACTTTCTAAATTTTCATTCTCATTATTAATTTCTTTGAGTATTTTTTCAAAATAATCATCTTGTTGTTTTTCAGTAATATTTCTCTTTTTTAATTCAGATTTGGCTTGATTAATTGCATCTTGTTTCCAAACTTTAGTTGACGAATTTGCAATTAAAATTAGTTCATCAGTTTTTCTTTCAGCTATTTTGGGATAATATTCAGGCATTTTTAATGAAGATTTGGGTTTTATAGTTTCGCTTTTTGATTTAAACTTTCTTTAACTAATATGTTGGAACAACAAACTACCCCCCAATAGCAATCATAGAACGATTATCCTGATTTAAAACAGGATTATCAACATCTTCAATAGTTGTCATACCTGCTCTAACTTTCTTCTTATTTTTAATTGCAGAAGCGATAATCATTTCTATTGCTTCGCCATTTCTATAAGCCGTAAGTAAATCCGTTTCTGAATTGGAAAACAGGCAATTCTTGATTTTTCCATTTGCCGTAAGGCGGATTCTATTACAGCCATCACAAAACGGATTGGTAATCGAACTAATAATCCCGAAACTTCCTAAATGATTTTTGATTTTGAATTCTCTGGCAGTGAAGTTTTTTTCGTCTTGTAATTTTTCAATATTCGATTCCGAGAAATGAGTTTTCAGCTGATTTAAAATTTCCGTTTGAGAAACCATTTTGCTCCTATCCCACTGATTTCCGGCAAAAGGCATGAATTCGATAAAACGAATCGAAATAGGCAAAGATTCTGTCAGATTTATAAAATCGATAATTTCGTTATCATTAAAACCTTTAATCAAAACCACATTAACTTTTACCTTAAAATCATTATTCAAGAGTAAATGCAAATTATCAATTACCTTTTCAAACTGATTGCGAAGTGTAATGGTGTTGAATTTGGATGCCACCAAAGTATCCAGACTCAGGTTGATTTTTTTGACGTTAAACTGTTTTAAAACATCAATATGTCTGTCAATCAGAATTCCGTTTGTAGTAATTGAAATTTCTGTTTCTAATTGGGATAACTTTTCAATAATTTCAGGAAAATCTTTTCGCAACAGCGGTTCTCCTCCTGTCAATCTTATTTTGTTAACGCCATTATTTACGAATGTTTGGGCGATAGCAAAAACCTCATCGGCGGTCATTAACTCTTTTTTCGGAGATAATGCAATTCCCTCAGCAGGCATGCAATAAGTACAACGCAAATTGCATTTTTCAATTAAAGAAATACGCAAATAGTTGTGTTTACGACCAAAATCATCCGTCAATATGGTGTTATTTGGTATCATGATTACTCCCTTTTAGGATGTGAAAAACATGTAAAACATGTGGAAAAACAGCATCCATAGATTCTTTGGCACCGTTAACCGAACCTGGCAAAGCCAAAACCAAGCTATCTCCTATAGTTCCGACAACTGAACGTGAAAGCATTGCATACGGCATTCTGTCCTGACCATAATTACGAATCGCTTCTTCAATTCCCGGAATTCTGTTTTCTAATAACGGTTCTAAAGCTTCCGGCGTAACATCTCTTGGCGAAAGCCCTGTTCCTCCGGTAAAAATTACCAGCTGATTATCCTCAGCATATTTTTTAGTTCTGTCCTGAATAAAATCAACCTCATCTGGAATAATTTCGTAATGCGTAGTTTCAACACCATACGATTCTAATTTCTCAACGATAACTTTCCCTGAACGGTCTTCTTTTTCTCCTGCAAAAATAGAATCCGAACAAACAAAAACTGCCGCTTTTAAAACATCACGGAATCTGTTCTTATAAGATGATTTCCCGCCTTTTTTCTCCACTAATTTAATAGTCGAAATTTCGATATTCTTATCAATCGGTTTCAGCATATCATACATAGTCAACGCCACAATAGACGCTCCGTGCATCGCCTCTACCTCTACTCCGGTTTTGTAAACGGTTTTCACCGTAAACAAAATATCAATCGTTAAATCCTTGATTTCATAAGCCACCGCCGTATATTCAATTGGCAGCGGATGACAATCAGGAATGGATAAATGCGTATTTTTCACAGCAAATAAACCCGCTGTTTTAGCCATTTCAAGCACATTGCCTTTGGGAACCAAATTTTTCTCAATAGCTTCAATAGTTTCCGGCAAACTTACTTTTACCGTTGCCATGGCTGTTGCTGAGCGCAACGTACTTATTTTATGGGTAATATCTACCATTTTTATTTATTTTGCTTCCAAACGAAGTCTTCATTTTCAAATATTTCCTTACCAAAGATAGGTACTTCGGTTTTAATCCAGTTTACAATAGCTTCAGTAGCTTCATAAACCTCAGGTCTATGTCCTGCAGAAACAAAGACAAACAGACAAATTTCACCGGCTTTTACAACACCCAAACTATGGTAAATGTGCATACAAACCAGATCAAATTGAGCAAAAGCTCTTTCTCTGATTACACTTAAAGCTTCATTAGCCATTTCTTCATAAGCCGTGTACTCAATTGCTTTTACCACATTTTCCTCATGAATATCGGCACGAACCTGACCCAAAAAAATATTGTGCGCACCAATGGTATGTTTTCCCTGGTGTTTTGCAATCGAATCGGCTATGAATTCAGGAGTAATGGCTCCTTCTATGAAAACTTTTTTGCTCATAATATTATTTTTTACCGCAAATTCGCAGATTTTAAATAATTATAATTTGTGAATCTGTGGTTATTATTTTTAAATAGAAATAGCATTAGTGGCTATAACTCCTTCCAATTTTAAAGCGCCACCGGCAATACTTTGTACTTTTGAAAACGAATTATTTATCAAGATTTCGACCGCTCTTTTACTTCTTATTCCCGATTGGCAATAAACCAACAGCTTTTTATTCGAATCCAATTCAGATAAATTGTCTTCTAAATCGGAAAGAGGAATTTGGATCGCATTCGGCAAACTTATTTTAGGAAATTCGTCTTCATTTCTTACATCCAGAAAAAGAACTTCCGGATTGTTTATGCCTTCTAAAGCTTCATTAGCTGTTATTTCTAAAACTGTATTTTCAACAACATGGTATTTTTTTTCGAAATCCAATCTGCTAAATAAAGTAGAATTGCTTTTAACCAACTCAAATTTTTGTTGGTCATTCGTAAGCATATTGTAAATCAACAATTCGCCTGAAAGCACATTTCCTATTCCAAGAACCATTTTCAACACTTCATTCGCCTGAAACATCCCGATAATTCCCACCGAAATTCCCATTACTCCTGCATCAACACAATTTTTACTGTTAGACTTTTCATCTGGAAAAAGACAGCGGTAAGTAGGTCCGTTTTGATAATTAAACACCGAAACCTGCCCTTGGAATTTATAAATTGAACCGTAAACAAAAGCTTTGTTGGTTACCACACAGGCATCGTTAATTAAATATTTGGTTTGTAAATTATCGGTGGCGTCGACCATAATATCATAATACTCGAATAATGCAATAGCATTTTTAGCATTCAGAGTATCGGTAATGGCATTAATTTGTATTGAAGGATTTAAAGACAAAGCCATTTTTTTAGCTTCCAGAGCTTTTGATTTCCCAATCGCATCATTCCTGTAAATTACCTGACGTTGCAGATTAGTAATTTCGATGGCATCGTCATCAATAATTCCTATTTCTCCTATTCCGGCTGCTGCCAAATACGGTAAAATTGCCGCACCTAAACCACCAGCACCTATAATTAATACTTTAGCTTGACCTAGTTTTTGCTGACCTTTTTCGCCAACTTCAGAAAGTATAATTTGTCGATTGTATCGCATCATTTCTACCAATTAAGAAATAGTTTGTTTTTAACCTCCGGCAAAGGGAGGTAATAAAGCAACAACATCATTGCTTATTAACATATAACTATTTGCGTCTTGCACTATTTTTTGATTAACAGCAACACTATAAGAAAGCGCGCCCAAATCATATTTTTGTTCTAATTCATCAACTAATTCCTGTAAAGATAAATTAGAAAAAGGAATATCCTCTCCTTGAACCTTTGTTTTTTCGGCTACAGCACCAAAATATTTTACACTTAGCATTATTCGGTTACATTTAAATTTTGAAAAATAAATTCATCATCACTATAAGCAGCCTTAGTAAAAACTGACAACTCCGAAGTATGATTTACCACCTCTCCAATTACAATAATGGCCGGTGAAGCTAATTTATGTTCAGCTACCAAATCACTAATCGTACTTACTGTTCCAATTACTTTTTTCTGCGTATCCTTAGTTCCGTTTTGAATGATGGCAACCGGTAAATCATCGGTTCTGTTGTTTTGATAAATAGAAACAATCTCGTTCAATTTATTCATTCCCATCAAAATTACCACCGTAGCCGACGATTGCGCCGCCAGACTCACATCAGTAGATAATTTATGTGCTGAAGTTGTTCCTGTAATTACCCAGAAACTTTCCGAAATTCCGCGTTGTGTTAAACTGATTCCGTTAGAAGCAGGAACACCTAAAGCTGAAGATATTCCCGGTACGATAGCGGTTTGTAAACCATGTTTTTGAGCAAATTCAATTTCTTCACTTCCTCTTCCAAAAACAAATGGATCTCCACCTTTCAATCGCACCACATGACCGTATTTCTGAGCCATAACCACAATCAAATCATTTATCTGATCCTGAGTATAAGCATGACAACCAAAACGCTTACCTACAAAAACTATTTCAGTTCCTGCAGCAGCATATTGCAATAAATCCTCATTAACCAGTGCATCATAAAGCACTACATCCGCATCTCCTATCGCTTTAATGGCTTTGATGGTAATTAATTCCACATCGCCAGGTCCAGCTCCTACAATTGTCAACTTTGGTGTGTTTGCATTCTTCATATTCTTCAGTATTTGATATTCAATTCATTTAATTCAGCAAGCGAATTGACATTTCTAAATTGCTTGCTTTTTTCTCCTGCAACTTCAATTATCTGATGATTCACTTTATCTAACAAGCGCATCATTTTTAAATCATTCTCATCTATAGCCTTTTTCAAAACCGGAATTATTTTCTTCGAATAAATTCCTATCAAAGGGTGAATTTTATTGGCATCTGAAAAAACAGAAACTTCAAAATCCGTTGTATGTTTTGTTATCAATTCCGATAAAATTGCTGTTGAAATTAAAGGAATATCACAACTTAATATCAAATTAATCTCTGATTGAGAGTGAACCAAAGCCGAATAAATTCCGCCAATAGGTCCTTTATCTAATTCAATATCTTTTATTTTCGTATAGGACAAATAATCATAATCAGATGTATTGGTCACTAATTGTATTTCATTACTAATCGGCAACGCCGCTTCAATAATATGCTCGATAAAAGCTTTTCCCTGAAAAAGCACCAGTCCTTTCTCTGATTGCATTCGGCTGCTTTTGCCTCCACAAAGAATCGATACTGTAACTTTTTCCATTTTTTCTTTCAATTAAAAGGCAAAACTACTACTTCCTGATTTGCCATAACATGAGTAATATCATGTGGTATAACAATTAAACCATTTGCAACTGCAAAAGTATTTAACATTGCCGAGCTTTGACTCTCTAAAACTGTTACTTTTTCATCTCCATACAACGCTTTCAAAAACAAAGTTTTACCTGATGTATTTTTAAAATCTGTACTTATCTTTTTCTTCATTTCCGGTAAATGTATCGCTTCAAATCCCATCATTTTTTTCAAGGCGGGAAAAGCATATACATAAAAACAAGTCAGTGAGGAAGCCGGATTTCCCGGTAAAGCAAAGACAATTTTATTTTCTTTTGTTCCAAAAAACAAAGGTTTCCCCGGTTTTTGATTAATCTTATAAAACAACTCAGTCACTCCGTTTTTCAACAAGGCCTCTTTAACATAATCATAATCACCAACCGAAATTCCGCCTGAAATTAGCACTACATCAAAATGAGCCAAACAGCTTTCTACCGCTTTAATCGTTTTTTTCAAACTATCTTTTACTTTAAAAACAGTCGTTTTCTTAATCCCGATTGTTTGTAAAGCCGCTTCTATCATTAGCGAATTACTCTCGTAAATCTTTCCTTTTGGCAATTTATTTCCGGCAGGCACTAATTCGTTTCCGGTAACCAAAATAGCTACTTTCGGTTTTTGGTACACTTTGATTTTTGTAATTCCCAAACAAGCTAAAAAACCAATAGCTGCCGGAGTAATCACCGTATTTACATCAAAAACCAATTCGCCTTTTTTAATTTGTTCGCCTTTTTCACGAACATTAGCACAAGCCGCGGGCATTTTCTCTATTTGAAGCAAATTGTCCGTTCTTGTTGTATGCTCCTGCATCACCACAGTATCAGTATCATCCGGAACAAAAGCACCTGTAAAAATGCGAACCGCCTGATTTCTCTGAATTTTCTCGTCCAGAAAATCTCCAGCCTGCGAAGTACTTACCACTTCAAACTGTGTCAAATCGCCGTGTGTAAAAGCATATCCATCCATCGCCGACTGACGGAAAGGAGGCATATTTATTGGAGAATAAACTGCTTCCGCCAAAACATATCCCAGTGATTTACTCACTTTCATTTTTGTGATTGGCATTTTACAGCTGTTCTCAGCTATTATATTTAAAGCTTCGGCTACTTGAATCATAAAAAAATATTTTTTTTAAAAACTAAGTATAAATACTTATGCAAATATACGTAATTTTAGTTTGTATTGTTATAAATTAACGGTTTTAGAAAACGAAATACAATAAAGAGAATTAAAATTCCATTTATTGCGAAAAAACAAATAATAACTTGTTTTTTGTTACAAATTCTTAAAGTCAACTGCTTTAAGAACAAAGTACATTTAACATTTCACTCCCCAAAACAAGGCTAAAAAACTATTCAAAAGGTAAAATCAAAGCTGAGGTAATTTGCTCTAAAACCTCAAAAGCCGCTTCGGCCATTTTATTCCCTTTGGTATCTAAAAGCGGATTAATTTCGCAAATTTCTACGCAAACAACCTTTCCGGAAGCAATAATTTGGTTAATAATAGCTATCACTTCGTATTGATCAAATCCTTTAGAAACCGGAGTCCCTGTTCCGTTTGAAATCAAATCACAGTCTAAAGAATCTACATCAAATGAAACATAAATCATATCACAATGAATTAATTGTGCCAATGCTCTTTCTACGCAATTCTCTAATCCTTTAAAACGAACTTCCTCCACCCGGAAATTCTTAATTCCAAGTTCAGCTATTTGAATGTCTTCAGCCTCTTCGGTATCACGAACTCCAAAATAAATTAAATGTTCATGCTCGAGCTTAGGACCTTCAACACCAATATTTTTTATTTCTTCCCAATGTTGCTGGGTTTCAGGAATCACTTCATTGATTTGGCATTTCAAATTATCAAATCCCAAAGCAGCAGCTAATGGCATTCCATGGATATTTCCTGAAGGAGAAGTGTATGGAGAATGCAAATCGGCATGCGCATCAATCCAAATTACCCCTAAAGTTTTATCAGGATACACCGCTTTGATTCCGCTTATTGTTCCTAATGCCGAAGAATGATCCCCCGATAAAACGATGGGCAAAAAATGAGCTTCTAGAGTACGCTTAATAGTATAAGAAACACGAGTACATTGCTCTAAAACAAATTCGATTCGCTTAGCAAACGTATTTCTGTTTTTATCATAAATGGTTTCATTATGCGTTTTGACATCTTCAAAAGTAAATTGATTAAAATATTCACTTCCGTGATTGATTGCTGCAACTTCTAATGCATCCACTCCTAAATCAGAACCACGAGTTCCACCACCAATATCCGAGCGATTTTTTATTAATTTAATTACCCGATCCATACCATTTTATTTAAAATCGTTTAACGCTTTTTCAATAATAGAAAGACAATCCTGAATTTGATTTTCGGTGATAACTAATGGTGGTGCCAGGCGTATTTTGTTTCCATGAGTAGGTTTGGCAAGCAAACCATAATCTCTGAATTTCAAACAAATATTCCAAGCCAAATCAGACTCTTCGTCACAATCAATTACTATAGCATTCAACAATCCTTTTCCTCTCACTAAAGAAATCAAAGGATTTCTCGAAGCAATAGCATTCAAGCCGTCTCTTAAAATTTCACCTAAACGCTCAGCATTTTCGGCTAATTTTTCGTCTTTTATCACATCGAGTGCTGCAATAGCAACAGCTGCCGCCACAGGATTTCCGCCAAAAGTAGAACCATGTTGCCCCGGTTTAATAACATTCATTATCGCATTATTGGCTAAAACAGCCGAAACAGGATAAACACCACCCGACAAGGCTTTTCCTAAAATAAGAATATCGGGTTGCACATTTTCATGTTGCACCGCCAATAATTTCCCAGTACGCGCAATTCCGGTTTGCACCTCATCGGCTATGAACAACACATTGTGTTTTTCACATAATGCTTTGGCTTTTGCTAAATAACCTTCGCTTGGCACATACACTCCTGCTTCACCCTGAATAGGTTCTACTAAGAATCCGGCAATATTTTTAGAAGATTCCAAAACCTTTTCCAAAGCATCCAGATTATCGTATTCTATTTTGATAAAACCTTCGGTAAAAGGACCAAAACTTTTGCGGGCAGTTTCGTCATTGGAAAACGAAATAATGGTAGTCGTTCTTCCGTGGAAATTATTTTCGCAAACGATGATTTGCGCCTGATTTTCATGAATTTTCTTTACTTCATATGCCCATTTTCTACACAGTTTCAAAGCGGTTTCAACTGCTTCGGCACCGGTATTCATTGGTAATACTTTATCAAAACCGAAGTACTTCGTCACATATTCTTCATAAACACCTAATTGGTCATTATAAAAAGCGCGGGAAGTCAGTGCTAATTTTTGTGCCTGTTGTACCATTGCCCCAACAATTTTAGGATGACAATGCCCTTGATTCACAGCTGAGTAAGCCGATAGAAAATCATAATATTTTTTCCCATCAACATCCCACACAAACACTCCTTCTCCTTTTTCCAAAACTACCGGTAATGGATGGTAATTATGCGCACCATAATTATTTTCTTTATCTATTAATGATTCTGATTTAGGAGAAAGTATTTGCTGAATTTGTTCCATGATAATTGTATTGTTAGACTTAATACAAAATTACGTATATTTTATTGCCTGTCAAAACCTCAACACAAGAGTTCTATCATCAATAAAAGAAGACAATCGTACTATTTTCAGTTGAAAAAAAAGCTTTGCCAAGTACCTTTTTTTTATATCCTTTTTATTGAATTAATTTTCAGATATTTGTAAATACACCTTATACAACACACAAGCTTTAACTACATGAAAAAAACAATACTTCTTTTAACATTTAGTTGTTTAGCCTCCTGCCAGGGCACAAAAGATATCCCTACAAAAAACATAATCAACCCTGTAAAATATACTAACTCCATTACTGCTGAAGAGTTAAAAACCCATCTTTACATTGTAGCGAGCGATTCTATGGAAGGAAGAGAAACAGGTTCTGCAGGTCAAAAAAAAGCCGGAAAATATCTTATTAGCCAATATCAAAAAAACAAAATTCCTTTCCCTAAAGGAGCTCAAAATTATTATCAGCATATCCCGGCTGCTTTTTTAAATGCCATAAAAAATGAAAATTTACCTGATTCTGAAAACATTTGGGCATTTATTGAAGGCTCTGAAAAACCCAATGAAATCATCGTTATTTCGGCTCATTACGACCATATAGGCGTTAAAAACAATGCCATTTTTTATGGTGCTGATGACGACGGTTCCGGAACAGTAGCTTTACTGGAAATTGCTCAGGCTTTTCAATTGGCCAAAAAAGAAGGAAAAGGTCCGAAACGTTCTATTTTATTTCTACATGTTACCGGTGAAGAACACGGTTTACATGGTTCACGTTATTATACCGAAAACCCTTTATTTCCTATAAAAAATACGGTTGCCGATATCAATATTGATATGATAGGACGCCGAGATGAAGCACATACCAAGTCTAATAATTACGTTTATTTAATTGGAGCGGACAGGCTTTCCAGTGAGTTGGATAAAATTTGTAAAACAGTGAACGAAAATTACGTTCACTTAGATTTAGATTATAAATACAATGCACTAAATGATCCTAATAATTTCTATCGCCGTTCTGACCATTATAATTTTGCGGCTCTTGGAATTCCGTCCGTTTTTATATTTAACGGCACACATGCTGATTATCACCGTAAAACCGATACTCCGGATAAAATTGAATACGATGCTTTGGCAAAAAGAGCCCAACTGGCTTTCAATATTGCCTGGGAATTAGCCAATAGAGAAAACAGAATTGTTGTTGATAAAAAATAAGACGTTATGTTTCCACACGAATTACACTAATTAACACGAAATGCTTTTTAGTTATAATTACACGAATCTGCCAAAGGCAGAAAAAATTTGTGTAATTAAAGTTTGACTGCATTCAACTTTGTGTTAATTAGTGAAATCTGTGTGTAACATTTTTTATTTAAAACTTTGTGAACTTTGTGAAAAACTTAGCGAACTTTGCGGTTAAAATTATTACGTTACATTGACACTACATAAAAAATGAAATTTAAAGCCGTATTATTTGACCTTGACGGAACTCTGGTTAACTCACTTATAGACATCGCCGATTCAATAAACAAGGTTCTTCAGGAACGGAACTTTCCTACTCATAGTTATGAAGTAATTAATGACTTTATAGGCAGCGGACTTAGAAATTTGGTTACCAAAGCACTCCCAGAAAACCACAAAGACGAAGCAACTATCGAAAGTACTTTTCAGGCTATGATGGCCGCTTACCGCGAAAATTGCACCAATAAAACATCAGCTTACGATGGCATTATGGAGCTTTTGGACAAATTAAAATCTCAAAATATTAAGCTGGCTATTTTATCCAATAAAGCCGACGAATTGACAAAGAAAATTGGACTATCCTTATTTCCGGACTATTTCGAAATCGTAATGGGTTTAAAAAGTGAGGCAACAAAGAAACCAAATCCATCAGCTGCAATTGATATCAGTAACGAATTCGGAATTTCTCCCGAAGAATTTCTCTATGTAGGCGATTCGGGTATTGATATGCAAACAGCAAAAAACGCCAATATGTATGCCGTAGGAGTACTTTGGGGCTACAGACCAAAAGAAGAACTGCTGACTGAAGGCGCTCAAGCCATAATCAGTCATCCGTTAGAGTTAATTGCACTTTTATAATTAGAATACCAATTTAAAATCATGAAATCGCCATTAACAAAAAGTTTGCGTAAGCAAACACCAATAAATAAAAAGGCGATAACTATATGACCGCTAAAAAATAAATTTCACATATATGAAATACAAATGCATCATTTTTGACTGCGATGGCGTACTGGTGGACAGCGAGGCAATCTCTATTGGTACCTTAGTGGATATGGCAGCATCACACGGAGCAATCATTGATGAAAACTTTGCGCATCAACACTTTTTAGGAAAATCATTGGAATTTTGTTTTGATTATATTGCCGATTTAGCCAATAAACAGTTACCTGATGATTTTGAAGAAGATTTCAGAGCCCGAACTTTCGAAGCTTTTCAAAAAGAATTACAGCCTATAAAAGGAATCCATGAATTGTTAGCCAATATTAAAGTTCCTATTGCGGTTGCTTCAAATGGTCCTGCTGATAAAATAAAACTCAATTTAACAACCACTAAACTGATTGATAAATTTAACGGAAATATTTTTAGTGCTTACGATATCAACAGCTGGAAACCCAATCCCGAATTGTATTTGCATGCTGCCAAAACCATGGGATTTGAAGTAGAAGACTGTGTTATTATCGAAGACAGTCCTGCAGGTGTTCAGGCAGCTTTAGCAGGAGGTTTTGATGTTTTTGGTTTTACCAATCACGTTAATTTTGATGTTTTACAGCAAATGAACATTCCTTTATTTGATGATATGGCACAACTTCATTTACTTTTGCAATAACTTATTGACAGCAAAAATATGACTACACACCTGGCTTTACTTCGCGGCATCAACGTTTCGGGACACAACATGATGAAAATGGATGCCTTGCAAAAAATGCTTGAAAACATGGGCTTTACCAATGTAATTACCTACATTCAAACCGGAAATGTATTTGTAACCAGCGAAGAAGAAAATCCCGCCGCAGTAGGTTTCAAAATCAAACAGGAAATTTTCAAAGTCTTTGGTCATGATGTTCCTGTAGTGGTAATTAATAAAGAAGATTTAATAGCCTGTCAGGAAAATAATCCGTTTGTAAAAGCTTCTGAAGTTGATACTAAAAAACTGTATGTTGCTTTTGTTTCAATGGAATTACACAAAGACCGAATTCACGATCTTAAAATGAGCGCTATAAAACCTGATGAAGTTCATATTGATAAAAATAGAATCTTTATTAAATATGCTGTTTCTGCCGGAAAAACAAGATTAGACCAAAAATACATTGAGAAAAAGCTAAACTTAACCGCAACAATTCGCAACTGGAATACCGTAACACATTTATTAAAAATGTATAACGAACAAGAATAATAACCAAAGACATTATCAACTTAATATAATTTTAGTCTAAAAAATAAGATTATAATAAAAAGTTGTATTCCAATTTTCAATTCCATAAAAACAGCACAAACTAAGTAATTCAACAAAAAAAATACGTATTAATACTTATTTTTAATTACATTTGTTCTATTAAAACTTGAGTTCTACTCATCGCTTAATCAAAAAACAAATGAGAGGAATTAACACAGATTGTACCAGCTGCATCAATAGCAATTGTTTTATCAAGAAACATTTGCATCTGGAAAAGATGCAGGATTTCATATTAGAAAAAACCAATTACACCTGTAAAAAAGGGCAGCAATTTATGATTGAAGGAGCTCCAATTCAAGGATTGTATTTTATTTATAAAGGAAAAGTAAAGGTTTTAAAAACCGGAATTTACGGTCGAGAACAAATTGTCCGCCTTAGTAATGATGGAGAAACTATTGGTTTTAGAGGATTTGGAACCAGCAATCGTTATTTAATAGCCGCATCAGCAATTGAAGATACGGTTTTATGTAATTTCAGTAATGATGTGATGCATTCCATTCTAAAATCAATTCCTGAATTTACTTATGATATGATGCTGTTCTATGCAGAGGAATTAAACAAAAGCGAGAACAGAGTTAAAAAAATTGCTCAGATGAATGTACGCGAAAGAGTAATTGATATCCTGTTGTATTTGCTGAAAAAATTTGGACACACTAACAATTTACTCAACATTAATCTTTCCAGAAAAGAAATTGCTGACTTTGCCGGTACTACAGATGAGCAGGTAACCCGAATTCTTTCCAGTTTAAAAAAAGAAGGAGTTATCAAAATAATCAATAAAAAAATTGGTTTACTGCATGTTGACAAATTGAATGCCGAAATTATAGAACATAAATAAACTACACTAAGGTTTTTAAAATCGCTTTTCGTTTTATTTTTCCACTTTCAGTAGATTGAAATTCCGGAACAAAAAACAATGCTTTCGGTTTTTCATATTTATCCAATACAGTAAAAATAGCATCATCTAATTCCTGTTTTTCACCTTCAACTACTAAAACCAATTTTTCACCTAAAACGGCATCCGGAATTCCTCCGACAAAAAAACGGGAAGGAATACTATCGCTCAATTTTTCTTCAATTTTTTCAGGAATGAGTTTTACTCCTCCGCTATTGACCACATTATCAATACGACCTAAGAGAATAAATTGTTGGTCGTTTATAATTTGAACTAAATCATTAGTAAATAAACGCTCCTCGCTCACTAAAGGAGCATCAATAACCAAACATTCTTTTTCATCCTGTGAAATGCGAACATTAGGTAAAATAGAAAATACCTGCTTTCCTATTTTTTTGGCAGCAATATGCGTGATGGTTTCGGTCATTCCATAGGTTTCATATACTTTTGTATTAATTCCCAAAAGTTTTTGCTCTAAACTGCTGTCCATTTTAGCACCACCGATAATGAGTTTTTTTACTTTATACAAATCATCTAAAGAGTTTTGCACCTGCATAGGAACCATAGCTACAAAATCGTATTCTTTATTCAATTGAGCTAAAGGATTAGCGCTAGGCGCAACAATATCGATGGCTAAACCAAGAATAAAACTTCTTACCAGCATCATTTTGCCCGCAATAAATTGAACAGGCAAACAACACAAAGCGGTATCGCCCGGCTTTAAATCAAAAAAATCGCCCGTGGCTAAAGCCGAATTTACAAGAGCTTGTTTGCTTTTACGAATAATTTTAGGAGTTCCCGTAGTTCCTGAAGTTTGTAAATCGATATACCAATTTTCATCAAACCAGTCCAATAAAAAATTACCTATAGCTTTTTCATAGTCTTCCCCTTCTTTTATCAAATAATAAGCTGCTATTCGTAATCCGTTACTATCCAGATGGACACCATTGTATTTAAAAAAATTATGAATATTTTTATATGTAACTCTTTTCATGAATTAATCGTTTGAATCAATAGTCCCTGTTAATTTTTCTTTCCAATTTTCCCATTGGTATTTTCTACTAAAGATAAGCAAAAGCACAGGGTAAATCAAGACGACGGGCATAATAATATCAAATCCTGCATGAGGCTCGGAAATATCTTTAAAAACAGAATGAGTTTGAAAAGCCGACCAATCCGAAGTAATTAATAAAGCCCCGATAAGATTATTAGCGGCATGAAAACCCAAAGCCAATTCCATTCCTTCGTCCATCAAAGTGATAATTCCTAAAAACAATCCTGTCCCAATATAATAGACAAAAATAACATTCCCAATTTTAGCTACTTCCGGATTAAATAAATGCATTCCGCCAAAAATTAAAGAAGTCATCAATAAAGGAAACCATTTATTTTGTGCAAGATTTCCAAAACCCTGCATCAGATAGCCTCTGAAAACATATTCTTCCGTACTGGTTTGAATAGGAATTAAAACTACCGCTATGACAAATAAAATAGTGAAAGGAATAGGTTTAAAATCTAAAAGGTACAATTCAGGATTAATAAAAGTATAAATCAGAACAGAAGCAACTGAAATTAAAGACCAAAGTCCAAAAGAAAACAGGATTCTATTCCAATCGATTTTGTTTCTGGAAGTCGTTACCGAAAGCATCGTTTGCTTATGAAAATACTTTACCACAAAATAAATCCCTGCAAAAGCAAATACAAATGAAAGCAACAATAAAAAAAGAGTCAAATTCGAATCCAAAAAATGCATCACTCCTTCATTAGTCATCGGATAACTTTTCCCTGTTAAAACCGTTTTAGCTACAACAGTAATTACCAATGGGAGCTGCCCTATAAATGACATTGCAATAATCACTGTTGAACCCAGTAAATATTTCCAAAATTTATTCTCTTTTCTAATCCCTTGTTCTATAAACATATATTTTATGTATTTAAGTAGTACTATTAAACTTTCAAAAGCTATTTTTGCTTCTTCGAAAATACCCTTTTTATTTTAAACTTAAAAAATAGTACTCATGATTGAAGTATATCATAATCCACGTTGCGGAAAATCAAGAAATTGTCTGGCTTTTTTAGATAATTCCAATCAGGAATATACAATCATTAAATATTTAGAAGAAGTCCCTACCGAGAAAGATCTTAAAGATTTATTAGAAAAATTAGCCATTAAACCTATTGAATTGGTTCGTCAAAAAGAAAAAATTTGGATTGACAATTTTAAAAATCAGGAAATGACCGATGAAACTATTATTCAGGCTATGATAGCGCATCCTATTTTGATTGAAAGACCTATCATTGTGAAAGGTAACAAAGCCATTATAGCCCGTGAATCCGATAAAATCGAAGCTTTTTTTAAGGTGAAATAAGCTTTTTAACATTTATTTAATAAATTGATTTTAAACCAAATCCGATTTTCTGATTCAAAAGACAAACAAAAAATATAAAAATGCGACAAACATTAAGATTCTTTTTAAGCCTATGCTTACTTTTTAGCAGCTTGATTAATTTTGCCAAAACAATAGATCCTGTTAAGGAAAAGTTGAAAATTTCAGGTACTGTAGTTGAAAAAGCTACTAAACAACCTCTTGAATATGCAACAGTAACCATTACAGATACCAAGAATCCTAAAATGATAACCGGAGGTATTACAAATGCTAAAGGTGGATTTTCAATTGAAGTTGTCCCCGGAATTTACAATATTAAAATCGAATTTATCTCTTTTAAAGCTATAGAATTCAATCAGCGTAGTCTTGAAAAAAACACCGATTTAGGGATTATTGCGCTTTCTGAAGATGCCGCGCAATTGAATGAAGTAGTTGTACGTGCCGAAAAATCGACTGTCGAAATTAAATTAGACAAAAAAGTGTACAATGTAGGTCAGGACATGATTGTAAAAGGAGGAACAGTAAGTGATGTACTGGAAAATGTTCCTTCGGTTACAGTGGATGTGGAAGGAAACGTAAGTTTACGCGGAAACGAAAATGTGCGTATTTTTATCGACGGTCGTCCTTCGAATTCATTGAATATGGCTGATGCTTTGCGCCAAATTCCTGCTGATGCGATTGACAAAGTAGAAGTAATCACCAATCCATCTGCGCGTTATGATGCCGAAGGAGGAGCTGGAATTTTAAACATCGTTTTGAAAAAAGGAAGAAATCAGGGCTTTAATGGAAGTTTCATTGCTTCTACAGGAATTCCTGAAACTTATGGTTTAAGTGCTAACTTAAATTACAAAACAGAAAAATTAAACTTTTTTACCTCTACAGGATACGATTACAGAACTAGTGAGGGACGTGGTTTAACTCATTCTACATTATTAGACAGTAGTAATGGTACTATTACCGGATATACTAATGAAGATAAAGATACCGAGCGTATCAGAAAAGGAATCTCTACAAAAACAGGATTAGAATGGACTATAGCTCCTAACACTTTTTGGACTAACTCTATCAGCTATCGTGATAACAGAGGTTCAAATAATGATTTGGTAAACTACAATTCATTTGATGCCAACAAGAATTTCACTTCCACTCGTTACCGTTTGAGCGAAGGAGATGATAATGGAAAAGATTTGGAATTTGCTTCTAATTTCTTAAAAAACTTCAACGACAAAGGTCATAAGTTAACTATGGATTTCTCTTATGCTACCAATAAAGACAACGAAAATTCTCTTATTACTGATGAAACCATAGGAAGCGGAAACCCTGCTACATACAACACTACTTTTAACAATCAAAACCAAAATCAATTTCAAATCCAAACTGATTATGTATTGCCTTTTGAAAATGGTAGTCAATTTGAGGCTGGTTACAAAGGAAACTTTAACAATCTGGATAACCAATATAATGTTACTACTGACAACAGTGGAAATCCAATTAATGGATACCTTTCAAATACTTTAGAATACAATGAACGCATCAATGCTTTGTACACTCAATATGGTTTTAAATTAAACAAATTCTCTTATTTATTTGGTTTACGTTGGGAAGACACTAAAATTGATGTGAACTTATTAGACACTAATGATTTCAACACTAAAAAATACAACAACTTCTTTCCTAGCGCCTTTATCAACTATGAAATATCAGATGAAAGCAGTCTTTCTTTAAGTTACAGCAAACGTTTATCAAGACCAAGAGGGCGTTTCTTAAATCCTGCGACTAACTATTCAAGTAACATCAACTTGTTTAGAGGTAATCCTGATTTAAATCCTTCTTTCACTGATAAATTTGATTTAGGATACTTGAAAAAATGGGAAAAAGTAACTTTTAGTACTTCGATGTTTTTTGAAAACACCAGAGATGTATTCTCTTTTGTTCGAATGGAAACCGGAGAATATGTTGGAAACAATCCTGTAATTTTAAGTTCTCCAATCAATTTAGCTAAAGAACAACAATTTGGTTTTGAATTTACCTTAAACTATACTCCATTTAAAAAATGGAAAATCAACAGTAGTTTTAACCTTGCAAACGTTAAAACAACTGGAGAATATAGCTATACTAACACCAAAGATGAGTTGATTGTCCAAAACTTAAACAACGAGACTTTCTCATGGTTTTCAAGGCTAAACTCTCGTTTAACATTACCAGGAAAAATCGACTGGCAGTTAACCGGAATGTATTTTGGACCACGAAAAACTGCTCAGGGAAAAAGTTTAGGAAATTATGTAGTTAATACAGCCTTTAGCAAAGACATCCTGAAAGATAAGGCTACAATTGCATTCAATGTAAGTGATCTTTTCAATTCAAGAAGAATGAAATCGGAAACTAATTTACCAAGTGTTATGTCATACAGTGAATTTCAGTTCAGAAGAAGACAATTTAATTTGTCATTCACTTACCGTCTGAATATGAAGAAAACAGACAAGGACAAAAACATGCAGAAAAACAACGGAGATGGCGGCGGTGAAGGCGGTGGAGATTTCCCTGGATAATATGTAATAACTTCCAAAATTTTAAAATCCAAATTCCAAATACAACAGTTGGAATTTGGATTTTTTTATTGGAATTTAATTTTTTTAGCATAAAAAAAGGATTCGTTTTCACGAATCCTTTTTTATTAAGAAGCTCTATAATTATTGAGCTTCTTGTTTTTTTGCTCTCTTTTCTTTGAATCTCTCCCAAGTTGCACCTCCTACCCAATAAGATACGAAGCTAACCAAGAAAAACATTAACCAAAACCCCATAGTAAGGATGGTTAAAAAAAGTAAGAAGCCTAAATACTGTGAAAATTCAAACATGTTTTCCGGAATTTTGAATGTAGCCACAAATGTAACAGTTAATTTTTTTCTTAGCAATAAAAAAGACACTCAATTTTTATAAAAATACATTTATGCGTACATTTAAACAGCTTTTTGTTAATTAAAAAAGTTTCACATCTATTTTCTAAGAAAAACAGAACTCAAACCAAAGACGATTATGAACTATCGAATAGAAAAAGACACTATGGGCGAAGTGCAGGTCCCTGCCAATAAATACTGGGGCGCACAAACCGAACGTTCCAGAAACAATTTCAAAATAGGACCATCGGCTTCTATGCCCATGGAAATCATCTACGGCTTTGCTTATCTTAAAAAAGCAGCTGCATACGCTAATTGTGATTTAAGTGTTTTATCCGTAGAAAAACGCGATGCCATAGCTGTTGTTTGCGATGAAATCCTTGCCGGAAAATTGGACGACCAATTTCCGTTAGTAATCTGGCAAACGGGTTCAGGAACGCAAAGCAATATGAACTTAAATGAAGTTATTGCTAACAGAGCACAAGTCCTAAAAGGATTTAAAATTGGCGAAGGCGAGCAATTTATCAAAGCCAATGATGATGTCAATAAATCGCAATCGTCTAATGACACCTTCCCTACTGCAATGCATGTTGCCGCTTACAAAGCTATTATTGAAATCAGCATTCCCGGAGTAGAAAAACTAAAAAATACACTTGACGCCAAAGCTTCCGAATTCAAAAACGTAGTTAAAATTGGTCGTACCCATTTGATGGATGCAACTCCGCTGACTTTAGGACAGGAACTTTCAGGCTATGCATCCCAACTCAATCATAGAATAAAAGCACTTAAAAACACCTTGCCCCATTTATCCGAGATTGCTCTGGGCGGAACCGCCGTTGGTACAGGTTTAAACACTCCTAAAGGTTATGATATAAAAGTAGCTCAATACATTGCTCAGTTTACAGGACTCCCGTTTGTTACAGCCCAAAATAAATTTGAAGCCTTAGCCGCTCACGACGCCATTGTAGAATCCCATGGTGCTTTGAAACAATTGGCTGTTTCCTTGAATAAAATTGCCAATGATATCCGAATGCTGGCTTCGGGACCACGCTCGGGAATTGGAGAAATCCTGATTCCGGAAAACGAACCCGGTTCATCAATCATGCCCGGAAAAGTAAATCCTACTCAATGTGAAGCCCTGACTATGGTTTGCGCCCAAATTATGGGGAATGACGTAACCATAAGTGTTGGCGGCATGCAGGGACATTATGAATTGAATGTCTTCAAACCTGTAATGGCTGCTAACTTCCTGCAATCAGCCCGATTACTTGGTGATGCCTGCGTTTCGTTTGACGAACATTGTGCTCAGGGAATTGAACCAAATTACAAACGCATCAAAGAACTGGTTGACAATTCATTAATGTTAGTTACGGCTCTAAACACTAAAATAGGTTATTACAAAGCCGCCGAAATTGCACAAACTGCTCATAAAAACGGAACTACTCTTAAAGAAGAAGCTGTTCGTTTGGGTTATGTAAGTCCTGAAGATTTTGATGCCTGGGTAAAACCGGAAAACATGGTTTGATTTTTTTAACCGCAAAGTTCGCAAGGCTCTTTCTTCTCATTGTTTTGAAAAACGCAAAGTCCACAAAGCTTTGTGAACTTTGCGTTTTTTTTTAAACCTTACAAATAAAAATCTTAGCGGACTTTGCGGTTAAAACTTTTATAAGTTAAAATTAATCAACGTAGTCTTGCAAATAACTAAATCGCGGAGTCAATTTACCATTTTCAGTTATTTTTGCTCTGGCTAAAATACCATCTTGATCACCATTAAAAAAGGCAGGCATTACCTTTTCGATAAACATTTCTCCAAAACCTTCACTGGAATCCTTCGGCAATTCACAAGGTAAATTATCAACCGCCATCACCACAATCGCTGCCGGATGAAACATATCGACTTCTTTATTTTCTATTGGCAAATAACCATAAAAAGGCTCTTCAATTGTTGAAGAACGCAATGTAGAGGCAATTGGCCCATTGATATCACATGAAATATCGGCAACTACTTTTATTTTACAATCTATGGATTGTAACATCTCTTGGGTTAAAATTTGTGGCGCTTCATTGGCATAAAAATGTCCTGTGATTACAATATCCGAAACCTTGGTAAAACGCTCAAAATTGCTTTCGTAATCCTGAGGATTTTTGAAAAAATCGGTTATTTCTAAAACCGTTCCGTCTTTTCTTTTATTGTATTCCAAAGCATCAATTTGGGTATAAACCGGCTGTGTATAGTTCTTAGTCAAATAATTCTCTACTGTTACCGATTTCACTTTGATTGCATCCAAAATTTCTTTGACTCCTCCTCCTACTTTTCCGGTACCGGTAACCACAAATTTTATAGGCGGTAAAATGATTCTTTTTAAATAACGAATCAAATCTTCTTTTCCTGAAAGTGTTTCTGCCTTAGGCAATTTGAACAATTCAAATTTTATTCCGAAAGCCCGAATACTATTGTAAGCTCCCACCATTCCTGCATAACGTCCAAAACCAATTAATCTGTTATTATGATTATCTACAAGGGTTTCATGGTCATAAAAATCAATATTTTTTGCCAATAAACCCTGCAATAAAGCCCTGTTATGCGGTTGTTTTTTTATAGTATGCGAAAAAAAGAAATAAGACTTATTCGGAATTAAATTTTCAACCGGAACTTCTTTTACACCAATTAAAACATCGCAATCACTAACATCATTAGTAACAACTATACCTGCATTTTCATATTCTAAATCACTGAATACTCTTATTGGTGAACTTTCCACCACAACATTTAATTGTGGGTACAACGATTGCAATTTTACTAATTCATTAGGAGAAAAAACCACTCGTCTGTCAACAGGGATTTTCCTTTCTTGTATTATTCCAAATTTCATATTTTTTATTCCTTATTAATCACAAACGGCTAGCTTGTTTTTTTATTTAAAAAAATCTATTTTGTTCGATAAAACCCATTAAATACTGAAAGACAAAAACATAGAATCAATCCGATTAAAAACTATCAAAAAAATCTGTTAAGGTTGAAAAAAAACGCCTTTCAAAAGTATTTGATTCTATATATTTGCCAATATAGTACCCGAAAAAATGAATTTTATAAAAAAGACAAATATACTACAATTACTCCTGCCTATTTTAGTTTTATCTTCATGTGATTTAAAGAATAAAACAGGAATGTTTACGGAAAATCAAAAGCCCAAAGACACCATGCCTCATATGGAGCCTCCTGCGAAAAAACTTCCTAAATTATCTGCTCAGTATATAAATGCTAAAAAAAATGCTATAGAACATTTTTATAATAAAAACTGGTCCAACAATAGCATGAATGGTAGTTTTCTTGTAGCTCAAAATGGCCAAATTATCTTTGAAAAATACGAAGGTATGGCTAATTTCAGAGATGAAAGACCTATTACAGCTACTACTCCACTTCATTTAGCCTCAGTAAGCAAAGTATTAACAGCAGCAGCGGTTTTAAAATTAATTGATGCTAAAAAAATTGGTTTAGACCAAAAAGTAAACAGTATTATTCGAAATTTTCCTTTTCCTGAAGTAACCGTAAAAATGCTTTTAAATCATCGCAGTGGTATGCGCAATTACGCCTATTTCACCGATAAAAAAGACGGTGTCTGGGACAGACACAATATACTTACTAATAAAGATATTGTTAACTTAATGGCAACGAAAGATGTTGGCTTAGAAGCAAGAACCAATACCCGTTTTGCCTATTGCAATACTAATTATGCCGTTTTGGCACTTATCATAGAAAAAGCAACCGGACTTAGTTATGAAAAAGCTATGGCTCGTATGATTTTTAAACCTTTGAAAATGAATCACACCTTTGTTTTTAATTACGACAGAGACAAAGATTCTATAGTTCCTTCTTATAAAGGAAACAAGGTTGAGATAGGTAAAGATTATCTGGATAAAATTTATGGAGATAAAAATATCTATTCAACACCCAGAGATTTACTTAAATTTGATTTGGCCCGAAACTCTCCGGAATTCTTAAGTCCGAAATTATTAAAACTGGTATATACTCCTTTTAGTAACGAACGCAAAGGCGAAAGGAATTACGGATTGGGAATTAGAATGATTAACTGGGAAACCGGACAAAATTTCTATTTTCATAACGGTTGGTGGCACGGAAATACCTCTTCTTATGTCACATTATTAAAAGAACATGTCACTATTATTGCCTTATCTAATAAATACACTACTAAAACCTATCAAGTAAAAAAAATAGCTCCTTTATTTGGTGATTATCCGTTTAAATTAGGAAAAGAGGAAAAAGAGGAATAATTTTTGCTTTACAGTAACTTCAGATAAGAATATTATAGTAGAAAATTGTATATTCGCGCACTCATTTTTTTGATTGAGCCAATATAAAACTGGGGTCGACTGGTTTTGACAGCAAGTCGAATTGAACAGTAAGCACGTCGAGCATTGAGACCTTGCTCGTAAATATAAGATCTCAAACTTTTAAACGGCGAAAATACTTACGCTTTAGCTGCTTAATCCGAATTATAGTACGATTGCGCCACGTCCCTACAAGGTAGGGAGGCTGAATTCTCCTTGAAAGCCTTGGTTTATGGCGGTCAGTTTAGGGGAACCGTAAAAATAGACCTAGATTATCATGAGCTTCGGGTGATTTTCGAAAATTAAGAAGATAAGTGTTAAGTGGCTGTTTCTGGCCTTGCTTAACATCGAAAATTCAATCAGGAAATAAGCGTGTAGAAAGCTCTTTAGTTGCTTGTTTGGACCCGGGTTCGATTCCCGGCGACTCCACAAAGGCAGAAAACAATATAATTTTCTGCCTTTTTTTATGTTAAAATCTAATAAAATCAACACATAACAAGAGTTCGATTCATAAAATTTATTTTATCACAAAAAACATAAGAAACTAACAATCAGTAATTTAAAAATATCCAGCTTTTGATAGTACTTTGGATTGTCGAACTCTCTTGTAAAATAAAAAAATTAAAAGTAGTACTCCTATTTTATACTATTCATTGTTTAGGAATAGATTATTTAATATTGTATCAACTGTTTTAGCGCCATAAAAACGAATAATTTCATTTTTTCCCATCTCATTACCACGTTCAAAAACTCTTTTGATAATGGCTTTTTTGTGTTTTTCCCAATCAATTGTAATTATTTTAGTGTCCCAAAACAATACTGGTCTTAACTGAGGTAAATCTGTACGGGATTTCTTTTGCTTTATTTTTTCTTGTTCAATATCATAATAAACCTGTAAAATTATAAAATAGCCTTCTTCCAATCCAAGAGCTTTTTCTATTTTTAAAGCTAAAGAAATATTCATTCGCCTCCTACCTTTAGTAATTGCTGTGAATGTGTGGATACTCTTGCAAAGAAAGTGCAAACGCTTCTTTACGTAAGTGTCGTTTCTCCAATTCCCATTCTAGTATAAGACCGGGATGTATCCCTTTCAATAATTGTAAGTTAGATTTCATATTATAAAAACAAACAAATTTGTTTACTCAATATTGTTAATTTGCATTTCCAATGTTAAAATTCAATAAATCAGGAAAACCAGTTAATCGATCAAAATATAAAAAAAACAACTATACTATCGAAGATTTTAAATTATAAAAAATCATATTGAACTACTATGATAGTAAAAAAAGATCTTTACTCTCGTTTTTTGTATGTCCTAAAATCTTTATCAGACACATCATAAACTTGTAATAAAAAAGATATTTGCAACGAAAAAGATATTTTGAAAAAATGCACACCTCAATTTTAAATTCACAGGCAATATATGCAGAGGAAAAAAAGCCATTTTTCAGATTGACTTTTTCAGACAAAAACATCACTATAGCTGTATTGGAAAATGTACAAGATTTTATGAAAAAGGGTGACACTTTAAACCATTGCCTTTTTACCAATGAATATTTCAAGGAAAAAGATTCGCTGATTTTCTCACCCCGTATAGACAACATTCTTGTTGAAACTATTGAAGTTTCGCTTTCAAAAATGGTAATTCTACAATGTCGAGGACTAAAAAATGAAAACTCAAAACACCATAAAGTGATTTTAAATCTAATGAAAAATAATCTTTATCAAGTGCAAACACGTATGAAAAAACAAAAACAGGAAACTGTATAAAAAAACAAAATAAATTTCGGTTTTTTGGTTCACGTGCCGTAGACATATTTATGTAAAAGAAAAATCAAGAATTTTGTATTCTCAATTGACCAAAGCTTTTTTATTCATCTAAGATTCATTCAGTTTTATCAAATCCTATTTGCTTAGCTACATTATTTTTTGTTTATGTATTCTATTAATATTTCTTTTAATTGCCTTCTTTAACTAAAAAGAATTTAATATTTAAGTCCGTATTTTCTGCAGTTATTTTATTGTTGAACCTGATTAATATTTATAACACAACTAATCCATTGTTTTGCTCAATTCATTTTAGATGAAGATAATAGTTATACAACTTTTCGTTAGATAATTACCACCAAACCTGTTTTCCGTTTTTTATTGTAAATGGTCTTTCTTCAGTTCCTTTAGAAAGATTGTGTAATAAGAATAAAGCTCCAACAGGGACTTTATAAACTAGCACATCACTTTCAGCTTTTTTCTCACCTAAACTTTTCCAAGTCTTATCCCAATAAAACAACTCATACTCATCGCCTATTTCAACCATATTTCCATCGTTGCGACCAATAAATCTTATCTTACTTATATTTACGGATTTATTGAATGCTAACCCTACCCAACTTCCCGTTGGATTAGGGGCATTAAAACAAGTTAGAACATCATTATCAAATACCTTCTCAATGGTTTCCCCCTTGTCTTCAAAACTACCTTTTGTTCCAATTATTTTACCTTCTAACTTTTTACCTTGGGTGTTATACACAACTATTTCATTTATATTGCAAAAACTATCAGTAGCCCCTATATACCTAAAATACTTAAATTTTTTGGTTGAAGATGAAATAAGAGTATGAAAAACAGGATTAGTCATATTTTTTGTAACAACCCCAATAGTTATAGAATCTGAAAAATCAGATCGATTACTACCTTGGAATTTTCCTCCTATAATTCGTTTATCAAGCCAATCAACTCCCTTGTAATTAGGATATTTTCTTGAAATTGATATCGTCTTAACTTTTTTAGGATCGAAAACTATTTTTTTAACTTTTCCTAAAGAATCAATAAAAAAAGGATTATTGAAAGCTTCAAAATTATTACCATTAAACAGTGCTGGAAGATATAACACTTTTTTTTCTAATTTTTCGAAATAAAATGATGTCCCAATATACTCACCCCAACCTATTGGAGTCCAATTTTTATTATCATACACTTGTAAATAACCAAATTTATTTTTTATTTTTCTCACATTATTTACAGGAATTGAAACATCACTACTATTGCAGTACTCGTCCGTAACATCTAAAAAATAAGGATTATTAAATATAGAAGGAATTCCTTCTCTACCATTGTTCTTTATAAATAAACTATTTTTATTAATTGAATTGGTTTTTCTATATACTTTTCCTTTTTTGTTATGATTAATCCACCAAATTAAGGCACTTACAGGATTATGACAATTATTTTGAATTGTATTCCCTTTATGATCAAAGACAACACTCCATTCATGACTAGAAGGTCTATCTGCCCAATTAAAAACAAAATCAATCGTACTGGCTACCCCCAATGATCGTAAAACCATTGTTTGATATTGAGTCTCGATGGGACATGTACCATAAAAAAATTCAATGATATTTAGTGGATTAATAGCTGCCCCCATATTCGCTTCGCCAAACCAATGAAAACGATTTGTTATTTCACTAATTCTTGTAGCTGCTTTAATTGCTGGATCAATTGTATCTTTAAGTAGAGCTTTCTTCTCTTTTTTAAAATACCAATTAACATAAAAAGGGTTTTGCAAATATTGAAGTACAAAATTTTCATTTTTATAAGTTTTAAAACTACCTCTTGTGTTTGCTATAAGTCTCCACTTTTTATTAGTTATATCATAATTATTATAAGCTAAAATTCTTCTACTATTTTTTCCTGTATCTTTAAATAAATCTTTCCTTACCTTTTCAAAATGCCAAGCATCATGTAGAAAGTCCTCTGAACATTGAATTACAGTATTATCATTTTCATAAGTAAGAATTTTGTTTGTAGCCTTATTTCTAATCTGAAAACCACCTTTTTTGTTTGGTATCAATCCCCACTTTTGATTATTTGTAAAATAATTATCAAATACTAAAACCCTACTGCTGTTTTTTTCTTGAAAAGCATCAATTACTTTTGTTATATCATCTTGTTCTAATTTAAATTGATAAAACAATCCATCTGAAGTTACTTCAATAGGCATTGCCTTTGAAAAATCATTAGTTATTTTCAGACCCGCTTCATTAACCAGTGAATCTTTATCCAAGGTTAACCATCCAGCCGAATTTTTTAAATAAAAAATACCATTAGCAACTATTGGCAGTGGCATATCTATACTTATACATTCTGGTATAACAAGAAAATCTATAAAAAGATTTTTATCTAAAGATTCTATTGTAAGTTCATGTTTACCAGAATCAAGATTAACCATAAATTCTATTGGTAAACGAGAATTATTCATCTCTTCCCAAGTGCCTGTTGCAGGAAAAACGAAGTCTCCTATAATTTTATTATCAACTTTAATTCGAGCAGTTGAAGCCATTGGATTACCATTCATATAACGAATGGCAAATTTCTGATACCCTTTGCGGTCACTATTGATTGACATCTTAAATTTGTTTTTCCCTTTTTGATACAAATGAAAAACTTTAGCTGCTGATGCATTGGAAACCTTTTCTATCAAAGAATCTACTCTAGTAAAGGATTCAGCTTCATAAATAGATTTTACACCTTCGAATGGCATAAGATTGATCATAGGATGAAATTTTTTATTTGCATAAGATCTCCAATCAACATTATCTGATTCAGATAATTTATAAGGCAAAATATACTCGCAAAACATTTCAAAAGAATATTTTTTAGACCAATCATAGTTATATGTTCGAAAGGCCGACTCAATTTGGTCGATTATAAACTGGCTAGAAACATTTTGAAGGTCATATTTAATATCCTTGTCACCTCTCTTTCGTAATGAATCTGATTTAAAAAGTTTATTCCTATCTTCACCTTTCGCTCCATAGATATATTTATAATGGACATTAACACTATCTACTTCTGATCCAACTATCGAATATTGAAAAACCATATTAGAAATAAGATATTCTGCTGCTTTCAATTTTAATGAATCAGCTTTATTTTTACCATAATGAATCAGCACTTTTTCTAATTCTTTTCTATTCTCTCCTGCTAAGTCTAAGGCACGATTCGTATCAGATGACCAAGGTGTGCAGGCTAGAAATAAATTAGAAAAAACAAATAAAATATATTTTACTACTTTTCTCAAGTTGTATTTATAATTCCCCATAATTGTTCAATAATTTTAAAAATTAACACTGGTTAAAAAACCTACTTTTATTTGCAAACAAACGATTTAGAAATTGTTTAGATTCTTATTTTTTTTTATGGATAATTAATCACAAGCTTACTCACTTCTTTTAATACAAAAAATGGGCAAATAAATAAATATCCCTACTAATGAAAACAGCAATCCGCCTATTGAACCAGCGGCAAAAGAAAACCAAAAAGCCTCATTTTGTCCTCCCCATATAAAGGGGATTAAACCTATCATAGTTGAACTTATGGTAAGCATTACAGGTATAATTTTATAATTAAATGCTTTGAAATACATCCATTGGCTATTTCTTAACGGATATTCTTTTTTTAAATTATTATAATCATTTATAATATATAAAGCAGCGTTTACACTAATACCACACAACAATATAAATGAGGCATATCCACCTTGGTCAAAATTAAAATCAAAAAGATAGAAGGTTAAAAAAACTCCAATAAAGGAAATTGGAATCATACTGATTATAGCAAAAGGTTGTTTTAATGACTCCAGTAAGATAGAACAAATAAAGAATATAATTAAGATCACCACAAAAATGAAATAATATTGTTTTTTATTGTTTTTATCCCATTCTCCCCAATTGGATTGTTCAAAAACACGATATCCTATTGGTAATTTACTTTTCAATTCTTCAATATTATCTTCTCTAACTTTTTTTGCTAATGGCTCCGTTCCAATAAAATTATATTCAACCGTTAATTGGTACTGTTGATTGTATTTTGAGATGGAATTTCCTGATTTTCTTTTTTCAATAGCAGCCATTTGATCTAGTTTGTATTGATTGTTTCCAATACTAATAGGTACATGTTTTAAGTCCCAAACATTAACTTTTTGGTATTGATTAGAGACCATTTTAACTTGTTGTAATTCATTGTTATGAATAAAAGAAGTTACACCTCCAGCGTATGTTTGATTTATTAAACAGGAATAGAGTCCTGTTTGATACACCTCCGCCATTGCCATTTTTTCATTATCAAATGCTAAAAAATATTCATAAGAATTAGCATTCCCCCAAGAATCTCCATTGGTTATATCTACTTCTTTAATTCTCGAAGAGGAGTTTGCTATTAATTGCGCTTTTAGAAGTTCAGCATAAGCATATAATTTGTCATAATTGTATCCTTCAATAATGATTCTATTGTTTTTATAATCGGCCCCTAAAGCATTCGAAAAACCCTGACCAACTCCGCTAATTGACCAATCTAATCCTCCCAAACTGATAACTTTTGACTCCAACAAACTTTTCAACTTAAAAGGGAAACCACTAAATTCATTTTCGTTTTTAAAATAAATGGAAATCGTTGAATTTTTATAACTGCCTATGTTAGTCTCGAACATTTCTACTTCGCCAAAACTACTAATGTAATTTTCCATTTTAATAATAACTTCATTTAATTGCTCTATAGTGCAACCTTCAGGCATACTCCCAGTAACTCTCAATGTAGTCCGCTCTGGATCCGAGTAATGTGAATTCTCATAAACATTATCAGTAAAGAGCCGCAGTGATCCTCCTAGTATTTTTTCTAATGTCGGTTTTACTTCATCGTAAAACCAATCATTACCTATCGTCTGATTGTATTTTTTTTCCAAAAAACCTTCTCCCTCAATTGTTTTCGGTAAAAGCTGTATGGGCAAGCCGAATCCAAGCAATAAAATCAAGATAAACAGCCATTTCAAACGTGGTTTTTTAAACGCTAAGATTAATTTATAATAGTATTTAGTGAATTTTAAGACTCTCCTTTTTCTTTTTCGAGAAAAAAGTTTCTTTTTATGATTGATATGCAATTTTTCCAAAAGTGCGGGAACAAATAATAATGCTACAAATAAGGAGACCACTATATTTATGGCAATAACCAAAGTAAAATCACTTAAATTGGCTTGCAGGGATTCTTCTAATAAAAAAGTAGATAACAAGGCTCCAGCCGTGGTTAATGTTGTTGCTAAAATAGCTAGAAACACTTTCTTATTTCCTTTGTTTCTGAGGTGATCAATCATAATAATACAATTGTCAATCATAATTCCAAAAGAGATTGTGATTCCAGCAAATGAATACAATTGCAATTCTACTTTGAATAGATAATAGAAGATTATGGCAATTAAAAGATTAGTAATAATGCTTAAAAACAAAATCAAGATGTATTTTACACTTTTGTTGGTTACTAAAATCATAACAAACAAAATCAAGAGTGAAAACAGCATTTTCTCTTTAATTTTTTTCAGTTCTTCAGCAATATATTGAGAAGTATCATTCGTCAATTTTAAATTATATTCTCCTTTTATTTCTTGCTTTATAGTTTCAATTTCCTCTTTTACCTCATTGGACACTTCAATGGTATTGGCTCCTTTTTCGGCATAGACAACCAGGTTTATGGAATTTTTCCCATTTATCCTAAAATACGATTGCATCGGAGCTTCTTTAAATTGAACTTTAGCAATGTTTTTTAGATAAATGATCCTATCTCCTATTTTTTTTATAGGGATGTTTTCCCAATCTATCTCTTTTTCATATTTATAACTTAAAACCAAGGCAATTTCCTGACTCTCGGCATTGTTTTTAGATACAAAACTTCCATTTCCCAATTGTTGTGTTTCAAAATATTGACGAATGGCATTTTCAATTTCATTAACTGATATGGAAAGCTGCAAAAGCTGATCCGAATTGTATTTTACAACCCAATCAAAAGGATCTGCACCATACACATAGACTTTGTTAACTCCTTTGATTATAGCTAATTTTGGGAGTATATGGTTTTCGGTATATTTCTTAATCAAATACGGACTTTCGTTCGCATTGATGCTGTAAGTCAAAATGGGAGAGGCGCTCTCGTTTGTCCCGCTAATGGACAATTGGGGATAGCTTACTCCATTAGGAAGCTCAGAATAGGTTTGACGAATTAGATTGGCAATTTCAAACCGAACGGCATCCAAATTAGTGTTTTTTTTGAATTCCAGATTAATAGATCCACTTTCCTTGTTACTGTTTGAATTGATTTCTTTGATTCCTTTCACGGTATTAAAAACACCTTCTAGTTTAGAGGTTACTTCTTGCTCAATAACCTTAGCTGAAGCATCATACCAACCAAAACTAATACTTATAGAGGGTAAATTATTGGATGGATTCAATTGCACACTCAATAACGGAATCATACTGGCTCCAATAATAGACAGGCAAATAAAACAAGTTAATACAGTAAACGATGGGATTTTTGATTTCATATATTTATTTTAAAGCATTTTGAAAATCCTGTCCCACTGAAATTCGTCATTTTTATTAGAAAATAAAACACATTGTATTTTGCCTATGATATTGGTTTCCGGGACAAAACCCCAGGCTCGAGAATCCATTGTCCCTTTTCTATTATCACCCATCATAAAATAATAATTTTGTTTGAATGTGTAGGTAGTAGCTCTTTTATTATTTATAAAATAAATACCCTTTAACTCCTTAATCTTGCAATTCTCAGAGCCACTAATTACTCTCTGATACAATGAAAAAGTTTCTGGATTCAAATGTATTTGCATGCCTTTTTTAGGAACTATAAAAGGTCCCATAGTATCATAAGTCCATTGTTTATTGGGTACTTTACAAAATAGTCCATTATTTTCATTAAAAGAATCGAGTTGTATACTAACAGCGTTAATCAATTTTGCTTTTTTAAGTTGATCCAAATCATATTTCGATAGATTTGCTTCATAAAATTGATTGTCTATTCTTTTTAACATCACATAACTTAAACCTACAGCATCTAAGTATTTATATAAATTCTGTTTGTTTTTAATGCTGAATTTATAATTGTTTCTTTCCGTAGCTACAGGGGCAAAAAGCTTACTATTGGTATATACATTACCATCTTTAATTCTTAAAGTATCTCCTGCTAAAGCCATACAACGCTTTATCAAAATATATCCTTTGCTCCACGTAGAATTAAATACAAACACATCTCCTTGCTTTATTGTTGAAGTACCCGATAACCTTTTATAATCCCACCAATCTTCTTTTATTCTATTCTTTGCATTTTCATTAAAATAAAAAGCGATGTTGATCCAGGGAATTTCAAAAGGAGAACGAGGTAATCTTGGGCCGTATTTCAGTTTATTCACTACAATTACATCCTGTGGATACAATAAATTTTCCATAGAGGAACTGGGTATTTTATAGATATCAAACGCTAATACTTTTATACAAATACTTGAGGATAACAACAAAAGAAAAAGGAAAACTCCCGTGATCATTTTTCTAAAAAAACCAAAAGGTATTAAAGAAATAAAATGTAATGTAAGTTTATAAATTACTATGAATAGAATAAGGATAATAGCTAACCAAACCAAACCTAGTAATGATAAAAGTAGCACAGCTAAGGTTATGAGTAAAACTTTTTTGTTTGTTTTTGTCATTTATATTTATCTAATTTATTTATCCAATATTTCATCAAAGTTTTTACTAATGGTACTTTTATTCTGAAAATCGTAAAGGGTCAATTGCTGTACTTCATAATAAAACTTCCAATAATTGTATAAACTCGTTATGTAATTTTCAGAAGCTGCTTGCCATGCTTTTCTGGCGCTGGTGAGTCGTAATAAATCGATACTTCCTGATAGAAAACGTTTTTCGGTTATATCATAAGATGATTTTGAGATTTCGCTGGTTCGTAAAGCTCCTGTTACCAATTGTCTTTGAAGGTTAAAATCTATAATTTTCAAGCTTAATTGCTGACTTAGCTTGTCACTTTCTTGTTGTACCTCGATTTCACTCACTTCATTGTTCATTTTAGCCGTTTTGATGTTTCCTTTACGCTCTCCCCAATCTAAGATGGGGATATTCATTTGGATACTAATCATTTGTTGGTCTAATAATCTACCATACGCATCTCTAAAAGTATTCGCATTTTGATTCAAACCATAACTTCCTCTCAAAGACAAATCAAAACGGTTTTCCTTGATTACTTTATCCAAATCTCTTTGAGCTTCCATCTTTTTTATTTTTAAGTTAAAAATTTCAGGATTATTTGCTTCAGCTAATGCAATAGCTTCTTTAATATCAATTTGTAAATCGGAAATCAATTCGGGCAACTGTGGCTGGGAATACAAAGGACTTTCATCTCTTAAAAATAATTTTAATTCCGATTCTGCCTTTTCTAATTCTCTCTCATTCTGCGTTAAATTAGTTTCAGCATTATACACGTCTAATTCCAGATTAAGCACATCGTCTTTCTCTATAGAACCTAATTCATATCTTTTTTTCCCTATTTTAAAAAGTTTTTGTGTACTTAATACATTCTCTTGAGCTAATTCCACTCTTTTACTGGTTGAAGCCCAATTAAAAAAATAATTAACTGCTTTTAATTTAATATCCTGCAATTCATAGAGGTATTCTTTTTTAGCGCGTTCAAATTGAAGAGGGGAAATTTTATGTGCCCATTTGAAACTATTAAAAGCCATTATGGGTTGGATCACTCCAATACGGATAGGAGTGGCAGTAAAATCCTTAGAATCAACTAGTCCGTAATTAGCTAGGCGGTTAAAACTGGAATTCACATAAAATGTTGCCCCAGTCGCTTTAACATTCTGATTGATGCTAAGATTCCCATAAGAGTTTAAATTTTGTTGTGGTCGATAGACATCAATGTTATTTCCTGAATCGTATCTTTTTAATACCGATTTATTATAGGTCAGTGGTTCCAGTTCTAAATTCATTTTAGGCAATACACTTGCTTTAAACGATCTAAACTGCCAATAACTTGCGCCATATTGTTGTTTGGCTTTAAAAGCATCTAAGGATTTTTTACTTGCAATAGCAATGATATCCTCAAGTGATACTTTTTGTTTATTCTCTTCTATTTTGTTTGTGTTTTGAGCCGTATTTTGTAAGCTGTATAACCCAAAACTAAAAAGTAAAATCAGATGTGTGTTTTTAATAAAATTCATTATTTATAAAATTGAATGTTCATAACCTTACCTTAGAAACCTTTTTAAAATTCATCAAAATCAATTCCCCCTAACCCTAAAGGGTATAATTTTGATGAATTTTTAATAAATTTTTCGCCCTTTAAGGACGGAAAAAAGCAACTTTATTTTTTTTAATAAATTTAAACTGCCCTTGTAACTTATAATCCATAACTCATAACCCATAACCGATAACTTATAACTCTTAACCCTTAACTCTCCTAGCTTTCCTCTCCATACTTTCAGCAAAATAGTAATAACACAATGGGGTAAAATAAAGGCTTATTATAGTTCCTAATATCATTCCTCCTGTTAATACCGTTGCTAATGGTGCTTGTAATTCGGCTCCTAAACCACCTGTAAAAAGAAGCGGTACAACTGCCAGAATAGTAGTCAAACTGGTCATTAATATGGGTTTTAGCCTTCGTTGTCCTGCAATTAGCAGCGCTTTTAGAATAGAATTCCCTTGGCGTTGCAATTGGATAATAGTATCTATTTTCAGGATGGAATCATTAATTACAATCCCGCTCATTACCACAATACCTATCATGGACATTAAATTAAGACTCATCCCAAAAATTGTCAACAACAAAAAAGCCCCCGCCAAATCCAGCGGAATTTCGATTAATATAATCAAAGGTAGCACGAGAGATTCAAATTGAGAAGCCAAGATGAAGTAAAGCAGCAGCAATGAAATTAATAAAACAGCGATTAATTCACCCATTAATTCCTTGTTGCTAAAAAAACTACCACTAAAGGAAACGGTATACAATTTATTGTCTTTTACCACATTTTTCACGGTAGTAATGATGTGATTTACATTGTCTTCATTGGTATTTAATTCTATAGGGTAATATTCACCTTCAATACCTCCAGTAATGGTTTTCATATCCTGAGAGTTGACCGCCTTAATAAAATCACTGGCATGAAATACGGCTCCATCGTCAGATAGTACCGTGGTTTCGCTTAAGACCTGCTCAATTGTTTTGCTTTCTCCTCCAAGGATGACAGGGACAAAATTTTGATTGTCAATTACCGATAAAATTTCACGTTCATTAAAAGCACTTTTTAAAACATAAAATAGTGCATTAGCCGATACGCTGTATGTCATTAATTTTTCCTGATTTGCTATAAGATTAATGTGTTCCTGCCATGCAATAGGATTTAATTGTATGTCGTCAACATTTTGCTGCACCTGACCCCAAACTTTTTTTAATTGTTCGTTTTGTGCACTTCCTATATTGGCTACATTTCGCAATCGGGCAACCAATACTTCTTGCTTGTCTGAGAAAATCATATTGAAAATATTGTCCACATTGCTATAGGAAACAACGGCTCCGGCGTGTTCTTTTTGGAGAAAAAGAGTCATTTCTTTTTTAACTTTCGCTAGTTTTTCGGGAGAATTACAGCGAATATAAATCGCACTTTCTGAAGATAAAGAAGTCGATTCTTTGTCTAAAATAAATTGTTGTGAACCTACTAATGCGGTATAATTCAGGATATCTTTTTTTATAGGTTTTAGTAATTCTAATACCCTTCTTTTATTTTCTTCGACATTAATTTGCTTGTTCCAGTCAATTTTTAATACCGTTTCGGTTTTGGTTAAATAAGGCATCTGCGTTTTGGGAAGAAATTGAAATAAAATAACACCACTTACCAGTAATAGAATACAAATACTCCAACACAATTTTTGTTTTCTCATTACAAAACGAAATCCTTTTTCGTATAATTCGGCATAATCCAAAGTATTCGTTTTTTCAAGAAAACGTTCCATTCTGCTTTTCTTTCCAGTATCTTTCAAATGAAAAAGATGGTATAATAACGGCACTAAAGTAACGGAGACCAATAGGGAAACAAACAATCCTATCGTTATCGCCATAGCCTGATCATAAAACAAAGCCCCCGAAATACCACTTAAAAAAGACAATGGTAAAAAAACAGAACAGGTAGTCAAAACCGAGGAAAGTAATGGTTTGATCACTTCATTAGCTCCTAAAACACAGGCTTGCATCAAAGGGTATTTTTGCTCTCTGTATTGTATAATATTTTCAATTACAATAATGGAGTTGTCAATCATCAAACCAATTCCTAAAATTAATCCCGACAACGAAATAATATTGATAGAAATATCAAAAACATAGAAAAAGGCTAAACTAATTATCAAAGAAACAGGCACTGATATTCCTATCAGTAGAGGAGATTTGACATCTTTCAAAAACAAAAACATGATGGCAAATGCCAATAAAATACCCCATACCAAGTCTTGTTTGATATTGGATATGGCTACATCCAACAATTGGGTTTGATCTCTGGTTACCGAAAAATCTATTTCTGGATAATCCTTTTTTAGCCTTTCGACTAGCGAGTTCAACGATGATTTTAAGTTTTCCATTCGAGCATCACTTTGCTGAATGATAGCCATAGTAATGGCTTCTTTATCATCCGACAAAACCAATCCCGTACGCTTTTTTGGATGCTCAATAACTTGAGCCAAATCTTTTAGCTGGAAAAGGCGATCGCTTTTTTTGATATAAATAGCTTCAATTTCTTTAATAGTGTTCAGGCTGGATCCTAAGCGAACATTGTATTGGTATTGATTGTCTTTAATGAGTAAACTCCCCACCTCAACATCATACGCTTTGATGGCAGATTCCAATTCGTTCAAACTAATTCCCAAAGCATTTAATTTTTCTGTATCAGGAATAATTCGAATTTCTGAAAAAACCAATCCGCTTACATCTACCATAGCCACTTCCTCTACTTGCTCAATGCGTTTGCGAATCACCTGATTGGCAAAACGACTAAAATTCACAAATTGTTGAGAAACAGGATACAGATCAGTATTAGAAACGGTAGGGATTTCTTTGTTTTTTAAAATCAGACTTAAATAAAAAACAGGCACATCAGTAATATTAGCCTTAATTACTTTAGGACGTTTGACTGTTTTGGGAAGACTTCCCGTAGCACGGTCAATTTTTTCATTGACTTCAATAAAGGAGTAATCAATTTTAGTTCCTTGTTCAAATTGCAACCGAATGATGCCATTTCCATTGCTAGATTCTGTTTTCAAATCTTTCAGATGACTTACTTGCATTAAGTTGGAACGCAAATTTTTTATAATAACATCTTCTACCTGCCTTGCCGACATATTATCGGCTTCAACCTGTACTGTAATTTCTGGAATGTCAATATTAGGCATCAAAGCTACTGGGATAAAACCAAACGCGTACAGCCCTAAAATAAGCATGCAAAGCGTAGTCATTAAAACAGCAATGGGCTTATTGATTAAAATTTTTACCATAAGAGGTTATTAGTATTCAATTGTTAGTTAATAGTTGTCAGTTGTTGGTGGATAAACGAGAAATTACATTTTTTAACGAAAATTTGAAAAATCTGCATAAATCCGAATTTTTTCAAAAAACTAATTATTAAATTCGAATGTCCTGTTACTGATTTTTATTTTTGAGATTTAAGCACTACTTCACTATGATGCGCTAAATTCAAATTCCCACCGACAATCACGGTGTCTCCAGGGTTTAAAGTTGCACTGCTTTTATCGGGATGGGCAATTACTGCATAGGAACTGCTATTTTCTAAAGTGGTTTGTACATACGTCCAATAGGCTTTTCCATCAATAACTTTAAACAATACTTCCTGATTGTCTCTTAAAACTACTGCTGATTTTGGGACTACCAATTGTCTTTTTACTTCTTTCTCAATACGGACTTTCATATTCATCCCTTCGGTCAATTTTCCGTCATTTTTCACAACCGCTTTTACCAAGATCGTTCCATTTTTTTCTATCAATGGATTTATGGAAGAGATATGTCCGCTATAGGTTTTAGCCAATGCAAAAGGAACTATTTGTACACTGCTGTTCAAGGCTACATCGCTCATTTCGGATTCTATCAAATAAAATTCTACCTCAAAAACCGAATCATCAATCAGGGTCATAAAATTTTTTCCAGCATTTACATTCTCATAAACCCTGTTCTCTATATTAGCCACTTTTCCACTAAAAGGAGCTATTAATCTGGTGGATTGTAATTCAAATCGTGCGGTTTTTAATTCTAACAATGCGGCATCATAACCTGTTCTACTGGCTACCATGTCATAGATGGGCCTGGGAATACTGTCTTTCTTGGTGGTAAAAATCCCTCTACCTACCAACATGTCCTCAAACTGAAATTTGGCTTTTTCCAAGTCGATTTCGGCTCTGGCGAGTCTTTGTTGATATTTGAATGAATTTAAACATGCCAACAATTGCCCTTTATGAACAAAATCTCCATTTTTCACATACAAATGTTCCAGTTTATCACTGACCTCAAACTGCACACTGTTTTTTTGAGATGCGATAATTTTACCGTTACTGACCAACTCTTTTTGAAAAGATTCATTTTTCAACACCATGGTTTCTACTTCATACTTTTCGGCTACATATTTATTTTTTTCGATGGTAGTTTCATTGGCAGCTTTAGATTTGGCACAGCTATGAAAAAACAAAGAACTAATTATTAAAAAAGATAGAATTTTTAGCTTGGTTATTTTTGGGTAAGCATTTTTACTCATTTGTACAGTCATTTTCTTTTATTTAATTTTATTTGAGGAAGCTTTTATTCTTCTTTAGGATAAGGAACTTATCCTTTAATAGTTAACTTTATAGGCGAATTTTTACCATTGTAAACTACCTTTATCGTTTTGTTAAAACGACCGGGATATTTGGAATCATAGACGATTTTGATTTGCTTCTTTCGTCAGGTTTTATTATTTCTTTGAGTCATTCAGGCACTATACAGTCACCAAAATTATGTTCTTTTTATTAAAAGTTATGTAGACCAATACAGAGTCACTAATATCATCCTTGTCTTGTGTTTTTGATATGCAAGACACACAAGCCGTTATGAAAATAAATAGATGGAAATACTTTGAGAGAATACTATTTTAAAAATCATGTTTTCATTTTTAAATTACAATTAGGATTCGAAATCGTTTCATTATTAAAACTTTATTCTTCTTTTACGCTTTTTTGTATTTCTTTTACATACAATTGTTTTATTCCTTTTGATAGCATTAGATCTCCCTCAATAAAGTAGTGTTATTCTTTTTCTTTCATATTATAAGATCTCGCCTTTTATAATTAGCTTTTTTGGTGAATCTTTTCCATTGTAAAAAACAGAGAGTGTCTTATTAAAAAGACCACGCCCTTTAGCATCAAACATCACTTTTATAATTCCATTTCCATTTGGTTCAATTGGATTCATAGACCATTCAGGCTTTGTACACCCACAACTTGTTTTTACATCGTAAATAATTAATTGTGATTCGCCTACATTTGAAAATTTAAAAACGGTCTTCACATTTCCAGTTTTAGATATTTTTTTAAAATCATATATACTATCTTGAAATTGTACGGTCGCATTACTCACTACAAATTGTTTTTGGGTACATGAAATAAAAGAAACCAATATCAATAACATTGTTTTTTTCATAAATTATTTTTAAAATAGCTTTTTTATAATATTTGACTTGAAACACCTTATTTTAACACTCAGTTATATACCTTTCGGATTATTCATTCATAGTACGCCTTTTGCAAAGCACTGATTCTACAAATAAAAAAGGATCATTTCTTATGTTCTATTATAACATTCATAGCACCTTCGTAAAAAGATTGAACAAAGTTGTTAGTATTATCTGTTATTGGAAATATAAATAATGGTTTAAAGTTATTATTGGAAATAAAATAGTATGGTATGTGCTCTTTTTCAATATTTAATCCTAGTGAACTATTTGACATTGACCTGTAACATTTAAATTTTGAATTATACTTATACACTAACCATTTAAATTTATCTTCATTGTAATCACAAATAACAACAATTTTTCCATTGCCAATCTTATTGGATAGAATTTCCAAATCGAGTAATTGTCTATCAATACATGCACTACAACTATTTTCATAAAATCTAAAGCAAAGTTTATAATTCTCATCAAAAACTTGAGAAATATTATACTGAACATGATTTATATCAGTTAAAATTAAATCCGGTAGAATTTTATTTCCAATCGAATTAACTTGAATTGAGAATACCCTTGTTATATCATTAATTGAATTGTTAATATTTTTATCTTTATTTAATAATTTATCAACGGCTTCAGTGTATTTGTCAACGGTTTCAGTGTATTTATTCCTTTGAATAATTAATAAAACTACGAGTGATATACACGTAATCGCTAAGATTATAATACTTACTTTCTTTATCATAGATACTATTTTTTTAACTCGATGAAGCAGAGAACTGGATTACTATCTAAAGCAATAGGTTGCTCCAAATATTTATTAATTTTATCGCTAGGATTCATAGCCACAATAATTTTATTTTTTTGTTTACCAATCGGATCAAAACTAAAGTTGTCATTTGTAAAACAAGGATTGTTAAATATTTTTGTACTGTCATCATTTATTGAAAAAACAACTAATGAATACCCTTTTTTGGTAAAGTATCTAAATATAAAATTAGTAGAGAGGGAGAAAAAATCGCTTGTTTGGAAAATATAATCAGTTTTTTCTAATTCTTGATGAAATTTAACTATATCATCCATCTTTCTATCCCATAATTTTGATTTTTTGACATCAAGGCGTTCATCTATATCAATTAGTATGCTAGGCTTTATAGTAAGATTTTTATTGATTGAAAAAATAGTATCATTAAAGCAAGGATATACATACAATAAACTATCAGATTTTGACATATTTTTATTTCCCCATAAAGATAGATTACTTATTTGTTCTGGAATTATAGCTCCAGATTTAATGTATTGCTGATTTTGATCAGTGATAATGATATTATGATTTGAATGCTCTGGAAAAGTTTGATTATGTCGAAAAAAAACAAATGAGTTATTGAACCATTCAAAATTAACACCAGCGTTAGCAATATTAACTTGATCTGAGCTAATATGCCTACCTTTTAAATCATACCTTAAAATTTGCCTTGATCCAATATCCAAGAGAACTACTTCTTTTCTAATTTCATCAAAAGTAATATCTTTTATTTTAATATATTCTCCAGGTCCTTTTCCAACGTTTTTAAACATTGAAATAAAATTTCCGTCTTGAGAAAAAAGAAGTATTTTTCCTAATTTATAATCACAGATTAATATAGAATCTCCAATATTAATCATCTTTGATATTTCTTGAATTAATGAAGAATCATTTGTTTCCAGTGGCACAAACTTGATACTTTCTATTGTAGAATCTAAATTTCCAGTGATTTGAACATTTTTTTTATTTATATGAATGGTAGGCATATTATTTTCGTTTTTTCTTGTATTACAAGAAAAATTAATGAAGATAAATAGTATTAGAACAGTAAAAATTAGTTTTCTCATTTTATTATGATTTAAATTAAATATTAAGGAGAGAAAAAATCCTCCTTAATATTTTAAAAATTATTAGTTATACGAATATGCTGTATATTCTTCCTTTTGTGGACATAATTGTGACGCAAAATCTAATTCACACTCATAATGAATTATTGTAATATTATAAGTTTTATTTGAACAGACACCACCTCCAACTGATACACTTTTATTTGGAGCAACACTTAACGAACCATTAACAGCAGTTGCTGAACTCGATACAGGATTACTAGGACTAATTTTAGAATATGCTGAGTTTACATATGAATCTTTATGCCAAAAATCCTTAACAATACCCGAACAGCTTCCCCCAGCATCATCTGGCTCTGCATTCGCAGTATTTATAGTAATCAAACTAGCTAAATTAGTATTTGAACTATAACTATTCACATTATTAGCACTAAAAAACATCATTACAGCAATCACTACGACCCCAAAAGCTACTATTATTTTTTTCATTTTATAAAATTTAAATGGTTAAAATGGGACTTATACCCTTTTATATTTATTGTTTTGCAAAGTGGTATAGGAATGTTACTTTTGCCAAACATTACAACGCCTTATATCTAGCGGCTGTACGAAATTATAAAGTCAGTTTCTTTTATAAAATCTTCCTCTGGGTGATGGTCTATTACATAGGCTGTATTCTTTTATAATTTAATGTTAGAGTTTTTTAATTTTTAAATCCCCGGGGGATTTTTATATTTTTTCAGGATACTATTCATTTCTCCTTGTATTTCTTTAATAGCGATAGAAGGAATTTTTATTTCTTTATTTAATATTTTCTTAGCCATAGCTACGGCTTTAACCTTTTGTCCAGATCCATCATATAATTTTGCCAATAAGTAGTTAGCGTAAAATTTACCGGGTGTCATATTTACCGCTTGTTGGTAGGCTTCCTCTGCTTTATCATATTGCTTTGTGACTTTATAACTATCGCCCAAAGCGGTGGTTATGATGGTGTTGTTTTGATACTGTTTGGCTTGTTCTAACACTACAATTGCTTTATGCGGTTTTCCTACGAGTGAAAGTGTTTTACCGTAATTCATCAGGAAATCTCCATCTTTTTTAAAAATAGGATATGCTTTTCCAAATTCAAGTGCAGCTCCTTTGTAATCTTCCCATTGATGACTGATTAAGGCAGTATTCCATATAATAAATCCTTGATATAAATCATTAGTAGAAGCATAGATTTGGGATATATTAATCCAAGCCACTAGTATAACAATGATTTTGTATAACCATTGATTTCTTTTATTCAATTCAATGTTAAATTGATAAGTATTGGCTGCATTATTAGATAGCAATGCAAGTAAAAACACCAATATTAATTTTATTGGAAGGATTTGCATAGGATAAGAAAAAAAAGCAAAAACACCAATGGTTAAAAGTCCTGTTTTGGAAATAAAAGCCTCTAATAAATATTTCTCATTTACTTTTGTTCTAAACAAAATAAGCACTACAGCTAGCAGTAATATTAATCCTAACATTCCATTTTCAGATACAAATTGTAGCCATTCATTAAAAGCATAATAAGTATTATCGGCTACTACAGCTTCTGACGTTTCTCCATTTTTCTGAAAATATTGCGCCTGATAATTCATGTAATGTGCGTTGAAACGGTCAAATCCTACACCAAATACAGGAGCATCTGCTATCATTTCGGCAGTCACTTTCCAGATAAAAGCACGCCCATCTGAGGATCCTTTTTTAAAGATATAAACACCAAAAAGTCCTGCACTTAGAATTCCAAGAAAAAGAATTGCTACAATACTTTTTTTTAATGTGTTTGCTTTTTTGAATACATTTTTTAAAACTGAATATCTCAGTTCCAATAAAACTAAGCTGCTCACTACTGCAGCAATCCAAGAAGCTCTAGATTGTAATGCTGGAAGTATTATAGCAATACTAATAACTCCTAATAAGGGAATGTACTCAAAAATGTATTTTATAACTTCTTTTAAAAATGGTGAGTTGTTTGTTTTCTGTGATTGTACTTGGCTGGTTATATTGCCTTTAAACAAATACATCCCAAAAGCTACAGTCAACACACTCACCAAAAAACCTGCATAAGGTCCTGGGTTAAAAAAACTACCTGTCATTTTAAATCCGGAATGGTTGGAGGGATAATAGCCTAACAATTGTAGATTACCATAGACCGCTTGAATAATTCCCGAAAGAACAATAGCTATTAGTAACCAAGGATAATTTTTTGGCCCAATACTTCGCAAAACCAAATACAAGAAACTTAATCCCAATAATTCTATATAACGAATTGAAAACCCATAATAGGATTGAATAAAATAGCGATTCCAGGTAATGTAGAGAACTAATACAAAAAGAGCGAGGTCTATTTTAGAAAAAGAAAATGATTTATTTTTTGAAAAAACAATTGTAAGACTATATAATACCAAAAGAACTATGCTTCCATAAAGGAAGTAAATCAATTTACTGGTAATTGTAGAGTTGACAAATTGAGTGTCATTTACTGAAGGCAAAATTATAATCATCAAACATATCAATAGTACTGATATGTTGCATCCATTTAAATAACTCGAAAACTGTTTTATATTTATTATCATTATTTAGTAACCTCCAAATATTTTATTATGAATTTATTTTAAATACTTCGCCTAAAAAAACATAAAAAATAGATTATTAAAATTTGTTTACACAAACTCGTGTTTTTAAGAATAATCTTAACATATATCACAAAACTAAAGCAACAACCAATATCTTTATGGGGGTAAATTCGTATTTAATAAGGGGTAGAATTACTTAAAAGCACAAAAACACCATTTATTTAACTAAAAAAATGAATTGTATAAAAAAATATTCATAACCAAACTATCTAAATGGACACGAAGTAATAATAGTTATTATCTTATTTTTTTTTAATCCAAGCAATCAGAATAACGTGTTTTATAAACGATAATTAAACACTTAAGGTTGTTAGTATTATTTTGTAATAATTTATCTCAACTTTCTGATATGCCAATAAAAAACTACCGTACTACTTCGGTATTTAAATTATTAAGTAAACAGCTTATTCAATAAATTTGAATAATTATAAATAAAAACTCTGAAATTTTTAATGCGACTGTAATCCCTGCATGTCCAAAAAGGCATAAAAACAATGTAATTTACTGCCTTATATTAAAACCCAATAAAATAAAAGGTTTGTAAACGTTCGATTAGAAAATATATTAAACTATAGAAATAAAGCAATCCCTTAATTTTTTTTAGGTACTCAATAATTTTTGTTTTGGTAATTTTTAATTGGAATGTCGAACACTTTTAATAAAAAGTTAAAAAAAATAATTCCAAAGATATTGCATCAAAAAGAGTTCCACTACTAAAAAAAATCAATTTAATTCTGCCATTTATATAAAAGTAAATAGAAGAAAAATTTAGTTATCATAAAAGGCACTAGGAACTCATAATTAGAATAATGAGAAGTATTCAAAATACAAAACAATATGAACTGAATTGAGAAAAATATTGAATACTATCGATTTAAAAAAACAATAGATTACGAATAAAAAACACCTGTCTTATTTGTAGGTGCTTTTTGAGCTCGGCCCGGTACGATTACCGGGGATAACAACAGAAATTACAAAATCCGGGTAATTAAGTGTCATATCTGTTGATGGCTTGAGATGATGAATTTTAAACCAGTCTTTAAAATTAGGAGGAGCTTCTTTTTCTTTGGGGCTCAGTTCAAGCAGTACGAATATACCCAGTTGATCATACCCCGAAGTATATGTCTGGGCTTGGGCTAAGTAATTGTCCTCTAAAACTTTTTCATCCTGCCGCAATAAAGACCTTTTAAGTTCAATTGGAACAGTAATAACGTCTTTTTTATAAAGAATATCAACTCTTCCCCCATCAACAAACTTTGATTTTTCATGATCTAGACCATCAGCGATTTTTGAATGCTCTAAAAAAAACAGCATACTGTCCTGCAGATCCTGCTCGACTGCATCCTGACCTTTCCCGTTATTTTCAGATTTGCTGTATAAAAAAGAAAAACGGCTCTTATCATTACCTGATAAAGTCAATCTTGTATATCTAATTACTTCTTCCAAAATATTTAAAAATGCTGTTCTTTTCTCATTTTTATAATCCGGAAGGAGAGTATCGATTTGGAATGTTAAATCCAAAAACACTTGGTTTCCTTCGATACTTCCGGTTTTAAAGGAAAGTTCATTTTTATAATTTTTCGCTAACAGACCGGACACTGCTTTTTCTAGACCTATATCTTTATTTCTGATTTTTTGATAGGCCGCTATACCTTCGTCTCCAAAACTCTGCTGCAGGGAAATCAGCAGATCGTAATTCTCAGGATTGGGTTCATTGGTATCTGGAAAAAAGCTCAATATTTTTTCAATGAATTTAGTTAAATCCGGCTGGTCAATGGATTTCAAAACATTCAAACGTCTTTTTTCACCTTGAAGATGAACTTTATATAAATGGTTCTCCAAATTACCAAAAATATTATTATCAATGCTTTTCAATAGCCCTTTTCCGCTGCCTTGAAGGCTGCTCAATATTTCAATCTCAGAATTAAATGCCATCAAAGTACGTACATTTGCCATAAAATCTATCCACTCGCCAGATGCCTGTAAAATATCATAACTCGATTTAATTTTACTAATCATATTAAAAAGAAGAAAATCAAGTTCCAGTCCATCCCTATCGTAAAGACTTCTAAGCATCAAGGAGTCCTGCAGGGCTTCCAGCATATTATCAGATTCTTTTGAATCGTTTGATAGTACAGCCGATATCCATTCAAGTAGCATTATATAATAATCAGCGTCATCACGGTTTTCAACTGAAACAAATGCAGCCGTAAAATAACGTTTTGCCTTTTCAGTATTTTCTATTAATTGAGATATATCATTACCGCTTATATTTTCTGACATGACTCCTAATCCCAAGCACACATATGACTGGCTGGAAATTTCACCATTTGCATGGTCAGAAAATGTCTTGAGCAATTCTTCTGTTTCTGCAGTAAGCATTTCAGGAAAATACTGAAGATATTTCAAACCTATAGTAATCAATTCTGCATCTTCATTCTTGATAAAATCATGCAGAAGGCCCACCGTCTTAAATTTATTGGTGAATATTCCCCCCAGTGTTAGATTGCATATTATTTTTAAACACGAACGCTTGACATACATATTTACTGCACTTTCTGCACCAGTGAATAAAATATTGGACAAATCTGATGTGCTAAATTCTCCAACAGCATTACTACTGTAAAATTCATCTAGAAAACGGATCTGCTCAAAGCTGCTTCCAGTTTTAAAAAGTTCTATGCATTTCTGATAATTATCCATTAAAAAACAAATTCGTCTTCTTCTTTTATAAATGTACGATCCTTGCCAGTAATCTGAGAGAACTCCCTTAGTGCTGTACCTACAAATATCTGGAGTTCATTTTCAAACCTATCGTTAATATCCTTGAAGATTTCTGCCAGCCCTTTAAGGTGTTGCGGCACCATCTCTTCACTTCCTGGGGAATCAAAAATCAAAAATCGAGGATGCCTTCCAAGACTGTGTTCAATATCCAATTGTATAAGGCTAAGATAAAAGGCAAGTTTTGCTCTTAACTTTTCACCTTCACTCAGGTCATTAAACCCTATCTGGACATCGTTTTGAGTAAAAATCAATTCATACTTGTCGCTGATGGCAACTGTTGTGATGCTTTTTAAACCAAAAACATTCACTTCTTTAAGTATAAGCGTTTCAAGTTTACTTAAAATATCCTTATTCAACACAATCCTTTTTCTTTCTAAAGCATAAAGAGCATAATCCAAAACAGCTTTTTTTAAATTCAGACTGTGAATTTCAACAGAAACAATGCTGCTTTCATTTCGCTTGATTTCTTCCAATTGAAAATTTACTACTGCTTCTTCTTTTATCAACAGTTCTTTCTTCTCTAAAGGATTTTTATATTTCTCACGTTCTCTGCCTATCCTTGCTATTTCATCTTCAATTTCCTTAAGCCTTTTATTGTAAAGATCAATTGATTGAATCGATGAAATTGTTACGCTGTAATCTTCTACATTCTTTTTTATTTCCTCAATCAAAAGTGATTTTTTGCCTAAGTTCTCAACGATTTTTTTCAGACGGGCACTGTGACTTTTTATTTCCTGTTGAATCTGACCTGATTTCTGCAGAATTTCAGATTCTTCAATTTTCTGCTCTGTAGGCTCTTCACCGCAAAGACTGCAGATATGCTGATCTTTTTCCTTTTCCTTTTTAGCTTCGCTTACTTTGATTTCGCAGTGAGGGCATGTCTTGATATCCAGATTAGTAAAAAAGCTTTGCGACTGTTTGTAAAGCTCCATATTCAATTCCTGCTTTTGAAGCCTTATAATTTCTGCATCAACTTTCTTCCTGTCGCTCTTCAGATTGCAGAACTCTTCTTCCATGCTTAAAAGCCTGGATTTTTCCGACTGATACAATTCTGTCAGGTCTCTATGATTTTTTCTGATTTGATTTACTTTTTCCTGAAGTGACGAATATTCTTCAATCAAAGGGCGCTCTTCAAAATTAATTTCCAGATTTTTTTTGACTGATTCCTGCTCTTCCAATATTTCCTGATATCGTTTTTCAAGTACATCTTTCGAAGATTTTGCCGTATCCATTCTTGATTTATCAACAAGCTTTACCTTTCCTATACTTTCATTCACACGATCAAGCTGCAGCTTCAGCATGTTAATCGGATAAGTAAGAGGAAGTCCCAAAACCATTTCAAAAATTTTCTTTCCCTGCAGTCCAAGTTTTTCCTGCTCAAAAAACAAGTGCTCATAATTACTGGATTCCAAGTAAATTGATTTAAAATAGGTTGACCAGCTTAAGCTTGAAGTATTTAATTCAAACGAATCCTTGACGCTGCTCTTCTGGGAATACTTTAAATTATAAAATGAAAATTGATCAAAAAAGAAGTTCTGAAGTTTCTCTTCAAGATCCTGCCTGCTGTTAAAAGAAAACTCAACCTTCTTTTCTATCGTATCTAATTTAAATTCACTTTTGTAACTGTTATACTGATCAATAGAAAACCGATAAAGACTTCCCTTATCACGGCCAGTGCGGTCAATATAACAGGTATAGGTAACTTTTCCGATTGTAAACTCCAGCAGAATTTCCTCGATCCATGATTTGATATCTTTCTTAATGCTGTCGTTTCCGGTAAGTGCAAATTTAATAATCTTAAAAATTGTTGATTTACCTTTGTGATTATCCGCAATCCAGGCATTAATCCCGTGATGCAGTTTTTGATCAAAATCAATTTTATCTCCCGAACGTTTAGTTCCTAAAAAAACAAGCCTGGTCAGATAAAGGGATTTACCCAGCGAAGCCGGGCTGTCTTTATTGTAGCTTTCTTCCAAATAGAGAATCTCCTCAATTTCATCAGCAGTTAATTCTTCTTTGAATTTATCGTGAACATAAGTAACAAAGTCTCTGTAGTTGATTTCTGTACTACTCATAACAATTGTTTATTAAATCTATCCTTATAAACTGCTCTCACCTTTGAGTTTATATTCTGAATGTGGCTCTTATAAGATATATTGCTGTACTCTGTATAATTATACTGTCTGCTTTTGAGCTGAGATCCTGAAAATTTACCGAAATACTTCTTAATCAGTTCACAGCGTTCAAAATACCATTGCACTGCAGGTATTGATTTCAAATAATTTTCAATCTGCTCTGCACAGTGCTGTGTGACATAATAGTTTTTATCATATGCTTTTCCGTCAGTTCTTTTTTTGCTTTCATGCTTAAGAAAACCGATACTGACATGAAATGCAATGACCTCATCAATACTTTCATAAGCACCATGGAAAAATTTCTCCATCTCCTCGACTCTTAACTCCGGTTCTCTGCTTGAATATATTTTATCGATGACCTCGCTTATTTCATCCCGATCCAGGCTGCTGTCATTGTCCATTAAATCCATCAATTCCATTGACAGAAAATCAGGATATCTGAGCAGAAAATCTAAAGCCTGAATTTTTATTTCACTTCGGAACAATCCAAAATATGATGGGTCAAGACTTTCGCTTCGCTCGCAAAAAACATACAGAATAATTATAATACGCAATCGGTCTCTGTATTTTCTAAGAAAATCATCCATACTATCGCTGAAATAAATAAATCTTTAAATATTAATTATTAAAGAAATTAAGATTTTTCGCTAATATATAAATTATTGCCAATTATTAAGAAATTAATTTAAAATTAGATAAATATATTTGTCGTACCGTTAGTTTAATACATTCCCTTCTTCATCTACCACTAAATTTAGACAATTATTATCAAGCCTATCTTGAATTATTAAAACTTTGAAAACACAACTAAAGTATTAATATTCCTTTATTGCAAAACTTCTCTCTGTTGAATAAATCTTCTTTTAAGTTTTGTTTCAAAATATTATTTTTACTAAAGATTTTACTACCCTTAACCTATGTAATGGATCTTCCCGAATTTACGCAATGTATAAGGTCATGCACGAGATGAATAAGGATCTGCTTAATTTTATATTGATTGAACGGGTTGAAAAACTAGTAGAGCACCAAAATATTCAGATGAAATTAAATATAACAAAGAAGATCCTTAACCAGATAAATTTATAAAAACTAAACTCTAAATGTAAACAGTAATTATGGAAAAATTATTTTCAAAAGAAGAGTTAGACGAAATTCAAAAGAATGCAGCTGATAATTTTGAATATTATTGGAATGTAGTGGTGATAGATGGGCAATCAAATGAAAAAACAATCAAAACCATTTCAAAACACAAGCATTTGGTATTTGTTATTGGTAATACAGATACTGGTTTTAATCATCTCAATGACAGGCACGGTTACTTTTCATTTCAAAATTTTTGGATTCAAAACAATGAAATGAAATTCAAACTTGACAACCCAAGCAAATTTCATCCTAAAATGATGCCAATAATTGATTATGTAAAAATTGCTGATGCCATTTTTTGCCATGAAAATAAAAACGTTACAAAAAATCATAGCCCAGATCTTTTTGATAAATATACTGGAGTTCATCTTTTCGAGGAGGGTTTCCAAGAGAAATACCATCTTATAACTTATAAAGACACTAAAATTGTACACACCATGTTTCCTGACAAAAAAAAGTACAATAAAAAAGTTAGGTTCAAATATGGTAAAGGAATAGTAACAACAAAATTGAAATATACTCCGGCAGATTCGTATAATGACTTATTAGTTCCTTATGAAAACAAGGACAAAATTACAGTATATTCAATATTAATTCGAAAATTCTATAATGAAAAAGTCGAAAGATTCATCATTCAGCAGCATGATAGTGAAGGAAATCCTGAAACGCATTATATATTAGGAGAAAGAGATTTTGAAAACTTTGAGAGTTTCAATCGTGAAACCCTTAACCTTTTCCAAACCGCTGATTTAGGAGAATTAGAGGATATAATGGCTCAGATTGAAAAATCTAAAAAATAGTATCATCTAACGTGTACGGAAAAATTTAAGGTTTCTAATTTGTATTACAACTTAATCAATTTATGAAAAATAAAGTTAGACAAGAATTATTTGCATGAATTTTCAATAAAAATGTATGCAATTTAATATTATTTACTAACTTTGTACTTATGAATAAGTTACAGGAACTAAAAAAGCATTTAAAACGAGGAAAAGTATACCGCAGGGCTGATTTGTCCAAGTGGTCAAAGTCCGTTGATCGCCACTTAGAAGAGTTGGTACAGGAAGGGACTTTACAAAAGCTGTCACAAGGCTTATACTATTACCCTGAAGTAACAGTCTTTGGAGAGACACCTCCCGAAGAAGAAGTGTTGGTGCGTTCTTTTCTTAAAGACAAACGTTTTCTGGTAACTTCTTTAAATACGTATAACGCATTGGGTGTAGGAACTACTCAGTTATACAATGGCAAAACGGTTTACAACCATAAACGCCATGGAGATTTTAACCTCGGTGGTACGACGTTTTCATTTAGAGTAAAACCTCATTTCCCAAACAAAGTAACACCCGAGTTTTTATTGGTGGACTTGTTAAACAATCTCGACCAATTAGCTGAAGACCCAAAAGAAATAATGTCAAAAGTGAGATCCAAAGCAAAAACAATGGATGCTAAAAAACTAAAAAAAGCACTTCAAGAATACGGCAGTGTTAAAACAAAAAAAATGTTGGAACCTGTTATAACAGCACAATATGTCTGATTACTTACACAACCATAAAAACTTCCGTGAATTGATCCGTATTGTGGGAGCAGAATTAAATATTGAACCAGGCTTGTTGAAAAAGACTATTGGATTATGCATGTGTTATATGGGTTAAAACAGCAAGGCTTTCAATTCGAGCTTAAAGGAGATACATCTCTATCCAAGGGTTATGGAATCATACATCGTTTTTCCGAAGACATCGACATCCATATCAAGCCACCAGCCGAAATGGAAATCAATGAAAATCCAAAGAATACAAATCCTGGAAATATTCAAAAAAGAAAAGACTTTTACGATGGTTTGGCAAACGATATAAAAATAGATGGCATTATATCAGTAGTAAGGGACGAAGCTTTTGATGACGAAAGACAATATCGTAGTGGTGGAATACGGTTACATTATGAAAGTAAAACGGATGCCATTGATGGAGTTAAAGAAGGTATTTTATTGGAAGTTGGATTTGATACAGTGACACCAAATAATCCACTAACAATATCATCCTGGGCGTATGACAAAGCTGTTCAACAAGGCGTCGATATAATCGACAATCGGGCTGTAGATATTGCCTGCTATCACATTGGCTACACTTTTGTTGAAAAATTACAGACTATTGCAACCAAATTTAGACAGGAACAGGAAGACAAAGAAGAACGGCAAAATTTAATGCGTCAGTACTATGATGTCTACAGCCTTTTAAAAAACGACATAGTTAAAGCATTCATAGGGACAGTAGAATATCAAAAACACAAAGAAACTCGGTTTCCACCCAAAGACTACGAAATACCTATTGCTAATAATGACGCTTTTTTATTGAATAATCCGGAGCTTAGAGAACACTTTATAGAACGCTATAAAAAAACAGCTAAACTGTATTACAAAGGTCAACCTGACTTTAACGAACTACTTGCTGAAATCGGCAAATGGGTTGAAAAATTGTAAAATTCATTTATTTCGTTCTGTAGAATTTCAAAATTTGCAACTCTGAATTGAGGGGCAAAAGCGAGGCCTTAAAACATGAAAAAAATATATAATTCTTATATATTAACGCGTTAGAGAAAGAGTACAATTCTCTCTTTCTCTAAAACTATTCTTTAGATATCATAACAACTTAGAAACAATTGCAGACAAAAATTAAGGTGTTCGACAGTCGAACACCTCAAGGCATTTTTAATGAAACAATTTGCATTTAAAAAAATTCTATAATTAAAATTAAATATAAAAAACTCGTAATTACCATTAAAAAAGAGAGACAAAAACAACATAAAGAACTTTAAAATCCTCAATAAACATAAGGCTTCACAAACTATTTATCTAAGTTATCCAAGAACATTAAAATAGGTATAAGGTGTTCGATTGTAATCCCTTCGACTCCACTAAAAACCCCTTATAAAATAAGGGGTTAAATTCTAATTCACAAAAACACTTAGAAATCTCAGAAAAAGTAGAAGAATGATTTGTGATTCCTAAATTGTACAAAGATTTGTTAACTTAACAATAGCCATATCATAACGAATACACTCTTTTTGGTGAAGCTTTTGTAATATATGGATTAAGGGCAAACTTTTTAAAATTTAAAAAAGAAACTCTTTGAAATCGAGTTCAATATTTTATTTATAAGCAATAACAGCACTACTAGGTCCTGTAAGAGGTATTATTTCTGTTTTTTTGAAACCAATTGCTTTTGTCCATTTATCAAAATCTGCAAATGTATAATCGAATCCGGTGCCTGTTTCTATCAACATATTAAGACTCATCATCAAACCAAAAGCATTTTTATTTCTATCCTCATCTATAACTCCTTCAATAGCAATAAAAATACCTCCTTCTGGTAATGCATCGTATGCTTTTTGAATCAACATCATTTTAATTTCTTCATCCCAATCGTGTAAAATATTACCCATCGTTATAATATCAGCTTGAGGAAAACTATCTTTGAAAAAATCTCCTTCAGCTGTTTTTACACGATCTTGAAGTTGAAATTGTTGAATGGTTTCATTAGCAATAGGAGCTACAGCAGGCAAATCCCAACTTGTACAACTTATATGTGAATGATGTTTGGCAATCATTAACGACAAAAGTGCTGCTGAACCACCTATATCAACTAAGCTTTTAGCTTTAGAAAAATCAAATTGCTGTGCCAATGCTATAAAATTCCCCATCTGAATTCCACTCATCGCATGTATAAACTCTTTCAGCCGATCTGCATCTTCATATAACTTTTCAAACAGATTTTCTCCTTGTTTGGCTTCATTTTGAGGATGTCCGGTAAGTAATCCCGATTCTAAATTTCCCCAAAATCCATACAATCGATTATTTAGCATTTCAAGCATTCCCCCAATATAAGTTGGTTTCTTTTTATCTAAAAAAAGGTCTGTATCTGGTGCATTCGAATAGCTGGCCGTTTCCAAAAAACCATCTCTTTTTAAAAAACCAAAAGTAGTTAAGGCGTCCAAAAAATCAAACACATGCCTGTCAGTACATTTAAAACGGAGTTTGGATTTAATTTCATTAGCAGTCATTTGTTTTCGTTCAGCGAGTAAAGTAAACAACTCGAATCTGACAGCACTCAAAAGAATTTTGGACGCCCAAAATCCAGTTCCAATTTGCATAATACTTCCCGGAGAAGGTTGACCTGAATGATTTTCCATTTGTTTAAAAGATTGAATTTTACCTACGCTTTAGGGTTTTCGGCTTTCCCAATATTTCCAAAAACGCTACTGAAGCTTAGCTTAAAAAAAGACAACTTTTATATATACTTATAGACAGAGCAGATAATTTTTTGGAATACACTAATTTACAAACAACTAAGCAAAGTTTAAGTTTATTTTTCGGATAAAATTTAAACTTAAATTAAGTCTGACTTTAAATATTTTACAGACAACAATAAAAAACGTCCAGACAACAATCAGGACGTTTTTTATTTTATACTGTTTTTAAGGCTTCAATCAGGCCATCAATATCTTCTTTGGTATTATAATGACTCATGGAAATACGCAGGCTGGGCTTTCTTATCAAATCATCCGAAAGGATTTCGGCCAGCACATGCGAAGGTCTAAAACTACCACTCTGGCAAGCACTACCACGGGAAACCGCAATGCCACGCATATCTAAATGAAATAAAATCATGGCTGTTTTCTCTTCCGAAAAAGGCAACAACACATTCAAAATAGTATAAAAAGAATCCTTTGTTCCGTTAAAAGCAACACCCGGAAAAGCATTTTCCAATTGTTCAATCAGGTATTTTTTTAACGAAAAAATTTGTTCTGTTTCCTCATCTAAATGTGAATAAGAAAGTTCCAAAGCCTTTGCCATTCCAGCAATTTGGTGTACTGCCTCGGTTCCGGCTCGAAGGCCTTTTTCCTGTTCGCCTCCGTAAAACAAAGGTTGCAAACCTGAATTTCTTCGAACAAAAGCAAAACCTACGCCTTTAGGTCCATGAAATTTATGCGCACTGGCCAAAACAAAATCTACGGGAATCTTTTGTAAATCCAATGGCATTTTTCCCATCGATTGCACTGTGTCCGAATGAAACAAAGCCTTATATTGCTTGCAAATTAAACCTACACGTTCCAAATCTAAAACAGTTCCTATTTCGTTATTAACATGCATCAAACTCACTAAAGTTTTGCCTTCCTTAGACAATAAATCAGCTAAATGTGTCAAATCGATACTTCCATCTGGTAACACATTCACATAATCTACCCCAATACCAAATTCTTTTTGCAAGGCTGTTAAAGCCAACAAAACCGCATGATGTTCTACTTTGCTACTTATAATTCTTTTTACTCCTAAATCCTTTACTGCCGAGCGTAAAATCCAATTATTTGCCTCCGTCCCTCCTGAAGTAAAAACAATTTCCTGAGCATTAACATTCAACTGCTTAGCAATCGATTTTCTGGAAAGTTCAAGTATATTCTTTGCATTTCGACCAAAACTATGTGTAGATGATGGATTTCCATAATCTTCCGTCATTACTTTAGTCATTACTTGAATAACTTCAGGTCTGATAGCAGTTGTCGAGGCGTTGTCGAGGTATATTTTTTTCATCCCTGCAAAGTTATAAAATATCAATTATCAAAAGCCGATTCGCATTTGTCATTTTTTGCCTATTTTTGTCAAAATTTTTACAATGAAAAAAGCCCTAAGCCTTTTGGTTTTATTAGCATTTATTAATGCTTGTGACGATGGAAACTTAACTCAGGAAGATATTAGCTTCGAAGATGTAACAACTACGCAAAGTTGTAGCACCAACAATCTTATCTATAAACTAAAAGATCAGGAAGCGCTGATTATGGAAATTGATAAAACTATTTTCCCTACAGAACTTACTGCTGAAAATGATACAATTAATTTAGATATAAATACTTCAACGAACAGAGTGGTATATCGTTTTTATAACGGAACCGTATCCACCGATAATATCTGTGAAACTATAGCTCCGGCAACTCCTGTAATTACAGAACAATGGAATGCTACCAGTGGTATCATTCAAATTGTAACTTCTGCAAAAAAAGAGACAAACACAACGACTAATGCAACAAAAATAACCGGATACAATCATAATATTGTATTGAAAAATGTAACCTTTGCTAAGCCAAACGGAACTCAGGTTTATGAAACTTTTAAATTTGGGGATTACTCTTCTTCTGCAACTACACTGCCTTTTAACTTTGATCAAACACTTGAAAAATGTACTTCGTCCAATGATGTTTACAATTTTAACACCAGTGAAGCTTTAATTTTGAAAATTGATCCCAACCTAATTCTAAATGAAGTTACCCCTCTAAATACTCCGCGAACAGGATTAATAGGAACCAGCACAAACATATTAATCTATCGTTTGTTTTCTAACTTATTGACATCCGATTATTTTTGTCAAAGTACAACTCCTACTACCCCTACGTTGAGTGAGCAATGGAGCGGTATTGCAGGAGTAAGTGGAACAAGCGGAATTATAGAAGTAACGACCACTACTAATGGTCCTAACACTTACAAACATACTATTGTCCTGAAAAATGTTTCTTTACAAAAAGGTCTTGCCAACTTTAATCTCGGAACCAGTTATACTTTAGGAGAATTGTTTACAACATCAAATTAAAATCTATAATTATTTATAAAAAAGAAAGCTCGTTTGTACATTCAAACGAGCTTTCTTTTTTTATCTGAAATTGTAATTCGATTTATTTTTTACTCTGACGAATATAAACTTCCGTCGCACCTTGTCCGTATTTTTGATAATTGGCTTCTTGAAAATCAATATTATCATAACGGCCTAACAGGAAATCGAGTTCTGCTTTCAACACACCTTCCCCAACACCGTGAATAAAAACAATTTTTGGAATACGATTTTTAATAGCAAATTCAATATGCCGTTGGGCAGTTTCAGCCTGTAAAGTCAGAATATCATAATTAGACATTCCGTGTTTGTTTTTAACCAGTTTCTCTATATGCAAATCAAATTCAGGAACCGGAACATTTCCTTTTTCCCTTTTTTCTTTAACAAAACTTCTGGGTTTCGGGATTGCTTTTTCTTTTTTAATTTCTTCGGTATTAATTCTTTTTACAGTATCCATTAAATTATCATCGCCTCCGGTTTTAACCAGCTCGTTTACCGAAAATTGCATCACAAAACCTTCATCGGTTTCAATGGTAACTTCCTCACCTTTAACAGACAAAACTACTCCGTTGATAGCCTCATCCAATACCGCAACTTTATCTCCTTTAGTCAACATCTTCTTCTTTTTCTGGATTTTTACTAGGCGTTTTTGCACTTAAACGCATCATTCCAAACATAAAAACAGCCATTGCAATTACAGTTACATAAACATTTTTATCTGCCGCAGTTTGTTCATAAAAAGCAACAACAATAGCAATAAACATGAGAGGAAAAACTAATTTTTTCATTTTTAATAGTATCAGCTTTCAAAAGTAATAAATTTAAAATTGTGGTCTAAATAAAGAATAATTCAAATTCAGAAAATCCATTTTAAAACTGTTCGAATTCATTTTGTAAAAAACAACACTATCCTGTGAATGCATCCCGGTTCTTGCCTTTTTATTCAAAATAGTTCAATATATTTGTTTTTAAATTAAATAATAAAATTCAAGTAGAATTCGCTCTACCAACAACACAATCCAAAAGTCATGACAAAGGATTTAATTATAAAAAACATAGAGGAGCTAAAAAGCCACACTTCAATCAATTATGGTATCAAAACTAAAGTAGAAGCATTTACTGAAAAAATATTTTACACCTTATTTGATGCTAATGCGCCATTGGACGAAAGTATTGACGAATTGGAAAAACAATTCAAAGAGATTGCTGCTCTGGCTTGCAAAAAACCAAATGCTTTATGTGAAGCTGGCTGGGAACATTTTGTGGCAAAACTACCTACGGTACTTAAAAAACTAAATCAGGATGCCGAATACATTTTAGAAAATGACCCGGCTTCTAATAGTATCGAAGAGGTCTATTTAGCTTATCCCGGCTTTTACGCGATTGCTATTTATCGTATTAGTCACGAATTATATACCCAGGATTTATTGCTTTTCTCTCGTTTAATGAGCGAATATGCACACCGTATCACCGGAACTGATATTCATGCTGGTGCTCAAATTGATTCTCCATTTTTCATTGATCACGCAACCGGTATTGTGATAGGTGAAACGGCAGTAATTGAGAAACACGTTAAAATTTATCAGGGAGTTACACTTGGTGCTTTAAGTGTGAGTAAAGAAATGAAAAACGCCAAAAGGCATCCAACTGTTGAGAAAAATGTTTGTATTTATGCCAATGCAACTATCCTTGGAGGCGAAACCGTTATAGGCAAAGACAGCATTGTAGGAGGAAATGCCTGGGTAACCAAGTCGGTTCCTGCAAAATCAATTGTCATGAACACCACAACGACTGAAATAAAAGTAAAAGAAATTAAATAAATATGAAACCTCAAAAATTAGTTGACTTAATAGGAAATACTCCGCTTGTAGAAACAGTCAATTTAGTAAAAAATAAAAACGTAAAACTACTTTTAAAACTAGAAGGAAATAATCCCGGTGGTAGTGTTAAAGACCGTGCTGCTTATTATATGATCAAAGGCGCATTAGACCGCGGAGACATTAAAAAAGGAGACAAATTAATCGAAGCTACCAGTGGAAACACCGGAATTGCATTAGCGATGATTGCGCAATTACTGGGAATCGAAATCGAATTAATTCTTCCAGAAGATTCTACTAAAGAGCGTACACAAACCATGCGTGCTTATGGAGCAACTGTGATTCTTACTCCTGCCAGTGAAGGAATCATAGGTTCCAGAGATTATGCCGATAAAAAGGTTGCCGAAGGCGGTTATATTATGCTAAATCAATTTGCGAATAATGACAACTGGAAAGCGCATTATAATACTACAGGTCCTGAAATCTGGAAAGATACCGAAGGTACAGTAACGCATTTTGTTTCAGCTATGGGAACTACCGGAACCATCATTGGAACTTCGACTTATTTAAAAGAACAAAATTCAAACGTTCAAATTATAGGTGCACAACCTTCAGAAGGCTCTCAAATTCCGGGAATCAGAAAATGGCCGGAAGAATATTTGCCTAAAATTTTCAATCCTTCAAAAGTAGACAGAACCGTTGACGTAAGTGAAAAAGAAGCCCGTGAAATGACAAAGCGTCTGGCTTTAGAAGAAGGGATTTTTGCAGGAATGAGCAGCGGTGGTGCTGTAGCCGTAGCTGTAAAAATTGCCGAAGAACTTGAATCTGGTGTGATTGTAGCTATTATTTGCGACCGCGGAGATCGTTACCTGTCTTCTGATTTATTTGATTAAATTTAATTTATACTTATAAAAAAGGCTCATCTCGTTTGAATTCTAACGAGACGAGCCTTTTTTGATTTAGAAAACATTTTTTAAACCAAAGTAGCCGATGTTGTAATTGTAGTGTTAAACAACTTCGAAATTGGGCAATTTTGTTCTGCTTTCGTTACCAATTCCTGAAATGCTGCATCCGAAATCCCTTCTATTTTAGCATTTACTGTAAAGTTAGATTCTTTAATTGTCCCTTCCAATAAATTAATCACACATTTGGTTTCGATACTTTCAATTTCAAATCCGGCTTCGGTAATATAAGCCGATAATTGCATTGTAAAACAGCCCGAATGTGCCGCAGCAACTAATTCTTCAGGATTTGTACCTACTCCTTCCTCAAAACGGGAATGAAAGGAATATTGAGTATTTTCTAATGTTTTACTTTGAGTTGTCAAAACTCCTTTTCCTTCTTTTAGAGAACCTTTCCAGATTGCTGTCGCGTTTCTTTTCATACCTTGATATTTAAAGTTATTGTTTTTTACTCTTTCATTTTTTTTAACCCACTCTAATTTAATGTTTTTCTGCCATAAATCATTTCCGTAAATACATATTCAATTAAAAATTAAAAGCCAACCCAAATGAATGAGTTGGCTTTTAATAATATAATTTAAATTACTATTTCTTAATTAAATTAACGGTTTTACTTTCTGTTCCCTGAGTTATTTTAGCAATATAAGTTCCTCTTGGTAAATCTTCTCCAAACTGGATTATTTCACCATCTTTTCTATCAATTACTTTTAATAATCTTCCAGCTGAATCATAAACTAAAACCTGAATATTCTCAGTACTATTACCCGCTACTTCAATTGTAAATACACTTACCGTTGGATTTGGATAAGCGATAACGTTGAATATAGTTGATCCTGATTCAGAAGTAATTTCATCTGTTGACACAGTTTTAGCAGTGGTAGTATTTTCTGTTACACTTTGTGATTTAGAAGCAACTACTTTAGCCGTTTGACTTAAACCAGAGGTTGATACATATACATTACCTCCATTTAACAATTGCTGCTGTGTTTTTGTCACATTCCAATTACTCGAAAACCAAACTCCTCCGTTTTTACTTTGCAAAGTAATTCCAAATAAGTCAGTGGTTCCTTTTCCATTATCTGTCATAATAAGCTGTAATGTGATACCACTTTCAAGACCCACTGTTGTTCCATTTTCAAGTACTTCAACTAGATTTGATTTACTACTAAATGTAGCATCATTTTTAGCAGATGTTTGTCCAACAGCAAATACTGCTATTGCATTACTTGAAATTTCATAATGATGCAATTGAGAATCCAGTGTACCATTTGGTAAATAATAACTCCAAAAAGACACATAAGATTTCCCTTGAGGATTAGTCATCTTATTATTAAATTTCACATCCATACTAAAGGCTGTTTCAACACCTGTTGCACCTTTTAGAATACCCGATGAGGCACTATTAAGTAAATTTCCTCCAGCAACTACATACCCACCTGGTATAGGTTTTGAAACTGTAACACAAGCTATAGAAGTTGGATCCGTTTTCTTGTTAATGTAAGCACCGGAGATTCCTACAGCGATAGTATAGCTTGCTGAATTTTGACTACCAATATTTAACTGAACAATAGCACTTGCTGTTCCTACTGAGCCATCAGTTATATCTACCAATCCCACTGGTAAATTAGTTGCACCAGGAATCGGAGTATAACCTCCACTAGTAACATAATAGAAAGTCACTTTTGCACCTCTTACATCTCCCCCTGGTGTATTGGCATCTTTGATAGTGGCAACCAAGGCTACTGTACCTGTACTACTTGTTTCACTTGGTGTCCATACAAACTCATCCCCTGTATAGAAACCAGTTCCTAAATAAGATGCACTTCTTGGTGTTACCACTAACGCTTTAGAATCTTCTGAATTTGAATAATTACTATTTGAACTATTAAAACTTGCTTTTACCGTATAAGTACCTGGCAATTCAGATGCTTTCATTTGTGTAACAATCATAGCCTGTACCGAACCATCTACAGCACCTGGAACTGGAACAACAGCAGCGGAACCATAATTTGTTGTTCCTATTACAAAGTTCACATTACCTGTCAATGCTGAAGCAGTATTAGCTGGTTTTATAATTGCTGTCAATGTAACATTATCCATATATCGAACAGATGGAGCACTTAAAGTTAATGTAGTTGTTGTAGATGCAGCAAGAATGGTAAAACCTTGTACTTTATTTGATGCTAAATAATTAGCAGTTTCTACAAAATTAGCTGAAGCACTATAAGTCCCCGCCAGACTTGGAGCCTCTGTACTTGGACCATAAACAGTTGCTCCTGTTCCAACATAAGTAACTGTAAGATCTTGGTTCAATCCGCCTGCACCAGTTGCTGTGGCTATAGCAACTTTAGGATTACCATCGTAAGTAAGATTACCAAAAGTGAATGCAACGGTCGTTGGTGCTTTCGAAATTACATCATTAACTGTTCCGCTGGTATTATTATAATTCGATGCGCCGGTGAAGCTCCAAGCATCTCCGGTGTATGTTCCTGCATTGGTATGTGTTGTAGCTGTTACATCAATTGTCCCAACTGTAACTCCGTTTTCTCCATTCACTCCACTAATAGTATACGTTGCTGTATGCGC
>NZ_FNEO01000010.1 GCF_900100165.1 Flavobacterium glycines
ACCTTAAGGTGGTTATTGCGGCGGGGCTCACCTCTTCCCATCCCGAACAGAGAAGTTAAGCCCGCCTGCGCAGATGGTACTGCAGTTTTGTGGGAGAGTATGTCGTCGCCTTTCTTTGAAAACCCCGTTTATTACGGGGTTTTTTTTTAAATCTTTGTAAAAGGAAGATTTATGGTACCTTAGCTCAGATGGTAGAGCAATGGACTGAAAATCCATGTGTCCCTGGTTCGATCCCTGGAGGTACCACATCATTGCTCGGATGGTGAAATTGGTAGACACGCTGGACTTAAAATCCAGTGAACAGCAATGTTCGTGCGGGTTCAAGTCCCGCTCTGAGTACTAAAGCCTCAATTAGATCTCTAATTGAGGCTTTTTTTATATGTTTTTTTAATTTTAATAAAACTGATTTTAACGGATTTTTGTTTATATAATCTACAGAGCAGAAAAAAACCGTTTTTATCTGTTCAATCTGTATTATCCGTGGCCTATTTTTTTTATTGAGTGCGCATAGAAGACTCTCATATCAATTCAAAGAGTAAATGCATATTTGGTTTTTAAAATAAAAACCTCGCTTTAATAAAGTGAGGTTTGTAGAATGATGTTAATTATAATTTATTTAGTTTTAACCATATTGTATTTCTCAGCACTTGTCTTACCTGATTGCAATCCTGAAATTTGAGCGATAAAACTGGTTTTAGATGTTTTTTTATAACTGATTTTTTGAGGATAATCGTTTTTCAGATTTTCAAAAATCAGTTCGTTTTCAATGCCTTCTTTTAATTGGAAGCGAATAGGTTTGTTATCATTTTGACCTATTATAGTTGTGGTATAACTTAAATTTTCCCCTTTTTGTTCCAGAATGATACTTTCGTTATGAATAGTGTCTTTGTCTTTTATAAAGAGTGATTTGGCTTTAAATGTGCTGTCGTTTACTTTCTCCCAATTTTCAGAAAGTGTCCCAATATTGTTTTTGGTTTCCCAATTTCCAATGAGCCAATCGGCTTTTTTTATCAGATCTTTTTCGGCATTATTGTTTTTTTGACAAGCAGAAGCAATCAAAAGCAGGAATAGTAATGAGGCTGTTTTTTGCATAATTAAAATGAATTGATTTTGTGTCGAATTCAAAACAAAATTACTAAAAATACCAATAGTTTTTAAGAATGTTATTTAGGTATTTTTAACATTTGGGAGCCATTTAAAAGGCTTAATTTTGCACTCCAATAAAAAGGAGTTGAATTAATGATTTTAGGCTATTTTAATAATTTACGCCAATCGCCTAAAGGTTATCGATTGGCAACTACTGTATTTTTTTTTATTTCCGGTTTTGGATATTCGTCATGGGCATCCCGAATTCCTGCGATAAAAGCTCAATTGCATTTATCGGAAGCTGAATTTGGAGCAGTTTTATTCGCTTTTCCAATTGGATTAATGTTAACGATGCCGTTTACGAGAAGAATTTTGAATCTTTTCAGCAGTCGCTATTGTATGTTATCGGGAGCGATTTTGTTTAACATAGTTCTGGCTTTGCCTGGTTTTGCGGCATATGTATGGCAGTTGGTTCTCATTCTTTTAATTTTTGGCGGTTCACGAAATATTTTGAATTTATCGATGAACGCCCAGGCTTTAGAAGTACAGCGTTTGTATCCTAAATCGATCATGACTACATTTCATGCTATTTGGAGTTTGGCCGGATTTGCAGGAGCAGGATTGGGCTATGTTATGGTAACACAACATATTGATCCATCTTTCCATTTATTGGGTATTGGTGTGGCTATGCTGGCGGTGGTGAGTTGTTTTTATCCGTTAACAATAGAGAGTGAACCATCAAAGGAGGAAAGTAAGTTTTTTTCGATGCCTGATAAGAATCTGTTGAAGTTTGCTATTATCTGTTTTGTATCGATGGCTTGCGAAAATACAATGTATGACTGGAGTGGGATTTATTTTCAAAATGTATTACAGGCTTCGCAAAAAATAACAACAGCTGCTTTTGTGTTTTTTATGACTGCGGTTACCCTTGGACGTTTTTTAGGAGATTATGCGGTGATGCGTTTTGGAATCAAAAGTATCTTGTTTTACAGTGCTATAATGATTAGTGTTGGATTTTTAATTTGCTTTCTTCTGCCTTTTATTATTCCAACGATTCTGGGCTTTGTGTTGATTGGCGTTGGTGTTTCCTGTACGGTTCCGTTAGTATTTAGTATAGCGGGAAGATCAAAAAAATTGAGTAGTGGTTCGGCGCTGACTTCGATATCTACTATTGGATATCTTGGTTTTTTAGTGGTTCCGCCAATGGTTGGTTTTATTTCTGAAGCCTTGAGTATGAAATGGGCTTTTTTAATCATGGCTCTTTTGGGAAGTGTAATGATTTTTATGGTAACTAAAATTTCGGAGGAGAATTGATTTGGCCAGAATGAATTCCTTGAGCTTAAAGCAGGAAATCGAAGATTCAGCGGAGCTAAAAAGCTCCTGAAAAAATCTGAAATACTGAAACAAAATTGTGCAATCTTTTTTGTATTTTTGCACTCCAATTATAAGGACTATAACTATGTTAGACAGACTTCAAATAGTGAAACAACGTTTTGATGAGATTTCGGATTTAATCATCCAACCGGATGTTATTGCCGATCAAAAACGTTATGTGCAGTTGAATAAAGAGTATAAAGATCTAAAGGCTTTGGCTGAAAAAAGAGATGAATATGTTCTTTTGATGGCAAATATTGATGAAGCAAACGAGATAATTGCTGATGGAAGTGATGCAGATATGACCGAAATGGCTAAAATGCAACTTGATGAAGCTAAGGAAAGATTACCAATTCTTGAGGAAGAAATCAAGTTTATGTTGATTCCTAAAGATCCTGAGGATGCGAAGAATGTTATGGTGGAAGTTCGTGCCGGAACGGGTGGAGACGAAGCAAGTATTTTTGCAGGGGATTTATTCAGAATGTACACTAAATATTGTGAAAGCCGTGGTTGGAGAACATCGGTTGTCGATATGAACGAAGGAACTTCAGGAGGATTTAAAGAAATTATTTTTGAAGTAACGGGAGAGGATGTTTACGGAACTTTGAAATTTGAAGCTGGAGTTCACCGTGTGCAACGTGTTCCTCAAACAGAAACTCAGGGACGTGTGCATACATCGGCAGCTACAGTTATGGTGTTACCGGAAGCGGAGGAATTTGATGTTCAAATTGATATGAATGATGTGCGTGTTGATTTCTTCTGTTCATCAGGACCAGGAGGACAATCGGTAAATACTACGAAATCGGCGGTGCGTTTAACGCATATTCCTACCGGATTAGTGGCACAATGTCAGGATCAAAAATCGCAGCATAAAAATAAGGATAAAGCATTAGAGGTTTTGCGTTCCCGTTTGTACGAAATGGAATTGGCTAAAAAACAAGCTGAAGATGCTTCTAAAAGAACTTCTCAGGTAAGTTCCGGAGACCGTTCGGCAAAAATCAGAACGTATAATTATGCTCAGGGTCGTGTAACCGATCATAGAATTGGATTGACTTTATACGATTTAGGAAACATCATGAATGGTGATATTCAGAAGATTGTAGATGAGTTACAGTTAGTTAATAATACCGAAAAACTAAAAGAAGCCAGTGAGGTTTTCTAATGGTTAAGTAATAATTAATTGTTAAAAAAAGTAAAAACTTTTTAATATTATTAATAAGAAAAAGCACTTAATTTGCGTTATCAAATTAGGTGTTTTTTTTTGCCCCAAATTCATTAACTAATATTATTAAGTATGAAGAAGAGAATTTTTCTTTCGTTATTTGCTCTAGCAGGTTTTTGCTCAGCAAATGCCCAGTCTTATTTAGGTTATGTCCATGATAATTACGCTGGAGTTCAAAGTGTGTTGTATAATCCTGCGTCTATTGTTGACTCTCGTTTTAAAACAGATATTAATTTGTTTTCGACTAGTTCTTCCGTTACAAATGACTTGTACGGAGTAAAGATTTTTGATGTTTTTAAAGATGGTTACGATTTTGATTTAGAGGCTAAAAAGAGTTTTAGTAATGCTAATAATGCGGCCTTTAATACAGATGTTATGGGGCCATCGGTTATGTTTAATATTGCTCCTAAGCATTCATTAGCAGTATTTACAAGAGCAAGAGCCTTTTTAAATGTTGTTGATGTTAATGGAAAAGTAATTAATGATATTACAAAAGATAACTCTTCCAGTTTCCCTTCTGCTAATGTAGGCAGTTTAAATGGAGTAGGTAATTCATGGGGAGAGTTAGGTATTTCTTATGCAGCTGTTTTATACCAAAGAGGACAGCATTTCTTAAAAGGAGGTATTACAGCTAAATATTTGCAGGGAATTGCTAATTACCATTTACAAGCTAATGGAGTTACAATGGCATACAATGAAAATGTAATTTTACCACAAAATAGTACCTATACTACTACAGGTTCAGTTGTTTATGGTTCTAGCCAGGATTTTGCAGCTAATTCAGATTTAGATATTGATTCGAAATCAAGAGGTTTTGGAGTTGATTTAGGTTTGGTTTACGAATGGAGACCTGAATATACGGCTGACAGAGCTGATATTAATGACTTAAAAGAAGTAAATAAATACAAACTGCGTTTTGGACTTTCTGTTACTGATTTAGGTTCTATGAAATACGCTAAAGGGGTTCGTAATATGTATGATCTAAATAAAACGATTACGCAGGCTAATTATGATAATGCAGACAGTTTTGATGAATTTTTGAAAAATAATTATACCAATGTTCCTGTTAATGGGACAGTGAGATCTTATTTGCCTACAGCTATACATGCTGATGTAGATTGGAATATTCACAATAAATTCTATTTGAATGCTATTGGTGATATTGGAGTTGTAAGCAAAACAAAATTAAACCAAAACAGTATTGCTAACCGTGTAAGCGTAACTCCTCGTTATGAATCAAAATGGTTTAGTGCTTATATGCCAATTTCGTACATGGATTATAGTAAACAAGCTCAGGTAGGTTTAGGTTTAAGAACAGGAGTATTCTTTATTGGATCGGGTTCGATTCTGTCTAATGTAGTTTCAAAAAATTCAAAAGCAGCTGATATCCATTTAGGAGTTAAGATTCCTGTTTATCAAAAGAAAGCGAAAGATCAGGATGGGGATGGTATCTTGGATAAAGATGATGAATGTCCTACTGTAGCAGGTCCTGTTGAAAATAAAGGATGTCCATGGGGAGACAGAGATAACGACGGAATTTTGGATAAAGACGATAAATGTCCTGATGTAGCCGGTCCTGCCGCTAATAAAGGATGTCCGTGGGAAGATAAGGATAAAGATGGTGTTTTAGACAAAGATGATAAATGTCCTACTATTGCCGGTCCAAAAGAAAATGCCGGTTGTCCTTGGCCAGATACAGACGGTGATGGTGTTTTAGATAAAGATGACAAATGTCCTAAAGTAAAAGGAACTCTTGCTAATAATGGTTGTCCGGAAGTAACTACTGAAGTAATTAAAAAATTAAATGATTTCTCTAAATCGATTTTATTTGATACTTCTAAAGCGACTATTAAAGCAGAATCTAACGCTAAGTTAGAAGAAATTGTTAAAGTGATGAACGAATACAATACGGCTAATTTTAAATTAGAAGGACATACTGATAGTACAGGTAATGCTGCTAAAAACCTTCAATTGTCTAAAGACAGAGCTGCTGCGGTTAAGGATTATTTAATTGCTAAAGGTATTAGTGCTGAAAGACTTTCATCTGAGGGTTATGGAATTACCAAGCCAATTGCTTCTAACAAAACTGTTGAAGGAAGAGCTCAAAACCGTAGAGTGGAAATTATTTTAGTAAAATAATCAGATATCTTAATTTAATAAAAAAAAATGAGGCTTTATAGCCTCATTTTTTTTAAAATAAAGTTTTTTTATTTGTGTTTTGTATTAAAAACACACAGTGGTAAATGCGATTGGGATAGAATTTTAGGAGAAACTTATACAATTCTTATATTAATTACAATTGGCTTTGTAACTTTGCGCTTTGAAAATAAAAATAAATGACTACACAACAGTTAATTGAACAAATCAAGATTAAAAAATCTTTCTTATGCGTAGGATTAGACGTTGATTTGAATAAAATTCCTCAAAGTTTTTTAGAGAAAGAAGATCCTATTTTTGAATTCAATAAAGCAATAATCGATGCTACCCATGATTTGACAGTTGCCTACAAACCTAATACTGCTTTTTTTGAAGCTTATGGTATTAAAGGATGGATTTCTTTACAAAAGACAATCAATTATATCAACGAAAATTACCCTAATATTTTTACTATTGCCGATGCAAAACGTGGCGATATTGGAAATACTTCTTCGATGTATGCCAGAGCTTTTTTCGAAGATTTAAACTTTGATAGTATCACTGTTGCACCTTATATGGGGAAAGATTCTGTAGAGCCATTTTTAGCTTTCGAAGACAAACACACTATCATGTTAGCACTAACTTCTAACGAAGGTGCTTTTGATTTTCAAACGCTGGATGTTGATGGAAAAGAATTGTACAAACGTGTTTTAGAAACTTCTAAAACCTGGAAGAATTCTGAGAATTTAATGTATGTAGTGGGAGCTACCAAAGCAGAATATTTTACCGAAATTAGAAAAATTGTTCCGGATAGTTTCCTTTTAGTACCAGGAGTTGGTGCTCAGGGAGGAAGTTTGTCAGAAGTGTGTAAATACGGAATGAATGCAAATGTAGGATTGTTAATTAACTCTTCAAGAGGAATTATTTATGCATCCAAAGAAGCAGATTTTGCCGAAAAAGCAAGAGCAGAAGCTTTGAAAATCCAACAGGAAATGGAAGCAATAATGCAGTCTTAAACATAAATTAAGTTATTAAATTTAAGAACCATTAGAGAGCAACGCTTTTTAATGGTTTTTTTAATTCAAATTTTAAATTGAATCAATTGGAAAACTACACCTTAATCGATTCCATCGGAACCCAGCATACTTTTCATAAAGTACCACAGCGTATTATTTCGTTAGTGCCTTCACAAACGGAATTATTGGTTGATTTAGGTTTAGAATCAAAGATTGTTGGGATTACTAAATTCTGTATTCATCCAAAAGATTTGAGATCTAAAAAAGCAATTGTTGGCGGTACAAAAAAAGTAGATTGTGATAAAATTAAAGCCTTAGTTCCTGATGTTATTATTTGTAATAAAGAAGAAAACACCTTAGAAATGGTAGAAACTCTTCGAACAATATGCCCGGTTTGGGTAACTGATATTGTTACAGTTGAAGATAATTTTAAGATGATAAGCGATTTTGGAAATCTCTTTGATTGTGTTGCTGAAGCTGAAAATTGGAACAGAAAACTGACTTTAGCTTTAAGTGATTTCAAAAGTTTTATCCAAACTAAGCCTGTAAAAAAAGTCGCTTATTTTATTTGGAAAAAGCCTTATATGGTGTCGGGTTCAGCTAATTTTATCAATGAATTATTGGAATTAAATCATTTTGAAAATGTCTTTGCTAACCAACAAAGATATCCTGAGGTTGAGCCTGAAAAAATAAATGCAAATGGGGATTTAGACTTTATTTTTCTTTCGTCAGAACCTTATCCTTTTAAAGAAAAAGATGTTTTAGAGATGCACATTTTTACGCAACCAGCCAAAATTGTTTTAGTAGATGGTGAAATGTTTTCGTGGTACGGAAGTAGATTGTTAAAAGCTTTTGACTATTTTAAAGAATTACATCAAAAGTTATAATTCGCATTCTTCCAAAACTAATTCTTCCTGCTCATTTTTAGTTGTAGCAGTCTTTTTTTGTTTTATCTGAGTTAGAATTTTAAATTCTTCCTGTAGTTTTTCAATTTCACTCGTCTCTTTCAAAAGTCCATTCATAACAGTAAATTTTCGGCAAATTTACATTAACACAACATTAAAAACCTAGTTTTTTGTGTTAAGTTTAGCAATTTAAAGGGGTTTTGGACCAAAAATTAAGAATAATACTAAACTTGTGTCAATAGAAATTTAGAGGCAAATTATTTTTTAAGGATAACATAATTATTGTGCAGAACAAAAGAGTTATGTTCTAAAAAAAAGAAGTGCTAGCATTTGAAAATACTAGCACTTGTTTTAACTAACCAAAACCAAATATAATAAATAACCAGTTTATTACATTGCAAAGATGCCACATAACGGCGGGAAAAGCTGTTAAGGATATGTTATTACTTTGTTGGTTATACGTTAAGATTTAAACGGTTGTTTAATAAAGTTAATGGCCGTTTAAGAGAAAATAACTGTTTTGTTGTTGTAAACCATTGTTTTACGTTCAGCATGCAGTTTTACGGCTCTTGCCAATACGCTGCGCTCTAAATCACGTCCTTTTACAATAAAATCCTCTATGGAATGACTGTGTGAAACTCTGGTGATGTCTTGTTCAATAATTGGTCCTTCGTCCAGCTCTTCGGTTACATAATGACTGGTTGCACCAATAATTTTTACTCCTCTGGCAAAAGCTGAATGATAGGGTTTTGCTCCCGGGAATGCAGGTAAGAAAGAGTGGTGGATATTGATGATTCTGTTTTTATACAGTTCAATTAATTTAGGCGTGATAATTTGCATGTATCGGGCCAAAACAATAAAATTGATGTTGTATTCTTTCAATAAGGCTATTTGTTGTTTTTCACCTTCTTCTTTGATGTTTTTAGTAAAAGGAACATGGTGAAACGGAATATCAAAACGTTGCGCTACTCCTTTTAAATCTTCATGATTACTAATAATTAACGGAATTTCCAGCGGTAATTCGCCGGCACTGTAACGTCCTAAAAGATCGTACAAACAGTGGTCATATTTAGAAATAAAAAGCGCCATTCGGGGTTTGTATTCCTGAGTATAGATTTCCCAGGACATATTGAATTTATCGGCCAGATTGGCTTGAAAATCTTTTTTGATTAATTCTAAATCCCAGTTTTGGGTGCTGAATTCACATTCTAAGCGCATGAAAAATACGTTTTCATTTGCATCAACATGCTGGTCCAGATAAATGATATTTCCCTCGATTCCTGCAATATAATTGGTTACAGAAGCGATAATTCCTTTTTGATCCTCACAATGGATAAGTATTGTTATTTTTTGCATTTTATAATTATTTCATGATTTCAAGAAAGTCTGTTGAAATCAATTTTTATTGAAGTTCTAAAGGATTCAAAACTAAACTTATTTTTTTACAAAACAAATGCTGTTTCACCTGTTTGTTTAAGTGCTTAACACTTTTATTTTTTGTCTTGTAACGCAAAAACTCTTTGTAACAATGGCGATGTTCTGGCGCTGATATTGGTTCTGATATTTTTTTCTTCAACCGCGACCATTTTAAAAACTCCTTTCATGGCCTGATTCGTCACGTAGTCAGTCAGGTCAGGATTTACCTTGCTTACTAACGGAATGCTATTGTATTTAGTGATGATATTTTGCCAAACTTTATCGGCACCAACTTTTGAAAAAGAACTTTTTATAACAGGATTGAATTTGCCATATAAGGAAGTTGAAGTAGTATTTTGTAAGTAAGTGGTCGCTGAACTTTCATTTCCCATTAAAATTCCTTTAGCATCAGTAAAAGACATGTTTCTTACAGCATCAACAAAAATAGGAGTGGCTTCTTTTACGGCATCTTCTGCAGCACGATTCATTACTTTTAATCCTTCATCGGCTAACGAACTTAGTCCAATTCTTCTCAATCCGCTATCAACTTTTCTCAACTCTTCGGGTAATAGAATTTTAACCGCTTCATTTTTATAAAAACCGTCTGTAGCCGTCAATTTGCTTACTTGTTTAGTAATTCCATTATTTAAAGCTTCTTTTAATCCTCCTGAAATATCAATCATTCCGGCAGTTCCGCTTTGAGGCAGTTGATTGATTACCTGTTGCATTTCGGCACAACTAATTAGATTGAAACATATAAAAAACAGAGCGATTTTTTTCATAACTTTATGTGTATTAGATTTTGGTCAAAGATACACAAACATCGTTTTGTTTTGAAAAAGTGGCTTAATTCGTTCCGGATAAAAGTTTTTTTTAGGCATAATTAATCGAAATTCAAATTCTGATTCAAATGAAAGTGTATCATCCTAAAAATAAGATAAGAATTGTAACTGCTGCGGCTTTGTTTGACGGTCACGATGCGGCAATCAATATCATGCGCCGAATTATGCAGGCCAGTGGAGTTGAAGTTATTCATTTAGGACATGACCGAAGTGTTGAAGAAATAGTCAATACCGCCATTCAGGAAGATGTTAATGCCATTGCGATTACTTCGTATCAGGGAGGACATAATGAGTTTTTTAAATATATGTATGATTTGCTACTGCAAAAAGGAGCAGGGCATATCAAAATATTTGGCGGTGGCGGCGGAGTTATTTTGCCTTCTGAAATTGCTGAATTGCAGGCTTATGGAATCACAGCAATTTATTCCCCTGATGATGGCAGAAGATTGGGATTGCAAGGAATGATTAATGATTTATTGCAGCGTTCCGATTTTCCTATCGGTAATGAGTTACATGATGAAATAAGTCTTCTAAAAACAAAAAATGCATCAGCGATTGCAAGGATTATTTCGGCAGCCGAAAATTTTCCTGATGTAGCGAAAACTGTTTTAAGTTCGATTGCTCAAATGACTGCCAATAGTAAAGTTCCTGTTCTTGGCATTACAGGAACCGGAGGAGCAGGCAAGTCGTCTTTGATGGATGAGTTTGTTCGTCGTTTTTTGACTGATTTTCCGGAGAAAACCTTGGGGATAATTTCTGTTGATCCTTCAAAACGCAAAACAGGAGGTGCATTATTGGGTGACCGAATTCGAATGAATGCTATAAACAATTCCAGAGTGTATATGCGTTCATTGGCTACCCGTGAATCCAACAGGGCTTTGTCAAAATCGATTCAGGATGCTATTCAGGTTTTAAAGGCAGCACAATATGATATTATTATTGTTGAAACTTCCGGAATTGGTCAGTCAGATACCGAAATCGTGGACTATGCCGATGTAACTTTGTATGTAATGACACCCGAATTTGGTGCTGCTACCCAATTGGAGAAAATCGATATGCTTGATTTTGCGGATGTGGTAGCTATCAATAAATTTGACAAACGAGGAGCTCCCGATGCCTTGCGGGATGTGAAAAAACAATTTCAACGCAATCATAATCTTTGGGATACTAATTTAGACGATCTTCCTGTTTTTGGTACGATGGCATCGCAGTTTAACGATTCAGGAATGGATCGATTGTATCAGGCGGTAATGAATGCTATAGTTGAAAAAACAAATGCTGATTTACTTTCAACTTTTGAAGCTAAGTCAGAAATCAGCGAGAAGGTTTACGTGATTCCTCCACAAAGAACACGTTATCTTTCCGAAATTGTCGAAACAATTCGTAATTATGATGAAAAGGCAAAAAGCCAACAGGAAATTGCCCAAAAACTATACGGCATATTCAAAACATTGGAAAGTGTTTGTGGTAAAGTACCACTCATTAATGAAAGGGGAATCGATGATGATTCCGTTTTTCCAAGTGCGCTTGTAGAGCACAATGACCAACGAATTTTTATCAATCTTTTGCTGAATCAATTTGATAAGTTAAAAAAAGATTTAGAGCCACATAATTGGGAAATTATTCTCGGGTGGAACGAAAAAGTAAATAAATACAAAAATCCGTTTTATACTTTTAAGATTAGGGATAAAGAAATAAAACGAACAACCCACACCGAGTCACTTTCTCATGCTCAAATTCCTAAAATTGCTTTGCCTAAATATGAGGATTGGGGTTTCATTCTTCATTGGTCTTTACAGGAAAACGTGCCGGGAGAATTTCCGTTTACGGCAGGAATATATCCTTTTAAAAGAGAAGGCGAAGATCCGTCCCGAATGTTTGCCGGTGAGGGAGGACCAGAGCGAACCAACAGGCGTTTTCATTATTTGAGTTTAGGATTTTCGGCAAAACGCCTGTCTACGGCTTTTGATAGTGTGACTTTGTATGGCAACGATCCCGATATGCGTCCTGATATTTATGGGAAAATAGGAAACGCAGGAGTGGCTGTTTGCTGTTTGGATGATGCTAAAAAGTTGTATTCCGGTTTTGATTTGCTCCATCCCATGACTTCGGTAAGCATGACTATCAACGGTCCGGCTCCCATTATATTAGGTTTTTTTATGAATGCAGCGATTGATCAGCAATGCGAAATTTATATTAAAGCCAACCAATTAGAGAAAGAGGTAGAAGAAAAAATCAATCACATTTTTGAGCAAAAAGGAATTGAAAGACCTAGTTATCAGGGAGATTTACCTGAAGGAAATGACGGATTGGGATTATTGCTTTTAGGAGTGAGCGGAGACGAAGTTTTACCTTTGGAAGTCTATAATGAAATAAAAGCAAGGACTTTGTCGCAAGTGCGTGGAACTGTTCAGGCTGATATTTTGAAAGAAGACCAGGCGCAAAATACCTGCATTTTTTCAACCGAATTTGCCTTACGATTGATGGGTGATGTGCAGGATTATTTTATTTCGAATAATGTCAGAAACTTTTATTCGGTATCTATTTCGGGCTATCATATTGCCGAAGCGGGAGCGAATCCCATTACGCAATTGGCTTTTACATTAGCTAATGGATTTACCTATGTGGAGTATTTTCTGAACCGCGGAATGGATATTAACGATTTTGGTGCTAATCTGTCTTTTTTCTTTTCGAATGGATTAGATCCTGAATATGCTGTAATAGGCAGGGTGGCGCGCAGAATTTGGGCGAAAGCCATGAAAAATAAATACCATGCCAATGAACGGGTGCAAATGTTGAAATACCATATTCAAACCTCAGGACGTTCGCTTCATGCTCAGGAAGTTGATTTTAATGATATTCGAACCACTTTACAGGCTTTGTATGCTATTTATGATAATTGTAATTCGTTGCATACCAATGCTTATGACGAAGCCATTACCACGCCTACAGAGGCATCAGTTCGCAGGGCAATGGCAATCCAACTCATTATCAATAAAGAATTAGGTTTGACGAAAAATGAAAATCCAATGCAGGGTTCGTTTCTTATAGAAGAACTGACCGATTTAGTAGAAGCCGCTGTTTTGGAGGAATTCGATAAAATTTCTGAGCGGGGAGGAGTTTTAGGAGCCATGGAAACCATGTACCAGCGATCTAAAATCCAGGAAGAAAGTCTGTATTATGAAAATTTAAAACATACAGGAAATTTACCAATAATTGGGGTAAATACTTTTTTAAATTCAAAAGGTTCTCCAACAATAATTCCAGCCGAAGTTATTCGGGCGACTGAGGAAGAAAAACAATACCAAATTAAGATGCTGCACAATTTACAGCAACGAAATCAGGATAAAGTAAAAGAGCAATTGCAAGCGATAAGACGAGCGGCTGTAAACAATGAAAATTTATTTGCTTATTTGATGGAGGCGACTAAAATATGTTCTTTGGGACAAATTACCTCGGCTTTATTTGAGGTAGGAGGGCAGTATAGAAGGAATATGTAATAGCTGTCAAAATTCTAAATCTCCCAAAGTGGAGATTTTTTTAGGTTTTATACTAAAATAGCATTCCTTTTTTGATTGTGTTTTAACTAAATTTACCTTGAAAATTAATCGGGGAATTAGATGGCTTTTTTAAATAAAATCAACTTACATGCTGTATTGGACAGAAATACGGGATTTGGAACCAATGCAAATAGTTACGGAGGTCGTTTTGTAAATAAAGACGGAACAGCTAATATTGAAAAAAGAGGAATGCACTTTTTGCATCGCATTAGCTGGTATCATACAATGATTGATATGCCGGCCTGGAAATTCATGTTGGTTATCCTTACTTTCTATATGGGAATCAATTTACTCTTTGCGATGGTTTATTTTGGAATTGGGATCGAACACCTTGATGGTATTCCTATGACAGATAGTAATTGGGCCAAATTTGGTCAGGCTTATTTTTTTAGTGCTCAAACCTTTACCACAGTAGGGTATGGTCATATAAGCCCGGTTGGTTTTTTGACCAGTTTATTGGCAGCAGCCGAAGCTTTGATAGGATTGTTGAGTTTTGCTATTGCTACCGGATTGTTTTTTGGACGATTTAGTAAACCCACGGCCTTTTTAAAATTTTCTCACAATGCCCTGATTGCTCCTTATGGGGAAGGTGCTGGATTGATGGTTAGAATGACTCCTTTTAAAAATACCAATTTCACAGATGCCGAAGCAAAAATGACTCTAGGGATGAGTATTGAGGAAAATGGGGTGAAAGTAAATAAGTTTTATTCTTTGGATTTAGAACTCGAAAGAATTAATGCTCTCACTTTGAGTTGGACATTGGTACATCCTATAACAGAGAACAGCCCTTTGTATCAGTTTGTAAAAGAAGATTTTGAAACTATAGTGGGAGAGATTTTTGTATATATTAAAACATTTGATGATATGTTTTCTAATACGGTGGCAACCCGAACTTCGTATACTTTTGACGAGGTGATTTATGGGGCGAAATTTGTGCCAATGTATCAAAGAAGTACTGATAATACCAAAACTATTCTGGATTTGGACAAACTTAATCATTACGAAGAATGTGTTATATAATATGTTCTTGCTTTCTTAGTGAGTTCTTGTGATAAAAACGTATATTTGTTTAACTTTATTTTTGAATAAATGAACAATGTTAAAAGCGTTTTTAGTATAAAAGACCTTGAAAATCTTTCAGGGATTAAGGCACATACCATTCGTATTTGGGAAAAAAGATATCAGGTTCTTGAACCCATGCGGACGGATACCAATATTCGACTGTATGATTTAGTCAGTTTGCAAAAATTGTTGAATATTACTTTTTTGCATGAGTACGGCTATAAAATATCTAAAATTTCCAATTACTCAGAGAGTGAAATTCAGGAATTAGTAAAGCAAATAGTTTCTTCAAAAAACTCAAAAAATCATGCCATTAATGCTTTTAAGATGGCAATGATGAATTTTGATCAACAGCTTTTTTTAAATACATACAATTGGTTGGCAGAAGAAAAGTCGTTTAAAGAAATTTTTCATCAGGTATTTATTCCGCTTTTAGATGAAATAGGTTTGTTATGGCAAACTGATACTATTACGCCGGCTCACGAGCATTTTGTTAGTTATTTAATAAGGCAAAAAATTATCTTAAATTCTGAAAAGCTTCAGTATATAAAACCTGCTAAAGAAGATAAAGTTTTTGTCTTGTCTCTTCCATTGAATGAAATCCATGAACTGGGATTGATGTATTTGCATTATGAAATACTTTTAAGTGGTTACAGAAGTATTTATTTGGGCGAGAGCATGCCAATTCATAATTTAAAAGATCTGAAAAAACATTTCGATTCTATTGTTTATGTTTCCTGTTTGACTGTCAAGCCGGACAGAGACGAAGTAAATGAGTATGTTCAGGAAATGGTAAATGAATTGTTAGATGAAACTACCGAATTATGGTTTACAGGCCGATTGGTTTCTTATATTGATTCAGAAATAGTATTGAAGAAAGTTTCTGTTTTTAACTCTATGGCAGAATTAACATCGCAATTGTAATTTTGTTTAATTATTTTGTATATTTGTTAAACAAATGAAAAAGAAGATTACAATCATTGGTTCGGGGTTTTCAGCGTTGTCTGCGGCTTGTTATTTGGCTAAAAAAGGTCATAAGGTTTTGGTTTTTGAAAAAAATCAAACTATCGGCGGGAGGGCAAGGCAATTGAAAAAAGACGGTTTTACATTTGATATGGGGCCGAGTTGGTACTGGATGCCTGATGTTTTTGAACGTTTTTTTGCCGATTTTGGAAAGAAAACTTCCGATTATTATGAGTTGATAAAATTGTCTCCGGCTTATCGGGTGTATTTTGGAGTGAACGAATTCATTGCCATTGCTGATAATCTGGACGAAATTGTATCGACATTTGAAGCTATTGAAAAAGGAAGCGGCAAAGTACTAAGGGAGTTTATGTCCGAAGCCCAAAGCAATTATGATATTGCGATTAAGGATTTGGTGTACCGTCCGGGAGTTTCCCCTTTAGAATTAGTTACTGTAGAAACAACTAAGAAGATAGGACAGTTTTTTAGCAACATCAGTAGGGATGTGCGCAGGAAATTTAAGGACGAACGATTAATTCAAATTTTAGAATTTCCGGTTTTGTTCCTCGGAGCCAAACCTTCTGATACGCCTTCGTTCTATAGTTTTATGAATTATGCCGACTTTGGTCTCGGAACCTGGCATCCCAAAACAGGAATGTTTGATGTGGTTCGTGCAATGGAAAGTCTAGCAACAGAATTAGGAGTGCAGTTTTTTGTTAATTCGAATATCGAAAAAATAATTGTAGAAAATAAAACTGCCAAAGCAATTGTTATTAATGGTGAGAGAATAGAATCGGATTTGGTTTTAAGTGGCGCTGATTACCATCATACCGAAACTTTATTGGATGCAGAACATAGAATGTATTCCGAACAATATTGGGAATCTCGTGTTTTTGCGCCTTCGTCATTGTTGTTTTATGTTGGTTTCAATAAAAAAATAGAAAACATTTCGCATCATGCCTTGTTTTTTGATACCGATTTTAACCAACACGCAAAAGACATTTATGACGAACCAAAATGGCCTGCAGAACCTTTATTTTATGCCAATTTTCCGTCGTTGACTGATAAAACGGCTGCGCCGGAGGGAATGGAATCGGGTTTTTTCTTAGTGCCATTAGCGCCCGGAATCAACGATACAGAAGCATTAAGGGAAGAATATTTTGATAAAATTATTGATCGTTTTGAAAAGTTAACGCAGCAAAGCATCAAAGAAAATATTATATTTAAAGAATCCTTTTGCAAAAATGATTTTGTAGAACAGTACAATTCCTATAAAGGAAATGCTTACGGAATGGCAAATACCTTATTGCAAACGGCTTTTTTAAGACCAAAACTAAAAAGTAAAAAAGTTCGTAATTTATATTTTACAGGACAATTAACCGTTCCTGGACCCGGAGTTCCACCGGCATTAATTTCGGGAAAATTAGTGTCTGATTTGATAGATAAACAATTTCTAAAACAATAACTATGAAGCAATTATTTGACGATGTTTCTTTTAAATGCAGTAGGTTAGTGACTAAAAACTACAGTACTTCGTTTTCATTGGCGGTATATATGCTTTCGCCAAGCATCAGGGATGCTATTTACAGCATTTACGGATTTGTACGTTTTGCAGACGAAATTGTCGATTCTTTTCATGGTTTTGACAAAGAAAATTTAATCAACGATTTCGAAAACGACTATTACAAAGCTTATAATTCCGGAATTAGTCTGAATCCTATTTTGAATTCGTTCCAGCAAACGGTTAAGCAATACAATATTTCAGACGATTTGATTCAGGCTTTTTTGAAAAGCATGAAAATGGATTTAATCAAATTAGATTACAATTCGAAAGCCGAATACGAAGAATACATTTATGGTTCTGCCGATGTGGTGGGTTTGATGTGTTTGAAAGTTTTTGTATCCGGAAAAGAGCACAAATACGAGGAGTTAAAAGATCAGGCCATGCGATTGGGGTCTGCGTTTCAGAAAGTGAATTTCCTTCGTGATTTAAAAGATGATAACTTGATTTTAAACCGCAATTATTTCCCGGGTGTTGATTTGAATTCTTTTGATGAAAAAGCTAAAAAATCCATCATTAATGAGATTAAAGAAGATTTCAAAATTGCATATCAGGGAATTGTAAAATTACCTATCGAAGCTAAATTTGGCGTTTATACCGCTTATGTATATTATAAAAAATTGCTTAAAAAATTAGAAAACACGCCTTGTAAGGAAATAGGAAATTCCCGAATCCGGGTTTCTAATTATACCAAAGCTACGCTTTTAGCGCAATCTTTCGTTACTTATAAGTTGCGATTGGTTGAATAAACAAACGATTTTAAACATTAAAAAATGATTTCATTTTTAATTACATTGGGTGTATTTCTTTTAATGGAAGGTGTCACCTGGCTCACTCATAAATACGTGATGCACGGACTCATGTGGTACTTCCATGCCGATCATCACCAACCCAAATACGAGCACGTTTTTGAACGCAATGACATCTTTTTTGTCATTTTTGCCATTCCCAGTATCGTCCTTTTTTACTACGGAGTTGAAGGCGGAATCAATTATTTGTTTTTCATTGGACTTGGAATCACACTTTACGGATTTTGTTATTTTATGATTCACGATGTATTAATTCATCAGCGTTTCAAATGGTTTAAAAATACCAAAAACAAATACCTGATTGGTTTACGTAAAGCCCATAAAGTACACCACAAACATTTAGGTAAAGAAGAAGGTGAGTGTTTTGGGATGCTTTTTGTTCCTTTTAAATATTATAAAATCTAAAATAATTTGGGCGTGTCCTTTTTAAAAAACAAGAAAAATGTTTTTCAAAAAGGTCAGGCTGTACGCTATATCTTTTATATAGTCCCGAAGTGTCGGGACTACATAAAAGGATGCCGCTTCCATCCTTCACGCAAAGTCAACTAACGATAAAATCAAATGAAAGTATATTCAAAAAAGAGTGTCCAGCATGTCAATGCTTCTATTGAAGAATGCTGGGCGTTTTTTTCCAGTCCGCGTAATTTGCAAAAAATGACTCCAAAAACCATGGGATTTGAAATCACTGATTTTGATGGGGAAAATATGTATCCGGGACAAATTATTCAATACAAAGTTTCGCCGCTTTTTGGAATTAAACTCATTTGGGTTACCGAAATTACGATTGTGGAAGAGCAACGTTATTTTGTAGATGAGCAACGATTTGGGCCTTATACCTTATGGCATCACAAACATTTTTTTGAACCTACAGAAAATGGCGTAAAAATGACTGATTTGGTTCATTATGCTATTCCGTTTGGTTTTATCGGACGGATGATGAATGCTTTGGTTGTTAAAAATAAATTGAATGAAATTTTTGAATATCGGGCAAATAGAGTAAACGAAATTTTTAATTCAAAGTAATGGCTAAAACAGCAGTTTCTGTATTTTGGTTTCGACGTGATTTACGACTCGAAGATAATATTGGTTTGTATCAGGCTTTACAGTCGGAATTTCCGGTTATTCCTTTATTTATTTTTGACGAAGCTATTCTGGATAGTTTGCCTAAAGACGATGCCAGAGTCGCTTTTATCCATGAATCACTTTCTAAAATCAATAGTCAACTTAATGAAATAGGAAGTTCTCTTTTAATCAAAAAAGGAAAAACCTTAGGAGTTTGGCAGGAATTAATTACTGAGTTCGATATCAAAGAAGTTTTTTTCAATAAAGATTACGAACCCTTTGCTATCAATCGGGATGAAGCCATTTGTCAATTATTAGAAACCAATAAAAGCATTATATATTCCTTCAAAGATCAGGTCATTTTTGAAGAAAAAGAAATAACAAAAGCCGATGGTTTGCCATATACGGTTTACACACCGTATAAAAATAAATGGCTCGAAAAATTCAATCAACTTAAGCCTGTATGGGAATATGAGACTTCAGAATTGTTTTCGAATTTTTATAAAAGCGATTTTGCTTTTCCTTCCCTGGAACAAATTGGTTTTGTGAAAAGTTCCATCAAAGTAAAACCATTTACACTCAACAATCTTGAAAATTATCAGGAAACCCGTGATTTTCCGGCTGTAGATTCCACATCCTATTTGTCGCCGCATTTGCGTTTTGGGACGGTAAGTATTCGTAAAATGGTGAATTTTGCAGCAAAAACAAATGATACTTTTTTGAGTGAATTGATTTGGCGGGAGTTTTTTATGCAAATTCTGTTTCATTTTCCCAAAGTAGTGACACAGAATTTCAAATCGGATTATGATGGCATTCAGTGGCGCAATAACGAAGAAGATTTCAAGCGTTGGTGTTCCGGAAATACCGGTTATCCGATGGTGGATGCGGGCATGCGCCAACTGAATGAAACCGGATATATGCACAATCGGGTACGAATGGTCGTGGCGAGTTTTTTGTGCAAACATTTACTGATTCAATGGCAATGGGGCGAAGCCTATTTTGCCGAAAAATTATTGGATTATGATTTGTCTGCTAATGTCGGTAACTGGCAGTGGGCAGCAGGAACAGGTTGTGATGCTGCGCCTTATTTCAGGGTTTTTAATCCGGATATTCAATTAAAAAAGTTTGACGAAAAAGGAATTTACATCCGTAAATGGATTCCGGAATTTGATTTGGGTTATGGCCAACCCGTGGTCGATCACGCCATGGCAAGAGACAGAGCGGTTGCAACTTATAAAGCCGGAATTTTGAAGTAAATGTTTTGCGATATATTTTTAAACCATTAAGGGATTTAAGATTCATTAAGTTTTGCTTAATTTTCTTAAATCCCTTAATGGTTTAATTCTTTTCAGATGAATTAGTTATTGTATCAATCTTCGCAACATTCCATTAAAAATAAACCCATGAAACGGTAAAACGGAATACCAATACAATTTCCCTAATATTCCTCTTGGTCTGAATGTCGCGGATTGATACAATGTATTTCCAATGATTTTGAATTCGAGCCAGGCTTCTCCCGGGAGTTTCATTTCGGCAAATAGGATTAATTTTCCCTCTTCTTTATTGGCATACAAAACACGCCAAAAATCCAATACATCTCCAGCATGAATGCTATGTTTATTGGTTCGGCCTCGTCTTAATCCTACGCCACCAAATAATTTATCGATAAAGCCCCGGATATTCCACAGCCAATCGCCATAATACCAACCCGTTTCTCCACCAATAGACCAAATACGCTCCATGGTATAATCACGGTTTATGATTTCCATTTTTCGTCTGTCGATGAAACAATCCTTTTTAGGGACTTTCATAAATTTCGAAATATTATTTTTAAAACGTCCGCTAACTAAGGAATCTTTCCAGCTCGATGCCACCTTGTCTTCATTGACTTTTATCAATGCTCGAGACAAAGCTTCTTCATAAGACATGGGATGAATATTTAGTAATTCATTGATGCCGGAATCTTTGCAAATTACTTCCACTTTCATACTGCTCACTAATGCAGTAGCGAGTTTATAGGAAGTTGAGGTCACAAAATACAACCAATAGGATGATAATTTAGGAGTCATCACCGGAATTGTAAAAATCCATCTTTTTAGGTTTTTGGCTTTGGCAAAACCCAGTAACATTTCTTTATATGTTAAAATGTCCGGTCCGCCAATATCAAAACTCTGATTATAAGTAAGCGGATTTAAAAGAGATTTGATCAGGAATTCCAAGACATCAGTTATGGCAATGGGCTGGCATTTGGTATTGAGCCATTTGGGTGTAATCATAACAGGAAGTTTGATAACTAAATCCCGAATAATTTCAAAAGAAGCACTGCCGGAACCTACAATTATTCCCGCTCTTAAGGCTGTTAAAGCAAAAGTTCCTGTGCCTAAAATAGTTTCTACATTTTTTCGGGACGACAGATGTTTGGAAAGGCTGTTGTCGTTTACAATTCCAGTGAGGTAAATCACTTGTTTGGTATTGGTTTGATTGATTCTTTCTACAAAATGATGAGCCGAAATTTGTTCCAATTCATCATAATTATCCGAAGAACTCGACATGGAATGTATCAGATAATAGGCTGCATCAATGTTGTCCGGAATTTGTAATAAACTTTCTTTTTTTAGAAAATCGACTTCGATTATTTCTACTTTGTGCTGTAATTCATCCGGACAGTAAAACCTGTTTTTATCTCTCACACAGCAAACCACATCGTGACCTTTCTCCACCAAAATAGGTAAAAGTCGCTTGCCGATATAACCTGTAGCACCTGTTAAGAGAATTTTCATGGTTTTTAATTTAAAATTAGCTTAATTTATTAGCAACTAAACTGATAAATTCTTTTCTGGTTTTGTCTTTTTCAAACGCTCCCGTAAAGGAAGAAGTCGTTGTAACAGAATTTTGTTTTTGAATTCCCCGCATTTGCATGCACATGTGTTGCGCTTCAATTACAACAGCCACTCCAAGCGGATTCAGGGCTTCCTGAATGCAGTTTTTAATTTGATCTGTCAAGCGTTCCTGTACTTGCATTCTTCGGGCATAAGCATCCACCACTCGGGGAATTTTACTTAATCCTACAATTTTTCCATTCGGAATATAAGCCACATGAGCTTTTCCAAAAAAAGGTAACATGTGGTGTTCACACATCGAATATACTTCGATGTCTTTTACCACAATCATCTGTTGGTGATCTTCGGTAAATAAAGCCGATTTTAGTATTTGCAATGGATCTAATCCGTAACCATGAGTTAAATATTGTATTGCTTTGGCTATGCGTTCCGGTGTTTTTTCAAGACCTTCTCTTGTTACATCTTCACCTAAATTATCAATGATTATTCTATAATTATCGGCTAGTGATTCGGTTATTTCAGTATCGTATTGTTCGATTTTCTCGTAACTTTTCATTTCTTTTATCATGTTGTTTAGTATTTAAATTTTAAAAGTTACTATTCCGTAATCCATTTCAAAAATTTGTCCTGAGATGGATTTTGCCTTTTCTGAAATTAAAAAATCAGCCATTTCCGCTACTTCATTCGCTTTTAAATAGCCTTTCATTGGGTGGCGTTCTACCATGTTTTCTTTCATTCGATCATTTCGTAAAATGTTTGCCGAAAGCGATGTTTCGGTAATTGTAGGTGCAATGGCGTTGATTCTGACTGATGAAGCTAATTCGGCTCCGAGTGATTTTACCAATCCTTCTACACCCGCTTTTGCAGTCGCAATGCTGACATGAAATGGCATCCCTAATTTAGCAGCGACCGTACTAAATAAAAGAACCGATGGATGGTTTCCTTTTTTCAACTGAGGCAGGTATTGCTGAATACATTTAACCGCTCCAATTACATTGATTTCAAAATCATTTCTAAAATCGTCAATGCTTAAATTTGTGATTGGTTTTAAATTAATCGATCCGGGACAATAGATTAAAGTATCTATAGATTCAATTTCCGGCAATGTATCTTGTAAAACATCCATGCTGTAATGTTTAAGATTTGGGTGTGAAATTTCAGGAGGATTTCTACTGATGTTATAAACACAATTAGTCTCTAATTGTTGCAATAAAATAGCATTTCCAATTCCTTTACTGCCTCCGATGATGACGATGTTTTTCATGTTTGAAAACTATTTTTGTTTGAATTATCTTTTCGAGATTTTGTTGTTGTTAATTTGTCGTTGTCTGCTGCATTTAAAACGTCCTTCATTAAAAATTCTCAATTTGGCGTGTTTGGTTTTTCTGCCTTGTACTCTTTCGCGCCACATTCTAAAGCTAGAAGGTTTCATCTCAGCACGCATCAGGTCGATGACTTCTTGTTCTTTTAATCCAAATTGCAGCTGAATTGCTTCAAAAGTAGTTCGGTCTTCCCACGCCATTTCGATGATGCGGTCTTTGTCTAAATCGGTGAGTTCTTTTTTTATTGTCACGTTATTTTATTTAAAAATTGAAATTGAATCTTTATTCGCTGTCACCAATATCAGCCATGGTGTGTAATCTTAATATACGGGCATTTTCTTCCCTTACCAGTGGATTCTTTTTCATTTTCCACAAAAAATCACTGGCAAATTTTCTGGTTCGTTCCAAATTGACAATAGGTTTTGGATAATGAATTCCTATTTCAAAATCGTTGAATTTTTGGTCTAAATAGGTCATTTTATAGGGTTCGTGTACAAATGCTATGGGCAGATGACGTAATTCAGGAACCCATTTTTTAATAAATTCGCCATTGGGATCGTACTCATGGCTGTTTTTTATTGGGTTGTAAATGCGTAACATATTGATTCCGGTTTCGCCGGCCTGCATTTGCAATTGCGGGAAATGAATTCCGGGTTCAAAATCGAGAAACATTTGCGATAAATGTTGTGTAGCTTCCTGCCAGGGCTGCCATAAATTGTGCGTAAAAAATGAGACTAACATGGCGCGCATTCTAAAGTTCAGATAGCCGGTTTCATTCAGGCAACGCATGCAGGCATCGATTAATGGAAATCCTGTTTGTCCCTTTTTCCAGGCTTCAATGTATGTCGGGTTGATTTTCTTTTTTAACGAATGAAAACCTTTATTGATACTCTCAAATTCCATGATTTCTTCCATTTCAAATTTTTGAATGAAATGAGCCTGCCATGTGAGTCGGGATACAAAAGAATCGATTTGTTTTTTATGGCTGCAAGTGAGTCTAAACGTAGCCGCTTTTTGTAAAACCTGTCTTGAAGACAGATTTCCCCAGGCGATATAAGGCGATAATCTGCTGCAACTTCTTCGGGCTAATACAGGACTTGAAATATGCGAACTGTAATTGTGATAGCGTTCGTCAAGAAAGTTCTCCAAATATTTATATCCCATCGTGCTGCCTCCTTTTTGAAAAACAGCATCCGGAATAGTTTCTAAAGCGGTTTTCTCTACTATTTTTTCGAGTTCGACAATTGCTTCTGAAGGAAGAAAATTTTCGGCTTTAGCATCAAAAATAAATTGGGGTTCGTTCATGTATTTTTCCCATTTGGAAACCCAATCGGTTCTGTTTTTTAATCCTCTGAAAATGCCGTTATTGATATTTTCTACCCAATTGATTTGGTTGTTTTTACAAAAGCGTTTGAAGGTTTTGTCTCTTTCATAAGTAATTTTTAAACCAGTTTCCTGATGTGAAAAAACACTGTCGATTTTATAAATTTCCTGAAGTGTGTTGAATACATGAGCCACTTCTGAAGATATCGCTAAAACATGAGTATTTAATTTTTTTAGCTGTTTGTTGATATCCACCAGCGATTGTTTGATAAAATTCCAGTGTCTCTGGCTATAATGCGGATCATTTTCTAAAGATTTTTCAAATACGTAAAGCAACAAAGTAGGTGTAGCTGTTTTTACAGCATTAAAAATCGCTTCGTTATCCTGTAAACGAAGGTCTCTTTTAAACCAAACCACATTTATTTGTTTCTTTTGCATTTTTCGCTACAATATTTGACTTCATCCCAAACTTTTTCCCATTTTTTACGCCAATTAAAAGCCCGCTGACATACCGGACAAATTTTAGACGGAAGGTTTTCTTTCTTCACTAGTTGTATTTTTCAAAAGCGTTCACGACAATTTTGGCTTTCAAATCAAACATCAAATTGTACAATCCAAAAAAAGTTCGGTTCATGTAAATAAAATGTTTGGAGCCACGGTTTCCATTCATTTTTTTCAGATTCGTATCTTTTGAAAAGCGTTCGCCTAACTGGGCAATATTCTCAAAGAATACTTCATCAGAGAAATCGAAAGTATCCGTTTGAAACGGTTTGGTAAACAGCGATAATAAATCATAGAACATTTGTGTGAAATAGGCAATTTCTTCTTTGCTGTCGTCAGTTCTGAGGATTTCCAATTCGAATAATTTTTCTCTAAAAAGTTTCTTGTTGTCAATGACTTCTTTGTTGATTAATTCAAAATAAGGAATGTAAAAATCATTCGGGATTTGTTTCATGCAACCAAAATCCAATGCAACCAATTGGTTTTTGTCATTGATTAAGAAATTCCCGGGATGCGGATCGGCATGGACTTTTCTCAAAATATGAATTTGGTACATATAAAAATCCCATAAGGCCTGACCTAGTTTATTAGCAATTTCAGTATCTGAATTTTTAAATTCGGATAAATGAACTCCTGTCACCCAATCCATTGTAATGATTTTCTCGGATGAATATTCAGGATAATACTCAGGAAAAACCAGATTGTCAATTTTTTTGCAAGCATCAACTACTTCCTGACTTTGTTGCAGTTCCAATAAATAGTTAGTTTCCTCAATCAATTTATCTTCGACTTCTTTGAAATATTTATCAGAATCTTTGCCTTGCAGATTAAACATTCGAATGGCGATGGGTTTCACCAAAGCCAAATCAGACGAAATGCTGTTGGCAACACCCGGATATTGAATTTTTACCGCCAGTTTTTTACCGTTTTTTACTGCCAAATGCACCTGACCTATACTTGCTGCATTCACCGAATTTGGGTTGAATTCGTCAAAAATCTCATAAGGTGTTTTTCCAAAATTAGATTTGAAGGTTTTTAATACCAATGGTGCCGAAAGCGGAGGAACTGAAAATTGAGACAATGAAAATTTCTCCACATAAGCCTGAGGTAAGAAATTCTTATCCATACTCAGCATTTGAGCCACTTTCAAAGCGCTGCCTTTCAAACTTTTTAGTCCGTCATAAATATCTTCGGCGTTGTTTTCATTGAGTTTATCACGACTTAAGTCGGAATTCACTATTTTTTCGCCGTAATATTTAATATAGTTTACACCCACTTTGGCTCCGGTTTGCACCAGTTTTGTGGCTCGTTCAATTTTAGAGGTCGGAATATAATCGATTGTTTTCATGAGTTAGTTTGCATTTTTTCTTTAAAAATAAATTTTCCAAAATCGATTAAACTGTTGATAGGAGCCGTGTTCATTAAGTCGAAACTCAGCTTTACTGATTTTTCAATAAAAATGTCTGTTTTTTCAAAAGAAGCAGAGCCGTCTTCCAACCAAAATTTTAAGGTGAATAGAAACTGAATCCAGGCACTTTCCTGAATAGCTTTTTCCTGAAAATTTTGTATTTTATCTTGCTGAATACGAATTTCATCAGTAGTTATTTCGGCAATGAATTTTTTAAAATTGTTTCTCAATCCTGAAAGTTTCATAAGGTTTTGTAACTGATTTTTACCTTCATTCAAACTAATGCTTACATAACTTCTATTGGCAGTCAATAATTCGAAAAAGGTAAAATAAAAACTCAGTAGTTTATTTTTCATGTCATAAGACTCGTAATTGTTGTCTTTGTGCAATAATTCTATGGTTTTCTCAAAAAAATGACTGTAAATTTCCTTTTCTAGGGATGCAAGATTTCCAAAGAAATTATAAAATTCGGTTTCTTCAAAACCATTTAATATTGCGAATAGGTATACTGATTGGGGTTTCTCATTATGTTCTAAGACAAAACTCATATACATTGAGATGATAGATTCTTTTGTTATTTTAGTTTTCTTAGTTGCCATTTTTTATGTTTTTTATATTAGAATATAAAGGTACTAATTGTTTAACTATTTTTCACTAATGTTAAACAAAATATCTTCGTATCTTTGAATATTGATTAAAAAGATGAAATGAAAAAAAATGTATTGATAACCGGAGGAACTGGATTTGTAGGCAGGCATTTAACACAACTGTTAATTGCTAATGGTTTTTCGGTTTCTGTTCTGAGCAGAAATAAAAGAGTAAATACAGCAAATGTTTTTTATTACTGCTGGGATGTAGAAAAACAGTTTATTGAAGAAGAAGCCATCCGAAAGGCTGATTACATTATTCATTTGGCTGGAGATAGTATTGTAGAAAAACGCTGGACAAAGAAAAGAAAAGCGTCTATTTTGTCCAGTAGAGAGCTTTCAGCACAATTGATTTTTGATACTTTAGTAAAATCTAATAAAAAAGCAGAAGCTTTTGTATCGGCTTCTGCTGTTGGAATTTATGGAGCGATTAATGGCCGTGCTATTTGTACTGAAGAAATGCAACCAACAAATGACTTTTTAGGTTTGACCTGTCAAAAATGGGAAGCGGCAGCTAATCAATTTGAAAAACTGGGAATCCGAACAGTTAAAATCCGTACGGGTTTAGTGTTAGGAAAAGAGGATGGTTTTTTGAAAAAATTAGCTCCTGTTTTTAAGTTAAGATTGGGTTCGGTTTTAGGCTCAGGAAAACAGTATATGCCCTGGATTCATATAGATGATTTGTGTCGTATTTATTTGGAAGCCATCAAAAATTCGACAATGAGAGGAGCTTACAATGCTGCTATTACTGATGATACTACTAACAAAACATTTTCTGAAGTATTGGCAAAGATTTATGGTTATTCTGTTTGGTTGCCAGGTGTACCTTCATTTTTAATAAAATTCTTTTTAGGAGAAATGGCTAAACTAATCCTAACAGGAAGAAGGATATCTAATAAAAAAATAAAGGAACTCGGGTTTGAATTTCAATTTAACAATCTTGAAGAAGCTTTACGGGATTGTATTAAAGAGTAAGTTTTTATTAAAATAATTATTTCAATAAATAATCGATTTGAACCTGAACTGTTTCAGCCATTTTGGGCTGAATGATTTTGGGAATAGTAATATTGAAATCTTTTGGATTTAAATTGAAATTTGAAGTTAATTCAAGGTCGTTTCCCATTTTTTTAAGTAAAATAGTCACAGCAATTGGCTTAGATACTCCGTGTAAAGTAAGTGTGCCGTTTGCATTGAATTTTGTTCCTTTAGATTCTATTGCGGATAGATTGAAATCCTTGATTGTTCCTTTAAAAATGGCTTTTGGAAATTGATCGCTTTCAATAAAATTTTCATTAAAATGTTCTTCCATTAAAGCTACTTTAAAGTGGAAACCTCTCATTAAAGCTAAACTGGCAATTTCTCCTGTTTTAGTATCGATAATACAACTCACAGATTGATTTGTAGCTTTTACTTCTTCAAAAGAAGGAACAGAAGCTTCAAAAATAATTTGTCCGGTTTTAGTAATTTTTTTGTCTTGTGAAAAAACAGTTGTTTTTCCTAAGAAAAAAATAGCGGTAAAAAGAAATAAAAGTCTCATCTGTGTTATTCTGGATAGCCATTATTTTTCCAATTGGTGAATTTGTCAATAGTAGCCTGGGGCAATCGGGTACCATCTTTAGGCATCATACTTGTGTTTCCTTGCGGTAATGAAATTCGGTCTATTAAACCATTACTTTCTACAGCGGTTTTAACTTTGGCATAGGTGTTCAAAGAAATTGTTGCACCGTTTGTAGGAGTACTGGCATGGCATGAAATACAATTGGCTGATATTATAGAACTAATTGTGTTCGTATAGGTAATTGTTGTTGGGGTAGGATCAGGGTCTGGATCCGAATTGGAATCACCGCCAGACGAACAACTGCTCATTACTAAAAGTAATGTTGCTGAATATAATTTAAAAATAGTTCTCATGGCATTTGTATTTAAATTTTAAGTAAATTTACTAAATAATTGTTGTATTTGTCTTAAAATCAATGTGTTATTTTGTTTGTTTTTTGAGGTTATGAGAAAAAAAATAGGAATAGGGATTTTAGTTATGACGCTTCTTTTTATGGCGGTATATTTTTATGTTTATAAAGACCATCGCAATATTTCAACTGAAGAGGAGAGTTATACTATGGATGTAAAAACTCTTTTTTCTGCCTATCAGAATAATGAAACAGCAGCTGATTCGAAATATTTAAATAAGACAATTGTTGTTAATGGTGCAGTTAGTATGGTAAGCATTGAAACACAGTCTGTCGTTTTAGATGAAAAATTATTTGCTGTCTTTTCAACTAAACTGGTAAGTGGTATCAGAATAAAATCGAATTTAAAGATAAAAGGGCGTCTTATTGGGTATGATTCCCTTTTGGAACAAATTAAGATGGATCAATGTGTAATTTTAAATTAAACGAATATGAAGATAAAATATACGTTCCTTGCATTCTTTTTCCCTTTGTTACTTTTGGCTCAAAATGACTTATTAAAAGAGATTGACGATAAGTCGATGGAAAGCACTGCTAATCCTGCCTTTAAAGCATTGAAAATTGTAAATTTTGAATCTACAAAATTAATTGGCAAAGGAGATTTTTATTTGATTATTTCACACCGTTTTGATTATCTGGACCAAGGAATTAAAGAATTTTTTGGACTGGATAATGCGTTTACGCAACTCAAATTTGCTTATGGTATAACTGATAAATTTACAATTCAGGCTGCAAGAAGCGGATTTCAAAAAACTTATGATTTAGGTTTGAAATATTTAATAATTAATCAGAAAACAAATGGTTCTCCGGTAGCTATTGCTTTTTTTAATAGTTTAGCCGCAAATACCGAGTTGGATAAAGCTAATTATCCTTCACTTGATTTTCAGGATCGTTTGAGTTATGTAAGCCAATTATTGATTTCAAGAAAAATTACGGATAAGCTTTCTTTAGAAGTTGCGCCAACTTTTTTTCATGAAGGTTTTCTGGTGGAAATTTTAGATGAAAACAATAATGTTGTTACGCCTAATCCTCAGGACAAAAACCAGTTTGCCGTCGGAATAGGAGGGAGATATAAGTTATCCAAAAGATTATCATTGAATATGGATTATGGAGCGCATCTAAACAGAGCCAGTCAATCGGTTTTTAAAAATCCATTGTCAGTAGGTTTAGATATTGATACAGGCGGACATATTTTTCAGGTACTTTTTACTAATTCCAAAGCCATGCATGAAGCCGGTTTTTTAGGTCATACAACAGGAGACTGGGGGAAAGGAGAGATTTCCTTTGGATTTAATTTAATACGGGTTTTTTAAACTGCTTTGTAGTTTTCTTTTTTATTATAAAATGCAATTAATATTGACATTGACATTTTTAGATATTTTATTGCGTACAATGAAAGGAATATCAATGTTATAATCGTCGGTGTCCAAACTAAAATCAGATTGAATTAAAACTTTGTTTTCAGCAGTTTTTGAGATTTTAGCAAGTACTTTGATATTCTTAGTTACTCCGTGAATATTGATACGTCCTTTGATGAAATAATCAGTTGGAATACTGTTGATTTTAGTAATTGAAAATTTTTCAATCTGACCTTTAAACGTTGCTTTAGGATATTTTTTACTTTCCATATAATTAGCATTGAAATGATCCTCCATTAGGCTTCTTTCAAAATGGAAAAGTTTTACGAAAACAACAAAATTAATATTTCCGTTTTTAGAGTTTAAAAGAGCGTAAACCTTGTTGTTTTTAGCTTCAACGGCTTCATAAAAAGGTACAGATGCTTCAAAAGTAATAGTGCCAGTAGTGGTCATTTTTTTATCCTGAGCAGCTATTGGAATGCCGAAAAAAAACAAAAAAAGGAGTAGAATTTTTTTCATCGCAGCATTAATTTTCTACTTAAAGTTAGAAAAAAAAGTGTAAAAATCCTAATAAAACAAGAGTAAAGAATAGGTGGAATATCGGTTTTTTAATGCTTTTTATCCGAGATAAAAGGTTTATGTATGAAAGGGTTTATAATTTGAAAAAACAAAAATAAAGCCGTTTCATTAAATCATTAATTGTTGAAACGGCTGTTGTTTTATTCTATGAGATTATCATCTTTTTTTGCTCTGGCGATAATACTTTCTGGGAGTGCTTTCTTAGCTTTAGCCCCCATCTTTTTGAGCTTTTCAACTCTTGTAATCAGGTTTCCACTTCCGTCAACTAGTTTGTTCATGGCGCCGGTGTATTCTATTTTAGTTTCGTCAATTTTTTTGCCTATTTTAATCAAGTCGGCAACAAAACCTTCAAATTTATCATATAATGCTCCTGCTTGTCTGGCTATTTCCAATGCATTTTCCTGTTGTTTTTGATTGGTCCACATGCTGTCAATAGTTCGTAAAGTGGCTAATAAAGTGGCAGGAGTTACAATGACAATGTTTTTTTCAAATGCTTTGTTGTACAATGATGCATCATCGTTTAGTGCAATAGCAAATGCCGGTTCGATAGGAATAAAAAGCAACACAAAGTCAGGGCTTTCAATTTGGTACAAATCCTGGTAGTTTTTGTTTCCTAATTGCTCTACGTGACGTTTAATAGAATTAGTATGCTCTTTTAAATAAATATTTTTTAAATCCTCTTCTTCTTCATTAATGTATTTTTCATAAGCTACCAATGAAACCTTAGAATCCACAATCATTTTTTTGCCGTCAGGTAAATTAATAACCACATCGGGCATGACACGATTGCCTTCTTCGGTTGTGAAACTTTGTTGTACTTCGTATTCACGGCCTTTTTCTAAACCTGATTTTTCTAATACGCGTTCTAAAACTAATTCGCCCCAGTTTCCCTGCATTTTACTATCACCTTTTAAGGCTTTGGTTAAGTTCAGGGTTTCTTTACTCATTTGAATATTCATTTCGCGCAAGCCCAAAATTTGTTGGCGTAAAGCCGCATGATAATCGATGCTTTCTTTGTGGGTATCTTCGACTTTTTTTTCGAATAACTGAATTTTATCCTGAAGCGGAGTCAGGATGTTTTTCATGTTTTCTTTATTCTGCTCGGTGAATTTATTTGATTTTTCGTCCAGAATTTTATTGGCCAGGTTTTCGAATTCTTTGGTGAATTTTTCCTGAAGTTTTTCTACTTCTTCTTTTTGTTCTTTGTTTTTTTCCCAAAGATTATCAAAATCGACTTCTTTTTTCGAAAGTTGGATAGCCAGACTGTCTTTTTCAGTTCGAATCGCTTCTTTTTCCTGGTTGCTGTTTTCTAATTGTTTTTCGAAATTGATTTTGTCATTAGAAAATTGTTCTTTCAATTGATTGATTTGGGAAGTAAGTGCAATCAATTTTTCTTCTAAACTTGTTTTTTCAGATTGAAAACGGGCAGAAAAAATGAGTTTTCCAATGTAGATACCAATGGCAAGAGCAATAACAAATGATAATAAAAGAGGAAACATAGTAAGCATAAGAATGTTTTATAGGTAAAGTAAGCAAAAATAAAGATTAATGCTGATTAAAAGCATTTTTTATTGAATGGAAAAGATATTTTTTAAAGATTTCATACGCAACCTTTTTTGAGTTTTGTACTCTAAATAAATATCAAAAAGTACTATCATGAGTAGAAAAAACCTGGCTTATTTGATTGTTTTTGCATTCTTTCTTTCGTTTTGTTCGTTAAAGAATGAGGAAGATGTTATCAATGAGCACGCTATTATTGGGACCTGGCATTGGAAAGAATCCAGAGGTGGATTTTCAGGAAATGAAATTGTTACTCCCGAAAGTACCGGTGTTACTATAAAATTGGTTTTTGGAGCAAATAAAAAAGTGATAGTTTTTACTAATGATGTCGAAACGGGAATTTATGAATATACTGTAAAAATGGGAAAAACTATTTTTGATAATGAATTACACTATTTGTTGAATTTCAATCAAATGAGTTATGTGATTTTGAATGTTGATAATAAAGAAATGAGTATTCAGGACAATTTTCCCGATGGTTATGTTTTGACTTACACCAAGTAATTTAAATGGTTGGGAATGCTTAAATTTGTTTACGTCAAATTATTTTAAGACCTTTTTTTTGAAAGAATCTATAGATTATTATATCCGGAAATGTATCGAAAATGATAGAGGAGGACAACAGAGAATTTATCAGTTGTTTGCTCCTGTATTGTATGGTTTGTGTCTGAAATATATGAAAAATGAGGAGGATGCCAAAGATGTTTTTCAGGAAGCTTTTGTAATCGCGTTTCAAAAAATGAATCAATATCGTTTTGAAGGAAGTTTTGAGGGTTGGTTAAAACGTATTTTTATCAATAAGTTGATAGAGACATTAAATAAAAGAAAAAGAGATGTGCTTTTTGCAGAAGAGATTTATCAGGATGATATTCTTGACGAAGAAGAAATAGATACTTTTTCAATTCCGCAAGAAAAATTATTAGAATGTATTCAGCAACTCCCGGATCAATACCGTTTAGTTTTCAACTTGTATTATTTTGAAAAAATGAAACATAAAGAAATTGCACTTGCTTTGAATATTTCGGAAGGAACATCAAAGTCTAATTTGAATCGGGCAAAGAGCAATTTACAAAAGAAAATTGTAGCCTTGATGGCTTTAAAAAATGAGTAAAAATGAATTTTGAATTTCGCTTAGAAATACAATAATAAGAGCATATGAGAAAAGACGATATAGATAAACTGTTTTCTTCTTTGGAAGATTTTTCTAAAACCCCTCCGGATGATTTGTGGCAGGGGATTGAGGAGAAATTAGATAATTCGGAAACCAAAAGAAGGTTTCCCTTTTGGTGGTCTGTAGCGGCAACTTTAGTTGTTGGGTTAGGACTTTTGGTTATTTTTAATTCTCATCCTGATACTAATGCGGTAATTCTGCCTGCCGAATCAAAAAAAGGAGTGGTTAATCAGTCAGGAACAGAAGATGCAGCGGAAAAAGTAAGTATTGAAAATAAAACAGAAACAGAAAAGCATAATTTAAAAAAGTCTTTTTTAAAATCTAATGCTACGGTTGCAAGCGGAAAACAAGAACAATCAACGAGTACAAAAGCAACTTTTTTAAATTCGGATCAACTAAAAAATTCGAATCAAAATAAAAAGACAGCAACGGTAATTACAAACAAAACCACGACTGCTTTAGCCAATAAAAATGAGAATCTAACATCTGCACAAGAAATAAAAAGTACTCAAAAAATATTTAGAAATCAACCCAATTCAATTGTGGAGCAAAATAAAATTATAGTTGAAAAATCAGTTGTTGAGGATAAAATAAAAGAAATGCCAAATTCAATTGAAGAGAAAGAAAATCCACTGGCAGCGATAGAAAAAGAACTTCAAAAGAAAGAAAAAACAGTATCAGAAAAAGACAGATGGTCGTTGCAGCTTTTTGCAGGAATTAACAATTCACAAAATATAAACAATCAAAAATCCTTAGGAAATACTATTGAATCTCAAAAAGGATACAATTATGGGGTAAAAACCAATTATAAGCTTAATCGTCGTTGGGCTGTAAGTACAGGTTTGAAAATTAGTGAACTAGGGCAGAAGATGGTCAATGTTTCTTATGTAAATTCGGCAAAAAGTTTGATTAATGTTTCCAAATCTTCTTTTTCAGCTTCTCCTAAAGAAAAAGGGAGTATAACTAATAATGCGAATTATTTGTTTATTCCGAAAAATCAAAATTATTCTCAAAATGCAGTAAGTAATTCCTTTTATGAAACCGCCGATTTATCTCAAAAAGTACAGTATGCAGAAATGCCAATGGAGGTTTCTTATGCTGTTTTAAATAAAGGAAAAGCACGTGTTAACCTGAATACCGGAGGCTTTGTTGGGAAAGTAATTTCGAATAAAGTGTTGCTTAATAACAGTAAAATTGGAGAGAATTCAGATGTTAATGATATGGTTTTTGGAACCGTTTTAAGCAGTACATTGCAATACGAATTGTATAAGAAAACAAGCATTTTTGTGGAACCGGGTATGAATTATTATTCTCAGCCGGTTCAAAATCAAAATTTTAATCAGTTTCAGGTAGTTTTTAATTTTGGTTTGAATGTGTCTTTTTAAATCGATTTATAATGACTTAACAATGCTTTGATTTGTGTATTTTTGCCCAAATTTTACTTCAAGGCATGTCGCATCATCATTTTATTCTTCATAAACCTTATGGTTATTTGAGTCAATTTATTTACGAATTGAAACGAAAAAAGAAGCTTTTGGGTGAATTATATGATTTTCCTGAAGGAACTATGGCAATCGGTCGCTTAGATGAAGATTCCGAAGGCTTATTGTTGCTCACTACCGATGGGAAGATGAGTGAACTTGTTCGTTCCAAAAAAGTATATAAAGAGTATTACGTTCAGGTGGATGGCATTATTACACAACAAGCTATAGAAGAATTGAAAAAAGGGGTTGAGATAGGTTTTAAAGGGCGAAAATACATAACGAAACCTTGCGAAGCCAGATTGATTCATGAAATTCCTGAGTTTGGAATCAGAGGAAGAAAAATAAGAGATGAACGCCATGGGCCTACTTCCTGGGCTTCTATCACAGTGAATGAAGGGAAATTTCGACAAGTGCGAAAAATGACAGCAGCTGTTGGGTTTCCTACTTTACGTTTGGTGCGTGTTCGTGTAGGTAATGTGTATTTAGATAATTTGCAGGCCGGAGAAGTAAAGGAAGTCGAAGATTTCAATTTAAATGATAAATAGCAATGACAATCACAATTGCAATATCAAAATCCAATAATCAATTTAAAAAATAAGATGTTAAATATCGTTTTAGTAGAACCTGAAATCCCTAATAATACCGGAAATATTGGTCGTTTGTGTGTAGGAACCGAGAGCCGTTTGCATTTAATTCATCCTTTTGGTTTTGTGATTAATGATAAAAACTTAAAACGATCCGGTTTGGATTATTGGGTGCATCTTGATGTTACCGAATATCAAAATGCAGATGAATGGTTAAAGCAAATTTCGGATAAATCAAGGGTTTTCCTGATGAGTTCCCATGCTGAAAAATCGTATTTAGAAAATGAATTTCAAGATGGTGATTGGTTGGTTTTTGGAAAAGAAAGTGTTGGTTTGAGTAAGGAATTTATGGATTTGTTTGAAAAAAAGAATCAATTGACAATACCAATGTCTTCTTTAATCAGAAGTTTTAATATTGCTAATTCGGTGGCTTTTGTGGTTGGCGAAGCAAAGAGACAGATTGCAATCCGGGGGATTTAGTTTTTAGAAAAGTATTAAAAGAGGAAGCAAAAGCTTCCTCTTTTTTTGTTTTAGAGCATTATTCCCGTGCAACAAATCCACTTAAAGTAATATAAGTGTTGCCATTATCGGGATTGTGATAAATATTGTATTTTGTTGGGTAATTTCCGGGTTTTTGGAAAAATTGCGGTTGGGAATAATCCGTGCTACTATCAACATGTGAAAGTAGATGGTCAAGTGTAATCATGGGCTCTGTAAAAATTACTTTCCCGTTATAAGAACCATAAATCATAATTTTTGAGAAAGGTAAAAAAGCACCTAAATTTACAGGTAACCAGTGTTTTCCCATTTGAGCTTCGGCAGTTGCATCTCCGGGAGGAGTAAAGTAATCGGCAGGCATGTATCCTTCCGGCGGATAATTATTGAATGCGGCATCAGTTTCCTGAGACCAGGCAGGAATTGCCATTTGATCGGCTATAGAAATCATGTAAAAATGAATATCAAAATGTGGGACATCAAAAACGCCTTCAGGTATGTGACCACGTGGATTCCAGTTGAGTCCTATGTGATTGAACGGGGTAAGTTGTTTGGCTTTTAGGTGTAATGGGACAATAACGGTTGAATGGTCGGCAGGGATTTTTTTGTCATTTTCATCGGTAAGATTTTTAAAAGCCTCAGGTGTAATTTCAAGACCTATTTCGTTTGGGGTTCCACTTTGGGAGACACTTATCCAGGAACGAACTTTTCCGTATCCAAACTGGACTTCGGGACCTTTAAAGACCAGGAGTTTATCTGTATTGGTTTTTCCGGACAGTAATGCTGTAGAATTACTTTGTAAATCACTGTTTGTCATGTCGTCTGAACTACAGGCAAAAAGGAAGAGTAGGATTACCAGGGTAATCATTTTTTTGGGCAGGGTAAACAAATTTTCCATGATTAAAAAATTTAAAGATTATTTAATGATGTAGATAAGTTTAGTTTTGGAGCAGCAAAAAAAAGAGTATTAAAAGTACGATTTTTTTATTGTAATTAATTGAAAAACAGTGTTTTTTTAAGAAGATGGTTTGTCGTTTTATCAAGAGATTAAGAAAAAATAAATCTTCCTTTTTCTGCATCAAAAGTAATATGTTCGTCTTTAAAAAGATTACCAAATATACCTTTAGAAATTAAATTACAAGGTTGATCCTGAACTACCGTTTCAGGAGTCATGATAATCATTTCGTCGCTTAAATGAATAGCTAAATCAATATCATGGGTAGAAAACAGAATGCATTTTTGAGTTTCCTGAGTTAGTTTTTTTAAAAGTCTGAATAAGGAAACTTTGTGCAATAAATCCAAATGTGTAGTGGGTTCGTCTAAAACGATTAGTGGAGTGTCTTGTGCCAAAGCTCTTGCTACTAAAACTTTTTGTAATTGTCCATCACTAATTTCGTGATGTCTTTTGGTTGCCAAGTGCTCAATTTGCGTAAGCTTTAAAGCCTGATTGACTTTTTCGATGTCTTCTTCGGTAAGTGTTCCAATCCAATTGGTGTAAGGTTGTCTTCCTAGAGCTACCAATTCAAAGACACTAAGATTGCTTGGAGGCAATTTTTCGGTCAAAACCACACTTAAATTTTTGGCTAAAGCCAAAGGATTCATACGGTGAATGTCTTTTTTGTTCAATAAAACAGTTCCTGAAATTGTTTTTTGGATGCCTGTTATTGTTCGTAATAAGGTTGATTTTCCAATACCATTTGCACCAATTAATGCCACAAGTTTTCCTTTTTCCAGCTTTAAGTCAATATTGGAAGCCACAATGTTTTGTTCCTTTTTGTGGGTATAGCCAATACTTATTTGCTCTGCTTGTAATATGCTGTCAGAATTGCTCATTTTGAATTATTCAGCTAATGAAAATTGAGAATCATAAAGGTTTTTGTAATAACCCGATTCTTTGTTGATTAACTCCTGATGACTTCCTTCTTCTACGATTAAACCTTTGTCCATTACAACAATTTTATCAGCATTGACAATGGTTGCCAGTCGGTGTGCAATAACAATAGAAGTCCTTCCTTTGGTAATGGTTTCGGTAGCCCGCTGAATCAATTCTTCGGAATAGGTATCAATAGAAGAAGTCGCTTCGTCCAGAATCAAAATACTTGGATTACTCACATAAGCTCTTAAAAAAGCAATCAACTGGCGTTGACCGGAAGAAAGCATTACTCCGCGTTCTTTTACATCAAAATCATAATTGTCAGGTAAACTCATGATAAACTCATGAACCCCTATTTTTTTTGCGGCAGCGTAAACATCCTCTCTGCTGATGTTCGGATTGTTTAAAGTGATGTTATTGTAAATGGTATCAGCAAATAAGAATACATCCTGTAAAACGATTGCAATTTGTTTTCTAAGCGAATTCAAAGTGTAGTTTTCGATGTTTATATTGTCAATACAAATTGTACCACTTTTTATTTCATAAAAGCGATTCAGTAAGTTGATAATGGTTGATTTTCCTGCACCGGTCGAACCTACAATAGCGATGGTTTCACCTGACTTGACTTGTAAATCAATGCCTTTTATGACTTCTTCATTGTCGATATAGCTGAAACGAACGTCTTTGAAGGTTATATTTCCATTAAAAACAGGAGCTTCAATTGTTCCGTTATCCTGAATTTGATCCTGAGTGTCAATGATTTCAAAAACTCGATTAGCCGAAATCATTCCTAATTGCATTTCGTTGAATTTATCAGCAATTTGACGCAAAGGGTTGAACAATAAACTGATAAACATTGTATAAGAAAACAAATCTCCGAAAGTAGTAAAATGGTCTCCATTTAGGATTTTTATACCGCCATACAATACAACACATCCCAAAGTTAAAGATGAAATAATATCGGCAATAGGGAAGAAGATGGAGTTGTAAAGGATCGTTTTTATCCAGGCATTTTGATGTTTTTCATTTATTATTTTAAATTTTTCCAATTCAATATCTTCGCGATTAAACAATTGTACAATCTTCATTCCTGTAACCCGTTCCTGTACAAAAGTATTCATGTTGGCAATTTGTGTGCGTACTTCTTCAAAAGCAACCTGCATTTTGCGTTGGAAAATTCGTGTGATGTAAACTAAAATTGGCATGGCAACAATAACAATCCAGGTGAGTTTCCAGTTCATGTAAAACATAAAGATGAGTACGACCACCATTTTCATTAAGTCACTTATAATCATGAACAGACCCTGGCTGAAAATTCTCGCAATCGATTCAATGTCCGATACAGAGCGAGTTACCAGTTGCCCAACAGGAACCAAATCAAAATATTTCATTCTGAAACTCAAAATGTGTTTGAATAATTTGAGACGAATGTCCTTTACGATATCCTGCCCTAACCAGTTAGCCCAATACACAAAATAAAATTGAGAAAAAACCTCCAGCAGCAGTACAATTCCCATCAAAGAGATATAGAGCAAAAGCCCCGAAGCATCTTCTGTTTGAATATAACTGTCAACGGTTTGTTTTAGTAAATAGGGACGTAACGCTGAAAAAACAGACAATGAAATGGCAAATACCACCACGCCATTAAAACGCCATTGGTAAGGCTTTGTATAGTGTAATATTCGTTTGAATAATCGAGTGTCGAATGCTTTTGCTTTCATTTGTTTGTTTTAATCCTAAGTGCTAATTATCTAAATAAGGATATTCAATTTTAGTTAAATATAATCCATGTGCAGGAACCGAAAAACCGGCTTTTTCTCTGTTTTTACTTTCGATAATAGCAATAAAATCGTTTAAATTTATTTTATGTAATCCAATATTTACCAATGTTCCTACAATTGAACGCACCATATTTCTCAAAAAACGATTGGCCGAAATTGTAAAAATTAGTTTGTTTCCTTCCTTTTTCCAATAAGCTTCAAAAATGCTGCAATCAAATGTATTTACATCGGTATGCACTTTTGAGAAACACTGAAAATCGGTATAATTCAATAATAATTTGGCGGCTTCATTCATTAAACCGACATCTAAAGTCTGATTGAAATACCAACTTTGTTCTTGTAAAAAAGCATCTTTATAAATATTGATATGGTATTCGTATGTTCTTTTAATAGCATCAAATCTACAATGTGCCTCTTCATTTACGGGGAAAATACCATAAATCACAATATCTTTAGGAAGATAGGAATTGAGTTTGTGCGTTAACTTTGGAATATCAAAAGGAGTTTCAAAATCAAAATGGGCATACATTTCCTTGGCATGAACACCGGTGTCTGTGCGTCCGGCTCCCATTAAGCTAATTTCAGAATGCAATAAAACGGAAAAAGCCTTATTCAAAGTTTCCTGTACTGAAGCGGCATTTGGCTGTATTTGCCAACCATGATAAGGGGTTCCGTTGTAGGCTAATTTTATAAAATATCTCAAGTTTTTTATCTCAAAGTTTCAGAGTTTCAAAGGTACAAAAAAGTAGCTAAGGTACTGAGTCGTTAAGATACTAAGTTTTTGTTAAGAGGTATCTGATGAGGTATTTGGTACAACTATTGTTTTTTCTGGAAAAACCTCCCGAATTATCAAGGCTAAACCTTGAAAAACCTTAGTATCTTAGCGTCTTGAAATCTTAGATTCTTAAAAAAAAATGAAAAAAATCCTTTTGCTTTCGGATACTCACAGCTATATCGATGATAGCATTTTAAAATATGTGCAACAGGCTGATGAAGTTTGGCATGCAGGAGATATAGGTGATTTAAAAGTGATGGATACTTTAAAAAAATACAAACCTTTAAGAGCTGTTTACGGTAATATTGATGATGCTCAGGCACGTTTAGAATTTCCTTTGCATAATCGTTTTATGTGCGAAGAAGTTGCCGTTTGGATTACACATATTGGCGGTTATCCGGGAAAATACAACCCCAATATAAAAACCGAAATGACTGCTAATCCACCTCAATTATTCATATGTGGACATTCACATATTTTAAAAGTCATGTTTGATAAAAAACACAATCTTTTACATATGAATCCTGGTGCCTGTGGTAAAAGTGGATTTCATCAAGTGCGTACTATGTTACGATTTTTAATCGATGGAGATAAAATCAAAGATTTGGAAATAATAGAATTAGAAAAAAGAGTGTAATTAAGTTTTGTATTCAATTGGTGCTATGATTTTAATCGTAGTTCCGTTATTGGTGCTTGAAATAATTCTAAACTTTCCCCCCATTGTGTTGATTCTAGCCTTAATCTGGTTCAATCCAAAGCCTTCAATTGTTTGGTAATTGTTGATTTCAAAACCTATTCCGTTATCTTTTACGCTGATGTGAAGATGGGAATCAATTTCTTTTAGGTTTATTTTGGCTTTATTAGCCTTACTATGTTTGATAATATTGTTTAATAATTCACTCACTATGAAATACATTTTCATTTCGTACTCTTCATTGTATCGGGTTTCATTGTTCACATTTGTAGAATAATCAAAATGGATAGAAGAGTTAGAATTTGATTCGCACAAGTCGTTTAGTGCATAAAATAATCCGAAACGAGCCAATAAGGAAGGTAAAAGCTGATGTGATAAATCACGGATTTTATAATGAGTTTGGATAAGAATCGACTTTGTTTTAGTAATTTCTTCACTGTTAGTGTCGTTTTTTGAAGAAAAAACAGTTAAGTGCAGGGCCGCCGAAGAAAGTAAAGCACTGATGTTGTCATGCAAAAACGAAGCAATTCTTTTACGTTCCATTTCCTGACCATTTACCGAAGCTGTAATGATGTTTTCCTGGATTTTACTTTCGATTTCTTTTAATTTATTTTTTTGTTTTAACTGAATGTTTTGAAAATACAAATATGAAAAAACGATAACGAGTAGTAGTGCAGATATAATAGCAATACTAATTAATCGGTTTTTAGATTGTTTTTCTAATAGTAATTGGTGACTGGTTTTGTATTCTGTTTTTATGTGGTCAATTTCTCTTTTGTACTCATCAATTTCCAGATTGATACCTAAGACGTTTAGTTTTTTTAATTTTTCTTCGTTTTTAAGTTCGTTAGTGATTTTGTTGTAAGCATTTAGGTTTTCATAGGCTTTTTTGAATTTTTTTATCTTAAATAAAAAAAAGGAATATTCCTGATGGGCATATGATAAGTCGGTTTTGTCTTTGTCTTCTTGGCCTAGTTTAATTGCTTTTTCAAAATAAAAAGTAGCTTTTTTTGAGTTGTTAATATGTGACTGATACATGCCGTTAAGCATGTTTAATATGACAAGAGTTGATTTGTCACTGTTTTTTTCTTGGTATTTATTAATGTAATTCAAATAAGGAAGACCTAAATCAAATTTTCGAATGTCAAAATAAGCCCAGGTAATGTTGAATTTAGTCAGGAAAATTTCTGATGAATCCCCAATTTTTGTACTGTATGCCAGGGATTTTTTGTAGTAATAAATTCCCTTGTTGTATTCTTTTTTATTAAAACAATGAATATTTCCTAAATTGTTATAAAGCCAGTTTTTAAGGTGCGAGTTCGTAGTTTTGTTAGCATAAATTATTGCTTTTTTGTAATAAAATAATGCTTTTTCGAATTCGCCAAGTTCGTCAAAATTAGCGGCTATGGTGTTGTAATTTAAAGCAATAAGATTGTTGTCTTTTAAGATTACGGCACTGCCTAAAGCTTGTCGGGAAAGAATTAAGGATTCTTCAAATCTTTCAGACTTCATTAAATTGGTAGCTTTTTGTGTTAAAATAGCAACTTTTTTTTGTGTTTCATTTTTTGTTCTTGAAAACAAGATATTAGTACTGCACAAAATGAGTACTAAGAACAAACTATGAAAACATTTTTGAAACATGGTAAAAAGTTGAAGCGACTTTAGTTTAAGGTTTAATCAAATTGTTTTTTAGGGCAAATTTGACTAAGCTAATAGTGTTCTTAGCATTTAATTTCTTTAAAATATTTTTACGATGTGTCTCTACAGTATTCGAACTAATAAAAAGCTTTTCTGAGATTTCTTTTCCACTATATTCTAAAGCAATCAAAGTGATGATTTCAATTTCTCTTCCAGTTAGTTGGTATTCTGTGCTAATAGTAGTTTTGTTGAGTTTTGGATTTTTTTTAGTTGCCGAATTGAATATTGTTTCCCGAACCTGATTCGAAAAATATTCTTCACCAGTACTCACTACTTGTATGGCTTCAACAATATTTTCACCTGCACATTGCTTAGTTAAATAACCACTAGCACCTAATTTCATCACCTCCTGAATTATTTTGATGTCGTCATAGGTGGAAAGAACAATTACTTTGCAAGGGAAGCCATTTTTAGCGAATTCTTTTAGTACTTCGATGCCGTCTTTTTCGGGCATACTGATGTCTAAAACTAAAATATCAGTAGCATTGTTAGAAACTTCTTCATAAAGGTCAGTCCCTTTTAGAGAAAAACCAACAACATTAAAATTTGGTATCGAATTCAATAGGGTACGCATACCATCAATTAATACTTTGTGGTCGTCGGCTAAATGAATTCGTATTGTTTTTTTCATAACGAGATTCTATTGTTTTCAAATGTAAAAAAAATAAAACAAAAAAACCCGAATTTATATTCGGGTTTCCTTCGCACTAATAAATTAAAATTTATAGGTTTACCTCAATCTATCCACAGATTTTACAAGATCTTCATCCTTTTTGATTGCTTTATTAGCTAAAACTAATGCTACGATAGCAAAAATAGGCAGAAACATCCCAATACCTTTCTCAGAAACTTCAGGAGTTTCTCCAGATAAATTTAGTGAATGATATAAAAACAATCCTAATAAAATCAAATTTAATATGATGTTCAATCTGTTAATAACAAATTGATTTTGTCTTTTCTTATAGGATAAAATGCTTAATATTGACAGGGTTGTACTCAATCCAAATAAAACTACATAAAGCTGATTTTGCATGAACAAAAATATTTTGCCATTATCCAATGTCCATAAAGGAAATACAAAAGGCAAAACTCCTGTGATAACAAAAGCTAAGAGTAAATATACGGTTTGAATACGTTGTATCATATTATCATTATTGCTCCACAAAAATATATTTTCTTTTTTTAAAATACTATTGTATCCTTAATTTTTATTCGTATTATTGCAATATAATACCGTAAGCACTTCATACTGCGGTCAATTCAAAGAAAAAAATACACCTAAATTTTTCAAGGTTCCCCATTTTAAATTAAACTCATAGAACATTCATGTTTGATATTTCTGCATTAAAAGAAATGAAGCTTTCTGAGCTTCAACAAATAGCTAAAGCTGCTAAAACAATAAAATACAACGGTGTTAAAAAAGAAGCTTTAATTACAAGTATTTTAGATTTTCAAAAATCTTTAGAAACCGCTACAGTTACTGAAGAAAAAACGATGGCAGCTGATACAGATGATAAGCCTAAAAGGGCTCGTATTGCACCGGTTAAAAAGCAAGTGACTCCTAAAAATAAAACGATTACATCTGCAAATACAGAAGTGCCTGTTGAGGTAAAAAGTGAGGAAAAGCCGGATTCCTTGACTGAAACTGTAGAAAAAGAAGTTGTAAAAGAACAAACAGAAGAAACAATAAAAGAAGACGGAAGTTCTGTAAAAAATAAGGCTGTAAAGTTTAATAAAGCAAATTATGAAAAAAAGATTGCTTTAAAAAAGAACAAAGAAAATAAGGAAAACGTTGTTGATAATAATGTTACTGCCGAGGGAGTTCAAAAAGAAACGAATTCATCAGAATTGAATCAGGCGGAAATAACTTCAGAAGTGATTACTCCTGCTCCTCAAAAGAAAATCAACCCACACGAGCGTAAGCGAACTGACGAAGTAAATCAAAACAAACAGAATCCAAACCAAAACCAAAATTCTAATCAGAATCAGAATCAAAACCAAAATCAGAATTTTAAAAATAAAAAGAACAATAATTTTAGAGACTCTGATTTTGAATTTGACGGAATTATAGAAAGTGAAGGGGTGTTAGAAATGATGCCTGACGGTTATGGTTTTTTACGTTCTTCGGATTATAATTATTTAGCCTCTCCTGATGATATTTATTTGTCAACTTCCCAAATCAGATTGTTTGGTTTAAAAACCGGTGATACTGTAAAAGGAGTAGTGAGGCCTCCTAAAGAAGGAGAGAAATTTTTTCCTTTAGTTCGTGTTTTAAAAATTAACGGACACGATCCACAGGTAGTTAGAGACCGAATTTCATTTGAACATTTAACTCCTGTTTTTCCATCTGAAAAATTTAAATTAGCTGAAAGACAAAGTTCGATTTCAACCCGAATTATCGATTTGTTTTCTCCAATAGGTAAAGGACAACGTGGTATGATTGTGGCTCAGCCTAAAACAGGTAAAACCATGTTGTTAAAAGAAATTGCTAATGCAATTGCTGCTAATCATCCTGAAGTATATCTTATTGTTTTATTGATTGACGAACGTCCTGAAGAGGTAACCGATATGCAGCGTTCAGTACGTGGTGAGGTAATTGCTTCAACTTTTGACAGAGAGCCACAGGAACACGTTAAAATTGCTAATATTGTTCTTGAAAAATCAAAACGTTTGGTAGAATGTGGTCACGATGTGGTGATTTTATTAGATTCTATCACGCGTTTAGCCCGAGCTTATAATACTGTACAGCCAGCCTCAGGAAAAGTATTAAGCGGTGGTGTTGATGCAAATGCTTTGCAGAAACCAAAACGCTTTTTTGGTGCTGCCCGTAATGTAGAAAAAGGAGGTTCTTTGAGTATTATTGCTACTGCTTTGACCGAAACAGGTTCGAAAATGGATGAGGTTATTTTCGAAGAATTCAAAGGAACTGGTAATATGGAGTTGCAATTGGATAGAAAAATTGCTAACAAACGTATATTCCCGGCAATTGACTTGACTTCTTCAAGTACACGTCGTGATGATTTATTATTAGACGATAAAACATTGCAAAGAATGTGGATTATGCGTAAATATCTTTCAGATATGAATCCGGTTGAGGCAATGGAATTTATCAATGATCGCTTTAAGAAAACCAGAAATAATGAAGAGTTTTTGATTTCGATGAACGATTAAAAAAGAGAATAGAAGAAAGAATAAAGAGAAAAGATAAAAATTGAATAAAAAAAATCCTCGAGTATATCGAGGATTTTTTTATGCGCCATTGTCTATTTTCTAAATTCTATTCTCTTTATTCTTGTTTTTTCACACTTTCTTTACGTTCTAACGAAGCCATATAAAAACCATCAAATCCAGATTCAGAAGCTAAGATTTTTCGGTCTTCAACAAAAGTAAATTGTTTACCAATTTCTGTTTTCAAAAAGCGTTCAACCTGTTCCTGATTTTCTGATGGAAGTACAGAGCAGGTTGCATAAACCAATTTTCCACCCGGTTTTACAATTTTAGAATAGTTTTCTAAAACTTCAGCTTGTACTTTACGGATGTTGTCAATAAACTCCGGTTGTAATTTCCATTTGGCGTCCGGATTTCTTTTTAAAACTCCTAATCCGCTGCAAGGAGCATCAATCAAAACGCGGTCTGCTTTTTCATGAAGCTTCTTGATTACTTTGGTAGTATCAATAACACGGTATTCGATATTGAAAACACTGTTTCTTTTTGCTCTTAATTTTAATTGCTTCAATTTACTTTCGTATAAATCCATAGCAATCAATTGTCCTTTATTTTCCATTAAAGAAGCGATATGCAGCGTTTTTCCTCCTGCACCTGCACAAGTGTCTACTACGCGCATTCCTGGTTTTACATCCAGAAAAGGAGCGACTAATTGAGAGCTTGCATCCTGTACTTCAAATAATCCTTGTTTGAAAGCATCAGTCAGGAAAACATTGGCACGTTCTTTTAAGACTAAAGCATCAGCCTGATCCGGAAGAAATTCCGTTTCAATATCTAAATCCATTAAGATGGCTCTTAATTTTTCTTTAGTTGTTTTTAAAGTATTGGTTCTTAGAATGACTTTAGCAGGTTGGTTTTGAGCTGCAATTTCTTTAGCCCAAACTTTTTCGCCTAATTCTTTAACACCTATTTCATCCATCCAGTCCGGAATGGATTCTTTGAAAACTCGGTTTTTTGATAATTCGTCAAAACGTCCTTTGATTTTTCGTTCAGGAGTTCCCTCTAATTGACGCCAGTCAGGAATTGGGTAACCTCTTAAAACAGCCCAAACAGCAAACATTCTCCAAAGATTGTCTCTGTCATATGGTTCTTTTACTTCAGCAATTTCTGCATACAAACGTTTCCAACGAACAATTTCGTAGATAGTTTCGGCAACAAATTTTCTATCGGAACTTCCCCAGCGTTTGTCTTTTTTTAAGGCTCTTGCTACTACTTTATCGGCATATTCTCCTTCGTTAAATATCGCATTTAGAGAATCAATAGTAGTATATACTAAATTTCGGTGTAATCTCATTTTAATTATTTGAGCTGCAAAGGTACTATTAAATGATTTGAAAGTAAATTAAAATTTTAATTCTGTGAAAATGATTTCGTTTTCAATTATTTCAGTTGTTTTTTGAAGAAATCAATTGTTCTTTCCCAAGCCAGAGTTGCTGCTTTTTCATCATAACGAGGAGTAGTGTTATTATGAAATCCATGATTTACATTTGGATAAATGTAAGCGGTGTTTGGAACTTTATTTTTGTTTAAAATAGTCTCAAAAGCTGGCCATCCTTCGTTAACCCGGCTGTCTAAGCCTGCATATTGTAATAATAAAGGTGTTTTAATCTGTTCGGCTTCTTCGGCTGTGGGTTGGCCACCGTAAAAAGGAACGGCAGCATTTAATGTTGGAATTTTTACAGCCATTAGATTAGCAATCCATCCTCCAAAACAAAATCCAACTACGCCTATATGACCGTTGCAATCCGGATGATTTTTTAAATAATAATAAGCGGCAATAAAATCTTCCAGCATTTCATAGCGGTCTCTTTTTTTCTGTAACTCTCTTCCAGCGTCATCATTTCCGGGATAACCACCTAATGGAGTTAAGGCGTCGGGAGCTAAACTAATAAATCCATCTACGGCTAATCGTCGTCCTACATCTTCGATATAGGGATTTAGTCCCCGGTTTTCGTGTACTACGATTACTCCCGGAAGTTTTTTAGTTTTTTTATTTGGTTTAGAAAGTAGCGCTTTTATTTTTCCTCCGCCTTTTGGTGATTCATAAAAAATATAATCAGAGTCAATACGCGGGTCATCTGGCTGAATAGTAATTGAATTAACATAATCTGGTGTAATGAAACTTAATAACGATGGTAGTGTTAAGGTTCCAACGGCAAATACCGAAAGTTTTTCGATAAATTGTCTGCGCTCAATTTTGTTGTGGGCGTAGTCGTCGTATAAGTCAAATATTTCCTGACTGATGTCTTCTTTGGATATTTTTTTCATAATAAAAAGGCTTGGTTTTCAATGGTATTTTAAAGATACTTAAATTTATCCAATTGATTTTAAATAAAAAAGCTCCTGAAATCAGGAGCTTTGAAAAAAAATAAAATTATCAGGATTAGAACTTATATTTTAAGCTGGTCATTACCTGACGAGGAGCAATTGGGTTCACACTGTAGTTTTCGTGAACAGTATAATTCAACTCGTTAGTGATGTTAGATAATTTACATAAGATTGAGAATTTCTTCCACTCGTAACCTACTGAAGCATCCACTGTAGTATAGCCTTTTAATGGGATATCACGGTCTTCGATTGTAACAGTATATGCTTTTGGGTTAGAATTTGGAACTTCTGTCCACACATAACGGTCATTCCATCCTCCGGTTCTGTCTCCAATGTAACTTGCGATAGCTCCAAAACTCAATCCTTTTAGTGTACCACTAGGTAATTTGTAGAAAAAGCTCAGGTTAGCAGTATGTCTTGGTGTTCTTGCAAGAATATCTCCAACTACTAAACTTCCGCTTGTTCCAGAAGATTTAGAGATTTTAGTCTCATTGAAACTATATCCGGCGATAATGTTTAAACCTTCTGTAGGTTTTGCAGTGACATCTACCTCGATACCTTTTCCTTTTGTAGCTCCTACTAATTCTTTTAAATTATTGTTTACATTTAGTGTTACTCCGTCGGCCTGGAATTGAGCAGTTTGCGCTAAGTTATTATTGCTTATTTGGTATAAAGTCACATTTGTGCTTAAAATTCCTCTCCAGAAGTCTTTTTTAATACCTACCTCAAATTGATCAATGATAGACGGAGCTAATGTTTTTAAATCTACTGTAGTTCCTGTGTTTGGAGTGAATGAGTTTGAATAACTGGCAAAAATAGACATGTCTCTATTTGGTTGAATTACCAATCCTGCTTTTGGTGAATAAGCTTTGTTTAAGGTTTTAGCACTTGTAGTGGTTATAGCTGTTGATAGATTTTTTGTGTCAACATCAGCCTCTTGCCAAGACCAACGGATACCTCCTAAAACTTTAATGTATTCATTAATAGAGATTAAATCCTGAGCATAGGCTCCAAAACGTTGTGTGTTAGTTGTAGCTAATTGTGTAGCTTTAGAAAATGGAGCTTCTTTACTTTGTGTACTATAGTCGTAATCAAAAAGATTAATTGTGCCATAATCAGCTAATGCAAAAGCAAAAGTATAACTTGGAGCAATCGAATTTTCATAATCAACTCCTGTAAAAATTTGATGTTTGATTTTTCCTGTATTGAAAGTTCCCTGTAAGCTTAATTGGTCTCCAAAAATTATTTCGGCAGCATCAGCCTGTGTTAAGCCTCGTTTCCAGTTACCGCTTGAAGTGACACCATTCATTTGAGCTGTAGATTTTTGAGTTCTTCTATAGGATTGGAAAGAAGAATTGAAAGCTAATTTCCAGTTTTTATTGAAATCATGGTTGAATAACAAGGAAGCACTGGATGATTTAGTATTTCCGGTTGACCATAGTGCTCCAAAGTAAGTGTTACGAGGGATATTTAAAACAGTTTCTCCAATAATTCCTGTACCAAAATCCGGAGTCCAGTCAGCACTTAGGTAATCTCCCTGTGCGATAATTTGTGTTTTTTCGCTAATTTTAAATAGAAATGACGGGTTGAAATAGATACGGTCATTTTTTACATAATCTCTAAAACTTTTTGAGTTTTCATATGAACCTGTAAAACGGTATGCAATGTATTTATTTAAAGGACCATAAAAATCTACTGATGGTTTATAGTAGTCATAACTTCCTGCCTGCATTGAGATTTCACCACCTTTTTCGAATTTTGGAGTTTTAGTAACCAAGTTTAAAATTCCTCCCGGAGCAACATTTCCAAATAAAAGGGCAGAACCTCCTTTTAAGAATTCTACTTTTTCTAAACCAGAAACTTCCGGAATTGAACCAGCATTATATCTGAATCCATTTTTAAACATATTGTTGCTGGACATATCGTAGCCTCTGGACCAAAAGGATTCCTGAGCACCGCCACGAGCAGAACCTACATAAACACCGTTGGCATTTTTGATGACATCACTTAAACGAATGGCTTGTTGTTGTGTGATGATTTCGTTATCAATAACCTGAACACTTTGTGGTAAATCCATGATTTTGATACCTGATCTTGCTGCCGAAACCGGTTTTTGAGGTTTGTTACCAGTAATGGTTATTTCTTTTAGGATTTGTCCTTTTTTGTTTTTGATAGTATCAAAAGGATTTGAAATGATTTCTGAGGTATTGTGGTTTGATGCTGAAGCGATTTCTTGAGCGTGATTTGGTATTGAAAATAATAGTGCTATTGTGGGCAGTAAAATTTTTTTCATATCGTTGTTTATTTGGATTCATTTAAAATAACACTGCAAATGTAAATTGTAAAAATGGTTTAAGCAAATATTATTTAGAATAAATAAAAATAAAAATTAACAAAACATTGATAAGTTGTTTGTTATTTCTTTAGTAGGAGTTTTAAAAATTGCTTTGAAGTTTTTATAGAGAAGAGATGTGGTTTTTTAATGTGTTGTTTTTTAGGTTGTTGTGTTTTTTTTGGTGAGCTGTTAATTGTAGAAGTCGAAGAAAAGGATTTGAAAATAGAATTTAATCTTTCTAAATAATAAAATGTTTTTTTAGCTAATAGCTACCTTGTACAGGATGTTTTACAGTTAAATTTAAATGTTATTTGTCCAATTTTGGAGGAGAAAGGTAGTTTTTAAAGAAACTATAGAGGCTATTTAGTGTAGTTGCAGTTTGTGGAATGGCGTGTCCTTTTCCATAATTAATCAGCGTAGCTGTTGGAACTCCTAAATTATCTAATTTGCTTTTGAAATGTTTAATTTGATCTGCATAATAAGAATCATCATCAGTATTATAAAAGAATAAAGTAGGAGCTGCAGTTTTTTCAACGAGGAAAGAAGACCCCATCGATTCCCATAATTTTCTGTTATTTTCTAAAGTTCCCCAAACCCAAGGACATCTTTGTTCTAAATTTTTATCACCATCATCCGGTGTATTATAAATTTGTGTATAATCAAAAACACCAGGTCCTAAAGCTGCTACTTGTACAGCATCTGAAATACCTGTATGAAATCCTGCATTCTCAATTTCTTCTATTTTTTTATCCCCAATGGCCATAGATCCGGCTGTGGAACCTCTGGAAAAACCAAAAATGCCTATTTTGTCAGATAGTCCCATTTTGCTTCCAAAAACTCTTAATGTACGAATAGCCGATTTTACTTTTTGTGCAGCATCAGGATTCGTTTCGAATGATTTATATGCATCACTGGGACCATTTACGGTTGTACCTTTACCCCATGGACAATATTTAGGATGATCCGCAATTGCCCAGGCCATACCATTAGCAGGTGCTCCTTCCAGAAATGAATCATTAAATCCGGCAAATGTATAAGGCAGATTTAATCTTTGATCTTTATAGGCATCGGTAAGCATTCCTTTATTACTGTCATAAAAAGCATAACTGTTGCTGTATGAAAAAGAAAGAATAGTTGGTATTTTGACTTTTGCATTAGCGGGATAAATAATATCCATATGCAAAGAATCGCCCACGGTGTATTGTTCCGGTGTATTATAAATTTTGGGATTATCTATAAAATAACTAACATCTCGGGCTATCCGATATCCTTCAAACAAAACATAAGATTTATACATGGAGCAGTTTTTTAAACCGCAAAAGTTTCCGGCTGTTATCGAATCATTGATGGCAATAATGTCCTCATTAATTTTAAGAGCTCTGGCATTTTTATTTTTTTTATAATCCAATTCAATAACACGGTAGCCCTTAGTTACTAACCAGTTCACATTTTTTTTGTTACTATATTTTCCAATTTTTTTCAGGGAAAGATTTTCTAAATAAACGACTGTCAAAAAGTTTCCGTTGTAATCTTTAATTGGATTTTTGGCTTCATTTACTTTATATTCGATTGTACCTTCGGTTACTTTACTAGTCCATTTTCCAGTCTTGGCATTCGAATTAAAAATTATAGAAAGAAAAAGTACTAGAAAAAAAAAGATTTTTTTAGAATTATAAGGTAAAAAAGAGATTAAAATGTATTTCATTATACTGGTTTGTAAGCTTTGTATTTCGGATAGAATAGTAATTCTGTGGATACAAAAATAAGTTTTTTAAGTTTGAATTAGTCGCCAAAGCTAAATTTCAATTTTGGATTAGTTAAATAGTATATTGGTTGTAATTTATATTACGATCCAATAATCTTTAACACTCACTTTAATTTGTATTTTTGTTTTTCATATCTAATTTATATTATGAGAAAAATAATCTTACTTTTTACTTCTGTAGTAATTTTTAATTCCTATGCTCAACAAAGACCTAAGTTAGTGGTGGGGATAGTTGTGGATCAGATGAAAATGGAATACCTCTATCGTTTTTCGGATGATTTTTCCGGAAAGGGTTTTCGTAGACTAATGGATGCTGGTTATGTTTTTCATAATACACAGTATAATTATATGCCCACTTACACCGGACCTGGTCATGCCTCAATTTATACAGGTACTACACCGGCAATTCATGGGATCGTAGGGAATACCTGGTTTGATAGGTCCTTAGAGAAATCCAGATATTGTACTGATGATGCTTCGGTTAGTATTTTAGGAAAAGGAGAGGCTGATGAAGGTAAAATGTCGCCAGTTAATTTAGAAGCAACAACGGTTACAGACGAGTTGCGTTTGGCTACAAATTTCAGAGGGAAAGTTATTGGTATTAGTATAAAAGATCGCGGAGCTATACTTCCTGCCGGACATTTTGCGAATTGGGCATTTTGGATGAGTGATTCAGGAAATTTTATTTCAAGTACTTTTTATGGAAAACAATTACCGGATTGGGTATCAGGATTTAATGAGAAGAAACTTTACGAAAGTTATTTAAATAAGGATTGGACTTTGTTGAAGTCTGAATCTGTTTATGATAAAAGTTTAGCAGATGATAATACGTACGAAGGTCTTTTGTATGGAAGTGAAAAACCTGTTTTTCCTTATGATTTAAAATCGATGTATGTTAAAAATGGCGCTAAAGTTATTAAAACAACGCCTTTTGGGAATAGTATTTTAGCTGATTTTGCCAAAGAAGCAGTAATAAACGAAAATTTAGGGACAGATAATGAAACAGATTTTTTAGCCATTAGTTTTTCTTCAACAGATTATATTGGACATTTGACAGGACCTCGTTCAAGAGAAGTTCAGGATACTTATTTGAGATTAGACGAAACCATTGCTGATTTCCTGAGTTTTTTAGATCAAAAAGTGGGAAAGGATAATTATTTATTGTTTCTTACTTCGGATCATGCTGCAGCTGAGAACCAAAATTTTTTAAAAGACAATAAGTATTCGTTACTACCTGTAGCTTATAAGCAATTTACAAATAAGCTTCGTGAATTTTCTAAAACTACTTTTGGAACCGACTTGGTGTTGAATTATTCAAATTACAATTTGTTTTTAGATAAAAAGAAAATCAAAGAAAACAATTTGGTTTTAGATGAGGTTAAAAAGAATTTTAAAGAATTTTTAATGGCACAGCCTCAGGTAAAAAGAGTATATACTGAAGAAGAAATTTTAAGTGCTAATGGTACCGATTTTTATTTGAATTATATTTTTAAAGGTTATGATCCAAAACAAAATGGTGATTTGGTTGTTTTAGACAAGCCGGGATATAGTGCGCATGAGGGCAGAGGGACTTCTCACGGAACAGCTTTTAATTATGATACTCATGTACCTTTATTATTTTACGGTTGGAATATTAAAAAAGGAGCCTCTTTTGATAGGAAGGTAATTTCTCAGATAGCTCCAAGTATTGCTCAAAAAATAAAAATAGATTTTCCTAACGGAACGGAAGCAGATGTTTTGACTGAGATTTTAGATAATGAATAAAAAAAAATAGGCTGTATAAATAACAGCCTATTTTTTTTTATTCATTATCTAAGTTTTCATTGAATGCTGATGGAAGCAGAGTAGGGATAAATTTAATCAGAATGGGAAGTAATAAACTTCCACCCGGAAGTAAAAAGATAGTCAGAGAAGGTATTGTTTTACAAATATCCAATAACTGTTTTTTTACTTTCTTTTTTTCTTTTTCGTCCAAATCTCTTCTGGTGGAATGTGCCAATAAAATCATTAATTCCTTACTTTGAATGATTTCCTTGATGAGTCGGTTTTTATTACGCGTCATTAATGTAAAAACACTTTGCGTAGTTTGATCGTAAAAATGTTTTACAGGATTGGAATAATTAAAATAGGGGATTTCCTTTTGGTATTTAGTTATAAAAGTATCCGTATTTTTGATGCTTTCTGATACAAAATCAGCCGGTATTTTAAGATTTTCGGCTAGCTTATGTAGAAAATAAATTTCTTCGTTTTCAATTTCTCCATCACTCCATAATGCCATACCAGCCATATCAAGCAGGTAGTATTTTTCTAAATCAGAATTAAAATAGTCTAATTTGAGTTCGTCAATATTTTGAATGTTAATTTTAGAAAATTTGCTGTAGCGTACAGAAGCTTCAAAGAGTTTGATTAATAAATCGTCATAATTAGATTTATTAGTTTTGATTTTTAAGGCTAAAGTAACCACGCTAATTACTGCTTCTTCAATCTTTTTTAGGTACTTCTCCGGAATTTTTCCATTGATTAGATACTGTCTAAAAGCTAAAATATCTATGAAAAGCAGGGCGTTAGTAACAATATGGGAGAAGTTTTTATTGATAATATCCACATTGGTTTGAACGCGCTCATCAATGATTTTCTCTAAGTTTAATGATGGAGCACCGTTTGGCAATACTTTCTTAAACAAATTAAACCCCTGCGGATGCATGTCATCATAAAAATCGAGACATTTTTTGATAAAAGCATTCGGATCCACTTCCTGAGTGGTTAATCCATAAATGTTATACAAGGTGTTTAATAAGGCAACTTTAGGGGTTTCATTTTGAACCCAGCCTTTGGTATCAACAAATGATGGTGTTTCAAACGAAATAATATGACCATAGATAAAACCAGTAGCTCTGGTTTTTTTATAAAATAAATCAGCATCCATGAAAACATGCTGTTTCGTGAATTCCTGCTTGATAAAAAATTTATCAATCCAACCAGATGCAGAAGGGTTAATCATAGTCTTGTTTTGAAGCTACAAAGCTATGTTATTTTCTAGTTTCGATGTTATATAAAAATGAAAAAACCATCTCAATTTTGTTAAATTTAAGATGGTTTCAAATAATAACGAAATACTGTTTCCTATTTTATAATTGCTGTACAAGCTACTCTTGCTCCCGCATTTCCTGCGGGTTGAGACGTGAAATCGTCTGTTCCGTCATGAACGATTAAGCCTTTTCCTAAAATGTCTTTAGTCTGATCACCACAACCGATACACCATTCGTCGGTAGTTAATTTAATAGAACCGTTTCCTTTTTCATCAGCAGTAAAATTGCCAATGTCCCCTTTATGGTATTCTCCAACTCCCCATTTGCCATGTTTTTTAAAAGTTGGGTTCCAATGTCCGCCTGCCGAACTTCCATCAGGAGCAGAGCAATCTGATTTTTCATGGATGTGAATGGCATGAATTCCCGGTTTTAAACCTGATAATTTTGCCTCAAAAGTTACTTTTCCGTTTTTTTCTATAAAAGTAGCTGTTCCTGAAACACTGCTGTTACTTTTTGCTTCAAATGCAATATTTAATTTTTTAGTATCAGCTGATTTATTTTGCGGTTTACACCCAATAAAAATTGTTGTTAAGCCTAGTGTGAGAAGAATAATATTTTTCATGATTTTGTAGAATAGGTTTTAAACTATAAAAATACTATAAAAAGCAACGAAAATCAAAGTAAAATAACATTCTATTTTGATTTTTCTCCTACAAAATGGTTCGTTGGCGATTTGAATAGAATATTGAAAGAAGTTAAACTGCCGTATATTCTAGTGATATATTGTTGTAATTCTATTTTTTCAATTTCTTCCAGATTACTCGAATTAACTTTTTGCTCCATTACGCGCAGTCGGTCTCTCACCATCACTATTTTATGAAAAAAAGTGTCAATCGGAATTTCTTTCGAAGCCAAACCTGCCTGACCTGGTTCCAAAATCAATTTTCCGCCTTTCCATTTGTCTCCAATTGGAACAATTTCGGAAACATCCGACCATTTTTTCAGAAGATTGCGTAAAGTTGTTTCTACTTCTGAGAAACTTACTGTATCCACTTCGTTTTCGGCGGCTTCAATAATTTCGAAACTGTCGTCCAAAGGGATTGTTTCCAATCCGTTGTCAATAAAAGTAACCCAGTATTCGGTTGATGAAACGTTAGTAATTACTCCTTTTCCGTATTCAGGATGTGTAATTCGGGATCCTATTCCTAGTATTTTCATATGTTGATATTTATTGGTTTTTATTGGTCATATGTAATTCGCATATCACACTATTGGTGCTTGTAATCAATTTTTAGTCATGCTCATTTCATATGCTTATCTTTTTATCTAAAATAGGAACAATTTTTGTGATTTCAAAAGAGGAATTAGTTCTGATTAGAGTATTTAATTAAATCCATTTGTACTATCTTTATTTTGATTTAAGTTGTTGTTTGTCAGTGATTAATTATATAATTAAAAAATAAAAATTATGAAAAAAAGTAAAATGCTTATTCTGTTCTTACTTTGTTTTACTGTTTCAATCGGATTTTCACAAGAAAAAACGAGAAGACAAATCAAAGCTGAACAAAAAATACAAAAGCAAAAAGAAGTAGAAAAGCTGATTGATTCCAGAGAATTTCAATTTGTAGCTCGCAATTCTAATTCACAATCTTTTAGAATGATTGATTTAACTTTGAATCCTAATTTTGTAAAGTTTAAACCTGATTTTATAAAAAGTGATATGCCGTTTTTTGGAAGGGGGTATAGTGGATTAGGCTATACCAGTGATACGGGTTTAAAATTTGAAGGTAAACCTGAAAAATACAATACCAAACTTAGTAATAAAGAATATCAAATTAAGGTTTCGGTTAAGGGGCAAAATGATTTTTTTGATTTGACACTACTGGTTTCATTTGATGGTAGTGGTATTTTGACTATTAATAGTAATAATCGTGCTCCAATAACTTATTTCGGAGAAATAATGCCCATTAAAGAAGATAAAAAGGAATGATATAAAATAAAAACGTCCCGTCCCGATACTATAGGGACGGGACGTTTTTTTGCTCGGTTTCAAAGAGAATCGATTAGAAACAATATTTGTTTTCGGCAATAATTTTGGCACTAATAGTTCTTCTTATTTCAACAATATTAGGCATATTGGTGTATTTAGTGTAACGTCTCAATCCCATTAACATCATGCGTTGTTCATCGCCTTCGGCAAAAGAAATAATGCTTTCTTTTCCTTTTTGAGTTACAATATCCACTGCTTTGTATAAATACAATTTAGCTATAGCGATTTGCTCTTTGATATTTGCTTCTCCTACTTTTTTAGCTAATTTTTCAGTTCTTAAAATAGTAGATTCAGCCATATAGATTTCGATTAAAATATCAGCCGAAGCAATTAGTAATTGTTGGTGTTCATCTAAATCAGGGCCATATTTTTGAACGGCTCCACCGGCAACCATTAAAAAAGCTTTTTTCAATTTGCTGATCATTTCTTTTTCTTCAGCAAACAATTCCGAATAATCCGGAGTGTCAAATGATGGGATGCTCATTAAATCTTCTTGTACTTTAGATGCCGGACCTAATAAATCCACATGACCTTTCATGGCTTTTTTGATTAACATTCCTACCGAAAGCATGCGGTTGATTTCGTTAGTTCCTTCATAGATTCGGGTAATTCTTGCATCACGCCAGGCACTTTCCATCGGAGTATCTTCGGAGAATCCCATTCCTCCAAATATCTGAATTCCTTCGTCGGAGCAATTTTGAATGTCTTCGGAAACGGCAACTTTTAGAATAGCACATTCGATGGCAAATTCCTCTACACCTTTTAATTCGGCTTCCTGATGCGGAGCGCCTTCGCTTTCTCGAATAGCAATTCGTTCTTCAATACTTTTGGCAGCTCTGTAAACCGCACTTTCTCCGGCATAACAGCTGGTAGCCATTTCTGCCAGTTTGTATCTGATGGCGCCAAACTTAGAAATAGGAACATTAAACTGGATTCTTTCATTCGAATATTTGGCAGCACCCGAAATGATTCTTCGTTGCGAATCTAAACAGGCTGCAGCCAATTTGATTCGGCCAACATTCAACGCGTTCATGGCAATTTTAAAACCATTTCCTCTTTCAGAAAGCATATTTTCTACAGGAACTTTTGTTTCATTAAAAAATACCTGTCTTGTTGACGAAGCACGAATTCCTAGTTTGTGTTCTTCTTCATTGGTAGAAATTCCATTTTCTGGATTGTTTTCTACGATAAAACCGGTGATATTTTTATCATCTTCAATTCGGGCAAAAACTATAAAAAGGGAGCAAAATCCGGCATTGGTGATCCACATTTTTTGTCCTGTAATTTTGTAATGTGTGCCGTCTTCGGACAAAACAGCTTTCGTTTTTCCGGAATTTGCATCACTTCCTGCGCCGGGTTCGGTCAGACAGTAAGCACCAAACCATTCGCCAGAAGCCAGTTTCGGAACGTATTTTTGTTTCTGTTCTTCTGTACCGTACAACGTGATTGGTAATGTTCCAATTCCGGTGTGCGCACCAAAAGCACTCGAAAACGAACCTGTAGCTCCCGAAATATAATCACAAACCAAAACGGTATCCACAAATCCCATTCCCATTCCACCGTAAGCCTCGGGAACAGAAACGCTCAAAAGCCCCAGTTCGGCTGCTTTGTGCATACATTCAACGGTGAACCCAAAGTCTCTTTTTTCAAAACGATCCTTGTTTGGCCAAAGTTCTTTATCAACGAATTCTTTGACCATATCGCGCATCATTTTTTGTTCTTCAGAGAAATCTTCCGGAATAAAAATATCTTCGCATTTTGTCTCTTTTACGAGGAATTGTCCTCCTCTTGTTTTGTTGTCCATGGTTTTTATTTTTTAATCAGAAAATAGAACAGAGAGAATAGAAAATAGACCTACTTGAGGTTATTTTGAAATGACATTGTCATTCGTTGAAATTCTTCTATTTTAGTTTCTAGTAGGTTAAAAGTTGTATCGTTAATGTATTTTCGGTGTTTTGCGATTATTAGTTGCGTATTCAATTCAAAAGAAGAACCTAACGAAATATCAATAAAGTGACTAAAAGATTTATCTGTCCCGGCAGAGCCTTCGGCAATATTACTTGGTACAGAAATAGAACATCTGCTTATTTGTGAACTTAAATCATATCTTTCATGCTTTGGAAACTCCAATAAAACATCTGAAATATCATTTGCAATTTGAATGCCTAATTGCCATATTTTTAAATTCTTATAATTATGTCTTGTCATGATTATTTCGTCTATTTTCTATTCTCTCTATTCCATTTTCTTTTTAAAGCAACTCAAAAATCCCCGCAGCTCCCTGTCCTGTTCCCACACACATGGTTACCATTCCGTATTTATTGCCACGGCGTTTCATTTCGTTGAATAGCTGAACAGACAATTTTGCTCCTGTACATCCAAGAGGATGTCCTAAGGCAATGGCTCCTCCGTTTACATTTACAATATCAGGATTCAAACCTAATTCTCTGATTACGGCTAAGGATTGGGATGCAAAAGCTTCGTTTAATTCAATCAAATCGATGTCTTTTAATTGTAATCCGGCTTGTTTTAATGCTTTTGGAATGGCTTTTACAGGGCCAATTCCCATGATTCTTGGTTCAACTCCTGCTGATGCATAATTGACTAATCTAGCTATGGGTGTTAAGTTTAATTCTTTGACCAATTCTTCGCTCATAATTAAAACAAAGGCTGCACCATCACTCATTTGCGATGAGGTTCCGGCAGTAACGCTTCCGTCGGCGGCAAAAACAGGTCTTAATTTAGCTAATGCTTCCAGAGATGTATCCGCTCTCGGACCTTCGTCTTTATTGACAGTGTAAGATGTGGTTTCTTTTTTACCTTTTGCATTAATAAAAGTTTGTTCAACAGTAATAGGAACAATTTGTGAGTCAAATTTGCCTTCAGCTTGTGCCTTTAATGCCTTTTGATGCGAATTATAAGCAAATAAATCCTGATCTTCTCTGGAAATATTAAACTGTTTCGCTACAGCTTCGGCTGTTAGTCCCATTCCCCAGTAATAATCTTCATGTCCTGCTTTGGCAAGAGCATAATCGGGTGTGGGTTTGTAGCCGCCCATTGGAATAAAACTCATACTTTCGGCACCACCGGCAATTATACAATCCGCCATTCCTGATTGGATGCGGGCAGTTGCCATACCGATAGTTTCCAGTCCCGAGGCGCAATAACGATTGACTGTTACTCCCGGGACATCATTGATTTCTAATCCCATTAACGAGATTAAGCGTCCAAAATTCAAGCCTTGTTCTGCTTCCGGCATGGCATTTCCTACCATAACATCATCAATGCGTTTTTTGTCAAAATCAGGCAGTTCATTCATCATGTGTTGAATGGTTTCTGCTGCCAATTCATCCGGTCTTTTAAATCGGAACAGTCCTTTAGGTGCTTTTCCCACTGCTGTTCGGTATGCTTTTACTATATAGGCTGTTTTCATATTTTCATATTTTTAGATGAAAGAATATAGAATATAGAGAAAAGACTGTTCGGTTAAATCTATTTTCTATGTTCTATTCTCTTTATTCTTTTTTAGACTAATTTCTCAAAGGTTTCCCCGCTTTTAACATATATTGAATTCGTTCCAATGTTTTTCTTTCGGTACAAAGCGATAAGAAAGCTTCTCTTTCTAAATCCAATAAATATTGTTCAGATACCAATGTCGGTTCGGATAAATCACCTCCGGCCATTACATAAGCCAGTTTATTGGCTATTTTTTTATCGTGTTCAGAGATGTAACTTCCGGCTACCATTTGATCGGTTCCTACTAAGAACATCCCCAAAGCTTGTTTTCCTAATACTTTAATATCGTTACGTCTGATAGGTTGAGTGTAGCCGGCTTCAGCCATTAACAAAGCGTGCTTTTTGGCTTCGGCAATTTGGCGATCTTTGTTCACCACAATAATGTCTTTTCCGTGCTGTAATAAACCCGTATCAAAAGCTTCATAACCTGAAGTTGAAACTTTAGCCATCGCAATGGTTAAGAAATATTCCTGTAAGGTGTTTAGTTCTACATCATTTTTACGGAATAAATCAGCCGCACGCAAAGTCATTTCTTTTGAACCACCTCCACCAGGAATCACGCCAACGCCAAATTCCACCAATCCCATATAGGTTTCTGCGGCGGCAACCACTTTATCGGCATGCAAACTCATTTCACATCCACCTCCAAAAGTCATTCCGTGTGGTGCAACGACTACCGGAATTGAAGAGTAGCGCACACGCATCATGGTGTCTTGGAATAATTTGATAGCCATATTCAGTTCGTCATATTCCTGTTCGACAGCCATCATGAATATCATTCCGATATTGGCACCAACTGAAAAATTAGCCGCTTGATTTCCAATAACTAATCCTGAATATTCTTTTTCCGCTAAATCAATTCCTTTGTTGATGGCTTGTAAAACATCGCCACCAATGGTATTCATTTTCGATTTGAATTCGATATTTAAAATTCCGTCGCCTAAATCTTCGATGATAGCGCCGCTATTGCTCCAAACTTTTTTGCTTTCGCGAATATTATTCAGAATAATAAAAGCATCTTGTCCGGGAACTTTTTCTTGTGATTTTTTCGAAATGTCATAAAAATAAGTAGCTCCTTCTTTTATCGTGTAAAAACTGCTGCTTCCCGAAGCCAGCATCTCATTTACCCATGGAGCAGGAGTGTAGCCTTCGGCTTTAATCATTTCGATTCCTTTTTCAACTCCGATAGCATCCCAAATTTCGAACGGACCATTTTCCCATCCAAAACCTGCTTTCATTGCATTGTCAATTTTGTATAATTCATCTGAGATTTCAGGAATTCTATTCGAAACATATGCAAATAAAGCGGCGAAGCTTTTTCTGTAAAATTCACCTGCTTTATCTTGTCCTTTGATTAAAACTTTAAAGCGATCAATAGGTTTTTCGATGGTTTTTGTAAGTTCTAAAGTTGCAAACGAAGTTTTTTTAGCTGGACGATATTCCAAAGTATCCAAATCTAAAGAAAGAATATCTTTGTCTACTTTTTTATAAAACCCTTGTCCGGTTTTGCTTCCGAACCATTTGTTTTCAACCATTTTTTTGATGAATTCCGGTAGTTGGAACAGTTCATGTGCTTCGTCTTCTGGACAATTTTCATAAATTCCATTGGCAACATGTACCAAAGTATCTAAACCAACGACATCGACAGTTCTAAAAGTAGCCGATTTAGGTCTACCGATAACCGGTCCTGTTAATTTATCAACTTGTTCAATGGTTAATCCCATTTCTTTTACCAAATGAAACAAACTCTGAATCCCGAAAACACCAATTCTGTTTCCGATAAATGCCGGAGTATCTTTAGCAACAACCGAAGTTTTTCCTAAGAACTGTTCTCCGTAATTTTTTAGGAAATCCAATACTTCAGATGAAGTTTTTGGTCCCGGAATAATTTCGAATAACTTTAAGTAACGCGCCGGATTAAAAAAGTGTGTTCCGCAAAAATGTTTTTGGAAATCTTCGCTTCGTCCTTCACTCATAAAATGAATTGGAATTCCGGAAGTGTTAGAAGTGACTAAAGTTCCCGGAGTTCTATATTTATCGATTTGTTCGAAAACTAATTTTTTGACGTCCAAACGTTCTACCACCACTTCGATAATCCAGTCCACGGCAGCAATTTTCGCCATATCATCAGTGGTATTTCTGGTGGAAATTCTGCTGGCGAATTTTGCGCTGTAGATAGGAGAAGGTTTTGATTTTAATGAATTGGCCAAATGTTCATTTACAATTCGGTTTCTAACCACTTTACTTTCCAGAGTGAGTCCTTTTTTACTTTCAGTTTCGGTAAGTTCCTTTGGAATAATATCCAAAAGTAAGACTTCCACACCGATGTTGGCAAAATGACAAGCAATGCCTGAACCCATGATTCCTGAACCAATTACGGCAACTTTTTTAATTGTGCGTTTCATCTTCTGTATTTTCAGATTGGTTAAATATTTCTTTATCGTGTATTAATTTGTTGATGGTTTCGGCAACTTCAATGAAGTTTTCCCATTTTTCATCCGAGATATGTTTTTTAATGCTTTCATTAAACTGAATGACGGTACTTTTAGACAAGGCTCTTTTTTCTTTGCCATAATCCGTCAAGTAAATTAAAACCCCGCGGCCATCATTGGGATTTTTCTTTTTAATGATTAATCCTTTTTCTTCCATCGATTTCAGGGTGCGGGTTAGGCTCGTGGGTTCCATTCCCATTTTAGGCCCCAAAGCAGTCGATGGAGTTCCTTTTTCTTTGTCGATGCTTAATAATGCAAATCCGGTTGCCATTGTTGCGCCATATTTGACAGCTTCCTCATTATACATTCTGGAAATAGCCTGCCAAGTCGCTCTTAATACGTAGTCTATCGTTTTGTTTTTCATATGGCAAGCTTATTAAGTTTCTCTCAAAAAGAAAATCTATTTTTTATCATAATCTTTTTATTTTGAATTAAAAATTATGATATTAGCATATCTGTTATTTCAAATATAAGAAAAAATAGTATGCGTGCATAATAAAATACAGTTGTTTTTTTGTTAATATTTTTTGATTCTTGTATTGATTATCGCGGATTTGTTTAATTGTAGTTTTTTTTTGGCGTGTCCTTTTCTCGTCAAAAAAAAAGACGAGAAAAGGTCGGGCTGTCCGTTATATCTTTTATTCTGCTGCGCTCCATAAAAGGATGCCACTTCCATCCCTCACGCAATCCCAACTCCCAAAGACGTTCCTGTTTAACGATTTTATGAGTTGATTGTAGATTTTAATTATTGTAAGTGTAATATTATGATTATGTTTGATAGATTAATATATTTACTGTTGTTGTTATGCCAAATAGAAAACATTTAAGACTACTTTCAGAAAAACAATTGGAAAAGGTTATTCCAATGAAATTTAAATATGGTTTTCCTCAAGAAAATGAAGATGATGATGAAGAGCCAAAAAACTATTTTAGAGTAGCGCAAACACTGAGTAGAGACAGAGATAGATTTTACAAATATGTAGCTATAAAAAATGAAAGAAGAAATAAAGCCTTAAATGTTCCGCATTACATAGACCATGTGTTATTTACATTCCAAGGGCAATTTGTAATAAGTGATTTTTTTAATAAATATTACAATGATTTTGGTTTAGAAGCAGTAGCATTTTACGATTTTGGTAAAAAAGGATTATTTGCTATTATAGACCATGAAAAATTCCAAGTATTTATGAATGAAATGTATAAATTCATTCAAAAAGAATTGGAAAATCAAACAGAATTAGAATATGAAAATTATGTGCTATACATAGCTTCATTCGAATTATTACAAATAAGAGAAATTCTAAAATTCCGTTTAGATCAAATGCAAGGTTTGGTGTATTTATCTATAATGAATTTGCCGTTGCATGAAGGATTAAAAACTGATATTCTTGGAAGGTTATTTACTTATTTACAAGAGAAAAATATAGCAATCAAATTTGACGAATCAAATGAAAGATTAGAATTAAATAATCCAACTCCTGAAATACTTCAAGAAATTGTTGAAAACTTTGATATTATTGAAAGTGCTACCAATTCTGCTTTCACTACAGTTCGACCAGGAGAGTTCAATACGGTTACTCGTGAACAAGGAGTTAATATTGTAAATGCGGAAGAAGATTTGCCAATTATCGGAATTATTGATACAGGTATTAGTTCAACATCCGCTATTGCTCCATTGTTAATTAATGATAGAAGTTTTACACTAAATGGAGATCCCTTTATTGATACTGCAAATTTTCAAAGAAATGGTCATGGCACACCAGTAGCGGGTTTAGCTACTTTAGGTAAAATCAATCATCTTAATCAATTTAATGAAAATGTGATCGCGGATGCTAAAGCATTATCAATAAAAATATCAAATGGAGAAACGAGCTATATTTCTGAAATTGATTTAGTAAAAATGCTTTATGATGTAAAAGTAAAATACCCACAAATTAAAATATTTACATTAACCACTTGTTACGATAGACACAAAACAACAAATGAAACCTTCTCTGATTACACATTTTTATTAGATAAGTTTGCTTATGAAACAGATAGCTTAATTTTCATTTGTACTGCCAATAATAATGATGCAATTAATGACAATAGTTCATATGATTTAGGATATTTTCATTCTGAGAAAACAAATATTTGTACCCCTGCTGATAGTATGAATAATTTCACAGTAGGTGCAGCAGCAGATAATATTGCTAATGGCCCATTTTTAGGGATCTCAGATGGAAGAGAATTTCCAACTTTATTTTCAAGAAAAGGCAATGTAGATTTAAGTTTAATTTTTTCAAGAAATAAAACCAATAATAATTATTTCAAACCGGATGTAATTGAAAGCGGAGGTGATTTAGGTTACTATAACCCAACTTCTTTGGATTATATGGATGATTCGATGATAGATTTAATATCAGCAAGACCGGAAAAAGGTTTATTTAAAGATGTAGGGACTAGTTTTGCAACACCACTTATTGCTAATCTGGCAGTAAAAATCCAAAAACAATATCCTGAATTAAATCCACAAACAGTAAAAGCTTTAATAATAAATTCCGCTTCTTTAAACAAAGTTCCTTTTGATAAGTCCGTTTCTAAATTAAGAAGTAGAGTTGCTGGTCATGGCTATATAGATAATTTTAAAAGTGTTTTTTCAAATGAAAATTCAGCAACTTTAATATTAGAAGATGTACTTAGTGACGATGATTTAAAAGTCTATCCAATTCATTTTCCTCAATATTTAACTACAATGGATTTGGGAAAACAAAATCGTATTCTTAAAATCACTGCTACTCTTTGTTTTAGCTTTTTACCAATAAAAAATAATCAACTTTCGTATAATCCAATTCATATAGCATTTTCTATATTTAAAAATCATGAAGCGGAAGATATCATTAAATCAAATATTGAAGTAGATTCTAAGCTAAAAACAACTTTAACTTGGTCACAAAATGGCAGATATAAATCAAAGCCAATTCCGTATTCAAACACTCAAAAATTAGAATTAATTGTTAATGTAAGTGATTTGATTAATGAAGAGAATGCATTCAAACTAGCGGTTCATTGTTTGGTTACTGACCAAATTATTGGAGGATTACCGGCTGGTTATCCTAGTGATTTTCCTTTTTCTTTAGTGATTAATATTGAGGAAACGACAAAAAATAAAACAGGATTATTGTATGATGAAATACAGCTTATTAATAATCTCGAGGTAATTGGTAATTTAGATACAGATACTACAGTTGAAATTGATTCATTAGATGTTTAATGAATCTTTTTCAATTGATATTAGATTTTTCCAAATTGTAGTATCAATGTAAGTGACTAAACTTTTAGAATTCCCTATTGAAGCAAAAAGAGATTTTTTGATTGCATTAATCAACGTCTTTTGAATACTATAGTAAGATAAACCTTTACAGTCCTTAATAATTTTGTTTACTTCAGTTTTATTCTTAAAAGCAAACTTTCCGTCTTTTAATGTAAGATTAACGAGTTCTTTTATTTCTTTTTCAGTGGGCAAACTAAAAGTGATAATATTATCAAATCGTCTCAATAAAGCATCATCCAGCATGTCTTTTTGATTAGTAGCAGCAACAACAATACTATTTTGTGGTAAATAGTCAAATAATTGTAAAATAGTATTTACAACACGTTTCATTTCACCATGGTCTTGGCTATAATCTCTAATCTTACCTATACTATCAAATTCATCAAGGAAAATAATACAATCTTCCAAAGCAGCTTTTTTGAATATCTTAGATAAGTTTTTACTTGTTTCACCAAGTTTGGAAGATACGATAGCTCCTAAATTAAGAACAATCATCATTTTCTTTAATTCACCTGCAATAATATAAGAAGCTAATGTTTTACCACAACCAGACGGGCCATGTAATAACAACTTATTTGAAACAGGCAAATTAAATTGTTGAAGTAACTCAAGTCTGTGATGTTCCTCAATAAAAAACTCAAGTTCTTGCTTCACTTTGTCCTCTATGACTATATTTGATAAAGTATAATCTGAAGTTATTTTTTCAAGAATTAAGTCTGAAATCTCTTTATCTTCTAATCGATTGAAATATTGGTCACTTCCTACTTTAGTTAAATTATTATGTTTTTGTAATCGTATTGAATCTTTTAATATAGATTGCAATTGAATCGCAAAGTTTAACTTCTTAGTGTTTTTGGAATGCTCAATTAATTGATTGAGTACAGATAATAGCTTTTCTTGGTCATTTTCAAGACCATATTTTGCAATATCTTTTATATAATCTGATTGACTCATTTCGGTGTAAAAATAGTGTTTTTTTAGTTTTAATAATTAAATTATAAATAAAGTTACAAAAAAAGCGGCTATCTCATAAAGACAGCCGCTTTTTAGTTTGTATCATTTATGTTCTAAAAACTATATATTTTTTGGTACAAATCCTGATATTTTTCCAGTATGTTTTTACGTTTTAATTTGAGTGTGGGCGTCATTTCGCCACCATCAATGGACCAAACGGTAGGAGTGAGTTCGAATTTTTTAATTTGTTCCCAGTGTCCAAATTTACTATTAATACTGTCAATTTCCTGTTGGATTCGCGCAATTACTTTTTCGTTGGTCACGATTTCCTGATTTGTTTTCCCAATGTCGGTTTTGTTTTTGTTAGCCCATTCTTTTACAAAATCAAAATTAGGCTGGATAAATGCGGCCGGCATTTTTTGACCTTCGCCTATTACCATGATTTGTTCGATAAAGCGGGATTGTTTCATGGTGTTTTCGATCAATTGAGGGGCAATGTATTTTCCGCCGGAAGTTTTGAACATTTCTTTTTTCCGATCGGTAATTTTTAGAAATCCATCTTTATCAAGATTACCAATGTCTCCGGTATGGAAATAACCGTCAGTGATTACTTCGTTGGTAAGCGCTTCATTTTTATAATAACCTACCATTACGTTTGGACCTTTGCACAGAATTTCGCCATCTTCGGCAATTTTTACTTCTACATTATCGATAACTTTACCAACAGTTCCAATGCGGAAACCGTAATTTCTCATGTCGTTTACGGCAATTACAGGAGAAGTTTCGGTCAAACCATAACCTTCCATAACGGGAATTTCGGCAGCGGCAAAAATTCGGGACAAACGGGTTTGCAATGCAGCACTTCCGGAAACCATAACTTCGAGTTTACCACCCAAACCTTCTTTCCATTTGCTGAAAATAAGTTTTCGGGCAATTTTAAGTTGGAATTCATACCAAAATCCATTGGCTCCATAAGGTTCGTAACGCAATCCTAAGTTGATAGCCCAGAAGAATAGTGTTTTTTTGATTCCGCTTAGTTCGGCACCTTTGGCATAAATTTTATCATATACTTTTTCGATTAACCTTGGAACAGCTGTAATTACTGTGGGCTGTACTTCTTTGATATTTTCTCCGATTTTTTCAATGGATTCACCAAAATATATCGATACACCATAATATTGGTATAAATACAAAACCATTCTTTCAAAAATATGACAAATAGGCAAGAAACTCAATGCGCGACTTGCACCAGCTTTGAAAGGGATTCTGGGAGCACTACCTAAAACATTCGATACAATATTTTGGTGTGAAAGCATTACACCTTTAGGATTTCCGGTTGTGCCTGAAGTATAAATGATTGTGGCTAAATCTTCGGTTTTGATACTGTTTTTTCGGGATTCAACTTCTTCCTGGTTGCTATTGTCTTCCCCCAGAGCTGATAATTCGTTCCAATTTTTGCAATTGCTAATAGCATTGAAACTGTAAATTTCTTTAAGATGCGGTAATTTACTTTTGATAGCGTTAATTTTTTTGAAGAGCTCTTCGTCAGAAACGAAACAATAACTGGCTTCACAATGATTCAGAATGTATTCGTAATCCTGTTCAGAAATAGTAGGGTAGATGGGGACGGTTTGAGCTCCGGTTTGTAAAACCCCAATATCTACTATGTGCCATTCAGTCCTGTTATTAGAAGATATGATGGCAATTTTATCGTCTTTTTGTATTCCTAATCGCAGTAGTGCTCTGGAAATACAATTGGATTGTGTAATGTATTCCTGTGTAGATATTTTTACCCAGACACCATTTTGTTTTGAGGCTAAAGCATCAGGGATAGAAGCGAATTCATCCTGTTGATGGTATGGAAAGTCAAAGATTCGGCTAATCGATTTCATTTTTATGGTTTTGGAATCCTATGCAAAATATAAAAAAAATGCTAAACTTACCTTTTTTGAATAATAAAAAAAGCGGTGATTTCAGGATGGATATAGTGATGATAATTTCTCCTGAAAAGTGATTTTTACTTTTATTTAAGACCATATTTGGAGACTAATTTAGTGATTGAAATGGGAGATAGATTTTTTAACTATAAGATTTTGAGTTGTTAATGATTATTTTGAAGTTTTTTTAGTAATTTAATTAGCTCAATTTAATTGAGGATTATGATTAAATAAGGGTATAGTTTTTATCTATTGATAATTTTATTTCTATAGTAAAAACTGTTTTAAATTAGCATTGTGGCTTAAAAAAATATAAAAAAATAAATTATTATGGAAAATAAGAACAATTCAAATGGTGGGGGTAAATGCCCATTTTCAGGAGGTGCTCAACAAAAAAGCGCAGGTTCTGGTACTACTAATAATGACTGGTGGCCAAATCAGTTAAAATTGAATATTTTGCGTCAGCATGCTGATTTTTCAAATCCTATGGGAGCAGGGTTTAACTATGCCGAGGCTTTTAAAAGTTTGGACTTAGCTGCCGTTAAAAAAGATATTTACAATTTGATGACTACTTCACAGGACTGGTGGCCTGCTGATTATGGTCATTACGGACCTTTTTTTATTCGAATGGCCTGGCATAGTGCCGGAACCTATCGTATAGCCGATGGACGCGGAGGTGGAGGTTCTGGTTCGCAGCGTTTTGCTCCATTGAATAGTTGGCCTGATAATGTGAATTTAGATAAGGCGCGATTGCTTTTGTGGCCAATAAAAAAGAAATACGGTAATAAAATCTCATGGGCCGATTTGATGATATTGGCAGGAAACTGCGCTTTAGAATCAATGGGATTGAAAACTTTTGGTTTTGCCGGAGGTCGTGAAGATATATGGGAGACAGAGCAGGATATTTATTGGGGAGTTGAGGGAAAATGGTTGGATGATAAACGTTATAAAGGTGATCGGGAATTAGAAAATCCTTTGGCAGCGGTTCAAATGGGGTTGATTTATGTGAATCCGGAAGGACCAAACGGTAATCCTGATCCTGTGGCTTCGGCAAGAGATATTCGCGAAACTTTTGGACGAATGGCAATGAATGATGAGGAAACAGTAGCTTTGGTTGCCGGAGGGCATACTTTTGGAAAAACCCACGGAGCTGCTGATCCCGGTCAATACGTAGGTGTTGAACCAGCAGGAGCAAGTATTGAAGAGCAAGGTTTAGGATGGAAAAATACTTTCGGCAAAGGTCATGGAGAGGATACGATTTCCAGCGGTTTGGAAGGAGCCTGGACCACTTCGCCAACAAAATGGAGTAATAATTATTTTGAAAATTTATTTGGTTTTGAATGGGAATTGACAAAAAGTCCTGCCGGAGCACACCAATGGAAACCTAAAAATGGAGCAGGAGCAGGAACGGTTCCGGATGCTCATAATCCATCAAAAAGTCATGCGCCAACGATGCTTACTGCTGATTTAGCGTTGCGATTTGACCCTATTTATGAGAAGATTTCAAGGGATTTCTATGAAAACCCGGATAAGTTTGCTGATGCTTTTGCACGTGCCTGGTATAAACTGACTCATCGTGATATGGGACCTATTGCCCGTTATCTTGGGCCGGAAGTGCCAAAAGAAGAATTGATCTGGCAAGATCCAATTCCGGCAGTAACACATAAATTAATTGATAGTAATGATATTGCTTCGCTTAAAGCAAAAATATTAGATTCAGGATTGTCGGTTTCGGAGTTAGTCTCGACAGCCTGGGCTTCGGCTTCCACTTTTAGAGGTTCAGACAAACGTGGTGGAGCTAATGGAGCACGTATTCGATTAGCGCCACAAAAAGATTGGGAAGTAAATAATCCGTCGCAGTTAGCCAAGGTGATTTCGAAATTAGAAGCCATTCAGGCTGAATTTAATAATGCTCAAACGGATGCTAAAAAGGTTTCACTTGCCGATTTGATTGTTTTAGGAGGTAATGCAGCTATTGAAAAAGCGGCTTCTCAGGCAGGGCATAAAATAGTTGTTCCGTTTGCGGCAGGAAGAAACGATGCGGTACAAGAACAAACCGATGTGGAATCTTTTGCTGTTTTAGAACCTATTGCTGATGGATTCCGTAATTATTTGAAAACAAAATATACCATTTCGGCGGAGGAATTATTGGTTGATAAAGCCCAATTAATGACGCTTTCGGTTCCTGAACTGACGGTGTTGGTAGGCGGTATGCGTGTGTTGAATACTAATTTTGATCAATCTACACTCGGGGTATTTACTAATCGTCCGGAAATGTTGACCAATGATTTCTTTGTGAATTTATTAGATTTAGACACTAGCTGGAAAGCAACTTCTGCCTCTGAGGATGTTTTTGAAGGTAGTAACCGTAAAACAGGAATAGCAAAATGGAAAGGAAGTCGCGTGGATCTTATTTTTGGTTCCAATTCTGAGTTGCGAGCTATTGCTGAGGTTTATGCCTGTGCTGATTCCAACGAAAAATTTGTCAACGATTTTGTGGCAGCCTGGACTAAAGTGATGAACTTGGATCGTTTTGATTTGGTTTAATATAAGTTTAAAATTGAAAAATCCCGTCCCGAAATAATCGGAACGGGATTTTTATTTTATCTGTAAAATTGGCTTATACGATTTTGTAAATTTTAGTGATATCTTTTAAGATTTCATCAAAATCGATTTTCAAGTCAATCAATTCACCTGAATGAATGTCAAAAACCCAACCGTATACTTTTAAGTTTCTTTCTTTATTTGCTTTTTGAACTTCAGCGGTTTTAATTACATTAATACATTGTTCCTGAACATTCAATTCAACTAATCTTTTGTATTTTTCATTTTCATCAGTGATAGCGTCCAATTCTTCTCTGTGAATTCTATACACGTCTCTGATATTTCTCAACCAAGGATTTAGGATTCCTAAATCAGATTGTTGCATAGCAGCAAGAACTCCTCCACAACCATAGTGTCCACAAACTACAATATGATTTACCTTTAAACTTCCTACTGCATAATTAATAACAGACATCGAATTCAAATCGGTGTTAGGAACCATATTGGCAATATTTCTGTGTACAAAAACTTCACCAGGTTGTAATCCCATAACCTCTTCGGCAGTTACACGACTATCAGAACAACCAATATAAAGGATTTCAGGTGCTTGTCCGGCTCCTAATTTGTCAAAATAAGCTTCATCTGCCTGTAATTGTTTAGCAATCCACTTTTTGTTGTTTTCAAAAATTTGTTTGATATCCATATTTTTAATTTTTATGTCAAAGGTACTATCTAAATCTAATCTAAAAAAATTGCTTTTTATAATCTCACAAAAAAGTATAAACATTCCTATTTAACCAACAATTACAATCGGATTAAAATATAATCGGTATAAATTAGCTTTCAGGATTCTAAAAACAGGATTATAGTTTGAGCTTTCAGTATATATTTTGCAATCTTTGAACTCAAAAAAAATAATATGAGTAAGACAAAGTTAATAATCAATAATAATGGTTCAATAAAAATTGAAGGTGATTTCGAAATTATGGACTGTGATGGAAATGTTTACGGATTAGAAGGAAGAACAGCTTTAGGGCTTTGTCGTTGTGGATTATCGTCTAATAAACCTTTTTGTGATGGTTCTCACCGTAATAATTTTGAACACGAACCAAAGGCATTTGATTTGCCACCAATGAAAAAATAAAATTTGACATTATACAAAAAAGCTGCATTAATCAATAATGCAGCTTTTTTGTATATGATTGCTAAAGAATTTTATTCTTCCATTTTTGCAGAAAGTTCAAACCAGCGTTCTTTATTTTGTTTTAAAATTAAACACCTATTAATTTTCTGAATTCTGTCGAGAGAATGTTTTTGAGTTGATTTATATTTTGATCAAGTAAATCATTTTTGGTTTTGAAATATTCAGGTTCAAAAAAAGAATCATTGTTGAGATTTATAATATTAGTTTCTATTTTTCGTCCCAAATCTAAAATTGTATTTACATAAACATTGTGTAATTTTCTTAATTCATCTATAAAAACAGCAGAGAAATAAATCTCATTATCATTGATTTTTTTATTTAATTCAGTATATGATGTAAGAGTTGAATCTAAGTGATTCATATGTACTGTATAATTATCAAGCTTAACTCCTCCCAATTGATTTTGATTAAAAGTCACAGTGTATCTGTAAGTACTATCTTCTAGTTTTAAAATAGATGAGAAAATTTCTTTCGTTACATCTGCTCTTTCTTTTTGTAAAGAAGAAAAAAGTATTTGATGAGTTATAAGTTCTTTTTCTAATTGATTTTTATATTTTTCAAATCTTCTTTGAATATAGTTTTCAAAAATTTTTTGACTTAAATATTTTAAAATAAGATAAGATATACCTGTTCCTAAAAAAAGAATTCCTAAAACATTAAAAATATTTTCTATCATAGTGAAATTTATTATTTATCCTTCCATTTTTGCCGAAAGTTCAAACCAGCGTTCTTCTTTGGTTTCTATTTTAGCAATGATGTTTTCCAGTTCTTTTGCTTTTTTCTCGATGTCGGCGTCGGCAACTTTGCCATCAGAAAAAAGTTGTTCAATTTTGGCTTTGTCTGTCTCTAAATCTTTGATTTCGCGTTCGATTTTTTGATATTCTTTTTGCTCGTTAAAAGTTAGGTTTCCGGTTGGATTTTTTTGTTTCCAATCTTTCTTTTCCGTTTTTGTTTCTTCTTTTTGAATTGTAACATCGGCACTGTCTTCGTAAGCCCTGAAATCAGAATAGTTTCCGGGGAAGTTTTCAATCACACCTTGTCCTCTGAATACAAATAAATGATCTACAATTTTATCCATAAAATAGCGGTCGTGCGAAACTACCAGTAAACATCCCGGATAATCAAGAAGGAAACTTTCTAATACATTCAAAGTCACAATATCCAAATCGTTTGTAGGCTCATCCAGAATCAGAAAGTTCGGATTCTGAATCAAAACGGTACATAAATACAAACGTTTTAACTCACCACCACTTAATTTATCTACAAAATCGTATTGTTTTTTTGCATCAAAAAGGAAACGCTCCAATAATTGCGAAGCCGAAATGATTTTTCCTTTCATCAATGGAATGTATTCCCCAAATTCTTTGATAACGTCAATAACACGTTGCCCCGGTTTTGGGTTGATACCGCTTTGGGTATAATAACCCACTTTTATGGTTTCGCCTTTTACAACTCTTCCTGAATCCAGTGGTAAAGTTCCGGTTAATAAGTTCAAAAAAGTCGATTTTCCGGTTCCGTTTTTACCGATGATTCCAATGCGCTCGCCACGTTGGAAATCAAAACTGAAATTATCCAGAATCACACGGTCTTTGAATTTTTTCGAAATTTTGTGAAGCTCAATAATCTTGCTTCCCATGCGTTCCATGTTGATTTCCAGTTCTACTTTATTCTCCTTACGACGACTTTGGGCTTTTTCTTTAATTACATAAAAATCATCCTGACGTGATTTAGATTTGGTTGTTCTCGCTTTAGGCTGACGACGCATCCATTCCAGTTCTTTTACAAATAAGTTTTTAGCTTTGTCAATGCTTGCGTTTTCTGAGGTAATTCGCTCTTCTTTTTTCTCTAAATAATAAGAGTAATTTCCTTTGTATTGGTATAGTTTTCCGTTGTCTAATTCTATGATTTCATTACAAACACGTTCCAGGAAAAAACGGTCGTGCGTAACCATAAATAAGGTTATGTTTTCCTTAGCAAAATAAGCTTCCAGCCATTCAATCATCTCTAAATCCAGGTGATTGGTAGGTTCGTCCAGAATCAATAAATCAGGACGATTAATTAGAATAATTGCCAAAGAAAGACGCTTTTTTTGTCCTCCTGAAAGATTTTTTACTTTCAGTTTAAAGTCTTCCAGCTTTAATTTAAAAAGAATCTGTTTGTATTGGGTTTCGAAATCCCAAGCATTGTGTCGGTCCATAGCGTCAAAAGCTTTTTGATAAGCTTCCTCGTCTTCCGGATTTTCCAATGCTTTTTCGTATTGTTCAATGACTTTTAAAGTCTCATTGTCTGAAGCAAAGATGCTTTCTTCGATGGTTAACTCGTCCTGTAAATTATTATCCTGAGATAAGAATGCCATTCTGATTCCTTTTCGCAAAACAACTTGTCCGGTATCAGGTTCGTCCAAACCATTAATAATACTCATAAGAGTGGTTTTTCCGGAGCCGTTTTTGGCTATAAAGGCAATTTTTTGGTCTTTGTTAATTCCAAAAGAAATGTTGTCAAAAAGTGTTCTCTCTCCAAAGGATTTAGAAATGTTTTCTACAGATAAGTAATTCACAGCTGCAATTTTTTTTGCAAAAGTAAGCTATTCTATTCCGATTTGCGAATTATTTATGGAGATAGGAATCCAGAAACGAACTCAAATCAAAGTAATGAATTTGCTGAGGAACATTTAAAATAGGTTTCTGAATCAGGGATTCGTTCGTTAAATAATAATGAAGACCATCTGTAGTTGTGATTCCTTCTATTTGATGAAAAGAGAATTGGAGATTAATTCTTCGTTTATTTCCTGACAGAAAATCATGGTTTTTAAAATCATACAATAAATATAAAAACGGCTTTCCCAACTTAGTATATCCGCAAAGTGTGATTAGTTTTTTAGATTCTAAGTAAGTTGCGGCTGTAACCAGGCCTTTGGTGTCAATAGTTTGCTTTAATTGAGCAATATGATTTCCGGCTTGTTTTGGTAAGGTGTAAATGTCGGTTTTATTTGATTTCCATTGTTTGCTGAACAAATAAATACTGTCTTTGGAAACAATAAAAGCTTCACAGTCGAAATTGGTGCTATTCGGTTTTTGAACAGTAAAGTCCTTTTGGTCGGAATAAGAAAAAGAGATGGTGTCAATTACAGGCTGATTTGCTAAAAAAGAGTTTTTTTCAATTCTCAGAATATGCAAATCGGTTCGGTTACCCTGATAATTATTCCCAAAATCGCCAATGTAGAGGTAACTGCTGTCTTGTGAAATCTCTTCCCAATCGGTGTTGCTTACTTTTTCGAGTTTGATTTTCTTTTGAATTTTTCCATTGGTATCCAGTCCGTAAATTGTTGTATCCGTATCATCATTATGTGTCCATAATAAATTGTCTAAAGCAATCAGTCCGGAGGTTTCTGTTAAGCTGTCACTCAGTTTTTGGGTAGATTCGGGTTTGATTTTGATATTAGAATAGAGGCAGCTCCCATCATTGATAGTGGCCAGCGGGTTGTAGTTTTTAGATAACGGATCGGTACAACCTGAAATTTGTGATTGAATTTGGTTTATTGAAAGTATCAGGAAAAAGAAGAATATTTTTTTCAATGTAATCAATATTTAGAAATGCGTTTTTTAATAGTATTCAAAAGTAAACGATTTTTATAAGTTTATCTTTTTTCGAATTTAAGAATCAGTCCGTAAATGCTTTCCTGTTTTTAAAAAAAAATGATTATTTTAGAAGTTGAAAAAATAAAAATAGTTCAGGAATAAGTGTTGTTAGGTAATGAAAAAGTTAAATAATTGTAAGATTTAGTGTCGTTAGAGGCTTCGTTTTTTTGTTGAATTGGCAAAAAAGAGAGCTTTTGATATTCGATTTTTATTAATAAGCCGAGTATTGTTTTGAAAATGAGTTGCTTCTTATAATTAATATAGCAAAACTATATTTAATATAATTTATGTTTTAAGAATTTAGTAATTTCGCAAGCGGAAATTAAAAACTATCTTTTAGGTTAACAATATGGCAAGATTCGAATTAAAGCTTCCAAGAATGGGAGAAAGTGTCGCAGAAGCAACCATTACCAATTGGTTGAAACAAGTAGGCGATAAAATTGAAGCCGACGAAGCAGTGCTGGAAGTTGCTACCGATAAAGTGGATAGTGAAGTGCCAAGTGAAGTTTCGGGTGTTTTGATTGAGCAATTGTTCTCAAAAGATGATTTGGTTGAGGTGGGGCAAACTATTGCCATCATTGAAACAGAAGGTGAAGATGCAGAGGTGGAAATTGAAGAGGCAATAGCACCGGAAATTATAGAAGAAGTAACAAAAACGATTGAGATAGCAAAGGAAACAGTAAGTGTTCCTGAAAGTATAAAAAGTAGTGGTTCTGAAAAATTCTTTTCTCCATTAGTAAAAAATATTGCTGCTGCCGAAGGAATTGGCATCGAAGAATTAGAACGAATTCCGGGGACGGGAAGTGAAGGCAGAGTGACTAAGAATGATATTTTAGAATACTTAAAAAACAGAACTAATCAGCCCCAGATTGAAGTTGTACAAGAAGTTGTTGAGGCTGTTCCGGCAAAATCGGCTGCTCCGGTTTCGATAAGCGGTGGAGACGAAATAGTTGAAATGGACAGAATGCGCAAGTTAATTGCGGGTTATATGGTTTCTTCTCAACAGACATCAGCTCATGTTTATTCTTTTATAGAAGTGGATGTTACCAATATGGTAAAATGGCGTGACAAACATAAAAATGAATTTGAGAAAAGAGAAGGTGAAAAGCTGACTTTTACTCCTATTTTTATGGAAGCTGTTGCCAAAGCATTGAAAGATTTTCCGGGTATGAATATTTCAATTGATGGTGATTATATTGTTAAAAAGAAAAATATCAATTTAGGAATGGCAGCTGCTTTGCCAAACGGTAATTTGATTGTTCCGGTAATTAAAAATGCCGATCAGCTGAATTTAGTGGGTATGGCAAAAGCTGTAAATGATTTAGGGAATCGTGCTAAATTAGGAAAGCTAAAACCGGATGAAACTAAAGGGGGAACGTATACGGTAACGAATGTGGGTTCTTTTGGAAGTGTTTTTGGAACACCAATTTTGAATCAGCCGGAAGTAGGGATTTTGGCCTTGGGTGCTATTCGAAAAGTTCCCGCGGTTATTGAAACTCCGGAAGGTGATTTTATAGGCATTCGTCAAAAAATGTTTTTAACTCATGGTTATGATCATCGTATTATTGACGGAGCTTTAGGCGGGATGTTCGTGAAAAGAGTGACGGAGTATTTAGAGAATTTTGATGTTACAAGAACGATTTAGTCTCGAAATTTATATTAGCAAACCCGATAGTTTTTAAAAGCTGTCGGGTTTTCTTTTTTAGACTATTGTAGAAATCAAACTCAAAACTATATATTTGTAGCTATATATTATAAAAATGGAATTAAAACTCAACAGACCTATCTGTTTTTTTGATCTTGAAACAACAGGAATTGATATTGGAAAAGACAGAATTGTAGAAATCTCAATATTTAAAGTTTTTCCAAACGGAAATAAAGAAAGCAAAACCTGGCTGGTGAATCCTACGATTCCAATTCCTCCTCAAACTACCGCTGTTCACGGAATTACCGATGAAAAAGTAGCTAATGAACCTACTTTTAGTGAGCTTGCTAACCAAGTTTACAATATGATAAAAGACAGCGATTTGGCCGGATTTAATTCAGATCGATTTGATATTCCGCTTTTGGCAGAAGAATTGCTTCGTGCTGGAGTGGATTTTGATATGAAAAACAGAGTTTCGGTAGATATTCAGACTATTTTTCATAAAAAAGAGGAGCGTACTTTGAGTGCTGCTTTAAAATTTTATTGTGGACAAAGCTTAGACAATGCGCATTCGGCTGAGGCGGATACAATGGCTACTTATGAAATTTTAAAAGCACAATTAGAGCGTTACCCTGATTTAGAAAACGATATGAAATTCTTGTCGGAGTTTACAACCAGAAAGAAGATAGCTGATTTTGCGGGGATGATTGCTTTTGATAATGATGGAGACGAGGTTTTTACTTTTGGAAAACACAAAGGGATAAAAGTAGATGTGGTTTTAGAAAAAGAACCAGGTTATTTTAGTTGGGTTCAAAATGCCGATTTTCCATTGTATACTAAAAAGGTCTTAACGGGAATAAAATTAAGAAAGTTAAATACGAAATAAGGTTCTAAGGAACTAAGTTTCTAAGTTGCTGAGATTTTCTCAAAGTTTCTTAGTCTCTTAGCAACTTAGCAACTTAGCAACTTAAAAAGAATGAAAATAATTTGTATTGGTCGAAATTATGCTGACCATATAGAAGAATTACAAAATGAACGCCCTGCAGAGCTGGTGATATTTATCAAACCGGATTCTTCGATATTGTTAAAACAACATCCTTTTGTTATTCCTGAATTTTCAGAGGATATTCAACATGAAGTTGAGGTTATTGTTAAGATTAATAAGGTAGGGAAGTATATCGAGCCTAAATTTGCTCATAAATATTATGACGAAATAAGTGTAGGGATTGACTTTACCGCCCGTGATTTGCAAACTAAGTTAAAAGAGAAAGGTTTGCCTTGGGAAAAAGCAAAAGCTTTTGATGGTTCGGCGGTGATTGGTGATTTTTTAAAGAAAGAGCAGTTTAGTTCGTTAGAAAATCTTACTTTTGAATTGAAAAATAATAATCAAACCGTTCAGGAAGGTAATGTAAATATGATGTTGTGGAAAATAGATGAGCTGATTGCTTATGTTTCTCAATATTTTACTTTGAAAATTGGGGATATTATTTTTACAGGAACACCAAAAGGAGTTGCAAAGGTAAATCCGAACGATGTTTTAGAAGGATATTTAGAAGGACAAAAACTATTTAGAATACAAATAAAATAATGGCTTTAAATTATAACTTAGCAAAAGTATATGCAATCTCAGATAACGATCAGGAGTTTGTAAACGAAATTTTAACCTTGTTTGTAAATGATGTGCCGGAAGATTTGGCGCAAATTAAAGAAGGGATTAAGAAAAAAGACCACAAACATGCGTATGCTTATGCGCATAAAATTAAGCCAACATTGGACTTGTTGGGTATGACGGTAGCTTTTGAGGAAATTCTTCAGGTGGAAGCCTGGACTAAAGAAGAAGGAAAGAGAAAAGATATTGAACATACTTTTGATAGCATAAAATCACAGGTAAAAGAAGCAATTAAAGAAATTAAGAAAGACTTTGATTTGTAAATAAGTCTTAATTTTATTCGAATAAAAAACACATAAGAATCAACATTCAATTTTTTGGATGTTGATTTTATTTTATAAAGCAACTCAAATTATCAGATTACTAAATGAAAGCAACCATTGTTACCATTGGAGATGAAATTTTAATAGGTCAGATTATAGATACCAATTCAGGTTTTATTGCAAAGTCCCTTGACAAAATAGGAGTAGAAATTAATGAGATGATCTCTATTAGTGATGATAAACAACATATTCTGGATACTTTTGCAAAATTACAAAACAAAGTAGATTTAGTAATTATCACGGGAGGACTAGGACCAACAAAAGATGATGTAACCAAAAAAACTTTTTGTGATTATTTTGAAGATGAATTGGTTGTAGATCAGGCGGTTTTAAAACATGTTACGCAATTGATAGAAGGTTTTTATAAACGTACTATTACGCAAATTAATAAAGATCAGGCATTGGTTCCATCGCGATGTACCGTGTTGCATAATCAGGTGGGGACAGCTCCGGGGATGTGGATGAAAAAGGAGAATACAGTCTTTGTTTCGTTGCCGGGAGTGCCTTTTGAAATGAAATATTTGGTGGAAAATGAAATAATTCCAAAAGTAGTCAAAGAATACGACCGTCCTTATATTATTCATAAAACAATACTTACTTATGGACAAGGGGAGAGTATGGTGGCGGAACGAATTGAAGACTGGGAAAATAGTCTGCCGGAATTTATTAAGTTGGCTTATTTGCCTGCTCCGGGAAGTGTTCGTTTACGACTTTCGGCGAGAGGAACAAATAAAGAGGTATTGGAAAATGCTTTGGAATCATATGTGGTATCTTTAAATGCTATTATTAATGATATTATTGTCGGTTTTGATGAGGATGAAACGATAGAAGTTTTAGTGGGGAAAATGCTAACAAAACAACAAAAAACCATTGCTACAGCAGAGAGTTGTACAGGAGGGATAATTGCGGCGCGTTTGTCTGCAGTGGCGGGAGCTTCTAATTATTTTAAAGGGAGTGTGGTTTCTTATGCTACTGAAGCTAAGATAAATGTATTGGGGGTTTCTGAAAAATCAATAGAAGAATTTTCGGTGGTTAGTGCTCAGGTTGCTAAAGAAATGGCTTCAAATGTTCAGAAGCTGATGAATACTGATTATGCTATTGCTACAACCGGAAATGCAGGACCAACAAAAGGAGTTGAAAATGCTGAATTAGGAAGTGTTTTTATAGCTTTAGCGACTCCAAATGAGGTAATTGTGGAAGAGTTTAATTTTGGTCAACCACGTGAAAAAGTGATAGATAGAGCCTTGGTTAAGAGTTTAGAAATACTTAAGAAAGAAATTTTTAAAAATGTCTTATAATTTTTTTGTTTGAACCGTTTATTTTTCTTTTCTTTGCACCCTGATTTTGAATAACGATATAAAAGATAAATATAATGTCAAGAGTTTGTGACCTTACAGGTAAAAGAGCGATGGTAGGAAATAACGTTTCTCACGCTATGAACAAAACTAAGAGAAAGTTTTCTGTGAACTTAGTTAAAAAGCGTTTTTATCTTCCAGAAGAAGATAGATGGATTACTCTTAGAGTAGCAGCATCTACGATAAAAACAATTAATAAAAATGGAATTGACGCTGTTTTGAAAAAAGCACAGTCAGAAGGATTTATTAAATAATTCTTTATTCCTATAATAAATATATAGCAAGATGGCAAAGAAAGGTAATAGAATCCAAGTAATTTTAGAATGTACTGAACACAAAGCTTCAGGTGTTGCTGGTACTTCAAGATACATAACAACTAAGAACAAAAAAAATACTCCGGACAGATTGGAAATTAAAAAATTCAACCCTGTATTGAAGAGAGTAACTGTTCACAAAGAAATTAAGTAATAATTAGAGATTTTTGTAAGTCTCCAATGGTTTACCCATTCGGGATTCACGAAAAACTTCAAATAACATTTGAATCATGGCAAAGAAAACCGTAGCATCGTTACAAACAGCTTCTAAGAGATTGTCAAAAGCCATCAAAATGGTAAAATCTCCAAAAACTGGTGCATATACTTTCGTGGAAACGATTGTTGCTCCTGAATTAGTTGATGAATTCTTGAAAAAGAAATAATTCATAAAAGCATATATAGAAAAGCTACTTTCCTCAGGAAGTAGCTTTTTTATTTTCTATATTTACTTTTTGAAAGTGGTATTAGTGTCTGTTTGCTAATCCTCTATTTTTTAATACCGTATATACGATGAGTTTTTTTAAAAGAATATTTTCTTCAGAAAAAAAGGAAACCTTAGACAAAGGTCTCGAAAAAACAAAAACTACTTTCTTTTCGAAGTTAAGTAAGGCAATTGTAGGTAAATCTAAAGTTGATGATGATGTTTTGGATAATCTGGAAGAGATTCTGGTTTCTTCTGATGTAGGTGTAGATACAACTTTAAAAATTATCACTCGTATAGAAAAACGTGTTTCTGAAGATAAATATTTAGGTACTTCGGAGTTGAACCAAATTCTTCAGGAAGAAATTGCTTCGTTGTTATCAGAAACCAATACTGGTGAAGCAACCGAATTTGTAATTCCGGTTACTACTAAACCTTATGTTTTAATGGTTGTAGGGGTTAACGGAGTTGGGAAAACAACTACTATCGGGAAACTGGCTTATCAGTTTAAAAAACAAGGTTACAAAGTGGTTCTTGGTGCTGCAGATACTTTTAGGGCAGCTGCAATTGACCAATTACAAATTTGGGCTGACAGGGTAGACGTTCCGATTGTAAGACAAAATATGGGGTCTGACCCTGCTTCTGTGGCTTTTGATACCCTGCAATCTGCGGTGGCTCAGGATGCTGATATTGTAATTATTGATACTGCCGGACGTTTGCACAACAAAATCAATTTGATGAACGAATTGTCTAAAGTAAAACGTGTCATGCAAAAAGTGGTTGCTGATGCGCCACATGATGTATTGTTAGTTCTTGATGGTTCCACAGGTCAGAATGCTTTTGAACAAGCCAAACAATTTACAGCTGCTACCGAAGTTACTTCATTAGCGGTAACAAAATTAGACGGAACTGCCAAAGGTGGTGTTGTTATTGGTATTTCAGACCAATTCCAAATTCCTGTAAAATACATTGGTGTTGGAGAAGGAATTGAAGATTTACAAGTCTTCAATAAGTTTGAATTTGTAGATAGTTTCTTTAAATAAAAGCATGAAAAATATAACTCCAATTTATTTATATATGATTAGTGTAGCGTGTTTTGCGCTTGCTAATCTTATCAGAGATCAATACCGTACTTTTTATTTTATTTTATTAGTAATAGGAATTATACTTTGTATTTTAGGATTTAAAAATAGAATCCAAAACAAGCCTTAATTTTACTGGTACAAAGCATTTATTTTTTGCCATAAAGTATTATCAAAGTCAGATAAAGCCAGATTGATATTATCAGCTGCGTCTCCCATTCTGATTACTACCATTTTTTTACTTGGAATAACATAGATCTTTTGGTCGTTTTTACCTAATGCCATAAACATATCTTTTGGTCCATTTGGAATGATACTTCCTGAAAATTGGATTTGACTTTGAGGTAGATGGTAACTGCTTTTTCCGTTCAGCCACCATAAATAGCCATAGGAAAGATTAATATTCTGCGAAGTTGTAGTCGCTGAATTGAAGTAGGTTTCATTTAAAATGGCGCTGTTTTCCCATTTTCCTTTGTTGAGCATCAATAAACCAAAACGAGCCATACTTCTGGTAGTGCTATAATAAACAATATTGTTGTCTAAAGTTAACCAAACACCATTCATTCCAATTTTGTCTCTTAATCTTGAATTGAAATAATTACTCCAGCTTTGCCCTGTAGCCTGAGCAATGACATCCTGTAATTTTACATACACATTATGGTAAGCCCAACGTGTTCCTGCATCGGCTTTATAGGTTAGTTTTGAAGGGGAAACATCGTCGCCATTAGCAATATCTTCAATTCCGGAAGTCATGGTCAGTAAATGTTTGCAAGTAATTAGATTTTCTTGAGCTAAGGTTTCAGCTGTCCATGCTGTTCCAATATAGTCGGAAACTTTATTGTTGATATTGATAAAACCTTCCTGTTCTGCAATTCCGGTAAGGGTTGAAGTCAGGGTTTTTCCGGCACTAGCCCAATACCAATTTGTAGTGGCTGAATGTCCGTTAAAATAATTTTCCATAACAATGCGTCCGTTCACTAAAATCATAAACGATTTAGAATGTTTGAGCTCTAAATAATCTAATAAAGGTTGGACTGCTTCCTGTTTCCAGCCTAAATCATTAATGGATTTTGTTTCCCAATTTGTTCCACTTTTAGGTGGGAAATACATGTTTTCCGCAGTTGTTGAGTCTGAATTAGATTCCGAACTGCAATTTACAAACAATAAAAGACTTAGGAGAGATAAGATTATTTTAGACATGATTTGGAGGTTGAAGTTATAATTACTTTAAGACCAAAAATATATAAAATAGTTTAAGTGGGTTTCGTTTTTTAGCTAAGTTAATTTTAAATAATGATAACTTTATTCGGGAAACAAAATGTATTTTTGCTACGAATTCCTAGCCCTGATAGAAGCGGCATCCTGTTGTGCCAGGGTTTGGCACGACAGATATAGCGGATAGCAGGAAAATGCTCCAAATAATACTATTTATGATGAAAAATGCTTTAAAAATTCTTTTTGTTTGTTTGTTTTTAGCTTCCTGTCAACAAAAAATTACTCCCGAAGATATTAATAAATTAAATGGTTATTGGGAAATTGAGAAGGTAAGTTTTAAAGAAGGCGATGACAAGGAATACAAAATGAATGAGAATTTTGATTTCTTTAAAATGAACGGAAATAATGGAATTCGCAGAAAAGTGAGACCGCAATTTAACGGGACTTTTTTGTTTAATGACGATTATGAAAAAGTAAAAGTACGATTTGCGGATGACCATGTTTATCTGGATTATTCAACTCCTTATGCTAAATGGAGTGAGGAATTAGTAAGTATTTCGGATGATGAAATGCTGATTAGAAACGATCAGAATAAAGAGTACCAATATAAAAAAGCAGGACCAATAAATTTACTGGAAGATGGCGAAAAGACTAAATAACGAAAGTACCGTAGGGGATGTTTTGAAGCAAATTATTCAGGCAAATAAATTGCAGTCAGGAATGGATGGAATAAATGTTAAAGAGGCCTGGCAAAATTTAATGGGTAACGGAGTAAACAGTTATACCCGAAATGTGGTTCTAAAAGGCAGTACTTTGTATGTGGAATTAACTTCATCGGTATTAAGAGAAGAGTTGAGCCATGGAAAATCTAAGATTATAAAGATGATTAACGAAGAATTGCGTCGTGATGTAGTAAAGGATGTGGTTCTTAGGTAGTGGTCAGTGTTCAGATTTTTAGTAATCAGTTATTCAAATAAAAATCCCGTCTTGCTCTAAAAAACAAGACGGGATTTCTTTTTTATCTGCGGCTTTCAACTGTGACTGAACACTAAAATCCTGAACACTGAATACTAAAATTGCTCTCTTCCTGAAAAATGAAAAGCACTTTCTATAGCTGCATTTTCATCGCTGTCAGAACCGTGAACTGCATTTTCTCCCATTGAAGTGGCGTATAATTTACGGATAGTTCCTTCGGCAGCATCAGCAGGATTGGTAGCACCTATAAGCGTTCTGAAATCTAAAACAGCATTTTCTTTTTCTAATATGGCTGCAACAATAGGACCGCTGGACATGAATGCTACCAAATCTCTATAGAAAGGTCTTTCCGCGTGAACAGCATAAAAAGCTTTGGCATCAGCTACTGTAAGTTGGGTTAATTTTAGTGATACAATTTTAAATCCTGCGTTAGTAATCATTGCAAGTATGTTTCCAATGTGTCCGTTAGCGACAGCATCGGGTTTAATCATCGTAAAAGTTCTGTTAGTTGTCATTTTAAATTTCTTTTTTTATAAAAGTAACTTTTTTTGCCTCAAAAAGACTGCGATTACGCATTAAATACGTCATAAATCTCGCTTCTTTTGTTACATTTTACAATTCAATGATATCAAATTGCTGATCCAGAGGATTAAGACGTTCGATTAGTTTGTTAATCAAATGTTCACCACTTTCTAGGTAGAATTCAGAAAAATTAGCTTGTCGTTCCTGTAAACTCTGATTAGGAAATAATTCGTTTTGTAAATCAGTGATACGATTTAAAGTGTCTTTTAGTTTTATTTTTTCGGCTTTAAGTAAACGTTTTTCCAGATTTTCAAGACCTTTGATTTGTTTTACTTCCTGGGCCTTTACTGCCCCGGCAAATGAAGGATCTGTTTTTGTGGTAATTTCGTTCAGGATGTTAAATTGTGTTTTCAATTGTTCTTTTAACAAAGTCAAATCAACATCAAATTCCGATAAAATTTTTGTTTTTTCCTTGATTAAATCATTTTGCTTTGAGAATAAGTCATTCCAGCTTAGATTTAATTTGTCGGCTTTTTTAATTTGTTTTTCGGTAGCTAAAAGAACTGAATTACGAACCAAAAGTATTGGGAAACTAACTTTTACCGCGTCGAAAAAAGATTTTAATTCCAGCCAATAAGCAATTTCCCCGCCTCCGCCAATGTAACAAAGATTCGGAAGGATTACTTCCTGATATAGCGGACGCATAATTACATTCGGGCTAAATTTTTCAGGATTGCTGTCGAGTAATGTCAGAATCTCGCTTTCAGAAAATTCAATTTTAGTATTGTTTACTTTTAATTTATCGTTTTCAAAAATAATTCGCTCTCGAAAGTTGTTTTCGATATAAAATAAATTAATTTCACGCGGATTTACCTGAACATCGTATTCCTTCAGTTTTTGTGTTGTTTCCAGTACTTTTTTGTGCGCTGTTTGCTGTACTAATTCTTCTTTGATATAAGGAATGAAGTTTCTTTTCAAATCGGCATCATCGGCATCAATAATGACTAAACCATGTGTTCCAAATAATGTATTAGCCAAATAACGTGTGGCATCGGCAAGATTATTATGTTTTAAATAAGCATCCTGAAACAGTTTTTTTAGCGTTTCGGCATTAGTACTGTGACCTAATTCCTGTTCGAATATTTCGAAAAAATCGGCTAAACCTTCTGTTGAAAGTCGGCCTACAGGGCCTGTACTGTCTTTATTCCAACGGAATTTTCGTCCTTTGAAATTAAAGTAATTAATTTCTTCAAAATCATGGTCTTCAGTCGCCATCCAATAAACGGGTACAAAATTATAAGCCGGATATTTTACTTTTAATTCGGTTGTTAAATTAATGGTTGAGATAATTTTGTATAGAAAATATAAAGGACCGGAAAATAGATTTAATTGGTGCCCCGTGGTTACTGTAAAAGTATTGTTGACTTTTAAAGACTCAATATTTTGCTCGGTTAAATGCGAAATTTCAATTCCGGCATATTGTTTTTGCAAAACAGCAACCAGGCTGTTTCTGTGATTGTTATTGAAATTACTTTGTTTTTCGATTATTTGGGCTTCGAAATTTTCAATAGTTGGAAACCGATTATATAAGGATTGTAGTTTTGGATTTTGGTCTAAATAATCATTCATCAAAGGAGAGAAATATCCTGATTTTTGATAGCTGATACAGTCGTTGGGCATGTTTGAATTTCTTTTGAGTAAAATTACCAAAAAATATTGGAACTAAATATTTGTAGCTTTCAAAAATAAGGAGGACTTTTGCAGGATTTTCAATCCTAATTTCTTGATGATGAAAGAACAGTCAGTTAAAATAAATTCTTTAAAACACGTACTTTTTGGTAGTTTGATTGGAACCACCATAGAGTTTTTCGATTTTTATATTTATGCCAATGCAGCGGTGTTGGTATTTCCACAATTATTTTTCCCCGGAGCCGATAGTACGACTTCTACTTTAGAATCTCTGGCTACTTTTTCAATTGCTTTTCTTGCCAGACCTTTAGGTTCGGCGGTTTTTGGTCATTATGGAGATAAGATAGGGAGGAAAGTAACTTTGGTAGTTGCTTTATTAACCATGGGAATTTCTACAATAAGTATTGGTTTTTTACCCAGTTATGCCAGTATTGGTGTTTTAGCTCCCATATTATTGATGTTGTGCCGATTTGGTCAGGGTGTTGGTTTAGGAGGCGAATGGGGAGGAGCTGTTTTATTGGCAATTGAAAATGCACCACCACACAAACGCGCCTGGTATGGAATGTTTCCACAATTAGGAGCACCAATAGGTTTGTTGCTTTCGGGAGGAACTTTTCTCTTGTTAACGGATTCCATGAGTTCTGAAGCTTTTATGGATTATGGATGGAGAATTCCCTTTATTGCGAGTTCACTTTTGGTACTTATTGGTTTTTATATCCGATTGAAAATTTCGGAAACCCCAGCTTTTGAGAATTCAAAAGAAGAACAAAAAGAAGTAAAAGTTCCTTTTGTAACTGTTTTTAAATCGTATAAAAACCAGTTGATTTTTGGTACTTTGGCGGCGATTACTACTTTCTTAGTGTTTTATTTGATGACCGTTTTTATGTTGAACTGGAATACTAAAGGTTTAGGATTTTCCAATAGGGAAGCACTTTTAATTCAGCTATTCTCAGTGTTGTTTTTTGCTATTTTTATTCCGATTTCAGCCTTGGCAGCCGATAAAATTGGAAGAAGAAAAATGTTGATTTATACCACTATTGCCATAGCTGTTTTTGGTTTTTTCTTCTCCTTCTTTTTAACGACAAACAATATCGTATTAGTAACTGTTTTTGTGTGTTTAGGGATGTCTTTAATGGGATTCATTTATGGTCCGTTAGGAACTTTTTTATCTGAATTATTCCCGACGACAGTTCGTTATACAGGAGCTTCCTTGACTTTTAACATGGCTGGGATTTTAGGTGCTGCTTTTGCGCCTATGGTTGCAATTAAATTGTCGGATCTCTATGGAATAGCTTCGGTAGGAATGTATCTTACTGTTGCAGCTTGTATCTCACTAGTTTCCTTGTTGGTAATTAGCAAAGACGAACATAAGTTTTAAACAAAATATAAAATATAAAAAGGTCTTCTGAAATTTTCCCGGAAGACCTTTAGTTTATCGCTTTAAAGAAAAGTGTCCTCTAAATTCTGTACCATTAAGCCGGATAACTATAAACCAATAATCTGATGCAGGTTCTTGATTACCAAGATAAGTTCCATCCCAAGAAGAATTGGTTCTTAATTCTTTTATGAATTTTCCATATCGGTCAAATATTTTTATTCCAGTATTAGGTTTTAAATAAGCAAAATCAATTGTCCAGCTATCATTATAACCATCATTGTTTGGAGTAAAGAATTTAGGAAAAGGAAGCTCTTCTTCAAAATTAATGCAATCTACAGCGGTGGCTTCCTGAATTATTATTGCAATAGGAATTCGTTCACTTTCGCAATTGTTTAAGTTTTGTGTTGCATAATAAGTAATTCCGTTTTTAAGTAAAGCTAAATCTGATAAAGTTATGGAAGATGAAAGATCTTCATACCAATTAATATTTTGACCGGAAATAACAATGTCTTTAATTTTAGCATTTTTTTGAATGCAAAAAGTTTGTGGTGAATTGGCAAGTGGAGTTTGTGTATCCTGAATTTTCATAGTAACAGCTAATCTGTCACTTTCACAATTATTAAGAGTTTGTGTAGCATAATAGATTTTACCATCCAGTAATAAAGTTGTTTCTGTTAAAATGTTTCCATTAGCAGGTTCATCATACCATTTGATATTTGAACCCAAAATACTAATATTTGCAATAGTCGCATTTTCGTCAATACAAAATTGTTGATTTTTATTTGCTATTGGTAATGGAGTATTATAAATTCGAATTGAAATAGGAGTTCTGTTACTTTCACAGCCGATGGTTTGTGAAGCGTAATAGGTTTTATTGTCTTCTAGTAGAGTTGTGTTTGGTAAGCTAGCTGCAGAAAAATTGGAGTCGTACCACTTTATGTTTTGTCCTGAAATTTGAATATCCTCTAAAGTTGCGTTTTCCTTTGTACAGAATGATTGTGTTGGAGTTGCTATTGGAGCCGTAGGTGTATTAACAATAGAAACATGAATTCCTAATCTTTCGCTTTCGCAATTATTTACAGTTTGCGAAGCATAATAGGTTTTATCGTTTTGTAAATTAGTTGTTTCGGTTAATAAAGTACCATTGTTTATAGCATTATACCATTTTATTGAACTTCCTGTAACAACGATATTTGAAATTGTTGGGTTTTGTGCAGTGCAAAATTGCTGATTTGCATTGCCCGTTGGCGTTAATGTATTTTGAATGTTAATTGTTACCGGAATTCTTTCACTTTCACAACTATTGATAGTTTGCGAAGCATAATACGTGATGCCGTTTTGAAGTGGAGTTATGTTTGTTAAAAGATTCCCGGCAATTAATGAATCGTACCATTTTATATTTTGTCCTGTTATACTAATTGAATTTAAAGTCGCATTTTGCTGTATGCAGAAAGTTTGTGGAGTTGTCGCAGTTGGTTTTTGAGTAAAATTTGTAAAAGGAATCAGGGTAACTGTAGTCGCATTTGAAACACAACCATTACTGTTTTTTACTTTAATAAAATAGGTTTTTGGATCAAGATTTGATTGCGTTGTATTTGTAGTCCAACTAATACCATTGTCAAAACTATATGCTGATGCAGTGCTGGTTATTACAATAGTGCCTTTAGAATTATTACAATCAGGCTGAATAGTTGTGAATGTAGGATTGCCAGGATAATCTGTTGGTGCATTAATGGTTATAAGTACTGGCGCCGATTCGCAACCACTACTGTTTTTGACACGAACCAGATAGGTTCCGGGAATTAAATTACCAGAATTTGGATTGGTTGAATAATTTGCACCATTGTCAAAACTATATTGATAAGCCGTACTTGTAATTAAAATTGAACCAAACGGATTACTGCAGCTAATAGGATGCGTAACACTTAACGTTGGAGTTGAAGGAGCATCTGAAGGGGTATTAATTATTGCTTTATATGCAACAGAGGGACATCCGTTGGTGTATTTTATTCTAATTAAATAATTTCCGGGTGATAAGCTAGCAGTATTGTTGGCACTCCAAGTAGTGCCGTCATCAAAACTATATAGATTAGCAACCGTTGAAACCATAATGCTGCCTTTAGCTGAGTTACAGCCTATCGGGTCTGTTATAACAACCTGTGGAACTTCAGGAATTGTAGGTGCTGCGTCTATAGTTACTGGAGTACTCAGAGAAATACAACCTGAATTATTTTTAATCATTAAATTATAAGTTCCCGGCGATAAATTAAATTTTGTATTGGATGTTCCAAATGTGAGTCCGTTATCAAAACTGTAAAGATCGGCTACTGTCTCAATAGAAATTGATCCTGTAAAATTGGTACAATTTGGCTGAATTGCTTTATAGACGGGAACCGGAAGTGGGGATACTGGTGAAATAGTGACTGAAGCAGCATCAGAAACACAACCCGATGAATTTTTAATTTTAACGAAATAAGTTCCAGGGAGAAGATCTGTTTTAGTGTTAGAAAAAACATAGGTTAATCCATTGTCATAACTATAAGTTGCAGCATTTGTTGTGATAGAGATAGAGCCTTTTGATGAGCTACAGTTGGGTTGGGTTGTTGTAAAAGTTGGAGCGGCAATTGTACTACCGGAACTCAAATTGACAACTGTTGTTAAGGACTCGCAATTATAGGAATTGGTTTTGATTTTAACAATGTAAGTACCCTCTCCTACATTTATTTTTATTGGGTTTGTTGTCCAGCTGTTTCCATCATTAAAGCTATAACTTATGGCTGGTGTAGTTATGGTTATACTACCGTCAGTAGCTCCGCAAGAAGAAGGTTGAACTATCTGTACAGCAGGCGCTGCAGGAATTGCAGGAGGATTATTAATATAAGCATAGCTATTGTATGAGATACAACCTGATTTGTTTTTTATTAATACATTATAGGAGCCAGAAACTAAGTTTTTCTTTATAGCATTTGTAGTCCAAGTTGTTCCTCCATCAAAGCTATATTGGTCTGCCGTAGAATTTATTATTATAGTTCCTGAAGGTGTACTACAAGTAGGTTGTATGGAAGTTATATTAGGTGAGGGTAAGTAATATTTATTTATATAAAAATATTGTGAATTTGATTTACAACCTATTGCATTTTTGATGAGGACAGTATAAGATGCAGATGTAGGATTTAGTAAAATGGGATTAGTAGTCCAAGTGGTACCTCCATCAAAACTATAGCTGTCAGCAGGGGTTGTAATGGTGATGCTTCCTCCATTTCCACAACTGGGTTGTATCACTTTTACATTTGGATTGGGAAGATAATATGGATTAATAGATATTGATAAACTTCTAGATATACAGCCAGTTGCATTTTTTATTATTATATTATAATAGCCAGATGTAAGTCCGGAAAGAATTGGGTTTGTTGTCCAAGTATTACCATTGTCAAAGCTATAAGAAGCCGCAACTGTGGCAATAGTAATGCTTCCATTGACACCACAACTTGGTTGAATTACTGTAAAATCAGGATATGGTAAGTAATATTGATTTATGGTAGCAGAAGTACCATAAGGATTAGAGGTACATCCAGAAGTGTTTTTAATCATTAAAGTATAATATCCAGCATTTAGATTGGTAAATACTGAATTGGTACTCCAAGTTTTGCCGCCATCTATGCTGTATTGTGCTTCTGTTGAAGTAAAGGTTATGCTTCCTCCGTTTCCACAAGTGGGTTGTGTTGTTTTAAAAGTTGGGACAGGGAGATAAAAAGTTTGAAGATATACCGAGTTATAGTTAGAAACACAACCTTGGCTGTTTTTAATTTTTGGGTAATAATATCCCGGCGAAAGATTCAAAAAAACTGGATTTGTTCCCCAACTAATCCCGTCTATGCTATAAAAATCAGCAATAGTATTGATTTTAATACTGCCTGCTGTTCCGCACGTTGGTTGTGTTATGGTGTATTTGGGCTGTGCCAAATTAGAATTATCCATATAAATAGAGATGATATTGGAAGTACAACCATCTTTTTTTGTCATTAAATAGTAATATCCTTGTGTTAAATTATTAAAAACATTATTTGTACTCCAGGTCGCACCATTATTTATAGTATAATAATCCGCAGTGGTGTTGAATGTAATATTGCCAATGTTCCCGCAGCTTGGATTGGTAATTGTATAATCTGGATCAGGAAGTTTTGGGGAATTAATAGAAATACTTATGTTGTTAGAAATACAACCTAATTTGTTTTTTATTACAATGGTATAATATCCATAAGAATTAAGGTTTGATAAAGAAGAAGAAGTTCCCCAAGTATAGCCTCCATCAAAACTATAGAAATCTGCAATTGTATTTATGGTGATGCTGCCTGTAGTTGTACAAGTAGGTTGAACAACAGTGAAAGTAGGTGGATCTATATTTGGGTTATTTAAAGAAACATAATTTGGATAAGAGGTACAACCAATACTATTTTTTGTTATTATTTGATAATTACCAGGAGGCAATGATTTAGAATTAAGAGTTGTCCAGGTTGTACCATTATCAAAACTATAAAAATCAGATAATGAGTTAACTGTTATTTTTCCGTTTACACCACAAGTTGGCTGTTCGAAACTAATAGTTGGCTGGCTCAAGTAGGGTTGATATAAAGAAACATAGTTAGTAGAACTTATACATCCCGCACTGTTTTTAATTTTTATTTGATAGTTTCCAAAAGGTAAAACTTTAACATTATTACTAGTCCAAGTAAGTCCATTATCAAAACTATAAGAATCTGCTATTGTAGTAATTGTAATGCTTCCGTCTTTTCCGCAAACAGGTTGCTCTGTTGTATATTGAGGATAGGAATTTTGAAAATCGGTTAAATAAACATATGTATAATATGAAGTGCAACCGAAAGTGTTTTTAATCCCTAAAGAATAGCTTCCGGGATTTAAATTGCTCATTTTGTTGTTTGTAACCCATGTACTTCCTCCGTCAAAAGTATAAAAATCTGAAAGTGTATTAATGGTAATACTTCCTTTTTCAGAACAAGCGGGTTGTGTTATTGTATAAGTTGGAGTTTCCAGCGTATTACTACTAAGGAGTACATTGTTGGCCGATGAAATGCAACCTTGTAAATCTTTGGTGCGAATTTTATAATTTCCGGGTAAAAGATTGGTGGCAACAGAATTATTAATCCAAGTTGCACCATCATCAAAACTATAATATGTAGATGGAGTTGTAATATTGATGCTTCCAGTATCTCCGCAAAATAAAGGATTTGTATAAGTATAATTTGGGTACAAAGTTGATGCCGCTGTGATAGTTACACTTTGAGAATAGGAAGTACATCCATTTATGGTTTTTATTTTTACTAAATAGATACCGGGATACAAATTACTCCTTGTGTTGTTTGTGCTCCAGGTTGCGCCATCGTCAAAACTATATTGTGATGCCACTGAAGTTACTTTTATTGTTCCTGTGGAAGTAAAACAAGAGGGTTGTGTAATCTGTAAGACAGGAGATACAGCAGTTTGACTCGGTTCAATTGTAACAAGCGCATTACTGTTGCATCCAAAAGAATCAGAAACAGAAACTGAATAATCTCCCAATGAAGTTACAGTTATACTTTGTGAGGTTTCTCCTGTGCTCCATAAGTACGAAGCCCCTGAAGATGCAGTCAATACAGTGCTTCCTGAGCAAACATTTAAAATACCTGAAATAGTTGCTGTGGGGTTTCTTACCTCTAAATCAGCAGAAATTATTTTGTAACAAGTTGCATCTTTACTCACTCTGACATAAATTGAAGTACTTGAACTAGGGTAGCTTGTATAACTGGAAATAGCATTCAGATTGGCCTCTGCGTCGTTGTAATTTTTGAAATAACTAAAATTTAAGCCTGTAGTAGAAGAAACCACTAAAGAATTTAATTTTGACAAATCAAAATTTTCATTTCCGTCATGATTAGCATCACATTGTGATAGTTTTGCAGTAGTTACATTAATGTTACAATTCGAAGTACAATTCAAAAAGGAAATATCCCACCCAGAATTTGCATCAGAATCTATTGCTGAATTAAATGTTGTACCCGTACAAGAAGTTCCGGAAATATCATAATCTACTTGTACGCCTACATTGTAGTTTGCATTGGTACTATTGGGAAAATCTACGGCATTTAGTGTGAAACAAAACTTTTTATTTGCTGTGTCTAGGCTTGAGGTTGTTGACGTACTATAAACAGAAACGTTATTACTGTTGTAAACATTTAAAGTAATTTTTTTTACAGATGCAGAAATTCCTCCTGAATTAGGAATAGTATAAGTACCACATACTGAAACAGGTAAACCAGGACAAACTTTATTCAAAGGATCAAGTTCTACAGAACCTTGAAGATTCTCTGCAGAATGCAATAAGCAAATATCATCAACATACATATACCCAAAATGTCCCCCCAATCCACATCTAGAAGCCATAAATTCTACTGTAAATTCTTCATTATTTGGGATTGATGAAATGTCTAAAAATCCAGATTGCCAATTAGTAGTATATAAGGTAACATAAGAAGAAGTTTGACTTGGAACTTTTGAGAAAATGCAGTTTTTTTCATCACCTACCAAACAAAATTCATTTACAACTACTTTATTTTTGTCTAAAATCCTTGCTTTTACAAATGCCTGGTTATCAGTGTGACTGTTGTCATACACGCTTTGTAATACAGCTTTATAATTGAATTTTAGATAATTTTCATTATTTGTTTTATACCTTTTACCTTGAACTATAGAACCATAAGTAGAAGAGTTTTCATGATTAATTTTCAGTGCATACTGATCAAAGGCTTTAATATCTCCCATATATGGATCAACCAAATTTGCAGAAACACCAGTTGCCATAATATTCATATTATTAGGGTTGTAGCGATTAATATAGGAATCGGCGGTATTGGTTATCGATCGACATTGTGTTGGGCCAGGAGGATCGCCTATGGTGTAAAGAAAGTTTTTAAGATAACTATTTTCGTTTACAGTTTCATATTGTTCAAAACCTCCATTAGTACACATTTCTGCTGCTTGAAGTATAGCTACTGTTTTTGAAGTTAAATTTTCATTTTTTGAACTCAGATTTATTTTTTTCAAATTCAGAATTTCTGCTTTCTTTTTTTCTTCCCGAATTTTAAAAAATTGTTTTTGCTTTTCTAAATCTTGTATTAAATGGCCATTTTTATCCTCAAATAAAAATTTATTGATCGTTTCTGAATTTATTTTTTGAGAAAAAATAAAAGTATATTGATGTAATAAAATAAAAAGAAGTAAAATTCGCTTCATAAATAAGATTTTGCATATTGCAAATGTAATCAAATATCTACAAAACAGAGGTAAAGTTGGGTGTGAAAAAGAGAAACAATTCCCTTGAAGAGGTTTTAACCAAAAGTCTCTAAATAACCCCTATTTTTGCACAAAATAATTTCCTTTTGAAAACAAAACTCTTTCTTGTTACTCCGCCATTTACCCAACTGAATACGCCGTATCCGGCAACAGCTTATATTAAAGGTTTTCTCAATACAATAAATGTAGAAGCAGTTCAGGCAGATTTAGGAATTGAGGTGATTTTGAAATTATTTTCGAAAGAAGGATTAACTGATTTGTTTCAGACCGGCAATTGCCAACCAATATCAGACAATTGCAAACGAATCTTTGCTTTGCAGGACGAGTATATTAAAACGATTGATTCGGTAATTGCTTTTTTACAGGGGAAGAATCCAACCTTGGCATTACAAATTTGTCAGGAAAATTATTTACCGGAAGCATCCCGTTTTGCTCAATTAGAAGAATTGGATTGGGCATTTGGTACGATGGGCACGCAGGATAAGGCGAAACACTTAGCTACTTTATATCTTGAAGATATTTCCGATTTTATTGTGGAATGTGTTGATTCAAATTTTGGTTTCAGCCGCTATGCCGAACGTTTGGGGCGAAGTGCCAATTCCTTTGATGAATTATATGAGGCTTTGCAACAGGAACTAACTTATATTGATAATATTCTTTTTTCGATTTTAAAAGAAAGAATTGAAACTATTGAACCTACATTTTTTTTGATTTCAGTTCCTTTTCCGGGGAATTTATATAGTGCATTTCGTTGCGCACAATGGGTAAAACAACATTATCCTGAAATTAAAATTTCAATGGGAGGTGGTTTTCCTAATACCGAATTGCGTTCGCTTTCGGATGCCCGTGTTTTTGAGTTTTTTGATTTTATTACTTTGGATGATGGTGAAGTTCCTATTGAAGAATTAATTTCGAATGTAGAAAATCCTGATTACAATTTATTTAAAAGAACTTTTCTTTTAGAAAATGGAGCAGTAGTTTATAAAAACAATTCCACAAAATCAGATTACAAGCAATTTCAGGTAGGAACTCCGGATTATTCCGATTTGCCTTTGGATAAATACATTTCGGTTATTGAAATTGTCAATCCGATGCATCGAATGTGGAGTGACGGACGTTGGAATAAGCTCACCATGGCGCACGGATGCTATTGGGGTAAATGTACTTTTTGTGATATTTCATTAGATTATATTAAGATTTACGAACCTGTAGCTGTAAGTTTACTTTGTGATCGTATCGAAGAATTGATTGCGCAAACAGGACAAAACGGTTTTCATTTTGTTGACGAAGCAGCTCCGCCTGCTTTAATGCGGGCTTTGGCATTGGAGATTCTTCGAAGAAAATTGTCTGTTACCTGGTGGACCAATATTCGATTTGAAAAAAGTTTCACACAGGATTTGTGTCTTTTATTAAAAGCTTCGGGCTGTATTGCTGTTTCGGGAGGTCTTGAAGTAGCTTCGGATAGATTATTGAAATTAATTGATAAAGGGGTAACGGTAGAGCAGGTGGCAAGGGTAACGCGCAATTTTACCCAGGCCGGAATTATGGTGCATGCTTATTTAATGTATGGTTATCCAACGCAAACAGTACAGGAAACCATTGATAGCCTCGAAATGGTACGTCAGTTGTTTGAAGCCGGAATTCTGCAATCGGGATTTTGGCATCAGTTTGCCATGACGGCGCATAGTCCTGTGGGATTGTATCCTGAGAAATTCGGAGTTGTTCCAACTTCCCCTCCTCTGGAGGGGTTAGGGGTGGTTTTTGCCAATAATGATATTAATTATAAGGATAAAACAGGGATTGATCATGATAAGTTTAGTTTTGGGTTGAAAAAATCACTCTTTAATTACATGCACGGTATCTGCTTTGATTTTGATTTGCAGGAATGGTTTGATTTTAAAATTCCGAAAACAAAAATTCATCCCGATTTTATTTTTAATGCTTTAGAGTCAGATGTTGATTTTAATACAAAACCCAATGCAAAAGTAGTTTGGATTGGTGGAAAACCTTCATTCGAAAGTTTTACTAAAACGAAGAAAGGTCGTTCCTGGGAAATGATGAGTTTGACTTTTCATGATAAAAAAGAAAGTTTTACGATTCAAACCGCTAAAGCAGAAGGGGAATGGTTAGTGGCAATACTTCAAAAGATTGCTGTTGCAAATACTAAAACTTATACTTTTCAGGAAGTAAAAGCCGACTTTGAATGCAATTTAGAAGATTTTGAATTGTTTTGGCATTCTAAACCAATAAAAACTTTACGCGAATTTGGGCTTTTAGTGTTGTAGCTAAATGAGTTTAATATTCGTCTTCTTATTTACAGATAGATACTGACTTAGATAATTTATAATTGAAAGCCTCCTAAATGGAGGCTTTTTGTTTTGCTTATTTGTACTTTTTTGAATTATTTATATTTTAAAAAAAATATGTTTTTGATTAATACCCCTATTTTTTTAAGGGGTGTTTGTGTTTTTTTAATGTTTTTAAGTTTGTTTTTGTCTTTTTTGTGCTTGTTTTTTGTTTTTAAGTGTGTTTTTTAATGGGTGTTTTGTTTTTTTGATGTGAGGATAATTCCTTTTTTGGTATTGAAAAATAAAAAAAAATCATTTTTTTTCAAATGAATAGTGCTTTTTGATAATTCTGCGTGAAAATTGATAAAAAGTTATATTTTTTCGATTCTCTAAAGTTTAAAGTTGATAAATTTGCTTCAACAAAGGAGTTAAAAATGTATTAAAAACTGATGATAATATGTTAATATCGCCTTTTGAATGAAAATAATTTAAATAACCAAAACAAAATTAAACATGAAAAAAGTAATTTTTATTTTAGCTCTAGCGCTGACAGGAAGCATGACATTTGCACAAGACACTCCATTAGAAATTTCAGGTTCTGCAGATGTTTACTATAAATATGATTTTGCTAAAACAGCAAATATTCCAACTAGTTTTGCTACAGATCAGAATTCAGTGTCTTTAGGGATGATTGATATTGCTTTGAAAAAAACTACAGGCAAAACTTCTTTCGTGGGTGAAGTTTCTTTTGGTCCTAGAGGACAGTATCAATCAATTCCAAATGGAGACGGGGTTTCTTCTAATGAAGCAAATTCATTCCATATCCAAAATTTGTATGCTACTTATGCAGCTACAGATAAATTAAGTTTCACTGCCGGTTATATGGGAACATTTGTAGGTTATGAGGTGATTTCTCCGTTGGCAAATTTCCATTATTCAACTTCATATTTGTTTACTAATGGACCATTCCAAAATGCCGGGGTAAAAGCTAATTATGCTATTTCTGATAAAGTAGGTATTATGGTTGGTGCTTTCAATGATACCTGGAATAATTACAAAGCTAATTCTATAAAGGGATTAAGTACAATAGGTGCTCAATTGTCTTTTGCTCCAACAGAAAAAATAAGTACTTATCTTAACTTTATGGATGGGTCAGAGTCTGGAACTATAATTGATTTAACAGCTAGTTTCCAATTGACTGACAAATTCAAATTAGGTTTGAATGCTGCTGATTTTAAACATGGAAATGCTTTAGGGTATGATTATACAGGAGTTGCATTATATCCATCAGTAGCTGTAAATGATAGCTTTTCTTTGGGATTACGTGCTGAATATTTTGATTTTAAAGATTTGTATTTAGCAGATTCTTCTGTAACGGCATTCACTTTGTCAGCTAATTATAAAGTAGGTGGCTTAACAATTATTCCTGAATTTAGATTAGATTCTGCTAAAGATGATATGTTTGTTGATTCTGATTTAATGCCAACAAAATCTGCTTCTCAATTTACAGTAGGTGTGGTTTATGGATTCTAAGAATTGTCAAAATTCTAAATTTAATAAGTGATAATTTTTTTTTTACTGCCAAGATACAATTCGATTGTGTCTTGGCAGTTTTTTTATCAATTAGTCTTAAAAAGAAAAGCGCTTCATGAAAAATCGAAAGCGCTTTTTTTTGTAAATGATATAATACTATTGTTTTAAATAAATAGAATAAATAGTGTTTATGGTATTTTGGTCTAAAATAGCATTGGTTTCTTCAGGCATATAATGTAATTTGAAAGCAACTATAGCGGCATTTAAATTTTTAGTATTATAACCGATGATTTGTAATGCTAATTCAGGATTAAAATCAAGTGGGGCAAGTGGAAGTATGTCATCTTTCCAAATTCCAAAACCATTTTCGGCTAGTGTTTTCCAAGGAAACAAAGCACTAGGGTCCTTTTTTCGACTGGGCGCAATGTCTGAATGTCCAATGATGTTTTGAGTAGGGATGTTGTAGTCTTTCTTTAATTTGCTTAACAAAGCCATTAGACTGGTAATTTGAGCTTCAGAAAAAGGTTCGCGGCCGTTATTGTCTAATTCGATTCCTATAGAAGAGGAATTAATATCTGTGTTTTTTCCCCATGAACTTATTCCTGCATGCCAGGCGCGTAAATAATCATTTAGCATTTGTACCACATGTCCATCATCAGCAATTACGTAATGGGCACTTACCTGAGAGCTTGTTTTTGTAAAAGTCTTAGTTGTTTGTTGGATAGAATCTTGTGCTGTATGATGAATGATGATAAAATTAGGTTTTCGAAGATTGAAATTTACTGTACTTATCCATTCTGTATGAATTCCATTCTCTAATTTAGTAGAACCTACTTTGAAAATACTGTCTTTAAAAGTGTATAGTTGTTTAGAATACACACTGTCAATGTTTATAGTTACTTTGCTTACAATAGGTAGCGGCTCGGGTTCTTTATTAGATATTTGTTCTTTAAAAGTTTTTAATTTGTTATCGTATTCTTTCTCACTCTTTTTGTACGGATTAGTAGAACATGAAGAAATAATAATGGCCGGGATGATATAACTGAGATGTTTGTTCATTGCGATGTTTTTTTATTAAAAAAGGAAAACTATTCGTCTTCCTTCTTCTTTTTCTTTTTATCTTTTTTGTCTTTTCCGCGCTCTTCTTTGAGTGCTTTATATTTTTGTCTCTGTTCTTCGTTTAGATATTCGTTGACTTTTCGTTCGTTAACTTCAAAAAGCGCCTTAATTTCATCAGACTTTTGTTGTTGACTTAGCTTTTCATCTTTCATTATTGCTGTTTGCGATTTGATAATGTCGGTATATACATTTGCAATTGCAATAGTTTGTAATTCGTCAAGATTTAATTCCGGTTTTAATTTCTCCATAATCTTGCCTACAGTTACTTCTACGGGGATTTCTTTTGGCTTTGTGTCGGGTTGACTCATTTGACTCATGCTGTTTCTTCCCATTCCGTAACCGCCGTAGCCGTATCCGTTTCCATATCCGTATTGGGCAGAAACTGTGTTGAAAGATAGTAGTATTAACGCTATTACAAAGAAAAAAAGTGTCTTGTTCATGTTAATTGTTTTTTAAAAAAAAGCTAAGAATTTATTTTATGCAGGTTCTCCGTATAAGTCGAATTCGGTTGCATCGATAATTTTAATCATTGCAAAATCTCCTGTTTTAAGGTAAAATTTAGAAGCATCAATCAATACTTCATTATCCACATCAGGACTATCAAATTCGGTACGACCTACAAAATGTCCGCCTTCTTTTCTGTCTATGATGCATTTAAATACCTGTCCGATTTTTTCCTGATTCAAATCCCATGAAATTTGAGATTGTAATTCCATAATTTCATTGGCACGGGCTTGTTTTACATCGTCAGGAACATCGTCTTCCAGTAAATAAGCATGAGTGTTTTCTTCGTGAGAATAAGCAAAACATCCCAAACGGTCAAACTTCATTTCCTGAACAAAATCTTTCAAAATTTCGAAATCTTCCTGAGTTTCTCCCGGATAACCGACAATTAAAGTGGTACGGATTGCCATTCCGGGCACGGCTGCTCTGAAATCTTTTAATAATTGAGTGGTTTTAGCCTGAGTAGTTCCGCGGCGCATTGATTTTAAAATAGAATCCGAAATATGCTGTAAAGGAATATCAATGTAATTACAAATTTTAGGTTCGCGTTTCATTAATTCTAAAACATCCATTGGGAAACCAGTTGGGAAGGCATAATGTAAACGAATCCATTCGATACCTTCTACTTTAGCTAATGCTTCCAGTAATTCGGCCAGATTTCTTTTTTTATAGATATCAAGACCATAATAAGTAAGGTCCTGAGCAATCAAAATCAGTTCTTTCACTCCGTCACGAGCTAAACCTTCGGCTTCTTTTACTAATTTTTCAATAGGTTGCGAAACATGTTTTCCACGCATAATAGGAATAGCGCAAAAACTACATGGTCTGTCACAACCTTCGGCAATTTTTAAATAAGCATAGTTTTTAGGTGTTGTAGTAAGTCTTTCACCTAATAATTCATGTTTGTAATCGGCACCTAAAGCTTTTAGCAATTGCGGTAATTCGGTAGTTCCAAAAAACTGATCTATATTAGGAATTTCTTTTTCTAAATCTGGTCGGTATCTTTCCGATAAGCAGCCGGTTACAAAAACTTTGTCAACTAAGCCTTTTTCTTTTTTGTCAGCATATTCCAATATCATATTTACCGATTCCGCTTTTGCATTATCAATAAATCCACAAGTATTAATTACGATAATATTTCCTTCTCGTTCAACAGGGGCTTCGTGTTCGACCTCTTTTCCATTGGCACGAAGCTGTCCCATCAAGACCTCGCTATCGTATATGTTTTTTGAACACCCCAGGGTAATAACATTTATTTTGTTCTTTTTTAAAGACTTAGTTCTCATAGATTTGTAAATTGGATGGCAAAATTACGTTTTTTTATTCAAATTGTCCCGATAGCTATCGGGATTGTTGCCATTTAACTATTTTTTTATAAAGCTATTTGTGTATTGTTCAGGATTATCTCCCGAAGAAAAAAAGATAGGATTTGGGCTTTATTACGACTAAAAAAAATAACCGTCTTGTTTTTAAAAAGACAAGACGGCTGTTTTAATTGTTTTTTAGTAATTATAATTCAAATAACACTGTTAAGGAAACAGTGTTAGTGATGGTATTAATCTTGGCTCCGTCTGTCAAACCTTTAGTGAAGAATTGTTGTTGCGAATTTCTGTTTGAATGAGCATAAGCTAAATCTAGTTTTGTTCCTCCAAAATTATATCCTAAACCAGCTGAAAAACTATTTAAGTCACTTATAATTGATTTGTTGTTGTATGGACTTTCTTCAAAACGATATCCGCCTCTTAGACTAAGTCTTTCAATCTTATATTCAGCACCTATTCTTACTTCGTTTGTTTTGTTTAGAATTTGACTCATGCTATTGTTTAAGCCTTGATAGTAAGAATCGTATTCCGGTATGAATCTGGTATTGCTGTAATTTTTACGACTATAGTCAATATTTATCAATCCTTTTTTTCCAAATACATAAGCGAAACTTCCGGTTATTTTTCCGGGAGTCTGTAATTTATAAGGGGCATAAACATTAGTGATTTTTTTGTCAATTACTTCTGGATCTAGTTCTCCGGAAGTATTAGCGCTTACGGCAACTAATCTTTGAGTAAGTTCATCATTTAATTTGTACCAGGTTGGAGATTCGTAAGCAAGACCTATTCGAGCTTCAGGGGTTATTTTTCCAATTACTCCAAGTTGAAATGAAAAACCGGAACCGTAAGTATATAAATCATTGTTGAATTGTACTTTGTTTACTCTGTAGCTGTCAGGAGCTGTTGGTAATGGGTTGTTATTGTCTTCATAAAAGACGGATGATTGGGTGTAGTCAACAAAGTGTGAGTTTAAGTTGATACCAAGGTAAACTTTATCATTACAGGCGGCGGCTGCGTTAAAGGATAATTTTCCGTTATATCCATTAGTAATAATGGTGTTTTCTTGGTAATAATTGCCTCCCTCAGCTATATTAGAGATGTATTCGTTCGGGTTTGGGTCGTTGTTTGCCGGATCAATTATATAGGCATTAAAGCCTAAATAAGCTTGTTGAGAAGCATAGTCTAGATTACCATAATTAGCATTTACAAAACTATTTAAAGGAATGCCGTTGGCATACGCCACAAAATAATCCCCAATTGAAGTAGTGGGGTTGATACCGAAAGAGCCAATAGTGTTGTCGAAGTTGTTTTTATTGTCGTAGTTTATAGCTAAGGAAAATTTATTCCATCCCTCGTTGTTTCTGTTGTTGTTTTTGAAAACAAATACTAATCCGGCTTGGTTGAAGTCGAAAGAATTGTTGTTTTCTGTATTTCTCGAGCCAAAATAGTTGGAATTATTTTTGGTTGTGGTATTGCTGGCTGTTATGCCCATTTGATTGTTTGCAAATATTGCTGAACCTGCAGGGTTGACATTTAAGGATGATAAATCGCCTCCTAACGCACCAAATGCTCCACTCATGGCTCTAAATCGAGCAGTTCCGTTTAGGTTTTCCTGACTAAATCGGACTGCATCAGTAATCTCTTGTGATTGTACTGAGTTGAATGCAAGGCCTGACAGAAATAATAATATGTATTTTTTCATCGTAGTATTTTTTAGTTTTAAGTCGCTGTTTTATCTTCTGCTTCCTCCGGCTGATCTTGAGCCACCGCCGCCGCCGCTGTTTCCGCCACCACCATAAGATCGGCCACTGCTTTCACCGCCATATGAAGGACTGCTGTAGGATCTTGAAGGAGTGTAGCTTTCGCTTCTTGAATAAGTTCTGCTTTGTTGGTTGTCATTGTTTTGATATTGAGAACTACTTCTTCTGTTAGTGGTTGATTGGGTGTTGCTGGAATTGTTATATGTTCTCGAGTTTGTGAATACAGGAGTTCTGCTGCTGGTAGAGTAGTTTCTTGTTGGTGTGTAATTTCTTGTTGGAGAAGAGTAATTGCTGTAGTTTGAGTATGAGGTTGTTGATCCTCTTCGGCTTGGGTTATAAGAGTAGTTTCTGCGGTTTCCGTAGTTGTTGTTTCCGTAGTAATAATAATTGTTGTATCCGTAATATGGATAGTTCCAATAACTATTATAGTAAGGATAATAATTATATCCCCAATTATTCCATCCAAAGCCATAATTAAAGCCCCAGCTGTTCAAGCCCCAACCATAAGAATAAGGATAACCCCATCCTGAATATCCAAATCCATAATTTAATCCCCAATAATTAGGGTAGATATTAATGTCTGCTTTGGTGTAGTTATTTCCCCAGTCACCATAGCTGGAGTATGAGTTGTTGTCTTTGGAGTCTAAATCGCTGTAACTGTCTATATCAGTGAATACTTCAGGTGATTGATTGTCTTTTTGCAGTGAATTAAAATAATCTTTATAATAATTGCCTGATGGAGTATTTTGTTCTGCATATCTGTTGTTAGAAGTAGAATAAATTCCGTCATTTTCATAATAAGAGCTATTTTGAAAAGAACCACAAGAAACCATGAAAAGGCTTAGTAATCCAAGGTAAAGAAAATTAGGCGCTTTTTGGGATGAAAAAATATTAGTTTTCATATCTGTTGGGTTTTTTATTGTTGCACATTACAAAAATAGTTAGTTTTGCCAAACTATTTAGTTAAATAATATAAAACAAAATTTGTGCCAAAATATTCAATATGAGTAAGAACCTTACTACACGATCAGAAGATTATTCGAAATGGTATAATGAGCTGGTTGTAAAAGCTGATTTAGCCGAAAATTCAGGAGTTAGAGGCTGTATGGTTATCAAACCTTACGGTTATGCTATTTGGGAAAAAATGCAAGCTGAATTAGACAGGATGTTTAAAGAGACAGGACATCAAAATGCTTATTTTCCATTATTTGTTCCTAAAAGTATGTTTGAAGCCGAGGAAAAAAATGCCGAAGGTTTTGCGAAAGAATGTGCTGTAGTGACACATTACAGATTAAAAAATGATCCTGATAAACCAGGAAAATTAATTGTGGATCCAAATGCTAAGTTAGAGGAAGAGCTTATAGTTCGTCCTACAAGTGAAGCAATTATTTGGTCTACTTATAAAGGTTGGGTGCAGTCTTATAGAGATTTACCTTTATTGATTAATCAATGGGCTAATGTGGTTCGTTGGGAAATGCGTACGCGTTTGTTTTTAAGAACAGCTGAGTTTTTATGGCAGGAAGGTCACACTGCTCATGCTACAAGAAAAGAGGCTATAGAGGAATCAGAGAAAATGATGAGTGTATATGCTGATTTTGTTCAGAATTTTATGGCAATTCCTGTTGTTAAGGGGTTGAAAACAGAAACAGAGCGTTTTGCCGGTGCTGAGGAAACTTATTGTATTGAGGCTTTGATGCAGGATGGAAAAGCGCTTCAGGCAGGGACATCTCACTTTTTAGGACAAAATTTTGCGGAAGCTTTTGATGTGAAATTTGCTAATGCCGAAGGAAAACAGGAATATGTGTGGGGGACTTCGTGGGGAGTTTCTACCCGATTGATGGGGGCTTTAGTAATGACGCATTCGGATGACCAGGGATTGGTATTGCCTCCTAATTTAGCTCCAATACAAGTAGTGATTGTTCCTATATATAAAACAGATGAGCAATTAGCGCAAATAATGCAGGAAGTAGAGAAGTTGATTGCTGATTTACGAAAACTTCGTATTTCGGTTAAATTTGATGACAGAACTACGCAAAAACCAGGGTTTAAATTTGCTGAGTGGGAGTTAAAAGGAGTTCCTGTACGAATTGCTGTTGGTCCAAAAGATCTTGAAAATGGAACTTATGAGGTGGCAAGAAGAGACACTTTGACAAAAGAAGTGAAGTCTAAAGAAGGAATTGCGACATTTATAAGTGATTTATTAGGTCAAATTCAGGAAGATTTGTTTAACAAGGCATTAAATTACAGAGAAAGTCATATTACCGAGGTAAATAGTTTTGAAGAGTTTAAAGATGTTTTGGAAAACAAAGGAGGCTTTGTATCAGCTCATTGGGATGGTACGGCTGAGACTGAAGAGAAAATTAAAGAGTTGACGAAAGCAACTATCAGATGTATTCCTTTGGATGGTGTAGAAGAGGCGGGAAGCTGTGTGTTTACTGGGAAAATGTCAAATAGAAGAGTGTTTTTTGCGAAGGCATATTAAAAAAAAATATTTTTTTTGCATCAGCTCTTGCGGAATTAAAAAACAGTTGTATCTTTGCAACCGCAATACAGAAACGCACTGTGATATGTAACGCAATGGTCCGTTCGTCTATCGGTTAGGACGCCAGGTTTTCATCCTGGTAAGGGGGGTTCGATTCCCCCACGGACTACAAAGAATTGAAATATTGTTCATAAAAATTATAAGGGATTTGGTCCGTTCGTCTATCGGTTAGGACGCCAGGTTTTCATCCTGGTAAGGGGGGTTCGATTCCCCCACGGACTACAAAGTTAATCTTGAATTAGATTCTTAACTTTCTTAGAGGGATAATGGTCCGTTCGTCTAGGGGTTAGGACGCCAGGTTTTCATCCTGGTAACAGGGGTTCGATTCCCCTACGGACTACTAAATTAGTTGTGAAATAGTTTTATGAAACAAATGTTAAGTGTCTCTGATGTTTGTTTTATTAGTTAAAACCAAAGTGATTGCGTTTTTTTATGTGGTTGTGGGAGGTTTTTCTTTTTAAACTAATAATTTAAAATAATTATTACAATTAAAAAAAAATTAAAATGGCAAATCATAAGTCAGCTTTAAAAAGAATTAGAAGCAACGAGAAAAAAAGAGTATTAAATAGATACCAACATAAAACTACACGTAATGCTATTAAAGCACTTCGTTTAGCGACTGATAAAGTAGATGCTGTTGCTAAATTGTCAAATGTAATCTCTATGATTGATAAGTTAGCTAAAAAGAATGTTATTCATTCTAACAAGGCTTCTAACTTGAAATCTAAATTAACTAAGTTTGTTAATAAATTGTAATTAGGCAATTTTTAGATATTAAAAAACCTTCTTTTTAAGAAGGCTTTTTTTTTTTTTTTACTGTTGTGTTTTTTTAAGTCCAAAAAACTTTCCCAACTACGGTTTTAAACCCGGGAGAAAACTATAAAACTAAAACTACTTTTAAGTTTTCTATTAAATAATATAGTAAACAGAGTTAGTTTAAACCATACAGCCTGTCTCGTTCTGAATGAGACAGGTTTTTTTTATGCTTTTCAATTAAATAAATTCGATACATATATAAGAGTAGTTTTGGATCAGGTACAAAAGTTGGGGATTATCCAAAAAGGTTAGATAATCTAAATAGAAAAAAAAACAATTTTTCTGACTCCTCTAAACTGACTTCTAAAAGCTTTTATTTTAGCATTGAAAGATTCAGCCGAAGCATTTGTGCTTCGATTATCAAAATAATTCAGGATTGATTGATAATTCAGGGTTATAGTATTGAGTAGTATATTGAAGTTCTTAAATCCTGATTCTTCTACCTTTTTATACCAATGTGCTAATTTAAGCATAGCTACATTTTTATCACTTTTGTTATTATAGATGCTCCTCAATTGCTGGGATAAATTATAAGCTGTTTTTATTTCAGGATATAGTTCAAAGAGTATTTGAGCTCTTTCTTTTTGGATATCAGTCCATTTTTCTTTGGATTTGTA